>CAVRUH010000004.1:0-64966 GCA_963724325.1 Waddliaceae bacterium | reverse complement strand
CATATTCCTCTTTTAATTGATTTTTTTTCCAGAAACTGCTAATATAATCCTTCGTGCCATTTATTACAAGAATATGAAAAAAATCAGCTGCTTCCAAATGTGATTACTGCCTTTGCGCTTTCGTGCGGGCTTTATGTTATCTTTAAGATGAACATGATTCCTCCTGGCAATATAGATTTCCATATATTGACTTTGACTTCTGGGTTGCTTCTTCTTTCTGGTTTGTTGGATGTTTTGGATGGAGCTGTTGCTCGTGCTGTAAAAGGAGAGAGCGAATTTGGAGCTATTTTTGATAGCATGGCGGATGCTATTTCATTTGGCGTTGCTCCATCGGTGATTGTATTAAAAACTTTTTCGATAGAGCCGGGCACTAACTTGTCTTTTTTCCTCACTTTTGCTGCGATGGTCTTTTCAGTTTGCGGCGTGTTGCGGCTTGTTCGTTTTAATATAAATTCTCAGCTTGCCAAGGGCGATGATGTCTTGACGGCAGCCAACAAAAAGAATTTTACAGGATTGCCAATTCCAGCGGCGGCGGCGGCTGTTGTTTCGATGAATTTGTTTTTAGCATCGGAACAATTTTTTTCGACCGAAGTTACCACTTGGGTGTTGTTTGCGACTTTGATTATTCTAGGCTATTTCATGGTTAGCCGTTGGAAATTTCCGAGCATTAAGTCATTACAGATTCGCGTAGCTAGCTTTCAACTTGTATTTCTCACAGTTTTTGCTGCGGCGATCATTTTTTATGGCATATTCCATCATTTTGCCATCGTCTTTTTTGGTGTGACTTGGTCCTATATTCTTTTGGCTTGGGTGCTTTCACTTGTCAGGCTGATCTCTGGAAAGCGGTCTAAAACCCTCGAAGAGTACGAACCCGAGCCCGACGACTTAGATGATCAGTGATCTTCCAATTTTTCACACCATCCTTCATATCCTGCCGCTTGCGATCATGCATATCCTGTTTTACTAGGACAACAGGATATGCATGATCGCAAGCGGCAGGATATGAAGGATATGAGGAGGTATTTTTATATAAAAAAGCGCATTAAGCCGGTGACGACGCCTTGGATGGCGAGGTCGTCTGATTTGAGGACAATTGTGTTTTGTTCGTCGAGACTTTCTAATCTGATGTATATGCCCTCTGGATAATATTTCTTTACTATTGTTGCATGATCGTTCACGATTCCGACAATCGTTTCACCAGCAAAGGTTTCTGTACGGGCTTCTACTAATAAAATATCACCATCGGAGATCAGCTCATCTCTAAGTGAATTACCCCGAACTCTAAGAGCATAGGTATTTTCAGGTGATTGCACGAGAAAATCGGGAACGGCAAGTGTTTGGGATTGGGCAAATGTTTCTATGGGTTCACCGGCGCAGATATGACCGATAAATGGGAGCATTAATTCTCCACGCGCATTCATAGTTTTGGGTGCATCTGCTGGGGCCAAAGACCGTCCGCCCCGTTTTTCACCTACAAGAACTCCTTTTCGTTTCAAAACATGAAGGTGCCGATAGACAGTGCCTAGTGAAGAAAAGTGAAAGTGCTCCATGATGTCGCGGTAGCTTGGGGAAAATCGACGCGATTTAATGAATTCCTGAATAAAATCCATGATTTCCGATTGCCGTTTCGTCAGTCCCTTCATAAGGGCTCCTTATAGACGAGCCAGTCGCACAAAAGTGCAGAGAGCCACATGATGAGCGCTGACATCAGTACGTCGGAAAGAAAGTGGCCTCCCTGGGCTATACGAGTTAATCCAAGCAATGTTCCAAGGCCAATGGATAAGATCCATCCTGAATAAACTAACCACCTTTTCCGTAATCTCCATCCTAATATGACAAAGGTAAAAAAGAAGAATCCAACACTGCAATGTCCGCAGGGGAATGAAGCTGATTTTTCAGGCTGATGAAATGGATTGGGCTTATAAAAAGGACGAAATTCTTGTTTTCCTCCAAATTCGATCACTTGTTTAGGACGAGGTCTGCCCCAATGGTCTTTCAAAATGGCGTGTGTGATGACTCCTGAACCAATTGCTAGGGTAAGTATCAAAAATAGTGCATGAGGCCGCCATGTTTTGTAGAATGCGTAACTTATGATTGCAGGAATGACGACAAACCAAACGGGCAGGATTCCATAGTTATAAATGAAATCGTAAAAGGGGCTTGACGGAAAGTTGTAAAAGTATCGGGATACTGTTAAATCGAGAAATGGAGTAAATGGCGCTATCACTGCCATGAACAAAATCGGAGCTAACCACAAGAATATTTTATTTTTCATGGACCTAAGTATACAAAAATGGTAACCTTCTTTACAACAAATCTGGTGGACTTATGTATTTATCGATCATTTTACCGTTTCTTGGGCTTATCGTGTTGATGCTCTGGTATATAGTGCATCTGCGTGGAGCTCTTTCTGTTGCAGAGGCAAAACTCGCTTTTTATCATGACGCACAAAAAAGACTTTCTGATTCGTTCAAGGTCGTTTCATCTGAAGTGCTTAAGAGCAATACGCAATCCTTTTTGGACTTGGCTACATTAAAGCTGGAAAAATTTCAAGAAGGGGCTAAAGGGGATCTCAAACTACGCCAGCAGGCGATTGACGAACTCGTAAAACCTATAAAAGACTCTCTAGATAAGGTGAGTACAAAGATTCATGAAATTGAAAATATTCGAGTCGCTGCCTATGCCGGCTTGACCGAACAGGTGAAATCGCTTCTTACTTCGCAAACTCAGCTGCAGAGTGAAACATCAAACCTCGTAAAAGCTCTGCGTGCTCCGCAAGTCCGCGGGCGCTGGGGGGAAATCCAACTTCGCCGTGTTGTTGAAATGGCAGGAATGGTGGAACATTGCGATTTTGTTCAACAGGAATCGGCCACTGTAGATGACAGGAGAATTCGTCCAGATCTTATCATTAAATTACCAAACAATAAACAAATTGTCGTAGACTCAAAAACATCCCTTATGGCCTATCTAGAGGCCTTAGAGACCACGGATGAAAGCACAAGAGTTGTCAAGCTTAAGGAACATGCCCGCCAAGTGCGGACGCATATCAGTCAACTTTCTGCAAAATCGTATTGGGATCAATTTCAACCGGCTCCAGAATTTGTTGTTCTTTTTTTGCCGGGTGAAACATTCTTTAGTGCTGCCCTGGAACAGGATCCTGAACTCATTGAATGCGGCGTCGACCAAAGGGTGATTCTGGCTACACCTACAACATTGATTGCGCTCTTGCGAGCTGTTTCTTATGGGTGGAGGCAGGAACTCATTGCCGAAAATGCACAACACATTAGTGATCTTGGCAAGAGTTTGTACGAAAGGATCCGAGTCCTGGCAGAGCACTTTGAGGAAATACGAAAAGGGCTCGACAGGACCGTCACTGCCTATAATAGTGCCGTGGGTTCATTGGAAGGAAGAGTGCTAGTGACTGCGCGTAAATTTAAAGAGCTTGGCGCCGGGACGGAATTGGACCTAGAACCACTTTCAACAGTAGATAAAACAACGAGAATTTTGAGGGAGTTAGAGTAAAATGAAAGATGTATTATTGACGATTTTGCGCGATGTAACAACGACTAGGGGACGATTCCGTCAAGTGACGGAGCAATTGAGTTTAATACTTGCTGCTGAGGCCAGCGAAAGTGTAGAAAAGACCTCTGTAAAGGTCCAGACTCCTTTGGCAGAAACCATGGGTGTAAAACTATCTGATGAGATTGTGATCGTTCCGATTCTTCGTGCAGGTTTAGCCATGTTGCCTGCATTTTTGACAATTTTTCCTGAAGCTGCGGTCGGTTTTTTCGGTATGCGCCGCGATGAAGAAACGAAAAAACCCAATTTATACTACAAAAATATCCCTAAAATAAGTGCAAATCAGAACATCATTTTGATCGATCCCATGATTGCTACGGGTGGGAGCGGACTTTTGGCTCTAGAGGAGCTTATTCGTTTAGGTGCAGATGAAAGAAAGATTATTCATGTGGGCATTATAGGAGCACCTGAAGGAATAACCAAAGTAAAGGAACTCTGTCCGCACATCAAATTAATTGTGGGTAAAATTGACGATGGTCTCAACAAAAATGCGTTCATCGTGCCCGGGATCGGTGACTTTGGCGATCGTTACTTCGGTACGGAATAGTCTAAATCAGTAAAAAGACTATCAAAGTGGTGTTTTCTAGAATTGAGATGGTCGTGATCTGTCAGCTCGCCCACGTGGATTGGGACAGCTGTAGCAAATCCCTTTTTTAGCCAGGTGATATCACAATCTTCCACCTCATCGAATTCTACAATTTTGGCCCCTAGCCAGTAGTAATTGCGATCGCCATGAGGGTGCATTCTTTCGAGCGGATCCTCTGCCCAAACGCCCTTTCCTTGACGGGTCATTTTAAAGCCTTTGATTTCCCTGTGCTCTTTCGATGGAAAATTGACATTCAATAACGTTCCATTACGCAAGGGGTGTTCCATTGCGTGTTTGACTACATGAAGAACGTATTTCTCTACTAATGCATAGTCTGGATCTATAAGGTCATGGCAAGAAAAAGCGATGCTCGGAATCCCTTTAAGAACCCCTTCGATTGCCCCTCCAACAGTTCCACTATAAAGTACGTTGCCGCCGGCGTTTGTTCCTCTATTAATACCAGAAAGAATGAGATCGGGTTTTGAATCCAAGATGACAGAAATGGCAAGTTTAATGCAATCAGCAGGTGTTCCAGTTGCGCTATAGACTGAGACCCCTTTTTCCCAGAAGATTTCTTCTATATGGAGAGGATCTCGTATTGTAATGGACATCCCTTTTGCCGATTGATCATCCGCTGGTGCCACAATAGTAATATTTGCAAAGTCTTTAAGGGCCGAAAATAAGTGTTTGATCCCCGGAGCATGCACTCCATCGTCATTTGTGAGAAGAATATTAGGTCGATTTAGCATCTGTTTCCTCGTTTTTAAGAATGTATATTGTAAGTTTGTTGATCTATTGATGTCAATATTGTTTCACTGAAATGTAGGCGCAACGTAAAAATGATCCCTCTCAACAAAATAGAAATGATCCCTAATTAAGAAAATCCTATTATGACTTCTTTTAATAAGAGAAGCCAATAGGAGGTAAAATTGGAGGATCTTTTTATGAGCTCTAAGGAGATTCAAAGAGCATTGACGCTCGAGAATGTCAAATCTAAAGTAATTAGCCTAAAGCAGGCATCTGCACTTTTAAGTATATCTTATCCACAGGCTAAAAGGCTGTGGGCCAAGTACAAAATTGAAGGTGCAAAAGGCCTTGCATCCAAGAAACGAGGTAAAAAAAGTAACCGTGCCATTCCCCTTGAAAGACGCCAACAAATAGAGAAAATCATTAGTGAATATTACAAGGGTTTCGCCCCTTTATTCATTTCGGAGAAACTTGAAGAAGCACATGATATCAAATATTCATCGGAATTCATAAGGCAGTTAATGATTGAGTACCATTTATGGACCCCAAAGAAGTCTAAAAAAAGCATTCATCAACGTAGAGAAAGAAGGGAATGTGAAGGAGAACTTGTACAAATTGATGCATCAAACCATAAGTGGTTTGAAGAAAGAGGGGCAAAATGTCATCTCCATCTCCTGATTGATGATGCATCCTCAACCATTTATGGTGCATATTTTGCTAAGGAAGAGACGACCGAGGCATATTTTCAAACATGTTTGCCTTATTTTTCGAGTAGAGGACTTCCTATTAATCTTTACGCAGACAAAAGAGGGACTTTTAAAGTTAATCAAGGTGGAAAAGAGGGGGCCGAAACACAATTTTCAAGAGCTATGAAGGAGCTTGATGTAAAAATAATTTTCGCTCATTCGCCACAAGCAAAAGGGCGCATTGAGAGGGTCTTTGGAACTCTTCAAGAACGTTTGGTATGGGAGATGCGTATTGCAGGTATCTCCACTATCAAAGAAGCCAATAAGTTTTTGCCTAACTTCATCGAGAACTTTAACAAACGGTTCAGGGTTGAACCCGCCAACACTTTCAATGCACATCGCAAATTAAAGCAAAACCAGTCTTTAAAGTACACACTTTGTAAAAAGGAACAATGTAAAGTAACACAAAACCTAGAAATTCAATACAATAAGATAACTTATCAACTTAATCCACCCGAACATCTACGGGAGGCACTAAAACGGGCAATGATTGTTGCCATTACGACTCTTGATAATGAATTGATATTTCAATACCAGGGGATAATGATTGAATATCAAATATTTGATGATTTACCATATAAGCCAAATCAAGTAACTGAAGAAGAAAGGCTTAAGAATTGGAAGGAAAGAGTTAAACACAACCCTGGAAAAGGTCACCCTTGGAAAAGACATAAGCTTAATCCCAAAACAATGGAAAGGTGCTAACTATAAGCTTATAACTTCAGACTCGTCCCTGCAAAAGGGCGAGGGGGGCTCCGCGCCCCCCTCGCCCTCCCCTGCGCCAAAGGGCAGGGCCCTCTGGACACCCAAATAATTGGGGGCTCCTCGCCCCCTTTGCAAACCTCTCCTGAAGTGTTTATCTTTACGTTCAAGTCTTAAAACTACATAGATGTTAAATAAAAGGTTTTATGCTATAATGAAGATGTCTCGAAAGGGATCATTTCTAATTTGTCGGAAAGGGATCATTTCTATTTTGCGCTAACATATTGTTTCACTGAAATCGATGAATCTTATATATTACGGGTATTATGGAAAGTCACCCTTTGCAATCTCATGTGAAAGTGATTGCCCATCGAGGCAATTCAAGTCAGGCGCCTGAAAATACTTTGATTGCTTTTCAAGAGGCTATACAAATGAATGTTGATTTTATCGAGTGCGACGTTCAAATGTCCAAGGATGAAGTGCCTATCATCATGCATGATGGTACGCTCCATCATATTTATGCCGATGCACCTGTACACGACGTGGATTCATTGCTTTGGGAAGAAATCAAACATATTGATGCAGGCTCTTGGTTTGATAAAAAATTTTCGAACCAACGGGTCATGTCTCTGGAGGAATTTCTCATGATTCCACGAGGAAACGTGGGAGCCATGGTCGAACTCAAAAAAGAAACTATTTATGAACAACGGTTAGCAAAGGTAGTAGGGGACGTTTTAGCCAGGATTCATTCGCATACCGAAAAGGGGCATAGCCCTGTGCTTGTTGGCAGCTTGAATGCTGACATTCTTCTATGTCTTGAAACTTATCTTCCGCAGCAAAATTTCATCGCAATCGTCCACACTCTCGACGATTTCGATGCATTTCTCCAGATTAGGGCAACACATTATGCTTTGCATTATTCTATTGCCACAAAAGACGTGGTGTCTTGGCTGCAAGACCAGGGAAAAGAGGTATGGTCTTGGACCGTAGATGACAAGGATACTGCCACAGACCTTATCAATAATGGCATTCAGGGGATCATCACAAATCACCCTAAGAAAATTCTCCATATGAGCGCATAACCCAAAAATTTCATTAAATTCTTTAAACCATCAATATCCTGCCCATCCTGCCGCTTGCGATCCTGCAAATCCTGTTATTCCTGGTACAAACAGGATATGCAGGATCGCAAGCGGCAGGATGGGCAGGATAAGAAAAAATGAGAATGTGAGGGTGTTGTTAGCAGGGAGTAGATATGAATTGCAATTTTTGAAAATTCCTGTTATGCTTTGTCGAAACTTGGAGAAAAGCATGACAGATCTAGTAAATCCTTGCCCTTGTGGTAGTGAAAAAGAATACGAACAATGTTGTAAAATATTTCATGCAGGACATCTGCCGGAAAATGCGCTTCTGCTTATGCGATCGAGATATTCTGCCTATGTATTAAATCTCCCGGAATACATCATTGAAACAACACATCCCGCAAGTCCTCAATATTCCCAGAATAAATTTTCTTGGAAACGCAATATTTCCCAATTTTCAAATCATTCTATATTTAATAAGCTTGAAATTTTAGAATTTAAAGAAAAGAATTCCGTGGCAATGGTGACTTTTACTGCTCATATATCGCAAAATGGCCATGATGAAACTTTCACGGAAAGAAGTTATTTCGAAAAATTTCATAACCGATGGTTCTATCGAACCGGTGAATTGGCTAAAGGACGTGCCATGCATCTCATTACGGATGGTCCATTGAGAATACTGCCTTTTGCATATTATGGAGATCCGGTTTTGAGAAAAACGGCCGATCCAATCACAGAAATTACAGATGAAATCAGAACATTTATAGAAGAGATGGTAGAAACCATGGATGCAGCCGATGGCGTTGGCTTGGCGGCCCCGCAAGTACATCGTTCTCTTAGGTTATTTATCATTCGAACTCCTATTGGAAATGAAAATAAGATAACTGATCTTGGGGAAGTTAAGGTGTTTATCAATCCTAAACTTTCATTGCCAAGTAAGGAAACGTGGAAGGCTCCGGAAGGATGTTTGTCTATTCCTACTATTCGCTCCCTTGTTGAACGTCCTTGTGAAATTACAGTTGAATACACCGCAATTGATGGCAGTCTAATGAAGCAAAGGTTTTCCGGTTGGGAGGCGAAGGCAATTATGCATGAAAACGACCACATTAATGGTGTTCTCTTCATCGATCGTTTAGAACAGGAAGCGCGAACAAAATTGACTCCATTGCTTCAAAACCTTGAGAAAAGAATTCATGCCAATCTAGATTCGAAATGAGGTCTTGTGAAAATTTCTTAAGGGTGGTATACTTAGGTCATGGAATGCACAAACTTCGCAGAAATCATCACTATCGTTACTTCAGCAGTCGCCATACTTGGCGCGATAATTACCACCTACGTCTTTCTATACCGCGAAATGAAAGTAATAGAAAATAGGATGCTCGAAGAATCTAGACTTCTAACGGCGAAATCAGATAAACAATTTGAATTATATTCAAGTCGGACTGACCAGATGGTCCAATCACAGGTCGCAAGATCTGATGCCCTCTACCAAATGTTTATTGACCTTCTCAAGGAAAAGAAAAACTAATCCCGTTCTCCATGAAGCCTAAGAATTTGAAATCACCTCGCACTTGGAAAGACCGATGCGTCCTTATCGAAGACCGTGTCTGGTATATTCCCAAATTTTACGATGCCTTTGCTGAGTTTATCTTCCCTGGGTGGGATGCACCAGAGCTTTTCGGTAATACAAACCCTGTGATGATTGAGTATTGCAGCGGAAACGGAGCTTGGATCGCTGCAAAAGCACAGGCATACCCTCAATTTAATTGGGTTGCTGTGGAAAAAAAATTCGAACGGGTCAAAAAGATCTGGTCAAAACTCAAAAATCTGGAACTAAATAATCTAATCATTATCAGCGGTGAAGGGCTTTCTACAACATCTCACTACTTCCCAGACAAAAGTGTAAGCGAAATCTTCATTAATTTCCCAGATCCATGGCCCAAAAGGTGCCACGCCAAGCACCGAATCATCAGTCCGGTTTTCGTTGAACAAATGAATCGCACCCTGACTGATAGCGGCAAAGCAACACTTGTGACTGATGATGAAGATTATTCGACGATAATGATTCACTGCATGCTCGATCATCCAAATTTTGAATCCATATATCCCGAACCCCATTTTACTAATGAACACCAATCGTATGGAACATCCTATTTCGACCAACTTTGGCGCGAAATGGGGAAGAAAATCAGATATCATCAATTTAAAAAGAAAACGTTATGCTAGAAGTCAACCTGGACGGAACCACAAAATCAACGCTAGACTGGTCTAAACAGCGAAAAATTGCCGAGGGCCGCAATGATATCCTATGGAACATCGACCTTGGACTCTTTTCAAGGCTTCCGGAGCCCCTTTCTACTCAAACTCAGTATCAATCGCTTAAATTATCCCTTGAACATTTCTGCAACACTTTATGGAAGGAATTTCGTAATGAAACCAGAGGCATTTGCCTTTACAAAGGTCCTGCCGATTTTTCGATCGGGTTTCCTTGGGATGAAGGCCAAAAGAAAAATCTTGCGGAATGGGTGTTGCATGGATTCGGCGACGCCGAAACGCTTTTAGATGAAGTAGGTGTTTCGACAGAACTTCTTTTAGAGAACGAGGATGGGCGGCACCTAATGAGTCTATACTGTCGCGATGTGGCAGGGGAGTACCTAGATCTAATTTCCGGATACCTTCCCGAGGGTTTAGATGCCTATATTTCTTTTGATGCAAGTGCTATATTAGATCCTGTAAAAAGAGCGCAACTCATCACTAAAGAGCGTTTTCCGCATCTTAAAATTATTACTGATGGGCAAATGGAATCCTCAGTCCCAATAGGCATCTGTTTTCCATCTGTAGATGTTGTTCGCCCCAGCCAATATAGGGTGTTTAAAAAAGTGCTAGGGAAATTAACTTCTGAAAAAATAGAATTTCGCATTATTCCTGAGGCCTTGCTCACCTCTGAATGGCATGGGCTGGACGAGCTATATGTCTCATTCGAGACTCTTTCTCCCCAGGGTAAACGGAAGCTGCTCGGCTTCGAAGCCACAGGCGGTAAGGTTATACGCCTGGCTTAAAAACCAATCGACTTATATTCATTTCTTTGAGATAATAGCAACATTATGAGTGATAACAAGAAATTCTTTAATATCGCAGGACCGGTGATTCCAGGAAGACATTATCTTCTTCCACTCCGTCTGAGTCCACAAAAATTACATGAGCTAATAGATCATAGTTATTACTTTATACTTCATGCACCTAGACAGACTGGAAAAACATCAGCAGTTTTTCAATTCATCACCCAGCTAATGCAAGAAAACGAGTATACACCTCTTTATGTAAATGTCGAACAGGCTCAAGCAGCCAGAGGTGATGTGAAGAAGGGAATCAATACCATATTAGATCTTATTAAATTAAGAATCCAGGAAACATATGGTCCTCAAGATCCTGCTCTTGCCTTATTTGAAAATATAACCGATAATCCTTATAATGCTCTATATGATTTTTTAAGACAATGGTCTAAAATATCCTCTAAATCACTAGTTCTTTTTATCGATGAAATTGATTCTTTGATTGGGGATACACTTATTTCTGTACTTAGGCAGCTAAGGACAGGTTATCTGGAGCGTCCAAGTGCCTTTCCACAATCAATATGTCTGATTGGCGTCAGGGACGTAAAAGATTACAGAATATTTTCCGAAGAACAACAATCCATGGTTATCGGAGGAAGTGCATTCAATATCAAAGCCGAAAGTCTAGTCTTGTCGAGTTTTTCTCTAGATGAAGTTCGAACTCTGCTCCTTCAACACACTCACGAGACAGGACAAGAATTTACTGAAGATGCAATTATTTATGCCTATGAACAAACACAAGGTCAACCTTGGCTTGTTAATGCTTTGGGTTATCAAGTGACTGTAAGGGACCTTCGAGACCGTTCTCAACCTATCACAAAAGAGGCAATGATACGCGCTAGAGATGCTCTCATATTGCGCCGCGATACTCATTTAGATGTGCTTCTAGATAGATTGAAGGAGGAGCGTGTTTCGAATATAATCGATGCCATTCTTGCTGCCAAAAGAAGTCCAATGCCTTTTCCATCGGATGATGTCAAGTATGTGTCTGATTTGGGGCTAGTAACTGAGCAAAATGGGCTTTTGCAGATAGCCAACCCCATCTATCGAGAGGTAATTCCGCGCGAACTGACCAGTTCAAGACAGCGAAGTTTTACACAAGAGCGGGCATCCTACTTCAAGGCCGATGGAAGTATTGATATGCACAAGATGCTTTCGGAGTTTACGCAATTTTACCGAGAAAATTCCGCTATTACAGCTGAAGAAATGTTATATAAGGAATCTGGACCTCATTTGCTGTTAATGGCGTACCTGCAACGCATCGTGAACGGTGGCGGTCGCATTCACCGCGAATATGCTTTGGGTAGGGGTAGAGTGGACATATTTGTTGAATTTAAGAATCAGTTAATTGTGCTGGAACTAAAAATTTATCGTTCACCAAAAGCACTTCAAGAGGGATTAGAGCAAACGGCTGAATACATGAAGACCAAGGCAGCCACTGAGGGACATCTTATAATCTTTGATAATTCAAAAAAATCGTGGAATGAAAAAATCTACCATAAAACTGAAAAAGTCGATTCCCTAACAATTGACGTCTGGGGACTTTAATCAATTTAATCGCTACTTTTCCTGATTCATTCTCCTAGAACTCAAGCGCGGCATTGGTCTCGTTTTTCAAAATTTACCTATGGCGATGCCATAGGCTTTTATAAATCAGCGCTTTGCGCTGAAAAATGCGATTTTTTTAAGCTTTAAAAATATGACGAATAATTTGCATTGTAATTAATTTATTGATATAATAATGATACATTAAGTAATGTGTAAAAATTAATAAGTTATTTTTTTAATTGAGGGTATATGACACCGATTATAGCAAGAGACAATCTCGTAAAACTGCAAGAGCCAGGTTTAGATTTCAACTTTAGACGCTTTCGGGTGGGCAAAAATGACCAACTGAACGAAGTAACAGGTTTCGGCAGGGTTATACGATTGTTATTAAATGTTTTATCATTTGGTCAGGTCGACAGGAACGTTCGCGACGTGTACAATAAAAGCATCATTGCAGTTAAATTTGCAGATCCCGATGCACCAGCAGCAAAGAAAATGCTTGAAGTCCTGCAAAAACGTTCATTTACAAAAGGAGCGATTGCTTCAGATTTAAATGGCAAAGATATCAATGCAATTTTTCAGCAAGTTCATCCCCAAACCGAAGTTCCAAAAGAAGATGAACAACCTTCTATAGAAGATCGTGAACCAGACCAAATCCCTCTGCCCGCACCTGATCCAGAAGAGGCAGCTGAGGTAAAGGAAGATGCTCAAGACTATAATAGAAAATATGCTTATTTATTGAATCTCGATACAGTTCCACTTCAAGTGATTCTTTCGAAATTAACTGATCCAGAAGACCTAAAGAATATTGCTCTGACTAGTGAAAAGTTAGCAGCGCAGGTTAAAATATTAATGGTATTCAGAATAACCCAGATGATTGATTTCACGAACCGTTTTAATAATGAAATCCAAAGGATTACTAATGGAGCAGAAAATTTAACCGGCCAAAGAGACGACTTTAGATCAGGTGTATATCGTAACTTTAAATTTGATGTGCAAAAGTGGAGTGACATTCTGCAAAATAACAATCAACCTAATTTCGCCGTAAGGGCTGCTCAACTAGCGCAAGATTGCCGTCTTGATCTAGTGGAAGCTTTGGCAGAATATAACGTGAAACCTGGTTACAGAAATGTAATTAGTCCTGAAAATGATCGGCCTATCTCTCAAATTAATATTAACAACATGATAAATGGACTAGATAAAGAGGGAAAAGAAATGTTGACTCAGGTCCTTGAAGAAGCCAAAGCGACTTTAAGGGGGGAAATGTGCTTGGAAGCGTTTTTCATGAGGGTACAAGCTGATGAGGTTATGCTGCCGTTATCTTTAAAGGAAGATATTGATGAGAATAAAACCTTAGATGGGCCATTTATAAGAATGTTTATTTGGAATAGAGAAATATCTAATTGGTTCCAGCTTCCTTATCCAAGGGCACCGGTTGGCAGATTTATTCACCTTGACTCGTACATTGGAATGCGTGATGGAGATCGCATCGTACTTCCTTATGGAAGAGAAGGCACAGAGGATAAGCAAATAATTTTGCGATGTCAACACTTTGGTAATATGGGACATATTTATTTTGAGGAGATTGCTATAGATGGAACACTTAATGCCATCCAAGCGGAAGATAATAGTATCAAAGATGCGGTCACAAAAAAGTTGGAAGATGGATATAGTAAAGCACTCGTTGATTATGTGCGCAATTATCCACCAGTGGGATTATGAGTCAAGAGACTCTTATAGCTTCTATTGTATTGAGTAATGTGTAAAATATTAAAAATTATTTGTGCGGAGGTTGTATGGATTCGATTATAGCAATAAACAATCTGGTAAAACTGCAAGAGCCGGGTGTAAATTTCAATTTTAGACGCTTTAGGGTGGGCAAAAATGACCAACTGAACGAAGTAACAGGTTTTGGTAGGGTTATACGATTGTTATTAAATGTTTTATCATTCGGTCAAGTAGATAGGAATGTTCGCGACGTGTACAACAAAAGCATCATTGCAGTTAAATTTGCAAATCCCGATGCACCGGCAGCAAAGGAAATGCTCGAGGTCCTACAAAAACGTTCCTTTACAAAAAGAATGATAGCCTCAGATTTAAATGGCAAAGATATCAATGCAATTTTTCAGCAAGTGCATGCCCAAGTCGAAGTTCCAGATGAAGACGAACAACCTTCTACTGAATATCTTGAACCGGGCCAAATCCCTTGGCCAGCACCCGACCCAGAAGAGTTAGCGGAGATAAAGAAAGATGCTCAAGACCATAATAAAAAATATGCTTATTTATTGAGTCTTGATACTGTTCCACTACAGGTAATTCTCTCAAAATTAACAGATCCAGAAGATCTAAAGAATATTGCTCTTACTAGTGAAAAGTTAGCACAGCAAGTCGAATTATCAATTGAGTATAGAACGGCTCAGGCAAGAAAGACCATTGAGAATATGATTGATTTCGCTAACCGTTTTAATAATGAAATCCAAAGGATTACTAATGGAGTGGATACTTTAATTGGTAAAACATATAGGGTCAACGCTCAAGCACATATGTTCAATAAGGAACCCTGTAGATTTCACGCTAAATTTGACGTGCAACGTTGGCAAGACACTTTGCAAAATATCACTAATCTTGCTTTTGCTGTAGATGCTGACTACCTAGCGCGAAATTGTCGCCTCAATCTAGTTGAATCTTTGGCAGAATATAATGTGAATCCTAATATTACAGGAACTGATCCAGGAGATGAACTTTCTGCTGCAAATAGACCCATCTCTCAAATTGATATCAACAACCTTGTAAATGGATTAAATCCAGAGAAACGGCAAATGTTGACCGAGGTTCTTGACGAAGCAAAAGCGACTTTAAAGGGGGATATGTGTATTGCAACAATCACGTCGGAGACGCCCGCTGCAGAGCTCATGTTACCGTTAACTTTAAAGGGACATATTGAAGGGGAAGAACTATCAGGGGGGCCATTAATATTTGTACACATGATGATGATGAATAGGGAAAATCCCAATTGGGGTCATTCTGGTTATAAAAGAGCTCCGGAAGGCTATATTATTCGCATTGACGAACTATTTGGAATGTATGAAGGAGATCCCTTAGTACTACCTTATGGTAGAGAGGGTACCGGGGATAAGCAAATTATTTTGCGATGCAATCAGAGTTATTTTCTATTAGGGCCAACCTTTCAGAGACAAGTGATAGGTGCGGTACTTAGTGCGAATTTTGGAGGAATCGAAAAGTTAGAAGATGCATATGGTAAAGAGCTTGTTGATGTTGAGCGAGAACGCTTTAACAGAATACAACAGAGAATGCAACGGAGAATATAGGACGAACTTTAAAAAGTGCGGTTATTCTTTTTGATGATGAGTAGGCTGGGGGCATTGTTGCGGTTGATCCAGCGGTGGTGGTGGCAGGTCCAGTGGTGTGGATCGAGGGTTGCGCAATAGATGAGGATGGCATCCTCTTCTTTTTTTCCTTCTTCATGTCCAGGATAACAGGTGATGCTTATCATTCCTTCATTCGAAATCAATTTTAGTGCCGATTCTATGCTCTTGAGAGTGGACTCAGTTAGAGTCGTCCTTGTTTTATCACCTCCTGGAAGATATCCAAGATTATAAACGATCAATTTTACAGTGCCGGGTTTTATTTCCTCGGGAAAGGTTGCGTGTGATCCCAAAATAAATTTAACGCGATCAAAAAAGGGAACTGGCAATTGCTCTATTAGATTTTTTTTTGCAGATTCTATGGCTGCAGGTTGTATGTCGATGGCGAAAAGGGTTCCAGAATCCTCTGAAAGGGCAATTTTTGCGAGAAATAGGGTGTCTTGACCATTGCCGCAGGTGGCATCAATGACAAGATCTCCGAGAGAGACAAGTTCGCTCCAATAGTGGTGTGCGAGTTTAAGGTGATTATTGTGCTTCATTAAAACTTATTTGTAGAGAAAACTCTTGATTGTATCCAAAAATCGTTCCCAGTACCTTGGAAATATCTTTATCGACTTTAGTCAGGAGTGTTTTTTGTTCTTCAGAGGGAAAATAGGGGAGGTCGGCGGAAATATAAATACGATTGTTCTTTAGATATACCCGATTAGGCACACCTTTTTTGGGAAAAAGTTCTTTCCAATATGAATCCAGGTAGCCTTGTAAAACATCTTCATCTACGGTTGCCAAATTCTTACCGCCTAAGATTTTATAATGTTGATGTCGAGTGCTTAGGATTACTTGAACGATGATGCCGACTCCGATGAGCAGAATACTTAGTGAAAAAAGGGAAATAAAGAGTGTATTTTGTTGGATAAAACGAACAACTTCTTCCTGGACTTGTTGAAACCATAAAGTTAAGACGCCAATGGTACCTAAAAGGACAAAAAAAACGCCCACAATGAGTGTGGTGAAAGAATATAATAGTTTACTCAAATTCATTATTAAAACTCGTCGCTATACTCGTCGGCTTGATTGGATGCGGCTGCTACGCGCTCTGGTGGTTTTGGAAATATTCCAGAAACTTTCTTGAGTTTGTTTACGGGCATGATTCCTTTAAAAATAACATGGACCATGGAAACATGGAGACCGGTCATACGGGAAATCTCTTCGGCAACTTTCGTTTGGATTTCTTCGGCTTTTGCGGGCATTGATACGCCGAATCCTACATTGATTTCGATTTTGATGCTCACGCATTGATGTTTGTTATCCTGTTCTGCATGTATGCCGCGAATGGTTTCCTGGGCATCTCGACCTAGAATATTGTCGATAAAATTTCCTTCAAGAAGTGATATCCCTTCGATTTTTGACAGACATTGAAACACGATTCCCTGAAACACTTTATTTTCAATATCTCTGACAAAAAGGGTTTCTGGCAATTCGAACTCTTGAGCATCGACTTTTTTTGCCTTCATATTTCCAAATTCTTCCTTCATAACCATCACTCCTGTGTACTATATATCTTATCACGTACAAGAAACTAAAACAAATTCTTTTTTTCTTTGCAGGGCATATCAATTCACAACAAATAACAGGATATGCAAGATCGCAAAGCGGTAGGATACGAATGATATATGTAACTTCTTACCCAGTTTTAAAATAAAAAATAATTGACATCATCTTCCTATAATCCTTCATATCCTGCCGCTTGCGATCCTGCGTATCCTGTTATTTTTTTTTTTTGTAAACGTGCTAATAACAATGTAGTCTCTTATATCTTATCATTGTTAAAGTTTTTTATTTTATCTCTGAGCAATTCGTTGACGACTGCGGGGGAGGCTGTCCCACGGGTCAGTTTCATCACCTGTCCTACGAGGAAGGCAAAGGCTTTATCTCTGCCGGCCTTATAATCAATAACAGATTGTTTGTTTTCGGAGAGGACTTGATCTACGTGTTTTTCGATTTCTTCTGTATTATGAAGAGGTTGATAGTCAGGGTTTTGTGAAACAATAAGTTCGGGATCTTTGCCGGGGTGGGCGACCATGTCGTCTGCTACGGTTTTGGCGATGCGACCTGTGATGGTACCGCTGTCTATCATTTTTACTAGTTTACCGACCTGTTCTGCAGTAATTCCGCTGTTAACAATGGATTTTCCGCTTTCTTTATACCTTCCGGCAAATTCTACAATGAGCCAGTTGCACAGGTTTTTGGGGTTGGCTCCCGACTTCAGTGCTACCTCAAAATAATCGGCGAGGGGCTTATCGCTAGTGAGGATGAAGGAGCTGTCACCTGAGAGGTTTAGCTCTTTCACGTACCGGCGTTCTCTTTCGAGCGGTAATTCCGGGAGCGCTTTGGCGATGTCTTCGATATATTTGTCTGTGAGGATGATAGGCACAAGATCGGGTTCGGGGAAGTAGCGATAATCGTCTGCATATTCTTTGCGACGCATTAAAATGACTTCTTTTTTATCGGGATCCCAACGGTAGGTCGCTTGTTTGATGAGTTCGAGAGGGGGTACATGTGGATTTTCTCTGTAGAGGCGAATTTGTCTCTTCACTTCGGATTCAATGGCGAGGCCGAGGAAACTGAATGAGTTCATATTTTTGATTTCAGCTCTTATTTCGGAAACCCTTTTCTCCTCTTTTCGCACTGAAATGTTTGCGTCGAAGCGGAGTGATCCTTCTTCCATATTGCAGTCAGAAGCATCGATGTATTGCAAAATTGCTTTCACTGCCATGGCATAGGCAACGGCTTCTTGTGAAGTGTGGATGCATGGCTCTGAGACGATTTCAATCAAGGGGACTCCGGCGCGGTTATAGTCGACTCCGGCAAAATTTGAGAAGTGTTTGAGCATGCCAGCATCGTCTTCAATATGGACTCGGTTGACGGCGAAAGACATTTCGCGTCCTTCTACTTCGGCGATGACGGTGCCCCCGATGACGATTGGATTTTCAAATTGTGTGATTTGGAAATTTCGCGGGCTATCCGGATAAAAGTAAGATTTGCGATCGAATTTGCTGAATTTGCAAACCTTTCGCATTGATTGCGCAGCCGAATTGAACGGCTTTTCGAACAGCCTCTTTATTGAGCACTGGAAGGCTTCCGGGCTGCCTGTGCACACTTCTGTGATATTTGTGTTCGGTTCATCGCCAAAACGGTTGGGAGCGACACTGAACAATTTGGATTTAGTATTTAGCTCGGCGTGTATTTCTAGGCCGATAATCTGTTTCCCATGTGTGCACGGTTCATTTTCACAAACCTCTTGGCAGATTTCTGTGGAATGTCTGTCGCCTGTTCAAAGGCGTTGGCAACTTGCTAAAACTGTTTACATCGCCCTTTTGGGGTCCGATGAAGCTGCAAGTCCAAATGGCTTGTTTCTGTTGGTGAATCCGTCAGGAACGCTGATGGCGGGGATGCCGGCCAGATTGACGCGATATGGTATAAATATCTTCCAGGTACATCTGGAGGGGGTCTTTGATCGATCCGATTTCAAAAGCAGCGAAGGGGGAGACGGGCGTGGCGACAACATCGCATTTTTTGAATGCCTCTTTGTATTGCTTCGATCATGAGCGTCCGGATTTTTTGTGCTTTTTTGTAATAGGCATCTTGGTATCCGGAGGAGAGCACAAATGTTCCGAGCAGGATGCGCCGTTTGACTTCAGGGCCAAATCCCTCTTCTTTTGGAGAAGTCGTATACTTCTTCAAGTGTCTGGGCTTGCTGCGAGCGGATGCCGTAGCGGATGCCGTCGAAGCGGGCCAGGTTGGTGGAGGCTTCGGCTGTAGCAAGAATGTAATAGACTGCAATCGAATATTTTAGGATGCTTAGGTCGATATCGACAATTTCTGCTCCAAGTTCTTTGAGACTTTTTGATTGCATTATTGAAGATTTTTGCGGGTTCTGGTGCGAGATCTTTTAAAAATTGCCAGGGCACTCCGATTTTTAACCCTTTATGCTTCTTATTAAAAGACATATTTATCGGCGGGAGTTGGGAGGCTGGTGGAATCGTGTTCGCAATGCTGACCGATGCACTTCCATCATGAGGCCGATGTCGGCTGTGTTGGTTGCGAGCGGGCCGATTTGATCCAGTGATGATCCAAAGGCCACAAGCCATAGCGTGAAACGCTTCCATAGGTAGGCTTGAAGCCGAAAGACCGCAAAGTGCAGCAGGCTGCCTGATCGATCCGCCGGTATCGCTGCCTAAAGCTAAGAGGCAGAGGCGCGCTGCCACGGCTGCTGCAGAACCCCCTGAAGAACCTCCTGGAGTACGTTTGAGATTCCAAGGGTTATGGGTCTTTTGGAGAGCTGAATTCTCAGTGGAAGAGCCCATGGCGAATTCATCGAGGTTTGTTTTTCCGATGATGATGGCATCTTCATCTTCGATGAGGTTGACGACAGTGGCTTCAAAAGGAGCGCGGTAATTTGTAAGAAATTTTGAGGCACAGGTGGAGATTTCCCCTTTGACATGGATATTATCTTTTATGGCGATCGGGATTCCGGCCAATTTTCCGAGTGGTTTGCCGACAGCCCGTTTTTCGTCTAATTCCTTTGCTTTTTTCATCGCTTTTTCATTGAAGACTGTCAGGAAAGCTCCGACTTGCTTATTGTATTTTTCTATGCGAGCAAGAAAATGAGCCGTTATTTGGGTTGCTGTAAGGTCCCCTTTGATAAATTTATCGCGGAGTTCGATAGCTGTGAGATGGTGCATTGGATCGATTTCCTTTTTTAATTTTGTTTTATGACAGTAGGCACGCGGATCATGCCGCCGGTATGCGATGGTGCATTTGCGAGAAAAACTTCACGCGGCATTGTTTCACCTACCTCATCTTCGCGGAATACATTGACGATGTCTTCGAGTACGTGATGGCATGGAGCGATATTTGTTGTGTCGATTTCATTTAATTGTTCCATATATTTGAGAATGCCGTCTAAGTCTTTAAGGAGTTGTTCCTGTTCGGACTCGTTGCAATTTATTCTGCAGAGCTGTGTTAAATACTTAATTTGAGACTTGTCGAGTTTTCCCATTTTTTTTAATTCCCCGTAAATTGTATCGTTATGATACAATGTTTCGTAAAAACCTGCAAGATAGGAGTGATCATGAGTGTTAAACAAATTCCAACAGCCCTTCAGAATTACGAGGATTACGTTAAAAACAACGATGGTCTCGTTATGGATAGACAGGGTAAACTGTCTGTTGAAGGTTTCAAAGAAAGACTCGTACGAGTGATATTTCGACGTGAAGGTGTGATAGAAAATTTAGCAAAGATGTGCATCCAGTTTATTGATAATCTCGAAGGTACTAAAGGCACTTGTAAAACGAAAGTTTTTGAAGCCATACAACAAGAATTGTCTAAAATAAAGTCAAAAAAGGCGCAAGAAACTTTGAGTCAATTAGGTGTTCGCATTCTGGGAATCAAGTATAGAGAGAAGGATATCCCAAAAGATAATGCTGATACAGATGAGGTTGACATTGAACAGGTGCATGAATTGGCAAAAGCATGGAAAGAAGAAGAATTATACGAGGATAAAGAACTTACACAAAGCGAAATAGACAAGCTTGATCAACTGAATGATTATCCTAAGTTTGTAAAGGAGTTAAAGGAAAATTCCGATTTGCAAACAAGATTTTTTAAGTGGGCGTTAAGAGAAAACAATAGCATTGAGGCATTTGTAAAATTTCCAGCTACATGCTTTAAGATAAATAAGTGTTTGTTGTCACTCCGTACCGGATATTTTGCCTCAACGTCACTTAAGGTCGAAGGCGATGATGATTTGACCCTTCCCTTTGAAGTTGAAAAGAATGGAAAAGTAAAGTCGAAAAGATTTAGCATATTAGACGGCAGTGGTAATACTGATATAAATTTTCGATTAGGCTACAAAGCTACTATTAATGAAGTATTTCAGGTGTTTAAACAGAAGAAGTATGAATGCGGCGATTTCGAATATTGTGCGAAAAATGGAATTACTAATTTCAATGTACACAAATTGGGACCAAGAATTGGAGGTCTCGGCAAAGTCGTTAAACATCAACGGATCATTTTAAATGATGAGTTTTGGAAGCAGCTTCCTGAGCCTGAAAAACTAAATCGCTCACAAATGAAGAAAAGTCTAAACCTTCAGAGTCTTAGAAATAATCAATGGGTTGCCATCGTGCGTGCCACAAAGGAAAGCCATGGAATGGATTTCAACAAGAGCCACGGCTTTTTGAGTGTTGCTATTCCTGATGGAAATGGCAAATGGAGCATTCATACCTTCGGTAAGTTTGCTCATCGCTATCCTCGAAACAAATGGCAGCAGATATCTGTAATTGGAAATACCCTTAAGGGGAGAATTACTTGTTTTGATGAAAATGCCGTTTATGCACATAGGATTCATGCTAAAGTATCTGAAATCCTTACCGACGATCAAGGAAAAAAATTAATGTGTACTATTAGAGACGATATTCAAAAAGGGTGGAGCAATCAAATTATTTTCCAACTAAGTGCAGAAAATTGTGCTTATTGGCCTCAAAGTGTGATGAAAGAGGTTCTTGGCGATGATTGTCCTGAATATTTCCTATCTCCTGCAAATAAAGCGACGCCGCAAGACACTCCATTAAAGCAAATATTTGCGTGGTTGAGTCGCAGAACTGAGGCAATTCAGAAAATTGTCTTTAAAATTTTAGGGTTTTTGTTAGGAGCCTTTAGGAAATATAGAACAGACAAAGGTGATAGGTCACTATTTAATAGTACATTCTATGAGGATTTCAACCTACAACATCCGGCTCAGCTTCACAATTATGTGAAGGCTCATGGGGGCGTCATAAACTATGGATTTTTAAATTCCCCAGTGGCATATTGAAGAAAAAGGATGTTCATGAAAGTTCTCATTTCAGGATCTTCGGGTTTAATTGGGTTGGCGCTTGTTAGAGCTTTGGAAGAAAACGAACATGAAGTCGTCAGACTTGTTCGTACCAACGATCCTATGTTGAAGGGTTGTCTTTGTTGGGATCCACAACATGTTGAAGTAGACCCGAAAAAATTCGAAGGTTATGATGCATTGATCAATCTCGCTGGAGAGAACATTGCCTCTGGAAGATGGACCCCTGATAAGAAGAGAAAAATCAGGGATAGTCGCGTTTTGGGGACGAGGATGTTATCTGAACTTATTGCTCATTTGGATAAGCCGCCAAAGCTTCTAATTAATGCTTCGGCCATTGGTTATTATGGCAATCGAGATGATGAAGTGCTTCACGAAGGAAGTCCTCCTGGTGAAGGTTTTCTCTCTAAGGTGTGTCAAGAATGGGAGGGGGCGACGGAAGCAGCTGAAGTGCGGGGAATTAGAGTTATCAAGTTAAGAACAGGAATGGTTCTTTCATCGAAAGGGGGAGCATTGCAAAAAATGTTGATCCCCTTCAGGCTAGGTTTGGGTGGAATAATTGGATCCGGCAAGCAATATATGTCATGGATTCATCTTGATGATGTTGTAGGAATTATTCTGCATGTTATGGAAAAAGAGATTGTACAAGGACCTGTTAATGTGGTGGCACCTGAAGCTGTAACGAATTATACTTTCACAAAGACGTATGGAAAGGTTTTGCATCGTCCTACGATATTTCCTTTGCCTGCATTTTTTGCTCGTTTGATGCTGGGTGAAATGGCTGATGAGCTCTTATTAGCGAGCACCAGGGTATCCCCAGATGTACTCCTTAACTCACATTATGCTTTTAAGCATCCCAGCCTCGACGAGGCCCTCTCAGAGACTATAGGAAGAAGCACATCCTAGATAACAATTCACAAAACTTTTTACAACGCAAAGGAGCAAAAGGCGCGAAGGCGCAAAGGAGGAAATAGATCATTATTATTGGTAAAACCATTTCCCTTTCTTCCTTTGCGCCTTTTGCTCCTTTGCGTTGTAAAAAGTTTTTTGAAATACGATTTTTGCCTGCCAGATTCTTAGAGCCTGTTAAGACTGTTGAGCAGTCCTTGCTTGTCGAGTTTTACGATCCAGACTTCGTGATCTTGGCGTCCGTAGGAAATCCAAATGTAATCGCCATCTACAATATGTCCGCAAGGAAAGACGCACCTAATCGATCCCCAGTAACGCTGGTATTCGGCTCCGTGATAAAAATTCGTTCCGAAAATGGGTTCAGGACTTATGCTAGTAATTTCAAAGGGATATTCGGACGAAAATGTGTAGGCTGCCATAAAATAATGGGGCATTGTTACGCCATTTGAATGAACCGACTCCATTGGAATAGAGGAATGGAAAAAAGATAAATACTCTGTATCATTGATTTTAAGACCTGTGGTGCCGCCACGCAAATCGCCCCAATTCCATGGAATATCTTTTTGTGTCATTACAACAGTTTCGCAACTATCTGTTCCCAGATGAGGTTTGAAAACAATATGGGGGCTTAGGCTATAGGAGAGAAGCATCTCACCATTGTAATCAAAGGGCACCCAGTTCTTTTCTCGTTTCGTGGGTGTTTCTCCCTCAAAATTTGAGAGTTTTTCAATATGCTGTAGATTGAAAAATAATCCGTCGTAGGTGATCTCAGTAAGAAAAACTCTGAATCCCCCTTTGGTAAGAACTACATCAGGATTGTCGGTATAGACCATCCATAGTCTACTACCAATGTAGATTAACCGGGCATCTTCGGCACGTGAGGGAACGGGGGAGGATTCGCGGAAATCAAAAAGTTGCGGGGTGCCTATTGGATTAAATGCATGGTCTAGGCGGAGAATGCCGATATGTGAGATGAAGACATAGGATGGATTTAGTATGACCCTAAAAGTCATCAAAAAGCCATCCTGAAAGGGTATGATTGAAGGGTTGAATGCATGCGGGTATCCGGGTATTTCTATTTTCTTGGTCTCTAATACGAAGTCTTGAGCCAGTTCATCGAGGTCTATCGATCCATATAGTGACGTGTGTAATAATAGAGTCAAAATAAATTTTTTCATGGTTTGGATATCACAGGATTAAGGCTTTCAAGAAGTCCTTTTTTGTCGAGTTTGACGATCCAAATTTCATGGTCTTGACGCCCGTAAGAAACCCATATGTAATTTTCGTCAAATACAAAGCCGCAGGGGAATACAACTCGAAGAGGCTTCCAAGTATTATATGCGGGTCCATTATAAAAATTCTTTCCGACTATAGGTTCTGGACTAATTGCCGTTAATTGAAATGGAGGTGTATTTTTAAACGTATAGGCTCCCATAAAATAATGAGTGATTCCTTTACCATTCGAATGTGTCGTTGCCATTAATTTTGACGAGTGAAAAAAGGCTAAATATTCTTCGTCTACAAGAAGTGCAGGGGTTCCACCTCGCAGCGCCCCCCAATCCCAATCAATTTCGGCTTCAGTCAAACCCATTGTCAGACAGCATTCTGTTCCTAAAACAGGCTTTAAAGTTATGTGAGGATTGATTGTATGAGATAAAATTAACTCTCCATGATGCTCAAAAGGAGCCCAGTTTTTCTCCTGAACGCTTTCAACAGGCACATGGAAGTGTTTTAGAAATTCAGGTTCTAAAGTATAGAGTCTATCGGAATCAAATCTGAGTTTTGCTGCAAACATTCTGCGGATTTCTTTTGTTGCGGACATGCCTACCTGATTATTAAAAACTATGAAATGTTCGTTATTCACCGAAAGAATGCGTGGATCCTGTATCTTTGAGTATTGTTGCGGTACACTAAATAGGATTTCAAGGGGCCGCGCAGGGCTGCAGAGATTAAAATCCTGGTCAAGCCAGACATAGGCACTTTGACTTGTATCATTTGTTTCAGGATCATGAATACGGAAGATCAGCAGGAAAGAATCATTCCAACGCATAATGGAAGGGTTAAAGGCTGTAGGGTATTCAGGAATGTCTATTTTCTTGGTTTCCAGGACAAAGTCTTGGGTCATATCTTCAAGATCAATAAGCCCTGCTGTCAACAAGCAAGGGTAAAGTAAACATAATACAAAGAACTTCATTCTATATCCCAATTTGGTTTTGTGTAAGTTGCATTTGGCCAATAATCAAACGGAAATGCATTGTAGAGTGCCTGTAAGTCGCATTTTATGGGAAGTTCACCTCCCATTTGGAGCGCTTCTTCGATAGATGCAGCATACTCGAAACGATCCCTTCCTGACCCAGCATAATAGTCCTGAAACTTAAATAAAGGCTCCGTTTCGCTGACGCGTAATAGGCGTGCTGGAATGCCGAATGCCTCAGCAACAATGACGCCATGCAAGGAACTCGAAATGACAAACTTACTGTCGACTATTTTCGAGATTATTTCATCCCAAGGATCCGTTGCGTGGATAATTCTTCCATCCTCTGTTTTCGGAAATAAATTCAATTCAGAGTAGTGAATAATGACGATATAGTCATATTTTGGAGTCTCACTTTTAACAAATTCTGGAAATAAGCAAGGGACCAGCAATGCAGGGTCTCCATAAATTTCTGGGCAATTTATCCCAAACTGATCCAATAGAAATTTTCGTGATAAAGGGCCTCTGATAGCCCTTATATCAAGATTAGTGAATTTGTAGTCAGTTTTATTCATGAGTTTTCCATTAACTCCGGTTCCCCAAATGACATCTTCATCTAAAGCAAAAGACATTAGTGATCCTATTGCCAGAAGTTTTTTTACTTTAATATTTGGATTTCTTCTATGTACATGTACTGGGCAATTAACTATACGTTCGACCAATTTTAACGAAAGATAATCTCCAAAATTTACAAATTGAGGCTGCTGCCAATAATACAAGGGCAGTCCTTCTGGTTTTGGTTGTTCTGCAGCGACTGGAATAAAAACAGTCGAGAGCAGTACTAGCAGTGGCATGAGGGTTCGATTGACAATTTTTTTCAACATGCCTGATTCTAAAAACAAGTGTGGAAATATTTCAACACATAAATTTACATTCGAGTAAATATTTTTAAGAGGTTGCGCATAAATAAAAAATAAATTATAAGGCTAATAAAGATTCAATTGGAGCATAGATGAAGAAGTTTGACTTCAAGACAGTCCCTGATATCATAAAGCAAATTGAAGAGAACTATTCAAATCCCACAGCCTTTAATTACTATGAAAATGGGGTTTGGCTCAATCTGTCGACTCAGGAGTTTATTTACAATCTTAAAAGACTTACCTATGGTCTTATAAGTCAAGGTGTAAAGAAAGGAGATTACGTCGGGATTATGGCTAATCCATCTCCTTATTGGACTATGGCCGATTTGGCTATCATATTGGCTGGTGGGATTTCTGTCCCATTATTTGCAAACATATCCGATGAAAACTTCATCTATGAGGTTGCTCAAACTGGCATTCGCTATCTTTTTGTAGACGGCGCAGAACAACAGGAAATGTATCGCAGGCATCGCAATCTTTTTGACCAAGTAATTACGCTAAGCCATCGAGAAGTATTTAGAGGAACGAAGGAATTGCATGAGGTATTAAAAGCTGGGGAGCATCTTTGGCGCGATAAGCCTGAGCTATTTGATGAATTAATGGGGCGATACAATCCTAATGACATTATGACTGTTGTTTATACAAGTGGAAGTACTGGTGTTCCCAAGGGGGTCATGCTATCGCATTTAAATCTAATGCACCTTGCAAATTATTCTATATTTAAACCGGATGCCTCAAAGGATAAGTATATTAGTATCCTGCCTTTAGCTCATATTTTTTCTAGACAGATCAATTTTATAAATATGGCATGGGGAGTTAGCATATACTACCTTAATGATTTAAGTCAGTTTGCAAGTGTTTGTTCTGAGCTCCAGCCTACCATGATGATCGTCGTCCCAAGGGTTTTGGAGAAAACCTATTCAGGATTTCTTGCTGCAATGGAAAAGCAGAAGGGATTTGTACTAAGGATATCCAATTGGGCTATAAATCTTGCAAATACAATGGAAAAATCTTTTTTTCAGAGATATTTTGCACTCCCTATTGCTGACTTTTTTGTATATTCTAAGTTACGTAAGTCTCTTGGTGGAAAGTGGCGCATTATATTTTGCGGCGGAGCCGCCTTAGATCCAAAATTAGCAGAATTTTTTCTCAGTATCAAATTCCCCATATACGAAGGATGGGGTTTGACGGAAGGTTCAACCGCCGTTGTTAATCGACCCGGCACTATCTTAATCCCTGGATATGTGGGGTTGCCGCTGCCGGAAGAAGAAATTAGAATTGGTACTGACGGCGAAGTGTTGTTGAAGGGGCCAACAGTGATGAGAGGATACTTCAGGAATCCCGAGATAACTGGTGAAACCTTAGATAAAGATGGTTGGTTGCATACAGGGGATAAGGGTGAGCTTAATGATGAAGGATATCTTAAAATTGTTGGTCGCATAAAGGAGCATGTAAAATTGGCAACGGGTGAGTGGTTGATACCTGCCCGGATTGAATATGCCTTATGTGAGTCTCCATTGATTTATGCAGCTGTTGTTATTGGAGAGAAAAAAAAGTTTGCTAGTTGTCTTTTATTCCCCGATTTGAATTTTATGAGAAGGATGAAGGCGAAGCTTAATTATGTGAATATTACAGATCAAGAGTTTTTGGAAACTGAGCTAATGAAGAAAGAGGTTAGGAGTCTTATTGATTTGGTTAATTCCAATATTAATAAATGGGAGAAAATACAACAATATCGTTTTGTTCTGGAACCATTGACGATTGATGATGGTGCATTAACTCCTACGCTAAAAGTAAAAAGGGATGTCATCATCAAAAAGTACCAGCATCTCATCAAGGAGATGTACGGGGAAAAATAATCTTTTAAATCGAGGAATTATGACGATTCATAATTACGTAGATTCATACTTAGATCTGATAGGGAGTGCACAGTGTCGTGCTATTGAAGATGAAAATCTAAAAAGTAAGATTAACGATGTCGTAGGCATTTGCATTTCTTTTAAAGATATAACGATTGCTCGCATTGTATTTTATATTCTTTTTGTTAGTCATAATCAACTTATTCATCTTAGTAATAAATTTCCCAGTTTTACACAATCAGATGATGGAAAAGTAAATGTCTTGGTCGATAAAGCATGTTTGGGTAAACAAATAAGTGCTGAATGCATGCAAAAAATGAAGCAGAAAATTAAACAGTTTATGATCAATTTTGCCATAATCAAGTGGAAGGAATTTAGTTCAGAAAATAAGCCATGTCTATTTGCCTATGACAAACCGAATTTTTTTACTTACGAATCTTGTCTCATAAAAAATATTTTATCCGTTAATAAATTAGCAAATGCAGAAGGACTCTTGTCAAAGGTAAGTATTTCAGAGCCATCTCTTTGGAATGATAAAAACGAATTGAGTATTTCAGGCAAAATAGATGATATAAATAAAATTTTTAATATTTTGCGAGAAGAGTTATCTTTCCGGCCAAGGAGCTTAAAGGAGCTTGCCGCACGCAGCATCTCCTCTAATCCGCAATTACATGATATTCAATCCTTATCACAGGATGTAAAGGACGAAATATCTAAAATTTTTATAGAGCACTAGAATCATATTTCAACTATGTCAATATTTGTATCATATTTTTTTAGTATCTTTAAATTATAATATGTGATAATATCGATTTTTTAAAAAAGGAGATTTTTATGTTTGATTTAATAACTAAATCATATTATAGAGTTAATTATTGTAATAATGAAATAGATTTTTCAGATGACGTATTGTTAGGTCATATTTTTCCAAACCTAAATGCTAACGATCTTGTGAGTTGCAGTCAGGTAAATAAGAAATGGAGAGTGTGTGCGGATGTAGTATTGGAGAAAAGATTAATTCATGCTGCTTTCGGTGAAGAAAAATGGGCAAAGCACTGGTGTGCAATTGCTGGAAAGGTTTTCTCTATTCCAATTGCAGAAATGCTTAAGGTTGGCAAGAGGTTCGATCCTCATAGAAAATTACAAAGAATACTTCAATCTCACGATACACCGATATTCAACCCAAGATTTGTCAAATTGCCTGGATCTGAAGAAGCCGTGCTTTTTACCTCTACTATTTTCAAAGATTATATATTGAAACCTCTAGGATACGTAATTGCTGAAGGGGATCTTGACACTTTGTTAAATGGAAATAATGAATCTATCGGCGACGATTGTTGGCATTTAATGTCCAATGATGTCATTCCTGGTAGCAGAAATAAAAATGAAGTAGTACAAGAAGACTTTTTCAAAAATTATCAAACATGCAGAAGCCCTAGGGTATTTGAGGCTCTATTATCAATGGTAGCTAAGCGTATAATTTCTGGCGAACGAATTTATAGTGATAATCCAAAAACTTATACACAGTGTTGGGAAAAAATCAATAATAAGATTAAACTCATGGAAGCTGGGTGCTTTTTAAAAATTGATGGTCCGGTGTTGTGCCAACGTTTGTTTGATCGTGAAGAAAGTGGCATTGCATCACTATGGAAGTTTTCTAATCCCAATTCTGTTCTAGATATCGAATTTCGTGATATGAAATATAGAAAAATCGAAGAGTTAAGAAGTGAATATATGGATTGGGCAAAAAGACGACAACATTTAACAATGCAGAGGGTTGCTGCAGTAGTTGTCATAGTGAGTGTGTTGATAATTATACGAATAATTTGATCGTTTAATAAATTAGCAAATGCGGAAGGACTCTTGTCAAAGGTATGTATTACAGAGCCATCTCTTTGGAATGATAAAAACGAATTGAGTATTTCAGGCAAAATAGATGATATAAATAAAATTTTTAATATTTTGCGAGAAGAGTTATCTTTCCGGCCAAGGAGCTTAAAGGAGCTTGCCGCACGCAGCATCTCCTCTAATCTGCAATTACATGATATTCAATCCTTATCACAGGATTTAAAGGACGAAATATCTAAAATATTTACAGAGAACTAGGCAATAATGCAGTTTTCTGTATCCTGCTCAGATACTTCTTCCGTTGTATAATTCGCAGGAGGAAATTCCACTTTGGTATTGATGAACATTTCAAAGATGTCCATAGCAATTAAAGTGGCCTTAATATTTAATTTTTTATCAGCATTTTCGGCTTTAATTAATTCTGGATCTACAATTCCACTTTTAATGTGTTCAGTATTTTGACTAATTTTGTAGAAGGATAGGTCTGCCTGCTCTCCCACAAATAATGGTTTATTCTCTCTTAATAAATGTATTGCCGTCCGAATGTCTTCGCAAATGAAGCTACTGCAGTTAACGAAATCTTTCTGTCGGGGCACAAATATATTGTCAATGTAAAAAGTCCCATTTTGAGATAGCAGTCGGGTTATTCTCTTCATGGCAACAAAGATTGTATGGTGAAGTTCGTCTTTTATGATAGGATCAAATGGGGCATAACCCAAGGAATCGAAGATTTGCAAGTACATTGTAGAATTTGCATTGCTGATGCGCATGAGGCTTTGATGCAGCGCGTTCTCGGGTTGAAGAACAATATAACAGGATTTTTGGTCTGTAGGAAGCATTGCAATTGTTACCTTGGAATGTGCGCTTATAAAATGTATTGTTTCCTCTGGATAGAGTGCTCTTAAAAAGGTTTTGGTGCCTTTTAATAACAAAGGATGTTGATAGCCTTTATTAACCTCTCTGAGATAATATTTCAATGAATTGAGATTTGATACTCTGGGGGAAAATGCAAGATCTTGAAGAACGCGCAGGCAGAGGGTTAGAATTTTTTCTGTTTGATTCTTGTCGTTTTGAAGCTGATTAATGGATTGGATGAAAAATTCTCTTCTTTCTATTGGTTCCATTGTATTAAGAATTTTTTTCCATCTAGGATGTACTTCTGTACTGTCGCTTTTGAATGTTGTTTTATTCGATAATTCCTCGATCGATTCTTTAAAAAGCAAAGCTGGTGTATATTCGTTTACATGCATAATTGGTTCCTTTTTTTGATTATTTTTTAAAATTCGCTCCATTTTAGCATGATCGCTGTTTTTAAAAATACCGTATTTTCTACGGTATCTTTAAATTCAAACATGTGATATATTTTTCTATTAAAAATAGGAGATTTTGTATGTGGGTTGCACAAACTACATTGTTTTATAGCAATGAAATAGATATTCAAAAAGATGTATTGTTAGGTCATATTTTTCCAACCCTAGATGCTAACGATCTTGTGCGTTGCAGTCAGGTGAATAAGAGATGGAGAGAGTGTGCGGATCAAGTTTTGGAGAGAAGATTAATCCATGCTGCTTTCGGTGAAGAAAAATGGGCAAAGCATTGGTGTGCAATTGCTGGAAAGGTTTTCGCTATTCCAATGGGAGAAATGCTTAAGGTTGGCAAGAGGCTCGATCCTCATAGAAAATTACAAAGAATACTTCAATCTCACGATACACCGGTATTCAACCCAAGATTTGTCAAATTGCCTGGATCTGAAGAAGCCGTGCTTTTTACCTCTACTATTTTCAAAGATTATATATTGAAACCTCTAGGATGCGTAATTTCTGCGGAACTTGAAAGTTGGTTTGATACACATAAAGAGCCTATCGGCGACGATTGTTGGCATTTAATGTCCAATGATGTCATTCCAGGAAGTAGAAATAAAAACGAAATAGTACAAGAAGACTTTTTCAAAAATTGTGAAAGATGTAGAAGCCCCATGTTATTTGAAGCTCTTTTGTCAATGGTAGCTACCCGTATAATTTCTGATAAACGAATTTATAGTGATAATCCAATAATGTATACACAGTGTTGGTTTAAACTTGAAAATAAAATTAAGGTCTTGCAAGCTGGGTGTTTTTCTGATAGCAAGGGTCCGCAGTTTTATAATCGTAGCTTTGACGGTGAAGATATTGGCATTGCATCACTATGGAAGTTTTCTAGTCCTGATCAAGATCAAAATATGGAATTTCGTCATATGAAAAGTAGAGAAATCGAAGAGTTAAGAGAGTTATATAGGCTTTGGACAAAAAGACCACAATATTTCATAAAAATAGATTGGGTTGCTGCATTAGTTGCCATAGTGAGTGCGTGGATAATTCTGCGAATAGTTAGATAGTTTGATTAATGAGGAGATGATTTGATGAGATCAATGACTTCTTCATCGGAGGTTTGGAGGAATTCGCGGTAGAATTGTCCAACCGCTTGGAAAAAAGGGGGAGTATCAAGGCAGAAGGTTTCATCGACCATGGCGGCAATTTCTTCCAAAGTAGCCGGCGGCGATACAGGCACGGCCATGACTATTTTGCCCGTTCCGGCAGCTCGTAACGACTGAATTGCTGCCTTCATCGTGGCACCTGTTGCAATACCATCATCTACGACGATGATCTGCTTGCCTTTAAAATCACGAGGTGGTTTTCCCTTACGGAAAATATCTAATCGCCTTTGAGCGATATTTTTTTCCCTTTCTACCTCTTCTTCAATGTATTTTCTAGGAATTTGATAGTTTTGGATCACTGCTTCATCAAAGATACCTTCTCCGGTCTCTGTAATGGCACCAATGGCATATTCGGGATTGAAGGGAGCTCCGATTTTCCTAGGACAGATGACATCTAAAGGTAAATGGAGAACTTGAGCAATCTGATAGGCAACCACAACTCCGCCTCTGGGAAGGCCGATGACAATGGTATTTGGTGCTCCCTTATATTTTTCAAGGGCTGCACCGAGCCTATCGCCTGCATCAACTCTATCCCGAAAGAGCATATTAAAATCCAAATTGACTGAGATTCGGAAACCCTTTAGACAGGTCTGGCACTCCACCTCCAAGTGGCGATTGAGCTTTTATCTTATTTTGTGCATCGGTAAATGCTGCTTTGATCAAGTCTTGAAGACCTTCGACATCTTCGGGATCGACACATTCGGGTTTAATGATGATCGATTTTAAATCATTTTCACCATTGAGGCGTACTGTAACTAATCCATTGCCTGCTTGTCCTTCGACTTCCATTTGCAACATCTTTTCTTGCAGTTCACTGAATTTTTCCTGCATCATTTTTGCTTGTTTTTTTTGCTTGGCGAATCCTTTACCCATGATTATTCCTTATTTTATTTCTTTTGAATTCTTCCTTCCAATTCGACCGCTGCAAAATTGAGCAGGGTATCGTATTGACCCTTTTCTTTTGCTGTGGCTTGCGCAGCTTCTACTGTAGGTCTTGATCCTAATTCAATCGGCGCCGGCTGTTTTTCGATTGGCGCTGGTGGTGGCTTTACAATAGGGGTTTCCGGCTGAGGCTTCGGTGTTGTTCCCTCAAGTTCTGATAGGCGGCGGACAAGATAGTCGACTGGAATGCGATGATGGCTGCGAAGAACATGCAACAAAATCGCTTCTAACGCAATTTGACCTGAAGGAGCAAAGCGAAGGCTGTTCTGTTTTTCCGTGAGGTAGTCTAGGAGGGTCATGCATAGTTCTTTTCTGTATAGCTTTGCCGATGCCTCGTATTTTTCTTTTTCGGCATCGGTCAGACTGAGAAACGGAGCATTTTTGCCGGCAAGTTTAATTAAAAGTACATTACGGAAGTGTTCTGTGAGCCCCTCTACGAAATGGAGCATGTCTTTTCCTTCAGAAAACAGGCGGTGTGAGATTTCAAAAGCTTTTGCAAAATTTCCTTCAGCACCGGCCTTATCGAGTTCAAAATAGCAATCTTTTGGCATGATTCCAAGGACTGAGGAGGTTGTTGCAGCGGTGATTTTTCCTTCGTGGAAAGAGTGTATTTGATCGAGAATGGATTCGGCATCGCGCATGCCGCCTTCGGCACGTTGCGCGATCATCCGGAGCGCCTCCTCTTCGGCTTCGACACCCAAATCGTTGACAATTCTTTGTAGTTTTTGGACGATGGTTTCTAGGGGTATTCGGTTGAGGTTGAAGCGCTGGCAGCGGCTCAAGATGGTCGGCAGCACTTTATGCGGTTCGGTAGTTGCGAAGAAGAATTTCACTTTTGGAGGAGGTTCTTCGAGGGTTTTTAGAAGGGCATTAAATGCTTCTTTTGTCAGCATGTGCACTTCATCAATAATGTAGATTTTGTATTTTCCTGAAGCTGCAGCGTAGCCGACAGTTTCGTTGATTTGACGGATGTCATCGATACCTCGATTGGAGGCGCCGTCGATTTCGATGACGTCAAGTGATTGTCCAGCGGCGATTTCGCGGCAGAATGAACACTTATTGCATGGTTCGAGTTCGGTATTGGGGTTCAAGCAGTTGAGTGCTTTAGCAAAAAGGCGTGCGAGGGTAGTTTTCCCTGTGCCGCGCATGCCGCAGAAGAGGTAGGCGTGTGCTAGACGGTTGTGTTTGATGGCATTTTTCAAGGTGGTAACGATGGCATCTTGGCCAACGACCTCGCTGAATACGGCAGGGCGGTATTTTCTTGCTAATACTTGATATTCCGACATAGCTTTAAAGTGTATCACAAATGTGAAATTTTTGCAATTTTTTAGAACTTCACACCAAATCTACCGCCGGCAAAGGGTGCGCCTTTGAAATCCATGTGATGGCGTTTATCGTAGTTTTTATCGGTGATTTTCAGTTCTCCGCCAAACGTATATCCAGCGTGAAGGCTTACATAGGTAAGTTCGTTTTTATCATAGTCTAGGCACCATTCGATGCCGCTATTTTCATAAACCCAGATGCCTCGTGATTCAGGTTCATCACGACCTGTTCTTGCTCTATTTCTATAGAAGTTTAAGCAACCTCCTGTTGACCAACAGTCGTTGATCATATACATAACTCTCATGTCATTTGGGAACACGGCACTGATGGAGATGCGATCAGAATACTGCCAATCAAAACCAATAACAGGCCAGACTCTGTCTGCTTTCATACCAGTTTGAGCATAGAATCCGACGCTCAATTCAAGGGTGTCGCAGTATTGGTATTTACCCCAGGCAGCAAAATCCCACAACGAGTAATAGGTGAAGTTGGAATGTGTGGTATCTAGTGTGTAATTGATGAATCCTTTCCACATCCAGTTGCACAATCTGCCGCTGAAGGCGCCGAGCCTGATTCCTGCATCGTTAAAAGTTTTTTGATCAAAGTAGTGATTTTTACTCCAATCCAATTTAATTGTTGTATAGTTCAGACCCACAGTAATTCCTTCTTTGTGATCTGGATTATAATATACAAATGAAGTGAGTTCGACTCCGCCGGTTGCATATCGAATTCTTCCTCTATCATCGTGATCCTCAAATTTTGATTTTCCGATGTAGTCATAAAAACCGGTCAGAAAAAATGGATTTTGAGTCTTAGTGATTCCTTCACAGCCGCCATCGGAAAGGGCGTTAAGCGTGGTTGAGCTCAAGAAAAGCGTTGCGGCCAATAATAATTGCAGGTGCCTCATAAATGATTCTCCATTGATATAAAGTACTATCTTGTAGCTGAAAAAAAATATTGAGTCAAGAACATTTTGCAAATATAAAATAAAAACTATATATACCAAGATTATGCTCATTAGAACGCTGATAATTAGTGTTTTCTTTCCAATTTTTTTATACGGAGGATTCGTAATGGATGTTCCTGGCAAGGTCATATTTGCTCCGATTGCGCAGTTGCCAAAGAACTGGTGGGAGGATCCGGAAACGGTTTGGGATGTTTGGGAGAGGGATACGTATTATCTGTGGGGGGCGAATTTGGGGAATTATCGGATTAATCCAATGAAGACGCTAGGGGGTGGTGGGATGGCTTCTTCGGATGGTCCAAGTCGTGGGAAGAGTCATGCTCATTATGTGGGAGTGATTACTACTTCGATAAGTTTTGAGGAGAACGATGTCGTTTTTGCACGTCTTGAGAGGAAGTTGCGAGAAGGGGCAAATATTGTGGTTCCCATATATCATGGACGTTTTTCTCTTGGAACTGGGCATGCATTGAATTGGTTTTCATCGAAGAGAAAGTGGTATCAGACGCAAAAGTATTTAGTGGAAAAAATCTTAGAGCTTTCGATGATAGCTTCTGCAGTAGAAATTCCTGAAAGAGTTTACTGGCCGGACTGCATGAATGGAAATGAAAAAAGGTTGCCTATTCAGCATGTCGAAGACCTGCAAAAAATAATAGAATATCTCAATTAATCCCATAGGGGCATACTAAACAACAATTCACAAAACTTTTTACAACGCAAAGGAGCAAAAGGCGCAAAGGAGGAGATAGATCATTTTCTTAAAGTTGATGCAAATAAGTAATTTTTAAAAAAATATTTATTGAAAAGCGATATAATAGGTTTGGTCACTTCCCTTTCCTCCTTTGCGCCATGGCGCCTTTTGCTCCTTTGCGTTGTAAAAAATTTTGTGAATTGCTAGATAGGAAGTGCCTCACCGTGCATCCGTTTGAGCTCGGTTTCGCGTGCCTTGCCTTCGAGGGGAAGGATGGTGGTGATGGTCCGTCCGTTCTTTTCTGACTTTGAGATTTGGAGGTGGTGAATGGCGCACTTTGCCACTTGTGGGAAGTGGGTGATGCATAAAACTTGGTGTTTCATGCCGATTTGTTGAAGCTTTTCTCCGATGACATTTGCGGTTTCGCCGCCGATATTTGCATCGATCTCATCGAAAATAAGAGTGGGAGTTTTCTCTTTTCCTGCGAGCATTGTTTGGATGGCTAGCATTAGGCGAGATAGTTCGCCGCCGCTAGCGCAGTCTTTAATAGAAATTTTCTTTTCGCCAACATTAGGCATGAAAAAGAATTCGATGTTATCGTCGCCTGATTTGTTCCTTTTTTGCGGATGGATTTCCACGAAGAACTTCGCTTTTGGCATATTTAGAGCTCTCAGTTCATTTTCGATGTCTTTTTCGAATTGTAGGGCAATTTTTTCTCTATTTTTACTCAGTTCCTGGGCAAGTACATTATTGTTCTTTTCAAGATCGGCAATTTTTTCTTTCAATAGATGAATTCTATCGTCGCTTTGTGCTAGGTTTGTGAGTTTTTCTTGGATTGATTTGTGATATTCTGAGACTGAAGGACCATATTTCTTTTTGATCTTGTTGAGCAGGCTAAGTCGTTCATTAATTTGTTCGATGCGCTGGGGGTTGTGGTCGATTTTACTTTGATAGTTGAGCAATGTCCGTTCTAATTCTAGCAATTCGAGCTTTGTTTCGCACAGGGTGTCATAGGATTCTTTGAGTGCGGGGTCAAGCTGCGCGGCTTTTTCAAGGGAGCGCTCAATTTTTTTGATATTTGGAAGGATAGCTGAATCGTCTTCAGAAAGTCCATTTGTAATTTCTAATGATAAATGAGATAACTCTTCTGAATGGTTTAGGAGGGTGTATTCTGAGAATAATTCTTCCTCTTCGCCATCCATGACATGTGCTTCATCGAGTTCTGAGAGCTCTTTCTGCATGGTTTCCATATTGCGGAGCCGTTGAGCTTCTGTCGAAAGGAGGTCTTGAAGCTCATTTTTGGAGTCAATTTCTTCTTTCCAGCTTATTTCAAAAGGGGCGGTTTCTATGCCGCCAAAGTTGTCGATGATATCTCGATGGTGGTCAGTATGAAGGAGTCTTTGGTTGGCATGCTGGCCAACAATTTGAAGGAGTCCTTCGCCAATCTGTCGAAGGAGGCTAATTTGTGCCATTTGATTATTGACAAAGGCCCGGCTTTTTCCTGCAGAGGAAATTTCTCTTTTGATGATGAGGTCTTCGCCCTCGTCATGTGAAATCCCAGCATTTTCAAGGAGCTCTCGAATTTTAGATAAATGACTGATCTCAAAAGTGGCTTCGATGGTTCCTTTGTCGGCATCTCTTCGGATGATGGAGGTGTCGGCTCTGGAACCCATCAGGCACGTAAGCGCCCCCATAATGGCCGATTTTCCTGAACCTGTTTCACCTGAAAGGGCATTAAATCCATCTTTGAAGGGGATTTGCGAGGATTCAACTAGAACGATGTTATTGATATGAAGATGCTTTAACATTTTCGATCTCGTTATACGATGCGATTACCAAGTCGGGGGCGTTGAATCTATAGATAATGATGCGATCGCCATTGGCTTCATGATTATAAGGATTGTTATTGAGAATGGTGATTAACTGATTTTGCTGGTCGAAGTTTAAGGTCCATAGTTCTCCAGTATGTTCGACATCTATGCCACGGACATCATTGCGTGAAACAACTTTGTCATTCTGTGCTTTTGGCAGCCTGCTGATGAAATTAATCACCAAAAGGGCAATCATAGCTATGATGACAATGACCATAAGGTAAAAAAGTGTTCTGTTACTCATATATTCCTATAATGATACTAATGTAAAATAGAGTCAAGGGTTTTAAAATGCATTTTTACCACATAGGGAAGTTTTTCTCTGCCATGCTTCGTGATAAAGTGTCGGCCTACGGTCTTAACTATTTCTGCGGCACCTTTAGGGAGCTTGATTTCAAATTCACGGCTAAGATCGCTTAATCCTTCAAGAAAGGCCTGGCGAGCTAGAATGGAAGCTGCTGCCACGACCACATCTTCTTCTCCCTTTGTCCTTTGCGTTAGGTTTACATCTAGATTTTTCTTTTTTAAGGCATTGATGACGACGTGTTCGGCAGCGAACTGATCAATGATGACATCGCGGCATCCCGTTTTGGCGACTAAACTCTCGATTGCGGTGGCATGCCCCCAGGCAAGGAGATGGTTTAAATTTTTGAATTTGTCATAAAGTTCGTTGTATTTAAGTGGTTTCAGTTTAACAACTTCATATGGGCAGGCTGCTTTAATTTTGTTGCCGATAGTGATTATTGTGGGATCAGAGATCAATTTTGAGTCTTTTACACCTATTTTTCTAAGTTTGGCGATGTCATCGTCACCTGCGAAAACTCCAGCGATGCAAAGAGGACCAAAAAAATCGCCTTTTCCCGCTTCGTCTATTCCTATTCTGGGAGTAGTGTCTTCATCGGTATCTTTATAGGTAAAAGAGAACTCTTTCAGGATTTCGGGTTCAAGATAGAATTCCATAAATTCCTGCATGTTTTTGCCTTGGACCACAAGCTTTCCTGACGCATATAAAGTGCAGGTCAAGCCTGGTTTTCGTGCGGAGAAGAGGGTGTATTGGGGCTTGGATAGCTCGAAGCCCTGCCCCTTGAGGTCGGCAATTATTTTCTCGGCCAGCGTAGTATCTATTTCTGTGACAAACATATTTGACATAACATTAAATTTACACCATCGGGTGCAAACTAGTAAAGGGAATTTCTTCGGATCAGGTGGTTATTTAGGTCATTTACGATCGTTCAACCGCGGGAGCTTTCACGAACCTCAAAAGCCAAGTTTTGAGGTTGCTTGGGTATAAAATTCCAGTTTGGTGCGATCTTAAGAAAAGGGCGGCTGTAACTGCAAAACAGGCAATTAACATCCCTAAGATTCTGCTGTCAAAAGAAATAAATGTTAGGGTAATACCACTGAATAGCATGCCAAGCGGTTCGAAAATTGAGTTAATCAACACTCGAAGCGTTGGGCGGATGTGTGCTGGAATTCCGCGGATCAAGAGGCCAAAATTGCTGTTATCGATAATTTCAGTCGAACCTTCTACGATAAAGTAACCCATGAGAGGAAAGAGGAACATATCGTAATAGAGCCAGCCAGAGAACATAAGCAAGTACATGACGGGGGTGAATAAAATAATGCTTTCAACACCAAATTTTCTCACTAAGCGGGCATACATGAAAATACCAAAGATCACATTCACAATGCTGACTATGGAAAGGCACTGTCCTAAAAATTCAGTTAAATGAGTCTCCCCTAAAGCAGCAAATTTCTCTTCAAAGGTAGACATGTAATTGTATTCGGCAATTACCCACATGAAAATTGCCATTAAGTTTCCAAGAATGATCAAAATAGAGAACCTGCATGAGAAAATAGCTTTTATTTTTTCACCCAAGGTCAGATTATCTGCAGGAACTTCTTCCATTTCATGTTGAAAAAGAGGGACGTGGCTTACAATATATTTAATGGTGCATGCAGCGCAGATCATGATGACGACAATGAATGGGGAAATAAATTCAGAAGGTATAAGTCCCCATCGCATGATCATTCCAGTGGTAGAGACTCCTAAAAACACTGTAGAGCTGAATATTCCGAAGAGGCGGCGTGCATCATGCGGACGGAAATATTGGTCGACGAAGTTCCAATAGGAGGCAATGAGTGGATAAAAAATCAGTGCGGTTTGGATGCGCAATACATACCAAAACCAATCAGGATGATGGCCAAATCCCCAGTTATAGAAAAAGAAAGAAATTCCATTTAACAAAGCGCTGAAAAAGATGAGTGATAGAAATACAGTGTGTGCAGCAACTCTATGGTAGATGTTTAGAAGAATTGTAGACATCAGTATCATGCCTACAGGTATGCACATGTAGATTGTGGACAAAGAATGGGCGCCGATATGGTATACAAAAAGTGCGTCGGCAAATTTAAATGCCGTGGAGGCAGCCAGAGACCACAAAAATCCCGTTAAAGCAAAAAGAAAGACCTTAAATTCTTCTCCTCTCGTTAAAGAAAATAAACTACAAGTGATTTCTCTCATTTACCCCCTTATCAAAAATTGTGATGGTGATTATACCAGACCGTTGCTTTTTTTTCTAGATGAATTTTATGTTTCGATCGATTATATTTTGGTAAAAAACCAAAGGGTGTCATGAAAAAAGCAAAAGTCGTTATTATTGGATCAGGACCAGCAGGTTACACTGCAGCAATCTATGCCGCGCGGGCTAATTTAAGTCCCGTATTGTTCGAAGGATTTTACTCAGGTCCAGCTGGTGGACAGTTAATGATCACCACTGAAGTAGAAAATTATCCAGGTTTTCCGGAAGGAATTTCGGGTCCGGAATTAATGCAAGCATTTAGAAAACAAGCGCTTAGATTTGGAACAGAAATTGTAACGGATGATGTTGTTGATGTAGATTTGTCACAGCATCCTTTTAAGGTTGTGGCAAAGAATCAGGAAGTCATGGCCGACTCAATTATTATTGCTACTGGGGCATCGGCTAATCGATTAGACATTGCCGGGACCAGGGATGGGGAGTTTTGGCAGAGGGGGGTGACGGCGTGTGCTGTTTGTGATGGAGCAATGCCGATTTTCCGCAACAAGGATTTGTATGTCATTGGTGGAGGAGATACCGCTTGTGAAGAGGCAGTATTTTTGACGAAATTCGGCAGCAAAGTGTTTATTGTGCATAGAAGAAATGAACTTAGAGCTTCAAAAATCATGCAACAGAGGGTGCTCAAACACCCAAAAATCGAGGTTCTTTGGGATACCGTCATAGAAAATGTGGAAGGGGACAGTGTTGTTCGCCATGTGCATCTAAAGAATGTTAAGACTGGAAGCATTGAAAAAAGAGGGGCTGCCGGAGTATTTTTTGCGGTGGGTCACACACCAAATACAGAATTTCTGAAGGGAAAAATCAAGCTTCACGATAATGGATACATAAAGGTGATGCCTGGAAGTTGCAAGACGAATATTGAGCTCGTTTATGCCTGTGGAGACTGTCAGGACCACGTTTATAGGCAGGCGGTTTCTGCTGCAGGCACTGGTTGCATGGCGGCGATTGAGGCTGAGCGCGATTTAGCTGCAAAGGGTATTGAATGATGAGGCGAATTTTTTCCTTGGCTTTTGTGATTCCAGGAATGTTGTTTGCAACGGATTTTGCACCTTGGTATGGAAATGATCTTGAATTCCACCCCCGGGAAACTTATATTTTTCAAAAGTATTGTAATAATACGAATAATATACTGATTTCTGGTCTTGAGGGATCCTACGATGTGTATCAGATTGATGCAGAGCTCAATTTATCTCATACAAAAGCGCGACGATTTGGATTCGACGATTTTCATCTTACCGGTCGGTATCGCTTTCTGAATGATATTGTGGGTGATCCTGTGTCTGTTGTCGCTGGTGTGACGCTTATTCGAGCATGTCACAAAAGTGTGAAAGATAAAAATACGTTTCATCATGGTTTAAACGAAGCTGAATTTACTGCATCAGTTGGAAAGGAAGAAAGTATGGGTGACGACTGGACCTCGCGTTCTTGGGCATTGGGTGCTTTGGGAACCTCAGACAGAGGTTCTCCTTGGGCAAGATTGGATCTCGTTTGGGAAAAAAACTATTGCCATCGTCGCTTCTTGCGCATTTTTGCCAATTCTCTATTCGGGTTTGGCTCGCGAAATCTTCATTCCCGCCATTTCAGCGGCTACGGTGATATCCGCCATCGTTCAATTGATCTTGGTTTTGAATACAAGATGTATGTCATTGAAACCAGCGAACTTACACTTGGGTACAGCTACCGCCCCTACGCCGAAAACTTCCCAAAACAGGTGAATTCCTTTATGATTAGACTAATGTACCCCTTCGGTCCTTAACACTCGTGGCCCCATCTTTCCTCTCCGTATGGTGATTTTTTAGTAGATGGCAAGTATATTTTTCAGGTAGGAGGAAAAAACAAAAATTTTAACCAGATTAAAAATGAAAAATTCTCATTTCTAGCCTGTGACAATATTGAGACTGGCATCGGGTCCAAATTGCCATTATGGTTGCTTGGCTTCTTGTATTAAATTGCGAAGTTGTTATAATGTCGTCCATTCAAAGGAGGATGACATGTTATCTACAGGATTTAATAAAAAACCCGAGTATAGCTATTATATTTCGGCAGAACAGAAATTATATCAACTTGCAGAAAGAGATTGGCGGGAATCTGTAAATCCAAAAGCTATTAGAGAATTATTTAAATATAATTTGGGTACACTTCAATCGCTCGCTATTAATACTGAGAAAGATAGAACAAGAGACACTAGGTGCCGATTAGCTGAACCTCTATTTAAGATTGCTTCGATTTTAGCGGCAAAAGTTGGGACATCTCCACTTTGGAAAAATTCTCATAAAGAGGTTTTCGTAGCGCTTGGTGCAGCCCATTGTTTTAAACAATTAAGAACGCCTGAGACACAGAGATTACCACTTTTTAATCTGCTGCAGAAAGAGGCCATCCAGACGATATTTTCGATGCTAATCAAAAATAGGACAGCAATCCGACTGGTATGCAAGGCATGGAAAATACATATGGACTTTGTTTGGAATAGGTATTGTGAAGATCATCAGGTGACTCCGACGAGTAAGGTTTTGCCAGATAATATCGAAGACTTTTTCGCCTTGAATTCACGCATTAAATTTCTAGACCTAAGTGAATTACAAATTGACGATGTAATAACTTATTTACACATGTTTCCACAACTGAAAGTATTGAAGGTTAAAGCAGAAGCAGTTTTAAAATGTCGACTTGATTTATTTGCCTCTAATTTGGAATGCTTGGTGATAGAGAATGCATTAAAAAGGAATTCATGCATTGATTTATCCAAATACAGAAAACTAAAGGAAGTGGAAGTCTTTAATTATCAATTATTTTTAAATGTCAAGCCAATTATTCTCCCCCAAACAATAGAAAAATGCTATTTAAAAAATTGTGATATTTCTAAGATTCGAATTCCTCCAAATGCATCTGTTCAAAAGTTATGGATTTATAATTGTCAGCATTTTTCCGAGTTGAATACCTCTGTTTCACTTTATGATTCTGTTAAAGAAATTGATATAATAAATTGCCCTTTATTAAATAATGTTGTATTTAGACAATGTTTTGAGAATCTTACATCGCTGCAAATTCAAAAAAGCAAAGCGCTGAATCTCGATTTTTCGAGGACTTCTTTTCCTCAACTTTCTGAACTCACCCTTACTCATCATTTAGATGTTACTTTGCCTCCTGCATGTTTAGCGCCGAAGCTGAAAAGTTTATGGATTGATAATGTAAGAATTGTTGCTGAATTGAGTTTAGAGAGGTTTTCTATGCTTGAAAAGTTAACACTTTTTCGTCTCAACATTAAAGCTGTATGGTTTCCTGTCTCGATTAACAAGTTTGTAGTTTGGAACATTCCAAGTCTTAAGGCATTGCACTTCGCGGACAATTCTAAAGAGTTGAAAGTGCTAGACCTTTATAATGTTTCGCTGAAAGAGATTGATTTAAGTAAACATCCAAAACTGTTTAAATGCAGCGTTGTAAATTTAAAGGACATTAAAATTACGAAGGGGCCTATGTCTTTTAAGCCTAAGATCATAGTCGAGGGTCGTGCCACATACATCAACGCAAAGAAGCATAAGCCGTAAAAATAAAATACATTTTTTACAGTCAATGTTTTACGCCAAAACTATAAGAACGGAGGAGTAAATCCTAAACAACAATTCACATAGTTGAGGCGCAAGAGGCGCCTCGAAAGTCTCGAAATCTGGTCTATTATATAACCACACTTGAAATTTTTTGTATTAATACTTTGGTCACGGCATAAATGGGAAAGGCATGGCTATGAGGCGTATTTTTTTTTGATTTCTTGGAGTTTTTTTTCGAGGGCTTTGCGTTCTTTGCCACGGATGCGGTCGATGAAGAGGACGCCATTGATGTGGTCGTTTTCATGTAGGATGCAGCGACCTTCTAGTCCGGTGAATTCCCCTTCAAAGATGTTGCCATCGAGATCTGTGGCAGTAATTCTTACCACAAGTGGTCGAACTACCTCACCATATACACCTGGGATCGAGAGGCAGCCCTCTTCGCGTATTCCCATTTCGGGGCTTACTGAAATAATTTTAGGATTGATGAACACCCGCAGCGTACCCTCGCTCCATTTGCCATCGGGCTGTTCGATAGGTACCTTCGTAATGAAAAGGGCAAGTGAATGTTGTACTTGCGGTGCGGCGAGGCCGATGCCAGTTCCTTGTGTAGCAAGGGTTTCAATCATGTCCTGAACTAATGCTTGGATATTGTCATTAATTTCGGTGATTTTTTCACCTTTCTTTCGTAATATTGGGTTGCCAAAGTAGGCCATTGTGAGCTTCATATCTATACTCTAGCACATAAATCCATTAATTTGCATTGAAATTAGAGCATAGTTTGCGTATGTTGGATGCTATGACATCTACTATTCAAACCTTTTGTTTATTATGTGGATCTGATCCTTCGAGTCATCCTGTTCTGGATAATGACCAAATATTCTGCTGTCAGGGATGTCTTGCGGTATACAATGTTCTAAAGATTAGAAATCAATTGGATAATTATGAGGAAAATCCGGTATTTTTAGAGGCCATACGCTTTGGGTTGATTTCTAATTCAACTTTATTAGAAAGCATTCGTCAAAGTCGTGCACAACTTCCGGATGGGGAGTATGAAAAGTTGCATCTGGAAATCGGCGATTTATGGTGTCCCTCGTGCGCCGAAGTCATTCGCCTGATGCTTTTATGTGAAAAAGGGGTCCGCAATTGTGTTGTCGATTATGCTACCGATTTAGCATCGGTCGAATTTACTCCGCGAATCATTTCGAAGGACAAAATACTTGAGTTCATACGTTCATTGGGTTATCAGCCACAGCTGTTTCAAAGCATCGAAAGAAAAAGGGTGACCAAAGGGTTGTATTTGCGATTTATCATTGCAGCTTTTTTTTCTCTGAACATCATGATGTTTGCTTATCCAATTTATGCTGGGTATTTTGATTCTGATCTTGAGGGGTACGATTTTCTTTTTGCTTGGATTTCGCTTATTTCCTCTTTACCGGTGGTCACTTATAGCTTTTGGCCTATTCTTAAAAGGGGATGGGGGAGTCTAAAAATTGGATTACTTGGGATGGAAGCTCTAGTTATTGTTGGTGCAGGGACAGCTTTTGGGGTATCTGTATATGAGATGATAAATGGTCGAGCTAATGTTTATTTTGATTCACTTACAGTGATTATTACATTCGTGTTGCTTGGGAAAATCATTGAAGCACGCTCGAAATTTTCTGCAAAAGAAGCCATGCTTCGGTTGTATCAATCTGTTCCCAAAAGGGGCAGAAAGCTTTTTTCTGATGGATCATCAAAGTTTGTGCCTATCAAAGAAATTTCCGTCGGAGATATTTTGGTTGCATTGACAGGAGATAAAATAGTGCTGGATGGTGTCATCATTGAAGGTGAAGGAGCTTGCGATGAGTCATTGATGACTGGGGAGTCTCTGCCTGTCGCCAAGGGTATTGGAAAAGGGATTTTGGGAGGGACTATTCTGTTGCAGGGGAAAATATCCTATCGAGTCACGGCAAATTTAGAGCAAACAGCTCTGCAAAGGATTATTGGCATGGTCGAAAAGGACATTGGTGTCAAGAATGTTTCGGTCAGGGCTGCTGATGAGGTGGTGCGTTGGTTTGTGCCGGTTGTTTGTTGCATTGCTTTGGGAGTTGTTGGATGGGGATTAATTGTAGGATTATCGACTCATGAGATTATCATGAGAGCTATTTCTGTTTTTTTGATTTCATGCCCATGTGCGATTGGCATTGCCGCTCCTCTGGCTGAGTCCCAGTTGATGAGCGAACTGGCACAATTGGGTGTTATCGTGAGAAACAGAAGGGCTTTGGCCTTTTTGGGAAGGGAAACATTATTTGTTTTTGATAAGACAGGCACAGTAACTGAGGGTTATTTTCACGTTCTAGATGGGCTGGAAGGTCTTGATACACATCAGTTATCTTATTTAAAGGCCCTTTCCTCCCAATCAAATCATCCTACGGCATTAGCAATCTCTCGAGAAATTCCATTTGATGGATTCAAGCTTGAATCGACTCTGGAAGTAGTGGGAAAGGGGATGATAGGTGAGCACAAGGGAAATCGGTATTTGCTTGGATCAGATTTATTTTTGAGAAATCATGGAATTGATGTGTCATCGAGTGGTATTTCTACGACGGTTTATTTTGCGGAAAATAAGACATTATTGACTTTAATTACATTGGGAGACTCCATTAGAAGTGGAGTAAAAGAGGTTGTACGTGCTTTAAGTCCTGTGAAAACGGTTTTGCTTTCAGGAGATGGAGAAAAGCCTGTCGAGGCCGTGGCAAAAGAGTGTGGATTTGGGTCATGGCTGTGGAATTATAGCCCGCTTCAGAAACAGGAGTATATTCACCAACAAAAGAGGCGCGGGGAGATTGTCTGTATGATGGGTGACGGCATTAATGACGCGCCAGCGTTAACGGCAGCTCATGCGGGGATATCTGTTGTATCTGCGACAGATGTGTCTATTCAGGTTTCGGACATTCTTTTGACAACTGATAGATTAGAAGTTGTTCAGAAAATGAGAGTTCTTGCAAAAAAGGGACGAAAAATTGTGAATCAGAATCTTTTTTGGGCCTTTTTTTATAATTGTATCGGCATTGCCCTCGCCGCCTCTGGTACATTAACACCCCTGTTCGCCGCAGTTGCCATGGTTGCCAGCAGCCTTATGGTACTGGGAAATGCTAGAAGAATTGGAAGATAATCGGGATTGTGGTATCTTTGTCGCTTTTAGGAGAAAATTATGAACGCAATTAACGTTAATCCCAGTACCGCATTACCTACCGTTTGGACACCGCCGGTTGTTCCAAAAGTAAATTTTCGTCAATGGATAAGCAATTTGCAAGTACGTTCTCAAGAGGCGTGGGTTAATTTTAAGGCAAAATTCGTTGGAGAGTCTCCGACAATAGAATTTTTGAAACAGTCTCATATCAATGGAGATGATGACATCGATAAACTAGTTTCTCTGGCTTGCACTACCAACCCATTTTCTTATCAAGGGCATCTTATAAAACGGCACATGCAATACGACAAAGAATTTGCTGCCAAAATGTTCGATAAAATGTTTGAGTCTTCAAATATGAACTATGAAAAACTCTCTGGCTATTTTGAAGAAAGCAAGTTGAGGACGATGCTGCAAAATGAAGACAAATTCAACGATATTATGATGGACTTTTCTACAAAGTGCCTTCCAAAGGTTCGATCTTTGTCAGTCACCATTCCTAGCAAAATTGCAAAAACCCTTCAAGTGGTTCTGCGGTTTTTCCCTAACTTCATGGATACTGTCCTCAAAGCTTTCAGCTTGATTGATGTGGGTAAAGGACCTCAGACCATATGGGATTTCGCAGCGATGCTTGAAATTTATTATAAAATGTTTATGATTCCATTCGCCATTTTCCTCATTGTAGGTTTTTTTATAGCAATTCCCTTGGTTGCTATGGGTATTACAGCTCTTGCTGTGATTGCATTGGTAGTCCTTATAAGTCTCTATTTAAAATTCCGTCCCTGTCCGAATCAACTTTCCTTTTGTAAAAATTTAACCCAGGAAGTCAAAGATGGAAAAACGGATCCAGTCATTGGAAGAGAGCGTTTAATTAATGAAGTCATTGCTGATTTGGGAGGACCCAATGATCACGGGAGTGTTATCTTAGTGGGTGAATCCGGAGTAGGCAAATCGTCTCTTGTTAGGGCCGTTGCAGCTAAATATCCCCATAAGAAGATTTTTGCTATTGATTCGACAGAAGTTACGGGAGGATATTCTATTCAGAATGCTTTGAAAATGATTCTCATTGAAATCAAGGGGCATGAGAAAGAGGTTGTGCTATTTATGGATGAATTCGGTGACGCTGCAACAAATAGCAAGGCAAATATCACCGGGCTCATCAAACCCTTGGTTGAGGGCGGTGGAATCCAGATGATTACCATTGCAACTGCGGATGAATATGAAAACAAAATATTGCAAGTTGAGGGAATGGCTCGTCGTTTTAGAAAGATTGAAGTTGAAGCGACTAATGAGAGCGAAACGATTAGGATTTTGGATAATCTAATGAAAACAAAAAATTACCGTTTTCAAGAAGGCCTTGCTCAATCCATTTGGGAGCAGACTAAGAATCAGTCTCAACCAAGCACTGCTATTGACACTTTGAATAAAGCAATTGAAAAAGTTCGCGAGTGGAATCCTGACATGGAATTGAAGTTGAAAAAGGGGGAGCTAGAAAGGGCTAGAGAGGCATATCAGGAAGCTTTGGATTCGGATCATGACAATATCAAAGAACTCGGGGATGATGTAAGAAAAATCCATCAAGAATATAATGATCTTAAAGGCGATAAGGATGTCATTTTGGCTTTGAAGATTAAAGAATTGATCAAAAAGCAGCGTCTTTTGCAGGCTGAGCGCAATAGACTTTCAAGATTGCGTGGGACGGACAAAAAGGATCTCATCTTTTTGCAATGGATTTTGCTTCCTTGGGTGGAACAAAAAATCAAGGATATGATAAGTATAATTCCAGAAAAGATACCAATGGAGGTTTCTTTGGATTCCGGAAAAATGAAGGAGGAAATGGATGATTAGGGTGGCTAGAGCAGGGGAGGTTATGGGTGATTTCTTGAAGGATTATTTGCTTCTTGCGATGCGTCTTTATTGGGGATGGCATTTTTTGGTTGCAGGAGTGAGTAAATTTGGAAATATTCCCCTTGTATCTGAGTTTTTTGGATCTGTTGAGATTCCATTTCCGCTTTTTAGTGCCTATCTTGTGGCCTTTGTTGAAAGTGTTGGCGGGGTTTGTTTGTTGTTGGGGCTTTTTTCAAGAACCGTGGCGATTCCTCTTGCTCTTATAATGATTGTGGCGCTATTGACCGCGCACCACTCGGAAACATTTGCTGTATTTCAAAATCCGCAAAGACTGATCAATCAGTTGCCATTTAACTATCTTTTAGCCTGCCTGGTGGTGCTCTGCTTCGGCCCGGGTAAGTTCTCAATAGATGGCCCTCCTAGTAAATACGCTTCGTGAAGAGTGAACCCTGACTACTTTTCAGAGTTAACCTTTGATGTCCTTTTCTAATTCCTCTTCGATTTCCTTGATGGTGGGAAGACTGGACTTTAGCTCTTCTGGCACGGCCTTCGTCAACATTGTTTCATATTCTACTGCTGCCATAGGTCTGTTAATATACCTAAAAGCATATTCAGCTTTGACTTTATTTTTTGTTTGGCATAAGAGGATGCCTATTGTCGGATTATCGCTTGGCTGTTTTAGTGTGTCGTCCACAGCTGAAAGATAATAATTTAGCTTGCCAGCATCCTCAGGTTTGAAGGCTCTAGCTTTCAGCTCAATAACGATGAAGGCTCTAAGCTTAACGTGAAAAAAGAGCAAATCGATATACGATGTATCCCCATCGACTACAATCGGATATTGTCGGCCCATAAAGGCGAATCCCTGTCCAAGCTCAATTAGGAACTTTTGAATATGTTTTACCAGGCCATCTTCTAAGTCTTCTTCTAGGTGATTTTCATGCAAAGTAAGGAAGTCAAAGAGATAAGGATCTTTTAGGACTTGCTGCGCTAGGTCAGACTGTGGCAAAGGGAGAGTAGTCTTGAAATTTGTGATTGCTTTTCCTTCTCGATGATAGAGATCAGATTCTATCCAGGTATTCAGAGTTTTACGGCTCCATCCATGTTCAATTGATTTCGCTGCATACCAAAGACGTTCGCCATCATTTTTAAGTTTTTGCATGAGAAGGATGTTATGCCCCCATGGAATCTCCGAAATTGGGAGGGATTCAAAAAGTCGCACAGCATGTGCGACTTTTTCGTAGGAGAGGAAAAATGCCTTCATTCGGAACACATTTGCTCTCGAGAAACCTTCAACTCCAGTGAATTCATTTTGTAAGTCTTTGGCAAGTTTTTCGATGAAATTACTTCCCCATCCACTTATTTTTTGTTTCTCTACGATGGTTTTCCCGATCGACCAATACAGCCGAACCAATTCTTTATTGACTGCTGTTATCGCTTTAAGCTGGCATTCGTGGATTGTTTTCTTAAGTTCTGTCAAAGTGGATGTGTATTCTTTATTTGAAAACATCTTTTGTTCTTCTATCTTTACTGGAAGATTTTTCTTTCCCTTTGGCATTTCGTCCTCAATCCGTAGACTTTTAAGTCTTCTATCCTAACTTCGAGGTGATCAGAAGTCAAGAGTATTCAGTCATTTCTCAATAGATAAATTCGCTTGATCTTTGTTGCTTCTTTTGATAGGGTGAAATTATTTTAGCGAAAGATTGGTAAACCGTGGAAGAATCTAATTTAGAATCAAAACTTCAAAAAGCATTCGAGATGGGATTAAGTCTTTCATCCGGAATTAATTACACAAAATTGGAATTTGCTAAATCAAGTGAGTGGGATTCAATAGCTCATTTACATCTCATCGCTGCTATTGAAGATGAATTTGGCATCATGATCGAAACTATAGATGTTTTAGACATGAGCTCTTATCACAAGGCAGTTGAAATTGTGAGAAAATATGTCCCCACACTCTCTTAAAGACAAAATAGCATTTATAACTGGCTCAACCAAAGGAATAGGCTGGAGCACAGCGCAACTCTTTGCCTCTGAAGGTGCTATAGTCATCCTTAATGGTCATTCAGATCCAAATCTTCTCAAAGAAAGGGTAGAATTTCTAAAAGAAAATTATGGTACTGAAGCTTCCAGTTTTTTTGCTGATTTTGCTGACTCAAAACAGGTTGTCAATTGCTATAAAGAAATTTCACAAAAGTATGGCAAAGTTGACATCGTTGTCAATAACGCAGGCATTATGAGACCTGCTCTTTTAGGGATGATTTCAGATGAAGTTATTTCTAGCTCTTTTAACTTGAATGTTCTTTCAGGCATTCTCAGCATGCAAGCTGCAGCCCGTTTAATGATGCGTAAGAAAAGCGGTTCGATTATCAATATATCCTCAATTGTCGGAGTGCAGGGTTCTGCTGGTCAAGTGGTCTATTCTGCCACAAAAGCTGCAGTCATTGGCATGACTAAGTCAGCGGCCAAGGAGCTTGCCCCTTATGGAATCAGGGTTAATTGCGTCGCTCCTGGCTTTATCAACACCGACCTTACTGCATCTCTATCTAAAGACATTGTTGATTCAATCCAAATGAATAGAATAGGAGATCCGAGCGAAGTCGCATCAGCTATTTTGTTTTTTGCGGGCCCCATGTCAACATACGTCACGGGCCAAATTCTGGGAGTAGATGGAGGTATGATTGTTTAACGATAATCCCGCTTTAATAGATGGGGAAAGCGGCCGTATTGTCACTTACCGGGACTTGAATAATGCCGCAGAAAAATTTTCAATAAAAAAAAGATCTCATATTTTTATTTTTAACAAAAATCGAATGGAAGATACCATCGCATACCTGAGCGCTGTTCATTGCGGCAACGTCGTTTCACTTCTCGATGGATTCATGCATGAATCGTTAAAAAAAAATCTTGTGAGAGTTTATCTGCCCGATTATATTTTTTCAGATGAATTAGACTGGGAAGGGTATGATGCCCTTTCACCTGGGATTTATAAGTTAAGAGGAGAAGGGTCAACTAAATTACATAATAAATTGCAACTGATGCTATCGACTTCAGGAACTACAGGCAGTCCAAAACTAATCCGTCTTTCAAAAGAAAATATCCTCTCAAATAGTCAGGCCATTATTGCATATCTCAACATAGATTCATCTGAAAGGGCCATAGCAAGCCTTCCATTTCATTACTCGTATGGTCTTTCAGTATTGCATAGCCACTTGTTTGCTGGGGCATCTATAGTGCTTACGCAAAGCAGCGTGACCCAAAATGCATTTTGGGAGATATTTAAAAAGTTTAGTTGCACATCTCTTGCAGGGGTCCCCTATACTTATAAAGCACTGGAGCGAGTTGGTTTTTTAACAATGAATTTACCTTCTTTAAAGACGCTGACACAAGCTGGGGGCCATTTGGATCCTGCATTAGTAGTGAAATTTTACGAAAAAGTTAATCGCTTTTTCGTTATGTATGGTCAAACGGAAGCAACTGCAAGAATTGCTTATTTACCTCCCAATTTATTGCCTGAGAAGTTAGGATCCATTGGAATTCCCATTCCAGGAGGGAGCTTAAAGATCTATGATGGCGAGAATCAAGTAAAAGAATCAAAACATACAGGAGAAATTGTCTATCGGGGAAGTAATGTAATGTTAGGATATGCCCAACAAGCAAGCGACCTTGCGAAAGGTGATGAACTTAACGGCACATTGCGCACTGGAGATTTAGGGTACTTTGATCAGGATCAAATTTTCTTTGTCACCGGTCGTATGAAACGCATATCAAAAGTTTATGGACTTCGTATTAATCTTGATGACATTGAAAAAGAACTAGCCCCTTATGGAAATATTGCTGTGACAGCAACAGATGAACAGATCACAATATATGTTGAAAATGGCTCGAAAGCTAAGCCTGAAGAGTGTATTGAGCATCTTTCACAAATTTACGGCTTGCATCCAAGTACTTTCCGCTGCTTAAGTATTGAGAAGTTACCGAGAACTACCTCTGATAAAATTGATTACATGAGGTTAGGATGAATTATCCCTATCAAATGACTCAGGATCAAAAAGAGTTTTTTTTGCTCAACGAGCTTAACAAACTGTCTCATCATCATTACATCAACTGTCCAGAATATGCCAGAATTCTTGACTTATTTTATGGAGGCATCAAGGAATACAAATCACTAGCTGATATTCCTTACCTTCCTGTCAATTTATTCAAGACGCATGATCTTCTTAGCATTAAAAGGGAGCAAATCTTTAAAACCCTTACATCAAGCGGGACCACATCTGGGCAGACCAGCAAGATCTTTCTAGATGCAGAGACAGCACAGCGTCAAACTAAGGCCCTAGCAGAAATTATGGCTTCCTTTCTTGGGAAAGCAAGACTTCCTATGATTGTAATAGACAATCCTCATGTTATTAAAGACCGCTTTAATTACGGAGCTAGAGGCGCTGCAATCGTTGGCATGATGACCTTTGGACGAGATATTTTTTATGCCCTCAATGACGATATGACCTTGAATAAACCAGGCTTGGGTGAGTGGTTGCAAAATCATCAAAACACTCCCATATTGATTTTTGGAATGACTTATATTATTTGGAAGCATTTTTTAAATGAGATTAATGACTTAGACCTGCATCAAGGCATTCTGCTGCACACAGGAGGCTGGAAGAAGATGCAAGAAGAGGCTATTGACAACTCAGTTTTTAAGGAAAAATTGAAAAGATTAACAGGGATTTCCCGTTGCCATAATTTTTATGGGATGGCAGAACAGGTGGGCAATGTTTTTGTTGAATGTGAGGAAGGTTTTTTCCATTGTCCTACCTTTGGCGATATCATCGTGCGCGATCCAGCAGATTGGAAAGAATCGAAAAAAGAAGGTGTCATACAGGTCTTAAGCACCCTGCCTGCCAGCTATCCTGGGCATTGCCTGTTGACTGAGGATTTGGGGATTTTAATGGGAATTGATAACTGTTCCTGCGGTCGCAAAGGGAAGTTCTTCCACGTTCTTGGGCGAGCACCGCAAGCAGAAATTAGAGGATGCAGCGACACATATGCAATCATGGGTATGAAATCATGACTTTGATGCAAAAAATAACGTCATTTTTTGAAAATAAAACCGAAAGTTATATTCCTTTTCATCCAGAACTGCTTTTATTTTGTCAGTCGTTGTCTAAAAATTTGTTTACAGAAATCGATCCTAAGCAAAATCCTGACTTTATTGCACTTGCATTTTGGTTGCGCAAAGGCCACCTCAATCAATTAGAGAGTTTTTTTCGAAGTAAAGAGGGTTTTCGTGTACCTAGAGGGGTAATTTTTCATATCCCTCCAGCTAATATCGATGTGATGCTAGTCTATTCGTGGATCACTTCCCTTTTGCTTGGAAATGAAAATATCATTCGAATTCCAGGAACGAAGAATGCTAGATCTGATATACTCCTGAAAGTGATCTTCGATCTAGTAAATGAAAAACAGTTTGCTTCGATTAAGGCTATGAATCTTTTTATAGAGTATGGTCATGAAGAGGATATCACAGCCTTGATCTCATCAAAGGCAGATGCCCGGGTGATTTGGGGCGGGGATGAAACGATTTTGAAGATAAGAAAAATTCCATTGCAACCCGATGGTATAGACATCGCCTTTCCCGACCGTTTTTCTTATGGAGCCATAAATGCCAAAAATTATTTAAGATCTGACATGGAACAGGTCGCCATTAACTTTTACAACGACATTTACTGGTTCGATCAATCTGGGTGCTCTTCGCCCCGTTTGATTTTTTGGGTGGGAGATAAAGAAGAAATAGAATTGGCAAGTAGTCAATTTTATAGATTGCTGCAGGAAACAATTGAGAAGCGCCTCTTTAAGATATCTCTAGGAGGTTCCCTCTTAAAAAAAACATTCCTTTTTTCCCAATCCCTTAATTTACCAGTTGAAAAAGTGGCTCAATTTAGCAATGAATTAAGTGTAGTCTATCTAAAAAATGCTGAGCCGAGTTGTCGTTTACACTGTGGATACGGAATGTTGTATCATGTTCCCATAACTGATTTAAATCAAATAGCTTCCTTTACAACTCACAAAGATCAAACCCTTGTTCATGAAGGCTTTTCAAAATTAGAACTTATAAATTTAGCAAAAGTTTTAAATGGCAAAGGGATAACGAGAATGGTTCCTCGAGGACAAGCATTAAACTTTGAGCCGGTTTGGGATGGGCAGGATCTCTTCAATGCATTAACTCAGGTGAATGTCATAGAGGAGGGGAGTGAATGATCACAGAAAACGAGCTAATCGAGCTTCTTATAAATATCGGACTTAAAAAAGGCGACACAGTTTTAGTTCACAGCGACTTGCGCGGATTTGGTTTGCCAAACCATGCTGGAACGCGAGAGGAAATTCTAAAGTTTTATTATGATTGCATATTATCTGTGATAGGTCATGAAGGAACAATTGCAGTCCCAGCTTACTTCTACGAATATGCAAGGCAGCAAATCCCCTTTGATGCAGATAAATCGCCTGTATCAGATTCGCTTGGTTCTTTTAGCCAGTGGGTAACATCTCACCCTCAAGCAATTCGTAGCTGCAACCCCCTTCAGAGCATTGCTGCCATAGGAAAAAATGCTCATGAACTCACAGGAAGTCTTTCACTTTCAGGTTATGGGATTCAATCTCCATGGCATAAATTGCGCATGATGGGTGGAAAAATTCTCTTCCTTGGAGCCCCCATCCAGTCGATGACCTTCGTTCACTATATCGAACAGCAATATGGCGTGCCTCACCTTTACTTTAAAATATTTCCCTATCCTGTTTTCAAAGGGGGAAAACAACTTCCTGGGCATCCCATAAGTGCCGTTCGCTATTTAGATTATTCTATCAACTATAATTTATCTCTATTCCAAGTAAAAATGGAGGAAGAGGGAGTACTTCTGAAAAGCACCTTTAAATCGCTTACTTGCTATGCTGTCACTGCCGAAAATGCTTACCGAGTGGGTATCGCAGGATTAGATCAAAATCCTTACTTTTTTCTACAAGCTCCACCCCTTTTTATCCCTGGAAAAATACCAACAGACATCATTAGGAGTTAGGCATGCAGGTCACGATAGCATATCAAGTGATAGAGAACTTATGGCGTATGAATCGGATTTTCTGCTCGTCAGATTATGATGAAAGTCTTAAATTTCTTCAAACTATTCTCCCATTTAAGATTCACGAATATCAAACAACCTCTCCCTATAAAGGGTGGGTAATCCCGCCTAAGTGGGATTTAGTTAAAGGTGTGATAAAAAAAGATGGGAAAACTATTTTCGAGGTGGACCATCCGCTTAAAATTATTGGCCTTTCTTTAAGTTTTACTGGAACTGTTTCTTGTGAAGAACTTCAAAAACACCTCCATTACGATCATCGAGACAATTTGAGCATACCTTATCACTTCAGGCAACACTACCGTCCCTGGGAGCGAAACTGGGGATTTTGTGTATCCAAAGCATTTTATGATTCACTTGAACCAGGAGAATATCAGGTTGAGATAATAACCAAAGAGTCTCAAGGTATTTTAAAGGTGGCCGAGTATGAAAAAGTTGGTGACAACAAGGAAAGCCTTGCTTTTGTTGCCCATTTAGACCACCCAGGAATGGCAAATGATGATTTATCAGGAGTGGCTGTTGGTGTTGAGCTTTTTCATAAGATTGCCGCCATGAAAACAAAATTTACGTACCGTTTAGTGATTGTTCAGGAGATCATAGGATCAGTTTTCTACTTGGACAAAACGGCTGATAGCAATATTATTGAATCCTGTTTTCTTGAGATGCTTGGGTCTGCGACACCTTTGGCTCTACAAAAAAGTCGTGAAGAGAAAAGTTGCATTGAGGAACTATTAGAAAATAACCTGTCGCTTTCTTCAGGGCCTTTTAGAAGTATCATTTGTAATGACGAGGTGGTTTGGGAAAGTCATCATATTCCAATGTGCACGCTGACTCGGTACCCTTATCAGGAATACCATTCAGATCGCGATAACTTGAATATCATCTCAAAAGATTCCCTGGCATCCAGCGTATCGCATCTTTATGAAGTAATTAAAAAGTTCGAGAAAAAAATTCTAATTAAAAGGAATTTTGAAGGGCTCTATTCTCTAGCGCACCCGGATTATGATCTCTATATAGATCCAGGACAACCAGCATTTGCTCCGCTTACAGATGCTACACTCAAAAACTTGAGGGCTTTGATGGATGAAATGCCATTACTTCCCAATTATAAGTTTGTGGATCAATTAGCCAAGGATGTCAATTTACCCGAGCAAATTGTGCTTGATTATCTTAAAGGTTGGCAAAAAAAACACTTGCTTACGCTGATATGAATTATACGTCAAACGGGCAGAATCTTGTAAATTTAGCTAGATTCTGCCCGTTTGACGTATCAAATGGGCGGAATCTTGTAAATTTTATCAGATTCTGCCCATTTGAAGCCTCAAACGGGCGGAATCTTCTTCTCAAAAATTCCATGATTTAATATAATTAGATTGGAAGTAGTTACAAAGGTTCAACATATGGATTTCTTTTTTGGCAGGGAAAACGAGAAAAGGCAATTAAAGGAGCTTTACGATTCTGACAAAGCTGAATTTATTGCAATCTATGGTCGGCGTCGCGTTGGCAAGACTTTTCTCATTAGTGAATTCTTTAAGGATAAAGGAATTTATTTTGAAATAACGGGCAGCAAAAAAGCTCCTAAATCAGAGCAGCTTCGTAACTTCTATCGAGAATTCACAGCTATATTCTCTGATATAGAAGCAAATGCCGTTCCGAAAGATTGGGGAGATGCTTTCCATATGCTTAAAGAAGCTATCAGTAAAATTCCGGAAACACAAAAAGTGATCCTTTTCTTTGATGAACTTCCTTGGCTTTCAACCCCTCGTTCTGGCTTCCTTCGTGCTCTGGATTATTTTTGGAATCGGCATATTTCGCGGATGAAAAATGTAAAACTTATAGTTTGCGGCTCTGCAGCAGCTTGGATGATTCACAATGTTATCCACGACAAAGGGGGCTTATATGGACGTTTAAGTGCTCAAATGCGTTTGGAACCATTCACGTTGACTGAAGTTGAGTGTCTTCTTTTAGCCAGGGGGATAAAGTTTGATCGAAAACAACTCATAACGTTATATATGGCCATAGGTGGTATTCCTAAATATTTAAATTTTATTAAACCTGGAATGTCCGTTTCACAGCTACTAGAAGAGCTTTGTTTTAAACCGCAGGGATTTTTATTTCAAGAATTCCCAAAACTTTTTAAGTCTCTTTTTGACTCAGCTGAGAAGCATATCAAAGTTGTCAAAATTTTAGCCGAACATAGATATGGATTAACGCAATCTGAAATCTATTATAATACCGGAATTTCTGCTGGAGGTCATGCATCATCTACGCTAGAGGAGCTTGAAGAGAGTGGTTTTATCATGAGTTTTCAAGCACATGGAAAAAATGTAAAAGATAAACAGTGGCGGCTTACTGATGAGTACTCTTTCTTTTATCTTACCTGGATTGAGGGTATGCGCAGTAGTATTCTACGTAAAAGTGATCCAGAATATTGCTTGAAGGTACAATCTTCACAGAAGTGGTTAACATGGACCGGTTATGCATTTGAAAATATTTGTTTAAAGCATGTCGCTAATATCAAAAAATCTCTTGGACTTGGCGGGGTCAGTACATTTGAAACACAATGGTCTTTTCGTGGTGACAAAGTGAATGAAGGTGCTCAGATAGATCTGATCATGGATCGTGCCGATAACTGTATGAATTTATTTGAAATGAAGTTTAGTAATGATGTTTATATATTCACCAAGCGCGATAAAGAAGAATTGGAAAGAAAACAGAGGGTTTTTCAGAGAGAAAGTGGTACTAAAAAAACTATATTTATTACAATAATTACACCATATGGTGTTGAAGAAAATATCCATTATCTAGGCACTGTTCAAAAGCAACTTACAATGCAAGATCTATTTGGTTTTCCCTAAATTGCAATTGACCATTAAGGGCTAATTTGATATCTTTGGCCTCCTTAGATGAAAGGAGACCATCCAGAAATGAAAAAATACGAGCTAAATCTTGATCTAATATTGCAGGCGAATGCCCTTGTTGAGGGGAAAATCCTTCGAACACCTATGGAACAATCCACCTTCCTATCGGAACATTTAGGAGCCCCAACTTATTTTAAGTTGGAAGCTCAACAAACTACTGGTTCATTCAAAGTCAGAGGAGCCTTGTTTTATCTTTCGACCTTAAGTGACCCTGAAAAAAATAAAGGAGTCGCAGCGTGTTCAGCAGGAAATCACGGCCTTGGAGTAGCATACGCAGCTAAAAATGCCGGAATCACTTGTACCGTTTATGTTCCTAAAAATGCCGACAACGCAAAATGTCAAAAAATTCAAAAATTAGGCGCAAAAGTTGTTCGATCAGATTTTGAGGGATATGATGATACTCTTGAATGGGCAAAGAAAGAAGTGCAAATATCCGGACAGCATTTCATTAGCGCATTTGAAGACGAGAGAATTATGGCGGGCAATGGTGGAACAATTGCTATGGAAATACTAAATGCCGTACCTGATGTTCAAAACGTCATCTTTCCTGTGGGTGGTGGGGGCCTTGCTGGAGGTATTGCTTTTTATTTTAAAGAAATGAAACCTAGCGTTAGGCTAATTGGATGTCAACATATAGATTCGCCTGCTCTCAAACTGTCTCTGGAATGTGGAAAGGCAGTAACAGCACTTCCAGGAATAGAAACAGTAGCTGGAGGAATTGAAGGTGGAATTGGAGAGCTCTGTTTTGAAGTACTTAAAAGTCGAATTGACGATGTATTATTATTGAATGAGCAGGAAATTTGTGAAGCTGTGCGATGGATGCTCCAAAATCATCAGTCTCTTATAGAGCCTTCCGCAGTTGTTACAGTGGCTGCTTGCCTATCCAAAAGTATGCCCAAATTATCCGGGAAAACTGTTGTTCTGCTCAGTGGCAGAAATGTCGCTTATGAAACCCTAAAAAAACTAATTGCCGAAGGCAAGGCGATCTGAAAAATTTATTAAATTATTGCTTTGGAAATGATTTTATGTGCCGATATATTCTATTAGCCCTATGCATTTTTGCAACCCCTGTAGTAGCAGACCCAATACTACTTAAAGGCCATGATGAATCAACTGTAAGAACTGTTTTGGTAGAAGAAATACCCTCGCTTACTGTCGATTCCATTACACTTATTTCATCTGGCTGGGATAATCTAGTGGCAGAAGTTAATGGAGATTGGATTTTTCGTTTTCCACGTTCCGAAGCATTCATATCTACGTTAGAGCGCGAACAAAAACTACTCAATTGTCTTCACGAAAATATCTCAATACCTATTCCTTATTACGAGTTCGTTGGTGCTCGAACATCCTTCGTCGGGTATCGAAAAATACCTGGAGCGGCTCTGGAAGAAGAACTATATCTTTCGCTAACCGAAGATGTTCGACAGGAAGTGGCGGAAACGCTTTCGCTATTTCTAACACAATTGCATAATGCTGTAGATATCGAAGAGGCATTGGATTGGGGATATCGCGAATATCGTGTTCCACATGAATGGATAAGAGACTCATTGATAGGCACACTGCCATCTCCCGAGATTGAAAGAATAATTACCGAGGCGCTGGAGTATTCTAATCGGCATCCTAATAATAATGGGTATCAAGTCCTGCTTCACAACGACCTCCATGGAGGCAATTTTGCTTTCGATGTCAACACGCAGAAAGTAACTGGCGTTTTTGATTTTTCCGATGCAGTGATTGGTGATTATTCGATTGAATTTGGAAAACTCTTTAACGTGCACCATGATTTGGCTATTCGCACCGCAGATGCTTATGCTAGGCAGAATTCTGTTAGCAATCCTATCATTCCTGCTGCAGTTGATTTTATATTGCGACGCGCGACTTACATCTTACATGCAAGGGACGAGAGCAACTTGTCTCGCGAGCAAAGCTTAATTAGAATGCTTGATCGCTTTATTCCTGTGTGGGACGAGATTCTATTAGCTAATGATGTTCAGCAGCTTTTTCAGTAAATCCGAGTTCAAATATCATCTTTGACATACTTGGCAAAAGAGCCTCTGCTATAAATCTTTATTCCCTCTTGGACATCTTTTAGTGCTTGTGGGTTTTTGTAGAGCCAGAGTTCGCGGGCTGATATTTCTGTCATAGGTTTAAATTCGTAATGTTTTGGTACTTTCATTTCGATGTTCCTTCGATGGCGGCGATGCGCTTTTCTAGGGGGGGATGTGTGGCGAAGAGGGAATCAAGTGAGTTGTGATTATCTAAGTACATGTGCGAAAAGGCCATGCCTGCTTTAGGCATGTCTTTCGTAGACTCTTTGGCAATTTTGCGAAGGGCATTTGCTATCCCTTCAGGATTGCGCGTAAACTGCACGGCACATGCATCGGCGAGGTACTCACGTTCCCTGCTTACAGATGCCTTAAGGATCGATCCAAACAGCCAAGTGATCGCCCCAGCAATTAGGAAAAGCAATGCAGCCAACTGCACAGGATTTCCCCCCTTTTTGTTGCCATTGCGACTTGCTCTGCTCAGCCCAGATAGCTGCAGCAAACGGAGCCCAAAGTACAGGATAAAGAAGAATCCCATCACCATTGCAGCAAGGCGCATGCTTATTTTCATGTCACCATTGAAAATATGACCAAACTCATGCGCCACCACACCTTGCAGTTCTTCACGGTTTAGCAGATTTAATGTCCCTTCCGTGACTGCTATTGCTGCATTATGAGGTGTGACACCTGCAGCAAAGGCATTGATTTGATGTGCCGGTATGACATAGACAGGGGGAGTGGGAAGCGATGCAGAAAGGGCTATCTCCTCTACAATATTCAGGAGTTGCTTTTCTTTAGGATCCTGTGTATTTGGGTTGATTCGATACCCTCCAACAGATTCGGCCACATAACTCCCGCCATAGGAACTAAACATCGAATATTGGAATCCGGAGACGCAAAGGGTGATGATCAAAAAGAGTGGTCCAACAACCGGAATTTCTCCATATGTCCCTGTGATGTTCTCATACGCAATCTCAACGCCAACAGCCACCAATATCGATAAAATAATAAAGATTGTGACATAGATGGCTGTATTTGATTTCGCCTTTTTTTGGGCCTCCCAGAAATTCATTGCCATAATTAGAAGCTCACTTTAGGGGCCTTTTTTGCATCTGAGGATTCAACTTCATACAAATCAGCTGGGTGATGGCCAAAGGCTCCAGCAAGGAGGACCGCGGGGAACTTCTGCTGTGTTGTATTGTACATCAGAACCTGATCGTTATAAGCTTGTCTCGAAAAGGCAACTTTATTTTCTGTGGAACTGAGCTCTTCCTGTACGCGCATCATGGGTTCGCTTGCCCGAAGTTGCGGGTAGCTTTCTACCAATGCAAAGACCTTGCCGAGAGCTCCACCAAGGGTAGCTTCAGCTCCAATTAATTCTTTTAGGGATCCTTCAGTTGGACCGCCTTGCTTTTGGATTGAATTTCGGGCTGAGACTGCTTGATTACGAGCTTGAATCACTGCTTCAAGTGTTCCTTTTTCGAAGTTCATGTAACCTTTGGCGGTTTCGACCAGATTAGGAATTAGGTCGTAGCGACGTTGGAGTTGGACGTCAATTTGGCTCCAGGCATTTTTTACTTGGTTTTTTAGTGTCACAAGTCTGTTGTAGATTCCAATTGCAGAAAAAACAACGATGGCGATAATTGCTAATAAAATGATTGTAAATGTGGTCATTTTAAATCCTCCTTGTATTATGGGCTTATTGTAGCATTTTCCCGGATTATAGTCCTCTTGAAAAAATTTTTGATTGAGCTTTCCCTGGTTTTTTGCTAATGTTGTTTTTTATTGAAAAAGGAAAGAACATGACTTTGCTATCGCCAAGAGACATTTCGAAGGAAATTCCTTTGGGTGTCAAACAGATGTGTTTTGTGGAGCGGTCGCGCGATCACGTGCGAAATATCTTGGAAGGGATCGATAAAAGGTTATTGCTCGTTGTTGGTCCGTGTTCCGTTCATGATTCTGCAGCAACAAAAGAATATGCTAAAAAACTATCGCTTTTAGCCTCTGCAGTCTCCGATACTTTTTTAGTTTTGATGCGGTCTTATTATGAAAAGCCAAGAACTATTGATGGCTGGAAGGGGATGCTTTATGATCCTCATTTGGATGGCTCTTGTGATATTAATGCTGGACTACGTAAAACGCGGAGATTGCTTTCAGATTTGACAGATCTTGAACTGCCAATAGCTACGGAGATATTAGAGCCTGCTTCTTTTTGTTATTTTGGAGATTATCTTTCATGGGGTTGTGTGGGGGCCAGGACTGCTTCTTCGCAGATACATCGTCAAGCAGCTTCGGGACTTCCGATTCCTATTGGATTTAAGAATAATACTGATGGAAATATTGATATTGCCGTCCAGGGGGTTGTTTCAGCTGGGCAATCGCATACCTATTATGGAATTAATGACGCAGGTTGCATGGCAATCATCAATTCAGATGGCAATCCAGACTGTCATATCGTTTTGCGGGGTGGTGAGAATACAGAAAATTACGATTCGAAATCGGTTATGCAGTCAATAAGGTTGTTGGAGAAATGGAAGCTTCCTACTAGATTGCTAATTGATTGTTCACATGGGAATTCTAAAAGAGTGTATCATCGGCAAGCTGATGTTTTAGAAGATGTCGTTAGCCAGATTTTAGAGGGAAATGATGCTATTAGGGGTATGGTGTTGGAAAGTAATCTATTTGCAGGGAGTCAGGAAATACCAGCAGATCCATCTTCATTAAAGTATGGCGTCTCTGTGACCGATCCATGTCTTGATTGGTCTATGACAGAAAAGCTTATTCTCAGTGCAAGAGGTAGGTTATTATTTCGTAAGTCTTTGATTCTAAATGCCTTGTAGGGCATATTGACAAATAATAAAAAAAATTGTATTATGAGGGTGCAACCGGGGAGGTGGTTATGAAAAAGTTAGTATTAATTTTTGCGGCATTACTTCCTGTCATTAGTCTAATGGCTATGACTAGTGAAGTTAAAGGACAAGAAGGAAATCGTGATAGTGTTAAGAGTGAAAATTTTACTCCTAATACTAAAAACGCAAACAAGGACTTTTGTGAAGCAAAAAATACCCCTAGTTCTGATCAAGGGGTTAAAGGCGGAGCCAATGCTCAAGCACCAAAAGTCATGACGCCTGTTTCAAATGAAAAGGCCCCTTCTGAAGTCAAATAAGCAGTGTTGCAATCAATTTGGGAAATCCCGTTAGGGATAACCTGAAAGTTGCCCATGACGCGGCGCTGTTAAGCGCAAGTCATGGGCATTAAAAAAATGATTATTCATCTCTCAAGTTTTTGGTTCTAAGTTTTATTTACAATTAATTAGAGGAGTTTTTCATGAAAAAAATAATA
>CAVRUH010000003.1:0-25937 GCA_963724325.1 Waddliaceae bacterium | reverse complement strand
ACAAATATTTTTGTGCTGCGAGTCTTCGTTGGAGTGCTCGCTTTCATTGGAGGAAGAGGCGTGCCATGCCTTCCTGGCGAGCATGAAGCAGTGAATAAAATAATAAGTGCGTGCAATATAATATTTTTAAGATTCATTTCTTACCTGATTGCTGAAGTTGTTCGCATATTTCGCTTGCTACCTTCCGATCATCGAACTCTAGTGTATAAAACCCAAATGTTTGATAAGGTTCATGTCCACGACCTGCAAGCAAAACAATATCATCCGGCTCAGCCATAGTGATAGCGCTTTCAATAGCTTTTCGTCGATCTTATTTCAACGTAATAGTTATTTGGATTTTTAAACCCCTTTACAATAGCGTTAATGATCAATTCTGGATTTTCGGAACGGGGGTTATCTGTAGTAACAATCGTAGCATCCGAAAATCGTTCAACAATTTCAGCCATTTTCGGACGCTTGACAGCATCGCGGTCGCCACCGCAGCCAAATAAGGTGATAGTATCTTCCCTTTTTTGAACTCTTTAAGACAATTGAGAACGTTGTATAGAGCGTCCGGAGTATGTGCGAAGTCGACATAAATTGTCAGCCCTAGCGTATTAGGGACGGGTTCGAGTCTGCCTGGAACGGCTGAAAAGGATAAAAATGCCTCCAAAATGGCATTTAGAGCGGATCGCTTCGAGGACCGGCCGCAAGCTATCGCAGCTAAGGAGTTGTAAACGTTATAACGACCGATAAGAGGCACTTTACACGTTTGTGATTTGATCCTTATATTTCAGGTTGAATGTTGTGCCCGATTGAGTAAATTGGACGTCAAAAGCTTGGAGGTCGGCCTGTTTTTCAATTCCATAAGTAATAATAGGAGCTGAACATCCCTCGACTACAAGAGGGGCGTAGGGATCATCGCTATTAATTATAGCAGCTTTTAAAAATTTCTTCTTCGACTGTGATTCACCAATATTTTTGAAAAGAATATTTTTTGCTTTTCCATAATTTTCCATTGTTTTGTGGTAATCCAGATGTTCCGGAGTAAGATTGGTGAAAATTGCTACATCAAAATCAATGCAAGCCACCCGTTTTTGATCGAGCCCATGTGAAGTGACTTCCATGACAGCCGATTGACATCCTTCGTTGTACAATTTCACGTAGCAAGCGATGATTTCTAGCCACATCAGGCGTCGTATGCGTGGCTTGATATCGCTGTTGCCCGATAATGAACTCTATGGTCCCAATCAAGCCGCAAGGACCCCTCAAAGCGTTCTAACAGATGTTTTATTAAGTATGATGTCGTTGTTTTTCCGTTGGTGCCCGTGATGCCCACCATGAACAAGTTTTCGTCTGAGGGAAAGTTGGTATATAGACCGCTGCGACAAGGCCTTCGATAGCGTGCCGCATCAGGGTGGATGATTTGCGTGAGATGTCTTTGAAAGAGGGGTCGTACACATCGGTCAGGACGGCCGCGGCCCCTGCCGGCAACAGCCTCGGGTATATATTTGGCGCCATAGAGAGGTTAGTCCGCGCCTGGCAATGAAAAGATTTCCTGGGGAAACCAATTTTGAGTTAGCGCATATTCCGGTTACTTCGATCTCTTTTGATCCTTTGATCTGAAGAGATGGGATATCTTTGAATAGTTTTTTTTATTTCATGAGCCTTTCTACTTATTCCATTTTTCATACATTTCTTGCAACTGTATGCTTTCGGTTATCCAATCTGCTTTCTGTTCATCATAACGGGGATCGGTTTTTGGGTATCCGTGCGGAACCGTGAATGATCCCTAGAAAATCCAAAGAACGTCGTGCAATTTCGCGGAATGCAGGCGAGCGCAAGTGCTTGCCATTTGATCTTTTCCGACTCCCGGAATGTATTTGAATTCGGGTTCATCCATACAGACCAAGAGAATGAATACTGGGTCTTTTGCAGGAGTGAAACCAATAAAACTAGATACGTTTAGTGTTTTTGAGTAGGTTCCATTCACAATTTTTTCTGCGGTTCCGGATTTGCCTGCTTCTGTAACCCCATATTTCTGCCCTAGCACCACCTCCACCCTTTTTGGTCACATATTTCATGGCACTAATTACATCCCGAGTTACATCTTCATCTAAAATCCGTTCGAATGATCTCGCTTGCGTATTGTCAAGAAGAATATCCTGATGCCCATCTGGAGCTGTTTTGACAATTTTTCTGATAATTGTCGGTTGAATTGCATATCCTCCATTGGCAATAATGCCGACGGCTTTTAACATCTGCAGGCTGGTAACTTGAATATTATGTCCCATAGCCATTGAAAAGGGAGTTGGCTTTGACCATTCCAATTGTCCATTCGGGTGTTTTTTTCCGGGTTTAGGCAAAACACCATTGCTTTCTGAAGGCAGTTCTACATTGGTCCTTTTTCCGAATCCAAAGGTTTCCTCGAGCTCATTGCGATACCAATCGTTCCCTAAACGATCGATAATTCTCTGTACAAGCCTTGCCATATAAATATTGCTCGAGCGTTTAACCCCCATGTTCATGTTAAGATACTTATGGAAACTCGTATCTTTAATGGGTTTGCGCCTTCCAGGGAAGCTGCCGTCAGCTGTAGGCATTTTTTCATTTGGATCAAAAAGAGGCTTCTCCCCTTTTGCTTTTAGAACCTTATTAGCTTTCAGAGCAATAGCCACTGTAATCGCTTTCATCATCGATCCGGGTTCATTTGCATCCGTGACAGCTTTGAGGCGAGTGTGTTCGATTTTTATTGGATCATTAAAGTATTTTGCATAGTGGTTTGGATTGAAAAAAGGATACTGCGCCATCGGGAGTATCTCCCCAGTTTTGGGGTCCATCATCACTGCCCAACCGCATTTTGCCTTGCATTTGATGACTCCTTTCTCGATCTCCTCTTGCGATTGTTTGAAGGACGTGATTGATAGTAAGGTAGATGTCAGCTCCGTTTTCAGGAGGTTCGATCATTGTTCCGGTTTCAAAAGAATGTCGCGGAGATCGTTTCAAGACCCTTTTTCCAAGTTTACCAGTCAAATATGAATTCAGTTGCAATTCTAGACCCCCTGTGGGGCTTGCTTGTTTTGTAATTTCGTCTTTATTATTTTGCACAGTGTGCAATACTTGCCCTAAAAGCTTTCCGAATGGGTATGAACGTTGATAGTCGCTGACAAAATAGACTGCATTGCGCGGAATTTTATTTTTAGAAGCAAAGTGGACCCACCAAGCCTGTATGTTTTCTTTGGTTTCGCTGTCAGCCACATTGCCAGTTTCGGCTGCGGCTTTCGAAGTTAAATTGAGCCTTGAGTTTTTCCGCTGCTTCCGGTGTTAAATCCAACCTATTAATGAGTTGCTTAGAAATGACCTCCTGATGTTTTTCAGGAATGGACATAGGGTCGATATACAGATGGTATTTTTGGATATCGAGAACAAAATACTGTGGATCTTCGGGATGTCCTTTTTTGATGGAGGTATTGGATAGAAATTTGCCACGTAGAAAGGGCTGGGTCACCTCAAAAAAATGTTGTCGGTTGGCTAAATTAGTCCATTTTTCCCCTTCGACGATTTGGATTTTGTAAAACTGAAATATCAACATAGAAAAAAGGGTGAACATCCCTAAGGCGAGTATGACGAGTCGTTTCCTGTGAGAGCTATTCAAGGGGGGCATCAGTTGCCTCCTTGATGATAATTACATCTTTAATGATTGGGTATTTCATGTGACTGAATTCTGGCTGATGAGCTAATTCCATGAGGCGAATGGGGTTTTCGAAGCTGTCAATTTCGTACTGAAGCCGTTTATTTTCCCTTTGGAGCTTTTTCACCTCTCCTTCGAGGCGAGGCAAGACGAGACTGAGTTCAGTCAGTTCATTGCGTTTCTTGATATGAGCAAATAGAGTGACCGCTGCAACAAATATGCAGATCAAAATTTGGAATGTAAGTAAAATTCGTCGATTCATCAAAAAACCCTGAAAAGACATTAATCCTTTACAGGGTTTTATTCAAGTGTTTTAGGTACCGTGGACATTATACAAAGAAACCACAATTTTTCAATGGCCTATTTTCCAACAAATTTCCGTAAGGGGCCTTTACAAAAAAATTACAACTGAGTTATAATAAGTTTAAATAGATCAGGCACAAGATGACTTAGAGAAAGAACGAGAGACCACTAAAATTAGAAAAGCTATTAGAAATGATCAAAAATCATGTGAAGGAGGGAAAAATTATAGACACAAGACATTCAAAAGATAGACAACGAGAACGTTTTGTGACCTTCCCAGAGATAATTGAAGTCCTGACAACAGGTTGGCATGAGAAAGTAAAAGACAAATGGAAGGAGGAATACAATACTTGGAACTATTCCATTAGAGGAAAAACCCTTGACAGTGCAGAACTTAGAGTGCCGGTCTTTTTTGATGATAAAAACCCGGAATATACTTATTTTGGCGTTGTCACCGTTGTAAAACTGAACAAATATTAGGAAACTATATGAATGATAAAATTTTAAAGAAACATGTTTATGAGGGATTTGGCTTTCCTATTGTGCTACACAATGTTGCAGCAAAAAAGATTCGTGGAGAATGGATACCGTTTATCAACTATATAGAGCTGGCAAAAATTGTTTTAAGATTTCTTTGCTTTATTCAAGAACCACTCACAGGAAGTCAAGTATTCTTTATTCGTCACCAAATTGGATTAACCGGCCATCAACTTGCCTCCCTACTTGGTGTGACACAAGCAGCAATATCAAAATGGGAAAAAAAAGAAAATGAAATTGCAAAAATCGAGCCGGCAATTGAATTTTGTTTACGATTCATTGCATTGGAATACCTTGAGGATGGCGGTACCAATACTTTAAGAAAATTATTTTTAGAAAAACATTTATTGGGAAATATCAAAAAAAAACAAAAAGATAGTGATTTTTTCCCCACCCCTGTGGACCTCGACAACAGAGCTCTCTATGCATTAGAAAATTGCGCTTAGGCCAAGGCATTCATTACAAAATTAGGAGAGCAGTCGATTTCATTGGCTATGGCCTATTTTCCAACGAACTTCCGCAAGGGGCAAATGCCAATAAGCCCCAATTTTTCGTTATCGAAGCCAAATGTGTAGAGCTCAGAATTGCCGAACTTTCCAATTCTCATAAACACCAACTCATATTAAGATAACTTAATTATACTAAAAATAATAATTATACCTATGGCCGCAAAATCGGGTTGGATTTGTTTGTAGCCCTTTAGATACATTCTGAGCGTCCTTTTTCCTTTTCATTTTTTGTGTTCTACCCTAATTTTCCCCGTTTTATCAATCATAAATATTTTTAATGGCCTGAATTTTGACCAAAAACCCTAAATTTTACGATTTTTGTCGCAATTATACCCTATTAAAGGTATAATTAAGACATTATAGGTAAAAATAGGACATTCGTATGGGTACACAAACAAAACAAGAAAAACTTAGGGCTGCCAGAATTCTTTTCGAAGAAAAACAGATCTTGCAAATAGCGGATCTTATGCGTGCATTTGGCATTAAGTCAAAACGATCGGTGCTTCGATATATGAAAGAATTGGACTACCTTGTCAGCTATTCACACGCGGGGCAATATTACACACTTCGTAAGCTTGCCGAATTTGATGAGAACGGTTTTTGGCATTGCGGGGACATTGGATTCTCAAGACATGGGACATTATTAGATACCATTACCCATCTTGTAAATGCGTCTGAATCTGGAATGACTAGTGCTGAACTTCAACGAGAATGCAGTTTGACCGTCAAGGCCGCACTCATTGATCTTGTAAAGAAAAAAAAGTTAACTCGAGAGAAAAAACAAAAAGTTTATGTTTATACAAGCGTCGAACCGGAGAAAGCGGGCGCTCAACTTGATATGCGAGAAAAAAGAGGCATCGAAGAATATTCTGTTGATAACTCAACGGCGCTCAGAGTTCTCATCAAGACATACCAAATGGTCAAAGGAAATATCACCCCAGAACAGGTAGCGACGGCATTGTCAAAGGAGGGGTCAAAAATTTCAGTTGAGGTTGTCCGGCAAGTATTCGGTCGTTACGATTTAGAAAAAAAAACTCAGGATTCAATCTAATCCAATCGATAAGAGAACTTCGAATAACGGAGGTTGAGCGTTTCGTTCATAGTCTGCGCACACCAACCAATATAGATCACTATCTTTCCGCTGAAACCAATTTGTCCAGATGCCCCCATTGCAATGCAAAATTTAACGTTCAGAAGACTAAGCGAAGAAAGGGTGTCGTTCTTGACTTTGGAAAAATATGGTTTAAACAGAAACATAAATATTGTATACCCTGTAAGAAAGCATTTGCCTCCGAACAATTAAGTGCCCTTGTTCCTGAATATGCCAACTTCGGGTTCGACATCATTGAATTTATAGGACAGGAATTATTTGTCAAAAATAGGACAGAAAGCGAAATCGCAACGCTTCTTGAAATGAGGAATGTCGAAATTTCGCCGAGTGAAGTAACGGTTCTTGGAAAAAAATTCATCATGTATTTGGCACAAGCACATCGGGAGAAAGAACCAGAAATTAAAAGCCTTATAAATCTACATGGAGGCTATTTTGTTCACCTGGACAGTACATGCGACGGCGATAGTCCGCATCTTTTTTGCGCTGCTGAAGAACTGCTGAAATTAATCTTAGTATCTCGAAAGATTCCGAGCGAATCCTGTGAATCGATTGTACCGATTCTTCAGGACCTTAAAACTGCTTATGGTACTCCTACAGGTATTGTGTGTGACATGAGTAAGGGAATTATTTCTGCTGTAGAGGAAGTATTCCCCGGCATACGTATATTTATTTGTCATTTTCATTGGCTTCGCGATATAGGAAAGGATCTCTTAAAAGAAGATGACAGCTTTCTTGGCTCAGTACTTCGCGACTTTGAGGTTAAGCCAACTTTAAGTAAATTCTCGAGAGAATTTCGGGCGCTTATCCGAAATTATCCCATCCTTTCTAGGCCGCTGAAAGTCTGTGTTGAGTTCTTTTTTAAACAAAAGCTCCCCGAGCAAATTATTGCGCATCTTCTTATAGAGTGGATTCAAGATTATACAAGTGAGCTTAATGGATATGGTTTTCCATTTGATCGTTCCAATGTTTCTCTCGTGGGTCGCATGATTAAGGTCCATGAACATCTGCAAAAATTGAACATTCAAGGTGGACATTTGCTGAAGATAAAGTTATTTTTGGAGGAGGTTTTGAGCTCGACTGACCTCCAAGAGTGCCTTCAAAGCCTCAAAAGAAGAATCCAGTATTTCGATTATCTGAGAGAGATCATGAGAATTGCACCACTTGACGGTGCAGATGGTCTCAATGATGATGGGAAGGATGCAGATATGTCAATAATGAAAAAAGAACTTATTGCCTTTACTGCTAGGGAAGATATCAAGAGGGCATCAGAAACAGATCGTTGCGTTCGGAAGATGCTTAAGCAAATTGAAAAATACAAGGACAAGTTGTTTACCGCTGGAATTGAAGTAACAGATGCAAATGGCGTGAAAATCCATATATTTCCGGAGCGAACAAACAACCTCTTAGAAAGAACCTTCCGCGATGAGAAGCGCGGCCACAGAAAGAGAACGGGCAATAAGTCGATGAATAAAATTTTAAAAACCATGCTTGCGGAGACGCCCTATGTGAAAAATTTAGGCAATACCGATTATTTAAGGATAATTCTAAAATGGAAAAAAGACCCTTGCCGAACGCTTTGCTGAAATCGATGGCGCCAAAGTGCGTGATGCATTGAAAAAGCATAATGAAAAATTAGAGAAGCTCAATCCAAAGATAAAAAAAGTGATTAAGATGGAAGGAATGCTCCAAAACATTACCGAAATGTTCACAGGTGCTTCGCAAGAGGTACTGCACATGGACTTAGAAATGGCAGCTTGATAGCCTAAAAATGGTGATTCAAAAGCCACAAACCTACTTGATTTTTTAATATCTTAAAATTTAATCTTATTAAGATTTAGTAGTAGAACGCAGAACAAAAACCTCATGAAATACTTTTTTGTTTGCATATAATTCAAGAATTAGATATAATAAGGATATAATTCATGAGAAGGTCTCATGATGAGCGCCGACCAAAATCCAACCCGATTTTGCGGCCATAGAATTATACGTAAATTTTAAAAACTAAATTTAATTTTTAATATACTGAAGGCGTAAAATATGGCATCGCCATTCGATAAAATTGGTGACATTAATGGCTATGTCTTTTGCCGGTGGAATTTCTTTGCTTTTATCCCGTAGGGATTATTGAAGGCATCCCTATGGGATGCTCAAATTTGTACTTAAAGAATACTAGCATGTGGAGTTTATTAAGCAGCTTCGCCCAAATGCTCCGCTGGCGGGACAGTAACTTTTACTCGATCGTACCATTCTTGGAAATCCTTGTCAGTCTTGTAGTTAATACCGGCCTCAACGAGAGAAAACACGAAACCAATAACGCCCACAATTGGAACGACTAATACCGGAACTCCAAAAATCAAAGTGGCTATCACACAAATAATCATGGTAGTTTTAATGATGGAGTCAACAATATTTAGGGTAATTTTTTTTTGGAGAATAGATTTAATTTTTGCTTGCTTTTCTTCTTCTGAAACATGCTGAAGATTTTCCATGATTTTGACAACTTTTACATCTGTATTCCTTTCCAACTTAGTTTTATCCAGGGGTTCAATTTTATAATCACTGAGTTTTTTACCACCTTTAACTTCTTTAAGGAATTTGACGCTGTGGAAAACATTATGCACTTTTTTTGCAACGGTATAACCGAAAGTGGCTATAGTCAAGGGTGCGACGACAACATTCAGCACTGGTATTTCAGCAAAGGCATTTAAAACAGACAATGCCTGAACGCCTAATAATGCATCTCTTGCTGTCGAAAAAACTGTAGATACGGTATCCGCAATAGCCCATCCCACGCTGCCTTTATCTTTGCCCCTATCAGTGATATTTACAATCACTTGCTTGAATTTGTAGGGAATATCCTTCAAGTTCGCTATCATTGAAAAAAATGAGAAAGTACCCAAAACGCCTGCTGCGGTATTCAGTCCACGAGAAGTTGACTCAATGATTGTGGTAACGTTTATTGCCTTAAATGCGCCGCCTATACTTCTTAACGTACCTGCAACGACAGGCCAATATTTAATTGCGAACCCTTTGACGTCTTTTATGACTTGATTTAATTTTTTACTCGCTGCGGCATAGCTTACTTGCGGCATTTGCTGTGATGAGACCGCCTTAATTCTCATAATAATAACCTTAATAATATAATTACTTTATATTTTAATTATAGCATTTTTAGATTAAATTTAGTAAAAAATATTATTTTAAATAAAGCGCCGTGCAACACGGCGCTTCTTTAGAAATTATTATACAGATACAGGTTGAACCTGTTTTTCTTTGAACCATTGTTTGAAACCTTCATCATAAGATAGATTTATAGCCCTTTTGATGATACTAAATGCCGATTTGGCCAAAGCTATGATTGGAAGGACCAACAAGGGCAATCCGAAGAACAATCCAGCTATCAAGCTAACAATCATGGCGACGTTCAAGATAGAATCGACGATTCCTAAAGCAATTTTTCGGTGTAGTATTGATTTAACCTTTTCTTTTTTTGTATTTTCATCAACATGTTTGAGGTCTTCAATGATTTGAACCACTTTTTTATCGGTATTTCTTTCAAATTTAGCTTTATCCAAGACTGTAAAATTGTAATCATTGAGTGATTTTCCTTTTTTAACTTCTCTAAGAAATTTGACGCTATGGAAGATATTATTTACATTTTTTACGGTACTATAGCCAAGGCCAATAACACTCAATGGAGTAACGATAAAGTTCAATCCAGGGATTTCAGCAATGAGACCGATCTTAGATAAGAACCCAAGGGTAGAGAAAAACTCTTTGAGTATCCCGAATCCTGCTGATGCAACATCAGCAATAGCCCATGCGAGATTACTTTTCTTTTTCTCTTTTACTTTACCTTTATCATCGATATTTTCAACAATTTTATCAATCTTGGAGGGTAATTCTTTTACGTCCTTAATTAGAGTAAATATCGAAAAAACATCTAAAACAGTAACAACTTTGCCAAGCCCTTCTTTAAGTGAAGCCATCACTGGGGTGGCGTTTATTATCTTGAATACTTTTCCTATACTTTTGAAGGCATTTTCAATGATTTCCCAGAAAACTTCCATAAATTCTTTAATTTTTTTAGTAATTTCTTTTACCCTTTGGCTAACCGTTGGGCGGATTACCTGCGGTGGCACTCTTTGTATTGCTTGAACATCCATAATTACCTCAGTTGTTTATTATTTTTATTAACTATATTCTAACATAACAATATTAAAAAGTCTATTATCTTAACAATAAATTAACAAATGATTTTATAGTTTTTCTATAAATCGCAACTTAGAGCTGCGAGAACGAGGATTGAATTCAATTTCCTCGGGTGAGGGTTCGACTGGTTTTCTGGTAAGAATCTTGACAATTGGCTGTTTATCGATAAAAAGACCTCGATATCCCGAGGTATCCTCTTTATCGCTTGCCTGATAGCGGAAAGTATTTTTGACTATACGATCCTCTAGAGAATGGAAACTGATTATTCCAAGGAGACCTCCTGCAGGGAGGAGTTTTACGGCTAAAGGAATAGATTTTTCGAGTCTTTCGAGTTCGCGGTTGACTGCTATTCTAAGGGCTTGGAATGTTAAGGTAAGGGGATGAATTCCCTTTTGATGGGTTCGAAGGACTGGATAGAGGAGCTGTTCAAGCTGAAGGGTTGTCACTATTGGTTCTTTCTGTCTTGCAGCCACTATGGCACGTGCTGCAGCTCTCCATTTTTTCTCTTCTCCGTAATCGCGAATGATTCGGGCGATTTCGTGTTCGGACCACCCATTGATGATAGCGGCAGCGGTCAGGGGGGAATTTGGATCCATTCGCATATCGAGGGGGCCCTCCCGCATAAAACTAAATCCTTTTTCAGGTCGGTCTAGCTGCATGGAGGATACTCCCAAATCGAGGAGAATTCCATCTATGGGTCCCTTTATGGTTTCGAGAACATCGGTGAAATTGCCATAGATAATCTTAACTTTATCGTTCCAGGGGGCAAGCTTTTGCTTGGCAATGGCTATAGCCTCGGGATCTTGGTCAATACCGATAAATTCTTCAATTTCCGGATGAGCCTCGAGTATGGCAGCAGCATGCCCGCCGGCGCCTAGGGTGCCATCGATGTATCTTTTTATCTCTTTTCCATCGAAAAATGAGAGGATTTCCTGTAGTAAAACGGGTTGGTGCGCCATAATTTTGGTCCTATTGTACCTGATAATATGTTTTACTTAAATGAATAAAATGTTAGAATAAAGATATATAGGGAGGACATTCCTATGGCAACAATAGACCAGTTAGATATTAGCGTGTACAACCTTTATGCTTTGCGCACGCGCATGCTCGAGCAAATCAACAATGAGTTGCGCCTTAATGAAGCCGCCTCTATTCCCCCTCAGACGGCTATTGTAGACTATTATCCAAAAATGACCGAGCTCGATCTCCTCTTGGGAGTAGCGCCGGTGGTAACCCCTTGGGCTTATTTTTATGCTCCTAAGCAAGATAATACTCTAAGGAGATCTCCTTTTGCTTTTTACCGTATTGTTCCTACTTTGGGCTCGGCAGATAAGCAAGATGAGGATGAAGGAAATTTGGAAAGTTATGTATGCGAATCGGAAGAAGAAGAGGGTGAAAAGAAGACAATTGTTAAATGTTTAGGACAAATTCGAAAAATTAATGACTGGCTTGGCTTTATTTTAGGTCGGGTAGGACAATTCTTACAGGGATAAGTGATGAGCAAGGTAGACTGGCAAAAAAAGCTTAATTGGGGAATTGAACAGCTAGAGGACATTCGAGTTGCTGGTTTTTCGTATATTCGTCAGGGGAAGTATGATATTGCGTTGCCTTTCTTTGAGGCCCTTGTTGTTTTGGATCATGATAATGCCTATGATTCCCAGACGTTGGGGGCTCTGTATTTGCAGTTAGGAGAATGGGAAAAGGCTCGAAAGTACCTTGAGAAGGCACTTTTGATGGAGGGAGATCATGCTCCAACTTTATTAAATCTCTGTAAAGCGCAGTTTATGCTTGGCAAAAAAGATGAGGCTCTTAAAGTGGCCAAAATTTTGAGCCGTGAAAAAGATCCCCGCATAGCCAATCAGGCAAAAGCACTCTTGCTAGCCTATGGTTAAAGACTTAATTACTCTATCTACGTCTTCAAAAGTTAAATCATAGTAGAAAGGAAGCGAAAGAGCGGAGGCGTAATAGGCTTCTGTATTTGGGAAGTATCCGGAAATATCGCCCATTTTTTTGGCAAGCAGGGGATGATGATACAACGGAATGTAGTGTACTTGTGTTCCAATTCCCTGATCTTTTAGTTTCTTCATGAAATCAGAACGGTTGGTTTTGAGTGCATTAAAATCGATTTGAGCTACCATGAGATGGTAGGCTGTGTGTGCATCGTGTTCCTGAGAGAATAGGCGAATATGAGGCATATTTTGAAGTTTTGAGCGGTAATAGGTCATTAATTCGGTTCTTTTTGCGATAAAAGCATCTAATCGTTTGAGTTGGCTAAGACCAAGAGCTCCTTGTATTTCTGTAAAATTAAAGTTGCCGGAGATACCGATAACATCATAGTGCCAAGGATCGGGGTGTTCTAGGTTTTTTATGATTTCATTATTTCGATATAGGATTAATTTTTCATAATATTCATCGCTATTTGTTGTTACCATTCCCCCTTCGCCGGTCGTGATTGTCTTTGCTGGATGGAAGCTGAAAATGGTCATATCGCTTTCTGAACAAGAGCCTACTTTTTGTCCATCGGGATAACTGGAACCAAGGGCATGTGCGGCATCTTCGATGATCACTGTATTGGGTTCGTTAATCAAGCAACCTAGAGCTGTCATATCTATGGGAATGCCTGCAAAATGGACTGGAATAATAATATTTCTTCCCCGCGTAGATTGAAAATCGAGGTTCAACTGAAGTTGTTCTAGATCGATACTGCCTGTGTTGCGATCAATATCGATAAATAGAGGCGTTGCACCGCAAACCAAAGCACAAGAAGCTGTGGCAATGAAGGTGTTGGGAGTAGTTAATATTCGATCAAAACGATTCACATTTGCAGCAGCACAGGCTGCAAATAGTGCAGTAGTCCCGCTATTGAATGCGACAGCATGTTTGGCGCCGCAATAGGTTGCTAGTGCTTTCTCGAATTCGGCCACTTTGGGTCCGCGAGTGATCATATCAGAAGAAAGTGCTTGAGAAACGCTTTCAATATCCGAAGCATCGATTGATTGTCTGCAATATGGAAGAAATTTATTCATATAGAAAGATCATCGCTTTTTCAATGATCTTCTGTCAAGACTCTTTGTAGACCTCAGAAAAAAAACAGGATGTGCATCCTGTTTTTCATAATTTTTGTTGTATTTTTTTATAGAATATTTTACAACGATGGCCATGAATTCGGAAAATATTGAACAACCATCGTTTTTATATCTTGAAAATGGCGACAGGTTTTCCGGCATTTCTCCCTGCTGGGTCAAAGGAACATTCCCTGGTGAAGTTGTATTCACAACAGGGATGACAGGGTACCCTGAATCACTTACTGATCCATCTTACACTGGGCAAATTCTCCTGTTTACCTACCCTCTCATAGGAAATTATGGCGTCCCTAATGAGCAAGATTGGGAATCTAAGAAAATCCATCTAAGCGGTGTTGTAATTAGTGAAATTTGTCAAGACTGGAGTCACCACAAAGGGACAATATCTCTTCTGGGATGGCTCAAAGCGCAAAATGTACCAGTGATTACGGGAATAGACACAAGAGCTGTTACAAAAATATTGCGGCAGGCAGGGACCATGCTTGGCGCGATTTCAACAGAGAATCAGGTCGTACATACTCCATCTTTTGAGCATCTCGTTGCACGGGCTGCACGAAAAGACATTGAATCATATGGCGGAGGGGCAAAAACAGTAATCGCAATTGATTGCGGCATGAAGGAAAATATTATTCGATCACTGAGAAAATTTCCGATCAATGTTAAGCGAGTTCCTTATAACTACGATTTCACACATGAAGAATACGATGGGGTTTTCATTTCAAATGGACCCGGAGATCCCATGCAATGCACTGAAACTATTGCCATACTGAAGAAGGTCATGAATGGAAACAAACCTGTTTTTGGAATATGCCTTGGAACACAATTGATGGCATTGGCCTCTGGGGCTGCGACGTACAAGCTCCCATTTGGTCATCGCGGCCAAAATCAGCCATGCATGGAATTAGCAACGAAAAAATGTTATATAACAAGTCAAAATCATGGTTTTGCTGTCGATGAAAATAGTCTTTCTGATGAGTGGCAAGTAAGCTTTAAGAACCTAAATGACGCATCTGTAGAAGGCATTGAACATAAGACAAAACCATTTTTTTCAGTTCAATTTCACCCAGAAGCAAGTCCTGGACCAACTGATACCCTTTCACTATTTAACAAATTTTATCAACTACTATGAAAAAAGTTCTAATATTAGGTTCTGGCGGATTGAGAATCGGTCAAGCCGGCGAATTCGATTATTCAGGATCACAAGCAATCAAAGCGCTCAAAGAAGAAGGGATAAAAACTGTTTTGGTCAATCCAAATATTGCAACGGTTCAAACTGATTCAGGCATGGCTGATGAGGTTTATCTCCAGCCGTTAAACATCACTTGTGTTAGCCAGAATCATTGAAAAGGAAAGGCCCGATGCCATTTTGCTCAGTGTGGGAGGACAAACAGCGCTCAATTTAGGGCTGGCTTTGGAATCAGAAGGAATTCTCGAAAAATATGGTGTTAAAGTTCTTGGTACTCGACGAAGGCGATTCGTATAACTGAAGATCGGGAACTGTTTAAACAAGCTCTCAATGAAATTAATATAAAAACACCTCGTAGTATATCTGTAAGTACAGTTTCTGAGGCTATCATTGCAGCTAAAGAGATTGGATATCCATTGATGATGCGCTGCGCATTTTCTTTAGGTGGATTGGGATCGGGTCGCATTTTTGATGAAGAGCAATTGAAGAAAAGGGCGACAGAAGTTCTTCATTCAGTTCCCCAAATTTTGATTGAGGAATATTTAACAGGCTGGAAAGAGATCGAATATGAGATCGTCCGCGATTGCGAAGACAATACTATTACTGTTTGCAATATGGAAAACTTGGATCCGATGGGAATTCATACTGGAGAAAGCATCGTCGTAGCTCCTTCACAGACACTTTCTAATGAAGAGTATCATTCGTTGCGCGAAATTGCAATTCGTACCGCCAGACACTTAGGAATCGTCGGTGAATGCAATATTCAATATGGATTGAATCCGGCAAATGGGGACTATCGAGTCATCGAAGTCAATGCGCGCTTATCGCGCTCAAGCGCTTTGGCCTCCAAAGCGACAGGATACCCTCTTGCTTTTGTTTCAACAATGCTTTCAATTGGAAAAAAGTTATATGAAATAAAAAATTCTGTTACAAAAAAAACTTCCGCATTTTTTGAACCTGCACTGGATTATATCATAGTTAAAATGCCGCGCTGGGATATCCAAAAATTGAAAGCAGCTGACAGAACTATTGGCATCGGAAATGAAAAGTGTGGGTGAAGTGATGGCAATTGGGCGTTCCTTCCCAGAAGCACTTCAAAAAGCAGTTCGCATGTTAAATATTGGAGCAAGTAGTATTTTGGATTATCCTTTCGAGATCCATAATCCTAAGCAAGAAATTGAAAATGCCACGGATAGAAGGCTTTTTGCTATCACTCAGTTCTTCAACAACGGAGGCACTGTTGATGAAGTTCACAAGTTATCTCATATCGACAAATGGTTTCTAAATCATATTCAAACAATTGTAACATATTCAAAAAATCTAATCCGATATTTTAAAGGCAAAGCAACTAGGATTCTCAGATAAAACAATTGCTAGCATAAAAGGATGCACCGAAGAGGAGATTCGTACTCGCAGGCTTGAAAAGGGCATAAAACCTGTAATTAAGCAAATCGATACCCTTGCTGGAGAATTCGCAGCTGACACAAATTACTTATACACAACTTATCATGGTACTCATCATGATTTGCATCCTTCCGAAAGGCAACCTATTATTGTTTTGGGATCGGGTCCATACAGCATTGGATCATCAGTGGAATTCGATTGGTGCGCTGTAAACACCGTGCAAGCCCTGCGACAGTTAAAGGAACCGGCAATTATTATTAATTCAAATCCCGAAACTGTTTCTACAGATTATGATGAATCAGATCGTCTCTATTTTGAAGAATTGACCCTTGAAAGAGTACGAGATATTGCTGACTTTGAGTCCGCCAAAGGCATCATTGTTTCGGTGGGAGGTCAATGTGCCAATAATTTAGCTCTCCCTCTGCATCAAGCAGGGTACCCTATTTTAGGTACTTCGGCAAGCTCAATTGACCAGGCAGAAAATAGGTATAAATTCTCATCCCTGCTCAATGAACTAAGCATTGACCAACCCGCTTGGCAAGAAGTGACCACACTTGCAAAAGCAAAAGAGTTTGCTCAACATGTCGGATATCCGGTTATCGCCAGGCCTTCATATGTTCTTTCAGGATCAGCCATGAATACTATTTTCTCAGAGTCAGATCTTGAGAAATATTTGCATGAGGCGACCATCATTTCTCCAGACCATCCTGTAGTCATGTCACAATTTATCAATAACGCCAAAGAACTTGAGATTGATGGTGTGGCACAGAATGGGAAAGTCATCATCGAAGCCATTTCTGAACATATCGAAAATGCCGGCATTCATTCCGGAGACGCCACAATTGTTTTACCTCCTCAACGACTTTATCTCGAAACTATTCGTCGCACAAAAAGCATTACAAGAGCTATTGTGAAAGCACTCAATATCACTGGACCCTTCAATATTCAATTCATCGCAAAAGACAATGCCATTAAAGTGATCGAATGTAATATTCGAGCCTCTAGATCATTCCCATTTGTCTCAAAAGTGACCAATCACAACTTTATTCGTATTGCCATCAATTGCATGCTTGGAAGGCAAGAAAAAACCTCCTATGAAACCCTTGAACTCGATCATATTGGAGTCAAAACCCCTCTGTTTTCATACAATCGTCTTAAAGGTTCAAATCCTGTTGCACACGTTGAAATGGCATCGACCGGTGAAGTGGCTTGTTTGGGTGATCAATTAACCGAGGCTTTTTATCGATCTTGGATGGCTACTGAACAAACTATCTCAGGAAAACGAATTCTCGCTAGCATCGGCGGCGATAAGAAAGTCCGACTTCTTGACGAACTGAAAAAATTGGAAGATCTCGGCTGGGAGATCTATTCTACCGAAAACACACACGATTTTTTGACTCGAAACGGAGTGGCATCTCACTTTTTATATAAGGGAAGCCAAAAAATGGAGCCTAATGTCATCACTACAATAGCTGATCGCGGCGTCGATTTAATTATCAATATTCCCCGTACAATGCAGACAGGAAGCCACCATACCGATGGATATAAAATAAGACGATTGGCCATCGATCATCATATTCCCCTCATCACAAATATTCATGTAGCACAACTGTTTCTCCACTGCCTCGCAGAGGTCAATTTAGCAAATCTTCCCATAAAATCGTGGCAGGAATATGCCGGAATAAAAACCTAGGATAATAATATGAAAGGTCGCGACATCATTGCAATTAACGATTTCTCAAAAGAGGAAATTCTCTATATACTCGATCAAACAACATTAATGAAAAATGAAAACAGACCCGACTTGCTTTCTGGAAAAATATTAGGAAGCTGTTTCTTTGAACCCTCAACGCGGACCCGACTTTCTTTTGAATCTTCGATGCATCGATTGGGGGGCAATGTTATTGGATTTACAGATGAACAATCGACCTCTGCTGCAAAAGGGGAAAGCCTTAAAGATACAATGAAGATGATGGAATATTATGTCGATGTGGTGGTAATAAGGCATCCTTTAGAAGGTGCAGCACAACTTGCCGCCGATGCTTTGAATATCCCTGTGATCAATGCAGGAGATGGGGCCAACCAACATCCGACACAAACCTTTCAGGATCTATTTACGATACAGGAAACCCAAAAAACCCTTGAAGGACTGCATATTGCTTTTGTTGGAGACCTTAAACATGGCCGTACAGTTCATTCTTTGGTTACCGCTTTAACCCTGTTTCACCCAAGACTCTATTTTATTTCCCATCCCCTATTGGAAATGCCCAAAGAAATTTGCGACGATCTACGTGAAAAAGGGATAAAATTCTCCTTCCACAAAGATATAGAGGAGGTTGTTCACAAGTTAGATATTTTATACATGACGCGGACTCAAACGGAACGCATTGGATATAAAATTGATGATAAAAAGGGTTTTTTGACTCTAAAATCAGAAATGCTAAATAACGCCAAAGCGAACCTTAAAATACTTCATCCTCTCCCACGAGTTGATGAGATTCACCAATCCATCGACAATACTCCCTATGCACACTTTTTTCCCCAAGTTGGCAACGGTATTCATACTCGGCAAGCCCTATTAAGCCTCTTAATATAGCCTGGAAAATTCTTAATCTTTTCCTCACAAAAAATCGGGCTCGTAGGATCTTTCGAAGCCAGAACACTCTCTTAAAACCATTATAGGATAATCTTCAGTTGAATCACACTCTTTGTCGGTTTGCATCCAACATTTCCTCTTACCATTTTTATATTCAAAGACGACATTCAGAGGTTTAATAATTAGATTTTTTATTACAACAGTTCTTTGGTGATCGGTAAAATGCATGCACCCCATTTTCTTATCATTTTGTATAAACTCCCTACACGATGGGAACATGGCAATACATAAGACTTTAAAGGGAGCAGGTGCCTGAATCAACTCAATAACCTCCATATTTTCTGTTCCTTCTCGAAATAAATACATCCTCTTAAGCTCAAAAAATTTATTTAACATCTGGCATTCAGAAGTAATATTCGATTTTTGATGCCCAAACCTGTCTCGTACCGTTTTGAATGGAGGTATCGGAAAATGATTCTTAAATGTAATTGAGATATAATTATTCACTGATACACTATCAATTTTGTTTACTCTAGAAAACGATATCAATGATTCAATATCCAAATGATCAAAAATAATATTTTTTACATCTCGCGGCATATTACGATGAAATACATCAAAATCTAGTGTAGGACCATCACTCACCTTATAGCTATTGACATGTTCTTGTAATGATGCCAATGCCTTTTTATACAATTCTGGAATTCTTTTGGGAGTCAATTGTTGCCTTTTTCTTTTATAAAATGGCAGAAAACTAGAACTACACACCCCATTCATGTTAAAAAACCAGTCTACAGATGGAAGTACTGCTGATTTAAATAAAACTAATTCAATTGTTTTTACTATTTCAGGAGTTAATTTTATAATAATTTTTTTATCAACGGAACGGCCATTGCATTGTAAGAAGATGGATTTGGGAATATTCTTAATGAATCCCATCTGATCTAGCTCAAGAACATCACCATTTTTTAGCCATGAATCAATATAAAACACTTCTTTAACAATTTCTGATAACGGTAACTGATTATAAATGCTCATGACTTACCCCCTTTAAAGGTTGTTTGCAATTGGCATATACGATATAATACTTGTCTAACCCATGAGGTGCATTATGTCAAAACTAAATATGTTAATACCAACATTCTTTTGCCTGGCGAATTTTACTGTCCTTGCAGCAGTGGATTCCATAGAAAATTCCTGTTCTAGGTCAAGATTTCTAACTCCTGCAGAGGCTCTTAAGAAACAAGCGGAATTAGAATTTGAAAATGATGAAAACAAAGATGTCATCCTAGAATACATTAATATGATTCTCGAAGATGGAATCCTTAAAGATCCAAGACTCTACCTCAATGAGTGGCAAATTTCCCGTGGCTGGACCCGTGAATACCGCATTCCTGAAGATGCCGCCTTCAACTTTTTCAACAGATATTTAAGCTAAACATTCCTCTTGTTTAAGTTTTATTTTTATGATACAATAGGTTTTTATTTTAAAAATTATAATTGAGGTGTTTTATGGCGCTTAGCAATAATTTAGACTTACTGATAAGTCAACCCTACTTTCGAGGATTTCATGATCTGAGGGACTACTGCACAAAAGATAATTGGAATACAAAAAAACTAGAAACGATTTGCAGAGTGGCCCTCGCCATTTTTAAAATATTATCTTACTTTACAATCATTATCCCAGCTGCAATAGCGATTATTTATCTCCTCAAAGGCCGCGCCAAAGCACCACCAAAACCAACGGTCATATTACCACCAATTCCCGTAGTTGTAGAGCCAATAAAACCAATAGTCGTGCCACCAGAAGTGAAGGTTGAAGAGCCAATAGAACCAATAGTCGTGCCACCAGAAGTTAAGGTTGAAGAGCCTAGTACGGAGGATATTCAAGAATACATAAAAGATATAAAGAGTGAAGGATCCGTAACCGCTGCAACTTACCAGCCACATGCTTTGAGTTTAATAAAAGATAGAATTACTCCTAAATTTGCAGCTGTAACTCTCGCTCATGCCAATGAATTAATTGAAATTGAACAATTTTGGATATTAGTAGACAAATTCCCAGATGTTGCCGCCGAATTGTTTAGTGCAGATGTAATAAAAATATTAGCATCGAAAAAAGATGAGAGAAGGCCTGAGTTAATTAAAATTATAGGAAAATTTCCAAATGATGACAAACTCAAGAGTAAGTTATTAGCAATGGCGGAATACGCTACGCGCAGCCAAGTTCATGACTATCCTACAGATTCAAATGGAAAATGTTGTACAGAAACAGAAGTGGGTACCCTAGATGCAATTACTCAAAGAGCATTTTCATTGAAAACTGATAAAAAAGAAATAATGGATAAGGCAAAAGGTGCTGCTGGACTTAAATTGGATGCAATTAAACATCATAAATCCAAGGCCAAGGAACTGATAGAAAAGCGACAAACGCCTAAAGTAGAAAGAAAATTTAAACATGAGGTCACCTCTGCTCAGGATTATAATAATAAAGTGTATGCTGATTCCCAAAATGCCCCTGCTCAGTATTGCACAGATGAGGAATGCAAAGATCCCTTATTTGTGAAAAATGATACCATCCTTAATCGAATGACTGAAAAACAACTCGAAAACTTCGTCCGTACATTAGGAAAAGCTGAGATTGATAAACTATGGACGATTGAATCTGCCCCATGGACAAAAGAATCCGCAATGATAAAGCCAATGAGGCTAAAAAATATTTTGGCCTTTATGTCAGATAAGCAATTTGACCACACCATTATCTGCGAAAAATTTTATGTGACCTTGGATGCCTATCCAGAGGCAATAGCCAATGCATTAACAACAGAGCAATGGGAAATAATCGTAGATCAATTATGTAAAGATCTACAATTTATAGACGATCCTATATATAGCAACACACAGCTAATAAAAATTCCCCTAGGCAGGCTGTCGACTGCTCTTATGGCAATCGGAAATGTTTTTGTAAAATATGTAATTGAACAGGAAAATCAAGCCGCAAAGAAAAGAGATTTAGAAAAATTGAGCGAAATTGCTGAAACACTCAAGAAATTAATCATTCAATTTGATGTTTCAAATAATTCTAGCATCAAAGACTTAGGAAAGAAGCTAGTTAACACCATTAAATTTAAATTGTTTCATTAGGACTCACCCTTTGATGACCATGTGAGGACGGAGCCTGGCGACCATGTTCGCTAGGCCAGCCTGCTGTACAGCTTCTACAACCGCATCTACATCCTTGTATGCATCGGGCATTTCTTCAGTAATTGTCTCACGAGAAGCCGCCATTACTGCTACTCCTTGCTTCTTCATATGCTCTACGGGATCTCGTCCTTTCCAAAAAAGTCGCGATTTAACCCTGCTTCGGGCCCTTCCGGCCCCATGGCAGGAGCTGCACCAGGTCAATGGATTTCCCAAGCCTACCATCAAATGACTTGCCCGTTCCATATCCCCTGGAACCAACACAGGTTGTCCGGTTTTTTGAAAGACAGGAGCCAGTTCTTGGGCTCCGGGACCATAAGCGCGGGTGGCTCCTTTTCGATGGACACATAATTTTTGCTTTTTCCCTTCAACTTTATGCTCTTCGAATTTTGCAATGTTGTGGCATACGTCGTAGATGAGGCGGATCTCTTCAGGAGCAATTCCAAGGATCTCTCGAAAGCTTTTCCTAGCCAGGTGTAGAAGTTGCTGTCGATTATTGAATGCGAAATTAGCAGCTGCAGCCATCGCTGAAAAATAGGCTTTGCCATCAGCACTTAGGATGGGTGCAGCAACAAGCTGTTTGTCAGGCAAGCCCTTATCATACCCTTGCTTCACAAAATGATTAAGCGTGTCTTGGCACACTTGATGACCAAATCCTCTGGATCCGGAATGAATCAACAGATAGGTCAATCCAGCCTCTACTCCCCAAGCCTGGGCAATTTCAGGCAAAAAAATCTTTTGGATCTCACCAATCTCCACAAAGTGATTTCCCGAGCCGACAGAACCCAGTTGATCTCTTCCTCGATCTTGGCAGAGCTAGAAATAGCTGAAAAGCTTCCGCCTGCGATGAATCCATTACTTTCCGTGTGATCCAAGTCTGCTGAGAATCCAAAACCTTGTTCAACGGACCAGCGAGCGCCTTTTTCAATAATTCCTCGATAGTCATCATCGCTCAAAGCTATTTGGTCCTTATGGCCTTTGCCAACACCTGAAGGAATATTTTAAATATTGAATGCAGTAATTAGATTTCACTTCTTTTGTTAGTGAAGCAAATGGAATAGGCACAAGAGCAAGTCTAACGCCGCAATTGATGTCGTAGCCGACTCCGCCTGGGCTTATCACTCCAGAGTCAGTATCCATCGCAGCAACCCCGCCGATGGGGAAACCATAGCCCCAATGGATGTCGGGCATCGCGATACTATAACCCACAATACCCGGTAAATGAGCCACATTGCGCACTTGTTCTAGAGGTTTGTCGATCTCCATTTCCTTCGATAATTGTTCTGTTGCTATGACTAATCCCGGAACCTTCATACCCCCTTCTTGAGGGAGAATATAGGTCGCAGGCTCATTTTTTTAAGTTAGACATCGATAATCATCTCCCAACTTAAAATTGATTTTCCTCTCTTGATTTCACCGTGAAAACTAACCGCTTTGAAAGGACATCCGACATCACGATCACAATGCATGACGATATCATTGAGATCTATGACAATATCATCGATTCCGTTGACTTGCGATTTTGCTGAAAAATATTGAAGAATTGGAGGGAAAAGGAAAGCCAAAGCTACTCTTGCGTGCAAATGGAGCTCTTGTAAGCTCTCACCTCGGACTAAAAAGGCTACGTCTGCAGTATGATCTAGCTCCTTCAAAGGGTGCAATCAGCTGGTTGGTCCAAATGGGAGTATATTGTGATGAGCCCATGCTTTCCGTAGAGCTGAAAATTTTTAAAAATGACGGGTAGCTGTTGAAACGACTCTTTCCAAATCGCAAGTTGCTTTGGCTGACGGCAGATCGTCACGTGAGGAAGGAAGGAACCGCTATGCTCTTTCACAGGAATTTGATTATCTCGAAGCCATTGGACGAGGTATCGATTGTAATTTTCAAGCAATTCTCGTTCTTCATAGAATTCTACTTCCCAAGCAGCAACATTAGGGTGCCTAGGAGGCAGAAAAAGACACTTGCAAAAACATCCCACCTTCCCAACTCTAAATGGAGGAAGAGGCAGCGAAGGTAAAATTTGCTCTAAGCTTGGATAGTGAATATCCCCTAAGAAAGCAAAAGTCGCATGTCTATTAGATGCTTCCAGAATCCTTCCTGGAGGCAACTTCTCTGGCCATGGAGCCAGCGCCTCAAATCCAAAAAACAGCCGCTTTATTTCCTTATTATCTTCCATGTATGCATCATACCTACTTTATATCTTTTAGTCCAATTTCACAATAACGTGCATCTTCTGAGTCACGCATCATAAATAAGAGAAGATGTATACAAGGCGCAAATCGTAATTCAACAAATTTTTTTCAACGCAAAGGAGCAAAAGGCGCAAAGGAAAAAAAAAACTTGATCTTTTCTCCTTTGCGCCTTTTGCTCCTTTGCGTTGAAAAAAATTTGTTGAATTACGATTTGCGCCTAGTGTTTACATATTTAGATTTTTAATGGAAATTGCCTCTGAATATACTTTAAGTTGTTGTCTTTAGAGTTAAATGGTGAGTTTTTTTGTAGAATTCTTTCATGGCCTCAATGATGTCTGCACCTGTAGAAAAGAGCTGTTTGCATGGAGGAAGGCTGTTGAGGAATAGTCTTCCGTAGCCTTTTGTAATGACTCTTTTGTCTAAACAGACAACACAGCCGCGATCCCGCTTATTGCGAATAAGCCTTCCAAATCCCTGTTTAAACTTCACTATGGCAAGCGGCACTGAGTAGTCAAAAAATGGATCGCCGCCATCAGCTGTAATGAGTTCGGTTCTAGCTTGAATAAGAGGCTCAGAAGGAACCTTGAATGGCAATTTTACAATGATTACGCACCGTAATGCATCGCCTGGGACGTCAACACCTTCCCAAAATGAATCAGTGCCAAAGAGGACTGAATGTTCCTTCGACTTGAAGTTATTCAAAAGTGTTTGCCGACTAGCTTCACCCTGTTTTAAAACATGAAATCTGTTCTCTGTCAACTTTTTGGCAAGTTTATCATAACACGATTGCAGCATGGAATAAGATGTAAAAAGCAAAAAAGCATTCCCGCGGCTTGCCTGAATGACATTCCAAATATTCAAATAAACAGCCTCAAGATAATTAGGATCGTTGGGAGGCGGAATATCGGTCGGAATGACCAAAAGAGCCTGCTTATTATAGTCAAAGGGGGATGTATAAATGTTTTCAGTGGCAGTTTTCTTGACAAACTCAGGCACTATTCCTAACCGCTTCCTGATAAAACTAAAGCTCTGATTAGTCGTAAGGGTGGCACTGCACAGTATTGTCGTAGGAAATTTATTGAATAAAGAATCAGCAAGAACTTTGGCAATATCTAAATTAGCATCAATCAAATGTAAATTACTCATCGTTTTCAATTGCTGTATCTCAATCCAACGAACTCGTGTCTTAGGACATTCCTGCGCAGTAAATGTTTCAAGAATTAATCCCGATTGCTCTAGCCGATTCACTAAAGCATTTATCTCGAAACGAACAGTCTCAGTATGTTCACCCAATTTGGGATGCTCGATCGATTTAAGATCTTGTTCAAAACTTCGAATAGCGGCCGTAAACTGCTTTATCGCTTGTATGAGCATTGTTGTGTGCGGGATCACCCTCGCAGACCATTCGTTCTCCACAAGATGCCTTGGCATGATCCTAATCTTTTCTATGCCCTTTTCTTCTTCCTCTGCCGATTTTAATGATTCTGTGAAGTCTTTTAAAACTTGAAAAGTGTCTGCAATCAATATATTTAGACCATGCGGGGTCGCTGCGAGGTCAATAGTGAGTCGTGTGAATAAATTTTCAACTTCCGGACTGCGCTTTTTCCGAAAGATTTCATCCATTTTAATGCGTAACTGCGTTAGCTTTCCTCCTTTATCCCCAGCAAGCTTTCGAAGAGTTTTCATCATGTGGAATTGGGAGGTTTTTAGGGCATAAAATTCAGTAGCCGTATCTTCAATATTGTGGGCTTCATCAATGACGACTTTGTGATAATCGGGAATAAGCCCCTGTTCCTTTTTTTGATCTTCTTCCATGCGATAAGCAAGATCGGCGAAGAGCATGCTGTGGTTGGTCACGAGAATTTGTGCATCTTCGGCTTCTTTTCTAGCCTTAAAAAAATGACATTCATGAAAAAAGGGGCAGTCTCGTCTA
>CAVRUH010000002.1:0-17400 GCA_963724325.1 Waddliaceae bacterium | reverse complement strand
ACCCGGCATCGAGGAGGGGAATTGCCGCCGACGGTCCGGCGCCGGTTGAGGGAGCACCGCAAGGAAGTCGACGAGCATGAGTCGTTTCTGAATCGCCGCCTGAGATTCAAGCCGGCGGCCGTCGAGCCGCTCGGGGTGTTGCTGCGGGCCCCCGCCAGGGAGGCCCGGCCTTGAATCCGTTGACCTTCGCGGGCGAGGGCTTTAGCGAGTATTTCTGTACCCAGCTCATCGGTACCGACCCCCAGTTGAAAAGCTGGCTGGATGCCGACACAGCGGAGGCCAGCTACAAGAAAGCCTCGGCCGTCGTTCGCTCGGCTCAGCGTTCCCTCCGCGATCGCGAACAGGCCCGCTCGACGGTCCGACTCTTACTTCAACCCCTTGCCGAGCTGCTCGACTGGCGGCTGGGCGAGAGGTCGCGGATCGCCACCGAAGAGCAAGAGGAAGAAGGGGGCGTCCCGCTGCTGGCATCGGATAGCGATCGCGTTCTGGCACGGGCTCTGTACTGCCCCGGACGCACATCTCGACGCTGCCCCGCCCGGCCAGCACCGCAGGTTCGCACCGTCGCTCTCGCTGCCCCGCGTCCTCCGCGAGTCGGGCCTGACCTATGGCGTGCTCCTCAACGCCTTCGAGCTTCGACTGATCTGCGTCACCGGCACACTCCCTTCATCGATCGAATTAGACCTGACGGCGATCGCCGACGGAACCTACCCGGCCTGGATACCTGGAAACTGCTCCACGCCCTTTGCGCAGGATCGCGCAGCCGAGCCAACGGTGCTCGATCGAGTCCGCGAGATCGGCAAGCAGCACCGGGGAGAGGTAAACGACACTGGCCAACAGGTCCAGCGGGCAGTCTTCCGGTAATGCTGTATCGTCTCTTAAAATTTCTAAAAGTTTATCAAGGCAATTATGCCATAAATCTGCCGTAAGTGCTTCTATGGAAAATAACGAACGCAATACAGTTACTTTGCTCGACCAATCGTCAGGTAATTTGCGAATAATTTGCTTAATTAAACCAACCTCATTATCTGTTAATGGTTTTTTTTCGCAATTACCATGATTTAACAGTTAGGACATAGAGTTCTATCAGCGATGTGTCATAACCATAATCCAGCTTTAAACCTATTCTGAGGACAATTTCACGCTGAGAAATACCCATTAAAAGCGCCATTATTTCAATAAATGATGATTTTCTCCCAAATCTGACTTCAAATACTGGTGTGCCTACTCTCCAAAACTCCACAACGATCGATAAATACGATTTGTCAATAAGTCCCAATTCGAATAAATCCAATACTTTAGTCATCCCCTCCTTTTCCTTCTTTTTGACACAAAGCTGCATTAAAACACCAAATACCATTTTCTTGACCTGTCGACTAGTATTTCCAATACCTAAAACTTCTTTAAACTTGCTCAAAAAAAGCCTTGCATCGTTCTCTTCAAAAAGATCCAAATACAATAGTAAAATACCGGACACAATTCCCGCTGCATTAGCTCGCGAAACGTCACTCTCAATTTTAAGAGATAGCTCAAGTATTTTATTCAGAAGAATATGAACTGAGTCCACGCAACCAAGCTTTAAAAATGGATCTAGTTTCTCTGAACCCAAACGAAAATTAAATTTATTTTCAAAAATCTGTAGTAATTTATCATCTTTTACCTCAATACCAGCTTCTAACTTAACAAAAACAAAAAATAGAAAAGGTAAAACATCCTCGATCTGAACAACATTAAATTTTTTCGAACATATCGTTTCAATAATCAACTGCCATCCACCCTCTTCCATAGTACAACTGCTATAAAGACTAATCAGCGATTCCATAAGGTTGTGAAGTCCGCAGACCTGCATTCCAAAATATTCAGCTACAAGCTTTGCCTCAAGAATTGAAATCCTGCGTCCCACCATCATCCGTATCATTGCATCAAAAAAATCACGATAACACGCTGCTCCATACATGTCCGGAGCCAAAGTCAAACATGTGTCATAAACTTTTTCAGTAAAAGCATTCAGATCCGTATTATTATCTGAAAATACAGTGATCCGAGACCAATCTGTAATATACTTCATCACCTGCCAACCACTCATACAGGGTTCTCGAACTTTTGTCACAAGAAAGGCTAAAAATTCATTATTCCAATTTCCAAAATCAAAAATTTTTCCCAATTCGATGATAAAATCCAAATCAGTGTCGTTAGAATACTTTGAAATAAGTTCCAATAAACCAGGAATAATAATTGCTAAATACTTCTTATCTCGCAACCTCTCTTCTCCCAGCAACTCCTTAAGCCCCTGTAACTCTTGAATTATATTCGAATGGTAACCTGTACAAAAATAACCCAATACAACCTCTAATGCTTGCATTGAATTAATAGTGCAGTCCTCTGGATCCAACTCGATCTCAACACGCAATTTCCTAGTATAAGCATCTAATGGGGACAACTCAATGCCTTCATCTGAAGACACAGAGGACGGACTTGAAGAATCCCCAAAAAAATCAGATCCAATATCATAATTAAGAGACGACGACCGAATCATAATAAACCTCCCTAAGGCACTATATTTTCCTATACCCTACCCAGGATTTTTTCTAAACACAGAAAAAGTACGTAACGTCTTGCCTTGTTCTTTTAAAACGGCATGAACCGCATTTCAAAAAACTTTTTACAACGCAAAGGAAGGAAAGTGATGATTTAACCTATATTCTTGTTATTAATATTAAAAAAATAAATAACCTCCTTCTTTGCGCCTTTGCGCCTTTTGATCCTTTGCGTTGTAAAAAGTTTTTTGAAATGGCATTTGCGCCTGCGTTAGAAAAGTTAGATGAACTTATGCGTAAAGGTATGTTGACGCCTTTGCGTTCTAAGCGGGGATGCGGAGAAATTGCGTTGGTGTGCGAAGAGTCCTTGCAAATTATGTTAAGGATTTGATAGTATGGTCGGTATCAGTAAAGAAATATTAGGAGAAACCTTTAAATGTCCAATAACCCACAACATACTTGGAACGAAAAGCAATATCGTAGACGATGTCCCATTCCAAGAAAAAGATGCAAAGCCTTTATAAAACTGCTTGATAAAAAAGCAAAAAAAGCAGAAACAGATATTTCCTCAATGACCCCAGGCAATGTTCTGAAAGGAAGAATTGTCGAAATCACCAAAGATCACGTCGTCGTCGATGTGGGCCTAAAATCAGAAGGCCTAGTGCCTATCGAAGAATTTTCCGACCCTTCAGAAGTTGTCTTAGATGGCAGAAGTCGAAGTCCTTCTCGATCAAGCCGAAGATGATAATGGCCAAATCGTCCTCTCCCGCGAAAAAGCCGAACGACTCCGCCAATGGGAATACATCCTCGAACATTGCGAAGAAGGCTCCATCGTCAAAGGACGCGTCCTGCGCAAAGTCAAAGGCGGCTTGATGGTCGATATCGGCATGGAAGCATTCCTGCCAGGCTCTCAAATCGACAATAAGCGCATTAAAAACCTCGACGAATACATCGGCAAAACCTACGAATTCAAAATTCTTAAAATCAATATCGATCGCAAAAACGTCGTCGTTTCCCGCCGCGAACTTCTCGAAGCCGAACGAATCTCTAAGAAAGCTGAACTTCTCGAAAATATCAAAGACGGCGACGTCCGCGAAGGCGTTGTGAAAAATATCACCGACTTCGGTGTCTTCCTCGATCTCGACGGCATCGATGGCCTTCTGCATATCACCGATATGACCTGGAAGCGAATCAAGCATCCTTCTGAAATGGTCCATCTGGGCCAAAAACTCGAAGTGATGATCCTCAGTGTCGACAAAGATAAAGGACGCGTCGCTCTCGGCTTAAAACAAAAAGAATACCAATCCATGGGATCAAATCGAACAGAAAATACCCTCCTGGCACACGTGTCAAAGGCAAAATCGTCAACTTCTTCCTTATGGCGCCTTTATCGAAATCGAACCCGGCATCGAAGGGCTTATCCACGTTTCCGAAATGTCTTGGGTCAAAAATATCACCGATCCAAGCGAAGTGGTCAAAAAAGGCGATGAAGTTGAAGCGATCGTCCTCTCTGTCCAAAAAGAAGAAGGCAAAATCTCTCTTGGCATTAAACAAACTGAACACAATCCTTGGGATGATGTCGAGAAAAAATATCCTGTCGGCAAAACGTCAAAGCCGAAATTCGCAGCCTGACAAACTATGGCGCCTTTGTTGAACTGGAGCCAGGCGTTGAAGGCTTATCCATATCTCCGACCTAAGCTGGATCAAAAAAGTCTCGCATCCTTCTGAAGTCCTCAAAAAAGGCGATATCGTCGATGCTGTGGTTCTCTCTGTTGACAGAGAAAGCAAAAAAATCACCCTCGGCGTCAAGCAACTGAGCAACAATCCATGGGAAACCATCGAAAAAACCATGCCTGTTGGCAGCTTGTCAAAGGGAAAGTGAGCAAAATCACAGCTTTTGGAGCCTTTGTTGAACTCGACAACGGCATCGAAGGCTTGATCCATGTCACCGAACTTTCAGACCAAGCTTTTGGCAAAGTGGAAGATGTTGTCTCTAAAGGCGACGAAGTGACCGCGAAAGTGATTAAACTCGATCCTGAACACAAGAAAATTGCGCTTTCGATCAAAGAATATCTTATTGATGAAAATAAGGTAAACCGCGATGATATCGTCGTAACGGAAAATAACTCGTAAGCTTAGAGGAACCAATGAACAAAGATCTCATTGCTATTTTTGAATATCTTGAAAGAGAAAAAGGCATCAAACGAGATATTGTTATCAACGCCATTGAAGAATCTCTCACAGCGGCCGCCAAAAAGAGCGTCTCTGGAGCCTCCAATGTCACAGTGACAATCAACCCTAAAACCGGAAATATCGACGTATTTTCAGAAAAAGAAATCGTCGAAGAGGTCGAAGTTCCCGCACAAGAAATCTCCCTTGAAGATGCTCGAGAGATTGATCCCGATTGCGAAATCGGCCAGTTTATTGACGTCGTCGTCACCCCAAAAGATTTTGGACGCATCGCCGCGCAAAAAGCAAGGCAGATCATCACCCAAAAACTGCGGGGCGCCGAAAGAGATGTTATCTATGAAGAATACCGTCACCGCATCAATGAATTCATTTCTGGGACTGTCAAACGATTTGTCAAGCGGGGCCAACCTCATTATTGACTTGGGAAAAGTTGAAGCCATCATGCCAATGAGGCATTATCCTAAAACAGAAAAATATCAAAGTTGGCGAAAAAGTTCTCGCCGTTCTCCTTGAAGTGAACGACACCGAAAATGGCGGCGCAGAAGTTATCTTATCACGCAGCCATCCAGAATTTGTCAGTCAATTGATGATTCAAGAAGTTCCAGAAATTAACGATGGAATCATTATCATCGATAAAATTGTACGCGATGCTGGCTATCGCACAAAACTAACCGTTCGTTCGACCGACCCGAAAATCGACCCCGTAGGGGCCTGTGTGGGGATGCGCGGAGCTCGAGTTAAAAATGTCGTGAGCGAACTTAATAATGAAAAAATTGATATCATCCCATTCTCTCAACGATCCAGTCGAACTGTTGCAAAATGCTTTATCGCCTATCGAAATCCGAAAAATCAACGTTAGTGAAGATGATGATGTCATTTCCATTGTTGTAGAAGATGATGATTTTGCTGCTGTGATTGGCAAAAAAGGAATGAATGCCCGCTTGAATAGCGAGCTCATTGGCTATGAGCTTGAAGTGCAGCGCATGACCGATTACAACCGCACGATGGCCATCCAAAGAAGCGAGCTTGCCGAATCAGATGATGAATCTCTCAATCAGCCATTAGAGCGCATTGAAGGTGTGAATCAGTTGATCTTTGACCACTTGGTCCCAGAAGGATTAAATACACCTCGCGCCCTATTGATGTCATCACCTGAACAATTGGCAAAGATTCCAGGCATAAGCATTGAGAAGGCAGACAAAATATTAGAACAAATTAGAAAACAAAGGATGTAATCCGGTTGCCAAAAGAAAAAAAAGAACTCAAAATCAACATCAAAAACACGCAGATTGCAGAAGCTCTTCAACTTGATAAAATCAAAAAGAAGTTGGCTGAAAAGAAAGCTGATGTTAAACCGGCGCCTGAAGCTTTAGCTCAGAAATCCTCTGCAGATAAGCACATACAGGCAAAGATTGAGGAGGAAGAACCTCCCCGAAGAAAAGCCCGTACGAAATCTGCATTTGCCAAAGAAGAAGAGATCGAAAAACACGAAGAGCTTCTAACCGTTCCTGCACCCCTTCCTGTTCCAGTTGTTGAAGAACCTGAGGAAGAGTCTATTGTCGAGGAATCAATTGTTGAAGAAATCGTTGAGCCCACACCTGTTTCTCCCCTTCCAACACCACAGGTGGTAGTTTCGACGCCGACGCCCCCACCTGCTCCAGTGCAAGCTCCTCCTCCCAGAAGAGAAGCACTTGGCCCTACAGGAAGGCACGTAAAAGATCTTCTTCCAAAAAAGCCTGTAAGACACGTAGAAGTGCCAAAACCAGAACCTGTACAAAATGTTCAATCGCAGGAAGATATTCAGAAAAAAGCAAAGGTCAAACCCCGGACAGAAGAGGTAAAGGCCCCTCCAGCGCCAGAAGCTAGAAAAGGTCAACCTGCCAAATTCAAAGAATTCCAAGATATCAAACCAGCTAAGAAAACTAGTTCCCGTTTTGATACCAGAGATCGTTATGGTTTGAGAGATACGACTGAAGAAGATCAGCGCTGGAGAAAGAAAAGGGGTATTAAGCAACAGGTTCAAGAAGAGATTACGACACGTCCAACGACGATCTCTATTCGGATACCTGTTCGTTTGAAAGACTTAGCCTCAGCAATGAAACTCAAGTCTTCAGAATTGATTTCAAAATTATTTCTTCAAGGGATTATCGTTACTCTTAATGATATACTTGAAGACGAAACAACAATTCTTCTTCTTGGAGAGGAATTTGGATGCAAGATTACCATCGATACTACTGAAGAAGAGAGAATTCGTATAACAGATAAGACTATACGGGAAGAGATCGCAGCTTCAGAGCCTTCCCAGCTTCAAACGCGCGCTCCAGTGGTCACCTTCATGGGACACGTTGACCACGGCAAAACTAGTCTTATCGATTACATTCGTCAAAGCAGCATCGCTTCAGGTGAAGCAGGAGCTATTACACAACATATCGGTGCTTTCCGTTGTTCTACTGCAGTTGGCGATATCGCCATTCTTGACACCCCTGGTCACGAAGCCTTTTCAGCCATGAGAGCTCGGGGTGCAGACGTGACCGACATCGTCGTGCTTGTTATCGCAGGAGACGAAGGAATCCGTGCTCAAACAGAAGAAGCGATGAACCATGCCAAAGCTGCAGGAGTTACCATCGTTGTGGCTCTAAATAAGTGCGACAAGCCTAATTTCAATGCAGAAAACGTATATAGGCAACTTGCAGAACATGAATTACTTCCTGAAGTATGGGGTGGTCAAACAATCACTGTAAACACTTCGGCGCAAACTGGCGAAGGAATCAAAACATTACTTGAGATGCTTGCCCTCCAAGCTGAGGTTCTTGAACTTAAGGCCAATCCGCAATCACGTGCCAGAGGAACAGTATTGGAGTCTGAACTACACAAAGGAATGGGCTCTGTTGCTACGGTTCTTGTCCTAAATGGAACCCTCAAAATTGGAGACTCCGTTGTATTTGGAGCTCATTGGGGTAAAGTCAAAACAATGCGCGACGGCCACAACCGCAACCTCAAGGAAGCAGGCCCTTCTACTCCAGTTGAAATTACTGGGCTCTCAGGTTTGCCTGAAGCGGGTGATGAATTTATTGTTGTTGCAAATGAACAAACAGCACGGGAGATTGCTGAACAGCGCACATTTGATCGCCGCCATCTTTCCCACCAACCAAAGAAAGCGACCTTGGAAAGCATTTTCCAACAAGCAACAGACACCAAGAAGAAAGTACTCAATATCGTGCTCAGAGCAGACGTTCAAGGTTCACTTGAAGCCTTAAAAGCTGCTCTTCTCAAAATTAAATCGGACAAAGTCGATGCAGATATAATCTCCTCTTCTGTGGGTGAAATCACCGAGTCCGATGTTCTTCTTGCTGCAGCTTCAAAAGCAGTAATTGTGGGCTTCCATACTGCTGTGGAAAGTCATGCTGAGCAGTTGTTAAAGCAACATGGGATCAAAGTTTTTCTGCATGACATCATTTATCATGCTGTCGATGAAGTCAGGGAATTGATGACAAATCTTTTGGATAAGATTCCACAGGAAAATCTCAAAGGAAAAGCCAATGTTATTGCAGTATTTAAGTCTTCGCAAGTTGGAAGAATTGCAGGATGCATGGTGTCTGAAGGAACCATTACGCGTAGCAATCACGTCAAAGTAATACGGGGTGGAGAGCTTGTTTGGAAAGGTTCCATAGCTTCTCTACGTCGAGTTAAAGAAGATGTGAAAGAGATTTCAAAGGGATTTGAATGCGGAATACTGCTTAATAACTTCAATGATTTCCAAGAAGGCGATATCATTGAGGCGTACGAAACGACATACCTGACACAAACCCTATAACGAAAGCTGATTATGCCAAAACAACGCGTAGACCGCCTAAATTCTTTGCTCAAGGAAGTTATTTCCGAAGTAATCCGTCGCGATTTCCCCAATCGGGGAATTCCTGAACTCATTACGATCACACAGGTTGAGATCACCAAGGACCTTCACTATGCGAAAGTTTTCGTCAGTGTGATAGGAGATAAAACTGTCAAAACAAACGCAATAAATAAACTCCAGACCCTTGCTGGCGCTATAGCAGTAGTTTCATCGAAGAAGGTCGTGATGCGTTATTTTCCAGAGCTCACATTCATTTTGGATGAAGGTGTGGACAAACATATGCGTATAGAAGAACTTCTGAAAGAGATCCATGATAAAAAACAATCTCAAGATGGATGAAGGGATATTAGTCATCAACAAACCCAAAGGGATGACTTCATTTAACCTTGTCAGAATACTTAGAAAGCATTTAGGTGTGATGAAGATTGGTCATGCAGGAACACTCGATCCCTTTGCCGAAGGGGTCATGATTATGCTGATCGGCCGAAATTATACCCGTCTTTCTGATAGTTTTCTCAATCAGGAAAAGGAATACGTCGGGACCATCCGTTTTGGCATCACGACCGACACTTACGATAATGAAGGCGAGATCACCCACGAAAGCGCTATTATACCAACACTAGAAGAACTTGAATTGGCCATTCAGAAGTTTCAAGGAACGATTCAGCAAGTGCCGCCAATGTATTCGGCCAAAAAGGTAAATGGAAAAAAATTATACGAATTAGCGCGTGCTGGAAAGACCATTGAGCGTCAGCCGGTGGATGTGACCCTGCAAACGACCTTAAAAAGTTATTCCTATCCTTATGCAGAAATTGCAGTGTCGTGCAGCAAAGGAACATATATTCGATCCATTGCGCATGACATGGGTGAAATGCTAGGTTGCGGCGGTCACTTAGTCGCCCTCACCCGCACTCGTAGCGGCCGTTACAGCCTCTCCGACTGCCTTCCCTCTGAGTGCCTCACCTTACCCGAAAAACTTCGAGAAAATCTAAAAAGTTAAGGAAGTGTGCATTCTCATCCGTTGTACCCATCGTTACATCTGCCCTCGCAGGCTATAGATTAATACCTGCATCTTAAATAATTTCTGTTATCCAATCGGAAATTGACCTCGATTTGGAGTCGAAATTGGCCCCAATGAGAATAACTTTTTTACCCGAGTACTTTTCGTAGTACTTACGTTGCTTTATTTGCTCTAAAGCGCTGGCGGATGTACTATCTATTTTAAATTCAAAAATGAAACAATAATTTTGAAATATAAATACCATGTCAATTCGTCCTCTGGATGTCATGACTTCCGAAGTTACATCAAAACCAAGACTACGAAGAATGGAGTAAAGAAGTGAGTGATAATAAGCCTCTTTAGGAATTTGGATAGCATATGGAATACTCGACAACAAAATATTAAACTCTTGAAAAAAGCGATCAAAATTCTCTGATTTTAGCGCCCTTTCTATTTGATACAATAAAGGCTCTGACTGTGAAGAAGATAATGATGTGAACTCTTGAAGAAGATGATCCAAAAAGGAACGTCTTACCTCTTCATTAGGAAATCTAAGGAAATACCGCTGGGCCGATTCGTCATAATCGCTAATTGTTAAATATCCAGTTTGATACAACAGTGTCGCTAAGTCAATTTTATCAATCTCGTAACTCTCGTCTATACTTCGACCAACAATGACAGCAGACTCAAAATTAGCAACGGGAAATTCCTTCTCTTTAATCATTTTGAGAGCAAATGTAGGAGTTGCTGTGCTGAACCAATAGTTGTCGATACTACCCGTTTTCAGAAATTGCATGATGGATAATGGATTATAAACTTTTTCAGATTTTGGAGATTTACTAAAACGGTAACCGTTATACCACTCTTTAAGCTTATTGTAAACTTGCTCAATAGATTCCGCTCTTTTTTCTGCAATAATGGCAAGGTCTTTGTCAAAGTAATTGGTAATCTCTTTTTGGGTAAGTCCTAGCAAGCAAGCGGTATCATCACGTAATGAAATATCATCCAAATTATTTAATCCTGAAAATAATGACACCTTAGAGAACTTGGTGACACCTGTTAAAAATAGGAATTTTATTTTAGCATCATGAACTTTGAGAATGGTATAAAATCTACGAAGAATATCGCAATTTTTTTTAGCGGTATTTATATCATCCAGTTGATCAATAATTGGTTTATCATATTCATCTATAAGAACGACAACTTTTTCGTTTACAGCCATTTGATTTATTAGATCAGACAAATAGTCCGATGAAGTTTCACCGCTTAAACTTAGGCCCCGTTCCGCAGCAATACCCATTAAAGTGCGAATTAATGAGCGTTCAAACAATTCAGGTGTTTGATTATTTATGCCGGACATGTCTAACCGAATGATAGGATAATCTGCCCATTTATAATCGGATTGATCAATCCACAAGTTTTTAAACAGATGTCTTTTAGCTGAAAAAAGGGCCGCAAACGTTGAAACAAGCAAAGATTTACCGAATCGACTAGGGCGCGATAGGAAATAAGATTTTCCCTGAGTTATCAACTGATAAATCCAATGAGTTTTATCGATGTAGATATACCCGTCGGCAATAACCGTTTCAAAATCTTGAATCCCTATTGGAAATTTCTCTGTTGACATAGGACGCTGCATTCACCTGTTTTTTTGAATTATAACGCTTTATATAATTAAAAAAAACCGAGAACTGTAAAATTTACTTCCTTACAATCCATTAGCCAAACACTTGGCGCCATTCGAGTACAAGGCGATCTAAAGCGGCATTGTCAAGTACAAGTGCAATATCGCCGAAATACTTACCCGCGCAATAGCGTGCGTGGTGACAAAACGGATCTGAGTCATTAGATATATAAAAGTCCTTAGTTAATTAAAATTTTCGATATTCAAATAAGATAATATCAACAATACATAAATTATGAAATCGATTATAATAAATACAATCAGCATATGAGGTGTTTTGTGAATATAAATGAACGAATTTTGTCTTTTTTTCAATGGATCTGCCGTTTTATTTTTGGAGATTTTGAAAAAGAAGAATTTAAGAAATTTCTTAGAATGGGGCTGATTTTTGCCTTAATTATTGGAATATACTGGACGTTGCGACCATTAAAAGATGCAATTTTTATCCATCTTGTGGACAAGCATCATTTGCCGTACGCAAAGACAGTGTCTGTATTGGCGCTATTGCCATTAGTGATGTTTTATACAAAATTGCTAGAAAGAACTTCACGAGAAAAAATGCTTATCATTTTACCTACTTTTTATGGTCTTTGCATTTTACTTTTTGGTGCAATTATGATGGTGGCACAGTCTTCACCAGAAGAAATCGCGGCACGTTCCACAGTACCATTCATAGCGACAAAAGTTTTGGGCTATGCCTGGTATCTGTTTGTCGAAAGTTTTGGATCGTTGGTCGTAGCTCTATTTTGGGCCTTTGCTACCGATACAACAGAACCAACACCAGCCAAAAGAGGATTCCCTCTTGTCGTCGCGATTGGACAAATAGGCGGCGTGATCTTTCCTTACAGTATTGGCGGACTTCCTCATCGTTTGGGACTCACAACAGATACATTATCGATAATATGCTTGGGTGTGTTTACTTTACTCATCATTCCATGTGTTCGTTATTTTTTGAGAGCCACTCCCAGTCAATTGCTGACCTCATTTCATGGAAAAAACGAAAAACAGGCGGAAAGTGAACAAGAACCTGGATTTTTGGAAGGACTCAAGCTTATGTTGGGACACCGTTATTTACTTGGAATCTTTGCAGCAAATTTTATACACGAGGTGATTGTAACTATCTTCGATTTTAATTTTAAAGTCGCAGCTGGCGCACAGTATTCTGGAGTTGCTCTCAGCAACTATCTTAGCATCTATGGATCTAGTGTAAATATTGTTTCGTTGACATGCCTTCTTTTGGGAATCAGCAATGTCACCCGATTTTTAGGGATTGGTGTAGCGCTGGTTGCCATGCCGATCATTGTTGGATGTGCTCTATTTAGCTTTTTGACTATTGATAGTCTCTCTTTTCTTTTTGCTCTGATGGTAGGCTCTAAGGCTATAAATTATGCCTTGAATGGTCCTGCATTGAAACAGCTGTACATTCCAACAACCTCAGATGTCCGCTTCAAGGCGCAGGCTTGGATTGAAACTTTTGGATCACGCGCATCAAAAGAGGCAGGGTCTCTTTTCAATATGTTGCTAAATCCCCTTCAAACAGCATTTGGTGCGGTGGCCGGAAGAAGTCATTATCTAATGTTGAGCGGCACGATCGGTTTCCCACTTCTTGGAATGTGGCTGATAGTTGCCTTGTTTCTAGCAAAGACCTTCCGTCATGCAATTGACAACAAAAAGGTCGTTTGTTAAGCATTCAATGATCATTTTTGCAGGGCATAGTAAATCATTGTGCCCGCAGAAATGATCGCTGCTAAGACTAATATAAGTTTAGATGAAAGCAAGAGGAGCGCACCGCCCAGCAGACAGATGACAGCATCACCTAACACCCGCAGTGATAATTGCACACCCATAACTTCCCCTTGAATGTTGTCAGCAACAGAGTCTGAAATCTTAACAGTGATTAGAGTCACTCCAAGGCCAATGACAAGGCCGCATAATCCAAACAACATCATCATCAAAACGGGCTGATTTATTAAAACTGTCCCTAACATAAAAAGTGCAAATCCTCCCATGGCCCCGATAATTCCTAAAGGACTTGGATACCGCTTCGAAAAATACCCCGCAAACCATCCATTTCCCACCGCCAGGGCAATACATACCATACTATTGTAAGTAATAAGCTGCACTGGAGCGAGAACCCACTTATCCGTCAAATAGACCGGTCCAAATTCATAAAAGATGTCTACAGCCAAGGTAAAAAAAGTAGAAGAAATCATGAGAAATTTAAGACGTCGATTTTGAAAAAGAAACGACATTCTCTTCATAAGCCTAAAGCGGGCCCATACACTTCTTTTCTCCTTAGGCGCCTCGTCTGAAGAAAGGGCTTTTTTATTCTCGAGTATCAGCGCTGTCAATAATGCAAGAGCAATAAAAAGGATGCTGATAATATAAAAAGGTGTTGAACTTGTTACCCCTTCATAAATTTGATTGTCAGCCAAAAGACCTCCCAAGAGCGGTCCAAGGAGATATGCAATAGATACAGCAGCATTGATCTTCCCAAAAGTTTCATGCTTGGGGATTGACTTGATGTCAGCAGCCATTGCACGGGCAATGGCAACATTACCCTCCATCATACCAGCAGCAAAACGGCTTAAGATGACAAGTGTCAGCTGTTGCCATCCTATCGCGAGGCCTGTCAATAGATTGCATATGGCAGCGACCACCAAACTCCAAGTCAATAGTGGTTTGCGTCCATAATCATCTGAAAGAGCACCTAATATTGGTGATCCAAGAAACTGACCTAGTGGATAAGCCGCAAGAGTAATTCCCAAGAACAAAGCGTGGCTTGAATGGCTCCATGTAGAAGGTATTATGGAATAATCTGGATTCAAAAACAAAGCTGGAAAAATTAAATAAGGCATGGAAATGCCCAAAAAACCTAAAAATACAACCATCAGTATGGTTAAAAGCTGCCTATAAGAACTATGCTGAGTCTGTGCCATTTTCAAAGATACATTTTTAGCTGTAGAATACCATAAAAATAGATTCTTTTGCACTCACTATCTGAACCTGATGGAAAGGGACCATCCCCTTTCCATCTATAAACTTTATTATTTTTTCAAGTTTTCGAGCAGTTGGATTGTCTGCTCAAGTCTATTGATTATATTCTTCGTGACTTCAGGAGGGTTGCATGGGCGAGGGCATTTTTAGACAATGTCGCAGTCAAAAAGTAAGCGTCAAACCGGAGCCGTTGCCTAACTAAACGCTCAGTCTAATTTGGAGTGACCTAATTCATTAGGTCTTTTTCAGGGCTGAATTTATTCGGCCCTGTGCATGGCAAGATTTCGCCATTCACCTAAGGAGGGCAAGGTGTCGCCCTCCACCGAGCCGAATAAATTCGGCTCGGAAAAAGACCCAATAAATTGGGTCACTCCAAACCGGAAATACGTAAGCGTCAAACTAACCCATTTTGACGCTTACTATGCAATTGCTTATTTTTTCAAGTTTTCGAGCAGTTGGATTATCTGCTCAAGTTCCTTGATATTATTCTTTGTGACTTCAGGAGGATCTTGCGGATTAGTGCGTCGATCATTTAACACCCATTTTGCGATCTCCAGTGCAGTATTTTTGTGGTCTTTAGTAACAGAATTTGGATTAGCCCCTGCATTAAGTAATATTTTTACGGAGTCAAAATATCCGAACCAGGCGGCCTTTTGAATTGGATATCCATTAAAACTTGGATGATCTACAGCTGCACCATAACTAATTAATAATCGCATCACCTCTGGACAGCCTATAGCATTCAACACAGCATTTGGTTCATCCTTAACATTTGCTCCAGACTCCAATAGCAATTTAACCATTTCATAATCCTCAATGCTTGCGGCCAAAGATAGATAATTACGCTTCTTAGCGCCAGCATTGAGAAGAAATTTAACGCAGTCGATACTCTTGCTTTCGACAGCATATTGAAGTGGTAAACTGCGCTGTTGTGTTCTTGATGCTTTTTCAATGTCTGCGCCACGTTTAATTAACTCTTCAACTATGCCAACTCTCCCAAAGAGACAAGCTCTATGAAGTGGAGTATATCCCCAAACACTATCCATGCAATTGATATCCATGTTAGCGTCCAAGAGTTCTTTGACAACATCTAGATATCCTGACTCGCACGCATGATGCAGCGCTTCTCTCTCAGGCTTCCCGCCAAGCGACAAGGCACAATGAACCATTTCCGCATTACCTTTTTTGAGGGCTATTGAAAGGAAATCATTGGGAGTGAGGCAAGGTTGTTTTTGACGGATTGTAAGACCCCATTTTCCTCTAGTATTACTATCGAATTCTAATGATAGAAGTTCTTTTTTCTTTTTGATTTTGAAGAAAGCCTCATGTATATCATGAACCAATTTCATTTTGACGAAAAGAGGCGTATAATCATTGACTGTAAATTTCTTTATTGTGAGATCTATTGGTAAAGCATTCCAATTAAATGATCTTTCTTGCCAAAGTACATTGGATGCCCCTGCATGTCCTACAGAAAAAACAACCGACATTATGCCATTCTTTTCTTTAGCTATTGGTTCATAGCTATTAATATACTTCTCATGATCTGCTTCATCAAGTGTGTTTAGATAGGCCTTATGAGCCATGTTTAAATGGGTATTTGAATCAAGTTTTGGATTATTTTTTGCTATTTCCAGATATTTTTCTAAACAAAAAGCAATCCGTTCAAAAAAAACGACATCGAGTTCGTAGCACATGCTATAAGGATAACAAATATTAGCTTGAATTTTTAAACATTTGTATGTCTGGGGATCCTGAATATGCTTGAGAAATTCTTTGATCAAATGAACCGGAATTTGAACTTTGATTGGGTAATTAGCAAATCCATCGATATAGTAATTGCCGTCCACTTTTTTTGGGTGGAGACCTTCTTTATCTCGATATAGGTATTTCCCATCCAGGAAGCCTCTTGAACAATCTGTAGCAAATGTGTGCATTTTCTTTCTCCCTTTTTGGTTGAATCGACCATATCACAGATGTGCCATTTCAGGATACCGAACTTTCTACGGTAGCATTGAATTATGGAAAATGATATTATTGATCACATTAATAATAAAATGGATCAGATAATGTTCAGTGTCGCCTTACTAGAAAGTCGCAGAATTCTAAATCAGCAAGGAAAACACTTCCGTTGTAAACTTCGGAATGAAATCGAGGCACAAAAAGTTAATAACCTCATGAAAGAAGTTGCCGAAATCCAAAAAACCGTAGGTTGGCAGGCTGACGATCTTAATTTTGCGAAGCACAGCTTTAGTGATCCCAAAGTCTCCAAAATATTAGTAAAAGATTTAGATACTAGAGAATTGTTAGGCTATGCGCTGGTAAGTCCCGAATTCGATAATTGTTGGGCAATCACACAAATAGTGGTGATGAAACAACTTCAGAATTTTAAGATCGGCACAACTATGTTACAAAGAATATTCGAAAAGGCAACTAAGAGTGGGATTAAAGCAATCCGCGTCTTTGTAAATAATTCAATGATAAAATTCTTTAATCAACATACACGACACATGTACGAATGCAATTCCCTCTTCCTTAGTAAGTCGCGCTCAATGCTCACATACACTCAAAAACCAAATAAAGAAAATTTGATGTCCGCATTCATCGAAAGCTTAAATACCCAATACCCTGCAGATGAAAATGATTATAAAGGCATAGAAATTTTATTTATGAAAACTTTTCCCTGTAGTGAATATATTCAACCCCAGGATTTTGAAATTCTTTATTCGGGTATTAAGCTCCGAACAAATGATCTAAATCTTCTAAAATGCATTTGTGACCATATGCACAAAGATAGCAAGCGAAGAAAAGTTCTTATCGATTTTATTGCAAATACAACCAATCAAACATTAAAAGTCCTTTTTACTAAAGCCGTTGTTTCTAACAGTTTGTTTAGCAAGCTAAATGAACTTAAGATTTTTGAAATAGTAAACGATGATGATCGATTTAAAATAGCTAAAATTTTTCTTAAAAACTCTTCACACAAAAGTTATTTTTTCGAGCAATTTAAAGAATTTAGAATCAAGAAGCAAGATAACATCATTTCCATTGCAAAAATTGCGGACGAATTAAATCTATTTTTGATAGGAAAATACATTGAACACTTGGGCATTAATGATAAAAAGATTTTTGATGTTATTGT
>CAVRUH010000001.1:0-1111177 GCA_963724325.1 Waddliaceae bacterium | reverse complement strand
GACAAAGTCGGACCGAAGCCGCCGCTATAGGAGACGATCACGATCGGCATTTTCGCAAATATCAAGGCGCTGCGCGGATCGCCGTACATATAGGCGAGCTTCACCGCGGCTTCGTCGAGGAATCGCTTGAAGCCGTTCACCTCCCAGAATTTTCCAGCGCTGGAATCGGCCGCGTCGACGGCGAATTGTGGCGCCACCAATACCGCGTTGGCGCCGGCCGCCGTGATCTGCGCCGGCACCTGCTGGCGATCGCGCACGTCGCGCGCCAGGGTGGCTCCATGGCCATGAAAGAACACAACGATGACCGCCGGACGTCGCGGGTCGAAGCCGGGCGGGATGTGCAACAACACCCGGTCATCGCTGAAAGTCTGCGACTCCCAAAGCGAATGGCCGCGGAAACTGGTATGGCCGCGATGGCCCTCTTCGCCGGCGTTGAGGAACGGTCGGCCCGATCCGGGCGTCATGCCGTGGTAGGGGAACGGCGCGGTTTGAAAATCCACGAGATTGGTCAGCGCGCCAACATTTGGCGGGATGCGCGACGGAATGGAACAGTTACAGGCTCAAGATCTGGCAGTTTTTCTGTGCCAATCTTCCGATTGATTGAAGCGAATGTATAACTATTGTCATTCACTTTTGTATATATGTTCGTAGCCGTACCCTTTGTACCATCACTTAAGGTGTAATCCAGTTCTACTTGCCAGCTGTTCCCTTTCATGCTCCAGAGACCTGTTCCAAAACCACCGTCAGAGTCATATACCCAAGAGCGGATTTTCTTTTCAATGGGATCCCATCCAATAATTTGGAAGCCTTCAATTGCATCCATCCCATAAACTTCCATGGTGAAGCGTTGTGTAATAAAATTCTTAAATTTATCCCAGTTGGTTGCAAAAGTGATATTTACATCCTCATCATTATCTTCCCAGTTTCCAACCAGCCATTCTAGACCTTTTAGGTGAACATATAATGCTGGAGGGGGTGGGACTTCAATTTCGCTAACCATATCCAGATCCCATTCACCATTTACCTTTGCCAGTTCAATACGACGGGCTGTACGCTGAATAAGTTTACCTTTATCGGTAACTTCCACAACACCCTCAACAATAGCCGTGTTTACGTCGGGAATCTCGATTTTCGTTGGTTTAAAACTGAATTGAAGGTTTCGATCCTTAATTTCTTTGGTTCTTTTCTTCATAAATTCAGTAATATCTTTTTTCCCTTCGATAAGTTCACCCGTTATCGGTGTGAAAAACTCAGCATCTTCGGTCCAATAGGTCGAATATACTTCTGGTTTATCCTTATTGACAGCTTCTGCAAATTTGTGCAGCCTTTCTCCAATAGCTTTCTTTTCTTGTTCTACATCCAGCGCATAGAGGCTCTGGAAGCACAACACAGCAATCATTAAAATCTTTAACATAGCATCCTTTCCCTTGTTTTTTTCAGATCTGGGACAAGAAATAGCAAATTTTTATTTCAATGTCAACCTACGAGGTTGACAATTTAGAATATTTAGAATATATCCATTCAGCATAAACGTAGGTCTTTCATGAATCGCTCGTATCTAGGCATTTCTATTCTGTTATTTTGCACATTTTCCACATATATCAATGCTGCCGCCATGAGTTTATCTGTATCAGGAAATCCGGGCACACTGACTGTTTCATCGGCAACTGCTGGATCAGCCCCCACGGCAGTAACAGACGCCTCAACGACATATACTTTTACAAATACAGGAACTGGTTTGAATAAAATCACGGGAAGCTGTTCTCCAGCCCTTGCTACAGGAAGAACTTTGAAAATAGATTTGCGAGCAGCTGCAGGAGCCTCTTCTGCTATTGTATCACTAAGCACCACAGCCCAAAGTCTTGAAACCTCCCTTCCCATCACAACAGCTTCTAATACAATAACATATACGTTTTCTGCAACGAGCGCTGCAGCGACGGGAACAACATCAACTACTGTAACACTGACCATTATGTAGATATGAAAAAAAAACTGCTTTTACTTATATGCATCTCTCACATTTCTTTTGTAAATGCGGCCAGTACTACAGCTACACAGTCTGTAACAATGGTCGTAAACGCAATCGATGCCATATCTGTCACCGGAGGTCCAACAATGACAACAACGGTGCCAGCGGCAGGTTCCTCGCCAGCCGACGTAACCAATACCTCAACCTCTATTAGCTACACAACAAATACAGCTGCAAGGAAAATCACTGTCGGCTTAAGTTCTAATATGCCTTCCGACACCACATTAACACTAACTATACTAACTCCAACAGGAGCGACTGTTTTTACTCCAACTCTAAGTACAACCGCAAGCACACTCTGCAATGCCATGAAGGCTACAAATCAGACTGGTAGAACACTCACCTACACCTTAACTGCTTCGGTATCCGCAGCTCCCGTGACATCAGCAACAAATACCGCCACATTTACAATCATGGCCGGCCCCTAAAAAAACAGGATATAAAGGATTGCGAGCTGCAGGATATGAAGGCATACGTATCAACCTAAAATATCTTTTACCACGGAGATCACGAGAGAACACAAGATAGCTCATTGAGTGTAAAATAATTCTCTCTGCTAACTCTGTTTTCTCGGTGAACTCGGTGTTAATTTTTTTTAAGTTGATGCATATGGCCTACATATCCTGTCTCTGCCCATAGTGTTTTTTTGTCCTAGCCAAAAAACATCAGTGTGAGAGATAATCGAGCCTTATTAAGATGGAGGTATCTCATGTATCGCACGATCATTGTTACTGTAACAGCTCTTAGCCTATTCCAACAAAATTTGGCAGCGAAAATCTGGGGAAAAGTGGAGCTTGCTCCCGCTTATATTCACCTTGACGTACTCGAAAAAGGGCACACAGCAAAAGAACTTGATCTGCCTGCCATCCGCGCAGATGGAGTCGTCATATTTGGCGGCGGCTGGTGCGTCAAGCCGATGTTCATGTATGGAAAAAATGAAGGAGAACTCATCACGGGCGCAATTGGTTTCGGCCACTGCCTTCCCATTGGAGATTGCTTTTTTCTCACCCCTTCGGCAGGAGTATCTATGGCAAACCTCAACACACCCATAACTGCTGAAGTTGCTCCTGAAGTTTACATGGAATTTGAAGATAATTTCCGCTCTATTTCCCCATACCTCTGCCTTGAATTGACCTATAGTATTGCAGACAACATGCGTGTTACCGGGACGTTCCAATGGGCCTGGTGCCATACGCACACAAAAATTAAACATGTACTGGACAACAAAAGTTGGAGCAACGGCCCTAGCTACGGCGCCCAATATGAATACGACCTAAACAAATGCTGGTCAGTCAATGTCGGTATCGCCTACAACGAAAGCATGGGTGAAACTAAAGATGGGATCCGCGGCTACGGCGGCAAAATAGGCATCGCTCGCTGGTTTTAGAATTTTATAATTCCGCCGCCGAGGCATATATCACCGTCGTAGAAAACAATCGACTGATGGGGTGTTACTGCCCTCTGCGGAGTTGCAAATGATACCATAGCCATCCCCTCTTCGATCTTTTCAATCATGCAGGGGTGATCGCTTTGGCGGTATCGAATTTTCGAGGCGCACTTATAAGGCAATGCGGGTGCTCCGGAATATGAAATCCAATTTAAATCGGTCGCCGCCAGTTCATTTGCAAATAATGCTGGGTGATCGGCTCCTTGCTCTACAATAACCACATTACGCTCGACATCTTTCTTCACCACAAACCAAGCTTCACCTGGTCCGCCGATTCCTAGGCCGCGGCGCTGACCGATGGTATAAAATGAAACGCCGTCGTGTTTTCCAATCACTTCCCCTCGCGTATTTTCGAAACATCCCGGATTTTGAGGAATGAATTGAGTCAAAAAGTCCTTAAATTTCCGTTCGCCAATGAAACAAATACCCGTGCTGTCTTTTTTTTCGGCTACAGGGAGATCGTGTTTCCGAGCGATATCGCGGACTTCTTGTTTTAACATGGCACCTATTGGGAAAAGAACCTTTTGCAAGGTGACCTCATTGACCATATGGAGAAAATAGGTTTGATCTTTGTTGGGATCAGCTCCTTTTGCCAAGAAAGTTCTGTCATTATTTTGACGAATTTGGCAGTAATGGCCGGTGGCGAGGAAGTCGCCTCCAAGTTCCATGGCCCTGTCGAAGAGGACCTTGAATTTGATTTCACGATTGCAAAGGACATCTGGATTGGGGGTGTTCCCCTTCTTGAATTCTTCAATGCAATGGGCGAAGACGTTGTCCCAGTATTCTTTTGCAAAATTGACAGAGTAATATGGGATATCGATTTTATTGCAAACCCTGACGACATCTTCGAAATCGGCAGCTGATTGGCAAACGCCTTCGGCATCGCTTTCTTCCCAGTTTTTCATGAACATGCCGATGACATCAAACCCCTGCTGCTTGAGCAAAAGGGCTGTTACTGAGGAATCCACTCCTCCCGACATGCCAACCACAACTGTTTTACCTTTAACATTTTTCATACTAAGACATTGTACCTCAACACACAATAGTTGTCAAAAATAGCAAAATAGACTACTTCTCTTGAGGAGAATAAAATGAAACACATTAGCCCATCAAAGGCAAAAACACATTTTTCTGAACTATTGAGTAACGTCATAAATGATGCTTTTATGTCTTTTATACCGTCTGTTTTCTTCTCATGAGTCTACGAACTTGTTCAATTGCTTGGGGATTTCTGATCCATGTCGCAATATCATCAGGAACATAAACTCGAGTTTTATGCTCTTTTAATGTCCCTACAGGCCTGCCAGCACCTGGACGTTTACCACCACGACCTTTAGTTTCTTTTTCAGTGAGTGCATTAAGATTATTATCTAATCTATGTTTGATGAATTCTTTAAGATAAAGAGGATAATTTTTAATGACTTCTTTAGCACTCTCACCCGCATAATCTACTGGGTAAAGAGGATGGCTGAAGATCCATACATCAAAATCTTTATCAAACCATGGCTTTATTTCTCCGACTTCTTTTAAAGCAATTTTCAAATGCTCTTTGATTTCTTTTTCGGTGGCCATAATAAACCTCTCTTTTTAAATTCCTGCTCAGTTTTGTGAACACTATAAGCTATAACTTCTTCTTTTGTCCTCTTACCATGAGCTATTTTTATAGCACATACAAAATTATCATTACTATCAACGAGGCACTAATCGATAGCTCCTTTTTAGATTATTTGGGCTTTTTAATCAACATAAAAAAAATATTACCCATCAGTGTCCCTTGGCGAGTTCGCAAATGTGGAACTTTTCTTTATGCAAATCCTACCTGTTCTTCAGGCCCGGTCTCAAGAACAATTTTGACATAAATTATCTAGATTTGGTATAATAAGCGTATATAAAAAATATTATTTTGAGGATTTATGTCAAATTTAAGTATTAATTCTAAAGAATTTTTTTCAAATTATATATTTCATCCAAAAGATCCTAGTCTCTCCGAAAAAGATAGCCGCAAAGCCCTCATTGCGAGCGTAGTACTTGGCATACTTAGCTTAGGAATAGTCTACCTCGTCTGTTTGATAAAATACCGCAATGTTAAACATATCACAGTACCATCAGGAACAGAATCCAAAGTTGACAACATCGTACAAAATAGACAATCCGATTCAGTGACTCGTAATATAACTCCTCCGCAAGCAAAGCCATCACAGTATGATGCAATAAATAGAGCACTTGCAGCAGATAAACCAAAGGATCGACTTGATTTATTGGAAAATATTGCAGCAACTGCATCAGATAATGTAGAAAAAGGCGAAGCATGCAACGAAATAGCACAAATGTACCTATTGGGAGACGATGGTGACACCCCTGAAGACTCCGTTGAAAAGAACATCAGCAGGGCTGTCCCTTGGTTAAAAGAGGGAATAAAGGCAGGTGATTCATCCTTGGTAAGGCTAGACTATACATTAGAACGTCCAAGTAAACTTTTATTGGACATTTACAAAAATAATCAAGAGATTGATCCTGAAGCCGATGAACTTTATGAAATTACAAAATTTTTAAATGTAAATACATACGAATACATCCGCATTATGAACATGGCTGCGGACAAAGGGAGCGCTAAGGCCATGTTTGCGATGGCTGAGTTATTTACAGATCATGGGGAAAATGCAAATAGTCGGGCCGTTGAATTGTATAAACAAGCAGCCGAAAAAGAACACCCTGAGGCCTGCATCCAACTGGCCAGATATTATTTAGGTATGCACAATGCGGCCCATGAAGATCGAAAAGAGGCAGTTAAATACCTTCTTTTAGCATTTGTTAATGGAGCTAGAAATGTAAAAATCGATATGAATTCAGAAAAACTACTTGAGGACAAAAGTGATGCTCTTGATTTCTTAGAAGAATTTTACAATGAAGACTCATGGATTAATTCCTCTCTTAATGAAGTCCTAGCTGACGTCTACATTGAAAATGAAAGAATTGTCGAAGTGGATATCGCAGGGTCCGAACCAACACACCAAAATCTTCGTGCACTTGCAAAAGAAATTGAAACTAAGCATCCATTGAAGGCCTTTAATTTGAATATACTTGCTGCTAACAAAGGAAATGCAGATGCTATGTTCTTCACGGGCTTCGAACTTTACTGGGAATCGAAATACCTCGGTAGTAACAGAGATCCAAATGAAATAATTAAATGGTTTGAGCGAGCTGCGGAGCAGAAAGACGCCAAAGCTTGCGATTACTTAGCCAATATTTACTTGTTTGGAGATTCTGGTAGGTTTGCAGTGGACTTGAACAAGGGTGCAAAATGGCTTCTGCGGGCAATTGATTATAACAATTACGCAACACTAGGTGGACCTCGAGAAGAGAAAAATTTTGAAACTATACGTCTTACTGGCAAGGAAGATACCATTAAATTTCTGAAGGATCGATTTGGATTTGATGCATCTACCTTGGAAATTTAGCACTATCTTCTAGCAACGAGGACTGTCAAAAATAGCAAAATGGAATATTCAAATTGATAATAATCTGCCAAAGTCTATGATTTTATCGAAATAACGCGAGTCAATAACACTGTCTTCAACTCCATTAACATGGATTAAAATTGGCCTGATCGAGCAATGCCTTGGAGTAACAAGTCTTTCTTGCTTCCTTTCAAGCTCTTCGATAATTTTTATACTCACGGGATTTTTAGAAAACTTTATTTCACACAAGTAAAGTGTGTGAAAACGGGTTTGTATGAGATAATCAATTTGAGATCCAGGTCGGCCTTTTGTATGACTTTGGAAAAAAGGCCCTTCCATAACAATATCGCTTGGATCTATCCCGAGTATTTTCCAAATTACTCTACGATTATGCACAACTAAATTTTCAAACTGCAGTCCCATCATTGATTCCCATGCTGGAAGTGATGCCAAAGATGGATAGGCGAATAATCCACTTTCAATTTGCATCTGATTGGGACCAATATACTTAAGATAGAATCTAAGATAATTATCACTTAAACGATATTTAGTTAACTTAGAAATCTTCTCAGTATCTAAATGCCAACTGAAATCCCTTTTCACATATCCAGCCTCCACTAAGTTGTCAATGTATTCGCTATACACGCCCCCCTTACTTTTCTTAAGTACTTTGCAGATTTCAGGTAGATCCTTCGGTCCATCAGCTAAACATTCGACAATTTTCTTATAACTATCACTTCGTCGCAAAAAGAGATCTGAAAAAATTTGCTCAAATTCTCTGACAAGCAAACCCCCGCGAGTAAAGCAGATATCTCTAATATTTTCCTCTGCAGAAAGCTCCGGTCTAAGAAGTTCTAGATATAAGGGGACACCTCCGGTGACGGAAAGAAATTTCAATTTTTCATATGCTGAAATTCGATCTTTATTAGGTTCCCAAAATGCATTACAGTCCGCTAAAGGAAGCTCTTCAAGATATAAATCCAATGAAACACGTCCAAGATAACCTGTGCTAGCTAAAATATTTTCCTCAATCCATGATGAAATTGATCCACATAGAATCAAAATCAGTTCAGGGTTATTTGAAAAATATAAGTCCCAAGCATTTTTGAGTTTTCCGAGAAAATTGGGATCCTTACTACCCATCCATGATATTTCATCTAAAACAATGAGCACACGACCATCTTTTGTATGTTGTGCAAGATGCCAAAAGAGATTGCTCCAATCATCCGGACTTACACCTGGAATCCCCTGTTGTTGGAGTTGATTAACAAATTCTTTCTTTTGGGCAGCATCTGTAATTTTGGTTTTAAGTTTAGGGGGCAAACCCGAAAAGAAAAAACTTTTCATCTGTTTGCCAAATTCCTTAAGAAGCCTACTTTTTCCAATGCGACGCCTCCCTCTCACAACGATAAGACTGGCACTTCTTTTTTCAAGAAAACCCCTTAATCTCGCAAGTTCAGCCTCGCGCCCCACAAACCTGTTATTAGATCCCATCCAGTAATCTCCTATATAAGTATCCCTATTTTAGCAAAAAACTATCCCCAAATCAAGAAAAATCCAATTTGGGGATATAAAATGTGCTGATATTTAGCACTATCTTCTAGCAACGAGGACGGTGACGCAGGTGGAGCAGAAGACATTGACGGTGGTGCGGAACATATCAAGAATACGCTCGACAGGAAGAATGAGGATGATGCTTTCCGAAGGCAGTCCAATGGACTGCAAAATGAGTGTGATGGCCACGAAGGTCGCCGAAGGAATGCCAGCAACCATTCCAAGAGCTGTAAAAAGACAAAGAAGCCCTACCGTAACCAGTCCGCCAAATGCCAAGTCGATTCCGTAACACCTAGCAATAAACAATACGGCGGTCGTAGCATAAAGAGCAGAACCGGTCAAATTAACTGTCGTCCCCAAAGGAAGGATAAAACTACAAAATCGATTGGGAATATTTGCCCTTTTTTCCATGCATTCCAAAGTAATAGGCAAGGTGGCAGCCGATGAACTTGTCGTAAAAGCTGTCAATAATGCCGGGCCAACCGCACGAAAATGGGCCAGGGGGCTAACACCTGCAATAAATCGAAGAAGAAGCGGCAGCACAATAAACGTAAAAACGGATAATCCCAAAATCACAACCCCGAAAAATGCGGCTACAGGACGTACTGCTTCCAAACCGGTGGTTGCTACCATTTTTGCCATGAGACCGAAAACTCCGATGGGCATTGCCTTCATCACGAGATGAGTCATCTTCATCATAATCTGAAACACGCCATTCCAAAAGTTCATTACCGTAGTAGAAAACTCTGAATCAATACGTGCACTGAAAACGCCAAAAATAACACTGAAAAATATCAGTCCAAGCATTTGCCCTTCTGCAGCTACCTGAAATATATTCGTTGGAATCAGCCGGAATAATATACCTTCAATGCTATCGAAAGCACCTCCAGGGATAGGCACGGCTATGTTAGCACTTGTCGCAGTGAGTGTTTTAACTAAATCCTGCGATACCCAAGGCTGCAACATAACAGCACCGGCAAAGCCGATGAGGACAGCAAGGATTCCCGTTAAAAAGAAATAGCCAAAGGTTTTTCCACCCAGAGAAGCAAAACTCTGATCTGCCCCCACACGAGCTGTGCCTGTAATAATTGAGGAAACTACCAATGGAACAATTAATAATTTCAAGCCGTTCAGAAATAGATGGCCGATCAGATCATAAATACGAACAATGGGCACTCCGGCAATCTCCATGTTGGGTCCCGTAAACATTCCTGCAATGACTGCTAGAAACATCGCAAAGAGTATTTGGGCGAGGAATGAATTTTTCATATAAATATTTGTGTTTGTAAAAAGTGTTTGAGATTTTGGTGTGCTACTTGATCCGCAATAGCTGCAGGGAGATTCCACAGCTCTAATACACGTGGATAGCAGCTAGAATTATCAAAATCTGGGAAAAAAAGGACTTCAGGCGGCTTCCTATGAACCGCAGAAACGTCATCTCCAAAGAAAAAATCGGCCCCAAAACAGATTTGATTCTGTCCACCAAGCTTGAATCCATGTTCTAGCTGTCTTACGAAGTTATCTGTAGAATCTTTACCTATAAAATATCTGACAAAGTTCATGCCTATGATTCCGTTGCGCCTAAAGATTTCTTTGGCAAGGTAGTCTGGAAGATTTCTAAGGGCGTTTTCGACCGCTCTGAAATTAGAATGGCTTGCGATAACAGGAATATCTAAACTTCGCTTTTCAATGTAGTTGAGAATCTGTTCTGCTAATGGATCAGAGGTGTGGCTAAGGTCTATTGCAGTCTTTCTTTGATGGAGAAAATCGAGCAATTTCATCCCATCGCTTTTCAAACCAATCTTAGTGTGGGCACCCCCGCCAAAGCGATTTTCCTCGTTCCATGTCATACTGATATATACTACCTTAATGGAATCATGTTCAAGTTTGTCGAGTGTTTTCCATGCCTTTTCAAGAGGCTCCTCTTCGTTACACAGACCTGCAGCATTCTCAAAGGCTAAACCGATGCCAATTTGTTCTTTTGGATTCATATCGCGTATGATTTTATAAGCATCAGGATATAGGTGAGGCAGTTTTCGGAAGATATCGACTTGTTCAGCGCCTTGAATGGATGAGCGAGGATTAGTTTCTACATATACGGGAAGAATCTGATAGCGTACATTTCCTTCGCGCATCTGTTCGATGGAGCAGCGAGAGGCTGGGTCGTGTGGGGATCTTGTTGTTCCATTTTGCAGGTATACAAGAAGATCGCAATGCAAGTCAGCGATAGGTGTATTCATACAAAATATCTTACCTCATTAGACAATTTTCTGTCCCTAAAAACAAAATCGTCATCTATTAAAATCTTCAACATAAAGAAACAAAGGCACAAAGAAGAAAAAGTTTTATGAATTGCGAGTTGGTTTCGCCCCCCGAAAAAACCACCAAACAGCAAAGCCAGCCAGCAATACAAAGACCCCCACAAGGACGGGTGATTCTTTGATGCGTGTGAGTAAGGTCGGGTGGACATCTGCGTCGGCTAATAGTATGGTTCTTTTTACGATATGACCTGATTCGTCTTTAATAGATATTTCTCCGACTCGTTCGCCTTTTTTGATCGGGAGCGTCAATTCATCCCAGCATAGGAAACATTTGTGAATTGACTCTTCAGCAGGGTAATAGGAAATGATCGCTGGTTCATCGACATAGGTTGTGAGCGGGCTTGCTCCGCCTATAACTAACTTTGTATGCTTTTGAGGACCTGCTTGAACTAGGGTCCGGTGTACTTTTTTCTCCTGAAAAGCTTTTTCGAATATCAATTTTGCATCCACAAATGCTTCTCCTCGCTCAGGATGCTTTAAGAAAATAGCAATAAGTGTCCGACCATCTTGAGTTGCAGCTGCGGCAAGACAGTGCTTGGCTGGTGTGTGAAAACCTGTTTTAACGCCGATGGCTTTTGGGTAATAATATGTCCCTTTTCTAAGCAATCGGTTTGATTGAGCATAAATTGTAGCTTTTTGTTTATTTGTTTCTGGACGATTAAAAGAGGTCGATTTAACAATTTTGCGAAAGAAAGGGTCTTTCAGGGCTTCTTTTGTCATAAGGGATAAATCGTAGGCAGTCGTTTGATGGTTGGGGTGGTTTATTCCATGTGTATTATAATAAACAGTGTCTTTGCATCCAATGGAATTTAGGTATTTATTGAGGCCTTCCATAAAATTAGGGATATTACCACCGATATTTTGTGCGATAACGTTACATGCATCCCCTCCTGATGCAATCATTGCTCCGTATAATAGGTCTCGTAAGCTCATTTTTTCACCCACTTTTAACCCAATATGGGTGGCAACAGGCTCAAGCCAGTGGTGGGGATGAGTATAATTCATTTTCTTCATCTCCGCCTCGGTAATTGTAACTAAGGCATCCCGCTCTGCTGTGAAAACCACGTCTAATTTGTCTCCTGCTTGGTTAATTGCATAGCTGCAGGTGGCGATTTTTGTTAAACTTGCTGGATATTGGAGTTTTTTTGAGTTTTTTTCCGAAAGTACGGCTCCCGTGTCGGCATTTATTAGGATGTAGGAGTCAGCCTTTGTAGAGAAAGGTAGTTGTTTTGCAGATACTTCAGTACTCAAAATAAAAACAAAGAAAAAGGATAAAAATTTCATAAATCTCAGGGTTTTAGCTTTAAAACCGCGATTCTATCAAAATCTTCAATTTTCACCAATAAGATTTGGCACAAGAATTGCATAATATTATTTTGAAAATGAAATAGAAAAATGCTATAATAAAGTTGTGGGGTGAGATATGTATGATCTTAAATTGCTAGAAAAGTATTATCTTGAGTACATGGATAACATCCAGGACCACTTGCCAGAGGGTATTATCAATGTTGACATTGAACTTCTGAAGAGGTTTGATTTGTTGAATTACAATAGAAAGGATTCAACAGACAATGGATTAACCCGTTATTTTCATGTGATTGAGTCCAATGAAAAGATCACTCTGGTCAATGATGAGTTTGTAGTATGGATTGTACCCGAAAAGATTGAAGATGAGCATTTTACATGCACATTAATAGCACTAAATCAAGGGGATCATCCTCATTTGGAACTTTGTTTTGTCACATCGGGGGTTTATAATACGTCTCGTCTTGTTCTAAGGATTTTAGAGAAATTTCTCCATGAAATCCAAGAGAACGAAGCATTCATCAAAAACATCAAAGATGTCTAATGGCTCGATATGCATGATTGAAGAGCCCTGTTTATGCTCTCTTTTTATTTTGTATTTTCCCATATATATTGAACATGGTATACGTTCAAGATATTAATATGAATTTGGACTGTACATGATCAAAAAATTTATCTTCTTATTTTGCACCATTGCAACCGTTTGTTTTGGACAACAAATGGTCTGGATTCCTGGCGGAGAATTCACAATGGGCTCAGAAAGTGAAGAAGCCAGACCGGATGAACAACCTTTACATAGGGTTAAAATCGATGGATTTTGGATGGATGCAACTCCTGTAACAAACAGGCAATTCAAAGCTTTTGTCGACGCAACAAATTATGTAACTACAGCGGAAAAGGCCCCTGCATTAGAAGAAATCATGAGTCAAGTTCCACCAGGGACTCCTCCCCCATCCCCTGAAGCTCTCGTTCCTGCTTCTCTTGTATTTAAACCGACAAATGGACCAGTTCCTCTTACAAACAGCTTTGTCTGGTGGGATTGGAAACCTGGAGCAAATTGGCGTCACCCTGCAGGTCCAGGAAGCTCGATTGAAGGAAAAGAGGATCACCCTGTTGTACAAGTGAGCTGGTACGATGCCAATGCCTATGCCGCGTGGGCAGGGAAAAGGCTCCCAACGGAAGCAGAATGGGAATTTGCAGTTTATGGAGGTAGGAAAGAGATTACTTATGTATGGGGTAACGAAGAATTTTCGGAAGAACACCCGCAAGCAAACATTTGGCAGGGCACTTTTCCTTACAAAAGCGAAAAAGCTATCGGCACTACCCCCGTCACTCAATTCAAACCAAATCCTTATGGCCTTTATGACATGGCAGGTAATGTCTGGCAATGGTGTTCGGACCTCTACCATGCTTCATATTACCAGGAAGAGGCCCGGCGAGGCATAGTTATCAATCCCAAAGGTCCAGAAAGCAGCTTTGATCCACGAGAGCCTTTTGCAGTAAAACACGTGCACCGAGGCGGATCTTTTCTGTGCCACAGCAGCTATTGCAAAGGGTATCGCATCTCAGCCCGGATGAAAACATGTCCAGACACAAGTCTAAACCACCTAGGATTCAGATGCGCAAAATCAGAAATAACAATGGAGCAACATGAATAAATTATTTATCACGCTAATTTGCCTTTGTCAAATTACCTTTTTACATGCTCGCCAGCCCTATCATGCTAAAGTGACCGTCAATACCGACACTGCAAATGTCAGCGCTTCAAACTTGGTCGATCTGAGTAATGATTTGTCTACGAGTAATCTCGAAGATCTCTTCGTACATTATACACCTGTCTCACCTGTTTCTTTCGGCATAAATCTGCGCGGCCTTTTGGCAAATGCAGCATTCGCTGCAAATTCTACAACCCTAGTCGTCGTTATTCCCAATTTAGATATCACAGTTTCCTTTGACGGAGGCACTCGTGATCAAAGTTTAATCCTTTTTAAAGACTTCATAAAAGAAGGAAAATCTCTTGCCAAAATTCTAAAAGGATATAGAAAATACTCACCCATTGATCCCATCGCTGGCAATCCGAATAGCCTGATGGCACAAATGGCCGATGCTGACTATGCACTAGCACACCTTTCCTTGCTGGATGGATGCGACTGCTGCTGGAATTCACAGCCCGTCAGACATCAATTCCAATTAGGCGCCGATATAGGAAGAACCTTTTCAGATGGTTACGATGCAACAATCATCAATCTCCCCACAAGGTATTCTTATTCTCCAAATGCAAGCTGGGCCTTAATCTTAGATGCCCCCTTAGCCTATATTAGAAACGGGGGGGCTTCCTCTGTTGTAGGTTCAGTAGGTCTTGGAGCTAGACTCCCTGTAACATGTGCTTGGATTCTTACTCCCATTCTCAGATTGGGTGCAGGGGGATCGCTCGATTTGTGCACTTCAGGCGGATTTATTACCGGAGGGCTTACAAGCACTTACAATTATAAGATGACAGATTATGTCCTATCCATGGTAAATTATGCCGGATATTTTACCTCTTCAAATCTTTGGTTGACAGGCCTCAACTTCAACTATCATCTTCACAATACCGTCTTCAAAAATGGCCTATCACTGACCTCTTGCAAAGGATATACTCTCTGCAAACGACCCATTAATTTTAATGTGACCTTTGTCGATTCCTATTTTGCCGGAGAGACCCTTTTCATCAGACATTATGACGAAGTAGGAATATCTTTAATTACCACTCACTTCAATCGCTGCCTCGACTACGATTGCCTCTCAGCTGGATTCACATACAAATGGGGTCAAAAAAACTACAAAGGCTATTTCTTAAACATGATCTACCAATTTTAAAGATAAAGCCCAACACCATCACCTCCTATCATTCCTATCATTTCTATTCTGCCGCTTGCGATCATTGATATTGATACCTTGTTAACTTCCCTGCAAAAGGAAAACAGGATATGAAGGATCGCAAGCGGCAGGATAGGAAGGATTATAGGAAGATGATATCAATTACTTTTTATTTTAAAGCAGGGTAAGAAGTTACATGCATCATTCATATCCTGCCGCTTGCGATCATTGATATTGATACCTTGTTAACTTCCCTGCAAAAGGAAAACAGGATATGAAGGATCGCAAGCGGCAGGATAGGAAGGATTATAGGAAGATGATATCAATTACTTTTTATTTTAAAGCAGGGTAAGAAGTTACATGCATCATTCATATCCTGCCGCTTGCGATCATTGATATTGATACCTTGTTAACTTCCCTGCAAAAGGAAAACAGGATATGAAGGATCGCAAGCGGCAGGATAGGAAGGATTATAGGAAGATGATATCAATTACTTTTTATTTTAAAGTAGGGTAAGAAGTTACATGCATCATTCATATCCTGCCGCTTGCGATCATTGATATTGATACCTTGTTAACTTCCCTGCAAAAGGAAAACAGGATATGAAGGATCGCAAGCGGCAGGATAGGAAGGATTATAGGAAGATGATATCAATTACTTTTTATTTTAAAGCAGGGTAAGAAGTTACATGCATCATTCATATCCTGCCGCTTGCGATCATTGATATTGATACCTTGTTAACTTCCCTGCAAAAGGAAAACAGGATATGAAGGATCGCAAGCGGCAGGATAGGAAGGATTATAGGAAGATGATATCAATTACTTTTTATTTTAAAGCAGGGTAAGAAGTTACATGCATCATTCATATCCTGCCGCTTGCGATCATTGATATTAATACCTTGTTAACTTCCCTGCAAAAGGAAAACAGGATATGAAGGATCGCAAGCGGCAGGATAGGAAGGATTATAGGAAGATGATATCAATTACTTTTTATTTTAAAGCAGGGTAAGAAGTTACATGCATCATTCATATCCTGCCGCTTGCGATCCTTCATATCCTGTTTTCCTTTTGTAGGCAGGTTAATAATGATGGGAGGAGATGTGTTTACCAGGAATCGTAGACGTAGTCGGCGATTTTATGCGCTAGATTGGTGTAGAGGGGTTTAAAACTGCCGTCAACAGCAGAATCGTAATCTGTCAACTGCCCCATAGAAAAATTATTCACATAGTGACGGCTATAATAATAATCGTGATCAAAATCAAGTGTCGCCCTGATCTGCACAGGCCCCAGCACCAATGCACCTGTGGCGCATTCTGTTATCGAAACCTCGGCTATGACTTGCGCCCTTGTTTCAACAGGAATAATGTCATCACTAACATTATCCCTGTCAGAAGAATGGTTCGATTCATTACTGCGGCTATCAGAAGAACGGTATGGTTCACTATTATGTTTTTGATCATAACGGAATCCGATGTTGTCATATGTACAATCGATAATCGAGACATTTAACGAAAGATCAGCGTAGGATCTCTGGTACGATAAAGTGCCAGTACGCGAGATTTCTTTGACAAGAACAGCTGTTAATTCTCCATATTCATCCCCTTCAACGTAGGGTATAGTTATTGTAGAATACTTCGAAGCAAGTTCCCCTTGTCCGGCATGATAGCCGCAGGATGTGAGAAGAACAAGCAATAGATAGAAGGCCCCTTTCATATGATTCAAATCTGAGAATCCGGATTTAATACCACAACACGTACCTTGCAAATGGAAGCAATTTGAGTATCGGGGAAATCGTGCATTGCCTTTTTATAATATAACGAAGCTGCGACGGGTTGTGAAATTCTTTCATAGAATTGTCCTGTTTCATATAGGCCCTTAGCGTACATTTCCTTAATTGCCATCACATCAGCCTCAGCTTCAACCAAACGATCTTCTTTGGGAAAATCCTCTTTAAACCGTCTTAAATTGATTTGGGCAAGCGCAAGTAGATCGGAGTTTTGCAATTCTCTCTTGCATTTTTCCAAATATATTTTATTTATAAACAGATAGCTTTCAGGAGCCAATTCATTTTTGGGAAATCTTCTAATGACCATTTGAAACGATTCAATGCTATCGTTATATGATTTGAGATCCCATTGCAGGCATCCTTTAGAGAATAATGCTTGGGCAGCCATTTCGTGACTTGGCATGGCTGCGATAACTTCGTTGTATAATTCCAGGGCCAAATCGGAGCCGCTGCCCCATTTGGGCATATATTTTGTGCCAAAGTAGTGTCGCTTTGCCCCCATTCGAAATTGTTCAGCGATGGCTACTTTATATTGCATGCTTTCGAGAAAATAGTGGGGATTTCTGTGATCTTTTAGGTAGTTATTCAGGCAATCGTTGGCCAAATCGAATTCTCCGAGGTGATAGTAGGAGATGGCGAGGTAGAAAGCAGCGTCTTGACCAAATGAGGTTTCAGGGAAGTTGGATGAGACAATGTAGAAGTTTCGCGCCGCTTCTGGCCAGTTATTGTTATTGAAGGCTTCGCAGGCCAGTTGATAGTGTTGTTCAACGGGTAATGAGACTAGGTTTTCCGGCGCCGCATTGATCATAGGCGCATTTTCAACGTTTTCCGATGCAAAAAGACTTAAAGCACAGCAATTTAAAGCTAAAATCAGACTATTTTTTATTTTCATATATCCCTCACAGATTCACAACGATTGTATGTCACCTGGCTTGTATAGTTCAAGGGAAAAAAACCAAATTCTCTATTGCCTTGGTAATTAGCAAGTAGCCTTTTTCGAGGCGGTCGAGGCCGAAGTGTTCATTTGGGGCATGAATCTTGTCCGTTATGAGGCCTAGGCCCAAAAAAGCAAGCTCGGCGCCGCTGGCTTTAGCCAATTCTGTCGAAATTGGAATGGAGCCTCCCATTAGGGTGTATTGACATGGCTTTTGGAAGATTTCTTCATAGGCTTTCGCGAATGCTTTTACAACCGTCGAATCAGGAGCAGACAACACTGGCCTTCCACCCCCCTCATGAATTGTCACCTTAATTGAAACTCCGCCGGGCGCATTTGACTCAATGAAATTTTTCACTATTTTTTTGATCTTTTCCGGATCTTGATTTGCCACCAATCGGCATGAGACTTTCGCATTTGCAACAGCAGGTATGACCGTCTTGAATCCTTGTCCGGAATATCCACCCGAAATACCGTTGATTTCAATCGTAGGCCTCAAGCCAATTCTTTCCATAGGAGAAATACCCTGTTCTCCGCCCGTTGTCTTGGCTCCAAAAGTCTCCTCGAACTGTTTTACATCTAAATGCAAATTCAAAAGATGCTTATTAGATGCTTCAACGATATCATCATAAAATCCAGGAATGGTTACTTTTCCGTTGGAATCACGCAGCTTGGCAAGTACTTCCACAAGTGCATGTAAAGGATTATAAACCAATCCTCCATTTGTGCCCGAGTGCAGGTCGGTATTTGAACCCACGACATCAACGTCCATGGTAATGATTCCTCGAACACCAACAGTTACAGAAGGTGCATCAGGAGCATAAATTCCTGAGTCAACAATGGCGAGATAATCAGCCTTAAGTTTCTCTTTTTTTCCAGGAAGAATTGCCGAAAGAGCCTCCCTTCCAGATTCCTCATCACCTTCTATGCACAGTTTGATGTTGATTGGAAACTGTTTATCCCTTTCGAGGATGCCCTTGAGAGCTTGCAAGACGTAAAAAAGTTGTCCTTTGTTGTCTTGGGCTCCTCTGGCATACACCTCGCCATCCCTAATTGTAGGTTCGAATGGAGGTGACTCCCATAAATCTATTGGGTCGACGGGCTGGACATCGTAATGATTATAGATTAAAAGAGTTGGCTTGTCGGGGCCCGCCTTTAAATAGGATGCAAATAACACCGGCTGATATTTTGTTTCCCATAATTCAACATCAAACCCTAAATCCAAAAGATATTTGCGGAGCCATTCGACACAATTTGTCAATTCACCTTTATAAGCGTCGTCTGTGCTAACCGACTGAAACTTTAGCAGTGTAAAGTATTCCTGAAGGGCCTTTTCTTTGTTGGCATTGTAGTATTTTTTTAAGCTATCGATTGTAGTCATTGATTTATTTCCTGGGTTTTCATAGAGGCAAAGCCTGGTAGTTCTTTGACCGCTTTTTGCAGGTCGGCGCCAATGTTGACACCCCATTTGGAGTCGATCATAATTGCTGCTATGGGTTTACCCTCTACTTCAAAATGAATTTCTACGGGGCTCTTACCATTATGCTGTTGAAACAGATTTTTTAGGTTTAACACATGCCCTAAACGAGTTTTGTTGGCATTTAGGTTTAAAATCAACTTAGATATTTTTTCTTGTTTCACTGGTTTTGCCGGTGTTTGAGGTTTTGATTTAGAATGGGCGAAACGGGTCGCCTGCTGCTTTGCTTTGTCAAGAGCCTGATCGCAGGCCTGCACCATTGCTTCAGTCACCCGTGTGAGGTCGTCGAACCAACGGCAGGAAAGACGAGTAGTTTCATCGCGCTTATCTATTTGCAATACAGCATAAAGGAGCTGATTTTCCAACAATAGATGGTGCTTTTCCTCGAAAAGTTCGGACCAAACTGGGAGTTCAAAAGATTCAACGCCATCACTGATCATGAGGATAGCAAATTTGCGCTGAGTTTTTGCCGAAATCCGCACGTTTACCGATTCGACAATAAATGCAGCGCGGAAAACGGCATCATGAGCCATCTCGGAAGCATGCTGCAGAGACACACAAGAGAGCCTTTTCAGAATATCTTTGTATTCGTCCATCGGATGGCCCGTAAGGAAGAAACCCAATAAAGTTTTCTCTCGGCGCAAGATATCAATTTTCGATGATTTCAATTTAACCACCGGCGGCTTCGCAAAATGAGTCGCCGTTTTGTCCCCCATGAGAGAAAAAAGAGACATCACGCCGCAATTTTTCTCTTTCTGCTCCTTCATCGCCGTGTCGTACATGGCGTCAATGCTTTGCCTAAGCGCATCTCGTGACCACCCTGTAAAATCAAAACTTCCAGCATCAACCAAACTCTCAATCACTTTCTTGCCAACGCGAGAGGTATCAATTCGTTCGAAGAAGTTATAAAATCCTGTAAAAGGGCCCTTCTTGTTTCTTTCTTCAACAATTGCTTCAACAACACCTGTGCCGACACCTTTGATTCCCGACATAGCAAATCTAATGCCCTCAGAGGTCGCCGCAAAGGTGACACCTGCTTCATTCACGTCTGGAGGAAGCATAGGTATCCCCATCGATTTGCATTCCCGAATGATTTTTGCCACCTTAGTCAAGTCGTGACTGTCGCAGGTCATTAACGACGCCATCCATTCTTTCGGATGATTCGCCTTCAAATATCCTGTTACATATGAAAGGTAGCCATAGGCAGCAGCATGCGACTTGTTGAATCCGTAGGCTGCAAATTTTTCCATTTTATCAAAAATCTGAGTGGCTGTATCTGAGTCAATTCCATTTTCCACTGCACCCTGGCGGAACTTTTCCCGTTGCTCTGCCATTTGCGCCATATCCTTTTTTCCCATAGCACGTCTAAGCACATCACCCTCGCCAAGAGTATATTTCGCAAGCTTGCTCGCAATTTGCATCACTTGCTCTTGATACACCATAATCCCGTAGGTTTCAGAGAGAATTTCGTTCATCCACGGATGATCATATTCAATAGGCTCACGGCCATGCTTCCGCTTGATAAAGGAAGGAATCATGTCCATTGGACCCGGTCGATAGAGAGCTCCCACAGCGATAATTTCTTCAAACTTGTCGAGGTGCAAGTTGCGCGCAAGGTCCTGCATTCCGGGCGATTCCAACTGGAACACCCCCATCGTTTTTCCTTGATTAAGCAGGTCAAAGGTAGGACCATTATCTAGAGGCAAATTAATCCAATCGATGTGCTCCCCTGTCGTTGCCTTGACAGCATCGACGCATATTTGGATCGCGGTCAATGTTTTAAGGCCCAAGAAGTCGACTTTCAACATGCCCACCTGTTCTACAGGCTTCATCGAAAATTGAGTCACTGGCATCTCAGAATCTTTAGCAGTGCATATCGGAATCAAATCCGTCAATGGCCGGCCGCTAATAATGATACCCGCAGCATGAATGCCAGTATTCCGGATCGATCCCTCCATGCGCTTCCCAAAGTCAATAATTCTATGAGCATCTTCATCATCGGCATACATGCGCGCAAGATCCGGATCTTTCTCCAAAGCCTTTTCAAGGGTGATATTGAGATCTTCGGGAACGAGCTTGGCAATCGCCATTACTTTAGGCAATGGAACATTCAATGTACCCGTCCCACATCTCGAATGACTGATTTTAGCTTTCATCGTGCCGAAAGTGATGATCTGCGCTACGTTGTCCTTTCCATACTTCTGCAGAGTATATTGAATCACATCGCCACGTCGATCCATGCAAATGTCAACGTCGATATCGGGATAGGAAATACGTTCTGGATTAATAAATCGTTCGAAGAAAAGATGAAAGCGCAAAGGTTCAATGTCCGTAATCCCAATCAAATACAAAACAATCGAACCGGCACCCGATCCCCGCCCAGGACCCACCGGAATACTATGACTTTTTGCCCAATGAATAAAATCCCAAACAATCAAAAGATAATCGCACATTTCCTTTGGGACAATCACATTCATTTCATAGGCCAATCGCTCACGCACCACTGTCATTGGATCTTTGCCCGGATAAATTTCTTGGACCTTCGCTAGGCGCTCCGGAGTATACCTCTTTGGAATCCCCTCTTCACACAACTTCCACAAGAATTTTACCACCTCTTCAGCACGTTCCTGAGGCGTATATTCTTTTCCTGACAAGTCGGGTGGAACATAAACAGGATAATGCTTCGCTTTGAAATCAATTTCCACATTACATTTTCCCGCCACCTCCAAAGTATTCGAAATAGCCTCGGGAATATCTCTAAATAGAGCAATCATTTCATCAGGCGACTTAAAATAAAACTCATGGGAGGGATAGGTCCGTCTCTTTGGATTGGCTGTTCTAAACTTCGGATTCCCCTCCGAGTCATTTTCAACGATTTCGACCGTCTCTCCCGACTGAACATTCAACAGAATTTCGTGAGGCTTCCAGTCGTGGCGGTCGATATAATGACTGTCATTAGTGGCGACAACCTTAATGTTAAGCTTTTTGCCGAGCTCCACAAGGGTTTGATTGACCTTTTCTTGATTTAACACAAAGTCATGGTATTGCCTCTGCAGCCATGTTTCCTGATCGATGCCATCCAACCGGAGCTGTTCATCTGTCATAGGATGGCGCTGGAGCTCGAAATAGTAGTCTTCGCCAAATACTCGGCGATGCCATTCGATCACCTCCAAAACACTTGCGGCTGTTCCAGATAAAATTTCATAACTCAAGCGGCTATAAGCGCAGCCAGACAAACAAATTAATCCTTCCGAAATGCTTTTCCAAGGTTTCTAGGTCAACTCTTGGATTATAGTAAAATCCTTCTGTAAAGCCAATCGAGCTCAGTTTACACAGATTTTGATATCCTACATTATTTTTTGCGAGAAGTGTTAGGTGAAAAGATGTTCTGTCCCCCCGCCCCTTGCTTTTTTCTGTATGAGCCCCAGGCGAAATATACAACTCGCACCCAATAATGGCCTTTACCTTGGCCCCCTTGCACGCTTTATAAAATTCGACAGCTCCAAACAAATTGCCATGATCAGTCAATGCCGCAGCAGGCATCTGAAATGCCGCCGCTTTCTGGACAAGATCATCCACAGATGACAAAGCATCTAATATCGAATACTGAGAATGTACATGTAATGGAACCCACATAGCATGTATGATAGTCTATCGCTTGCTGAAAATCAAGCAGTGATGCACATAACCAAAAAAAACAGGGTATGCACGAAACTAAACAACAGGGTATGCACGAAACTAAACAACAGGATATGAAGGATCGCAAGCGGCAGGATATGAAGGATGGGAAGAAGAGGAAGAAGATAAATGGCCTTGGACGAAATTAAACCAATAGCCCATTTATCTTCTTCCCATCCTTCACATCCTGCCGCTTGCGATCCTTCATATCCTGTTGTTTAGTTTCGTGGCTGCCTTTCAAACTGCACTATAATTATTTGTTGAATATCGAACAGCTTATTCATGATTACCCCCCGCCTCTTCGGTTACAACCCAATAATACAAGATAATTCATTAGGTTGCAGCCGAAGTCTAGTAATAGGGACATAAAGGACCAAAAAAGCTTTTAGGTCCTTTGGGTCTATAGTCAGGCTAGCTTGGGTTTCATTTCGGAAGCGGATTGAGGACGCTTATGGACACCCCACATAGGAAGCAAGATAATGACTGCCAGGGCGCAACAGGCCATTAGGCCCATAAAGAAACCTTCCCATCCCAACACCTCTGTCAACTTGCCTAATGGATAACCAGCAGTAGCAGCACCTAAATATGCTATCCAGCCCACAAAACCGTTCGCCGTGGCAGAAGCCTTCTTATGCGACAACTCAGCCGCAGCAACTCCTATCAACATCTGCGGACCAAATATAGAAAATCCAATCATAAACATCGCCACTGAATTCACCCACGGATACGCCGGTGGAACAAGCCAAAATAACGTAATAGATCCTAGCAATGCCAAGCCAAAAAGAACATTCACCGGCCCACGCTTGGCTCCAAAAAATCGATCCGATGACCACCCAGCTGTCAAACTGCCGAAAAATCCACCTACTTCAAGCAATGAGACGCATCCATTGGCGCCAATTCTGCTATATTCTTTAGCCTCAATAAGATACAATGCGGTCCAGTCACTGACCCCCACTCTCACAAAATAGATGAAAAAGTAAGCAGCCCCGAGCATCCAAATATATTTATTCTTAAGCACATATTCAAAAAGAATTTCCTTAGTGGTAAGCTCATGTTCATGACTCACCTCTTCCTTCGTAGTCCCAGCATAGTCATTTCTATACTTTTCAATAGCCGGAAGTCCAAGAGATTGCGGTGTATCCCTCAGGCGATTCACCAGAAGGAATGATCCAAGAATACAAATGACACCTGGAACATACATAGCATAACGCCAACCCCAATACTGCAAGGCAAAGCCTGCAATCCACGGAATCGTAAAAGCCCCGATATTGTGAGAAATATTCCAAATCGACCACCACCTGCCCCGCTCAGATTGCGAATACCAGTGTGTCAGAAACCGAGAACAAGGAGGCCATCCAAACCCTTGAAACCAGCCATTAAGTCCCCAAAAAACGGAAAAAACAATCAGACTTGAGGACATGCCAAATAAAATATTGATAACTCCAGTGAGGAAGAGCCCCATGGCCATGATATATCGTGGATTAGACTTATCAGTGATGATTCCGCTAGTGAATTTGCTCATGCCATATGCAATAGAAAAAATGCTGGCCAACATTCCCAAATCGCCTTTGTCATATCCTAAATCTTGGATAAGTCCCGGCATAGCTACTGTAAAACTTTTGCGTGTGAAATAAAAAAGAGCATATCCTAGAAGTGTTGAATAAATAATACGAATACGCCAGTATTTGTAATCTTTATCGATCTTTTCTGGGTCCTTAATTTCTTCTATATAAGGAGCGTGACTAAAAATATTTCTTAGTATATTCATTTTTCACCTCAAAGCAACGATTATACTATAGAAATGCCCTTCTTGTCAAGGTCATATTTGCGACGTTTTACTGAAGCTTTGAGCTCACGCAGAGGCTCTGCTGACATAGACACATTTTTGACATTGCGGGCAATCTCATTAATTCCGACGACTTCCAGCGCTCCTTCTTGATAGATCTCAACACTCTCAAGACTAGTAGAGGTTTGTGGAAATATTATGCGTATCAGGCCGGCAATTTTAAGCAACTTAAGAGAGATAAGCGATTTTGAAGATTCTAATTGTAAAGCAGCCGGGCAGTTATCAAAGTTCGAAAAGTAGAGGTGCTCTAGACTTGGAAACGTCTCGGGCAAAGTTAATTTCTGAATTTTGCAACAATTAATTTTCAAATTTTTCAGTTGAGGCATTTCTTCAGGTAGTTCGAGATTCTCAATAGCCAATGTCGTTATCTCAAAATTTACTAGATGATTCGCTTTCGATATTGTAAAATTTATTCCGGAAAGACTAGGACAATTCTCAAGCTCAATAGAACGGAGCATCTCCATATCAGAACGTAGTTTTAAAACTTTCATATTAAGGACATTGATGAGTTTGAGAGTCTCCAGAGTTCTCCAGGCAGTGGAAGATAAGTCTCGAACAACATCTTTTTTTCCATGTATTAAAACCATCTCCAAGTGCTTCATTGTTGCATCTTCCGGGATTAGAAATTCGCATTCATCGCCCTCTTTTAAAATTATACTTTCTATTGATTTGGGCAAGTCAAGAGAGCGTGAACAAGCATAAAACACAGTTAAAGATTTGAGTTTACTTAGATTTTTCATCGCAGTGGAATCTATTTTATTCAAACCCCGAACATGCAACTCTTCTAAATCATGACAATACTCATAGATACCTTTACATCCATTCTTTATTCCCTTTAAACCAGGATATAATTTTAAAATCTCTGTAAAATCATACAGATGATTTTTCAAATCCAGGTATTTAAGATTGGGTTGAATAGTGTGGATTAGCTTGAATTTTTCTGGAAATTCACCATCAATGACTACATAATTGTTTCCGTTAAAGATGTTCCACGCTAAATCGGCACATTCTCTCCAGTTTTTGGAACACTACGGATATTAACATATCCCTTGGAACCATTACTTTTTATTTCTCTTAGAAAAATATTAACAGTAAATTCTTTTGTTAATGTAATCATATCATTCCTCAATTTTGCTTAACATTATACACCATTGTCATCTATTTTATCAAGCGATATATTCAGCTTGACTCGGATGGTCGATATATGCTAGAAGAGCGGATACCCCATTTACTACTTTTTAGGGATGTGTTGATGATAATAGATGAGTTTGAAGATGAAACCGAAAACTGGCAGCAGGAAGGCCCTAAGGCCGTTGTCGAGGATACCGTCTTTGTAAATAAAAGTTGGAGGTTTATCGCCGCCAGTTTTTTTGCTTTGATGACCCTCTGCACTGTTCTAGCAAGCGGATTTTATTTTCGAGAAAGCGGAAAAAATAGCCAAGAAGAAAAAAAGGTCGCAGCCGGCGTCGCCGACATTGCTATGGCACTTATCTATTCACAACTCAATCACCACGCTCCCAATAAACAGAACTGGTCCGATCCCGAATTTCTGAACTCACTCATCACAAAAGTGGTCTCCCCCGACTTAGACCCCCAAGCTGTCATCAATTCACAAGGTCAATTCAATAACTATCCATATCTTTTAAGGGTCTATACAAAAGGCGATATGTCACAGTTTCTTGTGATCGCACAACCTGCACCCAATTTATTTCAATGGATCATCCACAAAAAAGCCATTGTAATAGACTCAAGAAACATGGAACTTCGAAAAATTTCCGATTTAAAGAATTTGAATAGACTTCTGGCTAATCAAAATCCCCTTTCCGGCGCTAATGGCGATGAAGTTTCAAAACTGGTCAAGCAAGGAAAAATCATGTCTTTGGCATCGCTAGCAGGGAAAAAAAACAGATGGGGATTTTCTCCTCCAAAAGGGTTGGCAGCTTCGAGACCCGGCGCCGAAAATTATGTCTATAATGCCCCTAGATTCTTTCCATTTGGGGAATCCGTAGTGAACAAGGCAATAGAATTAAAGAAAACGCCGCCTTCACAAGAACAAGCGTACGAATTTCAACAAGAGGTCGAGTCCCTGATGCAATTCCCAAATCTGGTATTGTATTCATCAAAAGGAGTCGAAACGGCGACAGAAGCAATAAAAAGTCTATCCATCTACATTCCTGAAGATAAATTGACCGTAGCTTATATCAGATTCAATGACGATGGCATTGTTTTAACAAGTCGTATTGTCGAAAAACCCGAAGAAGATGAAGTGATCGAAACTGATCGGAAAGCTTTGCACTGGAAACTGCATGAGATTGCAGGCAAAAGAGAGGCGCAATTGAGCGAGGTTTCACAAAAAATATACGAGCTCATCGACGAACACAATGTGGCTTTCGTATCAAATTTTCACGAAAAAATTCACGAATTGATCGTCGAATACGAAGGTATTGATGCCAGTGAACAGGCAAAACTCATGGAAGAGCTAGATAACATCGCCCGAAGGGAAGCCGAGCAACCCCTAGAAAAACTCCTGATGGACTCCCCTTCTCTATAGTCAAACCACAACACCCAATTTATAGTCGTTTTCGATAAAATTGGTGACATTAATGGCTACGTCTTTTGCTGGTGGAATTTCTTGCCCTTTATCCCGTAGGGATATTTTCAATAATAGCCCATGATGTAGCGCTGTAAGCGCAAATCGTGGGTAATGCCAAAACATTTCCTTAGTCGCGTAGCGCCTATTTATCTTATATTAGGTGCCGCTGCGCGGCAAAGGTTATTTTTTTGCATTGACCCACGATTTTCGCTTACAGCGCTACATCATGGGCTATTATTAAAGGCATCCCCATGGGATGCACAAATTTGGTCAGGGGTAAGAAAAGGGCTTGGCATTCGGACATTTGATTCGATCAAATGTCCGAATGCCAAGCCCTTTTTTCAACAAACAATTTTTCGTTGTTGACTCATATCTGTGAGTATATATATACTCGACTCATATGTGCTATGTTCTAATAGCAATTTGACATGTGAGTTAAATAATTTATATCAAGAGGTTTTTATGACAACAATTAAAGCTGTACTAAATAGTTTTGAATCAATTGAAGAACTGGGTGATTTATTGGAAAATTTAACACCTAAAATCGGCAAATTGGGTGGAAGAAGGATCGTAGTAGACAGTGGCTATAACTATGTAAGTGAAGTTGCTGGTACGCAAAGGATAACAGGTGATGTTGCAATAAAAGACATTGCAAAGAAGTTTCAGGAATTAATGAAAAAACCCCACACAGACGAGACTGCAATACAGAAAGCAAGAATATCTATACAAAAATTAGATATAAATGCAAATGCAAAACTTTGCGAGATAAGGGGCTTTAAAGGTTTTTGCATCAGATTTCTAACAGCAATAAAAAGAGTTTTTGGAGGAACATTTGATATCAAAAAGTTCTATTTAGATTCATTTACACCTGGTGAAAAAGCAATGATACTAGATGCTGACATATCACAACTTAAAGAAGATTTGAGTAAACTGAGTAAGGATGAAATAAATACCATTAAAAAATGTATTCCAAACAGTTATAGTGCATTATCAAAACTTGCAAATGAAAGTGATGTAAACAAGATAAACAAATTAAAAGAAGAATTTCTAATTGAATTTGTCATTGAATTTTTTGTAAAAACTGGTTTTTATAGTGCCAAAGATAAGGCTGAGGGGCTGGAAAGAATGAAACCAACTATTCAGTGTTTAAACCCACTGGACGAGGTCACATTTATTCATGATAATGTGCATTATTTTCTTAAAGGCTATGATCACTTTGAAAATTCTTAATGGTTGACTCAAAAAAAACCAAGGTAAATTAAAGTCTTTTTCGATAAAATTAGTGCCATTAATGGCTATGTCTTTTGCTGCCCGTAGGGATTTTTTTCATAATAGCCCATGATGTAGCGCTGAACGCGAAATCGTGGGTAATGCCAAAACATTTCCTTAGTCGCGTAGCGCCTATTTATCTTATATTAGGTGCCGCTGCGCGGCAAAGGTTATTTTTTTGCATTGACCCACGATTTTCGCTTACAGCGCTACATCATGGGCTATTATTAAAGGCATCCCCATGGGATGCACAAATTTTGGGCATGGTCAAGAAAAGGGCTTGGCATTCGAACATTTGATTCGATCAAATGTCCGATTGCCAAGCCTGACACTTTTTTAGTATTAAAGTCTTTTTCGATATAAAGGGTGACATTAATGGCTGTGTCTTTTGCTGGTGGAATTTCTTGCCCTTTATCCCGTAGGGATTATTTTCAATAATAGCCCATGATGTAGCGCTGTAAGCGCAAATCATGGGCTATTATTGAAAATAATCCCTATGGGATGCACAAATTTGGTCAGGGGTAAGAAAAGAGCTTGGCATTCGGACATTTGATTCGATCAAATGTCCGATTGCCAAGCCCTTTTTTCAACAAACAATTTTTCGTTGTTGACTCATATGTGTGAGCATATATATACTCGACTCATATGTGCTATGTTCTAATAGCAATTTGACATGTGAGTTAAATAATTTATATCAAGAGGTTTTTATGACAACAATTAAAGCTGTACTAAATAGTTTTGAATCAATTGAAGAACTGGGTGATTTATTGGAAAATTTAACACCTAAAATCGGCAAATTGGGTGGAAGAAGGATCGTAGTAGACAGTGGCTCTAACAATGCAAATGAAGTTGCTGGTACGCAAAGGATAACAGGTGATGTTACAATAAAAGACATTGCAAAGAAGTTTCAGGAATTAATAAAAAAACCACACACAGACAAGACTGCAATACTGAAAGCAAGAATATCTATACAAAAATTTGATGTAGATGCAAATGAAAAACTTAGCGAGATAGGGGGCTTCAAAGGTTTTTGCATCAGATTTCTAACTGCAATAAAAAGAGTTTTTGGAGGAAAATTTGAAATCAAAAAATTCTATTTAGACTCATTTACATCTGAAGAAAAAGCAATGATACTAGCTGCTGACACATCACAACTTAAAGAAGATTTGAGTAAACTGAGTAAAGATGAAATAAATAACCTCAAAACATTTTTACCAAAGACACATATTATACTATCACAACTTGCAAATAAAAGAGATATAAACAAGAAAAATAAATTAAAAGAAATATTACTAATTGAGTTTGTCATTGAATTATATGAAAAAATTGGCACCTATAGTACCAAACACACGGAGAGGACAAATGAGAAATTCGAAACACTCGCACCAATTTTTAAATTTCTGGAACGCGTCAAATTTTTAGAGGATATTGCATCTAATTTACTTGACGGCTTTGTCCCAGAATTAGCATAAAACATGCCATTCCGCATCCCACTTGGCATGACCCCCGCTTTGTCCTAAATCGTGGCCCGGCAACCGTTTTTGTGATTGACCGGGAAAGTAGGGGCACATGTTGACCCCCCCTACTTCATACAAAAATATTAAATTATATTGTTTAGGTTCTAAATATAAAGAAGAAATTAATGTATGCAATGAAAGTTTACTATCAAGAACTATAAAAATAAATTTTAAAATTTAAAAAATTTGAATATAATAAGGCAATGAAAATTAAAGTTGGCTTCGATTGTGTATTGCCTACCACGCCCTGCGAAATTCTGCTGGTTGTATGGTTAGCGATAAATCATCCCCTGTTATTTCATCTTTCACATACTTCTCATAAACGTTCAGGCTTTGCCAATGATGATCTTTCATAAATATCTTGAGAAATCCGAGATTGTTATGACAGTTATCGGTTACTACGGGAGAGCCGTCTTTGAGTAGCTTATGTATCCACCCCCCGATATTTTTGATTTGTTTTCCTTCGTGTACTCTTCTATAGGCAAATCTCACTACATCTACTAAGCGTTGTGAATGGTACTTTCTTGTCCAATAATTAAGAGTGTCATCATCTACATTAAGCTTTTGCTCCTTTAGCCATAAATATACCCTATTTTGTTCCGCGGTTAATTTGTAGGGTGACTTGCTGTGATTTCGTTGGTTTTACTGGTATTATTCAGATGCATACTTCTACCTCCAAATTGGCATGCAATATGCATATCTATATCAAGAATTTGTTTTAAAAAAAAAGACTTCATTACTAGGATGACCTTCGAGTAAAGGAGGCATCCGTAATGAAGTCAAAACATGAACCAACACCGTACTGTAATATGGTTAACAAAAGAAGTAAAGCAGAACAAGAGGCAATTCGCTTGCAAATGGTGAGATATGCCGAAAAACATGGGAAAAATGCTACCGAAAAGAAATTTGGGTGTAGCAAAAATACTGTTGATCTTTGGGTTGAAAGATATAAAATTGAAGGACGTTCCGGACTAGTTAATCGTAGCCGGGCCCCTAAGAATATTCCACATAAAACATCTCAGGAAGACGAAGATTATATCGTTAAGTGTCGCAAGGAAGTTCCGTGTTACGGACCGAAACGACTGAAATGGTTTTTTGAGATTAAGGCTTCTGAAGATGCTATAAGAAGGATTCTTAAGTCCAGGGGCTTGGCAAGAAAGCGAAAGAAAAAGCACCATACAAAAAACGATCTCCGAGCAATTAAGGCAAAATATAAAGCACTCACACACCATCAAGAAGATGTTAAGCATCTGAAGGACATTCCGTATTATTGGACACAAATGCAATCACTAGGCCTTCCTAAATATCAATATACGATTAGAGATACGAAAAGTGGTGGTACAGTTTTAGGATTCGCTGATGAATACAGTGAACAGTATTCAATACTATTCACTTCGTTTTATTTAGATTGGCTAAAGTATTTCAAGGTTGATTTGAGTGAAGTAATTGTGCAGACGGACAATGGAAGCGAATTTGGTGGTGGAAGGCAACGCGGTGTAAAGGTGGATGGATTTGTCGATCTTATAGAGAGTCGGTTTGGTGCCAAGCATAATTATATTCCTCCGAGTATGAGCAATGCGAATGCAGATGTCGAAAGTATACACAATACGATTGAAGTTGAATTTTTTGATTTAGAGAAGTTCAGTTCAAGGGATGATTTCTTCATAAAGACTCAAATGTATCAAAATTTCTATAATTTTTCGCGACCTAACTTTTCTAAAAAAGCTAAGACACCTGTACAAATAATAACAGAAGATAGAAATATTAGCCCGTCCGTGTTATTTACACCTATAGTTGATCTCGATAAATTATATAGAAGTCAGTTTTTCCCTGGAGAGGGGGGTCAACATGTTCCCAATTTGTCCGGTTTTTGTGATTGACTCAAAATAAAAATAATGCTTTAATAACAAATAGATAGGAAAATCAAATAGTTTATCAGAGGATATTTTTATGACAACAATTAAAGATGCAATCAACAAATGCGATACAATGGTTGATTTCAACAATTTATTAAAAGATATACAACCAAAAATCGGAAAAATGGGTGGAAGAAGATTCGTTGAAGGGGCGTCGGGTCATCGTGGACTAACAGGAGATGTCGCAATAAAAGACATTGCTAAGAAGTTTTACAAATTAATAAAAGATCCTAGCACAACCGAACATACAATGAATCAAGCAAAGACCTTTATAGCTAAATTAAATAATCAAGCAAATATAGATGTCAGTGGGAAAAAAGGTTTTAAAGGTGTTGTTATAAAATTACTAACGGTTCTACGAAGGCTTTTTGGAGGCAAATTTGATAGGAAAGAATTTGACATGAAATCACTTACTAAAACTCAGAAAGCAATAATAACAGCTTGTGATAGCACAGACCTGAGAACTGAGATGAAACATCTAAAAAAAGATGATATTAAAATCCTTAAGTCAAATATGCCAAAGTCATATGAGATTTTGTTAAAACTTGCGAATGAAGGCAATAAAAATAAGCAGGATAAATTAAAGTTAGAATTTACTTATGAGTTTGGAGTTGAAAATGAAAAGCTTACGTTAGGCAGCAAGGAAGATAAGCTGGATGCTGCAATGAATGTTCTAGTAGCAGAACTTACATTCATTAAACAAATAGCTACTGCATTTGGTAAAAAGGAAGATCTACTGAACGAAGAAGTACCCCTGGAAGACCTCCTGAAAGAGGACGTACCCCTGGAAGATCTCCTGCAAGAGGATGTACCCCTTAAAGAGAAAGGACCCCTAGAAGTTATCCAGGGTGAGGACGTACCCCTGGAAGAAATCATAGAATCACTCACTGATACTCAAAAGGCCGCATTGATTGCTTATGATAGCAAAGACCTTAAAGAGGACATGGAAAAACTTAACAAAAATGAAATTATAAACATTCAGTCACTTATACCGAATTCATATGATATTTTATTAGAACTTGCGAATGAAGACAACAAAAATAACCAAGATATATTAAAGGTGCAATTCTATTATGAGATCCGAAAGGAATTGGATTCACATTCTGAAGACTTCAAAAAAATATATAAAGAAAATTTTGATTTTTTGCAGAATACAATGTTAAAAATTAGATTCATCGCAAAAATAAACCAGGCATTTTAACACTTTTGCTCAAGGTTCAGGCTTGGCATTCGGACATTTGATTCGATCAAATGTCCGAATGCCAAGCCTGACACCTTTTGCTGGTGGAATTTCTTGCCCTTTATCCCGTAGGGATTATTTTCAATAATAGCCCATGATGTAGCGCTGTAAGCGCAAATCATGGGTAATGCCACAATATATCCCAAGCTGCGTAGCGGCTATTTATCTTATATTAGGTGCCGCTACGCGGCAAAGGTTATTTTTTGCATTGACCCACGATTTGCGCTTACAGCGCTACATCATGGGCTATTATTGAAGGCATCCCCACGGGATGCACAAATTTGGGTACGGGCAAGAAAAGGGCTTGGCATCCGGATATTTGATTCGATCAAATGTCCGATTGCCAAGCCCTTTTTTCAACAAACAATTTTTCGTTGTTGACTCATATGTGTGAGCATATATATACTCGACTCATATGTGCTATGTTCTAATAGCAATTTGACATGTGAGTTAAATAATTTATATCAAGAGGTTTTTATGACAACAATTAAAGCTGTACTAAATAGTTTTGAATCAATTGAAGAACTAGGTGTTTTATTGGAAAATTTAAAACCTAAAATCGGCAAATTGGGTGGAAGAAGGATCGTAGTAGACAGTGGCTATAACTATGTAAGTGAAGTTGCTGGTACGCAAAGGATAACAGGTGATGTTGCAATAAAAGACATTGCAAAGAAGTTTCAGGAATTAATGAAAAAACCCCACACAGACGAGACTGCAATACAGAAAGCAAGAATATCTATACAAAAATTTGATGTAGATGCAAATGAAAAACTTAGCAAAATAAGGGGCTTTAAAGGTTTTTGCATCAGATTTCTAACAGCAATAAAAAGAGTTTTTGGAGGAAAATTTGATATCAAAAAGTTCTATTTAGATTCATTTACACCTGGTGAAAAAGCAATGATACTAGTTGCTGACACATCACAACTTAAAGAAGATTTGAGTAAACTGAGTAAAGATGAAATAAATATCATTAAAAATGGTATTCCAAACAGTTATAGTGCATTATCAAAACTTGCAAATGAAAGCGATGTAAACAAGATAAACAAATTAAAAGAAGAATTTGTAATTGAGCTTGTCATTGAACTTTGTGTAAAAAGTGGTTATTATAATGACAAAGACAAGGTTGAGGCGAAGGAAAGACTACAACCAACTATTCAGTGTTTAGAGCCACTGGACGAGGTCAAATTTATTTATAATAATATAAATAATTTTCTAAATGGCTATGATCACCTTAAAAATTCTTAATGGTTGACTCAAAAAATAAACAGGATAAATTAAAGTTGAAGTGCGCTATTGGGTTACAATATGTGCAAAGTGCTAATAGCAATTAGAAATGTGAGTTAAATAATTTATATCAAGAGGTTTTTATGACAACAATTAGAGCAGTACTAAATAGTTTTGAATCAATTGAAGAACTGGGTGAGTTATTGGAAAATTTAACACCTAAAATCGGCAAATTGGGTGGAAGAAGGATCGTAGTAGACAGTGGCTCTAACAATGCAAATGAAGTGGCTGGTAGGCAAAGGATAACAGGTGATGTTGCAATAAAAGACATTGCAAAGAAGTTTCAGGAATTAATGAAAAAACCAAACACAGACGAGACTGCAATACAGAAAGCAAGAATGTCTATACAAAAATTTGATGTAGATGCAAATGAAAAACTTAGCGAAATAAGGGGCTTTAAAGGTTTTTGCATCAGATTTCTAACTGCAATAAAAAGAGTTTTTGGAGGAAAATTTGAAATCAAAAAGTTCTATTTAGATTCATTTACACCTGGTGAAAAAGCAATGATACTAGATGCTGACACATCACAACTTAAAGAAGATTTGAGTAAACTGAGTAAGGATCAAATAAATATCATTAAAAATGGTATTCCAAACAGTTATAGTGCATTATCAAAACTTGCAAATGAAAGTGATGTAAACAAGATAAATAAATTAAAAGAAGAATTTGTAATTGAGCTTGTCATTGAACTATATGTAAAAATTGGCATTTATAGTACCAAACACCCAGATGAGGCAAAGGAAAAATTTGAAGCACTTCAATCACATTTAAAATATCTGGATAATGTCAAATTTTTAAGTGATAATTTATCTAATTTACTTGACGGCTTTGTCACAGAATCAGCATAAATCATGCCATTCCGTATCCCATTTGGCATGACCCCCGCTTTGTCCCAAATCGAAGGCAGGGGGCAACCGTTTTTGTGTTTGACTCAAAATAAAAATAATGCTTTAATAACAAATAGATAAGAAAATTAAATAGTTTATCAGAGGATATTTTTATGACAACAATTAAAGATGCAATCAACAAATGCGATACAATGGTTGATTTTAATAATTTATTGAAAGATATACAACCAAAAATCGGAAAAATGGGTGGAAGAAGATTCGTTGAAGGGGCGTCGGGTCATCGTGGACTAACGGGAGATGTCGCACTAAAAGACATTGCTAAGAAATTTTATGAATTAATGAAAGATTCTAGCACAACCAATCCTACAATTGAGCGGGCAAAGAAATTTATAGCCACATTAAATGAGCAAGGGAATATAGATCTCAGTAAGGAAAAAAGCTTAAAAGGTACTGTCTTAAAATTTCTTACGGCTCTACGAAGGTTTTTTGGAGGCAAATTTGATGTCAAAGAATTTAAAGAGAACTTCTTTTCAAATGCTCCGAGGGTAATTATAACAGCTTCTGATAGCACAGACCTTAAAAGTGAAATGAAAATTCTTAATAAAGATGAGATCAAAAACATTAAGTCAAATATGCCAAAGTCATATAAGATTTTGTTAAAACTTGCGAATGAGAACGACAAAAATAAACAGGATAAATTAAAATTAGAATTCTTTTTTGAGTATTCAATGGAAAGGTTAAAGCTTAAGTTAGCCGGCAAGCAAAATGAGACAATTGCTTTGAGCAGTCTACTATCAAAACTTACATTTTTCAATCAAGTACTTGAGGCATCTAGAGATAAAGAATTTCTACAGGAACAGGAAGAACCCCTGGAAGAACTCATAGAATCACTCACTGAAACTCAAAAGGACGCATTGATTGCTTGTGATAGCAAGGACCTTGAAGCTGACATGGAAAAAATTAAACAAGAACATCTCGATAACTTTAAGTCGATTTTACCGAGGTCATATGAAATTTTGGTAAACCTTGCGGGTGAAGACGACAAAAATAATCAAGATAAATTAAAGTTAGAATTATTTGTTCAATTTGCAATTGAATTGAAAAAGCATGAAATAGATTTAAACCCTCTAAATTTGAAGACTCTGAATGTTCTATTTCGAGAAATTAGTTTTTTTGAATCAATACGTCAGGCACATCTAATTTTTGATGAAGAAGAGGATGTTTTCCCGAAGGAAGCAGTTAAAGCGGCACTAGTGATCGCTTGTGTAAGCAAAGACCTGAAAGAGGACATGGGAAAACTTAACGAAGATGAGATTAAAAACTTTCAGTCACTTGCGCCGGATTCATATGATATTTTGTTAAAACTTGCGGACGAAGACGACAAAAATAACCAAGATAAATTAAAGGTGAAATTTTATAATGAGGTCGTAAAGGAAATGGGAGCATATTCGGAAGACTTCAAAAAAATTAATAAAGATAGTTTTGATTTTTTTGATAATACAATTTTAAAAATTACATTTACCATGGAAATAAACCAGGTATTTATATACTATTGATTAAAAAGGCAGGACTGTTTCATACTTCTCCTCTCTTATCATGCCTCCATACCCATCAACCTAAAATATTTTTTACCACAGAGAACACGAGAGGACACAAGAGAGGTCATTGAGTATAAAATAGCTCTGTGCTCCTTCTGTTTTCTCTGTCAACTCGGTGTTATTTTTTTTAAGTTGATGCATATGGGTTAGGAAGGATTATAGGAAGATCATGTCAATTACTTTTTATTATAAAGCAAGGTAAGAAGTTGCATAAATCATTCATATCCTGCCGCTTGCGATCTTGCATATCCTGTTTTTTTGTTAGAGAAATAACAAGATATCAATGATCTCTCTTATGTTTTCTGTGTTCTCCTTAATCAAAGATATTTTATGTTGATGCATTTGCCTGCATATCCTGTTAATTCTTAGCTTGATAAGATTGATAAGCCTGATGACATGCATCTCTGATGGATTCGCTGAGGGTGGGATGAGCGTGCGAGGTATCTGCGAGGTCTTTTAGGGATGCTTGTTTTTGAAGGGCAACGACGGCTTCTCCGATCATCTCTGAGGCGTGGGCGCCGAAGATGTGGACTCCAAGCAATCGACCTGTGGAGGCGTCGCCAATTACTTTTACAATACCATCTTTGTAGTTGCTGCAGCGGGCGCGGGGGTTGCCTTTGTAGTATGTTGTACCTATAATGACACTCAGTTTCATCGCTATTGCCTCTGCCTCAGTCAGGCCTGTGGAAGCTAGTTCGGGGAAGGTGTATACCACGTTGGGAATATTTGCATAATTGACCTTTGGAGTGAGACCGGCGATGATTTCGGCGACAGCTATCCCTTCGTCTGAAGCTTTGTGAGCCAGCATTGGGCCATCTACGATGTCTCCAATGGCATAGATGTTTGGAATATTTGTTTGAAAATTTGCATTAATGACAACAAATCCTTTTTCTGTCTTCTCTACGCCAATTTTATCTAGTCCAAGACCTTTGGTATAGGGACGTCTTCCGATGGCAACTAGGACAACATCGGCGGGAAGTGTCAAAGCTTCATTATTGACCTCAAAATAGACTTGCTTGGATTCAATTTTGGTCACTTTGGCAGCGAGATGAAAGGTAATGCCTTGTTTTTTGAGAGATTGTAGAAGGGCTCGGCTCAGGGCATCCTCGAAGGCTGGGGTTATTTTATCGAGCATTTCGACAACAGTTACGCGGCTGCCTAGTCGTGAATATACTGAGGCAAGTTCGACGCCGATAACACCTGCTCCAATCACGACCATATCTTTGGGCACTTGTTTAAGACTTAGAGCGCCGGTTGAGGAAACGATTATTTTTTCGTCAAAAGGTGCAAAAGGAAGAGGGATTGGTTCGGAACCTGTTGCGAGGATAAAGTTTTTTGCAGAAAGTTGTTCATTTTCAACTTGAATGGTGTTGGGATTGATGAATTGTGCCGTCCCTTGGATTCGATCGATTTTGTTATTTTTAAAGAGCCCTTCTACGGATTTGCATAGACCGTCGACGACTTCGGTTTTGTGTTGCATAATTTTGTCGAAGTTAAAATTCACATCAGAGAATGTGATTCCAATTTCGGCGCTTTCGTTTTTCATAAAATAGTAGTTTTCAGATGTATGTAGAAGTGCTTTTGAAGGGATGCAGCCGACATTGACGCAGGTGCCTCCGAGTGTTTTTCCTTTATCGACGCAGGCAGTTTTTAAACCTAGTTCTGCAGCACGGATTGCTGCAATATATCCTCCGGGCCCTGCTCCGATGACAATGACATCGTATTCCTTCACTTTACACCCCCAAAAGAAATCGGGATGGATCTTCGAGATATTCTTTGACATGCACCAAAAAAGTCACGGCCTCTTTTCCATCGACTACGCGGTGATCGTAGCTGAGGGCAAGGTACATCATTGGACGAATGACAATTTCGTCTTTGATAACGATAGCACGCTTTTGGATGTTGTGCATTCCCAATATTCCACTTTGAGGGGGGTTCAAAATTGGTGTTGAAAGGAGGGATCCATAGACGCCGCCATTCGTGATGGTGAAGCCACCCCCTTGTAAATCATCAACCACCAATTTTCCTTCGCGGGCTTTTTTTGCGTATCCTTCGATGGAACGTTCGATATCTGCATAGGAAAATTGATCGCAGTTTCTGACGACTGGCACAAAAACACCTCGGTCGGTCCCAACGGCGACGCCGATATCGTAGTAGTCACGATGGACCAAATCTTCGCCATCGATGTAGGAGTTGATGCCTGGAACGGCTTGAAGAGCAGAAACGACTGCTTTCACAAAGAAGGACATGAATCCCAATTTGACACCATGTTCTTTTTGGAAGAGATCTTTGTATTTATTTCGCATTTCGATGACAGCGCTCATATCCACCTCGTTAAAAGTTGTGAGCATTGCAGTAGTTTGTTGCGCATCTAAGAGCCTGCTTGCGATTACTTTTCGGATTTTCGACATGGGACGCCGTGTTTCGCGACCATTGGTGACAGGAGCTGGTTTTGGAGTCGCCGCTGTTTTTGGCGGTTTTTTAAGATCCGCTACAAAGGATTCTTTTGAATATCTGGCAGTGCCTGCTATTGCTTTTGGAACAACTGGAGGGGGAGGTGGAGGAACAATTTTTTCAGGTTTTGGAGCTTCAACAGGAGCCCCTTCGGTATCGACGAAGCCGACCACTTGACCAATTTTGACAATATCACCGGTTTTGACTGTTGCTGTAAAAATACCTGCTTGCGGGGCATGGAGAACTTGGTTTACTTTATCGGTTTCTAGTTCTAGGACCTCTTCATCCATGGCGACTTTTGAACCGGAGGCTTTTAGTAGTGTTCCGATGGTTGCTTCGGAGATGGATTCTCCCATAGCTGGTATTTTGATTTCTATTTTCATTTTTTTTGTTCCGAATCGTTAAATATTTTTTGCATGATTGCCGCATACTCTTTTTTGTGCAAATAGTATGAGCCGGCAGCAGGCGAGGCGCTGAAATCACGACCTGTGTATTCGATTTTGGGCATCAATGATTGCAAATAGGGATGAATAAAGGACCAGGCTCCCATGTTTTTTGGCTCTTCCTGGGCCCAGGTGAATCGATCTGCTTGGGTATATTGCTTTAAGATCTCTTTAATTTTTTCCATATTTAATGGATAGAGTTGCTCAATACGGATAATGGCTAGGTTGTCTAGCTTTCGTTTGGATCTTTCTGCGAGAAGATCGTAATAAATTCTTCCGGTACAAAAGATTGCATGTTTTGCATTTCTGGGGTGTAAAGGATCATCTATAATTTCTTCAAAGGAACCTTTAATGAGGTCGTCGACTTTGCTGATGCATTCTGGATGTCTTAAGAGACCTTTTGGAGTAAATACAATGAGTGGTTTTAGTTCTGCGCTTTCGATTTGGCGGTGAAGTACGTGAAAGATTTGAGCAGGAAGAGTTGGATAAACAATCCGCATGTTATTGTTTCCGCAAAGGGTCAAAAAGCGTTCCATCCGACCCGATGAATGTTCGGGACCTTGCCCTTCATAGCCATGTGGCAAGAGCATAACTATAGAATTTTTATGTCCCCATTTTTGTTCTCCGGAAGAGATATATTGATCTATGGTAATTTGGGCGCCATTACAAAAATCACCGAACTGTGCCTCCCAGATGACTAAATCATCTGGCGAGACCAAACTGTATCCGTATTCAAAACCGAGGCCGGCATATTCAGTCAGGGGTGAATTATAAATATCAAAACGACCTTGATTTGGTTTAAGATGTTGTAGTGGAAAGTAAGCTTGTTCTTTGACTTGATCCATCCATAGGGCATGACGGTGGCTGAATGTTCCACGGCAGACATCTTGGCCGCTGATGCGGATATTGCCCCCTTCCCAAAGTATGGTACCGTAAGCTAATGTCTCAGCCATCCCCCAGTCGATTGGTTTATCTTCTTCTACCATGGCGAGGCGTTCTTTAACGAGACGATCGAGCTTTGGGTGAATACTAAATCCTTCAGGGAGATGTGACAATGCTTTTGTAACATCGAGCAGTATTTGTTTCGATATTTCCGGTTTTCGAGCTGTTTTTTCTATAACATCTTTTGCAGCTTTTTCTTCATTTTTGATTGCCATTTGTGTTTGCAAGGATTCTTTAAATTCTTCTTCAAACGCATCAACGATTTTCTTTTCCAGGATATTTTCTTGAATAAGTGCATCGCGATACACTTCTCGTATTGGACGCTTTTCTCGAATCAATTTATATTCCAGAGGCTGTGTAAAAGCCGGTTCATCCGATTCGTTATGGCCATATTTTCTATAGCAGTTCAAGTCGATGAATACATCACAGTTAAATTTTTGTCGAATTTCTACAGCTAAATTGGTCACGAAAACACACGATTCGGGATTTTCAGCATTGACATGGAATACTGGGGCTCCGAAAGCTTTAGCGATATCTGTGCAGTAGCGAGTTGAGCGACCATCTTTTGGATTTGTTGTGAACCCAATTTGATTGTTTACCACGAAATGGATTGTTCCACCGGTGGAAAATCCATCGAGATTGTACATTTGCAGGGTTTCGTAGACTACTCCCTGAGCAGCAATTGCGGCATCTCCATGAATTAAAACGGGTATGACTTTTTTTTTGTTTTTTAAGGTTTGTTTGGCTCGAGCAATTCCCTCGACAACGGGATCTACTGATTCTAGATGGCTCGGGTTCGGAGTCAATGAGACATTCACATTTTTTCCATGCATGGTCTCGTAGCTGGAGAAAAATCCTTTGTGATATTTTACATCGCCGCTCCCCTCAAATGAGACTGGTATATAGCCCTCATCGAATTCAGCAAAAATAGTCGAATATGATTTATCTAGGATATTACACAGAACATTTAGACGGCCTCGATGAGGCATCCCCAAGACGAAATCTTCAATACCAAGAAGTGAACCCAAATCGATAGCTGCAGCCAACATAGGAATGAGCGTTTCTGCCCCTTCAAGTGAAAATCGTTTCTGTCCAACGTATTTTGTATGCAAAAAGACTTCGAACAGCTCTGACTTATTGAGATGCTGCAGAAGCATTTTCTTCTGTTCAATGGTAAGACTGCTTTGTGGATGCTGCTCAAAGCGGTGTTGCAACCATGCATTAAGTTCCTCCGAAGGGGTATATTCTATGCCGATATTTGCACAGTATACTTTGCGTAGAGAATCGATAATTTCCTGGAGAGTTGCCGTAGGATGTTCCATCAGTCCATTAGTAGGAAATGTTTCACCAAGCTCACTTGTGCTGAATCCTAAATGTTCCAGACTTAGTTCAGGCGATTTTTCCCGTGATTTTATTTCAATTGGATTGAACTTAGCCTCAAGATGGCCATAGGTACGATACGCATTGATCAAATCGCGAATCCGAATATCAGCCGAAACCTCGCGATAAGCGACCACATCCATATGATCGAAATAGGGATGCCACGAAGGATCTATAGAACTTGGATCTTGCAGGTATTTTTCATACAAATCTTCCAGCAGAGGCAAATTATCGTTTAGTCCGTCAAGGTATGACATGCAATTCTCCTATCAATCGAGATTTACCCTAAGTATGAATAATTTTAAAGGTATTTATTTTGTCAAATTTGATATGCTTTGCAGAGTATGAAACCTTTGCTATTACTTTTAATCATTCTGTTGTGCGGCTGTTCGTCTCCCGAAGAATCGCATGCATCACGATATCAAGAACTTAGAGGTAGAAATTTCGATTCAATATACAGAATCAAAGTTCCACACACCTGGAGCAGAAACGATCCAAAGTCCCCCCCGACAGACACAACGTTAGCTATTTGTGAATTCAATATCGATGAAATCCGAATCACCATACACAATTTTCCATCCTATGAGATCAATGATCGGATCCCACCAGGGCTCCAAATCGCCCGTTGGAGGCAGCAAATTGTTCCGACAGCGGAATACATCACCCCACAATCATTTTCGGGCTACGCGGGCTTCCTATTTGAAGCAAGCAATGAAAAGAATGGGGTCATGGGTTGGATCATGCAGTTAGGGACAGAACAATACAGCCGCCTTACCCTCCCTGATGTACCACAGGAATGGCGATCAGATATCACAATTAAAGCCCAAGGTCCCAAGGAACTGATCCAAAAGCATCGCCTCGAAATTATATCTTTTGCTCGAAGCTTTGAACTCATTCACGAGATTCCACCATCATGAGACGATTATACCACTTTCTCGGCAGCATTTACTTCGCCATCTTCCTCATAGCCGCCACAGCTCTTTTTGTCATTGCCGGCACATTCATCGAATCTGCTACAGAATCCCATCTGTATGCAGCGGCACTTACCTACAGCAATCCAATATTCAAGGTCATGCTTTTGGGATTTTTCATTAATATTCTATTTTCATCCCTGCGAAGATGGCCCTTCAAGAAGAAACATATCCCCTTTCTGACCACCCATTTGGGCCTCTTGATGATCCTGACAGGATGCCTGGTCAAAAGCTGCTTTGGCACTCAGGGCATTATGCTCGTAACCGAAGGAAGTGCAAGCCAGGAAATATTTCTTCCTAATACTCATGTCATTAAAATCGAAAAAAAAGATCCAAAAAAAGCTTTTGGAGTAATCTACGGAGAATATGACCTCGAAAAAAGGCTCTCCCCTTTTCCTGGGTTGGAAATAAAAATCGTTGAATATGCTCCAAACGCCTACGAAAGAATGGAAACATGGATCAAAAACGATCAACTTTTTCTCACAGGAGTTCCTCAAGGTTGGTCCGCCATCCACCGTCAGACGAACGATACAGAATACGAAGTCAAAAAAGAGTATTTCAAAGATCTGACAATCACCCTTACAGAAAGGAGCACAGGAAAAATTATATACAAGGGAGACATCACAGGTGATTTAGAAAATATTGATATCGATTTAATTTACGGCTCACTTGAATTAGTTGTTGATGGAGTCAGCATTGCCCTGCAAGGCCCAAATGCCCTCGTAAATAAATCAAAAATTCTCATTGACCTCGAACGCAAGCCTAAACTAGCATTTTTCCAAGATATGCATGGTGATATCCAACTCTATTTCTATGGTGCCCATGGAGAAATCCAAAAAAACCTGTATCGAGCTAATACTTTGGATTCTCTCATTGTCTACGATAAAGGTTTCGGCGGCTATGCTGTGCAAGAAAAAATCACTTCACTCAAATCTCGAAAGGAAATCGAGGCCGAAATACACAAAATTATCGAAAGCGAACTCAGAAATGCATCAGAAAATAATGTAGAATTGTCGCCGCCTTTGGAAATCCTCAAACAGGCATGCGTAAAATCTGGAGCCGACTTTCCAAAAACCTGTCTTGAATACCTTGTCAACTGGGATAACTCTGGATGCTGGCTCTATCCAGAACAGGGTCCAGCTTTCGCGGGAGAGTCCGAAATAGTTATTGAGGCTCCTTTTTTGGCCAGCTGCTATTGGGCTGATAAATTATTTGTCGATGATGAACCCATCGAATTTCTTCGATCAAGCGGATATCAACTTCCAGCAGGAGATAATCCCCTAAACGTCATAACTCAACAAATATTTGCCGCAGGCAACATGCTTCCAGCACCCCATGAGGCGCCAGTACGCAAAGGGAGGCTTCTATCCGCTTTATTTCGGGCCTGCGAAATCCATTTAGGCGACTTTAAACCAAATATTCCGAACGAAGCCGATGCGGTCTTTATTGAAGCTCCCCTGACTCTTCGTAGCAAAGCCATGCCGCCTATGAACAAAATTGAAGAAAACATACCTAAGATAACATTAGAAATTCGAAATGGACCAAACGTCGATTATATTTCTCTTGTTTATAACATGGTAGGAACAGGAATTAAAATCCCAGGACTCGATGGAGAATATCTTTTCCGATTTCAGCCAAAAAGCCTTTCCATACCCTACCGCGTAAGACTTCGAAATGCCAGGCAAATTAATTATGCCAATTCCTCGCAAACTTTCAGCTACGAAGCAGATCTGCAAATTTCCGGCGAAGACAAAACAATCAGCATGAACCGTGTCCACGAAACCTGGGAAGGCTACCGTTTCTATCTATCAAACATCTCCCCCCAAAATGAAACTGCCGTTAAAAGGGTGCAACTTGCCGTAAATCACGATCCTCTTAAATATTTTTTAACCTACCCCGGAGGACTTATCGTCGCACTTGGCAGCATCCTGCTCTTCTGGAGAAAAAACAAAAAATAAAATTTTTATTTGCAATGAAAAGATATAAATTATAAAAGTATATTACATATAACAAGTGAGGTGTATGTATGAATTACCTAAGAATTGCATTTTTGTTTGCTGCTTTAACTTTATTCAGCGAAGCCCAGCTAATAGCAGGATGGTCAAAACCTGTAACCTTAACGTCCTATGCGGACCAATCCACAAACCCCAACGTCGCTGTCAGCTCCACGGGATATGCAATTGGTGTATGGTCTGAGTACAACGGACAAAATATAAAAGTTCGATCATCAACACATACAACGGGCGCTGGTTGGTCAGCCTGCACCTACCTAACCCCTGACGGAATAAACTCATACAGCCCAGAAATTGCAATGAATGCTTCAGGAAATGCCATCGTAGTGTGGGGAAGCTTCGACGGAGAAAGTTATCTCGTAAGCGCCAGACTAAAGCCCTTTGGAGGCAGCTGGTCCGATATCCTTGTTCTTTCAGAGGACGGAGCAAATGCTGCTAATCCCAAAGTGTCTATAGATAGCATTGGAAACATCATCGTAGTTTGGGAAAAATACGAAGGCGCTGCTGTATCAATTCAAGCAATACGAAGAACATACTATGGAGTCTGGGGATGCCCCGAAGACATATCAATTCCTGGCGAATATGCCTTTCAACCCCAAATCGTTTCAAATACTACAGGAATGTCTGTAGCAGTTTGGACTGGATTCGATGGTGTTAACTTATACACAGAAGCATCCATTTACGATTACGGATTTTGGTCGTTCCCTGAATACTTGTCTGAATATGGATTTGACTCAATGGGCACAGATGTAGATATCAATTGCGACGGCGAAGCAATTGCAGTTTGGAGCGGATATGATGGATGTAATTTCACTATTCAAGCTGCCTATTTAGACTCATATCAATACTGGTCAATGCCCATGGTGATATCAGAAGATGGACAAGATGCATATAATGCACAAGTAGCTATAGATCCTTGTGGAAACGCTGTCGCTGTATGGACAAGAAATGATGGGAATAATTATATTGCACAGTCATCCACTCTCTACTCAAATTACAGCGCCACCCAAGGAAGTCTATATTGGACAATCCCCGTAAATCTATCAGCCTCCGGAAGTGAAGCTGCAAACCCTGCCATAGCTGTCGACCCCTTCGGCAACGCCGTAGCAATATGGACAAGATTAAATGGCTCAAACTTCGTCTTACAAGCAGCCTCTCTTCCATTCGGAAGCTCATGGTCAGCTCCGCAAGACTTATCAGATCCACACTTGGATGCTGTTTCTCCCTCCGTAGTGATAGATGGTGCCGGAGATGCAACAATCATTTGGGCTGAAAATTTCAATTACTATGTAATCCAGTCTGTCGACGGAACAACATTATTCTAAGATTCTTCATGCCGTGGTTCTGCTGCCTGAGACGGCAGAACCACAGCCCTGCAAAAAAACATTTGCAAAGAAATGGATTTCTATATAGAAATAGATGCTATTGAAATTCTTTAACCTTCAACAAAAGAGGTATTCACGTGAATTTACTTAGCATCTCGATTTATGCTGTCATCACAATGGTCGCAATATTTAATGGAACCCCTCTAATGGCATCATGGTCAAGTCCTGTGACTCTTACGTCATACGCAAACCAGGCCACAACACCAGATCTCGCAGTAAACGCCACAGGATACGCTATTGCGGTTTGGTCTGAATTTAATGGACAAAACATCAAAATACGATCCGCAACAAAATCATCAAATGCAGGATGGTCAGGCATCACAGACCTCTCAACCATTGGTGAAGATAGCTATAATCCAATGGTAGCCATGAATGCTGCTGGAAATGCCGTAGTGGTATGGGAAAGCTATAGCGTATCCAATTCCAAAATTAATGTTAAAATGAGGGAATTTGGAGGGAGCTGGTCAGATATTGTGATTCTTTCTGACCCTAGCATCTCTGCAGCCAACGCTAAAGTAGCCATCGATAGCATAGGCAACATAGTTGTCGTTTGGGAAAAATATGATGGTGATTCCGTTGGAATTCAAGCTATACGAAGAACCTACTATGGTGTTTGGAGCGCTCCTGAAGATATCTCAGAACCCTATGAATATGCTTTCCAGCCTCAAGTAACAACTAATTCAACCGGAAGCACAATCGCCATTTGGACCGGTTTTGATGGCACAAATCTTAATACAGAATGTGCATCCTATTCAATCAACGGTGTTTGGTCAAATCCTACCTACCTTTCTATACAAGGGTACGATGCTATGAACCCCCAAGTGGCTATCAATAATTACGGAAGTGCCGTAGCAATTTGGAGCGGATTTGATGGTAACAACTTCATAACCCAAGCTTCAATTTTGCCTTCCAATGGCAACTGGAGCTTCCCAATGTATCTTTCTGAACCCGGTGAAGATGCGTACAACGCACAAGTTGCAATCGATCCATCAGGAAATGGCGTCGCCATTTGGACACGCAATGATGGAGAAAACCTACTCGTCGAAAGCTCAAGTCTATTTTCAAATTATAGCGCTACGTTAAATAGTTATTTTTGGACGGATCCAGTCAGTCTTTCTGATTCAGGTCAAGATTCAGCATCACCCATGGTAGCTGTCGACCCTAGCGGGAATGCAATAGCAGTATGGACCAGATTAAATGGCACGAATTTTGTTCTTCAAACTGCCACTTTGCCGTTTGGCGGCTCTTGGAGTTCATCTGTAGATCATTCTGATCCAACGTTAGATGCCATCACCCCAGCGATTGTTATAGACAGCACGGGCGATGCAACCATCATCTGGGCGGAAAACTTCAGTTATTATGTGATTCAATCCATAGACGGCAGCGAATTTTTCTAGAAATTCTCTGACTCCTATCCTGCCCATCTTGCCGCTTGCGATCATCCATATCCTGTTATTCCTTAAAAGAACAGGATATGGATGATCGCAAGCGGCAAGATAGGCAGGATAAGAAAAAATGAGGATGAACTTATGCGTAAAGCTATGCTTGAGACCCCGCTTTGGAATAAAGCGGGGTTGTATTATTTAGGGTCCGACAGTGTATGTGACGGTCGCTGTCTGTGCAGAAGCTTGGGCCGCACTTACTGTTGCAGCGAGAGTATACGTAATTCCTAACGCTGACTGTGCAAGATTGGCTATTCCTGTAACCAAACTTTGTGCAGTTGTTGTCAAACCAACGCTTCCTATTGAAGTTCCACCTGTAGGCGCCGCCAAGTTAACACTCAAAGTAACACCCGTAGGCATGGCAACGCCTACAGCTCCTGTAACTTTTCTAGCTGTATTATTCGTTGTCACGGAATAAGTAGTTGTTGAATCAGCAGCACTCGAAGGGGCACTACCGGCGGTTGCAGAATTAACAGTCAATGTTCCTGGATTTCCGGAAACTGAAATAGCATCAATGGATGCAACTGTCCATGTAACCGTGGCTGTTGCGGTTGTTGATGCGAACAAAGCTTGTTGGGTTAATACCAAAGTAGCTAGTCCGACGAAAATCAGTTTTTTGTTCATATACTCCTTAAAAAAAAGTTTTACTTCTGCCTTAGGTGTAGTATTTGTAAAGAATATATGCAATATTTTTTTTACTGAAAACGTTTGATTTTATGAGTTTTAGGAAGAACCCTTAAATTAACAACCTTATCTTCTTTAGGTTTAACATTTAAGATTAACTCTTTTTCTTCTAGAAAATGTGAAGAGGCAATTTGATTATTATTGATGCTAATAGTCCATTTCCCTGGTCGAAGCATCGCGAATTCAAAAGAACCTTCTCGATCTGAAATAGTTGTATAAACTTCCTTTCCGTTTTCACTGCTAATAAATATTCTAAGGCCTGCGACAACTTCTTTTTCAATAATATGTGGTTCTGATTCTTCCCAAGGCGGGATAGTGTCGTCAAAGACATAAAGTTTGATTGTCCCCTTAATAGAACAAGCTTGTACTACCGAAATTGGGACTTCAACTTTTTTTCCACCTAAAACATTGATATTTTGGGAGATCTCATATTGTGCCAAGAGATTTTGGGGAAGATTTTCTGTTTTTAGAGCATGCATACCCACGGGTGTCGATGAAAAATTAAAATACCCTTCTGCGTCCGTGACAGCCTTTTTTCCGTTTAAATTGATTGTAGCAAAAGGGACTGCTTTTCTCTCATAATCATCATAAACATATCCACTGACAGATCCTACATCCTTTCTTTTCCCAACAGGTAAAGAAAGAGGAATAGTGTAAGAGAGGAAAAATTGAAAATCATCTTTAATGGAAGAACGATACCTTATATTTTGTGCTGCCAACTGAATCTGATGTCGGTTTTTAAAAAAATGCACATAGTTCACCCCCCACTCCAAAAAATTAAATTTATTGGGACTCGTTTTTACATTGCGGACATATAAATCTAAATAGGAACCAGAGCCATATCTAAATTGTGTCGATACCCCAAAAGTATCCCGCCAAGGCTTAGGGTCATAATAGTTTGTATTTCCTCCATCATAAAAAATGGCTCCACGCCAATTTTGAGTAAAATTTTTGCCGAGAAAAAAGTAGAAACTCTTCAAATTGTCAACAGAATGATGCAATAAAAAATCATTTTGTGCTCCAAAAGCTATTCTAGAATTGAAAATATAATCTCGCAAATTTCTGGAAAACGAGGCTCCTATCCACTTTTGCAAAAAATTAAACTGTTCTCTTTTACCAACGTCCTTCGCTCGCAAAATAAAAGCATTAAGCCCCAATATGCCCCCGCAAATCATATTATAATTCAAATTACCATTGATTTGATATTGACGAGGCTCTAGGGTCCCTTCATTGCTGCAGTAATTTATAAAATTTTGTCTCAGACGTGTATAACTCAGGTTTCCTCTGACAAGATTTCTAATCGGAAAATCAATGATTGCTGATGTGGAATCTACATTTTCATAACTTCCATTAAATTTTGAACCAGCTCCCACTTGCTCTATGCCGAACCAAGTATCATTTCCACATTTTCCTTGAGTTTCAATTCTGTAAGCTCCGGAATTTCTCAATTTAGTCTCTTTCACAAAATTATTAGCAATTTCTATTTCTGTGAATACTTTGGAAGGGAATTCGAAATCGGTCAAAAGAGTAGCAATATTCGCATCACAAAAGTCTTTTTGATTCTTATGTAAGTAATTCCCCGACATACTAAAAATAGGAGTAGGGGCATATTCGATATATCCACATGTTTCCTTAAGATTAGGACTCCTATCACAAGAATCCTGATTGTAATGCGCTCCCACCGACCAGACATCGCCATACAAATCTAATTCAATGCCCCTCCCATAAACATAATTTTGTGAAAGTTGGGTTAAATTATATATGCTATCACCTATTTGAAAGTCCCAAGTAGGCTCACTCATGGCCAAATAGAGAACCTGATCACTTGAATAAATGACGTTATTATTTTTTGTAGGAATTAGAAATAGAAATTCTAAATAACGATCCCGCGTTGGATCAATAATTCCACCCCCCTCCCATTTGACTGCGAATGCCGTGCTGCTACTATCTCCAAGCACCATTGCCGAAACAGCCGAAGGTATTCTTACATACATATCATCTTCAGATGCGCCTGGAAGAACAACATTTAGATTTAACGTCGTCTGATAAATATATTTTCCAGTTTTTACATCATTAACCTTTAATAAAACAAATTGCCTCTCAATTTCAAAATTGGCTTTAGGTTTTACGTGAAGTGGAATAGATATTAAATCACTTGGTTGAATTTCAAGACACTCATCTGAACATTCAAGGTCGCATATCGGATCCGATGTTACCTCGACCTGTATTGTCATAGAGATATTTCCTCGATTCAAACAAACTAAGTTCAAATGAATCGGATCATCAGGAAGATAACTCGATTGTATATTCTCAACCCTAGCTGAAAAGTCTTCTTTTGGAAGGACTTTTACACGAATGGTTTGAGCAGCAATGGCAATTTCATATTCACCTGCTAATGCCTCTTGCGGCACCTTCACACAAAAGATTTGAACAGTGCCTGGGACAAATCCCGAGACAACCTTCCAATTCTCAGGGCATTGCAAGCGTACGTCTTCTACCTCTTTCGACAAACCGCTTATGTAAATGAATTCTCCAGGGTCAACCTCAAGTATAGCGGGAGACGTAAGCTCAAACTCAGCATGCAAGAATACCCAGCAACACAACATCAATAGTATTAATCTTTTCATGGGAACCGCAAATCAAAAGCTTCTCCAAACATGTTACCATCAGCATTATCCAATAGCATAAATACTTTGTAATTTTTCTTTTCCACGCCATCAGGATCTATAAAATATCGGGAAGAGCTGCCTGGATAGAGACGTTCCTTTCTTCCGTCAAGGGTCTTTTCTAGAATCCCGGCTTCTGAATACAACTTCAACGTCATCTGCGGATTAAGAAATACCTCCCCAACATTGGCAACATCAATGCATAATAATTCCTTGCCATTAAAATTTTTAAAGTCTTTCTGCAGAATCTTTAAATTAGATTCCCCCTGATCTATGTCCGTGACAATATGATATGCATAACGCACTTTGACCAACAACTGGAATTCATTTTCTTTACGCTCTTTAGTTGCAATTGGATCCGCAGGTTCAAAAATGATAACACTCCAGTAACTTCCCTTCAAATTGGGATCATTAGGCACATTTACAGTATAGTGAATCGTTGCCGACTCTTTGGGCTGCAAAGTAACCCTATTAACCCCAAGTTTCACCCATGGCACATTGGATCTCTGTTGATCTTTACTTTGTTCAAAGAAATGCTGTCCCTCAGCATTGGTCCAATAATCAACTAGCTTTAATTCCACCTGCTCAACTTCATCCTTTTCATTAGTCACAGTCACTTCTATGCGTCTCATTTCCCCCGGATCGAATTTGCCATTATAGGTAAGGCTATTCACCACAAGAGCCTCAGAAAAAGGGACAAAAAGGACAAAAAGGACCAAAATTGCGACTCTCAAAAAATTTCTCATAATATCCAAAATAAAATTATTTAATCCTCAGGTGATAGCATATTTTACACTCTGAATCAATATATTTTTTGACCTTAAAACGGTTAGGTTCAACAAAATCAGTAAAATAAACATTGCTCATAAACTGATAATTTTAATATAATCAGAATTGAAAATAGCATGAATAATTTTAGATGGGGGCATTATGGATCTATTAACTGCAAAATTTAATTTACAAGAACTTAAAAATGATCCTAATTTTAGAAGCTTCAACGCAAAAAACGGAAAACTAGAAAAAGTCAATGGAATCGGTAATTGGATTTTAAGATTAATTGTAAATATTGTCACATTCGGCTTGGCAGATAGAAAAGTACGCGATTTGTACCATCAAAGCTTAAAAGCCGCTAATCTGGAACATCTTAGCAAACATAACTTCTCCGCTTCAGTCATCAAAGCTGACTTAAATAACGTAAATTTCGATCAAATTTTTCCCAGCTCAAGAACAACTCCCCCAGTTCGGACTTCAACACGTGTACCTACACCACCCCCAGCTCGAACTTCAACACATTTTCCTACAACACCACCCTCATCCAGAAAAGACGAAGCCTCCGATTCTTCATCTGATGAAAGTGAAGATGATGATTTAGGACGAGGAGCCCCTGCAAGAACATCTACCTCAACAACTATAATACGAGAGGAAGAAGAACCACAAAAATATGATAATCTCGAAGACTTAGATGGCATTTTGCTTTCCTATCAATCTTATGAAATACTCGCGGAAGACAAAGATAAATTACTTGATCTGTTCATGAAATACACGAAGAATTTTACACCATCAGCCATACGTCAACACGTAGGGAGTATATTGAATCGGGAAAAAATGGGTTTTCCAGTAAATGTTACTGCCGCATTAACAAAACGAATGGATGCCGAAAAGGAAAAACTTGAACAGGATCAGAAAGCAGACAAACAAGCCTCAAGCGAAAGCTCCTCAGAAGAAGAAAAAAAGCAACCAGCAGTCGCACCAAGCATAGCCGAAAATCCACCACAGCTGTCCGAAGAGCAAAAAATTCTTAGAGAAAAATGGGAAAATATCCCTGCTCAACCAGAAGAAGTTGTGGAACTTCCACACGATCAACCAGTAGTCGCATCAAGCGTAGCTGAAAATCCACCACAGGTGTCTGAAGAACAAAAAATTCTTAGAGAAAAATGGGAAAATATCCCTGCTCAACCAGAAGAAGTTGTTGAACCCCCAAAAGTAGAGGCGATAGAACCTGAACCAGTCGTAGTCAAAGCCTCTAAGCTGGATGAATTAGACAAAGAATTAGCTTTCCTAAACAATAATGATTTCATACAAATGAGGAGCAAGAAAGCCGATTTAATCAACATATTTATGGAATACCACAAAGCTGGTTTTACACCAGAGGAAATAGAAACTAAAGTTAACAGCATACTCTTGGCCAAACAACTTCACTTTCAAGGTGGAGTAGCCAATGCGATAGAAAACAAAATCGCTGATGAAAAGAGACTAATCGAAGATGCCGAAAAGAAACGACTTGAGGAAGAAGAAGCAAATAAACCACCTAGTGAAGATGAAAAACTAGCAATGGAACAAAAAGCCGCAGCAGAAGAAAATATTAGAATAATGCGTGAGCGATTGGCACAAGCTGCTCAAAAGAAAGCCGAAGAAGAATTGGCAAAACCCCATGCAGTAGAGGAGGTAGAAGTCCCTGAAACAGTTGAAGTACAAGCTGAGGAAGAAATAAAACTAGAAGATCTCGATAATGAGCTAGCACACCTTAAAACTCAAGATGACATAAAAAATGCAGAAAACATGAAAGCCCTATGGGAGCTACTGTTGAAATACTCAAAAACTTTTTCAGCAAATGAAATAGCTAATAAAGTGCTGTCCATACTGGACAAGAATTCGAGTAATACCATTAATTTTCCCGGAGGTCGAAAAACTTTAGCTCCAACACTTCAAAATAAGATAGATGAAGCAAAGAAAGCTAGGGAAGAACGCATACAAGATATCTTAAGACAAATAGCCGAAAAGAAAAAAGTTGATGAAGCTGCTGCTGAACAGGCAGAAATAGATGCAAAAGCAGCTGCGGAAGCCGCCGAAGTGGCACGCGTTGAACAAGTTAAAAAAGATAACGATGATAAGCTAGAAGAAGGACTCCAATCTCTAGGGCATATTCTAACACTGATCGAACAAGGAAATATTGATTTTCCAGTTTTTGCTATAAACACAACCGCTGCTTGGGATCATATCCAACAATACGTGCCTAATGAAGAAGAGGGTCTAGTCAAGCTTCCAGAAGAGATTCATAAAAAATTAGTTGATTTCATTAATAGAATAAATGATGAAATGCCAAAAATTGAACTAGACAAAGTAGAAAATGATGTCCCAGAAGCAATAAAAGTATTTGGAGAGAACTGGGAATTAATTAATCAACATTTGAAACTTGATGCACCATTCATATTTGAAATGGACACCTCAGAAGATGAAAAATTAGCACACGAAATGCAGATGCAAGTAGATATCACTGGCGGTGCGGCAGAAGCACAACTATTCCAATTATATGATGAAATTATTAATGATCAAAATTATAATCAAGAGGAGGCAGAGAGAATCATTCAAACCCTCCTTTCAGAAGGAAAAACCCAAGCAGATATTTACAAATCGATAGAAGAGAAATTGAAAGACAACAGTACTATTGTAAAAGAAAATTCCTTAGGACGATTAGTGAACATTCTATACACTTAATTTCATCCAAGCAACAAGCTAATGCATGACTTTTTCGGATAAGACTCCGAAAAAGTTATGACTTTTTCGGATAAGACTCCGAAAAAGTCATTGAATAAATTGGTATATTTTCGTAATATTAGGTTATGAAAAGATTCTACCTTGATGTCATCACAGAAAATTTTAAGAATAATCGCCAGATGATTTTCTTAATGGGACCAAGACAAGTAGGAAAAACTACGACCAGTCTTTCCTTAGATAAAATGTGGCAAAAAGTCTACTATCTAAGTTGGGATAATTCCGATCACCGTCATCTCATTTTGGGAGGTGCATCTAGAATCGCTGAATTCGCATCTTTAAATTCCCTTGCTGAAGAAGTTCCTGTTATTATTCTCGATGAAATCCATAAGTATAAAAATTGGAAAATTCTCCTGAAAGGATTGTATGATAGTTATCCTAGTCAAGCACATATCCTAGTTACAGGAAGCGCGAGGCTCGATGTTTACAAAAAGGGCGGAGATAGCCTCATGGGAAGATATTTTTATTTTCGCTTTCATCCATTATCAATCGCCGAACTCCTTCATCAAAATCTACCTGATGACGAAATTAGAAAATCTCCAAAACATCTTGATGAGGATAGTTTCTCTCGGCTGTGGAAATTTGGTGGTTTTCCAGATCCCTATCTTAAAGGAAACTTAAAATTTTTCAATCGTTGGAATAGGCTACGTTTTCAACAACTGTTTAACGAAGACATTAGAGATCTTTCACGGATTCAAGAGATTGGTCAAATAGAGGTTTTGGCAGAGATGATGGTTGAAAGAGCTGGTCAACACGTTTCATTTAGCTCATTGGCCAATGAACTGCAATGTTCAGATAAAACGGTGCGAAGTTGGTTAAAAATATTGAAAGCACTTTACTTCACTTATGAGTTATCTCCTTGGTCAAAAAATGTTTCGCGTTCACTCATAAAAGAACCCAAATACTATCTTTGGGATTGGTCGTTATGCCGTGAAAATGGAAAAAGAGCTGAAAATTTTATTGCTTCACATTTGCTCAAGGCTGTGCATTATTGGACAGATATAGGATTTGGAACATATGAATTGCACTATTTAAGGGACAAGAACAAGCGGGAGGTCGATTTTATCGTGACTAAAAATCGTCAACCATGGTTTTTAGTTGAGGCCAAGTACTCTGACAACAAGGGAATTTCCCCTTCTCTTTATTATTTTCAGGAGCAATTAAAAGTCCCCCATGCTTTTCAGGTTGTAATAGATATGCCTTATGTCAATAAAGACTGCTTTAGTTCTAATGTTCCCATTATAGTTCCCGCGAGAACTTTTCTTTCACAATTAGTGTAGGTGATAAGAAATCACTTGTACAATAAAAGGATATTTGATAAAAGTTAGAGATTATACAGGGGTATATTTATGAAGAAATTTTTACTGTTATTTACATGCGTTTCAACCTCTCTGTTTGCAGAGATGAAAGTGATTGAATCTAACAACAACATCGACCTCCTACTCGAAGAAATGGTCAATACAAAAGGCCACAACTATGGTGAGGAGTACTTCATCCATAATCAAAATGACTTCCCTATACGCTTCAGCATCAAGTTGACCGATGCTTACAACACCCTTGACAACCTAATCAAGTTCACAATCATTGTTGAACCTGATCAAAAAGGAAGCATCGGAACTGTTACACAAGAAGACCTCAGAAAGGAATCCTACTGGTCCTACGAATTGATGGTAAAACCCGATTGACAACCATTTAAAGTTTGACTATAATGGTGTAACTTTTGATGGAGTTTCCCTATGAATAACAGTCTTTTGCTAAGTCATACCCAAGAAAACGAGCGCTATACATGGAATGTGATCCAGGTAATTGGCAGTTCTCTTTTTATTGCCCTTTGCGCTCAAATTAAAATTCCCCTTTGGTTTACTCCTGTCCCCCTTTCTTTACAGACGCTTTCTATCATGATTATCGGCGGCATGCTGGGTCCCCGCAAGGGAGCCATGGCAGCTATCGCATACCTAGCGCAAATCAGCGCCGGACTCCCTTTTTGTGCAGGCGGAATGTCTGACTCACTGGCTTTAATAGGCCCACGTGCGGGCTATCTATTTGGAATGGCTATACAAGCTTACCTTGCAGGTTGGATTTTTGAAAAAAGAGGTCAGCTTTCATCTATGATGCTTCTTCCTTCACTATTTGCCGTGAGTTTAATTCAGCTCGGATTGGGAACACTTTGGTTAGCCACTTTTGTAGGCACAAAAAACGCACCTATTATGGGCTTTTTCCCATTCATCCCTGGTGAGATTGTAAAAGTTATCGCAGCTGCCACATTCTGCAAAATCGCATCAGAAGCGCATACTAAATAACAATTCACAAAACTATAAAAACGCGGGCTCGAATCGCATTTAAAATTTTTCTTATCTTGCTTATCCTGCCGCCTGCGATCATGCATATCCTGTTATCCCTTAAAAGAACAGGATATGCATGATCGCAGGCGGCAGGATAAGCAGGATAAGAAAAAATGGGATTGTAAAAAGTTTTTTGAAATGCGATTCGAGCTCGTGTTTTTATAGTTTTGTGAATTGTTAGTTTTGTTCATTTTTTTGTTCTTTGTTGAGTTCCTCGAGGAGGCCTTTGCAGGAATCTTCGAGCATATCCAGAACAAGGTCAAAGGACATCTGCCCTTCGTAGTAGGGGTCGGGGATCTCCTCATTGGGGAAGGAGCGACTAAACTTTGTGATCAGATGGATTTTTGCCTTGTGTTCAGGTGAACTCGCTAAATCATACAACTGATTTAGGACAGAATGGTCAGCGGCTAATATATAATCAAAGCGATAAAAGAAATCGGGTTGGATCCCTTGTGCTCTGCTTGCAAGGGCAATTCCTCTTTGCATAGCAGCTTCTCGCATTCTTTGATCTGGAAGTTTACCCTGATGCCAATCTCCTAATCCACAGCTCTCAACATAAATCAATTCTTCAAGTTCCGTTCCTTTGGCAAGATGGAGCAACGTGCCTTGAGCGGCTGGAGAACGGCATATATTGGCTAAACACACAAAAAGTATTGAATGAGATTTATTCGACATCGGTGCAGCAGCGGAAACCGTAGGTACTGTTTACTGTTCCAGGATTATTTCGGTGCCTTCTTGAGCAACGCAAATCATCCTTTAAGCTCTTCCAACAGCCTCCTCGAAGGACACGGTATTCCCCTTGTCGAGGCCCTTTTGGATTAATGGGTTCTTGCACTGAAGTTTCATAGTAGTTATATCCATACCAATCTTGACACCATTCATAAACGTTTCCTGCCATGTCAAAAAGGGCATAACCGTTTGGAGCATAGCTCATCACGGCTAGAGTATCTGAACTAAAGAAATTGGCTTGCGGCTTTTCGATGTCCTCGCCAGTAGGATAGAGGGCATTCTCGATGCCTCCACGGGCAGCAATTTCCCATTCAGCTTCTGTTGGAAGACGTTTTCCTACCCAACGGGCATAGGCTACGGCGCCATACCAGGTTACCCCTACAACAGGATGTTTTAAATATCCTGATTCGATACTAAATTTTCCTGCACTGCTGAAGATTCTGGAATCTCTGAGTCGAATGATGTCATTATGATTGCTGTCTTTTACTGCTCCCATAACCTCGAGGAACCTAACGAACTGCTCATTGGTGACGGGATGGATGTCGATTGCAAAACTTGAAATGGTAATTTTATGACCAGGCTGCTCATCTCTGCTGCCATCATCGCTGCCTCTCCAAAAAGTTCCACCCTTAATAACCACCATATCTGTTTGGATGGGTTCTACATGTTTGACGATCTTTTCTTCTGGGATGTAATGTTTGACTGCGGTATCAATTTGGAAAATCGAAGCAGGATCGGGATCCACCCTTGGTCGTTCAATTGATTCGCGTTGGATAATTGGTTTGAGTGATTTAACTTCATTTGTTGTTTGCTGCAGGAGTTCTTCGGCTAAGGGATTTATCACGCTGCCCTCAGGAATGGTTTTAATTAAATCTAGAGTCTGCATTAAGAACTCGGGACGGTTTTCAGGGTCGCGGCTGAGGCACTTTTTGATGAGGAGATCCCAATCCCATTCCATGAGATGCTTATCGGAAGGCATTTCAAAATACCCTTCAGGAAGGTATCCCATGATCATATAATAGGCGAGGATGCCGAAAGCATAGACGTCAGCTTTCATATCAACTTTTTCTGTCGCACCAATTCTTTTTTGTTCAGGAGCTAGGAAGTTAAAGCCTTGTAAAAATGAGGTATGGAGTGGAGTTAACTTTTCGATTTCAGCTGATCCTTTGGAGACTCCTAGTGCTTCAGAAACTGCCTTGAAGGTTCTTGTTAAAAAGGTACCTGAGCCCATAATTCGAGAAAGGCCGAAATCAGACAGAAGTAAATTGACCCCGTTTTGACCTTTGCTCACCAGGACGTTATTTAGTTTGATTCCGCGGTGGACAATTCCTTTGCCATTACCTTTGAGATGGTGCGCATAATCGAGCGCCTGTGCGATTTGGCTGAGCAGATTAAAGAGTTCTTCTTCGCGGAGGGAATCGCCTCGACTGAGCATATATTGTGCAAGATTTGTGGTTTCTCCATCTCCATCCACAATACATTCTGTGACAAGAAAATACTGTCCATCTGCGTAAGAAATGTTATGGATTTTTACGATATTGGGATGATCGAGAGTAGCTAGAAGACTTACTTCTTCTTCAAAACGTTGAATAAAGGTTCTATCGGTGCTCAAATCTGGGGGTAGGACTTTGATGGCGAAGTGTTTTTTCATAAAACGGTGTTCTGCAAGAAATACCGCTCCAAGGGCACCATGGCCAATTTGTTTGATAAGTGTGTAATCTCCCAGCGTTTTGGCTCCGCTTACACCTTCAGTCTTGACTGTTTCTTGTTCTAGTTTAATGTTCTGTCTCACTTGGTTTTAGGACTTTCCCAGTTTTACCATTCTTTTGCCTTTTCAACAATTATTTTTTTCACAAGATCAGTTTAAAGGTTTGGATTTAATTTTTCCAGAGCAAAAACATTGATTTTTATGCTTCGCATCTTTATGATGTCATTATGAAAAAATATCTCTTATACACATTGTTGTTAATCAGTTCTGTACTTTCGGCTGGAATTCCGATGCACAGTAATTATCGTGGACCGACTAAGTGCGAAATTAAGCGCGAGGGTATGAAGAGGATTTCTGAAAAAATAAAAAAGTTGAAGGTGCCCTTAGAGCTCATTCCTTTTTTTAATAAAATTGCCGAAAATGAAGATTGGGGACATATAGGATATCATGGAGCTAATCAGGGATATCGTATATATCAGGATATCATCCGTATTACACTTGAGGAAATTGTGAACATTCCGATTAGAGATGATTTTCATTTTCTAAGAGTCCCTGGGGATAAAGACCTTAACGTCCAAACATTTAAAGAGTTTCTCTATTATTGGGGTGAACACATTGACAATAAAAATGACGTGAGAGCTAAACAGTTGCTTTCTTTGAACTTTGGAATATATTCAAATTTTGACAGCACTGGATCCTCTTCAATCGGCCTGTTTGTCAAGGACAAGTCGCGAACAAAAATTGATTACGCCAAGAATTTAAAACCTTTTTTCAATAAACTTGGGATTAATCATAAATATCTCCATGGATTATTCCTCATTGGAAAAAAATGGTTAGATGAAGAAGGTGGTATTCTGCTTCAGATTTCTGAAAATTCGCACCTGAGTGATTTGAATCAGGAGGCATACAATTTTGCTGACGAGCATTGTTATCCGGCAAAAAGGGGTGGGCATCTTTATGGCAAGTCCCCAATATCGTATCATTATCAACATGTTATGACTAAATCGTATATCTCCAAACGCTCTGATATCGCGCCTCAGCTCAGACTTCTATTGGATAACAAGTACACATTAAACCCTTATTCACACTTGGTAGTAAGAAGGTGGGACCTTTACGATAAAAAAACCGTTGCGGCTTATGAAAAAGAATTGAGGGAATATATAAGAAACATGACCCATGACCCCATCAAAGCGGCACTTTACCGTGATGCTCTGCTATATATTTGGTGCATGCCGGAGCAATGATTAAACTCAATGCTCCCTCTGTTTTATCTGTGAACTCGGTGTTAAAAATTTTTTAAGTTGTGCATATGGGATTGAATTGTTACTCCGGTTTAATTAAATCTTGTACGATATTGTTGATAAGACCGTCGTACTTTTTAGACTCTTCTGCTAGGACTATGAGACTTTCCAACAGGGAGGCTTGTAATTTTTCCTCGTCGAGGTCCTGGCCTGTGACAGCATCGTATATATTTTTGATTAGATCATTATGTCGGCTGAGATCGTGATTTTGTATTAATGTTGGCAAAGCTCTGATGCCTACCTTAATTAGTGGTTCATGTATTACGGTTAGAAGCTCCAAGACCCCTAGCCCTGAGGGAATTTGCGCCTTGAATTGCATTTTTTTTACTTTCCTTACCCCTTCAGTTTTCGCAGCTTCAATTTTAGATTCTTCAACAGCTGCTTTTAGGTGCTTCCCGGCGAGGCTTACAATAAATCCTTGAAAGCGCTTTGCTATGCCGGACATCAGCTTTGGATTACTTTTAACAGCCCACATAAATAAACGGGCAATTGGACTTGGATTAATCAATTTTGGAAATGTATTCTCTACTAATTCGGTGAATGAGCTCTTTTCTCCTCCTTCGAAATGTTCAATTCTAGCCTTTTTCACAACACCGATAATGCCCGGAACGATGATCTCTGCAACTTGTTTAGACCAAGGTAGTTTGTCTAATTCTTCTCGATTTGCACTAGGTCCTTCATAGTCCTTAAAAGCATCTATAAGGCCATTCATTGCCTCGGAAACTGGAATAGAAATTCCCTCGCCCTTTAATTGAGCAAAGCCACCGACTCCTGTGATATTTTCAGGTAATATTGTTCTTAATATTAGAGAAATACCCTCTTTTGCCATTTTCATCTGTTCAGGGTTTTCACTTATGTTGCGCATATCCTTGGAAATAGTCTCTAATGTCTTCTCAGCAGATTCAGGATTCTCGAACTCAGAGGAAATATTTTTTAGTATTGCTTCTAGAGCTTTGTTTGGGTGATTTTGTAGATTTGATTTCACTTCGGTCAAAGAGACTGAAACATCGGCAGCTTCCATTCTGGCGTTGAGGCTGCTAATTAGGGCATTTATTTGTGTGTCGGAGTATTCATTAAGTTTGCTGATATTTGTTGACCTTTGAAGAGCGGGTTCCCTTAAAGCCTGCGCCATTTTTTTTTCTATAATGCCATCGGGCCATTCCTCGTTTTTAGAAAAATTTTCCATCAGTGTTAGCAATGCATCTAAATTTTTCTTTCCATGTGCATTCAGAGGAGTGTTTGGATCGGTGAACATCATGCCATACAAAAGGACTCCTAGTTTTTTTATACCTTTTTCATCAGAGAGAATCTCAATTTCATGCCGGTTTACGAGCTTGATTAAGTCGCTTTCTTTTATGTTATTTGATGTTTTTTTAACAGATTCTGCATCGTTTTTTTCTTGGACTTCAATCTTATAAAGGAAATTTTCCCGTAAAGCCTGCACAACAGCTTTCTTATCATATTGCGGATAATTTTTAGCAAAGCTGTCTGCAGTTTTAAATAAGTTGACTATAACATCTCGCGCTTGCCACCCCAAAGCGTATTCAGAGCAAGGAATACCATAACCAAATTCATTTAAAAAGGCTTCGGTGAGGCCGCCATTACTGCGTGATTCCTTTGACTTTAAAAATGTATTCCACTTCTGGAAATATTCTGGTTCTTTAGATTGATTTGATATGGCGAGGTAAGGATTTTGCACTTCCTTGCTAAAATCGGAGCTAAGGTCCCATTTTGTACAGTCGGGCTCTTCTGTCTCTTGATTAATTAATAGATTGGATATAGAACCAAAAATGGTATCATCGGTAAATCCCTCGTTCTTTGCTTTAACTGAGGCACTTAAAATTATTTCGATAACTCCCCTGCGAGTTGCATCTCGTTCCTTGCATAATCCCACTTGGGACATCAAGGAAAAAAGATTTCGAAATAAAGGTTCAGATATGTCGCTGCCTCTTCCAGTGTTTAATTCTATAAACCATTTGGCTTCATTGTCATTCAAGATTCTTTCATTTCTCATTGTCTCAACTAAAATACATCTTTCGCTTATCTTGCTTAACAACTCACCAGTACTCATCCGGCGCAAGGTCTCTGGATTTTTTTCGTAGTCATCGATAAGCCTACCAACGGCTGGAATGATAATTTTTACTAAACCATAATGGCCTAGAGGGCCGTTAGGATCCAAAACTTCCAATAAATTATTTTTTAAATTGGGATTATTATCCCCTATTTTTTGATCGAGAAAGCTGACGAGACCTCTTTTTACCACTTCCTCATTTCCAATTCCCGATTTTTCATAATGTCCTGAAATTAATTTTTCGAGAATTTCTGGATATTGAGTTAAATCCTCGAAGGATTTTGTAAGGGCTTCATGAACATATTCATCCATCTTGTCTTTTGGCAACTCTGGATGTGCCTCTCTGGAATCTGCTACCATGCCTATGACATCTAACAATTCGCCATACCATCCGCTAAAATTTTGATCGAGTGGACCTGGGACGGGTAACTCTTTAATATATTCGGAAGGGAGTATGTTGTGAAAATCAGCAATTTCAATAATTTTTTCTTCCCAGTTTTTTTTGTAAAATTCATCTGAGGTTGAATGCATTCGATCATAATCGAATAATATCGTACCGCCCATTTCAGTGAGGACCCCCCTGAAGAAATGTCCGTCTATAGCTACTTCTTTGTCAGGTGCTGTGGCTATACTGACTAGCCTGCTCAGGTGTTCATTAGGAATTCGAAGTTTAGGATTCATTTGAACATGTTCAATGCTATCTAATTCCTGTAATATTTCTTTTTCTACAGTGCTATTACAATTATGGTAGCGAGCTTTTACTTTGGTTAGATTATCCCTGATTGCCTCAGTATTATCGCCAATGATTTTTAGGCTGTCAACTTGATTGATGATTTCGTCTTTTCGAAAACTATTGATTATTCTTGCTCCATTTCTCTCAACCTTTTTCACTAATTTGTCGATGTAAGTCACATTTTTTTCATCGGCAATTTGGCTTATTCTCGAAATATTGAATTGAGTAGTAAACTCTATGCTTTTTTTCTCAATGTATTTATTTAGAAAGGGTATCCTGACCAAAAGGGATGCTATTTTGCCAAGAATAGGCATTGTCTTCAGGTAGTATTCGCTCTGCTTTCGTTTATCGACAACCTTTATATCGTGTTCTTTATCAACTAATTCGCTAAATTTCATAATTTGTTTTTCTGTAATTTTCATAAAACACCTATATTTTAAGTAGATACTTATATCTCTATTCTATTAGCATTATCATTTATATACAAGTTTTTTTAAATTATACAAAATGAACGAAATGATTGACCAAAAATGCAATAATGTATTACACTAATAGGTAAGGAGGTATTACAGTATGGAAGCAATACGAGCCAGTCTAACTTCTAAGTATCAAGCGACTGTGCCCAAAAAGGTAAGAGATGTTCTTCATCTCGAAAAAGGCAGTCAAATTGTATATCAAATTCTGGACGATAAAACTGTCGTCATACGTAAACAATATCCGCTAGACATCAATTATTTGGAAGGAATCAATACAACATTAACAGAATGGGAGTTGAAAGAGGATGAACAAGCCTATGGAGAGTTATAATCAATTTGATGTGGTCAAAGTGCCTTTTCCATTCGTCGATAAAAACACAACCAAACGGCGACCTGCCCTGATTCTTACTCCAACGAGAGAGTTTAACATAAAAGTGGGAGCCAGCATTTTAGCGATGATCACAAGTAAAAAAGCTGGATCTCAGATGGAATGGCCTACCGATATAGAAATCGAAGATTTAGAGACGGCAGGACTTCCTTTTCCTTCACTAATTCGCTTGAAACTTTTTACTCTTGATCATCGTATTATTATAGGACGTCTTGGAAATTTGCACGCCAATGACCGCAAAAAAGTGCAACATCAACTTCACCAACTTTTTTGTTCAAGAACAAGCTAGGCTATGATGACATACATTCTTACTATTTTACTTTTTCTGACGACAGTGCTCAATGCAGCGACCCCGTTTGATGAGATACCCGTAGCCTGCAAGGGCCGCTTTCGGCCGCTCAATGCCTATGCTCAAAACTGGCCCTCTGAAATTGCCGAAGCATTACCGGAAATGCAGTTTCTCGGGCACCAAAAATGGGACGATTCTCCTATTTTCAAACTCCATAACGCCAAACTAAAAGAGCTCCTTAATTTTGATCTAAAAACAAGCAATTTCTCCTATTACGAACTCCATCACGCCATATACGATAACCCAACTACAAATCTCCGAATACTAGAAACCCTCATCCCCTATTATTATCAATTAGCCTACAATGATCCACTCAATAGAAGTAAATCAGAACGCTTAGAACTCCCCTCCCTTTCCCCAGGCCTATGGATCGAACAAAATGGTGCCTTTATCACAATCATTTCTATTCCAAACAATCCACCATGGAACTTTTTAAAGCCTGGAATGCGATTTCATTATACTCGTGACTCATCCTCAAAGATTATTGCAGAGGAATTCATGGGAATCATCAGTAAATTGAAAGAATTTGAATCTGCAGGCGAGTTAAATATGCTGCCAAGCAAGAACCCTGGGGGGCAATGGATTCCACTTTCCTCGCTTAAATCCAAAACTAACCCTACAGCTTATTCAGAAGAGATATTTCAAAAGTTAAAGTCAGACTATTTGCAACTCGAACAAAATATCCTTGCCGCAGATCTTCTGACAGCATATTCCACTATTGCCGGCACAGTATATCAAAGCGCCTGGGACAAGCACCTTTACTATCCAACGATGCTGCAGTTAAAAGCCGAATATTTCTACTATAAATACCCTTTGAATATATTAACGATGGCGAGCTATGGATTAGCTGTAATCATACTATTCTACACCAGAAGAAGCCCCTTAATCATTGCAGTGCCATTCATTTTACACACTATTCTGTTGGCCCTTCGGTGCTTTATCTTGGGAAGGCCCCCTGTTTCAAATATGTTTGAAACGGTCGTCTATGTACCATGGATCACAGTACTTAGCAGCTTAATATTGTATTATTTCTTTAGAAACAGAGCTATTTTAATTGCCTCCTCTGCCATCGCATTCCTTTTTCTTCTGTTTCTGCAGGTGACGAAACTAAATAATGGAATGGAGAACGTACAGGCGGTTTTAGACTCCCAATTTTGGCTTGCAATTCACGTATTAATGGTCGTTGGAAGCTATGGCCTTTTTGTCTTGGGTGGCATTCTTGGCCATGTGTATCTAGGAATGCACCTGTATCACAAGCATGAAACCCCTGCAATGAAAAGCATTGCACAAAATATTTTGCATTCAATTTATGCAGGAACGACACTTCTTATTTCCGGCACCATCCTGGGAGGTGTCTGGGCTGCCGAAAGCTGGGGCCGTTTTTGGGATTGGGACCCCAAAGAATCGTGGGCCTTTATTTCCAGCTGCTTTTATCTGATCGGAATCCACCTCTATACTTTTCAACACATTAAAAATTTCGGCCTCGCCATTGGCTCAATCGTTGGTCTTTGCGCTATAGGTTTTACCTGGTACGGAGTTAACTACATACTAGGCACGGGCCTTCACAGCTATGGTTTTGGGTCCGGCGGCGAAATCTTCTTCTATGCCTATCTTTTATGCGAGGTGCTTTTCATCATTTTTGCAGCATTTTACTCAAGTAAACAATTCATTGACGGAGATTCTTAGAAATTTATCTAACGGGATTCCCCCCTCTCCTACTAAGATGACACGAAAAGGTTCGTACGATTTTATAAATTCATCCAACGCAGACTTTCGAATCGAACCAATTCCGCTCTTAACCTCAACTGCAATCAAGTGCACACCCTTTCTCAAGACAAAATCAACTTCTCGATCCCCTTCACGCCAATAGAACAGCTCTATTGAAGTGCCCCTTATGCTATTTAACAAATAGGCACCCACCGCCGATTCAACCAAATGACCCCAATATGCTCGGTCATCCTTTGCCTCGGCAAAGGATTTTAGAGTCTGAGCGCTCATAAGCGCCGTGTTATACACACACAATTTTGGACTGGAGCCCTTTTGCCTTACTTTTTGCGAGGCATATTTCTGGATTCCTCCTATTAGACCAGCACCTGATAATAGTTCAAGGTAATGAGCCAATGTAGTGGTATTTCCAGCATCTTGTAGTTCACCTAACATCTTTGTATATGAAAGAATTTGTCCTGAGTATGTCGCACCTAACTGGAATAGTCGCCTCAATAGAACGGGTTTATTAACTTGCGTCATTAAAAGTATGTCTCTTGAAATGGTAGTTTCGATTAATGAGTCATTAATATAATGCATCCACCGTCCTGAGTCATGTATGTCTGCCAGGGAGGCAGCACCAGGATAACCTCCAAAATAAATATATTGTTCCAATGAATAACCAAATGACAAATTCATTTCATGAAAGGACCAATGCGTGATCGGCAGGACCTCAAATCGGCCTGCCAGACTTTCAGTCATTCCTTTTTGTATAAGCCACGGAGATGACCCAAGAATCATAACACGTAAATTTATTTGGTTTCTTGTATCTTCATCCCATAATGATTTAATAACTTCGGACCAGCGGGGTATTTTTTGTACTTCATCTATAATGAGAAGTCCACTACCTCCTCCCCTAACCATTTCGCGCGCAGTTCCCCATTCAAGCTCAAGCCAAGAGAGGTTTTGAAGCGTAACAAGATCTGCCGAGCAGTAATGGTACGGTTGATTAATTGTTTCAGCGGCCTGTAAAGCAAGGGTCGTTTTTCCAACTTGCCGTGGGCCTAATAGTACTTGTATGAATTTTCGCGGTTCCTCAAGTCTCTTTAACAGTTGCTGAAATATAGGACGTTTCTTCAATTTTGACCTCCAATCTTTTACTCGCTCTATTGAGTAATTTTACTCAATATATTGAGTAAAATCAAGACATTTTCAAAAAAATTTCGTATGGCAAAAATACTATTGCACTTAATTCGTAAGATGTTCTATAATTCCGGCCTCTGAACCGTACTATTTTTTCCAGTTTTCACAAAAATAACTTGTGAAAAATTAAAAAGAATTCTACTAATAACAACACGGGCATTAATTTTTGGAGCGGTGCAGGGATTTTTAACTATTAACACTATGGATAAGAAATGAAACACTTTAAAAGTGAAAGACTTAAAAAACTTGAAGTCGAACTCAACGACCTTGAACAATGGCTCAAATTAGGCCTAGTTCCTAAACGGGATATCACTAAGCATCAGGAAGAAATTCTAAATATAAAAGCAAAAATCGACGAAGAAAGAGAAAGACTCTCGTTTCTCAAAGAAAGCGGCGAAGGCGAAGAATATGTAACTCCAAAAAGAGCACCCACCCGCGCCGGCTATACCGAAATGCCAACTATTCCAGACATCGATGCTGGTGAAACAGGAATGGGGGGCGCCGATACCCACTACTCTACTGAAATGGAATCTGGCACCGGCGACAATTCAATCATCGAAGAAAAAGAAGATGATGAAGAAGAAGCCACAGCCACCGAAGAAGAAGAAAGCACCTACTTCAACCCAAAGCGCTGGAGAGAAGGGATCGTAGACCCCGACGCCGACGTATGGTAGTCAATAGTGGAAGCTTCATTATACATTCATATCCCCTTTTGCAAAAAAAAGTGCGATTATTGCCATTTTTATGTCATTCCCGACAAAGATGACCATAAAACCCTGTTGCTTAAGGGGCTCTCAACTGAGTGGGAACTAATCAAACACAATTTCGTCGGTAAAAAGATAGTCTCCGTTTACTTTGGAGGAGGAACTCCTGCGCTTTTTGGGCCGGACAGGATAGAACATCTATTAAGTTTGGTTTCAAACATCTCACCGGATTGTGAGATCACTCTTGAGGCCAATCCAGAAAATATCACCCGCGACCTAATGTCAGCATATAAACAGGCAGGCATTAATCGAGTCAGCATCGGCGTACAGTCTTTGAATGAAAACCTTCTCACAGTACTTTCTCGAGAACATTCAGCAAAAAAGGCCATTGATGCCATTCATGGAACTTATGAGGCGGGCATTGAGAATATTTCTATTGATTTGATGTATGATTTACCTGGGCAGTCGTTAAAAATGTGGGAAAACACCCTGCTGGAGGCCTGCAGACTTCCTATTAAACACTTATCACTTTACAATCTGACAATAGAACCTCGCACGGTTTACTACAAAAAAAGGGACTCATTGGAAAAGTTACTGCCTTCTCATGAGGATAGTAAAGAAATGTATGAGATGGCTCTTGCAAAGTTTGATGATGCAGGACTCAAACAATATGAAATTTCAGCTTTCGCGCGCGATGGAGCGTATTCCAGACATAATATAGGGTATTGGCAGGGTCGCCCTTTTTTGGGCATGGGGCCCTCTGCATTTAGTTATTGGAAAGGCAAGCGCTTTCGCAACATTGAAAATCTCAATAAATACTGCAAAATGCTTGAGAATGGGGAGTCGCCCGTCGATTTTCAAGAAGATCTTGTCGCAGATGCTAAAGTACGAGAATTGCTAGTCATAGGCATTCGCATTTTAGAAGGTGTCAATTTAGACAATTTCCCCGTCGATAATTCAACATTGCAATCCATTGAATCGCTTATGCAAGATGGATTCCTAAAAAAAGCTAACAATCAACTTAAACTCACCTCGAAAGGCATCCTTTTTTACGATACCATTGCCTCTCAATTGATCTAAATTCGACAAAGGAAAAGAAAATTGCCTTGTAAAAACAATAGCAGACTTATGAAATTGCCTTGTAAAAAATGAATCTATGTGATATTTTACAAGGTATGAAGAGAGATATTGAACAACACTTATTGCTATGGAAAAATTATGATAGGCGAATGCCTCTGCTTCTGCGCGGTGCACGACAAGTTGGAAAAACTCACATTGTTGAAAAGTTTGGAAAAGATTCCTTTGTAAATTGTGTAATCCTAAATTTTGAAGAACATCCGGAATACAAAAATTGTTTTATAACTCTCGAACCCATAAAAATTATCAATTCCATTGAACTTGTAACAGGATCAACGATAACCCCAGGAAAAACCCTTTTATTCTTAGATGAAATACAAGAATGTCCTCAGGCCATCATGGCCCTTCGCTATTTTAAAGAACAAATGCAATCTCTACACATTATTGGAGCAGGGTCATTACTTGAATTTGTACTGAATGATTCTCATTTTCGCATGCCTGTTGGACGTGTGCAATTCATGTATTTAAGACCATTATCTTTCGGAGAATATCTTGATGCCTCGGGTAATTCAAAGCTGAGAATGCATCTAAAAACGGTCCATATTGAAGACACTATAGAATTGGCTGTTCACGAACGCCTGCTTGAATTAGTGCGGGAATATTTTGCACTCGGAGGAATGCCGGCCGTGGTTGCAGAATTCCTTGCATCCAAAAATTTTTCACAATGTCAAACCATTCAAACCGCTCTTTTGACAACATTTAGAAAGGATTTTGGAAAATATTCGGGAAGAACTCCCCACGTTCATATGCAAACAATCTTTGCAAAGGCTCCGGGCCTAATTGGACAGTGGTTAAAGTACACAACTATAGATCCTGAAACCACGTCTGCCGTATTAAAAAATGCGCTTCGGAAACTGTGTGATGCTGGATTGATAATTTTGGTATACGCAACTTCAGGAACGGGCCTCCCATTTATCACACATATCAATGAAAAAAAATGCAAATTTCTCTTTCTCGATGTGGGGCTCGTTCAACGTGCCTGCAATCTTGGCCTTGAATTGCTATTTAATGAGGACCTTATGCTTATTAATAGAGGGGCTTTAGCAGAACAGTTTGTGGGACAAGAGCTTTTAGCTTGTATTGAAGCAGACGAAACTAATGGTCTTTATGCATGGAAACGGGAAGAAAAAAGCAGCAGCGCTGAAATAGATTTTTTAATTGCCGTAGATTCCTTAATAGTTCCTATTGAGGTAAAAGCGGGTGCCGTTGGCACTCTTCGCTCACTGAAGCTTTTCCTTGAAGAAAGAAAGCTAAATCTCGGAGTTCGTATTTCAGAATTACCTCTTTCCTATAATGGTGAGATACTTTCAATACCATTCTACCTTATTGAAGAGCTTCCCAGATTGACGAGAAATCTAAAAAGATAAAGGACCTAAAATAATATTTAGGTCCTTTTTGTTATTGAACTAAATATTATTCATGTTCCCAAGTTACTGTGAAGGCATTTCCATTGGATAAATTAGATGGAAGGGCTTTTACAATATGATTAGAAGTTACCATAGTTAATGACTCGTTTTGCCAATGGGAATTATTGATTTTTCCCGTTGTATTATTGATCGTTGCAGAACAATTGGTCATAGAGATAACTCCGAAATCTGACAATGGAAGAACACCATTTTCATAAGGAGCCTCCACAATCCATTCAGCAGAACTTCTTTTTGCAGAAGACGACTTTGTATAAATACTTGGCACAACCGTGGTAACTCTGTGGGTTACGTTTGTGATGGATAAAACAAAAGTACTTCCGCTTTGATACTGGACTGATGCTGTGATCACGTCCCCATCATTGACTGGAAATCCAACAATTTCATATGCCCACTGAGGATACATTTCAAACCAAGCATAATTGGACTGACTTCCACTCACCCAGTCATGACCTGTACCGATTTGTTCAACTGTACTATTTGAATAGCCATCAATACCAACCCAAATGGCACAATAACTGTTTCCAGCTGTGCTAGAAAGAGTAGGTACTGTCCATGATCCTGTTACTCCGGTCACCGACCTAGATCCTGGATTATTTAATTTCGTCGCAGCGACGTAACCGCTCCAGTTTGTACTGGTGCCGCTTGTGTACTCCGGCATGTGAGGATTGCTCGCATGCTTCCCCGAACGAGATCCAAGTGAATGTGCTCCTTTTGGAAGGATGGTGCAGTCAACATACTCCAATTCATCACTGATCACACCTGGGATCTGAGCGTGCAATCCGCTGACAATTGAAAGTAAACAAAATACTACTAATTTCTTCATATAGAATCTCCTGTGTAAAAAGAATCATATATGAGGTGTGAAACAAAAATTGTCAATACTATTTTTACATCTTAAAGTGTTCGCCGAGGTATGTTCTCTTGGCTTCTTCGTTGTGAATGAGTTCGTCGATCGTGCCGGAGAGCATTACTTTTCCTGCACAGACGATGTAACTGCGATTGACTATGGAAAAAATTTCCCGTGCATTGTGATCTGTGATGAGGATGCTGATTCCTCTTTGGGAGAGGTGTGAGATCATTTCTTTTACTTCGTGCACGGAAATTGGGTCTATATTTGCAAAGGGTTCGTCAAGCATAAGGAGTGTGGGATTGGTCACCAATGCGCGTGTAATTTCCAATCTGCGCCTTTCTCCGCCTGACAGAGCAATTGCTTTTTTCTTTGCCAAAGATGTGAGACGCAACTCTTCAAGGAGTTGCTCTAAACGTCTCTTTCTTTCAATTTTTGTCATTGAAAGATTTTCTAGAATACACAAAATATTTTCTTCGACAGTTAGTTGTCTGAACACCGAGGGTTCCTGCGCAAGGTATCCCATCCCCATGCGGGCTCGCTGGTGCATTGGATAGGTAGAAACATCGGTTCCTTTGAAGATAACTTTTCCGGCATCGGGCGAAATGAGACCTACGGTCATGTAAAATGCTGTGGTTTTACCGGCGCCGTTAGGACCTAATAAGCCGACGATCTCTCCTTCCTTAACTTGAAAGGATAAACCATTCACTACAGGCTGGCCGCTGTAGGATTTTTCAAGACCTCTAACATCTAAACAAAGTGTATTTGACATATCACTATTCTATCTGATTTCTTTCTATAAGGAAACGCTTTTTTAATAATTCGATTTCTTCCTCAACTAATTCAAAGCGAACATCTCCAAATCCCTGAATGGAATCCTTTTTGGTTTCTGGATTTCGGGTAATTTTTAATCCTGGCGCACTCACCTCAAGATTATTTGGTCGGTCGTATAAAATCACCCGATTCCCCTTTTCAGCACTAAAGCTCATTTGAAATTGATCAAATAAATACTCCGCACGGTCAGCCAATACGTATTGTGTGAGGACCCCTTCGCGATTCAGAATGCGAACATTTCCTAAAAGAGTAAGTTTTTGGGGTTCTGTTGAGGTATTATATTCCAAAATCATTTGGTTGGCATAGGCTTTCCCCAAGCCGTCACTGTAGAATATTTGCTCATCTTCACTTTTGAGGATGATCTGTTGGTTTTGTTTATCAACTTTGATTTCTCCAGGACAGACCAATGAAAAGCCTCCTTCAGGATCGGAAATATTACATACTCTTCCTTCCCCTTGGGGAATCAGGGTAAAAGTATGTTCCTTACAGTCATATATTCCTAAATCGCCTGAAACGAGTAGATTTTCTTTATATGAGATGGTGACATCTTGTTCGACTCGAATGAGTTTCATGGAATACTCCCCTTCAAGTTCAAATAGCATTCTACGACCCTGCAATGATATGGGAACATTTCCTTTGACTAATTCTGTATAAGAGACAAATTCATCAGCGTTTTTTGCCAAAAACGCCCCTTGTTTTTTTATTAGGTCCATTTTGGCGCTTTCGCATTCAATCGTCCCATTTTCTTTGATAGTAAAGACGACATCTCCATTCAATTCCAGTGAACTAAATTTCATTTTGCTTCCACTTTCTGCAGGATGAAGAATGATTTCGTTGGCAGAAACTTTTCCAAAATCATTTTCTAAAGCAACACCGCCTGATAGAGACATGATTTCGCCATTATAGTTTGCGTTGTCGGATCCAAGAATAGATAATTCCGTAGAATGAACGGCGAAGGGTACGATGAGTAATAAAAAAATAGTTTTCAAGTGTCCTCTCAAAATGTTGCGTTCATTTTCTTAGCATTAAAGGATAAACCTCTACTCAACAAAGATATTTCCAAAGATTCCGCCCTTGCGCTCATAGTTGCTTTCTTACCTTCGACGGAATTAACCAATGTGTGACCAGGAATGGCATACTGCGACAGACGCACCTCTTTTGCAACCAAAAGACCACTTTGAAAATGATAGGTTGCACAGTCTGCCAAAATATATCTGATTCTCTGCATTGGCTGAAGGCGCGGGTCCCCTTCCTGCATCACAGTTTCAGGACTATCCTTCATGACCCAGTTTTCTGAGGCATCTTTTATTACTTCGCTGCCATCGTCCAGTACAAAATAGAGCTCTTCTTGAACATAACAGACAACATCCATCATCTTTTCAATAATGGCAGAGCCAGCTCCTTCGTGTTCAAAAACTAATTCGGAGTCCGCACTGCTCAGATGTAACTGCAGAGGCATATTATCTCGAGTAAACCAAATATCCTTTACAACCTGTCTTCTTTGCTGCTTTGTCGTACCGTGGAATTCTTTTGCATTCAATGTACTTTCGTCTAATATTTTTTGATATGCCTCGTGATTAGTGCTAGAATAACAAAGAAAATAGAGAAAAACAGATACTGATGCAAGAAAAACTGAGGCTATGGCAGGCCAAAGGAAAGATCTGCGAAATTCCATAAAGTTATCTCACAGCAACATAAATTTTTTGCAACTGGTCCAACAACTGAGGAAGGTCTTTGAGATCTAAAACTGATGCAGCGTCGCTCAGGGCATTCGCTGGATCAGGATGCGACTCAATAAACAGGCAATCGACACCTACAGCAACTGCAGCCTTAGCTAAAATAGGAATAAACTCTCTTTGGCCGCCTGTTTTGTCACCTAATCCCCCAGGAAGCTGTACGGAATGGGTAGCATCGAAACAAACCGGGATATCCCAAAGCTTGCATAATAGGTATGGCCCGCAAGTCGCTGACGAGGTTGTTATACCCAAATGTAGCCCCACGATCAACGTGTGATGATTTGATCATTTCCTGCTGAAAGAATCTTGTCTATGACGTTCTTCATATCCCATGGCGCGAAGAATTGTCCCTTTTTTCACGTTGATCACTCTTCCAGTTTCTCCAGCTGCCACGATGAGATCTGTTTGACGGCACATAAAAGCGGGAATTTGAAGGATATCGCACACTCTGACCGGCAGCCCTTGCCTCTTCAGGCGAATGGACATCGGTGATCATAGGAAGCTCGCATTCATTTTTGAACTTTTTCTAGAATGCGCAAACCCTCTTCAAGTCCAGGGCCCCGAAAGCGCTTGAATGGCTGAGCGGTTTGCCTTATCATAACTCGATTTAAATATCAGGTTAATGGGACGATCAGAAAAATATTTTTTTGAGACTTTCAGCTACTTGAAGACAATGGTCTTCTCCCTCAATGACACAGGGCCCCGTCATTACAGCAAGCTGCTGCCCTTCCCCAATCTTAAATTTTTTTAAAGATACATTCCGTTTCATAAGGCATAAATATACATGAAAACGAATTAAAATAAAAGCCTTGAGTTTTTCTTGCCAAACAGGTAAGATTTCCATATCTATTAGGACTGATAGCTCAGTGGATAGAGCACCCGCCTTCTAAGCGGGTGGTCGCAGGTTCGAATCCTGCTCAGTCCGATTTCATTTAAAAAGTATAACCGAGATTTAAATCTGCTGAATAGTATTGCTTCGGTTGGTGGCCATTTAGTTCTTGAAACTCGGGTCCAATACCTAACTGCAATACCAGTTTCTCATTAGAAATCCATATCGAGGGAGTAATGTAAATTGTATTACCTCCGGAATTTCTATCACGCCAACCATTGATTTTATTTTTACCGGCATATACGCCATCCAATTCCAACATCCAAGCAAAAATCCATCCAGGAGGAGCCCAGAAACATTTTCCAATGCCGCATTCATATTGATATTGATTGCCAAATTGAGTTCCATGATAAGATGTAGTGTAAAATTCCACTCAAGGATCCAAAATAAAACCAGTCAAAGGTCATGTAATTGATGGTTGTCCCTGCCAAAAAGCTGGGAGATCCAAAACCCGTTGGGGGTTTTTTACTGCTTGATCCCGTTGGAAAAGTGATATTTCCCACAACAGTTGCCTGGACAGTACTACCTATATCTTTTGTATTATAGAAGGCATATTCTAGCTGCACGTAAAAATCTTCCAAGCCGGAAGAATGGTGCTGATGTTCCTTATATGACGGAGCCACAGGAAAATTTATAAAAATCGAGAATTCATCAGTGAAGGCATACAATATGCTCGGGATGACATCGGTTCTATAATTTTTATTACCAACTGTAGCGTCAGCGAAGATAAATACCTGTGTTTGACCCTTGTCAATAATATTTTCGCCAATACCCACCAAGGGCCCTGGTTGTTGAGATGTAGGCAGCGAGAAATTTCCAATTTTTAATGGGAAATCGTCTTCAGCATTCACACTGAATGCCACCAAACATATTAATAACAACAAACTTTTCATCATTTTGTTCCTACCTTATACTGCAGACTGCGATCAGGCCAATCTTGTGACTTCATTATCAAAGAAAACAGGATATGCAGCCATACTTATCAACCTAAAAATATCTTTTACCACAGAGATCACGGAGAACACAAGAGAGGTCATTGAGTGTAAAATAGTTCTCTCTGCTACCTCTGTTTCCTCGGCGAATTCGGTGTTAAATTTTTTTTAGGTTGATGCGTATGAGATATGCAGAATAGTAATAAAATAAATTTCATACATCATCCATATCCTGCCGCTTGCGATCCTGCTTATCCTGTTTTTTTTCGGCATTATTCAAGTTTTTTAGGATTATCATTGTTTTTCCAACCATGCTAAAAGCAACTCGTTGGTTCGTTTTGGATTATCTTCTTGGACAAAATGGCCTGCATCGGGAATATATTGAAGAGTAAAATCCTTAACATATTTTTCGGTTCCTTTGGACAGATTTATTCCGAGTGCTGAATCCTGTTCTCCCCAAATTAGGAGTGTGGGAATTTCAATGATTTTAAAATTTGCATTTGTTCGCAGGGCACGAAATGCAGCTCTGTACCAATTCAGCATAGCATTCATCCCGTCTGGCCTCAATGCATTCTTTCTGTAGACTTCAATATCATATTGAGAAATTCTGGTTTTATCGACAAAGGATTTATGCATTAATTTTTCAATTGCTTCTGCATTGTTACGAGTGAGTAAATATTCGGGTAATTTAGGAAGCTGAAAGAAAAACATGTACCATGATTTTTTGAGTTGTCTGAATTTTTTTATTTCAAGGGCAAAAATCGCTGGGTGGGGAACATTCATTATAATTAATTTATCTAAAGGTCTAGGGAGTTTTAGTGCAAATTGCCATGCTACAGCGGCACCCCAGTCGTGTCCTATAAGAGTGACTGATTTGCATTTAGCTTCGTCAATGATTTTTGCTACGTCATCGACTAGCAATTCCATTTTGTAGGAAGCAATAGCTTTTGGCGAGCTAGTTTTGCCATACCCTCTTTGGCTGGGGGCCCAGCATTTATATCCCATTTTGGCCAAGAGAGGCATCTGATGGCGCCAAGCATGAGGAGTTTCGGGAAAGCCGTGTAAAAATAAAGCTAATTTTTCACTGGTTTGGTCCCCGCATATATCGATTTCAAATTCCATATCGCCAACCTGCATCATCTTCGTCGAAATTTCAAAGTTCATTTCAATCTCCTATTTGGTTTGGATTCTAACCAAATTCCTAAATTCAAAGCAGTACTTTTTAAGGGTTTTTCTATTTTTGCTTGATGGTATTGTCATAAAATGGTATAATAGGTTATAATATGTTATAAGAGAAGACAATGGAAGTTGTAATCACTGACTGGGCACTACAGTCCTATTTGGAATTAATGGGTACATTTACCCAAGCAGAATACTGGGAAACTATTCGACCTGATGCTGTAACGCTTATGTCAAAGATGATGAAAAAACGGATTTTCGTGAGATGTCGAAATTAAAAGTCAAAATCCAACTTATTAATAAGGGAAAATTTATATTTCGGGGGCGGTTATTATGAACAATATACAAAAACAAGATGATTATTCCGATGATAACTTACATGTCTTGGATATTCTAAATGAAATGCGTCAAGCACGACTAGAAAATGCCTTTATTTACTTACTCATGCAACACTGTCAGCATTACGAAGGGATTCGAGATTTAATGGAAATGTGGTTTAACGAAACTGACGTAAAAGAGAAAATAAAAATTATTGCAGACTTGCAAGAAATTCTTGATGATATTGTTGATGCACCTGTCAAACCCGAAGAAAGACCCTATCTCCATTTTGATGATCTTAACGAAATTAAACAAGATGTCATAACTTTTAAAAAGTACTTACGTGAAGAAGTTGACCGTCAGGGTGGCATTAGCGAACTTTCACGAAGAACTGGAATTCCTCAACCTTCGTTGAGCAGGTTTTTTTCTTCCACCGGAATGCCTCGTCGTACGACCCTTTACAAAATCGCCAAAGCATTAAACCTATCTGAATCCTCTGTGGGTTTTAAATGGACAAATTAATATTAGCAAGAAATTTACTCAATTAAAGGGGTTGCTAGCAACCCCTTTCCTTTTCAGGTTATTCTGCTGGGGCGGGCTCAGCTGCGCGGGTAGTTTCGCCTTCTTCGAGGATTTCGAGGTTGACGCGGATTCCGTTGCGGCTTGCCACTGACATCAGGAGTGTACGTATAGCATTGATGGTTTTGCCTTTTTTACCGATTATTTTACCAATGTCGGATTTTTCTACAGACAATTCAATGATAAGTGTTTGAGTTCCCCCAATTTCGTTTATTTTTACTTTGTCTGGGTGATCGACTAGATTCTTGACAATGTATTCGACAAATTCTTTCATGATTCGTTCCTCACTACTGCGGTTAAGATTTTAATTTTCATGGGAGCATGTGAAACTTATACTACACCATAATTGATAAGTTAATCCAAGGCGCCATTAAATGCAATGAGATTCACATTTACCACTTAAACAATGGTTTTAGGTATTTTTCCCAATAGGGAGGCTTGATGTTGGTTTTGGTGCTCTTAACAGCATGGAAATAGTGCTTATAAATTTCTCCATCATGACGCCCTAATGGCGATCGCAACATGATGTCTGGAATCCCCAAAGCATCTACAAGTCCGTTGGCATAGGGTCGAATTGCACCGTAAAGCTCTCTAATATGAGCTCTTATTTGACCGCCAAATTCAGAACTGAAATAATGATTTTCGTAGAATACATGTATGAATTCATTCATGTGACGAAGGGCGAAAAGATCAGCTAAATTCTTAAGGTGTGGGATCAGTTCTGGACCTTCTCCATCAAGAGCTGAAGGGAGTTCATTCTCGAGATTTTCATAAAATATTTTAATAACACCATAGCACACATGGGCTTTTGCAGCTTCGATCAGTTCAATTTGGCAATTATTCCATGCGCGAGCAGAATCATGCTTGGAGGTTTCTTCCTGAAGATGTTGGTAAGCAGCTGTGACGAGTTTAACCGCCGCAAATTCTGCTGCTTTTAAAAGAAAACTACTTTCCAAAGTAGATGAAGAGGGTTTTGCGATTGAGAGGGTCAGGTATTTGACAGATTCTGCGACATTGATATCGCCCCCCTGGATTTTTCCCATAGTTTTCATTAGGTATGATGCCGTTTGCTGGGCCATGACTATGACATCCCCCTCACCAGGCAAAAGGACGGTCAAATCGTTCAGTTGATCAGAGACTCCGGCGAATCGAGAATAGCCATGACCGCCCATAGATAAAATGGCTTGATTAATTGTTTCACAGCACCATAAGAGGCAGAAGGCTTTGATGCCGGCGGCGGTGTTATGAAGATCTTTGATATTAGTGACATCTTTTTCGACCAATTCTTTTTGAACTTTCTGGTTGTATTTGCTCAATTTATCGAGAGCGAAGTGATAAGCGTAGACTCCGCAAAGGCCTCCGATGAGTCGCTCTTGTTGTATAGTATAGTCTAGAAGACATTCGCCTTTGATGGAATGTTGATCGCGGATGGTGCAATATCGGATGGCAATTGTTAGAGATTTTTTTGTGGTATGTATGGCGCCAAGTGTCACAGAAATACGGCCGCCGATAAGGACTCCGTAAGCCAATTGAGGAAATTCTCCAGGCATATATTTTCCTTCATCAGTCACTTGACTCCATTTCATCAACATTTGTTTTCGGGGAATATGAACGTGATCAAAGCGGATCCAGCCGTTGTCGAGGCCGTTTCTCCCCCGCTTTGGGCCCACATCACCAATAGTGATACCTGGATTTACATTAAATTTAGCATCCCGGAGCTGAACGATGAAGGTATGTACGCCCTGGTCAATGCCTTCGATAATGAGTTTTGCGAACACAATCGTGTGTGTAGCGCTTTGAGAAGCACCGCCAATCCACCATTTTAGACTTGTAAGAGTAGGGCTATGGATAATAAATTCATCTAAATTTCTGTTGTAGGTTGCTGTTGTTTCAAGAGATTGCAGGAATGAGCCCGTGCCAAGTTCTGTCATGCTGAAGCATCCATAACTGGCAAAGCTTTTGATGAGTGGGGCGTATTCATTGATTTGTTCTTGGGTGCCGCTTCCTTCCAGAGTGGAAAGAAAGAGTCCAAGATCAACAAGAAGCCGCATGCTAAAGGAATCATCGACTTCATTAAGAACCCATAAAATTCCATCGAAAAGCTCTTTATCTTCCATGGATTGTTTGAGTTCAGCAATTTTATTGATTTTTGCCAGGGTCCGTTCGCGCAATTCCTCGCGGGAAAGGTCGTAATAGGAGAAGTCTTTTTCCACTAAAAAATTGTCTTTTTCAAGATAAGCAATAGCACGGCGGAAGATTTCCAACCGTTTTGCTCCGCCAAAAAGATATTTCGTTAGAGGCTCGATGGGAAGAGGATGCGACTTTCGCTCAGCATTTAATCTATTAGTCATAAAAAGACTCCTATGTCATTTCTACTGATAGATTAGACCTAAAAATCTGTCAATAGAAATGACAACAAATAAAAAAGAGGTTGTAAAAAAAAGTAAATTATTGTATAATGTTGTTAAAATTTTAATTTTGATAATATGGACCCAAGTAACATAACATTTAATAGCTATTCCAATCAAACCTGTATTGATCAATCGATCCTTTCCAAAAAAAATGTGTATTCACATCTAATTCAAGCACTGAAACAAAAAGATACAGCCCTGATCGATCGATGTACATTATTTTATGCTCTCTATTTGGATTTCTATAGTCTAATCGACGTTCTAGAGGCAGCTATTGAATTCAATCATACAGAACTTAAATGGCATTGCCTCCTTTTTATCACTCAAAATTACGAGTCACCAGAAATTAACCGCATCTCTGATAAAGAAAATTTATCTCATGAAGCCAAAATTTTATTATTATGCGGTGTTTTATTCCCTGATGAATTTGAAATAGAAATAAAAACTCAACGCACCTTAAAAATTGAGAGCAACAAATGCCTATCTACTGATGGAATTAAATTTCTAACATATCTCAATAAAATAATCCCTATTGAGAATCTCTTCATTGATGGTTACTTTTTTAATAATGAAACACTAGAAATATTAGCCAAGATTATACCGAATATTTCTGGCCTCAGGATACATGACTCAAGAATTACAAAAATCCCCGTGAATTGGCTCACATCTGTAAAAGATTTAAATTGCTCAAATTGCCCATATATAGATATTATTTGTGCATTTGCCGCAGAAAATCTCAAATGTGATTCTTGCACTAATGTAAAATGGATTCATGCCCCTAAGGCTAAATGGTTAAGTAGTGAAAAATGCACCAACGTCATTGATATAGACGCAACAGCCATTGAGGACTGGGTCAATACAGCTGATTGCTTTATGCTTAAAGACCTACACGTACAACATGCTCAAATGGTCAATTGTCCAAACAATACACACCTAGTGGAACTCGTCGCAGACAAAGCCATAAAGGTAAATTGCAATAACAATAAATCACTTAAAAACCTTAATCTTTCTAATGTAGAGATATTAAGTGCCAATGAATGTGACGATCTCGAAACAATCAAAGCAGAACGTGCCAAGTTTATTTCTATCATCGATTGTCCTAACGTTAAGATCACGGAAGTTCCTAAAAATTGCATCATCGACACATTTAAACAAAAAATTAATAATGATGATAATGACAACGATCTAGACAGCTCTGATAAAATGTGATAAGATGTCCTTTATGCAAAATAATTGTTTAGAAAAACAAAAGAAAGTTAAATTACTTTTTGAATTGTTGATGACTTCCGAAGAAAGGTACAATAAGATCATCGAACTTGGCCAAGAAGGACCGAAGCTATCTCCTGAAGATCGCATCGAAGACAATCTTGTAAAGGGGTGCCAAAGCCTCATGTATATCAAAACAACATTTGATGGTGAAAATATCCACTTTGCAGCTGAATCTGACGCCCTCATTTCATCGGGACTTGCTGCTCTGCTCATTTCTGTTTATTCTGGTGAAAACCCCGAAACCATTCTCAAATGCCCTCCAGACTACCTTGAGGAGCTTGGAATCACCGCTGCACTTTCCCCGAACCGTGCTAATGGCCTGTTCAGCCTCCACCTCCGCATGAAACAAGAGGCGCTCAAAATCCTTCTCGCTCAAGATAAATAAGACTAATAAATATTTCTTTAAAAAACAGGGTATGCAAAATATCGATACCTTGTTAACCTCCCTGCAAAGGGAAAACAGGATATGCAGGATCGCAACCGGCAGGAAAACAGGATATGCAGGATCGCAAGCGGCAGGATAAGAAGGATTTTAGGAAGATGATGTCAATTACTTTTTATTTTAAAGCAGGATAAGAAGTTAAATATATCGTTCATATCTTGCCGCTTGCGATCCTGCATATCCTGTTTTCCTTTTGCAGAGAGGTTAATCCTGTTTTTACCGTGCTAATGGTCTGTTCAGCCTCCACCTCCGCATGAAACAAGAGGCGCTCAAAATCCTTCTCGCTCAAGATAAATAAGACTAATAAATATTTCTTTAAAAAACAGGGTATGCAAAATATCGATACCTTGTTAACCTCCCTGCAAAGGGAAAACAGGATATGCAGGATCGCAAGCGGCAGGATAAGAAGGATTTTAGGAAGATGATGTCAATTACTTTTTATTTTAAAGCAGGATAAGAAGTTAAATATATCGTTCATATCTTGCCGCTTGCGATCCTGCATATCCTGTTTTCCTTTTGCAGAGAGGTTAATCCTGTTTTTTTAGATGCAGTTGAATTTCTTAAGAATAAAATTATTATCGCCCAGTACTAGCAATTTAGATGTGAATTTGTTATCATGTTCCGCATGAACCCGATTTCATCACATAAGATATATGATTCACATCCTATTATTGAAGGAACCATCGGCCGTAGGGCGCTGCACTCCCCCATCGCTTCAAATACGGAGTGCTTTTCCGAACTTTCCAAGTTAAATATCAACCTTGATTCAATAGATTTCGAGTTTGAAATTTTAGATAAAAACGAAGTAGACAGGTTAAACTACATCCTGGAAAATTATATTGTTAAGGGAGAAAACTCTAAGACTTGGTTAAACAGGGTGCTAGAAAAAGTTGGGCTACGTGATGTTGAAACGCAATATCTGGTTGGGAGCGCAGCACATACATTTGTGCCGGGACAGGAAAAGCTAGAGAGCGAATTAGAAAAACTCAAACATAAGATCCCGATAGAACTGTACAATAAAATAGCAAAAAAAATTGCCAAACGAATTTATAATTTTAAAGACGTAGATTTCAGAATCAAAGTAAAGGAAAATTTCAAACTTGACAATGCCGCTGATGAGCTTAAAAAGAACAACTTATTTAAAGTTACCTATTTTGAAGAAGACAATAATCTTTTAATTTCTTTAGGCGAAGAAGACGGCCCCAAAATTGATTTCTTTGTGCACTCACGCAATTTAACTCCAACTCAAGAAGACCACGCATTTAATTTAGATAACTTAAGAATCAATCTCATAACAAATAGATACGAAAGCAAACGTCCTGGATGGTGGTGGTGCGGGCATGTATTAAAGATTATAACACAGAAGAAGTCAACAAATGAGTATTTATTTGAAAGACTTCTTAACAAAGAAATTGATTCATACACCACAACAGAACCCTCTGAAGCCGGGCTGATGGAACCCTGGCTTTGCACAAAATATACGTTTGAAACTGATGCCTCTTTAAGAACACTATTAAGAAAAATACGCACCCAACACATATTGATTGCACATTGCAAAGAAATCGAAATATTAACTTCAAGACTCATGCAGGCCTCTCAAGTGCACAAAGAAGTCACTTATAGCCGTTTCATGCATACTTTTTTTGTTACTATTCAAACGGATCAGAAATTTATTCCTTATGCCCATGCTCTAATGACATGCATTTTTACTGTAGCTCTTTGCGAGGGCTGGAAAAGCCCATTTGAAGTAAAGTTAGTGCGCCATGAGGATGCTTGGTACCTTAGAGTCCGATTTCCAGACAAGTCCGAAAAAGAAGACCTTCTGATTCTATTCAATCCAGCACAAGCCCTGCAACTACTCAAAAAGCTCAAAGCTGCAGAATGGCCGCATTTTCAACGATTGATCCATTCTCTTTGGTATGATGGGATTCAAATCCGAACCATGAAAAAAGAATACAGGAGAAAGCTCAATGAACATATCAAAAATGATCTGCTCCAACGCATTAAAGAATTATTCCTTCATGGAATAAAGCTGGAATCGGCAGAAAAGTTCTTTCCCGCTAAGTATCAGACTCTTTCCCATTACCTAATGCCTCTATGTGATGACCCAAAAGAATTGCTATGGCTTGGTTTAGAAGTATTGGAGCATTATGATCGAGATCCTGAAATTAAAAGAGACCTATGTTGGGAAGCAGTGAATCAGTGCATCAATAATAATGGATGTGACGAAGCCGCGAAGCTTATTGCAGCATATAAAAAGGAAGGAATAGACCCTGCAGAAGGCTATGAATCATTTTTTATGGGTCTCCTTAATAGAAATTGCAACGCAGCCATTGTGGAAGTATGCAACCCATATAACATACAGCTTTCATGGGGGGGCCTAATTGATGCCAAAGTCGAGGATCGCAAAAAAAAATTCCTGGAATTGATTGACAAAACAGACATATCAGCTGAAGAATACATTGCAATACTTGATTCTGGAAAAATGAAACCTATAAAGGTTCAAGAGGGCATATTATTAAAAATTATGACCGAACTCGATTCAAAAAGCATCCCCAATTGGATTGAAAAATATGACGACACGCAATATACGACTGATGAATATTGCAATAATGTCAGCCGTCTTGTAATGACAGCCCCATTCAAGCCCCTCTGGATTGCAAAATTTTTGAAATCAAAAAGATTTAAAGGTGACATAGAAGCACTCTGTACCTTTCTGATATCTCAGAATATCCCCACGGAAGAAAAATCAACCATTTTAAAACAATTTAAGATAACTGACAACGATCTGTGGGGGCAGATAGCAGGAGAATATCTGCGCTTTGAAGGTAAATGGCCAGAAACTTTCATTAAAAATAGCGAAATTCCACCAGAGATTTTAACTCAATGGATTACTGTTATCGAAAAGGCAAATGTCACAGAAGAAGTTATACCCCTGATTCAATCTTTAAAAAACACTTTTGGACTCAAAAAAATCGTTCTAATCCATCTACTCAAAAACTGGAACGTGGGTTGGAACATGAAAAATATTAATCCAACTGTTTTGACTCTTTTAGATCCTGGAGAAAAAAAATTGCCTTGGGCAAATATCATTGGAAATACAGCAAAAGATATCCTCAAAAAATTACAAAAATCAGGCAGTGCGGCATTCAATATCTATTCATCACTCATGTGTGCCCTAAAACCTCAAGAACCCGATTTCTTTAATTGGTGGATTTCAAAAGTTGATAAACTAGAGTTCGAAACATCATTGAAGTTATTTGAAAAACGGACATTCAAAGAGTGTCTCATGCTAAATCCCAAAGGTTCACTGAATTTTCTAAAGAAAATTGTCTCTCCAAACCGAATCAGAGCAATCCTAGAAATCCCTAAAGAAAGAGACGACATCGATAGCGAATTATTCCGCCTTCTTCTTCTTGCCTCTTTTGAAATTAATGACAATGGAGAAACTACCGATTTTGTTCTCAAAAGCTCACCAACAAAAAAATTAAAAGATCCCAGTCTAGTCAAAGATATCTTAATACATGCAAATCATCTATTATTCAACCCCAAAGGAAAGTTATCAGCAGTGATCCTTTTATGGGATATCCTACCCGAACATATCAATCCAGAAATAGGCCCTTCAGACAGATTACTGAAGTTAATCAAAATGAAAAAGGAATCTTTAGTCTGCAGAATGCTGCAGCACGGCAACGAAAAAGCTCTAAAAATGATTGAGCCAAAAGTATATATTGAATTATTAAAAAAACTAAACACTTTCGAACAAAAAATTGACATCCTAATACCATGTAAAGTCACTTCAGATGCCCTCAAAATGATCTGGGAAAAGATCGCCAATGATCCCGATATATCAAAAGACACCAACCGAAGAATTCTATTGATTCCTATAGCCCGAAACATGAATGTAAATTTCGCATTAATTCAAAATATTGCTTTGAATATTCTCTCAAACATTAAGAATAATATCGAAATAAATCTAGAACCCATTCTCGATCTACTTCCTATTACCGAAGGCAACGAAAAGTTAATGCTTTGGAATGCATTGCAAGGATCAAGAAAAATTCCCGATGAGAAACTTTGGACATCAGCAATAGAAATTCTTAATAACAATCTACTAGATCCTCCAGTTTCTTTAGTTATATGGTTGCTTAGAAAATGGAAGAAAGGAAATTCAGATATACTATTCGCATTGTTACAATCCATCCTGCCAAACATGACTGAAGATGTTATCCAGATGGCTGTAAAAGGTCTTATCAAAAACAAAGCTATAAATGGAGACGTCAAAGCTAACCAGCTTTTTTGGCAATATAATACCGATACGATATTATCAAAAGATGAGCTGATTGCATTCAATGCAACAGAAGATCAGAAAATCCTACAAGTAAAATCCATGGTCGTCAGATGTACATCGATGAAACTCCCTGCCTTCGAACTCTACTTCCTGCCAATTGCAAAAAATATTTTTGAATCAAAACAATGTGATATTGCCACTCATTTCACAGAGATCCTACAGATAATATCCGATAGATATCAAAAAGTAAGAATCTGCAAAATTTTTCTAGAAAATATTGATCGCAATACGCCGCTCAATTTGATTAAAAAGGTGCTGGCATACACCATCGACACCTTATCAATAGAATTATCAGAAATAATACACAACGAACAATACAACGAACTCTGCCACATAGTTAAATTGTGTACCTTTAAGATGTACATGCATCTTGAATTGATCGAAAACATAACCCCTGTTCTCAAAAAGGCCTTCGTCACCTTACGGCAATCTAAATTCCGAACGGATCCTCAGTTTATTTATATCTGTACCTTACTTCTTTATCAAAAATTCGATGCTGAACATTTGTCCATAAGCATAGAACTCGATTTGATTGCCCAAATATTCAATCAAATAATAAGTGCAGGAACGCCAACAGCAATCGAAACCTCTTTGTTTATACTCCTTTTATGCACACAAAACATATTGTATCTACACCCTGAGTCACTTGCATCTTTTCAAGGTTTTTTAGTAAAAGAATGCCTAGCAATATATCCTGAAATCTCAGAAATAAAAAACAATTTTAAGCCGCTTTTTCGACATCTATTCAAACCCCCAGGTGGAGATGTAGATGTCTTCTTGGGACTACCCACAAAAAATGTGCATAAATACCGCTTAGAGCTAATCCATGCAACCATTCAAAGCCTTCTCAACAAACACCCCGATCTAATAGTTGATTTAATCCAGTTTGTTCATGTCAATCTGATTGATTTATACACAAAAGATGACTACGAAATATGGAATAATCTCATCAGTCTATTCTGTCAAGAGAGTGCTAAGCAAGGACTAGAGCGTGTAAATCATCCATTTAGAGCCCTGACTCTTCTTTTATTGCAGCGGCCGCCCTCTGAAATAAATTCTACTTTTATTAAACTACTTAGGATGTCCAAACTCGCAGATTTAGCCGATTATATACAATTTCCCAACGAAAATGTCTCATTCCCTAACGATGAACGTTCTGAATTTTTCCCTATTCTTGCCTTCTTGTACCACATGAGAAGATGTGAGCTTAAAAATTATCTTTTATTGTCTGATATCCCAGAAACTATCAAAAAAATTAAATTTGAGGGTAATTTAAAAGAGTTTTTAAAGGGATTATCCTACTGTCCCACTATTGTTGAAAACTTTCCCGCCAAAAGCATCGTCATGAAAAAGCTCCAAGGGCTTCTTGATTTCATTGAGAACAAAATTGAAGCATATCCTCAAGAATCCATAGGATATCTCTTTAATATCATGAGCTGCGCCACAAAACTACCTCCTGCCTATAAATTCGAAATCGGAATGGCCGTTGCCAAAATATTTAGAAAAGAACTGACTTCATTAGAGTTTTTATTACATCTACTTGGAGGAGAAAAATCAGAACAAATCAATGCTCAAGTGGTCTTTCAAAGCCTGAAATCAAAACCAGATACTAACGTTTGCTTCCCACTCAAATTAGTAATACCATTTATTGAAGGAAACTTTTCAGAATTAATTGAAGTTGACTATTTCTCCCCTATATTTTCTTCAAATATTGCTCGAAACAATTTTTACACTGTTTACCTCAGCACGCTAAAAGGAATCATTACAGATGATACTTTAGAAAGCCCTTGGACAGATTTATTGCAGTTCAGAAATATTACCGATAACCTGTTGGCATGCATACAAATCAGCGAGATATCCCATGTTTTTGAAATTATTGAATTAATATGTAAAAATTCTTGCCGTTTTATCGATGTAAGAGTCAGCGCAGCGGTCCTCGAACTCCTGTTATTTAATATTCGCCATATTATGCCTTCCGTAGACATCGATAAAATCTTTGCAGTACTATCAAAAGCTATGTTAGCGGCGTTTATTAATGGTTCAGATAATGGACCAAATGACAATGGACTATTCTTTGCAAACAATTACCAGATAGAAGTTCATAAATATGCCCATAAGTTGCTCACGGAAAGACAACAGTCCAGAGAAAAGAACAAATTTACTGAAGGCATTTCGGCATATCTTGGAATAGCTGAATTCGTTATACATGGCAATGTTTCAAAAAATTCGCTACAATTAATCACTATCTTCATAGACGCAATGAGCTCTAATAGCCCTCCACGAACTATAGAATGGTATAAATTCTGGAAAACGAAATTAGACCTAAACCTTATGATAATATAATAAAATCATTGAAAACCTTTACAGGTTTTGTCACTTCTTGTGTGATTTGTTCAATGCGACCTGGACCATTTGGACCTTTGAGCTTTTCAATAAAGCGATCAAGATTTTGAGGGGTGCCCTGTGCATAAATTTCGACCGCTCCATTAGGCAAGTTTTCCACCGTACCTAGAACCCCAAGCTGTTTGGCAAATTCGCGAGTGGTCCAACGAAAAGAGACCCCTTGCACTCTCCCAAAAACACAGGCATGTAATTCAACAATTTCTTTATCCATCACAGATTACACTAATACAGTCAACCATTTTTGGCCAATAGACTTCTTGCTTAAACCAAAAAAACTCTAACCGCATTTCAAAAAACTTTTTTCAACGCAAAGGAGCAAAAGGCGTTAGAGTAGAGACGGGTGTTTAGCCCGTCTCTACTCTAACGCCTTTTGCTCCTTTGCGTTGAAAATATTTTTTGAAATTCGATTCCCGCCTGCGTTTTATAGTTTCGTGATTTGTTAGTTAAGGAGTGCTTCTATGGCTTATTCTGGATCAAAAGTTTATCTCTGAGTTGAGGGATATAAATCGGTAATAAATATTGAATAATCAATACTCGAATAGCAATATTATCTTCATCCCACAATATTTTGAACATCTTTTCAGTCAGCATAGGAATTTGCGTCAACAACTTACCGCTCATCCATGATATGCCTGGAACATCCTTAATGGCTAACAAAATAAATGGCTTGAGCTCATTCTCAATCCAGTCTTTTAGAGCCCTTTGGAGGTCCATTTTGTCATCTATCCAATCTTTAAAAAAAATGGCCTCTGATTTTTTTTCCTCATTCATGCCCCACAACATATTTTCAATAATATTGATAAAAGCACAATCATTAGATGCCGCTGCTCCACGTATTCCCTGGGCTAATTTTGATCCAATTCCTTCACAAATCGTGTTCGCTATTGCTGCAATCAATATATCCAGATTACTCATAGTATCATTTTTATTTCCTATAGCCAGTATTGTGCGCAGCAACCGTACTGCTTCGTGCCCGACAGCTGTATAACCAGGGATATCCTCCCCTGCTACTTTTACCTCAGGAAACTTTTGTTTACTCAACTTATTTTTCAAAATTAAATTGGTAATAAGGACAGGATCCACTATTATTTTTATACAGGTATTAACCAAACCCAATAGAACATCTGTCCCTTCACTTTGGATCCGTTTTTCACGAAAATTTTTCTGAATCAACTCGAATAAGAACATTTTCATCGGCCTCTCGATGAATTCAATTTCCTTAAGTCTTGCTCTTGTTCTAATCTCTGCATCTTTGTCATTGTTAATATAAAAATGGTAATTATTTTTGATCGCTTTCTGAAGAAATGCATTGAAAGCAGCAAAGAGATAACCCAATTGTAAAGTGTTTTCATGCGAAGCATTGGGAGAAGAGGCTATAGGTATTGCAGCCATTCCTTTTCGGATTCCTTCTTTAATTAAACAGATCAAAATCGGTTCCCATTTCGACATCGAAGGGCCAAGACAAGGAGTCAAGAGGTAATCCTGGAGACTATTTGTAAGCAATGCCCCAAATTTTTGGAATCCATCATATGATAATGGTTTTATTGATTTTATATCTTCACTTTTGGGTTTATTAGGCCGTACGAAATAGGAAGGCACTTCGTAAAGAAGAAGTTGTGCGATGGGGTTTGTCGTTTTATCCCAGACCAAATTCACAATCATCGGAGCAATTTCTGCAATGGTGGTTTCTACAAATTTTTTAATATTTTTACTTTCATTTTCATTTTCAGTTTGGTCAATTGCATATTTTACAAACCGAGACATATCTTTCAAAATAGTTTTATGCAGCTTTTCTCGAAGTCCTTTTTCATCCACTTTTTCTTTAGGCTTTTCCATTTCTTTAAGCCACATCTCCATCATATCAAGAATTGAACTTCCCTCAGACTTCAGAGTCGCATCAAATGTTGCAAAAATAAAAGCCCCAACAGATCGCTTAAAACTACTTCCAAAAAATGTTCCTGCTGCTAATATTCCCTTCTTTAGCATACCCATATTAGAAGCTTTACGAAGAGTGTCCACACAACTAAAAATCGCAGCTCCTAATTCATCACATTCGTTAGGATGCTTTTTGGCATATATTGATGGATCGATCGACTCAGATTTCACATTCTTCTTATTTTCAGAATAATTAAATATGAAGCCACACAGAGCATTTGTAAAATTTTCTGGTGTAAAAAAATCCTCTAAACACCTGTCAAAGAATACCCCGCAAAGAGCTTCTGTATGAATATGAAGTTCTATTTCATCGGAATACAATTCCTCTAATTTTGCCCCAATCCACATTCGAGAAGGCTCATGAATTTTGGGTGATTTACGATTAATAAAGGGGTTTGGCTCCTTGTAATAGGCAGTAAAGAAACTCGCGATCTTGTTAGTCACACCTGAAATCGTCTGCATTCCCGTTTTGTCAAGACCTGGCAGCCCGCCATCAGTAATTGAGAAAAACGATGCTTCACATCCCACTTTCACACTCTTAAGTGAAATCTCACGCATAGCTTTCTGCCGCTCGCCCATCTCAGGTTTTGAGGGCCAAACGAAATAATCTGTGAAATTTCTGATGAAACTTGCAATGCGCGTCGGTATGCTTGGCAGCTGCTCAGCAACAACAACTTCAACAGATTTCTTAACCTGTCCAGTATTGATAAATGCCATGCGCCGACCTAAGTAATCGGCACTAATATCCTTAATCTCAATTTCTATAGGATTATTATTCTGACAGTAATCATCTTGAAAATTTGGAGAGTATTCCATTACAACTTTATTATCATTCATAAAAAAAACAACCCTCAGCAATATGCATACATATATCTCATTTGCCATATTAAAAAGCAAGTTTCCGTATTGCAATTTATGTTTGGAGAGTTCATAATTTCTGAGTAACTCAATATAAGCGAGGAACCATGACAACACAAAACAACCCCACCCGTACCCAACTGTGGAGCGCCTGCCTTGGCAATTTTTTCGAACACTACGATACCGCACTTTTCGGTTTTCTTTCTGTCTTTCTAGCACCACTTATCTTTCCTGAAAAAGATCATGTCACCGCACTCATCCTCACCTACGCCATGATTCCTCTTGGCATGCTTGCACGCCCTTTTGGCGCCCTAGTTTTCGGCCGTATCGGAGACATCTACGGACGCAAACAAGCTCTCTTTTTGACCCTAGGTGGAATGTCCATTGTTTCAGGCTGCATCGCCTTCAGCCCAACCTTTGCTCAAGCTGGCATACTAGCTCCAATTATTTTTGGACTGGGCCGAATTCTACAAAACTTTCTAGCCTCCGGTGAAACTATGGGAGGGGCTATCTTTCTTCTCGAAAATACCCCAGAAAAGCGTCACGATATTCTCAGCGGCTTTTACAATGCCACAACAATAGGTGGAATTCTCTTTGCCTCTGCAGGTGTTGCTCTCCTTTGCCATTTTAATGCAACTGAATGGGGCTGGAGAGTCCTCTACCTCATCGGATGTCTCACCGCATTTTTTGGATTCATGCTCCGAAGACAACTTTCGCCCGATACCTGGAATAATTCATCTTCAGTACCTTCAGGATCCATTTTAAACTTGATCAAAATTTTTTGGACCCATCGCAAACCATTATTTTTGATTGCCATAAGCTCAGGTTTTGCCTACGCCAATTATATGATTGCTCTTGTTTTGACAAATGGATTCATCCCGCTTGTATCATCAGTATCCAAGGCAGAAATGATGAGTCTAAATACCATCTTACTCGTCCTCGACTTTTGTACTCTGCCGCTATTTGGATGGCTCTCATCAAAGATATCCCGTGAAAAACTCATGCTTAGCGCTTCTTTAGGAGTCGTTTTAACCGGAATCCCCCTATTTATGCTTCTACCTCACGCTTCCTTTATGGGCATCATCGGAATCAGAATTTGCTTAGTCCTTTTTGGAGTCGCCTTTTTTGCTCCTTTCCATGCTTGGGCACAACAACTAGTCCCTGCGGCCCATAGGTACATCATTGTTTCATTTGGCTATGCCATCGGCTCACAACTTTTTGGTGGTCCTACAGCTGCACTGTCACTCTGGGCTTACCAAACAACCGGTATTATCTCCAGCGTCACATGGTACTGGTCTGTATTAGCACTATTCAGCAGCATTGCACTAGTCACGACCATGAAAAGTAAAAAAGAGGTTGTATTAACATGAACACTACGGAAAAATCAACGCCAAATTTTCTTGCCGCAAGCAGCTTTTTCGGTGTTGCTCAAGGAATCGCCGTTCAATTCTTAATTAACCCGTTCGAAACAGTCAAAATTATTCAGCAAAGTAGCCCAACTCCCACCCCATCATATCGTGTCGCAATAAATCTGTTTAAAAATGAACCATTATCTGCATTTTACAGAGGAATGCAACCCGTGCTCCTTCAAACTGTAATTAAGTCGGCTTGGCGATGGCCCATGATGACCGGAATTCCTAGTGTCCTCAATAAATTTGAATTAAACCCCTACCTTGAGCAATTTGCCACTGGAATAACAATTAGCATCTTCGACGCAGTTATTTCAAAAGCACATGATGTCAAAAAAATTCGTGCTATGACTCAAGTTAAACCTTCCTTTTCCATATGGACAATTCATAAAGAAGAGTGGCAAGGTTTTTCTACCTACTGGGGCAAAAAATCGGTTAATTGGTGTTCATTTCTCGTCGCACAAAAATTCTTTAAGGAGCGGAAACGTGCCAAATCTGGGAAGCAAGATCTCACACCGCAGGAACTTATGGGAGTCGGCATACAAACAGCCTTTGTTGTTAGTTTGGCCTCATCTCCCCTAGACTATGCAAATACCGTGAGACAAATACATAATCTTTCATTACGGCAGCTCTTAGCAGGGAATAAAAGCAAATTCTTGACAGGTTGGCCCATTAACACAACAATATTAGTTATTCAAGTTATGTCATCGGTTTTCTTGCTTGAAAAGCTAGGAAGTCATTATAATAAAGCTACAAGCAAAGGATAACCATGGATATAAAAGCCCCCCCTGGAGTATTTGACATACTGCCCACAGACGACAAAGAAGGATGGCACGCCTCCTATCTCTGGAATTACGTAGAGAAAATCATCCGAGAAACCGCACAACAATATGGTTTCAAAGAGATCCGAACCCCCATTTTCGAACGAGCCGAACTGTTTCAACGCGGCGTCGGTGAATCGTCTGACATTGTATCAAAAGAGATGTACACATTTCTCGACAAAGGCGAGCGACTGCTAGCCCTCAGACCCGAAGGAACAGCCTCCGTTGCCAGAGCCTACCTCGAACACCACATGCATCACGAATCCCCCCTGCAAAAACTATTCTATATCGGCCCCATGTTCCGCTACGAAAGACAACAAGCCGGACGCTACCGACAACACCATCAATTTGGTGTAGAATCCATCGGCTCAGATACCCCAGAACAGGATGCCGAACTAATCGACCTTATATACACTCTATACTCAAAACTTGGACTCAAGGACCTCGTCGTCAAAGTAAGTTCTCTTGGTAACATCGAAAGTCGTGGAGCCTTCAAAAAAGCACTCCTAGAATACCTACTCCCCTTCACTAATGAACTCTCCGAAGACAGCAAAAATCGCCTCCAAATGAACCCCTTAAGGGTCCTTGACTCAAAAGATCCCCGAGATAAGGAAATTGTCGCGAAAGCACCCACAATTCTCCAGTTTCTTAACGCAGAAGATAATAAACACTTCGACAAAGTTCTTCAATGTCTCGACCAATTACATATACCCTACGAAATAGACCCCATGATAGTTCGAGGGCTCGATTACTACAACCGTACGGTATTTGAGGTCGTCTCAGGAGAACTTGGTTCACAAAACAGTGTAGGCGGCGGCGGCCGCTACGATGACCTCATCGGGATGATTGGCGGAGCCAAAACACCTGCCTCAGGATTCGCTACAGGGATTGAACGGATCATTCAGGTGATGTTGAAGCAAGGTGTTTCCCTTCCAGAGCCCTTTAGTCCGATGCTATACCTGATCCCCATGGGAGAACAGGCTAGCACCACTTGCTTCTCAATCATGCACGACCTTCGCTTGCACGAAATCCCCGTTGAAATGGATTTCTCAGGTCGAAAACTAAATAAAGCAATGCAATTTGCCAACAACCTTAAAGCCCGTTTTGTCGCCGTTGTCGGAGATCAAGAACTAGCCACCGGAATGGTCGATCTTAAAGATATGGTTTCCGGAGAAAAAACTGCTGTGCCTTTATTTCACATGTCTCGCATTCTAAAAATTGAATTGAAAGGGGATAATTTTATCCGCTCCTGGCAGGATATGAGCATTCCTTTTGAAAGCAAAATTGAGATGGAATATTTTGCCAAAAAGATTTCTCATTCGATAGACAGTACAAAAACCGTGACACATGAGCTTGAGCTTGCTATAGAAAAGTTAAAGAGCATTCTGTGAAGATCGTATTATTTCAGCCCCAGATTCCACAGAATACGGGGAATATTGTACGGACCTGTTCTGTAACAGGAACAGACCTTATTTTGGTAGGCCCGATGGGATTCAGTGTCAATGACCGCTGGCTCAAGCGGGCCGGCCTAGACTATTGGGAAGGGGTAAATGTTCAGATCATTGATGATCTCATGAAATATCTCGAAAATGCACAAAATCCATTTTATTTTCTCTCCAGCAAGGCGACCAAAAAGTATTCAGAAGTCAAATATAATAAAGACGATATTTTGATCTTCGGCTCTGAAACAACAGGTTTGCCATTAGAATATTCAGAAAAGTGGCCAGACAAATTCATCACCATCCCTATGATAGCAGGATCCCGTTGTCTAAACCTAGCCACCTCCGCAGGCATCGCCCTCTTCGAAGCCCTCCGCCAACAACAACAGGATTTTCCATAGAAAAAAGTACAACGTAAAATATTTTTTACCACAGAGAACACAAGAGAGGTCATTGATATCGATACCTTTTTAACCACCCTGCAAAAGGAAAACAGGATATGAAGGATCGCAAGCGGCAGGATATGAAGGATAATAGGAAGATGATATCGATACCTTGTTAACCTCCCTGCAAAAGGAAAACAGGATATGAAGGATCGCAAGCGGCAGGATATGAAGGATAATAGGAAGATGATATCGATACCTTTTTAACCTCCCTGCAAAAGGAAAACAGGATATGAAGGATCGCAAGCGGCAGGATATGAAGGATAATAGGAAGATGATATCGATACCTTTTTAACCTCCCTGCAAAAGGAAAACAGGATATGAAGGATCGCAAGCGGCAGGATATGAAGGATAATAGGAAGATGATATCGATACCTTGTTAACCTTCCTAGCATCATTCATATCCTGCCGCTTGCGATCCTGCATATCCTGTTTTCCTTTTGCAGTGAGGTTAACAATGATTATTTACGCATGGCAAATTGCAGAGCCGTTAAAAGTACAGGTCCCCATGGATTGGTCATAATCATGTAAATTGCGGCAACAGGATGGAAGACTTTTGTAATAATCCTATACCCATACCATACTCCTTTTGCAGGAACTGTCAGGAGGTGATACCACCTCCACGGATCGGATTTATCCTGTATCTTTGGTGAGTCATTTTCGATAACACACCATTCATCACGCAATTGCTGATTTTCATTTTCCAATTTTGCCACTTTTTCGCGCCACTCTTTCCCCTTCTTTTCATCTGAAAGAATGATCTTTGACGATTCCAAATCTTCCTCTAGAAGCTCTAATACCATCCTTTGCTCTAAAATAGAACGGTCTAACTTTTCTTGTAATTCTTTCTTCAGTTCAGGATCATTCTGAATCTTAGCAAGAAGGTCCTGTAGAATTTTGCCATAGTCAATCTCTTCGGCCTTAAAAGTCTTGTCACTGTTTAATTTGACTTCAGGGATCTGGACCAAGGGAATCTGAGCCTCCTCTGCAGGAACTACTGGCTTCGAACTCCAAAAATATGATCTAATACCGTCCATTGGAACCTCCTAAGTGATAACGAAGCTTTTGTACTCAATCGGCAATATTCAATCAATGCCTAATTCCTAAAAAACTCGTAAACAGGCTGAATCACCCATGTTGTTCTTAATGTCGGTGGGACTTTATGAACAGGTCCTGTTATAATTCCTACTTCTTCCAAATTATCTATAATAGCTTCTACTACAGATTCTTGCACGCTTGGTGCAGACATGAATTTAGATATATTGTTACCTATTACAATCAATTCATGAGCAACGATCACTGCAAAGATCGACACTATAGTTAGGGCAATTGGAATCAATCCACTTCCTATGATTGAAACGATTGCTGCTATGGTTGTTACAGTAGCTGCAAGGGCTGCCAGATAGCCCAATGCACGTAAAGCTATTGCACACACTTTTCTGCCTAAATCAGGGGTAGCTCTCCCTTGTTTTGCTATTTGAACGATATCATCACCAAAATTTCTGAAACCTTGTATAACTGCATGCATAAGATTCTCCCACTAAAATTGATTAAAATCGGGAGTTTACAACAGCCCAGACTTTAACGCAATTTTTTTTCCACAACAACAATTCACAAAACTATAAGAACGCAGAGGTTGGGAAAAAATTAACTTTTTCCCAACCTCTGTGTTCTTATAATTTTGTGAATTGTTATTTAGGATATGTACGCGATACGTCTGTGTTTTTTAACTTGGCTAATTCTTGTTCGATTTGGTCATTTTCGATTTTTTTAAACAAAATCTCAGGAGGCGGGAGATGTTGGCCTGCTTTGACAAGATTTGATACAACATCGTTCCATCTTTGACCCGATAATTCGCCTTCTAAACCAATCATCTTCCAAACAGCCGAGGCTGATTGAGGAATAATCGGAGAAGATATCAGCGCCAAGACCTTCAAACACTCAATACAACAGGCAATCGTTGTTTCCATAGAAGAGCGAGTCTCAGGATTCTTTGCCGCCTTCCAGGGCTGTTTTGCATCAAAATAGATATTTCCTTCCTGCGCCAGCTCCATGATGGTCTGGGAAGCCTTTCTCAAACTAAATGATGAATAATTCTCATGAGCTTGCGCAGACAATTTCTTGAGTTTTTCCAAAAATGCTCGATCAATTTCCTGAAGCTCACCCAACTGCGGAACTTGTGATCCACAATTATTTTTGGCAAATACCAAGACTCGATTCACAAAATTGCCATATTTACCGCAAAGATCTCCATTGCAACGATTTTGAAAATCTTGCCATGTAAATTCCGCGTCAGAAGTCTCAGGAGCATTCGCAGCCAAGGTATAACGGATTTGATCCGATGTATATCTACTGAAAAAGTCCTCCAAATCAATATACCATCCATCCGATTTACTGAATTGACGCCCTTCAAGCATCAAAAATTCATTTGCAGGCAACTCGTCGACAATTTTATAAGGCTGATTCTGCCCCATTGTCATCGCAGGAAAAATCGCCGCATGAAAAGGAATGTTATCCTTCCCAATAAAATTCACCAATTTTGTCTTTGGATCAAGCCAATAATCTTTCCACTTATCAGCATTCCACTCTTTGGTAGCAGAAATGTAACCAATGGGCGCATCAAACCAAACATAAATGACCTTCCCTTCTGTACCTGGAAGAGGAATTGGAATTCCCCAATCAGAATCGCGGGTAATCGCTCGGGGACGCAAATCTTTTATATATTCCTTCACGAAATTTATCACATTTGGTTTCCATCTTCTAGTCTCAATCCACTCAATTAACCTATCTTTCAATTTATCGAGCATCAAAAACCAATGTTTTGTACTCTTCAGAACCAATGGAGACCCCGTCAATTTTGAAGTTGGATTTTTCAAGTCAGTCGCTTCAAAACTAGATCCACATCTCGTGCATTCATCACCCCTAGCCTTGTCAAAACCACATTTTGGACAGGTTCCGACCACATAACGATCGGCCAAAAAGCGATGATCTGCCTCAGAATATAGCTGAAGGGTCTCTTTTTCTTCGATAAATCCATTGTGAAATAAATCCAAGAAGTACTGATGTACAGCCTCAACATGCCCAGGCCACGTCGTGCGTGAATAATGATCAAAAGAGAAATTGAGTCTATTAAAAAAGTCCATATTGATCGCATGAAATATATCGACATGCTCTTTTGGTGTACGTCCTGCCATTTCGGCACTCAAGGTAATGGCCACTCCATATTCATCAGAACCACAAATATATAAAGTATCGTTTCCAATAAGTCTCTGAAAACGGGCATAGCAGTCTCCAGGCAGATAGGCTCCAGCAATATGACCAAAATGAAGAGGTCCATTTGCATAAGGAAGCGCTGAGGTAATAAGAACTTTTTCCATAATTAATACTTCTTGTGTATTCCAGGGAGGTATTGTTCCAGGGGTCTTTGTACTACCAAGACCTCGAGTTCTGTGTCAGGAACACATTTCCACCCGATTAATATTCCAGTTTCTGTATCGATATAAAGAGGACCGGGTTTCATATAAGCATACTCTTCTTCTACCTGCCTAGGAGAGGGATTTTGAGAAGAAAATTGTGTCTGATATCCTTCAAGCGAACCATGTTTTTCTCTGATTTCATTCTGCTGATCCTTTGACAAACTCCCCCAAGAAACATAATGCCCAGGAAAGTGCTTCCTGATAAAAGACCAATCCACGTTATATTGCCCATACCATGTCACGCAGTTGGGGAAAATCCGTCCCGTATCTCTGCAGAGAGCTGCTCGATTAAAAGCAATGATTCGATTAGCAAAATCTTGCCTTTGAAATAGATACTTCAATACCTTTTCCTTGGCTTCCCAATAAATTTCCATTGCAGGGCGAAGCGGCTTTCCAGTATACGGGGAAACAGGTAATTGCTTAGGGCCCCCTAATAAATTGTAACCAAATGAAGCTCCTAAAAAAAGCAAAATAAGAATGACCGTCACCACTAAAAAGACCGACTCTTCAGGTGTAACGGAATTCATGAATTACTCCCTCAATGCTGCTTCCGCTTTTTTTTCCCTTTTCTTGGGAGTTTCCATTTCATGCACTATTGGCTTGCTTTCTTCTTCGGAAGTTGAATCTACGATATCTCTTCCCACTTCAATATCATGCAAGGCCAGAAGGGCTGGATTTTCTGTCCAATCACCAGGTTTTGACTGGCGACCAGCATGGATGATATGTGCCGCTACAGCTATGGCATGGTTGACTAAATCAAATTGATTTAGAAATTTTTTTGTCACAATTTCATTTGTGAGGTTTCTTTTTGCTTTCATATTTTTCTCCTAACTCTATGTTCCTCGGCAATCACGATACTTCGCAATATTCCATAGGCTACATCTAAATTGTCATTAATGATATTATAATCGTACATATCTGCAACAGCAATTTCTTTCTTTGCCCACTCAATTCTTTTTTGCATCTCTTCCTGACTCTCCGTTCTCCGCCCGGTCAATCTATCCTTCAAAGAGTCCATTGTAGGGGGAAGTATAAATATAAAACAGCCGTCGATCCTCTCTTTTAGAATCATAGCTCCCTGTGTATCAATCACTAAGAACACATGTTTCCCAGAACTTAATTGATCTTCCACCCATTTGCGGGTTGTTCCATAGTAGTTGCCATAAAGTTCGACATACTCAAGAAACTCCCCTGCTTTAATCTTTCTTTCAAATTCCTCGCGGGATACAAAATTGTAATGTACACCATTAATTTCCCCATCCCTAGGAGCCCGCGTATTGAATGAAATACTCTGAACGACATTGGGTAATTCTAGCGTAAGCCTATGAATCAGGGTCGTTTTTCCTGTTCCAGCCGGTGCGCTCATCACAAATAATAATCCTTTTCCCTTCATATCACTCGACATTTTGAATTTGTTCACGAATTCGTTCAATTTCGCTCTTAATTTCTACTGTTATGCGAGATACCTCTACATCCTGACACTTTGAACCGATTGTATTAGCTTCACGCAAAAGCTCTTGCACGAGAAATTCAAGTGTTTTACCGATCCCTTCCGAATTAGAATGAATGTATTGCAAGAATTGTTTTATGTGTGAATGAAAACGTGTAATTTCTTCGGAGATATCGATTTTTTCAGAGTAAAGAGCAATTTCTTTAAGTATGCGGTCGTCAATTTCTGTCGCTTCAATGAAATCTTTCATTCTTTGAATCAGTTTATCCCGGTATTTTTGGACGGAGGCATCTCCTATCTTCTCGATTCGCTGCATGAGTTCTGACAGCTTTTGAAGGCGGCTCTCAATATCTTTTTGGAGTGCAGAACCCTCTTCTGCTTTCATTTTCATGACAGCTTTCAAGGCTGATTCGATAGTTTCCTTAATGATTTTTAGATAGGTGTCAGCGTTATCGATATTTTCTTCATAGATGAGGATGCCAGGTTCATTTTGGAGCATTTCTAGATTAAAGGGAGTAATAACATCCAATTTGGCTGCAATCTGCTCCCAAGCATTTTTTAGCTCAGAAGCTAGTGTCAAATTTGGAGTTATCTTGACAGGATTAGTGCCCTCAAAAGTTGCCCAAACATAAACATCGACCTTTCCGCGGTAGATTTGCGATGAGATCCATGTGCGAATATCTGCTTCGAAGCAAGACAAGCCCTTTTGTGTGGAGATGTTAATATCGAGGAATTTTCTGTTCACAGATTTAATTTCAGCAACAAAACGACCAAAGGGGGTCTGGATGCTATACCGGCCAAAGGCCGTCATACTTTTTAACATAGGTGACACAACCGAATTTTAATAATATAAATATAACCGTTCCCAACATAGAATGCTAGCTAAAAACAACCTCTTCCCAAGGAGGATCTTTAAAAAAGTCAATAGGATGAGTTACACGCACATCATCTCTATCAAATGTGCGATCTAATTCACCCACAATTTGCACTGTACGAAGAGGCTTCAGAATATTTTTATAATACAATAAGCTGGTAGAAATTTTAGTGTCCTTCCATTTTACCTCTATGAGTTCAGTGATTTTCCCGTTGATAACTGTAGCAAAATCCACCTCTCGACCATCTTTATCTCTAATATAGTGCAAAGAACAAGTATAACCATGATAGTCTTCAAGAAAATGCAATCGCTTTAGTAGATGCGCGGCAACTAGGTTTTCTAGTCGTGCTCCCTGATCACCTTCAACATCTCCATTATCAAAAAAATAAATTTTAGGAGGCTTAATAATGCTCCTAGGAACATTTTGCATCAGAGGATAAATAGCAAAACAGATATACATTTTTTCAATTAATACTAACCATGACTTGGCTGTTTGAGCTGCTATTTCCAAGTCAGCAGCTAAATTTGACAATGTCACAAGCCCACCCACACGACTTCGCAAAGCCTCGACAAAAAAATGTAATAGCTGAATATTACGAATATGCTCTAAATCTCTAATATCTTCATTAATGATGCGAGCGAATCTCTCACGACGCCAGCGACGCGCTTCGCGTTCATCCATCGACAAAAATGGCTCGGGAAATCCTCCAAAAGTCAGCAAACGATTAAAACCTTCTTCTTTAGTAATATCTGCTGGTAATTCATCTAAAGTCAAGGGGTGCAGACGCCAATAATGATAACGACCCATTAAGGAATCCCCTCCTTTTTTATAAACATCTAATCTTGCTGAACCTGTAACAAGATAAGTCTGTTCATCTGGACGTGAATCCCAAACGCCTTTAATCCATTTTTTCCATCTCACAAATTTGTGCAATTCGTCGAATACAACCAACGAGTCGTCATTTTTCCATTCCTTATTAAGCAATGCCTTTCTATCTTCATCAACATCCCAGTTAAAATACTCACCCTTAAAATGTCCTTCATGTAAAATTCTTTTACTCAAGGTTGTTTTTCCCACTTGGCGCGGACCACCCAAAAACACCATTTTTTTCTTTAAGTCTTCTAAGATAAATTTTTCACAATATCGTTTCATGTTATCCGGCTATTTTTAAGCGTACTCTAAAATGGACGCGTCTATTTTTAAGTATACTCTAAAATAGCCGTATTTGTCAAGGTATCTAAATGGTGTAAATTACGTATTGCAAAAATCATTGGTGTGAGATATCATCATTTTTTTTCATAAACCAAAGGAGAAAACATGAACGTTCCAACACCAACAACACCAACAACGCATACAATAGAAATTCCATATGGAACGCATATACATGATGATCGTGGTCATCAATATGGCATACATCCCCAAGACCTCTTATATGCAGCAAATAAAAAGATGTATGATTGTAATGGGTCTTCAATTTCTAACGTGTCTTTAATCAATAAAGGTGAACATTTCTTTCAATTCGTATGTATGTATAGAAATACAATCAAAGAAAATGGTTTTGATCCAAGCAAAGTAACCAATATTTTTCGTGAAATTAGTGATAAGTTAGGCTACCAGGTAACATCATCTTTAGGGATTTGCAAGAATTTCACGATAGCGACCATCGATACTATTTTTGGTACATTCGAAACCTCAATGCAAAGTAATAGTAGTAACACGATGATATGCCCATTTCATTTGACTTCGATGACTACACAATATTGCAGTTCAATATTAAATGGCGATATTACACTTAATAATCAGACAAATCAGAAAATTTTAAAGTTATCTATGTTGCGATTTCATCTTCTCGCCCTTCACGAGTTTCCGGGCTCGCCCAATTTAGATGGAATTTCACCACATGTAATCACTGATTTCCTTTTTGGGATTCCTGCAGTAGTGAAAAATGATATTGATCGAAATGCTACTTGGCCAGTCAAACCCAAAGGCACGAAATAATTTTATACATCCTAGTACTTTGTAAAGTTATTATTGACTATTTCTGACTATAATACGGGCATGCTTTCGATCGATTCAACCCCGGGGCTTTGGCGCGCCAAAAATAGTCAATAATAACTTTACAGAGTACTAGCCTTCTCTTTAAAGGGAAAGGATGGACCATTTATTCGGTAAAATCAGGTAAAGATTGACCCCGTTGATACGAGAATGTACTTATTTTATCTAAATCCACAGTTTTTATCAAGGAAAAATTATAAGAAACATCTATATTCCAATCACTTGCGCAAATTTGTTGCGGTGTTTTTTTACCTTTAGAAAAATTCACCCTCGTGAAATTAAAATATAACCGATACGACTCGATCTTTTTGAAGAAGTCATCTCGATTCTTAACCTTTATTAAGTCAAAAAATTCAACTTCAATCGTTTGATGTGATGATTCAACATCCGCATTTGCATTACAATGACCAGGTCTTATGTAATTATGATTAGCCCCATGGGTCTTTTCAATCATTTGAACAAAGGGAGCTGTTTCTACTCTCCTTGCTTGACCGCTAAATTCAGATCCATTATCCGTTTGCACATTAAGTTTCTCGATATCAAAGGGTAAATCGAGCTTCATTTCGCTTATTATATGATCAATCATCGTACGTGCATTTAATTCCGATAGCTCATCAGAATACCCCAAGAATAGCATTCCTGACTTAGAATCACGGACGGTATATTGGAACCTGGGTAATCCCATAGGTTTTATCTGTTCCCAATAGTTAGGAATGTCCGTTAAGTATTTTACATCCATCTGCAGATACGTCATCGATGCACGCTTAGCCTTAACAGCTCTTAAGTCTCTTTTTTTCTCCTGCTTTTTCTTTTGTTTCTTAGTAAGATTATGAGATCGAATAACCCGACGAATAGCTCCAACAGAACAATTTACATTGAAGTAGAACTTTATTCTATTAGGGCCAAAACAAGGTGCCATCGTGCGAATGCTAACTATCCTTTCTTCCTCGTCAGGAGGAATTTTATGTGGAATAAAATTGGGTCCCTTTCTCTTATCGATTAGGCCTTGCTTGCCATGTTTTTGGAATTCTTTAATCCAAGATTTCAATGTATTTAAAGCTATTTTAAACTTTTTAGCCGCTGGTTTTTTGCCAAGTTCCTCAGCTGCGAACACCGCATCTAACTTAAATCCGAAAGGATATGCTTTACCTTTTCCTATACAATATGTTAAATATGAACTATGCCCCATGGTTTACACCTCCTTGATGGTTTGGTTACTACAATGAGATAACCCATTTGGGGCTTTATTTCTATTTATTTTTATATATTTATTGGTTAGTATGAGATTACCCAAAGAAGTAGCCGTGGCCCCCTCGACCGAAGGGGCACGGTGAATTATTTTCAGGCATCGAATGATTATTTTACCGCCCCCGGAGGGGCGTTGGCCCAAAGAAGTAGCCGTGGCCCCCTCTCCCTCAGCTAACAACAATAAATTAGTTGCCTTCTGAATGATTACGATTACTTTCGTAATCCAAGCTCTTTTTCTAAGCCCTGAACAGTGCGAATAAGCCTTGAAAAGCACATTGGACTGAAACATGGTATGACCTCCAATTTTAGGGGGTCAAACTTTACCGTTCCTTTCCTGATGGACCATTTAGGTAGTTTCAATTTCCTAGCGCAATTTTAGGGAAAAAAAGAGAGGTTAAAAAAATGTTTTAACAAAAAAAGTGCCATGATACCGTTCAATTAAAGCAAAAAAGGACGGTAAAATGGCACAAAATGCATATTCAAGGCTTACTTTTACTGAACGCGAGATTTTATTCAAGTGTTTAGCTGAGGGACGCAAACAAAAAGATATCGCTGCTGAGTTGGGACGGAATCCATCAACAGTATCGAGAGAAATCCGAAGAAATGGGATGACTAGAATGACATATCGCCCTAGTCATGCTGAAAAGGATGTTCAACTTGGATCGCGTAAACGCAAAAGAAAATTCAAACTTGTTGAAAATCAGGAATTAGCGAAAATCATTGAAGAGAAACTGAGATTAAAATGGTCGCCAGAGCAAATTAGTGGTAAGTTAAAAGTCTTGTTTTCAGGCCTCCCTTGTCTACATGTCTCCCATGAAACTATTTATCGCTACATATATTCCATTGAAAATCGAGAACGCAGAGAGTCTTTGGTCAATTGCTTAAGGCTAAGCAGGAAAAGAAGACGCCCTAGACGGAAACAAGGCGGTAAAAAGAGATCTACCATAAAAGATCTCGTCTCAATACATCAACGTCCTACTGAAGTAGAATGTAGAGAGGTTCCTGGTCATTGGGAAGGTGACTTGATCATTGGTAAAGATCATAAATCCGCAATCGGAACACTTGTTGAGCGCACCACTCGTTTTACGATAATTGTTTCGTTTGAAGGTAATCATTCGACTAGAGAAGTTTGTCGTGGGTTCGCTGCAGCAATAGGAGCTTTACCTTCTCATATGAAAAAGAGCTTAACGTATGACAGAGGGTCTGAAATGTCTGCACATAAATGGTTTACAGAGATAACGGGTATCCCAGTCTTTTTTGCGGACCCATATAGTCCGTGGCAACGAGGGTCCAATGAAAATACAAATGGTTTAATCAGAGATTACTTTCCTAAAAAAACAGATTTTAGGGAGGTTAGCGATGCGGAAATTTTGAAGGTTCAGCAAGAGCTTAATTTGCGGCCGAGAAAAGGCTTGGATTTTTTTGACCCTGGATATATTTTTGAGTGGTTTTGTCAGAATGATGTTACGATGAGCGATTTTTATATTTCACAATATCAAAACGCAGCGTAATACTTTAGATGGCAATAAAAAAACCTGCAATGAAATGGTAACATCCCAATGCAGGTCATCTGTTCGTCGGCAATCAACCAAGTATCAGATTGAATCTTTTTTGTTCAAATAAAATACATCTGTTCTGAGGCCGGGGGGTCCGGGGGGCAGAGCCCCCCGGTGGGGGAGCTTGAGGGGGTAAAACCCCCTCAAAATTGAAAGTTATATGTGAAATCTCACGTCTGTTTTGGTAAAGATTTCGGTAGTTTCAATTTCCTAGCGCAATTTTAGGGAAAAAAAGAGAGGTTAAAAAAATGTTTTAACAAAAAAAGTGCCATGATACCGTTCAATTAAAGCAAAAAAGGACGGTAAAATGGCACAAAATGCATATTCAAGGCTTACTTTTACTGAACGCGAGATTTTATTCAAGTGTTTAGCTGAGGGACGCAAACAAAAAGATATCGCTGCTGAGTTGGGACGGAATCCATCAACAGTATCGAGAGAAATCCGAAGAAATGGGATGACTAGAATGACATATCGCCCTAGTCATGCTGAAAAGGATGTTCAACTTGGATCGCGTAAACGCAAAAGAAAATTCAAACTTGTTGAAAATCAGGAATTAGCGAAAATCATTGAAGAGAAACTGAGATTAAAATGGTCGCCAGAGCAAATTAGTGGTAAGTTAAAAGTCTTGTTTTCAGGCCTCCCTTGTCTACATGTCTCCCATGAAACTATTTATCGCTACATATATTCCATTGAAAATCGAGAACGCAGAGAGTCTTTGGTCAATTGCTTAAGGCTAAGCAGGAAAAGAAGACGCCCTAGACGGAAACAAGGCGGTAAAAAGAGATCTACCATAAAAGATCTCGTCTCAATACATCAACGTCCTACTGAAGTAGAATGTAGAGAGGTTCCTGGTCATTGGGAAGGTGACTTGATCATTGGTAAAGATCATAAATCCGCAATCGGAACACTTGTTGAGCGCACCACTCGTTTTACGATAATTGTTTCGTTTGAAGGTAATCATTCGACTAGAGAAGTTTGTCGTGGGTTCGCTGCAGCAATAGGAGCTTTACCTTCTCATATGAAAAAGAGCTTAACGTATGACAGAGGGTCTGAAATGTCTGCACATAAATGGTTTACAGAGATAACGGGTATCCCAGTCTTTTTTGCGGACCCATATAGTCCGTGGCAACGAGGGTCCAATGAAAATACAAATGGTTTAATCAGAGATTACTTTCCTAAAAAAACAGATTTTAGGGAGGTTAGCGATGCGGAAATTTTGAAGGTTCAGCAAGAGCTTAATTTGCGGCCGAGAAAAGGCTTGGATTTTTTTGACCCTGGATATATTTTTGAGTGGTTTTGTCAGAATGATGTTACGATGAGCGATTTTTATATTTCACAATATCAAAACGCAGCGTAATACTTTAGATGGCAATAAAAAAACCTGCAATGAAATGGTAACATCCCAATGCAGGTCATCTGTTCGTCGGCAATCAACCAAGTATCAGATTGAATCTTTTTTGTTCAAATAAAATACATCTGTTCTGAGGCCGGGGGGTCCGGGGGGCAGAGCCCCCCGGTGGGGGAGCTTGAGGGGGTAAAACCCCCTCAAAATTGAAAGTTATATGTGAAATCTCACGTCTGTTTTGGTAAAGATTTCTTAATAATCGGTTGGTTGTTAGAAAGTTATGGAAAATTATTGGAAAATCGTTTATACTGTTAAAAACACGGTATTCATAGTGCTTTTTATCTGAAAAATTGCGTTAGAAACGATAATCCAGCTTATTCTTTATACAATCTTTATATAAATTTTATATATTCTTAATTTCACACTGATATAATAAGTTTTTAAAATAAAAAGAAACAATAGGTAAAAAATGACTATCGATTTTGAAAACACTTCTTATTTAGAGGCTGTACAAGAAAATAATAACCTGCGCAGTCGCAGTGAAATTTTTAATCATGCAAATAAAAATCTAAAATTCACATATGGCGACGTAACTCTACAAAAATTCAATAAAAACTATTCATCTGATGGGTGGTTTGGACGAAAAATTATTGCAATACCTAAAGCAGCATGGTCTTTGGCCGTCAAAACTATCTACCATCTAGTTAAAGCAATCCTAGTAGGCATTATAATGGCAATTTCAGATAGTGGTAAATATTTTAAAACTCACTGTTTTTGCATTGTAAGAGATCTTCAGGAGTCATTCGGCTGGCTGATTTCAATATTCAATGACAAGTTCGGACAGTATCATATCCAAGAAAGTCAATTCCAAAAATCCTGCTACGAATGCGCCCGAGCAGAAGAAACATATAGCTACACTCCATCACCAATACCTTCGCCCATGTTTTCTCGTTCAGTTCCATCAACAACCTCATTTACATATCTGAACGATTATACCTTCGATGATCATTATAGCAATTTATTTAATTTAAGTCCTGAACTATCAAAACCACCTCAAATGGCACCAAGAACGATACCTCAAATGGCACCAAGAACAACCAATTCCGCAAAAAAAGGTCTTAAAAATGAACTGCAAGAAATAAGAAGGATATACAACACTGAAGAAAGGGAACGTCGTTATGCCCAGGTAGCAGAGGCATATTTGGTAAGAGGTAAAGTAAAAAAGGCACTAGAAGCAATTAGAAATATCTACAGCGATACTAAGACTAAAGAGGACTTTTATGCGAAAGCAGCAGAATCCTATCGAGTTGCAGGCGAGCTAGACAATGCACTTGAGACAATTAGAAAAATCTACAGAGATGATAATACTAAAGAGGCCTTTTATGCCAAAGTAGCAGAGTCCTATTTAGCTGCAGGCGATCAAGACAAGGCACTTAAAACATTCAAGTATTATTCCTACAGCGATACTAAGACTAAAGAGGACTTTTATGCCAAAGTAGCAGAATCCTATCGAGTTGCAGGCGAGCTAGACAATGCACTTGAGACAATTAAAAAAATCTACAGAGATGATAATACTAAAGAGGCCTTTTATGCCAAATTAGCAGAGTCCTATCAAGAGGAGGGTAAGCTAAAAGAGGCACTTGCAATAATTAAGAAAATCTACAACGACACTCAGAAAAGGGAAAGCCTTATTGTAAAGATAACACAGTCATATATTGACAAGGGCAATTTGGATGATGCTTACCATACCATCATTAATCTTTCAAATGCTTCACCTAAGCTTATAGCTTATTTACTTGTAATCGCACATACCTATTCTACCAATGGGGATGAGAAAAAAATTCTTATTCCTCTCGCAAAAATTGTAAATATGTTATTTGCAGCCAAAATGGAAGTTGATGGCAATCTGCAAATTTACGATGATATAATTCTTAATCTCAATACATGTTTAGAAGCATTGGAATTTTTTAATAATCTAACAATTTTATGTTACACTCAAACGAAGCAACATTTTTCTAATAACAATATTCAAAATATCATAAATACTATGGTAAGAATTGTTACTGATCCTCGAAGAATCTTTACCTTTATTAACATAGGACTTGGGGGATCACCGTATGATGGATTTGGATCTGCAGATCAGCAGACACCTCAGGCTGTTAAAGATAAATCTCAATATTATAAGGATTTAGGTTTAGAGCCAGGAGCTGATGCAAAAGAAATCAATAGGGCTTTTAGAAAACTCGCGCTCAAATATCATCCAGATAAGATTATAAAACGTGCAGAAGAAACAGATGCCGATTTTGAACAACGAAAGGAAGATGCCAAAAAAGAATATGAAAAGATTTCTACAGCTAACACAGAACTAACGGCAGATCCGACTTATTGATATAGGTAAGCTTACAGCTTGGACTTCACAATAACTTCCTGAAATAGACGTGGGGCAAATTATCATGCAGAGGGACCTTAAAACGTACTTCGGCATGAATTTCGCGGACATTGCCGGAGGCTGCGGTAGCCTCCAGAAGTCTCCCTTCGCCGGTGTAAATCATCACATGATTCATCCTATGCGGTTTTTTTTCCGACGCCATAAAAACCAAATCTCCTGGGACCAATTCATCACTTTTGCATGGAGTCCCCTTCAAAAACTGGTCGTGAGAATCACGTGGAATCTCTTTTCCATGTATCCGATACAGCAAATTGACGAATCCGGAACAATCAAGATCTTTAGAACACCGGCCTCCCCAAACATAAGGATTTCCAATAAACTCCCTTCCACAATCTATAATACTTTGATGAAAGTCTTCTACCTTGCGATGGATCTCCCAAACATCTTTTTTATCCACAGCGCCCACTTTTCCATCCACGTGCCGAATCACCCATACATCGCGCCGTTCTTCAATTCCCTCCAAATAAGTCCCCATTGAAACTTCAAATGGAATATAGGCATTCTTCGATTTCACCACCAAATTATATTGGGGTATTTTTTCGATAGCAGCAATAAATTTTCTCTGAATCCATCCAGGATATGCTGTCCAAACGCCAAGCTCAAGACACTTTGATTGTTCCAATGCCTTTATACGTATCCAATCGCCATAGTCTTCCAGAACTTGAATCATTTCTCCATACAAAAGCTGCGACTCGCGCGTCTCTTCATTAATTTCTTTATGCTTCCACAAATCTGCTACTGATGCATTAATTATATGAAGCATTATTCTTCCTCTTTTAATAATGTGAAGCTCATTCGATGTATGGGACAGGGTCCATACTTCATAATGGCTTCGCGATGTTTCAATGTGCCATAGCCTTTATGGTCCTTAAAACCATACTCGGGCCACTTTTGATCGTACCCTTCCATAATGCGGTCTCTGGTTTCCTTTGCGATTATAGAAGCTGCAGCAATTGATTGCGATAGGGAATCGCCTTTTATGATTTTCTGCGAGGGTATTTTTGAGGGAAGCTTCATGCCGTCCACCAATAACTTATCGGGCTTAACCGACAAATTTTCGATAGCTTGCAACATTGCTTTAATTGTCGCTTGAAGAATGTTAATTTGATCTATCTCTTCATGCGAGATAATTCCAATCCCATAAATCACATCTGTTTGTGTAATGAGGTCCTGAAAAAGGAGGGCCCTCCTTTGCGGGGTAAGTTTTTTGCTGTCATCAATGCCAGGAAAAAATTTCCCCTTAGGGATAATGCAGGAAGCAGCGACGACTGGGCCTGCTAAAGGCCCTCGTCCTGCTTCATCGATTCCTGCTACCACTCGAAAACCGTCTTGACGAGCCTGATCTTCATAAAGATTAAGCTCCTTCAGACGATTTAATTCGTTAGGATGGATCCTTTGGGGCTTCAACGTCGGCGCTCACTGGTTGTTCCACTATATCATCGTCGCTGATGTTTACAATATCTGCACCATGGCGTCCTTTTACTTTAGAAGCTTTACCACTTGTTCCTAAGAGGTAGGTCAACTTAGCTCTTCTAACTTTACCACGTTTGGTGACTTCAATTTTCGCTACTCTTGGGCTATGTAGCATGAAAATACGCTCCATGCCTTCGCCATAAGCTACACGGTGGACGGAAAAAGTTTCTGAAATTCCAGTTCCTCTACGGCCAATCACTGTCCCTGTAAACACCTGAACACGTTCCTTAGAACCCTCGATAATACGTGTGTGAACACGAACGGTATCGCCTATTCTAAAATCTGAAATTCTCTTCTTCAGCTGTCTCTCTTCCAGCCTTTGTATTAATGCTGCTTTGCACATTTTCTTTAACTCCTTTTTATCTTTGTAAACTTTTTATCATATCGGGACGCACGCGTCTTGTTTTTTCTAAGGCCGCACCATGGCGCCATTCCGCTATTTTCTTATGGTCGCCACTTAGAAGCACCTCGGGGACTGTCTTTTCTTCGAAAAGAGGAGGTCTTGTATAGTGGGGACAGTCCAACAAGCTATTCTCGAAAGAATCTTCATTGGCGGCGTCCGAATGTCCAATCACTCCCGGAACGAAGCGGGCTAGGGAGTCAATCAGAACAATTGCTGCAACGCATCCGTTGGTTAGAACGTAGTCGCCGATGCTTATTTCCTCATCTACTTCTATCTGGATCGCCCGTTCGTCGATTCCTTCATAGTGTCCACATAGGACGATGAGGTGCTCTTCTTTTGCCAACTCCCGGCACTTTTTTGCCGTTAATTTTTCTCCCTGCGGAGACAAATAGACCACCTTTGCTTGGGGGGTCTTAACGGAGCGGATTGCCTTTACTACAGGATCCGCCATTAATATCATTCCGGGTCCGCCCCCATAGGGGCGGTCGTCTACCTTGCGGTGACGATTTTCCGCGAAATCTCTAATGTCCACCTGATGGATTTCGAGTATCTTGTTCTCGATAGCTCTTTTGATAATGCTCTCATCAAAAGGCCCTCGGAAATATTCCGGAAAGAGTGACAAGATATCGAAACGCATCGTTTTATCTCTTTAGGCCTTCGCTTTCTTGCGTGCTTTACGCTTGTCGGCTTCTTTGAGGCGGTGTACTCTTTCTTTTTCCCTGAGTCCCAAAATTACTTGAGGGGCTGCACGAGAAATAAGTGCTTGTGCACTGTCCGTTAGAATAGCGCCTTGGTCTAGCCAGTGCTGTATTCTGTCGGGGTGTATGCTGAGATTTTTTGCTTCGTCAGCTTCTAGTGGATCATACCAGCCAAGAGCTTCGACATATTTGCCGTCTCTTGGACTGCGACAATCTGCTACTACCATACGAAAGAAAGGTCGATTAATACGTCCTTGTTTTCGCAATCTAATCTTTAACGCCATGAGGTTCCTCCCATTAACTTTTTCATCTGATTCATGTTTGGCATGTTTTTAAAAAACTGTTTAGCTTGCTTAAACGATTTAGCAAGTCTATTTACATCATCTATTGCTGTGCCGCTCCCTTTTGCTATACGCTTTCTTCGGGGGACGGTCAGTTCACACTTTTCTGCTCTTTCATTTGGGGTCATCGATTGGATGATTGCTTCGACACGGTGAAATTGTTTTTCATCGAGGTCAATTTCCTTCAATGCTGACATCCCGGGGAGCATACCCAGGAGGCTTTTAAAGGATCCCATTTTTTTTACCATTTGGATTTGGCTTAAATAATCTTCGTAGGTGAAGGTAGCGGTTCTGAGTTTTTTCTCGAGTTGCTTAGCTTCATCTTCGTTGACGTGTTCTTGTGCGCGTCGGACTAAGTTGATTGTATCGCCCATGCCCAGAATTCGGTCTGCCATGGATGTGGGGTTGAACAATTGGATATCGTCCATCTTTTCGCCGATTCCCTCAAATTTGAGGGGTTTTCCCGTCACTTCGCGAATAGAGATGGCGGCACCGCCGCGCATATTGCTATCGAGCATCGTCAATATGGTGCCATCGATAGCGATTCTTTTATTAAATTCCGCTGCGACATTTACAGCATCTTGTCCTGTAGCGGCGTTGGCGACGAAGAGTATTTCGCTTGGCTTCAGGGCTTCTTTAATTTGTTCTAATTGGAGCATTAGGTCTTCATCGATGTGGAGTCTGCCTGCGGTGTCGATGATGAGGACGTCGTGGTTTCCTTTCCTTGCATATTCTAGTGCTGCTTTTGCCACTTTAACGGGATCTGTTTCGCTTGCTAGGGTGAATACAGGGACGTTGATGGCTGCGCCGAGGGTTTGGAGTTGTTGTATAGCTGCGGGGCGTTGGAGGTCGCAAGCAGCTATCAGTGGGTTCTGACACTCTTTTTGTTTGAGGAGGTATTTAGCTATTTTTGCACAATGGGTGGTTTTTCCAGATCCTTGAAGGCCGCACATCATGATGACAGCAGGTTTTCCGGACAAATTAATTTTTGCCTCTTCGCCTCCCATAAGAGCTGCGAGTTCATCGTGGACGATTTTGATGAATTGCTGGCCTGGGGAGACAGACTTTATCACAGTGTCGCCGACAGCCTTTTCTTTCAGACGTTTTACAAGAGCTTTTGCTACTCCGTAATTAACATCTGCTTCGAGCAGGGCGAGTCGCACCTCGCTCACAGCTTCTGCGATATTGTCTTCGGACAGGGTCTTTCTCCCACCTAATTTGGAAAAGAGCCCCTGCATTTTTTCTGTTAGTGCACCAAACATGTTAAAAATTCAGCTAAATTTATGAGAATAGGATACTTAAAAAATCATTCAATTTCAAGCAAAAAGAACCTTTCTTTTCCAGACCAGTCACTTTTAATATTTGCTTGGCTCCAAATGGGGTCATTAAATAAGGAAACGAGGGCATTTCCTTGTAGGTAACCCATCTCTAACCAAACCTTAGCTTTGGGGTGGAGACAGGGCGGTAGGTCGCAAGAAAGCTTGCGATAGACTTCGAGGCCGGTCGGACCGGCGACAAGGGCCTGCTTAGGTTCAAAATCGCGAACTTCTGGTTGGAGCTCTGTGAATTCACCTTCAGAAATATAGGGTGGATTACAAGCGATGAAATCTGCTTTTTGTCCGGCAAAGGGTTTCATTAGGTCGCCGAGGACGAAATTGACTGCGACTTGATTCACTGCGGCGTTGTCTTTGGCAATTTCGAGGGCTTGAGGTGAGATATCTGAGAGAGTGACATCGAGATTTGGGAACTTCTTTTTGATAGCGATTCCGATGCAACCGGAGCCGCAGCATATGTCCCAAAATTTCTTTCCATCCAGATTTTCCTTTGATAGGGCCTTTACAATTAAATCGACTAGAATTTCAGTTTCATGGCGGGGAATTAGGACGTCGGGGGTTACTTTTAGTTGGCATTCATAGAAGTCTACCAATCCGCGGATATATTGGGAGGGTACTCTTTTTCCTCTCTTTTCTATGGCATTCCGGCAAAGTATGATCTCATCTTCTGAGATCGGTTTTTCAAAATTAAGATATAATTCAATGCGTCGCAAATTCAGGGCATCACTGATTACTTCCTCTGCCTGACGGCGGGGCTGTTCTATCTGTTTTTGCTCCAGATACTGAGTCGATTTTTTTAAAATGTCGAGTATTGTGTGCATTATACCTGTTCAAGTTTCTTTTGATGATAATGGGCAACTACTGCCTGCGTCACTTCAGCAAGATCTCCTTCCATTACTCGATCGAGATTGTATCTAGTAAATTCGATTCTATGATCAGTGATTCTATTTTGCGAGAAATTATAGGTACGGATTCTTTCAGAGCGGTCCCCAGAGCCCACTTGGCGGGCACGGTCAGAAGCTCTTTCTTCTTCCTTTTTAGTCCGTTCGGCTTCAGCAATTTTTGCTTTAAGGTGCCGCATTGCCTTTTCTTTATTTTTATGTTGGCTCCGCTCTTCCTGGCAATATACAACAATGCCTGTCGGCAAGTGGGTTAAGCGGACGGCGCTATCTGTGGTATTGACGTGCTGTCCACCAGCGCCTGATGAGCGGTAAGTATCGACGCGCAGCTCTTTTTCATCGATCTTGACCTCTTGTTCCTCATCGGGCTCCAACAAAACAGCAATAGTTATTGCTGATGTATGAACTCGACCCTGAGCTTCGGTATCGGGTACGCGTTGCACTCGGTGGGTTCCCCCTTCGAATCGGAGAAAACGGTATACATTTGGCCCTGAAAGGACCATTACATATTCCTTAAATCCGCCGATTTCGGATGGTGTTGAAGAAAGCTCTTCGTAGCGCCATTTCATTTTGTCGGCGAACATTTGGTACATACGAACGCAGTCGCCTACAAACAGGGCTGCTTCGTCGCCGCCGGTGCCTGCGCGAAGTTCTAAAATGGTATTGCGACTGTCATTGGGATCGGGAGGAATCAGCAAAGTCTCCAATTTTACATTGGAGTCTTCGATTGTTTTCTTTTGATGGTCTATATCTTCTTCCAGAATGGCTTTAAATTCGGGATCCGATTCCGTTTTGAGCATCTCCATATTATCGGACAGCTTTTTATGGCTATCTTCTAGGAGGTTCCACAAGTCCCTAACTTCGGAAAGGTAGGAATGTTCTTGCATCAGCGAGCGGTATAGTTTCTGATCACTGATAACGCTCGGCTGTCCTAGCTTGTCTTCAATTTCTGGGAGACGCGACAAAAGCTTGTGGACTTTTTTTTCCATCTGTTAGGCTACAAGATTTATTTTTTTGTTCTATCAGCGTATCGCTTGTTAAACTTCTCGAGGCGTCCTTCGGAGTCGACAAATTTATTGCTTCCGGTGTAGAACGGGTGGGAAGCTGAGGAAACGGAAACGCGGCAAACGGGGTATTCTTTTCCGTTAAACGTGTCTCTTTCTTCAGTTACAAGGGTAGATCCGCAGACAAATTTATGTCCTGTGGACGAATCAACAAAAAGGACTTCTTGATACTTGGGGTGTGTATTGTCTTTCATATATGCTCCAAAAATACTAATTTTAAGATGTATACACTATAATCGTACGGCCGATAAGATTCAAGTGTTATTTCACGGATGTACAAATATTCGAATAAGATGTATCCTCATGTCTATATGAGTTATACGGAAACACAGCTAAGTTTTAGACCGGAGTTTACGCCGCGTGCGGTGCGAAATATTATTTTCGCTACGATTATCATCAGTCTTTTTGCTGCTTTGATTGAGCCATCATTTTTTCAGCTTTTTGGATTTTCGGGACCGCAAGAGTGGCTAAGTCTTTCATGGGATAATGGAATAAGCAACTATTTTGTGTGGCAGCCGGTCTCTTATTTATTTGTGCTCCCTCAGGGTTATAATGGAATAAGTTTTAATCTGCTGATTACCCTAGCCTTTCAGATGTATATTGTGTGGACTGTGGGAACAGTGATATATAATCGAATTGGTTCAAAAGAATTTATTTATCTTTATTTTGGAACGGGAATTTTAGCTGGCCTTGCAGCCTCATTCATTGCACCGAACTATATTTTTTCTGGACCCACTCCTGTTATATTGGCTCTATTCACTATTTGGATGCTGACTGATCCAGAAAGTGAGATCTTTCTGATGATGACTTTCCCGGTTAAAGTGAAATGGTTAACGGTCGCCATCCTTGGGGGCATTTTCTTAATCCATATTTCTACCCTGGAAGTTGTTTATCTCTTCTTTTATCTTTTAGGTCCACTAGCGGCTTATCTTATTGGCACAATAGCCTGGGGCATGGAAAGTCCCTTTGCAGCGACCGCCAAAATCGATCGTTTTCTCAATAATTTAGGAAAAAAGTCGCGCCTTAAACGTAAACAAACTGCAGAATCGGCAAAAATATTAAAATTCAAATCTGGCGAGCCGCAACTTCAAAATGACGACCGTTTCATTGATGCAATGCTCACCAAAATCTCAAAATATGGCGAAAATTCCCTTACCTGGAGCGAAAAGCGCCGCATGGAAAAAATCTCCAAATTCAAGTCTAGCCATCAACAAAAATAAAGTGAATGGCACAAACCATCCTATATGCATTAACTAAAATATCTTTTGCACAGAGAACACGAGAGAGATCATTGATATTGATACCTTTTTAACCTCTCTGCAAAAGGAAAACAGGATACGAAGGATCGCAAGCGGCAGGATATGAAGGATTATAGGAAGATGATGTCAATTACTTTTATCATTCATATCCTGCCGCTTGCGATCTTGCATATCCTGCAATCCCTTAAAAGAACAGGATACGAAGGATCGCAAGCGGCAGGATATGAAGGATTATAGGAAGATGATGTCAATTACTTTTATCATTCATATCCTGCCGCTTGCGATCTTGCATATCCTGCAATCCCTTAAAAGAACAGGATACGAAGGATCGCAAGCGGCAGGATATGAAGGATTATAGGAAGATGATGTCAATTACTTTTATCATTCATATCCTGCCGCTTGCGATCTTGCATATCCTGCAATCCCTTAAAAGAACAGGATACGAAGGATCGCAAGCGGCAGGATATGAAGGATTATAGGAAGATGATGTCAATTACTTTTATCATTCATATCCTGCCGCTTGCGATCTTGCATATCCTGTTATCCCTTAAAAGAACAGGATATGAAGGATCGCAAGCGGCAGGATGGGCAGGATTAGCAAAAATGAGTATGAGGGAAAATTATTAAAAGGGGTGGGTACCTTCTTTCTTTTTCTTCTTTGCGCCTTTGCGCCTTTTGCTCCTTTGCGTTGTGAAAAGTTTTATGAATTGCGATTTGCGCCACCGTTTTTTTGATATTAAACTACTTAGAAAGCGCCCTGAGGGCCATTTGGATGGTCTGGTAGCCGGCGAGGACTCCCTCTTCGTAACGGAACTCAGGATGGTTTTCTAACTCTGGGTAGTCATTCGGCTGCAAAATATCCTCTGGAGTCAGTGTAGGCACTATTCGCCTGCCTAAACGAAGCAAATTTGCCTTCTGTGATTCGGTCATTTCATCAATCAACTTTACAATATCATTCATTTTGCCCCTCCTTGCGTAATATGCGAAAAAAATCCTTCATAAGATTTGCCGCATAATCTTCCAGAACTCCCTTTTTTATCGATATTGTATGCATAGGGTGCGGCTTCTCAAATATATTTATCCAACTTCCATTGGCTCCGTGCCGGATGTCGGGCGCTCCCCATACCAAACGGGTAATACGAGTCAACAACATCGCCCCTGCACACATGCTGCAGGGCTCAATTGTACAATAAAGCGTCGTATCTTGAAGACGCCAGTTTTCTAAAGCACTCTCCCCTGCCGTCAAACAAAGCATCTCAGCATGAGCGGTGGCATCATTTAACATCTCCACTTGGTTATATCCACGAGCAATAACCCTGCCCTCTTTAACCAATACGGCTCCAACAGGCACTTCCTTCTTCTGAAAGGCCTTCCAGGCCTCTCTGAGGGCCTCCAGCATAAACTTTTCATCTTCATCTTCAGGTGTAATCGTAAAGGGAAAACTCATATCATAATCCTTGCATAAATCGGATCCATTCTGTTATAGGTCGGGGAAAAAATCAAGGTAAACCATCATGACACACTATTTTTACGGCCATCCGATCAACCGGAATAAGGAGCAAGAGTACATCAATAATCTATTGAAGAAATATAAAAAACTTCCGGCAGATGAAGCACTCAAACAAAAAATATGGGACGAATTACAACAGGAAAAAAACCTGGGAAATATCACCATTCCATTCAAGATTGCTCTCCGTAAAGACCCCTCCAAAAAAGCTCCCGATTTCATCGAAATTATCCTCGATACGAAGGTTTAGGATAAGACGCTTGACTATAAATGTCATTTTGTGATAAAATTAAGTCGTAAATGTTAAGAAATTATAAACAAACAGAATGGCCTCAAGGCCCCAAACTACGGGGGAGATACTGAATGTCACTTGACAAAGGTACCAAGGAAGAAATAACTAAAAAATTTCGCCTTCACGAAAAAGATACCGGATCCGCAGACGTTCAAATTGCTATCCTTACTGAAAGGATTGCAGAATTGACAGAGCATCTGAAGAGATCGCCGAAGGATCACGCTTCACGCCTAGCTTTATTGAAGCTAGTCGGGCAGCGCCGACGACTTCTCGATTATTTAAATTCGACCGACACAGGTCGCTATCAGACTTTGATAACAAAGCTGAAGCTGAGAAGGTAGAAAAACAGCAAATAAGAATAGGGGGCAGCAAAAGCTGCCCCTTTTAATTTAGAACGGAGAAAAGAAATCTGAAATATGGATTCGAAATGAGAAATCGGAAAACAGTCCTTAATAGAGAATTAAGGATTGTTTTCTGCCTTCTAATTTCCGATTCACATATCACAGTTTCAGATTTCTGATTTCAAAAAATAAGGAAATTCAATGACAAAATATACAACTTCCGTCCAAGTTGGCGAAGAAACCATTACCTTTGAAACAGGAAAAATTGCAAAACTGGCCAATGGCTCAGTTATTACCAGCGCTGGAGAAACCGTAGTATTCGCATCGGCTTGCGCCGCATTAGAACCCACAGCTAACATCGACTTCCTTCCCCTTAAGGTAGACTACCAGGAGAAGTTTTCAGCAGCTGGAAAGACCCTTGGCGGCTTCATTAAGCGTGAGGGACGCCCTACAGAAAGGGAAGCTCTGGTCTCACGTATGATCGATCGTCCCCTGCGCCCGCTATTTGAAGATGGCTACTACAACGAAACACAGGTTTTGGCTTATGTGCTCTCTTACGATAGAGTTATTTCTCCCGAGCCGCTAGCTATTTGCGCCGCTTCGGCTGCGTTGGTTATCTCAGACATCCCGCTTATTAAACCAGTGGGCGCTGTACGTGTCGGTTACATTGATGGAAACTTCATCATTAACCCCACAGTAGAGCATCAAAAGATCTCAAAACTAGACCTCATTATAGCCGGTACCGAAGACGCCGTATTGATGATCGAAGGATACTGCGACTTCCTCACGGAAGACGAAGTTCTAAAAGCGATTGAAACCGGGCATAAAGGGATCCAAAAGATCTGCGAAACACTTGAAAAGTGGAGAAAAGAGATCGGCAAACCGAAAAATAGAGATAAATTGCACGTTCTTCCTCAAGATTTAGTGGCAGAAGTCAATAAAATCGCTCAACCTCTATTAGAATCAGCCTTGAGAATCGGCGATAAAAAAGAGCGTCAAGAAGCGCTAAGATCGATCAAAAAAGCAATTGAAGAGAAATTGCTTCCCGCTGGAATAGTGCCTAAGTACAATCCGCTTGATATTGGCATGGCTACAAAAAAAGTAACCTCAGATTACATGCGACATATGATCTTAAAAGAAAAAGTCCGTATTGATGGAAGAAAATCGACCGAAATTCGAGATATTTCCATTGAACAAGGCGTTTTACCCCGTGTACATGGAAGCTCGCTCTTCACTAGAGGAGAAACTCAAGCTCTAGCCGTATGCACACTAGGCGGACAAAGCATGGGACAACGTTATGAAGACCTAAATGAAGAAGGCATCAGACGCTTTTACTTGCAATACTCATTCCCCCCTTTCTCTGTTGGAGAAGTTGGTCGTATCGGAGCCCCGGGAAGAAGAGAAATTGGACATGGCAAGCTAGCCGAAAGATCATTAGCAGCTGTCTTGCCTCCTCTAGAAAACTTCGCCTACACCATCCGTCTTGAATCAAATATCATGGAATCCAATGGCTCCTCATCAATGGCCTCGGTATGCGGCGGATGCTTAGCTTTAATGGATGCCGGAGTCCCCGTAAAAAGACCCGTTTCCGGTATTGCCATGGGATTAATCCTTGAAGGCAATGAATTCGTCATTCTATCCGATATATTGGGAGATGAAGATGCCCTTGGCGACATGGACTTTAAAGTTGCAGGAGATAAAACCGGCATCACAGCGTTCCAAATGGACATCAAGATTGAAGGAATCACTCACGAAATCATGCGTTTAGCCCTCGAGCAAGCAAAGCATGGTAGAATCCACATTCTAGATAAAATGTTGACAGTTTGCCCAAGATCTAATGAACAGATGTCGATGTATGCTCCGCGCATTGAGACCATGAAAATTAGTCCAAGTAAGATTGGAATAGTCGTAGGTCCTGGTGGAAAGCAGATCAGATCGATCATTGAAGAGACCGGTGTCGAGTTAGACATTGATGATGATGGTACTATCAGCATTACATCGCCTGACTTTGAGAGCATTGAGATGGCCAAGAACATTATCAAGTCATTGACAGCCGAAGTTGAGGTGGGTCAGATTTACGAAGGGCGGATAACGTCAGTTGTAGATTTTGGAGTATTTGTCGAGCTTCTTCCAGGTAAGGAAGGTCTCTGCCACATCTCCGAATTTGACACTACCCGCATCAATAAGATGTCCGATGCTGCCAAAGTCAACGACATCATCAAAGTCAAAGTTGTCGAAATCAACGATCGCGGCCAACTCCGCCTAAGCCGCAAAGTCCTCCTCGCCAGCCCAAAATAAAACACAAAAAAAATCCCCGAGAACTACTTCTCGGGGATTTTTATTTTAGGCCATTATTCAATTTCTTCCTTGTCTTTACCTATTGGATTCTGGTCCGCAATTGCTTCTTTTAATTTAGCCTGCTCCGTTCCAAGACGAACCAATGACCCTTCTAGTTCACCCAATCTGTCCATATTATTTATTTTTGATTCCTCTAGTGGTGTGAGTGTATATGCTTCTAATTTTCCTTTCAATAGATCCTGGCAAACCTTAAGTTCAAACCCTGTCTCACTTAAGCCCTTAAGACTAACTATATCACCAATTGCTTTAAATTTATTTTCAAGATTCGTTTCTGCTGCTAGTAAGTTTCTAGAGGTTTTCTGCATCTGTGTGCTTAGTTGCATCGATGGTTTACTTTCATACTGATTTTTTAGATCTGTGACCTCTTTCTGTAATTTATCCCTACGTTCAAATAGAGCGGGCAATCCATTAGTAAAACGAAGTAACCTTTCATGTTTTTCTTCCTTTACTTGAAGATCTTTTATCTCTTTGATTTGAGCATTAACATCAGTTATTTGGTCCTCTATCCCTTTGAGATCTACTTCTGCATCTGTTAATTGTTCTTCCATATGAAATTTTGGCTCTTTTACTTCCACATGCCTGAGTTTTCCTCTATCAAAATTTGATACTTCTTCTAATACAGCATCCGTTCCCTCTTTCGGCTTTTTCTCTATTACTTCAGGAGGCTTGAGTCGGCCTCTATCAAAATTTCGTATTTCTTCACTTAGCCTCGCCGGTTGATTTTGGGAAAATCTTGGCCCTGCAACTGATGCGAGCTTGTCACTTGTTGAATTGATAAAGTTTATTGCCACATGATATTTGTTACGATAGTCAGATATGTTAAAAGTATACTTAGTAATATGTTCAAGGGTACGACCGACTGTCTTAAATACATTACCTAAAGTCCCAAGGACTCCCGTTTTCACAGGTCCTTTATTAATATCTTGAACAATCTTTCTAACCTCAAAATCGCCAAGTGTTCCCCCTTTAGTATAGTCTTTAACTGCTTGGTGAACTGTATCATTTGTTACGTAATTTCTAAAATCTAGCTTCATAACTACCTCCACTATTTATATATTCTGACCTAACTTATTTATAACATTTTTATATAGTTTAGTCAAACATTATTTTTAATAAAAATAAATTCTATTGTTATTTTATACATAAGTTGTTAATATTAAACGAAAAGCAATTCTAATAAATTATATTTTGAAATATAACTATAACTATTTCTTATATCTAGGTATTTCAATTTTCCTCTCCCTTCTTCACTTCCTTGCAATAATTCTATAGAATGTTTAGGTATGGGCAAACTATTGGTATAGAAAGATTTAATAAATGCTGGTGATATTCTCTGGGTAAAACTTCCTTAATATCGTTGTATACCAAGCCTGCACTCGGAGAGTGCAGGCCACACGGAGAGTGCAGGCCACACGGAGAGTGCAGGCCACACGGAGAGTGCAGGCCGCAGACTTGCGGGCTTTAGGAATGCCGTTCGATGATGTGCTGATTTGATTCATTCGTAGTGATTACCTCACGAGGAGGACTCTTCCAGCTCTCATTAATTCGTTCTAAACTAACAATGCGATTATCCTTTCCCAGTCCAAATAATGCTTCGACAAAAAATTGTATACTCTTTTTTTCAGATAAATACTTAAGAGTTTTTGTGGATACTGTGACAAATTTTATAAAAGAAGAATATTTTATAGGAGTTCTAACAAAACCTTCATACCCTGCAATCTCCTTCACTTCGCTTGAATTAGCTACAGGCGTAAATTCAATCCTGTCGTGTAAAATAATCAGAGCACCACCGATAAGCTCAATTACACCCTCATCATTTGGGGAACTGGGAACCCAAAGGCGATATGTTCTGTCTTTCTGACTAGCGGGTGGCGATTTAAGTTGAATGTTAATTTTACCACTTTTCTCATCAAAGCTGACATTCTTAACAATATCCTTCTTATAAGCCTGATTAAAAGTGTCCAAAAGCCTGAGCCATATGTTAGCGAGTGCATAGCTACCAGTCTTCTTTTGGATAAGTCGACCGACTTTACCAATATTACTATCATCTTTCCCCTTAACAATTTTTAAATACTTATATTCTATAAACCCTTTTTCAAGGTCAGGTTCTATTTTGACCTCTCGATCGTTATGTACAACAGTTTCTTGTGGGGTTTGCACAGGTTGTGCATGGGGATTAATTTCGGCTTCAAATAATACTTCCTTATCTACTGCATTCTCCACTGAAGAATTAAGAGCATCGATCAGTTTCTGTGTATCAGAAATGGACATATTTAATAAAAAAATCTCATCATTCAGCTTTTTAACACTTTCCTCATCATTCAATATTGATGCCTCTTCATCGGTAGGTTTGTATGCGGCAATTTTTCCTTCTAATAATTGTTGGCATATATCTATATCGAGCAAATCGATATTCAAACCTTTAAGATCGAAAAGATCTTCAAATTTTTCAAATTTTTCTTTTATTTCTTGAATGACTTTCTCAAGATTTTCTTTAGATTCATTGTGTTCTTCTTCTGCTAGATCGGAATCAGCTTGAAGTTTCTTTTTGGTTATTAATAGTGGGTCTTTTTTTCTCCTCTCTTCGGCTTTATCAAAAGCTGCCTTTTTTTCTTGAACTTCTTGTTGTAATTGTTCCTTACTAGTAAAAAGTGCAGGCAATTCTTGAGAAAATTCAGATAATCTATCGAATATTTTTTTTCTTTCAAGGATTTGGGCTATTTCGTCCAATTTTGCCTGAGGTTCGGTCAATAAAGTTTTTACTTCATCAAGTTTTGCTTCTAGTTTTATTTTTTTGGACTCTCGTTCACTTTGCAAATCTTTTTGTTCAGACTCTGACTCACTCTGTAAATCATCCTCACTTGAACGTCTCATGATTATGGGTGTTGCAACTCGCGTCACTGATTGCGCTTCGGCCTGCAGTTTTTCGTGTGTGTCATTGATAAGTTTAAGAGTACTTGTGAACTTATTGCGATAAGAACTACTGAATATGTACTTAAAAATATGTTTTACTACATGGGAAATGACACCAATGATTCCTACTGCCTCGTCCTTATTATTCAAATTTTCAAAAACACTTTTGACATCATCATCTTCTATTTCTACTCCATCAATAACATTATTTACAGTTGCATACACTAGATTATTGTTAAAATAATTTTTATAGTTTATATTCATCACTGCCTATCAACATTATTGATTCTGACTCAATTTGCATTGTATCAGTACATAAGGAACAAAGTCAAATACCTAAAACAAACAAAATCAACACTCATTTTATCACTTCTTATCCTATTTTTTTGCTATCATTGATGCTCTTGGTAAATTCGTGAATAAAGAGGTTAACAGGATGTGCAGGCATACGCATTAACCTTAAATATTTTTTACCACAGAGAACACGAGAGAACACAAGAGAGATCATTGATATTGATACCTTGTTAACCTCCCACAAAAGGAAAACAGGATGTGCAGGATCGCAAGCGGCATGATATGAACGATACTGTAACTTCTTACCCTGCTTTAGAATAAAAAATAATTGACATCATCTTCCTAAAATCCTTCATATCCTGCCGCTTGCGATCCTGCACATCCTGTTTTCCTTTTGTGGGAGGTTAACAAGGTATCAATATCAATGATAGCAAGCGGAATGATGAGATATAAGTTTGTGTGCCGCAAGAGAGGGCACACCTTGGTGGTAATATTTAGTTTATGTTGATGATGACATTGGGAGTGGGGGTGGAGTTGTAGAAGGTCGGGTTCCTTGCTCTACGGGAGGAGTAACGGGAGGCGTTGCCACTGGCTTCTTTTTGTGAAGATCTATGGCCATTTTAAGGCGGCTTCGTTTTTCTTCAATATCCCACTGATTATTGGCAATACGTCTGATATCTTCAGCATCGAGAGTCTCGAATTCCATCAACATAGCGGCTAAGAGGTCCACTTGATCATGACGGGATCTAATAATTTCCAAAGCACGCTCATGAGCTTCATCAAGTATTTTTTTAACTTCAATATCAATGGCTTTAGCTGTATCTTCCGAATATTTCTTTTCATGATAATTGGACATGCCCAAATATTGGCCGGAATCGGCTCGTTCATCGTAGGATACGAGGCCGAGTTTTTCGCTCATGCCCCATTCACATACCATGCTGCGAGCTAACTGAGTTGCTTGATCGATGTCTTGTCTAGCACCGCTTGAAACATCGCCGATAAATATCTCTTCGGCACAGCGTCCACCCATAAGGACAGCCAACTGATCCAATAATTCTTTTTTCCAATAACTTACGCGATTCTTTTTGGGGAGGAACATAGTTGCTCCCAGTGACATACCTCTGGGGATGATCGTCACCTTATCAACAGGGTCTCCGCTCTCGACAACAACGCTGACGATTGTGTGACCTGATTCATGGTAGGCTGTGGTTCTCTTTTCCCCTTCATCTAATTCAAGACTACGACGCTCCTTTCCATAAAGTACTTTATCGCGAGCTTCGCTTATTTCTGTTTGTGTTACTGCGGTCCTTTCTTTGCGAGCGGCCAATAACGCTGCTTCATTAAGTATATTTTCGAGATCGGCTCCTGAAGAACCTGGAGTACTCCTTGCGAGATTCATGAGGTCAACAGAGACATCCATCTTAATTTTTCTAGCATGTACTTTGAGAATGTCAAATCTTCCCTTGATATCTGGTAAATTAATGATTACACGGCGGTCGAAACGGCCGGGTCGTAGAAGGGCTTTATCCAAAACATCAGGCCGGTTTGTCGCGGCGATGAGGATAACACCTTCATTGGTGTCAAAGCCATCCATTTCAACGAGGAGCTGATTGAGTGTTTGTTCTCTTTCATCATGTCCTCCACCAATGCCTGCACCACGATGTCTGCCTACGGCATCGATTTCGTCAATGAATACAATACATGGGGCGTTCTTTTTTGCGGTGTCGAACATATCGCGGATACGGCTTGCGCCGACACCGACAAACATTTCAACAAAGTCGGAACCGGAAATTGAGAAAAAGGGTCGATCGGCTTCGCCGGCAACTGCTTTTGCAATAAGGGTTTTACCTGTACCTGGGGGGCCGATGCAGAGAACACCTTTTGGAATATGTCCGCCAAGGGCGGTAAATTTTTTGGGGTCTTTAAGGAAGTCTACGATTTCGGTTAGTTCTTCGAGTGCTTCGTCGATACCTGCGACATCTTTAAATGTAACTTTGTGTGTGCCTTTCTGCAGCAATTTAGCGGGTGATTTACCAAAATTCATGGCATTGGTGCCGACTCCTTTCATTTGGCGAGAGAAAAGAAAGTAGAGCACTAGAACTACAATGATAACAGGCAGGAGTGTGATGAGATAACTGATATAATTGGGAGCTGGTTCTTCACTTTTGAATTTCTTTTCTAGGACTGTATTGAGGGGTTGATCGGGGGCTCTAAATAGGCCGCCACGGTTTGTGTTAAAGTTATTCCACTCTTCTTTTGCGTTGATGAACCAGTGGTTAAGGACTTCGGGATCTTGTTTTTCGAGGGCTTTTGTGGAAATTTCCTGGTTATTGAAGAACCAGACCACTTGAGCTACGGCGCGTCGGGCTTTGTCGAGTTGCGCTTGATTCTCATCTAGTTGTGCAGAAGTTTTATTGTATTCATCAGCAGCTTCTTTGTAGTTACGAACGCTTCTAAGTTGGGCAAGACGGGTAGCATCTTCAGGGGTATTCAGTTGATCGACAAGTTCGTTCAGTTGATTTAGGGCTTTATCGTATACACTGAGTTTAGTACTCATATTAGTTTCTGCACTGTTTGCTGCAACTACGTCTGAGTCAATTTTTCGGAGCAATTGTTTCATTACTTCGTTGCCGATGCCGAGCTCTGCAGAACGGAACTGGTGGATGAGTTCGGCAAGGGAGTTTCCGAATGCTTCTATATTAGCGTCATTTTTGCTAGCAGCAAGAGCTGTGTATTGAGTTTTGAGATCGGCAAGATTGACTTCGGGTTTGGATGTAAGTTTGGTGATTATAACGCTGCGGTCTTTATTATCGCCTGAGGTTGGAACTTCGTCTATGACAACATAGCCTCCGGTGGGAATCGGGGTTCCGCTGATGCTTAAAAAGAGGTCGGCAGATTCAACAATTTTTCCTTTTAAATTATCTAGTTCGCTGCTAAAAGATTCTTGTTCGCTTTTGAGGGTATTATTTGTGTTGAGGAGTTCAAGGTATTTAAAGCGGTTTTTACCTTCTTCAGTTTGGCGATCGCGGAATTGTCCGCTGAAGGTGACAAGATTGTCATTGAGGGCTGTTTTTCTGCTGTCTTCGGGTTGGATAAGTTGTAGGTTGACCAGATGTTCAAGTTGGTAGCTAAAAGCAACTTTGGCGTGCTTTGTTTCAATGAAGTTTTGGACCATGAGGGACAGAATAACGGCTCCCATAAGGAACCAAATGAAACCGCCGGAGAATCCTTTTTTGAAATCTGGTTTTTTTTCGTCTGACATAGGTATTTATCCAATTATATTCATAAGTTATAGAGCATTAACATCTTAAGTTGCATTCTGAATCACGTATTCCGCTCTTGTTTTTCATTCTATCACATAAATGATTCACTATCAATGAAATTAATACAATATGCAATCATGCTAGAGTTGACTAAATAATAAGGTGCCTGATATAATAGGCAGTATGATAGAGATCAGGAAAACAACCGAATTCGACGACAGGAGGAAGTAAAATTGCACAAGAAAAAGACATCCAGAGAGCAAGAATTTTGCTTCGAAGGTATGCCAATTGCAGAAGTAAAGAAGACAGTTAAGGTTAAACACCATCACCCTGAAAAATCTTTTAGAAATATCGTTAAAGTCGGCGCAGCGTTACTTGAAAGTTTAATGGCTAATGATACTGAGGCATTTATTGAAATTTTGGACGGTTATCTTCACGTAAACAGAACTAATGTAGCAAAAAAAGCTAAAATGGCACGCTCGACGGTTCAACAAGCACTATCTAGAAATGGAAATCCCACTCTTAAGACACTAGCAAAAATTGTTCATGAATCTCTAATCTGATTTTCCCGTACTACTACAATTTCCATTTTGGTTGCATCCATTTCCATAGCATGCATTATTTTTCCGGTGAGGAATTCGTGGACGATTTTGCCATTTTGCCAGAGGACGGGGGTTGATGGGGCTAAAAAAATAGGAACTTTATGGTTGTTCCACCATTTGCTGAGTGGAGACGTTCGCGGGTATAGAAAAGAACTGGGGGCAGGACCGAGAGTGTACTCCCCTTTCGGTAACGCCACCTTCATCTCCCCTTTCCAGACCCCTTGCCAATCTGTGGTTTTGGAGCTGATACCTTCGTTGATTGTCATTTTCCAATTGTATTTTAGATCATTAAATAAAAAGAGGCGTCCTCTATCAATATTGAGGGTGAAATTTCCTATATGCAGCATTTTGTTGGCGACTCCAGACTGGACCAACTCGGCAGCTGTGTGAGTAAAATTCCGGGAGGATGTAACACCGGCAAGACTGCAAACATATCTAATTAAATACTTAAGTTCAAACAATGATAATGCGGCAGTCTTGCTGAGATTTATAAAGTATCTTTCGTTTGAGCATTCGATGGCGGTGATAAGATGAGCCATATGCTTCATCATGAATTGATTCAGTTCTTTGGCCTCTTCTCCCAGATGAAGCATGGAATGGGTGATATCCTTGCCGAATTCTTGAGCTAGATTAGGGAGAATTTTGTGGCGCATGCGGTTGCGAAGAAACGTGGTGTCATCATTGGTTGAGTCATAGAATGGGGAGAGGCCCTTGTTGGCGATCCATTGGAGAATCTCTCTTTTCTCGACATTGAGTAAAGGACGCCACAGGGGCATTCCATTAAAGAGTGAAACTTCTTGCATTCCAGTGAGATTGGGTAATGAGGCCCCTTCGAATAGACGTTTTGCAACCGTTTCGATTTGATCGTCTTTTTGGTGTCCCAGAATCACAGCTTCATATTGATGGGTGGTCAATAATTGTGCGAAGAACTGCAGTCTTTCTTCGCGACAAGCAGATTCCGAAACAACACCTACAAGTTTTTTGAGGTGAAATGGAATCCCATTTTCTTGGGCAAGTTTACAAAGAGTTTCAGCTTCGGCGCCGCTCTCTTGCCGCCAGCCATGGTCGACATGAGCAATGGCAAATGGAATGGCGAGACTTTTAAGGAGGTAGAACAAACAGAGGGAGTCGGGACCTCCGGACAGAGCTAGTAATACCAGTTTTTTGCGGGAATAGTGCTGCTTTAAAAAATTTTTTAATTCAATTTCGAGGATCATAGACTTACATGAAATTTATAAAGGAAGTAAAGTAGAGCCAAAAGTGCAATGATGATCCAAAAAAAAGTGTGTGGCTCATATTGGTAGTCAAGAACAACTTCATCGAAGGGAACCTTAGGTTTTGAAGCTTCTTCCTCAGGTTTAATTTCTTTGTCTTTAAAAAGATCTCGTAACTCGGGAATATCGCGAATCCTGATCCAGCGAGGAAAGCCCTCGCGCCAGGCAAGTGTATCTGGGGTGAGACGGTCGTCGAGCTTCAACTCTTTAATTGAGTAGGGCCCCTCTTGTGTGTTGTTAATGCTGATGTACCAAATCTTTCCCATATTCACTTATTGTATCAAATCATACAATTACTGTATTCTATCTATTTAAATAAACCAAATAAAAAAAGCATGCCGATCCTGTGGCGTTTTTTGTTAACGCAGTATTTTAAAGTCTTGATTTTGTGTACGATAACGTTTGTCGCGGTTTTGTTGACCACGCGATTGGATGATATTGCACACTTTGCTGGTCTCGGAGCTGATCCCAGAGACGTGTTACTCTTTACTCTCTATCAAATTCCCTATATTTTACCTATTGCCATTCCAATTTCATGCTTAATATCTGCGATTCTACTGGTACAGCGCTTGTCGGCAACACACGAATTAACGGCGTTGAGGTCATCGGGAATGGCCATTAGACAATTTTTGAATCCGATTCTATTTGCCGCGGGATTCATTGCACTGGCAAACTTTTATTTTGCTTCGGAGATTGCCACAGACTCTCATTTGTCTTCAGGACTGTTAAAAACACAACTCCGTGCCATCAATCCTCTATTGATGCTTCACAGCAAGCATTTGATGCAGGTTCAAGGATTTTATTTTGACACGTTAGGTACCTCAAAAAAGGGAGAAACAGCGTCCGAAGTAGTGCTTGCGATGCCTAATCGAGCCAAAGGAAGAATAAATTTAATGATCGCCTCTCATTTGAAAGTGACAACCGAAGATTTTATTGGCAAGGGTATTACTTTGATGACATGTATGGAGGGTGAGAAAGAAGATGGATTTGATCATTTGATGGTGGAGAATATTAGAGATACTGTGACCTCCATAGAGGACTTTGCGGGGGTTTTGCAGCGTAAATCGTGGTCAGTGAATAACGACCATTTGAAGATGTCGTTATTGTTAGCGCGCATTTCCCGTCAAAAAGATGAATTGCGTGGAGATATGCCCCTTAGCGAGAAAAAACAGTTGCGACGTTCCTTAGACAGAAGTTATACCGAGATGGCAAGAAGGTTCTCACTAGGTTTTGCAGCCTTTACTTTTACCCTTTTAGGCGCATCCTTTGGCATGAGTGTCAGTCGACACAAAACCAATAGAGGAATTATTGCTGTAGTATTTCTGTCCGCGCTCTATTTATGCGCCTATTTTATTGCTAAAGGCATTGACAATCATTTGATTGCTTCTACATTGATTTACACTGTTCCTCATATTTTAATTATTGCCGTGAGCGTATGGGTTTTATGTCGCATATCGAGAGGACTTGAAACATGATTTGGGAAAGATATTTTATTCGCGAAACAGTAAAGACTATAGTAATGTTTCTTGGATGCTTCTACGGGTTGTATGTTTTGATTGATTACTCCAGCCATTCGAGCGGGACGCATTATCAGCATTCTCACCTCAAGTGGATAGAACTCAGCTTATATTACATGTGTGAATTCGTTCAGAGACTTGATGTTCTATTGCCATTTGCCATTTTGTTAGGGACAATAAGGACACTATATAATTTAAATGCCCATTCCGAATTGGTTGCGATGATGGCAAGTGGAATGAAGCTTAAAACCCTGCTACGGCCCTTTATTTTAATTGGGCTTCTTGGAACAGTTCTTTTGTATGCGAACACTGAATACTTCATACCTAGTGCGTTGCAAGAGCTTCGTCATATGGCAGACAGACATGCTTTGTCGAAGAAAAAACAGGTCAAAAACATGCAAGTCAACCATGTCGTGCTGGAAGACGAATCGACTGTGCTTTTTCAAAAATATGACACTGCCCATGAATATTTTTTTGATACCTATTGGATTCGCTCTTCCAAGGATATTTACAAAATTCAACGCCTCTACCTGGGAATATCGGTTCCAATGGGAAAAAACGTCGTCCATTTGGTTCGCAATGATGCTGGCGATTTCGTTCAGAAGGAAACTTTTGAATCGAGAGAATTTCCTGAGATTCGATTCAATAAGAAAACACTGCTAGATACCATAACTCCTGTGGAAGAGTTTTCCATTTCGAGCCTATGGAAGAAGTTCCCCTCTCACAATGACTCCTTGAGTGAAAAGGAGGCTCAAGTCGCTTCCACATTTTACCATAAAATGGCTATGCCTTGGATTTGTCTGCTGGCTGTACTTGCACCGGCTCCTTTCTGTGTTAGGTTTAGCCGAAATATCCCAATATTTTTCATTTATGCTTTTAGCATTTTCGGATTCGTGGCGTTTTTTCTTATTTTGGACGCTGCAACAGTGCTTGGGAAAAGGCAAGTACTAGAGCCCGCCTGGGCCATCTGGCCTCCCTTCGGACTCATCTACGGGACAGTGATGTGGAGATTTTCGAAGCTCTAAATACTTCACGGGCGCAGAAAATAACAGTAATTTCATTAAATTCCTTACAATCCCATCCTTCATATCTCATAAGCATCAACTTAAAAAATTTCTAACACAGAGTTCACCGAGAAAACAGAGGTAGCAGAGAGAACTATTTTACACTCAATGATCTCTCTTGTGCTCTCTCGTGTTCTCTGTGGTAAAAGCTATTTTAGGTTGATGCGTATCGGATATGAAGGATGTTGTTTGTTAGTTAGAAAGAAATAGTTATGAACAGAGTCTCGAGAGGATTCTCTCGGGAGAGTGTTTAAAAACATTACTATAAATACACTCACAGGGGATATTTTCACAAACATCTTATCTGCAATGACTTAAATTAAAGTAATCTCTGAACGTTTTTTGTTAATTTATTAGTTGTATCAATGAATTACTATGTAAAATATTTTTTTTATTGACGAATTATGATCAAAACTTCCACAGAAGTTGCCCCCTTAAGATCAATGATTTACCGAATTTAGGCGCACATTTAGCGTAGTTTTATTTAATGTTCAAAAGTTCTAAGATGAAAAATACTATGGAAGCTTATCTAGACGCAAAGCATTATGATCTTGTAACACCTGACGGCTCAATTACTAATCTGACGAAGATTAATGAAAAAGAAGCCGAAGCGATAGTGTTTATCGAAAACATTTCCCCTATCTTCATAGGATATCAAATTGAAAAGAAAAATGTATTATTTAATATCAAAAGCACTCTGGCTCAGCTGGGCATAGAAGGTATTAAAATAGACGTTTCTTTAGACCCTAAAATGAATTGTGCTGAGGTCAAGGTCAGCCTAAGAGCAATAGGACCTATTGCCCAAAAATTGTTGAGCTTGCTTCAAGTAGGAGCTTACATAGGGAAATTATTTGCTGCGGACGAGAGACGCAGAGTAAGGGATCCTATTTATTTATCGCGAATGTTCGGAAGATCAGATCGCTGGGGAAGGCCTTTGCTGTCCTTGGGAGGATTAGATGGAAGCAATGATCTGATATTAGATAAAGTAGATGGTCGTACTGTCGCTTATCTCACATTGCAGTATGGAAGATTGATATATGATGATTCTGTATATGGATTTCTTCCAACGTTGGCCAAGGCATTGATTGCAAACCTGCCCATGAGAATGATTGTACGAATGCATCAAGAGTGGAAGGCCCACGTTCCTCATAACGTTGAGAAAGATCAGATATTACTTGTTAGAACGATGCCATTGCATATTCGAACGGTATTTGGCAGAGTTGTAAGTGAATTATTGGCCAAAGGTTATGAACACACATCGGCCTCCATATTGCAACCCGACACATCAGCTTCTGGTGACATTTATGAATTATATGGTGATAGCAAACGAGAGCTTACCGATATTCCATTGGAGTTTTATACATTAGAGCCATATCGCGAGTATGTCTTCTTTGAAGATAGGGATCAGTTGAAGATAAGCCTGGAAAACAGCAAGACGCTATTTGATGCATTTGCGACCGCACCCGAGCCCATGGATAAAAGAGCCTCAGTCTTTGTTGTGAAGGGAGAACAGTTGCTCAATCTTAAGCCAGAACATTGGATTGTTCGGACACCGAGAATGCATGAATTTCCTGGAGTATTCCATGGTGCAAGACAGGCTTTGATGGTTGAAAGGTATATTGAACAGCAACCCTCTTATCCATTTTTAAAGGCAATTGACACCGGGAAAATCACCAGTCAGGGCGTTTTGTTGACACGCTACTTTCCCTCCCCTCTCATGAAGCGGATGCTTTTGGGAGACCAGATCCAACGTTGCTTAAAGGGAATATATTTCCAGTACCCTTCGCATTCCTATTTCAATTTTTTCTCTTCAGAAGACCGAGCACTACTTCACGATCTCAATAAATTTGGAATCCCAGTTTATTGGGTCGATGGTAAAACAAAAAAAATCCTGCAATATATTCAGAAACCCGATCGGGACTCGGGTATTTTTGTTCCCTTAGATCAGGTCGAGACATTTTTGAAATCGACAGTATTTGGAATCTACGGATCGAATCTTTTGACAGGCAACTTTGAAAGTGAACTAAGGATACTTTTAGATGGGGTATTAAAGATGAGAGCTACGGTAAATCATCCTTTACTTTCAGCTAATACTCCCCTTGCAATGGTCACAGGCGGAGGCCCTGGAATCATGGAAGTAGGCAATCGGGTCGCAAAAGAGCTGAATATTCTATCATGTGCCAATATTGTTGACTTTAGACAGCGAGAAGACGTATCTGTAGTAAATGAACAAAAGGAAAATGCCTTTATTGATGCTAAGATGACCTATCGATTGGACAAGCTAGTGGAAAGACAAGCTGAATTTAATCTGGACTTTCCTATATTCCTTATGGGAGGGGTAGGAACAGATTTTGAATTTACGCTGGAGGAGGTCCGTCGTAAGATAGGGGCCGTGAGACCAACACCTATTTTGCTGTTGGGAGACAAAGCATATTGGGAGGCAAAAATAACAACTCGATTCAAGTGCAATATGGAGTCAGGAACTACTAAGGGATCGGAATGGCTAAGCAACTGTTTTTATTGCACAAGGACTGCAGAAGAAGGATTGCAGATATACAAAAAATATTTTGATGGAACACTTCCCATAGGAAAAGAAGGACCCATCTACATAAATGGTTTTGCAACTATTGAGGATATAAAAAAATGAAAGAACCGCACAATAAGTTTGGAACATTAAAATCTCTTGGCACAAAAAAATATTATTCCATTAAGGAACTCGAAAAGCAGGGATTCGGAAAAATCCAACGGCTGCCTGTTTCCATTCGAATTGTGCTTGAATCGTTGTTGAGAAACTTAGATGACTTGCGTGTGACTGAACAAGACGTCCGCAATTTAGCCCAATGGAAACCCTCTGGAAATCCAGATGGCGATGTCCCTTTCATAGTATCCAGAGTTTTGTTGCAAGACTTTACCGGCGTCCCACTTCTAGTCGATCTCGCTGCCATGCGCGATGCCATTGCCGACCATGGCCATATCGATCCCCTTGTCCCTGTGGATCTCGTCATCGACCATTCAGTTCAAGTAGACCGTGCAGCCACTCCTGATTCTTACATATTCAATTTAAAAACCGAATTCGAAAGAAATCAAGAACGTTATACCTTCTTAAAATGGGGACAAGAGGCATTTAATACCCTTCATGTCGTTCCACCAGGCATAGGCATATGCCATCAGGTTAATCTCGAACATTTCGGAACTGTCGTCGCAGAAAAGAACAATATTTTATTCCCGGATACATTAGTTGGAACGGATTCACACACTACAATGATCAATGGTTTAGGAGTCGTAGGATGGGGCGTCGGAGGCATCGAAGCTGAAGCGGCAATGCTAGAACAGCCAGTATCCCTTCAAATGCCCGATGTCATCGGAGTCCACATGTCGGGGAGCCTCAAGGAAGGAGTCACAGCAACTGATTTGACTCTTAGAGTAACCGAACTGCTGCGCAAGGAAAATGTAGTTGGAAAATTCGTCGAATTCCACGGTGAAGGCGCTGCAACTCTATCCGTTGCCGACAGAGCTACAATAGGAAACATGTCCCCAGAATACGGTGCAACAATGGGATACTTTCCCGTTGATGAAAAGACTCTCGACTACCTACGTCTCACTGGAAGAAAAGAGGAGCACATTAAACTTGTTGAGGAATACCTAAAAGCACAAGGATTATTTGGAATACCACGCAAAGGCGAAGTTGATTACACAAAAGTATTAGAATTAGACCTGAGCGGCATTCAACCATGTGTAGCAGGCCCCAAACGTCCCCAGGACAGAATCGAATTACAACACGTAAAGTCAAAATTCCAAGAGCTCTTGACATTATCAATCGACAAAGGCGGGTATGGAAAACCAGCAAATAAAGTTCATGAGAAATTTGTTGTTCATTCAGATGGAAAATTCCATTTGAACCTTACACATATAACTGGAGGCATTTCTAACCTTGATTATGCAGATGCCAAAGCATGGAGTGAGTCTGAAATGGTGTCTAATCGCCCCGTTACAGAGGCAGACGTTACGCCAGGTTATTCCGATATGAAAGCCTTTGACACTACTTTGGAGAATGGATCCGTTGTTATCGCTGCCATTACAAGCTGCACGAATACAAGCAATCCAAATGTGATGATTGCTGCAGGACTTTTAGCGAAAAAAGCAGTCGAAAAAGGACTAAAAGTCCCATCCATCATAAAGACAAGTTTAGCTCCTGGATCGCGCGTTGTGACCGATTATCTCGAAAAATCAGGACTTCAGCCTTATTTGAATCAATTAGGATTCGACCTTGTCGCCTACGGCTGCACCACCTGTATCGGAAATAGCGGCCCCTTGGACGAAGAACTAGAAAATGCTATTAAAGAGCATGATATTGTCACTGCAAGCGTCCTAAGCGGTAATCGCAATTTTGAAGCTCGCATTCATGGCTCTGTGAAAGCAAATTTCTTAATGTCACCCCCGCTTGTTGTCGCTTATGCTCTTGCCGGAAACATCAATGTTGATCTTACAACAGAACCCCTTGGCAAAGATAAAAATGGTAAACCTGTATATCTCAAAGACATATGGCCGTCACAAAAGGAAATCGAAGATACCATTAGTCTTTCTCGATCCATCCATGTTCAAAAAACGTTACGCCAATATTATGTCCGATAACCCAGTTTGGAAAGAAATCCCAGTAACCAAAGGGACCCTATATGAATGGGATTCCAAAAGCACCTACATTCAAAAACCACCTTACCTCGATGGATTTACATCAGAAATTCCAAAAGTAAAAGGATTTGCAAACATGCGATCCTTGGCCTTATTTGGCGATTCTGTCACAACTGACCACATCTCCCCCGCCGGAGCCTTCAAAAGTTCGACACCTGCAGGAAGATATCTAATTTCGCTTGGAGTAGATGAAAAGCACTTCAATAGTTATGGAAGCCGACGGGGAAATCACGAAGTGATGATGCGCGGCACTTTCGCAAACGTCAGAATCAGAAACATGATGGCTGATGGCAAAGAAGGTGGATTCACAAAAATCATGCCGGACGGAGAACTAACGTCCATATTTGAAGCATCCGAACATTATGCGAAAAACAATGTTCCTTTAATTATTTTTGCGGGCAAAGATTATGGGATGGGCAGTTCCCGCGACTGGGCCGCGAAAGGACCTGCTCTTTTGGGCGTTCGCGTTGTTGTCGCAACCAGCTTCGAAAGAATTCATAGGAGCAACCTGATTGGAATGGGAATACTCCCCCTCGAGTTTCAAAATGGTCAAACATGGTCGAACCTCGGAATAAAAGGTGATGAAACCTTTACGGTTTTAGGCCTCGAGGATGGGCTCAAACCCCACCAGCACGTAACTCTAGAGATCAATCGTGCAGACAAAATGGAAAAAATAACCCTCACCTCTCGACTCGATACCCCCATCGAAATCCAGTACTACCTCCACGGCGGCATCATGCCCTACATCCTCCGCCAAATCGTGAAATAGTCTGGCAAATAATGAACGTATTTACAATGAGACTTATCTGGTCCAGGGTTGGGCATTTTTATTCGGCATTTTTATTCGGGAAAGTAGGGGCACATGTTGACCCCCCTACCACCTATGATAAGATTAAATTAAAGTGTTTAGGAACCAAATATAAAGAGAAATTAATGTATGCAATGAAAGTTTATTATGAAGATATAAAAATAATTTTAAACATTCCTAGAAAAATTTGAATATAATAAGGCAATGAAAATTAAAGTTGGCTTCGATTGTGCATTGCCACCACTGCCCTGCGAAATTCTGCTGGTTGTATGGTTAGCGATAAATCATCCCCTGTTATTTTATCTTTCACATACTTCTCATAAACGTTCAGGCTTTGCCAAGGATGATCTTTCATAAATAGCTTGAGAAATTCGAGATTGTTATGACAGTTATCGTTTACTACGGGAGAGCCGTCTTTGAGTAGCTTATGTATCCACCCCCCGATATTTTTGATTTGTTATCCTTCGTGTATTCTTTTATAGGCAAATTTCACTACATCTACTAAGCGTTGTGAATGGTATTTTCTAGTCCAATAATTAAGAGTGTCATCATCTACATTAAGCTTTTGCTCCTTTAGCCATAAATATACCCTATTTTGTTCCGCGGTTAATTTGTAGGGTGACTTGCTGTTGATTTCGTTGGTTTTACTGGTATTATTCAGATGCATACTTCTACCTCCAATTTGGCATGCAATATGCATATTTATATCAAGAATTTGTTTTAAAAAAAAGACTTCATTACTAGGATGACCTTCGAGTAAAGGAGGCATCCGTAATGAAGTCAAAACATGAACCAACACCGTACTGTAATATGGTTAACAAAAGAAGTAAAGCAGAACAAGAGGCAATTCGCTTGCAAATGGTGAGATATGCCGAAAAACATGGGAAAAATGCTACCGAAAAGAAATTTGGGTGTAGCAAAAATACTGTTGATCTTTGGGTTGAAAGATATAAAATTGAAGGACGTTCCGGACTAGTTAATCGTAGCCGGGCCCCTAAGAATATTCCACATAAAACATCTCAGGAAGACGAAGATTATATCGTTAAGTGTCGCAAGGAAGTTCCGTGTTACGGACCGAAACGACTGAAATGGTTTTTTGAGATTAAGGCTTCTGAAGATGCTATAAGAAGGATTCTTAAGTCCAGGGGCTTGGCAAGAAAGCGAAAGAAAAAGCACCATACAAAAAACGATCTCCGAGCAATTAAGGCAAAATATAAAGCACTCACACACCATCAAGAAGATGTTAAGCATCTGAAGGACATTCCGTATTATTGGACACAAATGCAATCACTAGGCCTTCCTAAATATCAATATACGATTAGAGATACGAAAAGTGGTGGTACAGTTTTAGGATTCGCTGATGAATACAGTGAACAGTATTCAATACTATTCACTTCGTTTTATTTAGATTGGCTAAAGTATTTCAAGGTTGATTTGAGTGAAGTAATTGTGCAGACGGACAATGGAAGCGAATTTGGTGGTGGAAGGCAACGCGGTGTAAAGGTGGATGGATTTGTCGATCTTATAGAGAGTCGGTTTGGTGCCAAGCATAATTATATTCCTCCGAGTATGAGCAATGCGAATGCAGATGTCGAAAGTATACACAATACGATTGAAGTTGAATTTTTTGATTTAGAGAAGTTCAGTTCAAGGGATGATTTCTTCATAAAGACTCAAATGTATCAAAATTTCTATAATTTTTCGCGACCTAACTTTTCTAAAAAAGCTAAGACACCTGTACAAATAATAACAGAAGATAGAAATATTAGCCCGTCCGTGTTATTTACACCTATAGTTGATCTCGATAAATTATATAGAAGTCAGTTTTTCCCTGGAGAGGGGGGTCAACATGTTCCCAATTTGTCCGTTCGGCATTTTTATTGAAATTGACATTAATATAAATAATTTTTTATAATTAACTTATGATAACAATTATATGAATTTTTTAAAACTTGTATTACTAATAGTTTAAGATGGAATCAAATTTTAATCCCATAACGGACGTAAATTACTCTAACATTCCTTTCGATTTCTCAAATAAGCTAGCAAAAACTCCGCTAAGCAAGGCTCTCCAAGAAGGAAAGCTCACAATGGCGTTAAAAATGATTAAATCCTCCGAAGAAAAAGGACTTCCATTCAATGAACAGGAGCTTTGGCAAATCAAAGTTATTAAAAATTTAGACTTCAGTAATGAAGATTTTCTTTCATTATCCCCTGCAATGAAAAATCTCATATATCGCACAGCAAATAACTGTCACAACATCTCCTTCGTATCTCGCCTTAACTCCCTGGGAATGAACGCTCCAAGTACGCACATAAAGAGTCCAGGCATCCTCTCAGAATTCATGGATGTTGTCACAATAGATCAAATCATATTAAATTTATTAAAAAAATTTCGTCATGATGGGATTCTTTTAACTGGAAAAGAACTAGAAAAACAAGAAGGGTCATGGATGAAGAAATGGAATTTTAGCCGAATTCTGGGGGGTAATCATCTCTCACAGCTTATCGAAAAATTAGAATTAAAATACATCAAAGTACCGGAGAAGAAGATTGTTATTGAATCCCCAAACCGTGATACACTCTCTTTTTCTGTACGAAATTTTGGCAATGATTTAATTGATATAAATTGCGATGATATTAATGTCTATGCAGAAAAAATCACATCTGTAAAACGATTCATAACTCTTGAAGAAATTAATGAACTTTTTACAATTATTAAGGCATCTGACTATATAGATTTATATGATGCTAATTTTGTTGTTGGGAAAGATGGCATTTATTTTATCGATACAGAATTTAAATCGTTTTCAGGTGAAATTGAATGGAGTAAAATGAGTCGATTAAGAAGTTTTATATCTCCAGAACATCAGGACTTATTCGTAAAACTAATCAATGAGCAAATTGAAAACCAGACCAAAACAGAAACACAATACCACTATTCCTTTGATGATGCGAAGATGGTTCTGAAAATTTTAAAAAAACTACCCTCCGATCAAGTGAACAAGGAAATAGCTGAACTGAAATATATCATCCGACATCAAAAGATGGTGGGTTCAAATCTAACCCGAACATTCTCCTTCTCTATAAAGGATATTTTGTCAAATTAGCCAAAATTATTTTAATAAGTCCATCAACTGTTTAATTTGATTAAGACTAAGACCGGTAATTTGAGCGATCGCTTCCTGACCGATATCCATTTTCAATAAATTGCGTGCAATCTCAAAATCCCTCTCCATCCTACCTTCCATCTTACCTTCCACCTTACCTTCCAATTTACCCTGTTGCTTGCCCTCATCAAATTTTTGGGCCATTGAGGCCATATAGACCCCTTCGTACTTCTCTGCCTGATCATAGGTCAAAAGCTCTTCATCATTCCAAGAAACACGATTTAATTGATCATATGCCTTATCAATAACATCGTCTTCACCACTTAGCTTCATCCGTTCTTCTGGCGTTGTTGACTCCGCATGTTTAAAAAAATAAGACCATTTTTCTGTCATATTTAATAGATGATCAATGTCCTTATTGAATTTGGGAAGCTCTAAAAAGGTAAAGGAAAAATCTTTTAAATCATTCTCATGGCTAATCTTATCGAGGATAATATGGTCAGATTTAAAAGCCTTTTTTTGAGGAAACATAACAAAGTCTGAGATTGCAAGAAATATTATTTCTTTGAGATCATGATATGCACCGCCCTGGACGGCTTGTGAAATATAGGCTTTAGAGGCATAGTATTGAGCTCTTTTTTCGAACCCTTTTTCCTTCGCCACCTGCATCTCGACTATGTATTGATTGCCATCTTGATCTTTACACAGAATGTCCACTATGCTTGTCTTTTTTGCTGCGGTCTCTGGATCCTGCACCGTTTTCAAAAATGTAACTGCTACGATGGGCTTATTTTCCTTAAATGTGATCATATCGTTAAGAAAATGAATAAGAATATCTTTATTTTTCTCAGTGCCAAAAATCTTCTTAAAGGCAACATCGTTTTTTGGGTCTAAATACTTAGAAAACATTTTCCATCCGACTATTAAAAATTATACTCGTACGATACCAAAAAAACACATTCTTTACAATTGAAAAAATCGGGTTTTTTCAAAGAGTGCTTGCTCGAGAACATATTTCTTCGTTCCTTAAATTGAATCCGGTATTGTTTATGGCTCAAGATCAAATGCTTGCCTATTTAGCAGTTCCCGCGACTGGGCCGCGAAAGGACCTGCTCTTTTGGGCGTTCGCGTTGTTGTCGCAACCAGCTTCGAAAGAATTCATAGGAGCAACCTGATTGGAATGGGAATACTCCCCCTCGAGTTTCAAAATGGTCAAACATGGTCGAACCTCGGAATAAAAGGTGATGAAACCTTTACGGTTTTAGGCCTCGAGGATGGGCTCAAACCCCACCAGCACGTAACTCTAGAGATCAATCGTGCAGACAAAAAGGAAAAGATAACCCTCACCTCTCGACTCGATACCCCCATCGAAATCCAGTACTACCTCCACGGCGGCATCATGCCCTACATCCTCCGCCAAATCGTGAAATAGTCTGGCAAATAATGAACGTAACCAAAAAAAACACATTCTTTACATCAAGGGATATTTTAAACTTCTCACTATGGAGTGAAAACCTTGAGTTGAACTTCTTTTATTTCCGTCTCAAATAGCACGATATCGGTCGCCTCGTAATTGATTCATCACATCCTCTACACTTTTCTTCTCATTCCTATGCATCCCGAAGAAAGGATGATCCACGACTTTTGATTTTGATGCAGGCTTAAAAGGGGAAGGATCATCTTTCCGCATAAAAAGCTCTTTTTTCATATTTCTTTTCATGACCCCAAGCTTAAGACACAGAACTTATTATTGTCAATTTGCACTTAGAATGAAGGGTTATTTTAACCTCTTGATTTGTATGAATGGCCTATCGTACAATAGCGTAATATTTTTATTGAGGATTATTTTATGTACGCAATAGGACCCGGCTTTAGTGGAAGTCATCAGCCCCTCATCAGACCTGTAACTCCAAATGAACTCATCTCCGCCATTCAAGAGGGAAATTTGGCCGCTGTAAAAAGATTGGCAGAACCTAAAACCCTAAAACCCCACGTTCTACATGCTGCAGTCATGTATATGCAATACGAAATACTGGAATGGTTGCTAAAGGAACAAAAATATGATTGCGAAAATGATTGCTTTAGGGCTGCTTGCGAAAAAAACGACACCAAAAGCATCGAATTATTCATCGAATATTACCCAAAAATATTATACAAAAGTATTTTCACCTCTATTTCTGAGATTACAGGACAAACACCTATGGAAATTCTATTCCATAATGGGCAATATGAATTAATCAAGAAATTAGTTCAAAAAGATTCAGAATTATTGATGACTCGATGGCATGGAATATTACCATTAGCTGTAAAAGCTCAGAACGTTGATTTCATCAAATACCTACTAGATTTAAAAATTGAGGAGCTATTTTATGCAAACGATATAAATTATAACACCGGATTAAGTTGTGCTGTAAAAACAGATCGAATAGATCTTGTTTCTCTAATTCTGAGTTATAAACCACCGCATGATGTTATAGCATCTCCTCTAAATGATGCGATTGTCTTAAATCAATTAGAAACAGTAAAATTATTTTTTAGTTATGGTTTTGACGTAAACATGTTTAATACAGTTTTAAATACATCATTACTATACGATGCAATTAGATGTAAGCATCCCAAAATCCAAAAGTTTCTTTTAGAAAAAGGCGCTAGAGTCATTGACGATGAAGGCATCCCAAATACTGGAATACTGTGCGTGGCTATAAATACCAATAATCTTGAAATCATGCACTTAATCGATAGTCAACTCCAGCGCCCCTTTGATTACAGTAAATTTCTTTGTGTCTCTTTGAATATAGAAATGAATAAATATTTATTGGCAAAAATATTTCCTGACGCTACAGAGTTTTTACAACGGTTATATGATTTAAACCTCGGATCAATCTTTGGCAATAGACTTTCCTATTTCAGTGATTTAGCAAAACAACTCTGTAAAACCTCTGCAGAATGGAATGAATTTATTTCGGACCTGGAAACAATTATTTCAATTGTTCAAGAGAAGTCTTTTTCATACAATAACCAAGATCCAAAGACAACTATTAATTGGATATTTATACAATTATTTGTTCATATATGCGGGGGAACAAATCCGAAACTTTCACAGAAGCCCCACTTTCTAGCCGAAATTGCAGGGCTATTATCGGAGAGTTCTTCAGAAGACTTAGACTTGATCTTCATCGGACTCCAGACGTCCTCAAATATATCCTCTATAAAAAGAGCCAGGAGGCGTTTTCATGACTCTATACCCGGAAAAGAGCAGTTTAAAAAATATTGTCGCAGTGATATGATCGACTGGTTGTGTTATATTTCAATCTATCGCTCAAGACAAGGCCTAGGACTTTGCCTGTACGCCATTAAACACCACAGCAATGACGATTTAATCTTAAAATACGCAATTTCTGCTATTCGAAAAATAGGCATTACACAATTCAATGAGGCAGGCCAAAACAAGATCATCGACGCTCTTTCCAAAAACTCACAGCCAAATACCCCTAAAGCCCTTTGGTCGCTGCATCGAAATCCAAACGACCTTAACCTATTAACATTCTTCTATAATCAACTGAAAGAATCGTCAAATAAACCCGTCTCACGCAAATTCTTAAATCTAATCAAAGTAATGGGCAACTTCAACTTGCACTTACACCCACCCTCCACAGAACTGCTCATAAAACTTCTTAAAGATCCAACCCCCCAAGTCAGAATACAAGCAACATTCGCTTTATCAAAATCTTCCCACATTCAGGGCCTGTTAGCAGCTCTAGAGGTGGTAAAGAGCTCTGATTGGGAAAAATATGATGACCACTATGGATCGCATACAACTAATGTTGAAGGTGATTTTGATTTGTTTAGAAGTCGACCGCATGGCAAGCACGATAACCGACTCGCGATGATTGATCGAATCAAAGATCGACTCGTCAATATGTTTTGGAAGGATGGAAGCTTCCGCGAATATTTGTCGCATTTTCACCCGGACAACAGTCCAGCCGTTAAGGCAGCGGTAAAATGTTTTAAAACCTTCGAGCATACTCGATTTATCGGAGCTCCGATTTATTTCCCAGAAAAAACCTTTCTGGCTAGAGGAATAGGAAGCAGAAAAGGAGAAAATGCTTTCTACGAATCTGTTATTGATTTGATTTTAAAAGGATGCGGTTCTTCCGATCTGTCAACTGGCGATGCCAAAGTCGACGGTGGTACATGGTGTAAAATTGGGCACGTTTTTTGTACGCATGAAGTTGACCTATTTAACGATAGGAACCCTTATTTTACCGGAATAAATGCTGCCCTAATCGTTTTTTCTGCTGAACATTATAATGAAGCCTATTTAAGAGGTAACGCAAGAGTAGAAAATGAATTCACTATAAATCCGATCTTATACGGAGGCATTTCACAAGACCAGATTGCAGCAATATTTATCCACAAGCGACATCAAAAAGATCTCATTCAGTTATCTGGAGATGATTCTATTAATCATCCATGTTTGACATCTGAATTTTTTAAAAGTAAGTCTATCAAAGAGCTCAAACAGCTACGCAGGCACCTGAAACCGATTATAGGAAAAATTCAATATTTCGATAGCAGCAATCCAGTGACCTCTGCCCGACTAAAAAAACAATTCCGCTTCGCTTCTAAATTTGAAGTGTTAAATGAAAGCAAAAAAAGATTGCTTGCTCGAGAACATATTTCTTCGTTCCTTAAATTGGATCCAGTATTGTTTATGGCTCAAGATCAAATGCTTGCTCATTTATATGATAAAGATTTTAAATCACACCGCAATACATTCTTCAAGATGATGTGCCCTGAAATGAAAGCCATGGGCACATACTCCGAAGAAGTCCTTTTTGGATCGAAGGGAGGTTTTGGATTACATACCGATTTTATCGGCACATCTCGAAGGAGAAAAATACTTCGGATTGCAGCATTATTATGCAACACCGGTAAACTTGAATTATTACAAGCTGAAAAAATTCTTAAAAAGCGTTTTCAATTTCTTGGCATAGACTTGGAAGACATTCCTTTGATCATATCCCTAATAGAGCATCATGATATCTTTGGAAGGTTCACACATTCCAACAGTCAATTGTCTATTCAAGATATAAAGAAATTATGTGACGTTGATATTTATTGCCAAATCCTCCTGTCGCTCTATCTGGCGATTGCCTCTACACGTCATGCCGTTCAACAGCGCAGACACATTTATCAGCCCATCTTAGAAAATATCAACAACTTGGATTTTGAAACCTTCGACTGGCTCATCGATTTACGCGAGAAATTACAAAATATTCCCAAATCCAAATTGTAAATTTTATTAAATCTTAGCTTTTTCCGCAGCGAATGCTATCGTTCCAAAGATCTTGTTCCCATCTATTGTTACCACATGTTCCATCATCCCGCAATGTGGTGGTAAAAAAAGATGGGCCCATACATCAAATCCGCTAAATGAATAATCTACAGGAGTCCATACGGTTGCGAATGTCTTTTTACATGACTTAATAGGGCATTGCAATTCTGCTCCTTTTGCATTATTAACAAGCAAACGATCGTCCAATTGATGAAGAAACCCATCCTTTTGCACAATACGTACGATCTGCCTTTCATTCTTTAAATCCAAATTAGCTTTTTGAACCTCCAGAGCCTTAGCGAGTGCAAGTAGTCCTAAATAGTTCGCCGTATGTATTAAATGCTGTCTTTCCTGAGGACACGTTAATGCATCTTCTATTGGCATCTGTTTAAATCGGATATACGGAGCAACCCATTTTCTAAAAATGTTTGGATCAGCATAAAGATTATGAATAGGAATTTCCCATCTGCCACTGATGGCTATATCAAATAGGCTATCTTTCAAGTGCGATTCTTTAAGGTTTTCCTTTGAAAATTGAAAATTCTGTCCACCGACATTAAAATGATAATCTTGATGCTGGTTTGCAGGTGCACTTGATGATAACATTATAAGCTCCGTTGATGTTGAACACTAATATTACAAAATCAAAATAAACACAAGCGAAATATTCTTTTGTAGTTTGCTGTCTCCGACAGCAGACCGCCAGCTCTCGGGGTGAGATGGCCGCAAATTTCTCACAGAAATGAGAAATCGCATTTCCATGAGGCAAATTAATACTCAAAAAAATCTCATGGAAATCAATTTTCTTGATTCCATGATGTACTTATGATAAGGATTTTCTGTCGGACCTGTTCTTATTCATGTAAATGGTGTCACAGATTCACTTATTGAAAGCGATTTCTTTACAGCCATCATCGACTTTAGCCAGTTTCTCCTCGGAAAATATCTTATTGACTCAGTCCATTACTTGCGATGAAAAAATAAATAATTTTATTGACGAATAATTTTCTTTAATTTAAATAGTAAATTATGGTCTAAATAGATATTTAGAACAAAAAAAATGAAACAACACTAGCCTTACCAAACATCACTTAAAGTTTTAATAAAATCGAATTCACCAGGCGTGTGGTATGCATATGTTATACTGGAATTCATTAGTTCTTACAACTTTTTCTCTATTTACAATCTGCCTTGTCGTTCCTATAGAACTCAATGCAGATTCAGTAGAAGCAACAGCATCTCTTACTTTTCGCCTAAGCCAGCTTATTAAAAAAAATCGTAATCCAGCAAAAGATATCTCTTTTTCAGAAAGTGATGAACTTGCTTTATGGAATACAATTTTATGTGACGACAGTAATAATATAACTTTAAATCAGGCCTATATGGATTTCCAAAATGGAAAAAGTTTGGAAAAAGAAGGTAAAACCGAAAGAGCCATCTTATTTTATGAAAAATCATTTAAAGCCTTGTCAAATCATTGGAGTAATCAAAAAGATAATTTAAATGAAAAAACATTAAGTAAAAGTTGTTCCGCATATAATGACTTCGAGATCAATCCTTACATTTCACATGAAGCAAGAGACTTAATAAGGCCATTCTTACTCCCGTGGGAACATCCTATGAGATCATGTATGGATGAGATTTTTTTATCCAATAGAGTTATACAAGATGAAAATACTTTTCAAGATGCTGGATTTGATATTTTATTTACTCAACCTCGTAGTTTTATAGTTGTTGGTCGACACCAATTGCTTCCAGGCTATTTAATAAAGGCAAATCTAGATACTACCCTCGAGTTAAAGCAAAATAAACCTGCCTGGCAATGGTTTGTGAATCGTTGTGTAGGGGTAAAAAAGATAAGAAATATCATAAAAAGCTATAAAATGAAGTATTGCGTTGCTCCTAAAAAATATATATACCCTCTTCCTCCAGAACCGTTTCCGCAGGATTTGTCGTTATATTCCAGAAAGATTGTGGTTCTTCTTGTAGATGACATGCAGTTAGTTGATAAAAAAACTAATAAGTTGTATTGGAAGACAGTCATTACAAAAGAGCATCTTAAAGAAGTGTACAAGATTATTAGTCGGGCAAACGGGAAAAGTTATCGAGCTGGAAATATGCCATTCACGAAAAACATGAAAATCTCTTTTATTGACACTGAGTACCCTACTTCAAATCCTGATTTTGATAGCATCAGAAAGTATTTGAATTTCAAGATGCGTGAATATTGGGATCATCTCGTAACAAAAGGGAAATAAAAAAGGCTTAGAAATCATCTTCCAAAAACTGTGGCCTGCTCTCTCAGAGAGCAGGCCTCTCAAGTTTGGCGGTTTCTCATATTTTTGAGAAAAAACTTTCAAAAAAAAGAGAAGACACATAATATTTTTGTTTTTCACGCAAATGAGGACAAAAAAATATGTGCCTTCTCGAAACTTTTCTATCACTAGTCTCCCTATGGAGACCAGCATTTTGTAAACAAGACACCTTTAGAAGAGTCAAAGATCACGCTGTCGCGACTGTTTGCTCCTTGGGACGCCATACGATCACAAATCTTATCATTTGGCTTGGAAAAGATCAATTAGATCCTACAGCCGATTATAGATTATACAATGAATATAAGTGGAATGTCGAGGATCTTTTTAACCCTTTATTGGAAAAGGCAATGCCGTTTTTTGGAGATGATTATGTTGTTGTTGGAGCCGACGACACTCGTATTCGCAAAAGAGGAAAGAAGATCCCTGGAACATCTTGGGGAAGGGATCCATTATCACCCCCATTTCAAGTTAATTTAATGTGGGGGCAAAGATTTCTTCAATTTTCATTTCTACTTCCTATGTACAATCATTCATCAGTCAGTGCACGAGCATTGCCTATAAGATTTATTCATACTCCTCCTTTAACAAAACCTGGTAAAAGAGCAAATGCAGCAGAAATATTAACATACAAGAAATTATGTAAGACTCAAAATTTATCGACTCGGTATATAGAAGAGGTAAGAAAATTGAGGGAGCATTTAGATGCAATAGGGTGTACAAAAAAACAACTTATGGTCACTGACGGTAGTTTCTGTAATAGAATTTGCATGAATTTAAACATGCCAGGAGTTGAAGCACTAGCACGCGCCAGAAAGAATTCAAAACTATGTTATCGGGCTGAAGGCAATGGTAGACGCACATATGGGGTTAATAAATTCACTCCAGAGCAAGTACGTCAAGATGATAGTATACCATGGCAGTCTGCAATTTTCTTTTATGGTGGTGAATGGAGAAGAATAAGATTTAAAGTATTGCGAGATGTATTATGGCAATCTGGCACAAAGACTAGACCGATGAGATTATTAGTCGTAGCACCGTTGCCTTATGTGAAAAATGGGATTAGAAATTACCGCCAACCCGCCTATCTATTAACAACTGATCTCGAGGCCACAGCAGAATTCCTTCTTCAGAGTTATTTAGACAGATGGCAGATAGAAGTAAACTTCAGAGAGGAAAAATCTGTATTGGGTGTTGGAGAGGCCCAAGTATGGAGTGAAAAGTCAGCTGAAAGACAGCCATCATTTAGGGTTGCAGTATATAGTGCCTTATTATTGTCTAGCATTCTGAAATACAAGGATGTGCCACCAATTGATGAAGAGATTCCGAAATGGAGAGACAAGCCACAAAGAAATACCTGTAGAGCATTAATAGGGATGATTAGAAGTGAAACTCTAGAAAATATAGAAAGTATAATAGATTTAGAATTAACTAGGCCGATGTTATCGGCAATTTTTCGAAAAGCAGCCTAAAAAACCGCCAAACTTGAGTGGCCTGCTCTCTCAGAGAGCAGGCCTCAAGTTTGGCGGTTTCTCATATTTTTGAGAAAAAACTTTCAAAAAAAAGAGAAGACACATAATATTTTTGTTTTTCACGCAAATGAGGACAAAAAAATATGTGCCTTCTCGAAACTTTTCTATCACTAGTCTCCCTATGGAGACCAGCATTTTGTAAACAAGACACCTTTAGAAGAGTCAAAGATCACGCTGTCGCGACTGTTTGCTCCTTGGGACGCCATACGATCACAAATCTTATCATTTGGCTTGGAAAAGATCAATTAGATCCTACAGCCGATTATAGATTATACAATGAATATAAGTGGAATGTCGAGGATCTTTTTAACCCTTTATTGGAAAAGGCAATGCCGTTTTTTGGAGATGATTATGTTGTTGTTGGAGCAGACGACACTCGTATTCGCAAAAGAGGAAAGAAGATCCCTGGAACATCTTGGGGAAGGGATCCATTATCACCCCCATTTCAAGTTAATTTAATGTGGGGGCAAAGATTTCTTCAATTTTCATTTCTACTTCCTATGTACAATCATTCATCAGTCAGTGCACGAGCATTGCCTATAAGATTTATTCATACTCCTCCTTTAACAAAACCTGGTAAAAGAGCAAATGCAGCAGAAATATTAACATACAAGAAATTATGTAAGACTCAAAATTTATCGACTCGGTATATAGAAGAGGTAAGAAAATTGAGGGAGCATTTAGATGCAATAGGGTGTACAAAAAAACAACTTATGGTCACTGACGGTAGTTTCTGTAATAGAATTTGCATGAATTTAAACATGCCAGGAGTTGAAGCACTAGCACGCGCCAGAAAGAATTCAAAACTATGTTATCGGGCTGAAGGCAATGGTAGACGCACATATGGGGTTAATAAATTCACTCCAGAGCAAGTACGTCAAGATGATAGTATACCATGGCAGTCTGCAATTTTCTTTTATGGTGGTGAATGGAGAAGAATAAGATTTAAAGTATTGCGAGATGTATTATGGCAATCTGGCACAAAGACTAGACCGATGAGATTATTAGTCGTAGCACCGTTGCCTTATGTGAAAAATGGGATTAGAAATTACCGCCAACCCGCCTATCTATTAACAACTGATCTCGAGGCCACAGCAGAATTCCTTCTTCAGAGTTATTTAGACAGATGGCAGATAGAAGTAAACTTCAGAGAGGAAAAATCTGTATTGGGTGTTGGAGAGGCCCAAGTATGGAGTGAAAAGTCAGCTGAAAGACAGCCATCATTTAGGGTTGCAGTATATAGTGCCTTATTATTGTCTAGCATTCTGAAATACAAGGATGTGCCACCAATTGATGAAGAGATTCCGAAATGGAGAGACAAGCCACAAAGAAATACCTGTAGAGCATTAATAGGGATGATTAGAAGTGAAACTCTAGAAAATATAGAAAGTATAATAGATTTAGAATTAACTAGGCCGATGTTATCGGCAATTTTTCGAAAAGCAGCCTAAAAAACCGCCAAACTTGAGCCCTGCTCTCTCAGAGAGCAGGCGTCAGCTCTCCGAGAGAGCTGACCACAGTGCCCTGCTCTCTCAGAGAGCAGGCGTCAGCTCTCCGAGAGAGCTGACCACAGTGCCCTGCTCTCTCAGAGAGCAGGCGTCAGCTCTCCGAGAGAGCTGACCACAGTCGCCTGCTCTCGGAGAGAGCAGGCCTCAAGTTTGGCGGTTTTTTAGGCTGCTTTTCGAAAAATTGCCGATAACATCGGCCTAGTTAATTCTAAATCTATTATACTTTCTATATTTTCTAGAGTTTCACTTCTAATCATCCCTATTAATGCTCTACAGGTATTTCTTTGTGGCTTGTCTCTCCATTTCGGAATCTCTTCATCAATTGGTGGCACATCCTTGTATTTCAGAATGCTAGACAATAATAAGGCACTATATACTGCAACCCTAAATGATGGCTGTCTTTCAGCTGACTTTTCACTCCATACTTGGGCCTCTCCAACACCCAATACAGATTTTTCCTCTCTGAAGTTTACTTCTATCTGCCATCTGTCTAAATAACTCTGAAGAAGGAATTCTGCTGTGGCCTCGAGATCAGTTGTTAATAGATAGGCGGGTTGGCGGTAATTTCTAATCCCATTTTTCACATAAGGCAACGGTGCTACGACTAATAATCTCATCGGTCTAGTCTTTGTGCCAGATTGCCATAATACATCTCGCAATACTTTAAATCTTATTCTTCTCCATTCACCACCATAAAAGAAAATTGCAGACTGCCATGGTATACTATCATCTTGACGTACTTGCTCTGGAGTGAATTTATTAACCCCATATGTGCGTCTACCATTGCCTTCAGCCCGATAACATAGTTTTGAATTCTTTCTGGCGCGTGCTAGTGCTTCAACTCCTGGCATGTTTAAATTCATGCAAATTCTATTACAGAAACTACCGTCAGTGACCATAAGTTGTTTTTTTGTACACCCTATTGCATCTAAATGCTCCCTCAATTTTCTTACCTCTTCTATATACCGAGTCGATAAATTTTGAGTCTTACATAATTTCTTGTATGTTAATATTTCTGCTGCATTTGCTCTTTTACCAGGTTTTGTTAAAGGAGGAGTATGAATAAATCTTATAGGCAATGCTCGTGCACTGACTGATGAATGATTGTACATAGGAAGTAGAAATGAAAATTGAAGAAAATCTTTGCCCCCACATTAAATTAACTTGAAATGGGGGTGATAATGGATCCCTTCCCCAAGATGTTCCAGGGATCTTCTTTCCTCTTTTGCGAATACGAGTGTCGTCTGCTCCAACAACAACATAATCATCTCCAAAAAACGGCATTGCCTTTTCCAATAAAGGGTTAAAAAGATCCTCGACATTCCACTTATATTCATTGTATAATCTATAATCGGCTGTAGGATCTAATTGATCTTTTCCAAGCCAAATGATAAGATTTGTGATCGTATGGCGTCCCAAGGAGCAAACAGTCGCGACAGCGTGATCTTTGACTCTTCTAAAGGTGTCTTGTTTACAAAATGCTGGTCTCCATAGGGAGACTAGTGATAGAAAAGTTTCGAGAAGGCACATATTTTTTTGTCCTCATTTGCGTGAAAAACAAAAATATTATGTGTCTTCTCTTTTTTTTGAAAGTTTTTTCTCAAAAATATGAGAAACCGCCAAACTTGAGGCCTGCTCTCGGAGAGAGCAGGCCACATCTCTATGAGCTGACCACAACTAAGAAATGGAATCGGCTAGGATGGTGGCTTTGTTTTTGGAGACTTCAAGGAGGCCGCCGGAGATTTGAAATACACTTTTCTTCCCCTCTTCATCTACTACCGTGACCGGACCTGCCTTAAGGGTCGTCATGATGGGCGCGTGATTGGTCAAAATCTCTAAATAGCCATCACCCCCAGGAGCTATCATCATCCGAACTTTACTCTCATACTCAATCTTTTCTGGTGTCACTATCGTCAAATTATACATTCGCTTTTTCGTACACCTCTTCTATCGATCCGACCATATAAAATGCTTGTTCGGAATACTGATCCATCTCCCCATTTACAATCATCTCAAAGCCCTTAATTGTATCCTCAAGTTTTACAAACTTTCCAGTCTTGCCCGTAAAAGCCTCAGCAACGAAAAATGGTTGTGAGAAAAATTTCTGAATCTTCCGTGCTCGTGCTACCAACAACTTGTCTTCCTCTGGCAGTTCGTCAATGCCTAAGATTGCTATTATGTCCTGCAGGTCTTTATAGCGCTGCAGAATTTTTTGTACCTGAAAGGCTACTGAATAATGTCTTTCTCCCAATAGTTTGGGATCGAGGATGCGTGAAGAGGATGTCAATGGATCAACGGCAGGATAAATGCCTAATTCGGCGATTTGCCTTGAAAGGGTGACTGCTGCATCTAAGTGAGTAAACAAACTCGCAGGAGCTGGATCAGTATAGTCATCAGCAGGTACATAAACAGCCTGCACTGACGTAATAGATCCCAGTTTCGTGGATGTAATTCGTTCTTGGAGGGCTCCTATTTCCGCTGCTAATGTAGGCTGATATCCTACGGCAGAAGGCATTCTTCCCAATAAAGCAGACACTTCGGATCCGGCTTGAAGAAATCTAAATACGTTATCAATGAAAAGCAGCACGTCTTCTTGCTCATGATCACGGAAGTACTCGGCCATAGTTAAACCCGTCAAACCAACTCTTAGCCTAGCTCCGGGGGGTTCATTCATTTGCCCAAAAACCAAGCTTGTTTTATCGAGAACTCCAGACTCTTTCATTTCAAGCCAGAGGTCATTTCCCTCACGAGTTCTTTCACCTACACCGCAAAACACTGAGTGTCCTCCATGCTGTTTAGCAACGTTGTGAATAAGTTCAAGTACTATAACTGATTTTCCAACTCCGGCACCGCCAAAAAGACCTACTTTTCCCCCTTTTGGAAAGGGGCAGATGAGATCGATCACTTTAATACCTGTTTCTAGAGGAGAAATGGTTGTTTCTTGTTCCTCTAGAGTTGGGGCAGAGCGGTGGATAGGCATGCGAGGGGCATCGTCGGCAATGGGTTCGAGACCGTCAATGGGTTCACCAAGTAAGTTCATGATGCGGCCAAGGGTTTTGGGTCCGACGGGAGTGCTTATTGGAGCACCTGTGTCTATAGCTTCCATTCCACGGACAAGGCCTTCTGTTGAGGAAAGGGCAATGCAGCGAACGATATTGTCTCCAAGATGCATGGCTACTTCAGCGGTTAACTTGTCGATTTTGATTGCATTGAGGATATTTGGCAAGTTGCCGGAAGTAAATTCAATATCGAGTGTGGGCCCGATGACTTGTTTGATTTTTCCAATATTTTTCATTTTAAACCTTCTGCGCCGGAGATAATTTCGAGCATCTCGGTTGTGATGCTGCTCTGGCGGACTTTGTTTCGTGTTAGAGTAAGATTCTCGATCATTTCGTCAGCATTTGTAGAAGCCGATTGCATAGAAACGATACGGGCTGCTAATTCTGAGGCAAAAGCCTCATTAAGGATATGTTGAATTTTTGTATAACAATATCGGGGAACAATTTCATCGAAAACTGTTTTTGCATCAGGTTCATAGATGTAGTTCAGAGTTTTAGTTGCTTCGAGATTTTCGATATTTAGAAATTTTTCTACTTTTATTTCTCGTGCAATAACCGAGATAAATTTTGAATAAACAAGCCAAATCTCATCTAGTTCCTTTTGCAAAAACCAGCTCAAGAGTTCATCTCCAAACTGTTTTACCTCGTCAAAAGTGATTTTTCCGCCCCATTTTGGAATAGTGTAGCGAATCGGAATTGACCTTCTTCCGAAATATTCAATCCCCTTCCTTCCGACAAGAATGAGCTGAACATCACTATATTTCTTTAAAAATTGGTTTGCAGCAGAAATGACGTTCATGTTGTAGGATCCACAGAGTCCGCGGTCGCCAGTGACAACGACGAGACCTATTTTTTGTCCGGTTCGTTTTTCAAAAAGGGGATGTTTTAGGTCTTGTGAAGACAATGATTTCAAGACTTCATATATCTTGTCGGAATAGTCTTTAGAACGTGTGGCGACTAATTGAGCGCGACGCAATTTACTGACAGCAACCATCTCCATCGATTTGGCAATTTGCTTGATGCTCCCAACAGATTTTATGCGACGTCTAATGTCTCTTAACGAAACCATGCTTAAATTGCTCCACAGCCTTTTTTAAATTTTGCTTTGTTTCATCATTAAATTCTTTTGTACTGGCTATCGTGCGTGGAATATCTGGATATTCCTTATCCATAAAGGCATAAAATTCTTCTTCAAAAGATTTAATTTTTTCCAAAGGAAGGTCATCCAAATACCCATTAGTGCCTGCAAAAACAATCATCACCTGATGTTCCAAAGAACAGGGCGAAAACTTATCCTGCTTTAATATTTCGACCATTCGCTCTCCGCGTGTCAGCAACGCCTGGGTTTTTTCGTCTAGATCGGAGCCAAATTGTGAGAACGCAGCCAGCTCTCGGTATTGTGCCAGGTCTAATCGAAGACTCCCAGCTACTTTTTTCATCGCTTTCGTTTGTGCTTTGCCACCTACTCTTGAGGCCGAAATTCCCACGTTAATAGCTGGTCGAACACCAGAATAGAACAAATCGGACTCCAAATAAACCTGACCATCAGTAATCGAAATAACGTTTGTTGGAATATAGGCCGAAACGTCATTAGCTTGTGTTTCAATGACAGGAATTGCAGTCAATGAGCCAGCACCAAGCTCTTTGTTTAATTTAACGCCGCGTTCTAATAGTCGGGAATGCAGATAGAATATATCGCCCGGATAGGCCTCGCGACCAGGTGGTCTTCTGAGCAAAAGGGCCAACTGTCTATAGGCTTGGGCATGTTTAGAGAGGTCGTCATAGAAGCAGATGGAGTGTTTGCCGGAATAAGTAAAATACTCTCCCATAGCACAGCCGGAATAAGGGGCAATGTATTGCAGTGAAGCTGAATCAGAAGCAGATGCAACGACTACCGTTGTATATTCCATAGCCCCATTTTCTTCTAAAAGCGCTACTATTTTTGAAATATTTGCAGTTTTTTGACCGATGGCAACGTAAACGCAGTGCAAATTTTTTCCTTTCTGATTGATGATCGTATCAAGAATAACAGTCGTTTTGCCGGTTTGTCGATCGCCGATAATGAGCTCTCGTTGACCTCTTCCTATCGGGATCATGGCATCAATTGCCTTAATTCCTGTTTGAACTGGCTCATCCACTGGCATTCTTTCCACTACGTTAGGGGCATGGCCTTCGATGTTACGGTAGGTTTTCGTTTCAATTGGACCTTTGCCGTCGATGGGTTCGCCAAGGGCATTCACCACCCTGCCAAGAAGGGCATCACCCACAGGTACAGAAGCAATTTTTCCAGTTCGTTTGACGACATCTTGCTCTTTAATTCCTTGATCTGAACCAAAAAGAACTACGCCAACGTTGTCTGCTTCAAGATTTAGAACCATGCCTAAAACCCCATTCGAAAATTCGACAAGTTCAGACATCATCACATCATTGAGACCCCAGACACGAGCAATGCCGTCCCCAACTTGAACCACTTTCCCTGTGGACTCAAGAGGGTTTTTTTCCTGATATTTTTCGATTTTTTGCTGGATCACCCAAGAAACTTCTTCAGGTTTTATTTGCATAATTCTTTCCTTAATTTTTCAAGTCTTCCATTAATACTATAATCGATGATTTTATTGCCGATCCGCAAAACAACCCCACCAATGATGCGTGGTTCGATTTTTTCTTGAATATACACCTTTTTTTCGTACATTTTTTCTATTTTCGTTCGGATTTTCTCAAGCTCTGCAGGATCCAATGGATTGGCAGTCATAAGCTCCACTTCGAGCATTTGAGCTCCCTCCAAAACCCGTCTTCGATATTCCCCAATAATTTCAGGAAGATCTTGAGCTCTTCCGCTTTCTATTAGCAATGAAAAAAATCCAGATAGTTCAGTTCCAAGAATCAATTCAAAAATAGCTAATTTTTCTTGATGCGTTGGAATCGGCGATATAATAAATGCTTTAAATTGAGGAATGTTCGTCCATACTACCATCACTTTTTCCAAGCTATCTAAATATTGACTTCCCATGCGGAACAGTGCTTTGGAATATATGGAAGCAACTCTCATATTTTTCATTTTATATCGGCCTGTTCTACAATCGTTGCAATGAGTTTTTTCTGTTGGGCTTCGTCAATATTGTCCCAGATAGCCTTTTTTGAAATCGAAACTGCCATATTAACGATGTCGTTTTTGAGCTGAGCTTTCGCCTGAAAAATCTCCCTCTCAACTTCCTTTTTTGCTTTGGCCAGCAATGCTTTGGATTGATTTTTGGTTTCTTGAAGGGTATCCTCAGCTATTTTTCGAGATTGAGCAATGGCCTCATTGATTTTTGTCTTTGCTTCAGCATCAATTTCCCTGATTTTTTGCTTATAATGCTCATTTAATTTGGCAGCGACCTTTTTCTGTTCTTCAATAGCATTAAACTCGGCCTCAATCCCCTTCTTCCGCGCATCAATAATAGCAAATAATGGACCCCAAGCATACCTTCTAAGAATCCAAAGCATTAAAAGAAATGCCAGCACCTGAGTTAAAACTTGCCTGAGTTCTATATTCACAGATTAACCCATTTTTCCAAGTAGAATAAAGAATACGACCAATGCATAAATCGTCAAAGCTTCAATCAAAGCAGCTCCAATAATCATATTTGTCAGGATTTTTCCTGAAACTTCTGGCTGGCGCCCAATGGCCTCCAGGGCTCCTTTCACGGCCAAACCTAAGCCTACACCACAACCAGAGGCTGCAATACCTACTGCTAAAGCTGAAAATGCTACTGTTGTTGAGACATCCATTTTTTTCTTCCTTTTTTGTTAACTCGGATGCTCCCCTTCGGCATCCGACATTGATAGTAAAATATATATTGTACTCAATAAAGTAAATACTAATGCTTGCAAAAATCCGGTGAATAACGACAAAAACAAAAACGGAAGTTGTACAGGCAATCCAATAGGCAATGCGAAATCCGAGAGCAAATATACCCCAAAAATCACAGATAAACCTATAAAAAGATCCTCACCCAAAATATTTCCACACAATCGTAATGCCAAAGTCAATGGTCTGGCAAATTGAGTGATGATTTCCATCGGCAACATCAACGGCACCATCATCCATCCCATCGTACCCTTTGGAGAACCTGCTAAATGATAAAAGAAACCTCCGGCTCCCATATGCTTAAAATTCAAATATTGTACATAACAGAAGACACTAATGGCCATCCCAGCTGTAATACTCAAATTTGAAGTAGGGGACCTCATCAACGGCAATAACCCAATCCAATTCATACTTAATATATAAACGAATATCGTCGCCAAAAATGGGACATATTTCGTCCCCTCAGGTCCGATAATATCCACAATACCCTCTCGAAATGATTCTGCAAAAAACTCAAGAAAATTCTGAAATCCTTTGGGCTTCAGTTGGTTATTGCGCGTTCCAAAATAAAAAACTAACGAAATGAATACTCCAACAAAAAATGAGAAACTAATACTCTCCCATTCATGTAGAAAATGTACTGAAGGAAACCGATGATATAAAATGGAAATAATGCTTGGAACTTCATCACTGCCTAGACTCATAATGGCTTAGGCTCCTTCGTTTCCATAAGCCATACTTGGGTCCCTTTAGCCAGTATGACTAAGAAAATCAACGAAAAGCCCAATAAAAGACTTATTACGGGTAGATATCCCATCTTTAAAATCACAAATCCAATGCCATATAGAAGAGGAAACTTAATGCCAAGTAATATAATCACTGCAAAATAGCTTTTTGACGATGAACTTAAAGCGCTTTGCATCAAAGACTTTATGAAATATAGATTGATGCAGCTCCATGCTGCCCCGACCAAGATGGCAACTCCTGAATTAAATCCTAAGTAAGAGCCTCCCACAATAAGTCCAGCCAAAGCCAGAATAATAGATATAACAATCACTTTATTGATGAATTCAATTCCCATCTCCATACCTTCTTATTATGCGTATAAATTCTCGTATCCCCGCTAAGAATCCAATGATCAGAAAGAGGTACATCAGGTAAGGCGTAGTACCACAAAGCTTATCGAACCATCCCCCTAGCAACCAGCCAAGAATAGGCGGTATTGCCAAGACAAACGGAATCGTCATAAACACGGCTACCCGCTGCAAATTCTTCCTACTTTCTTCATCCTGCATTTCCTCCTATTTATACGATCAGCGATAACCTGTCCAGCAAATAAAGATCATTGTTTCTAAATCACTTCTATGCTTATATATACAATAATCAGGAGTATATAATGCCATCATTAACCAGCGACCATGAAAGTCCCCTTTGGGTTTTCCCAAAAGAGGACCCAGAATGGATTGACAAAGTAGTCAAAGAGTTCAAAATCCACCCAGTTGTGGCAAGGATCCTCGCCTCACGAGGATTCACCGATTTGGACGAAATCCACAAATACCTTTATTCCCAACTCCCCGAACTGCACGATCCCTTCCTTCTATCAGAGATGGAAACAGCCGTTAAACGTGTCTGCGATGCTCTGGAGAAATCGGAAAATATACTTATTTATGGCGACAACGACGTCGACGGGATGACAGGAACAGCCCTTCTCACCGACTTCCTACGCTTTATTGGATGCAATGTATTCTTCTACATCTCACATCGAGGAGCTCTCAGACAAAGCCTCATTGTAGAAGCTCTGGAATATGGCATCAAAAACGAATGTAAACTTCTCATCACTGTCGATTGTGGAATCACTGCCGCCGTCGAAATTGCCAAAGTAGTAGAAAAAAATGTCGATGTCATCGTCACAGACCACCACGAACCCACCGACACCGTCCCCCATTGCATCGCCAACCTCAATCCCAAACTGCAAAATAACCCCTACCCCAATCGAGATCTCACCGGAGTCGGCGTGGCCTTCAAACTGGCCCACGCAGTGACTAACAGACTCATAAAACTTGGGAAAATCACTTCAAAAAAAGTCGATCTCAAACGATACCTCGACCTAGTTGCACTTGGCACCGTTGCAGATATGGGCCCTCTCCTAGGCGAAAACCGCATCTTGGTCACCTATGGAATTCGAGAGCTTCGCAAAACCAAACGAATCGGCTTAGCCAAGCTCATTTCGATCAGCGAAGCTGACATTAATCAAATCTCAACATTTACAATTGCCTCCAAAATAGCCCCGCGACTCAATAGCCTTGGCAGAATCGCCGACCCGCAAAAAGGAGTCGAGATGCTGCTGATCAGAAACGCGGTCTCTGCCGAAAAAATGGCCGTAGAACTAGACCTCAATAACATCGAAAGACAAAAAATTGAACGAACAATGTCCGTCGACGTCGAAAACACCATCGCTGAACACCCAGAAATTCTAAAAGAAAAAGCTATTGTCATGCAGTCCGAAAAATGGCACCCAGGAATCATCGCCATCCTTTCCACACGTATTTCAAAACACTATAATCGACCGACTGTCATGATTTCCATCGACAACGATCTCGGAAAAGGATCCCTGCGCTCTATCCATGAATTCCCTCTCCTGGATGTTCTCAAAGAATGCTCCGATATCTTAATCAACTTCGGCGGTCACGATTTTGCTGCTGGAATAACTCTCAAAGTAGAAAACATTCCCGAGTTCAAGAGGCGCTTCATTGGAGCAGCAGACAAAAGACTCAAAGATAGCGATGTCGTCACAAAACTTTATCTCGATTCTGAAATACAATTCGAAGATCTTACATTCGATTTTATGGAGTCCATTAGACTTCTTGAGCCATTTGGAAACGAAAATCCACAACCCATATTGTATACACAATGCACACAAGCTTGGCCGCCGAAATTAATCGGAAAAAATAACCTCAAACTATATCTAAAACAGGGTGATCGAATGATGGAGGGAATAGCGTTCGGTAAAGCACATCTAAGTTCTATGCTCCGCAGAAAAAATATTGTCCTGCAAGTGGCCTTTACACCTCAGATCAACTACTTTCAAGGTGCCAGCATCCAGCTGCTTGTGAAGGATATCAAAATAATTGAGAAATAAAAACTGCGGCCTGCTGTGGTCAGCTCTCTCTGAGAGCTGACGTCTGCTGTCGGAGACAGCAGACCACAGTGGTCAGCTCTCTCCGAGAGCTGACGTCTGCTGTCGGAGACAGCAGACCACAGCGGCCGCAGAAAAGAGCCGATTAACCAGCTTTGCGGGCTGATTTTTTGCTTATGTTCTTTTCTTTGTATTCTTTTACGTCATTGACGTGAACTACCCATGCAGCCCCTTTACGGTGCGCTTTGAGCATTCCAATACGTGTGGCGTAATAGATTTTCTGAGCAGGAACTTTGAGCATAATAGCTACTTGATTGATAGAGTAATAGCCTTTGTTGTTATCAAAAAGGAGCTCGCCGCCATAAACAGACTTTTTTCTAGAATATTTATTTTTGCGATACTCTTCGAGATCCTCAAGAGCGATTTCCCAACGAGTTGCATCTTTGCTTGCCTTAAGCTTATTCAACTTAATCGCTACATAGATCGCTTGCCGAGTAACATTATTAATTTCAGCTGCTTCAGTGATAGAAACAACTTTATCTTTCTTGTCTTTTACTTTTGTTTTAGACATGGGTTTGACCTCCGTGTTTATGTATAAAAAATTATAATCCTCAAAGATTATGCATATATTTTACCAAAAAAAGAATTGATTGCAAGCTTTTTTTAACAATATCTTAACAATTCCCAAAAAAATCCCAAACGTGTATACATAAAAAGTACCATAAGTTAACTCCGGCAACTAAAATGCGTACATTCATTATTCTTCTGTTTCTCCTCGTAAATTCCCTCTTTTTGGAGGCAAAATTACCCAATATCAACCGCGAACAGCTTTCCAACAAGGTCAACGAAATATTAAAAGCCCATGCATCCTATAAAGAATTATCTCCCATGCTTATGGGAAGAATTCTAAATAACTATATAGAGGAATTAGACCCCACAAAAACCTATTTTATCGAGTCCGACATCAAGGAATGGATAGATCCCTCTCCAGAACTTTTACAAACAGCTTTAAAGGAATTTAAGGATCAAAATTTCGAAATTTTTGGGAAAATTGATGACAAAATGATTTTGGCCATACAACGTCATCGAAAATTCGACGCCGAAATGAAAGTCGAAGACCTCCCCCAAAAAGGTAAATTCTAAGCAATTTAAAGACCTCAAATGGGCAAAATCCGAAGACGAGCTATTTAATCGCCTTAAAATGATTAAATCCCTCCAAATCGAAGCTATAGCAAAACTGAACGGCGAGCTCAAAGACAAGGCCATGCAAAGAATCCAAAAACACCAAGGAAAGACTGAAGATGCCTTTCTCGAAACCGATCCAGCAAAGAAAGAATTCCTAATGCTTTCCAATATTCTTAAGGCCTTCGCCTCATCGCTAGATACCCACACGGTATACTTCACACCGGATGAGGCAACTCAATTCATGATGGCAGTGCAGCAACGCCTCTTTGGAATCGGAGCGCAACTTCGCGATGACATCAATGGATTAACCATTGTCAAGATCATTGAGGGTGGGCCAGCATCGAAAAATGAGAATATTAAACTCAAAGACAGAATCATTGCAGTGAACCACGAACCCATCGTAGGTATGGATATTACTGATGCCGTCGAATTGATTCGCGGACCCGAAAATACCCCAGTCGTATTAACCGTTATTCGGGATATTGAAGGAAAAGAAGAAAAACTCGATATTACCATTATTCGAGGAGAGGTTGTTTTGAAAGAAACAAGGTTTGAAACCTCTTACGAACCATTCGGCGATGGAGTGATTGCCTATATACGCCTTTTTTCTTTCTATCAAGACCCTGAATTCTCCTCTTCTGAAGACATTAAAAATGAGATAGAAAAGTTAAAGAAGGAAAAAAATGTTGAAGGGATCATCCTAGACCTAAGAAATAATACCGGAGGCCTTCTATCGCAAGCCATTGGTGTTTCCGGCCTGTTTATCACAAAAGGCGTCGTAGCTGCAATTAAAGATAATACAGGACAAGTTCAATACCTCAGAGACCTTGATGGTGTTACCTATTGGAGCGGCCCTCTGATTATTTTGGTAAACAGAGCAAGTGCATCGGCCTCGGAAATCGTAGCGCAGTCCTTGCAGGACTACGGCAGAGCCATTATCGTCGGCGACGACCACACTTATGGAAAAGGGTCATTTCAAACCTTTACATTGATTTCTGACAAGGCTGGAGATGTAAATCCTGAAGGTGAATACAAAGTGACACGCGGCCGCTATTACACAGTCTCAGGCAAAACACCCCAATTGAACGGAGTCCAATCCGACATCGTTGTTCCCGGAGCACTTTCTTTTGTGGACATCGGGGAAAAATTTAATAAATATCCGCTAGCAAACGATTCCATTAAAGAAAACTTCGATGATGATTTATCCGATGTGCCCGTCCTTGAAAGATCAAAAATCCGCTCTTTATATCGGTTTAATCTTCAAAAGAAACTGAAGATCTACACACCATATATGACAATATTAAAAGCAAATTCAGCCTTTCGACTCGAACACAACAAAAACTACCAAGCCTTCCTCGCTGAACTCAAAAAGGAAGAACCAAGTGAAGAGGAAGCTGAAGAAAAATTCGGGCAGAATGACCTCCAACTCACAGAAGCCTACAACATCATGAAAGACTTGATTTTACTTCAAAATCATCCTTAACACTCATGAGAAGCACTAGACCTGTGATAAAAAACAAGGGGATGACACACATCCCCGCTCGAATACTTGAAAAGCGATAAATCACCAGACCCACCAACAAAGGACCCAAAAAAGCGGTAGCCTTCCCCGAAAAAGCTAAAAATCCAAACATTTGATTCTGCAATTGAGGTTCCACCATACGAGCTAGATAGGAACGACTCGCCGCCTGCACAGGTCCCACAAAAATACCAATTAATGATCCCGCAATCCAAAAGAATCGATGATCTATAATGAACAAAATCGCAATAGAAAGAAGAATCAAACAGCTTAAAGCAATTAATATAGTCCTTTTGCTACCTATCAAGTCATCAATGAAAGCAAAAACAAAGGCGCCCAACCCTGCTGTAATATTTAGCAAAATACCAAAGATGAGCACCTCGCTTGGCGACATCGCAAATGTTGTAGCAGCATATACACCCCCAAAAGCAAAAAGCGTCGTTAGACCATCAATAAAAAACATCCGAGCTACTAGAAAACGAAAAAGATTTCTCTGACCTCTTAGTCCATTTCTAAATTGACCTATCCCCAAAATAACCATTTCTTTAAGTGTTTTTGAAGTTCTAGGACGATCCTTCGTCCATAAAAACAAAGGGAGCGAAAATACGAAATACCACGCCGCACAAAACAGAAACGTCGCACGAATAGGTTGATCTAAATCAATCATAAGAAGGGCTATAACTAAACTCAACATACCACCCAAATAGCCGCACCCCCAACCAATCCCCGACCACATTCCAACCCGCTTTTCTCCAGCCACATCCCGCAGCATAGCGCTGTAAAAAATAAATGCCGATTCAGCTCCAATAATTCCCAAACAGACCAAAGTCATTCCCAACACAATCGACCCAGAAACAACAAACCACAGCAGCGCCGTACACATCATGCAAAGATAGGCAAAAAACGCAATCCAAGGCTTTCGACTCCCACCCCTATCCGCAATAGCGCCAAATACCGGTCCGATAATTGCAATAAAAAACGATGCAATTGCATTGACCATCCCCCACTGCACTCCCCCTTCAATCTCATTCACCGCAACAACCGTCGTAAAATAAACAGCAAAGACAAACGTCTGAATAATAGCCGAAAATGATCCTCCCGCACAATCAAACAATGCCCAAGAAAAAAGACTTTTTTTTGATGAATCCATGAGTCATATCTGTACCATAGAATCTTGTACATTTGAAGAAAAAAAATCATTTTACTATATACTTTAAAGGTTAAAATATGATATAATTAATCTTTTAATAAATACGGAGATTTTGTTGTGGTAAATTTTAATACAAGCAACAATTTTCAAAATCAAATTACTAATGAATTTTTTCCTACGGAAATGCCAGCAGATAAATCAGCCATACCTGTTAGGGCCATACAATATTTATGCAAAAAAAATTTGAGCGGATTCATTAAAAAAGCTTTCGAATTACTAGATCGCAAAAGCGGAAATAATGACAATCAACGGAAATTTGAAACCTCTTGCTACAACAGCGCAGCAGCCCTTTCTGTGATATTTTTAGGGGTCGAAAATGCAAAAAAAATGATTGAACAAAGCAAAAAAAAGTTCAGTAACACTTTGCAGATATGCAAAAATGATATGGAATTTCCCTACAAAATTGTCCACCTTTTTGCAGGAATCATCTCGTCGCAAATAAATGAGTTAGAAATTTTTCATACACTTCATGCAGCAAAAAGACTTGAAAACATGAATCAACTCCCGGGCGGTTACAAAGATTTTTTTCCTCATATAAAACCACATATCGACAAAATGCAGGCAAACACAACCGATGAATTTCAATATGAATGCGCTAAACTCCTCACAAAACTCGATTTCCCCTTTAATCTTGCGGTTATAAATAACCTAAGAGAAGAAATCGTTAAAAATTCTCAGTTTTTAGCAGAAAAATCTTCGTTTTTCTATTACATCACAATTTCAAGACCGCTTAATAGTAAAGGTAGTGAACATACGTACGAACATGTATGTTCACTTGAACAATTTCATAAAAATAATCTGCCATATTTTAGACTCCACCACTCATGGGTTGGCAATGTCACCCTTTGTGATACGATAACCGAAAATGCCTGGAACCTGAAATCAACTCAATCAGTTCTTAGATAAATTAAAATACGCATATTGTACAGAACACACAAGACAATCAATTACAGACTGTTTCGGATATTCTCCTCAATACATTGAACCTCTTCTAGGATTCAAAGACCATTATCTGACGGGCATACACATTTCCTATATCTCTATGGAATTTAACCCCGAACACAGCCTGGAAAATCTAAAACTCTTCAATGATATCTAAAAGCCATCAGGGCGCAAGAAATTAGAACAAATTCTTAAGTTATATCAAAAAAAAAACCGGATATGAAGGCATACCCTTCAACTTAAAAAAAAAAATTAACACAGAGTTCACCGAGAAAACAGAGGGAGCACTGAGCTATTTTATACTCAATGACCTCTCTTGTGTTCTCTCGTGTTCTCTGTGGTAAAAGATATTTTAGGTTGATGCGTATGCCTTCATATCCTGTTTTTTATGCAGGTTGAAAATAAATTTATTAGCTCAAAAGCAGTGTAAAATTAATTGCAAAGTAATGGACTTTGTGAGAAAATTGGCCCAAAAAAGGTAGTTATCATGACAGTTAGAGTACGCATCGCCCCATCCCCCACTGGAGACCCTCACGTAGGGACCGCCTATATGGCAGTATTTAATTCAATTTTTGCCCGCCACCACGGAGGAAAATTCATTCTCCGAATCGAAGACACCGATCGCAAAAGAAGCCGACCCGAGTACGAACAAAGCATTTTCAACGCCCTCCACTGGGCAGGCATCACCTGGGACGAAGGTCCCGACATCGGCGGCCCCTATGGCCCATATCGCCAATCAGAAAGAACCGAAATCTACCAAAAATATACACAAGAACTCCTCGACAAAGGCCACGCCTACAAATGCTTCTGCACTGCCGATGAACTCTCAGAAATGCGCCAAGTAATGGCCGCACAAGGCCTTGGACGCCTAGGCTACGACCGCCGCTGCCGCAACCTCAGTGCCGAAGAAATTCGTGAAAAAGAAGAAAAAGGGATGCCCTACGTCATCAGACTCAAAGTCCCTCTCAAAGGCGACTGCGTCTTCGAAGACTCCATCAAAGGAAGGATCAGCGTGCCATGGGCCGATGTAGATGACCAAGTTCTCCTAAAATCCGACGGATTCCCCACCTATCACCTAGGCGTTGTCGTCGACGACCACTTAATGAAAATCACCCACGTCATCCGCGGTGACGAATGGATCAGCTCCACCCCCAAACACATCCTCCTCTACCAACATTTCGGTTGGACCGCCCCCACCTTCATGCACATGCCTCTCCTATTGGGAATCGATGGAAAAAAATTGTCCAAGAGAAAAAACCCAACCTCAATATTTTTCTATAGAGACTGCGGTTTCCTGCCGGAAGCATTCTTGAATTTCCTCACCCTAATGGGCTATAGCATGCCTGGAGATAAGGAAATCTACCCTCTTGAAGAAATAGCCGAGAAATTCGATGTTACACGCATAGGGGTATCCGGGGCCGTTTTTGACATCAAAAAACTCGAATGGCTGAACCAACAATATATCATCAATAACATACCCCAAGAAGGTCTATGGGACCGCATCAAAGCCTGGAGCATGAATGACACCTTCATGCAAAAACTAATGCCCCTAGCTCACACACGCATCAAAACATTTGGCGACTTCATCGACCTCTTCGATTTTGTATTTATTAACCACCTCAAGTACACAAACGAACTATTTGGCGCCTCAGGCGTTTCCCCTGAACAGGTCAATTTCCTCATACAGTCGCTCATCTGGAAACTCGAAGAAAGCGATGATTGGGGCAGCCAAAACCTGAATCAAGCCTCACGCGATGTTGCAGAAATATACGGCATTCACCACAAAAAAGTGATGATGCCCATACTTTTTGCCAGCATCATGGGGAAATTACAAGGTCCTCCGTTCTTCGATTCTGCAGAAATATTAGGGAAAGATCGAACCCGCGCACGCTTCCTGAAAGCAATGGAATTCCTAGGAGGCATTTCAAATAAAAAAATTCAGGCCCTAAGAAAAGCTTGGGATGCCAAAGATTGCAAAGAGGCATTTACTTCTCTTTAATTTTATGGAATCGATACTGAACTTCATCACCGAAAATGCCGATCATGCCCATTGGGTGATCTTTATTATGATCATGCTAGCAGGCCTAAATGTTCCATTCAGCGAAGATGTCCTTGTCCTGGCAGGCGGAGCCATCGCCAGCACCTATGTACCTGAAAATACTCTGCAGATCTTTTTTTGGATATTCTTAGCAGCATGGATGTCCGCCTGGGAAGCCTACTGGATTGGCAGACTGCTCGGGCCTAAACTTTATGATATCAAGTGGTTTAGCCATGTTCTCACAGTAAACAGAATAGAAAGACTCCATTATTACTATGAAAAATTTGGGATTCTTACTTTTTTTATTGGCCGATTTATTCCAGGCGGCGCCCGCAATGCCCTCTTTATGACCTCAGGCCTTGGAAAAATGCCCTTTCATAAGTTCATCCTGCGCGATTGTCCGGCATGTTTTCTACAAGTCTTTGTGTTGTTTTACTTGGGATATCTACTAGGAGAAAACTATCAGGTAGTTGCCGAGACCATAAAATCGTATAATAATTTCTTCCTAGGAATTTTTTCACTGTTGCTGATTTTAGGGATCATCTGGGCCTACAAAAGAAAGTAGAAGTTTAAGTTCGAAAATGCTACGATAGACTCGATGTTTACAATACCAAACTTCTTATCACTTTTGCGGATTCCTTTAGCGCTTCTATTCATTAAGCAGAATGTTTTGGTGCGAACGATTTCGGTCATTTTGGCCATGTTTAGCGACGGTCTTGATGGATATGTTGCTAGACGTTTTGGTTCGATGAGCCGATTTGGAACATTGCTAGACCCTCTCATGGATCGTTTTTTTGTCTTTTTTATTATGGCAATCTTTATTTCCGAGAACCAGTTGTCATTAATCGATGCAAGCGCACTCATCTGCCGCGATTTTTCTGTGATGCTTTTTGGATTGTACTTAGTCTTTACCGGAAAACTCTCCACATTCCGTTTCAGAGCCATTTGGTGTGGGAAAATCACCACATCACTGCAGTTTCTAGTGCTATTAGGACTCACCTTTCAAATGCAAATCCCCGAATTTGTCTACAGCATCTTCATCATCCTAGGCGTCCTCGCCCTCTTTGAACTCTACCTCAGCAAATCAGAGATAATTAACAACACCTAGTCGCCAAATCTTCCTCCTCCTCTTATCCTGCTCATCATGCCGCTTGCGATCCTGCTCATCCTGTTAACCTCGTTATATGCCGAGTTAACAGGATGAGCAGGATCGCAAGCGGCAAGATGAGCAGGATAAGAAGAGGAGGAGGATTATTATTCGCCTAGACTATGACAGGGCTTTCTGTGATCTTAGAGATATCGGCGAATTCAAGAGGCAAAAACCTATCTTCTTCCTATCTTCTTCTTATCCTGCTCATCATGCCGCTTGCGATCCTGCACATCCTGTTAACCTCGTTGTATGCCGAGTTAATAGGATGAGCAGGATCGCAAGCGGCAGATGAGCAGGATAAGAAGAGGAGGAGGATTATTGTTCGCCTAGGCTATGACAGGGTTTTCTGTGACCTTTGAGATATCGGCGAATTCAAGAGGCAAAAACCTATCTTCTTCCTATCTTCTTCTTATCCTGCCCATCATGCCGCTTGCGATCCTGCTCATCCTGTTAACCTCGTTGTATGCCGAGTTAACAGGATGAACAGGATCGCAAGTGGCAAGATGAGCAGGATAAGAAGAGGAGGAGGATTATTGTTCGCCTAGGCTATGACAGGGCTTTCTGTGACCTTTGAGATATCGGCGAATTCGCGGCGAAGTGTTCGGATCGCTAGGATCCAGAAAGTGATGGCAATCAACAGAATAAAGGCCACGTATGGAGCACTGTAAGCCAGGCTGCCAAAGAACATGATTAAGCCTTGGTGTATCACTGATCCACCAGCCTTGCCAAAGCGAGACCCCACACCATCAATAGCTGCCTTCCCCTTCAACTTTAACTCATGATCCAAAGGAATAAATGCCATCTCTTTAGTAGTGTCAAACACAGAATATTTCGCAGCCTTGCAAAGGCAATTTTGGGCTCCGCCAAAAAACACAACAAGTGCAAGCGGCGTAGCGCCAAACATTGCCAGCCAACCCCCTGTAAAATGCTCTTGGAAAATCAGAAAAATAAAGAATCCAATACTTGTCACGAGCATGATCACCGGTGTAATCATTGCTGCAAAACTCCAACCCCTACGACTAATCATACTTGCAATGAAAAAAGAAATTAGGACAGATATTATTCCTACCATCGAAGTCAAATTGTTCAAATAGCGATTGAAATCATTCTGACTGGAATACAATTCTTTCACTTGGTCCTTCCAAATCACCTCTACCAGATTAATCCCCAAGTTGTACCCTATCACCAACAACGCAATGCAAACGAGATATTTCGATTTCGACAAATAATTTAAGCTTTCAAGCATAGAAAGGTGCTTTTTCTTACCAAGCTCAGTTCGGGTTTTGTGCAAACCATCATATTCGGAATTATCAAGCACATTACGATTCATCCACCAAAAAATGGCAATGACACATAATCCAGAAGCTATTACAATCAACAACAATGCAATCATCGTTTGTTCCCACTCTGTCTTAGCAAAAGGAAAATGAAAATTCAATACGCCGCCATAGGAAAAGTAGTTGGCTGCTTGACCAGCACAGATGGCGGCAACATTGGAAGCAACTGAGAGCACAGCGTAAAATCGTCGCGACTCGCCTAATTTGGTAATTTCATTCGCAAAGCCAAAAAATAGTATCGAATAAACAACGCTGCTCCACAACTCCGCCATTACATAGAATCCGGTAAATGTCCAATTTGAAAACACAGCAATAAAGCCGTGGCAACCGCCAGGAAGGTATTCCTTAATAGATGCACAAAGTTCATAAGGGTGTAAGACGTCGCGCAAAGGATAAAGAACAAAGCCAAAAAATGCAAAAAATACTAAGAAGATCGATATCATGATATATACGACCCGTTCTTGACTAAAACGATTCGATAATTTGGCAAAAATGAAAGTGAGGATGACAGCCATTGGAAGCAAAGCCCACACCTTGATAAAGGGAATAACTGCTGCACCCGATTCAGCCACTACAATAGTGTCTTTCATGTTACGCAAGATACTATAATTAAAACAGATAAGGAAGCACATGATAGCCATTGGAATGACTTTGCTACATTCATATCCGTGGATAGGCCAAAGAAAAGAACGTATCGCACCAAATTCTGACGATGATGTTTGTGACATACTTATGTGACCCAAATTTTAAAGCTACATTATACTGTTATTGGCATTAATTTTCCAGAAGATTCTGAAGTAATTGCAGAAAATTCTCGCCCCAACCTGCGAACGGCTACCATCCAAACTACAATAATCAGGCACAAAATGCCCGCAACATATGGTGCGCTCGCCGCAAACGATGAAAATGCTATGAGTAAACTACTGTGAATTACGGAACCGCCAGATTTCCCAAAACGATTACATATTCCGTCAATTGCTGCCTTTCCCTTAATTTTTTCCTCAGCGCTCAAAGGGACGAATGCCATTTCTTTTGTGGCATCATAGACTGTGTACTTGGCACCGCGAGCAAGTATATTCTGTATGGAACCCATAAGAACGAGCAGTGCAAGAGGCGTTATATTGAGCAAACCAAAAGCAAGAAAAGCACAGTAGTCTTGAAAGAAATAAAGTCCGAAAAACCCGATGCTTGTCAGGAGAAGGACAAAGGGTGTAATCAGGGCGGTAAAGGTCCAGCCAAATTTACGGATTGAGTTACCTGAAATCACTAATGAGGCAAATGTAGCTAGGATTCCTACAATAGTAGAGACCTGATTGATATAAAGATTGTAACTGCTGGAATCGGGATATAGGGCATGCAATTGATCTTTCCAGAGAACTTCGACGAGATTGATGATAACATTATAAGCTACGACAATCACAGTGATGCAAAGCATGTATCTTGATTTTAACAAGAAGGAAAAATTTTCTCGAAGGGATAATTTTCCTTTTACTTTTTCGTCTTCGATAGCAGCCAGAGGATCATAATTTTCGGACTGATTCAGCACCCGTCTTTCTAGGATATAGAAAAGCCCCATAGCGATGAGGCCAGCTAGGACCACAATTGAAATTATCATTATTAACGATTGTTCCCAGGCTGTCGTACCTACAGGAATATTTTCATTAAAGATCCAACGAGAAAAATAAACAGATGTCTGGCCTGCGACAATACCAGAGAGATTAATTCCAAAACCGAAAATAGCATAGAATCGTTTTGCCTCATTGAGTTTTGTAACTTGATTCGCGAAACCCCAGCAAAGAACGATGAGAATAATATTGCTCCAGAGTTCAGACATCACATAGAAACTTGTAAAAGTCCAGTTACGGATCATTGCGATAAGTCCTTTAAAGCCCATTGGAAGAATGCCTTGGAGGGTTTCAGCAATTTCGTTTGAGTGCAGGGAATCTCTATTTGGATAAAGGAAAAAGGCAAAAACAAAAAAGTAACCAATAAAGATCGACATCATGATATAGAAAACTTTTTCGCGACTGAGCTTGTTAGAAAGTTGTGTGAAAAGCAAAGTCATGAGGACAGCGCCAGGAAACATAGCCCAAACCTTTATAAAAGGGATAACTTCTGCTCCGGATGATTCAGCAGTGACGACAAGAGTATCTTTCAGGGTACGGAGGATGTTATAATTAAAAGCGACAAAGAAAAAAATGAGAAGCATGAGCGAAATCTTTTTCATTTCATGCCTGTGGATCGGCCAGAGGAACGCTCTCACTCTGCCAAACTGTTCAGTTCCGTCAATGAACTGTGACATTAATGCTCCATTGATTTGCTAATCAGATCCATTATGACCTAACTGCGCTTAAAATGCAAATGTATTTACAGAATTTTAACACTATTTTCTTGAGCCGAAAATGGAAACTTAGCTATGATATCCTCTATGGAAAACAAATTATATGACGTTTTAGCATATTATTATTTTGGAGATATTAACGATCCACACGAGGAAGTGCGCCTTCATAAGGAATTCTTTCAGGGGAGGGATGCGACCTGCCGCATTTACATTTCCGAAGAGGGAATTAATGGACAAATGAGTGCATATCGCACTGATAGTCAGGCATATATGGAATGGATGCATATGCGCCCCGGGTTTGAAACAATTCATTTTAAGATTCATCCTCACCATGAGCAGGTATTTCCTCGCTGTACTGTAAAATATCGAAAAAAGTTGGTAGCCATTGATAGCGATGTTAAGGCATCAGAGGGTGGAGAGCATATGTCCCCTGCTGAATGGGAAAAGATTTTGGAAAGTGGGAAAGAGGTTCATCTTTTGGACGTTCGAAATGATTACGAGTGGGAAGTAGGGCATTTTAAGGGAGCTCAACTACCTCCATGTAAGACATTTAGGGAATTTGCTCAGTTTGCAGATAAGATTGAGGATAAAGAGAAGCCTGTTTTGATGTATTGCACTGGCGGGATACGGTGCGAGTTATATTCCGCACTTTTGAAAAAGAAAGGCTTTAAGGATGTATACCAGTTGAAGGGTGGTATTATTAATTATGGATTAGAGAGGGGTTCGAAACATTGGCATGGTAAGTTATTTGTTTTTGATGATCGATTAACTATTCCGATAGGCAAAGAAGAAGCGCCTGTTATTAGCAAATGCAAGAATTGTGAAGCATTAACAGATCATTATTATAATTGTGCTAATATGGATTGCAATAACCTATATTTGAGCTGTCCTGAATGCCTCCATCAGCTAAAAGGATGCTGCAGCGAAGCCTGTTGCGCCGCTCCCCGCCTCCGCCCCTACTGCCAGCAAAATCCTCACAAACCCTTTCGCAGAAAGCACTTAGTCAAAGCACCTGAATAGTCTCCACATTAACATAACAAATTGCAATTCCGGTATGGAGCCACCCAATTTATTGGGTCTTTTTCAGGGTCGAATTTATTCGGCCCTGTGAAATCACGAGACATCGCCGTTCCCCGTGCCCAATGAATTGAGCACGGAAAAAGACCCAATGAATTGGGTCGCTCCATACTCGGATTAATCAATTCCGGTATGGAGTGACCCAATTCATTGGGTCTTTTTCAGGGCCGAATTTATTCGGCCCTCTCAAGTTTGGCGGTTTCTCATATTTTTGAGAAAAAACTTTCAAAAAAAAGAGAAGACACATAATATTTTTGTTTTTCACGCAAATGAGGACAAAAAAATATGTGCCTTCTCGAAACTTTTCTATCACTAGTCTCCCTATGGAGACCAGCATTTTGTAAACAAGACACCTTTAGAAGAGTCAAAGATCACGCTGTCGCGACTGTTTGCTCATTGGGACGCCATACGATCACAAATCTTATCATTTGGCTTGGAAAAGATCAATTAGATCCTACAGCCGATTATAGATTATACAATGAATATAAGTGGAATGTCGAGGATCTTTTTAACCCTTTATTGGAAAAGGCAATGCCGTTTTTTGGAGATGATTATGTTGTTGTTGGAGCCGACGACACTCGTATTCGCAAAAGAGGAAAGAAGATCCCTGGAACATCTTGGGGAAGGGATCCATTATCACCCCCATTTCAAGTTAATTTAATGTGGGGGCAAAGATTTCTTCAATTTTCATTTCTACTTCCTATGTACAATCATTCATCAGTCAGTGCACGAGCATTGCCTATAAGATTTATTCATACTCCTCCTTTAACAAAACCTGGTAAAAGAGCAAATGCAGCAGAAATATTAACATACAAGAAATTATGTAAGACTCAAAATTTATCGACTCGGTATATAGAAGAGGTAAGAAAATTGAGGGAGCATTTAGATGCAATAGGGTGTACAAAAAAACAACTTATGGTCACTGACGGTAGTTTCTGTAATAGAATTTGCATGAATTTAAACATGCCAGGAGTTGAAGCACTAGCACGCGCCAGAAAGAATTCAAAACTATGTTATCGGGCTGAAGGCAATGGTAGACGCACATATGGGGTTAATAAATTCACTCCAGAGCAAGTACGTCAAGATGATAGTATACCATGGCAGTCTGCAATTTTCTTTTATGGTGGTGAATGGAGAAGAATAAGATTTAAAGTATTGCGAGATGTATTATGGCAATCTGGCACAAAGACTAGACCGATGAGATTATTAGTCGTAGCACCGTTGCCTTATGTGAAAAATGGGATTAGAAATTACCGCCAACCCGCCTATCTATTAACAACTGATCTCGAGGCCACAGCAGAATTCCTTCTTCAGAGTTATTTAGACAGATGGCAGATAGAAGTAAACTTCAGAGAGGAAAAATCTGTATTGGGTGTTGGAGAGGCCCAAGTATGGAGTGAAAAGTCAGCTGAAAGACAGCCATCATTTAGGGTTGCAGTATATAGTGCCTTATTATTGTCTAGCATTCTGAAATACAAGGATGTGCCACCAATTGATGAAGAGATTCCGAAATGGAGAGACAAGCCACAAAGAAATACCTGTAGAGCATTAATAGGGATGATTAGAAGTGAAACTCTAGAAAATATAGAAAGTATAATAGATTTAGAATTAACTAGGCCGATGTTATCGGCAATTTTTCGAAAAGCAGCCTAAAAAACCGCCAAACTTGAGAGGGCCGAATTTATTCGGCCCTGTGAAATCACGAGATATCGCCTTTCCCCGTGCCCAATGAATTGAGCACGCAAAAAGACCCAATGAATTGGGTCGCTCCATAACCGGATTAGTCTTTTTCGAATCTTAAAAATTAACATAAAAATTTGACACAAATCGTCTTGATTTCGTATAATAAAGTTAAATAAAATATATTATCTGGAATGTTTATGTCAAATTTAAATATCAATTCTAAGGAGTTTTTTTCAAACTATATATTTCATCCTAGAGATCCAAGTCTCTCAGAAAAGGACAGCCGCAAAGCCGTCATTGCAAGCGTTGTACTTGGCATTCTTAGCTTAGGAATCGTCTACCTCGTCTGTTTAATAAAGTACCGTAATGTTAAACACATCTTACAACCAACAGGAACAACAGCTGCAGTGAATAACATGAGACCTGGAGGAGTTCCAACCCAAGAAATTCCAACTGGTACCTTAGACACCCAAGCATTAAGGCCGCGCAGTTACTCCTCTACAAGAGAATTGCCTGCATCAGATTTTGATTCAGATAAAATTATTGAAGTAGTCCCAACACTCGAAGAAGCACGTGCGATAAATGACCCACAACAGCGACTTAATGCATTCGAATTAATAGCCAAAAATTCATCAGATATCCATGAAAAAAACGATGCATGCCGAATATTGGGAGCCATATATCGGAATGGCGTAAGCGGTATTTCAGTTCCCATCGAACCTGATCGTGAGAAGGCCATATTTTGGCTAGAAGAAGGAATAAGGGCGGGTGATCTCTCTTCACCAAGCGCAAGCTCAATATTATCCGAAATCTACAATGACAATTCGGAGATTGCTCCAAATATCAATCAACCTAAAGATTCTTTTTTCGATCCAGGTGAAGTTCTATTAGTTAAGGACGCATTAGCAATAGAAGAACCAAAAAGCCGTCTTGCGAATTTAGAAAAAATAGCGAAATACTCCAATAATATTACTGAAAAACGACAGGCGTGTAAAGAAGCAGCAATATCGTATCGTGACGAAGAAAAAGATATTTCCCAAGCAATTTTTTGGTTTAAAGAAGCAATAGAGGCAGGCGACGTAACAGACAGAACCGTCGGGGTAATTAAGAGCGATGAACTTTTAGCGCAACTTTACATAGATAATACAGACTTTGCAAGCGATACAGATGAGCTTTATAGACTAGGAAATCAAATCGGTAAATTGACACCAAAAGGATCAAAATTGTTAAAACTAGCTGCCAACATGGGAAATCCGGATGCCATGTACGTAGCAGCGGATACTATTTTATCGTACTATTCTAAAAATAGAACTACTCCGCAAGAACTTGACCAGGCCATGGTATGGTTAAATGGTGCAGCAGAACATAATCATAGTGATGCTTGCGAGCTTTTATCTCTTTGTCTTTTTAGAGAAGAGGGAAATTACCCGATAGATAAAGACGAGGCAGCCAAATGGCTTCTTTTGGCATTTGATAACGGAAAAAATAGGGTGGAAGTCGGTTCCAGAGCCCATCGCAAAATTCTTAATTCCAAACAAGAAGCTATTGAATACTTAGCACGTGATAAGGGAATCCACATTACCCCTTAAGCCACTAGAATAAGTTACACAGCGCATTAACATAAAAATTTGACATAAATCGTCTTGATTTTGTATAATAAAGTTAAATAAAATATATTATCTGGATTACTTATGTCAAATTTAAATATTAATTCTAAAGAATTTTTTTCAAACTATATATTTCATCCAAGAGATCCTAGTCTTTCGAAAGGAGATAGTCGCAAAGCCCTTATTGCAAGCGTTGTACTTGGCATTCTTAGCTTAGGAATCGTCTACCTCGTCTGTTTGATAAAGTACCGTAATGTTAAACACATATTACAACCAACAGGGACAACAGCCACAGTAAATAATCTGCGACCTGGAAGGCCCTCCCTCGTAATTGTTCCGCCATATCTTGTGGTAATGGGGAATCTAAAACGGTTTGATGATTTTAAATTAATTGCCAACCAACCAGATAAGAACTTTGATAAAAACGCCGCATGCAGGGAATTGGCTCGGATGTATCAAGAGGGAGTAAATGATGGACCTGACGGGGACAATATCGAAAAGAACCTAGATGAAGCTATCAAATGGCTAAAAAAAGGAATTGAGGCAGATGATATGCCTATAACATTGAGTGCACGTGGCCAACCAGCTAGCGGAAATTGGAGGGGCACAAGTGCTAGCGATATTTTAGCTGACATCTACCTTGCTAATCCAGACATTGCTCCTGAGGCTGATGAACTTTATAAACTTGCAAAAGGAATTAACCACTATACGCTAAGACGCTCTAACTTAATGGAGATGGCTGGTGAAAAGGGAAGTGCCAACGCCATGTTCGAGGTAGGTCGGAATTATTTGTTCGGAAATCTTGGTGCCTATGATAAACATTTTGGCATTAAAGCTGATCCAGATCTAGAAAAGGCAATGAAGTGGCTCACGCAAGCCGCTGACAACAATAATGGTTTTGCTTGTGTACAACTGGCTAAAATTTACCTTTTTGGCCATGGCGGTCAGGTTACAGTGGATAAGGAAGAGGCTGGAAAATTACTCATTAAGGCATTTGATCTTGGTGAAACGAATATAATCTTAAGTTATACTATATTTTCGAATAATTTCCCAGATGGATACCTCCGTGATGTAAAACTTCGCAATAAAGCGGAAGCCATCCGGTACATGCGGACCACATGGGGCGTCGACCTTTCTAGCCATTAGTCTTAACAAATGGGCGTTTTCTCATTCACATCGAGCAAAAGTTGAAAAAATTCTCAATTCCGATATGGAGCGACCCAATTCATTGGGTCTTTTTCAGGGCCGAATTTATTCGGCCCTGTGAAATCACGAGATATCGCCTTTCCCCGTGCCCAATGAATTGAGCACGGAAAAGACCCAATGAATTGGGTCACTCCATACCCGGATTAATCAATTCCGATATGGAGCGACCCAATTCATTGGGTCTTTTTCAGGGCCGAATTTATTCGGCCCTGTGAAATCGCAAGATATCGCCTTTCCCCGTGCACAATGAATTAGGTCACTCGATAAGGCCCACCCTTTTCCACTAGTTTTAAAATCCTTTTCTTGCTAACATCCGTTTAATTATGAAAATTTTTAATGATTTTAAATGACTAGACAAATTTTTATTATTGCCGGGCCCAACGGTGCAGGAAAGACAACTAACGCATTATCCGTTTTGCCAGATTTGACCAACGTCTATGAATTTCTCAATGCCGATGAAATCGCCAAAGGACTCGCACCACTGCATCCAGAGAGCATGGCCTTAACTGCAAGCAAATTCATGGTAAAAAGGCTTCGAGACTTATTGGAGTCTAATAAAAGTTTTGCTTTTGAAACAACTGGAGCGGGAACAAATTTTATAAAGTATCTGAAAGAAGCACGTGAGAACCGATATGAGATACATTTATTGTATCTATGGTTGAACGATGTAGAACTAGCTATACAACGAGTGGCACAAAGAGTGGCACAAGGAGGCCATCAAATTCCCGAAGATACTGTCAGGAGACGGTATACCTCCGGTTTAAGAAATATACTAAAATATTACCTACCTCTATCTGATAGTGCATTATTCCTTGACAACTCGAAAGTCGAATCCCAAAATTTAATAGCCACAAAAGACATTAAAGATGGTCTAAGAATTCAGAATATGATAACCTGGAAACAACTGGAGGAGATCGCCAATGCCTAAAAAAGAATCAATGGATATAAATGAAATATTATTACGAGGGCATAAAAAGAGTTTAGAACTAGCAATAGATACATCCATTCGTACCGGTGTTCCTTTGGTTGTATCGAAAAACGGCAAAATCGTCAAAATCAAACCAAAATTTAAATATATCCGCGTACCTATTAAATCTGCAAGTTAAACATAACTTAAAGACATCTAAATTAATATATGTCAATCTAACAACGAACACCATGTCATAAGTTATCGTGAAAGGATTTTCCAGTCATTCAATTCTTCCGCTGTTATCCCTAATCCAGCGATACGGTTTTCATCTATTAGCCTTAGATCTTCTTTCACATCCTCTCTAGCCATTAGTCTTAGCAAATCTCGGATTTTGCCTAGGGCCTTTTCTCTTTCACATCGAGCAAAAGTTGAAAAAATTTTCAATTCCGATATGGAGAGACCCAATTCATTGGGTCTTTTTCAGGGCCGAATTTATTCGGCCCTGTGAAATCACGAGATATCGCCATTCCCCGTGCCCAATGAATTGAGCACGGAAAAAGACCCAATGAATTGGGTCACTCCATACCCGGATTAGTCTTTTCCTAATCTTAAAAATTAACATAAAAATTTGACATCAATCATCTTAGTGTGATACAATTTAGTTAAATAAATAATATTATCTGGAGTACTTATGTCAAATTTAAATATTAATTCTAAAGAATTTTTTTCAAACTATATATTTCATCCAAGAGATCCTAGTCTCTCAGACAAGGACAGCCGCAAAGCCGTCATTGCAAGCGTTGTAATTGGCATTCTTAGCTTAGGAATCGTCCACCTCGTCTGTTTGATAAAGTACCGTAATGTTAAACACATCTTACAACCAACAGGAACAACAGCTTCTGTAAATAATCTGCGACCTAGCGGTGGGACTGCCATTGCAGTTCCTTCATTCGATGAAGCATTCAATGCAGGTTCTGTAGACCAGCAGATGAAAGCAATAAAATTGATTGCTCAACATTCACCAGATAATTTTGAAAAATGCAAAGCATGCAGGATATTAGGAACTGCGTATATGCAAGGTATGCGAGGTTGGACAGAAGTTGATAATGATAAGGCTATTTATTGGCTAAAGAAAGGAATAGAAGCAGGAGATTTACCTGAAAGAACTACAAATCATGGTATTTATGCACTTAGTTGCAGCACATGGTTAAGCGACCTTTACATTGCTAATCCAAATATTGCTCCTGAGGCAGATGAACTTTATAAACTTGCAGACCGACATGGTCAATCTATATTCAGTCGTGCTGAATTAATGGCAATGGCTGCTGGCAAGGGAAATACTGATGCCATGTTCGAGATGGGCATGAATTATTATAATGGAAATGATGGTGCTTTTATTTCAAAAGATCTGAACTTAGCAATTGATTGGCTAAAGAAAGCAGGAGATAACGATCTTGGCAAAGCTTGTGCTAAACTAGCCAATATTTATCTCGTGGAAGTAATAAATCCCCAAGAAGGGGGAAATTGGCTCATCAAGGCATTCGAAAATGGAGAAAGTGAAGTGGAAATCATAAAACCGCATCAAAATGGACATTCAACTTCACTTGAACTTTTAAGAACCATTCATAATAGAGTAGAAGCTATTGACTTCTTGCGAGAAATTTTTAATATCGATATGGTATAGCCCTTATTTTAAGTAGTTCTAGAATTTTTTCTTTGGCGCCGTCGAGGACGACGGTAAGGCCGGGCTTAATCCCCTGTTCTGAGAGCTCGAAGGCGCGCATGGTGTTGCATATTCGGCCGTCAAGGCGGACGCCCACGCCTTGAATCCCTACCATGTTGCCGAGATCGCCAAACATTTCTAAGGTCATTTCACAGGCAGTAATGATAAATATGACCTTTTTTCCAGGATTCGCATGCAAAATCTTGAGAATCTGGGCTCCGATATAATGAATCGTAGGAATAAGAACAGGAAACGTATTGTGCTCCGGGAGGGCATTAATGGCCTTACCAATAAAACATTGCCTGCAGACGGGGTTCTCTGGATCGTGAATGCAATCTGGGGTAAAGCGCCCGGATGGGCATTCGAATGGCTTATGACAGTACGAAAAGCCCACTACGAGAAGATTATCCTGGTTCTTTAGAAGTTCTTCAAACTGATCCCATTCTTTGATTCCATAGAGGAAAAAGTCACCGTCTCGGACGTAGGATTTTCCTTTGCAAATCGATCTAATGTAATTAAATGCATATTTTATCGGGTGGCGAAAAAAAGGTTTAAGAACATTACCTTGGTGATCTTGGGTAATCATCCATTTGAAGCTTTTCCATTTGAGGAAACGAGCTGTATCCTCGGTCATGCCGGGCATAGAGGGCATGTTTTTGAGCCCTTTTATGGGGGAGGTTTGCTCTGCTTTGAGCCGTCCTTCTTCCCATTCTTTTTCGGCAGCTTCCCAGTTCGGGTGAGCCTTCCACATACGGAGTTTTGTCATGTGCTGATTGTATCATAAGGAAAAAAAAAATCCCAGGTTTTTACAGGAAACCTGGGCTGGAGAAAACTACTATGCACTAACTTATTCAATTTCTTGAAGCATTTCTTGGGCAGCCTCTTTAAGAGAGGTTAGCCCTTCGGAGAAACCAATCGAAACCAGAAGGTTTTGAATATAAGAGAGTTCAGATGTAAGCTGATCATTGATGAACTCTAATTCTGCTATTTTTCTATTTTGTTCTTGGTTTGTCATGATTGACCTCCTTGTTGAACTGGCATGTATGTGCAATTTCCATGCCAAATCATGTAATAAACCTAAAAAAGGGCGTCAGAGCCAATATATCCACACTAAAAAAACAGGATATGCAGGATCGCGGCGTCAGGATATGATGGCATATGCATCAACCTAAAAAATTTAACACCGAGTTCACGGAGAAAAAAAGAAGGAGCACAGAGTTATTTTATACTCAATGATCTCTCTCGTGTTCTCTGTGGTAAAAGATATTTTAGGTTGATGCGTATGCCTGCATATCCTGTTTTTTTAGTATGGAGATACAAGCTTTTGCTCCTGGCACAGGGGGATTGATTTTCTTTTGATATACTGATATTCTAGCCAAAGAGGTAAGCGTATGCACTATAGTGATTATTATTGGGACAAGGGAATGCCGGTGGGAATTGGGAAGGGATTGGAGCAATCTTATCGGATTGTGCACGATCCTTATTATAGATGGATATCAATAGAGCATTACCTGAATGGGGTCTATGAAAGGACTGTCTATGACTCGCATCTTCTCAATTTTAGGCATATTAATCCTGTCGAACAGGCGACCTGGCAAAAAATCCCGATTAAGCAGAGCGAGGCCGAAGTCATTTGCCTTATCCGCAATCAGGATGACAGGGCTTTGGTGCTTGAAACTCACTATTTTGAAGGTCACAGATGCCGAGAATGCCATGCGAGATCTGTGCATGGAATCTTGGTTTCTGTTCAAAAGAGTGTATTATAAAGATTTAGGCGATTCTTTTAACGGCGTTGTCTTTTTCGATAGCAACAATCACCCGGTCATGTACAAAAAATATGACATCGATAAATCCACTGGTGAATTTACCGATGTCTTGGAAGAGCAATGGAATATGCTCAATATTAGTTCACATTTGGATTTGACATTTTGTCAAACTGAGTCTTGCTAACTCTTTTGTCATGGAAGTACCAATCTATAGCAGTTTCATTACCAATATGCGTTACATATGTCCCATGTTGTTTTCCTTTCATCCATGTGATCTCTTCTACAACAAATTCACCATCGCGATAACGCTTCTCAATGCCGCTTTTAACTCCATTTTCATAAGGAATTTCGGCATATTTTTCACCATTGATGAACATTGTAACGATTCCAGTTTGCTGGCCATCATGCCATTCCTCAAATTTCTGTGGATCTCCGGCGACGAAGTAGAATTTTCTGACTCCATCAATATTTCCTTTATGATAGGGAATAAATTCCTTTAGGGATCCGTTTGAATAGTAAAATTTGCTTTCAACGAGCTCGCCATTATAAAACTTGTCGGAAGAAAGGAGCAGACCAAGATCATCTCTTTCTAAACGTGTGCCTGACCCTTGTGCAATAGTATTTTCAACTTCTCCTGCGTGATTATAATATGTCCCTTCATCTAATTGATCATTGATGTAGGCTTCGCGACTGCGTTGGACACCGTTCTCATACCATTGTGAAATGATCAAATTTTCGGGACGATCAGGATCGTATTGCGTGGACATTCTTTTGGTGCCGGATGGGAAATGGGATGTTTCGCTGAGAAGTTCGCCATTTTCATAGACGGCAATTTTTTCTATTGATGCGCTGTGCGGGAAGGTATAGGTAGATTCTCCTTGAAGAACACGATCTACGTACCTTTGTGAGACTGTAACGCCATTTTTTTGCGTTGTGATCACTTGACCATCGCCGCCTCTCTCCTGCCAATCTTTGGAGTCAGTTTCAACTCCATATTTATGAACATATGATTGTTTAATGACTCTTTGTTCGTCATCTTGTGGACCGTAAGGACCATTGCAGGCTGTTGCCAATGCCAATGAGGCTATAATGCTTATTCTTTGATATGACCGCATGTTTATCTCCTACTATATCGTGATTCTAATTCTGAAATAATCCGCGCATGTTCGACATCAACTGCCTCTTGCGCGATCGTCTTTTTGTTGTCTCTATACACAAAACGAAAAGTGACGTTTTTATGTTCTTTGCCAATTTTTTCACCTTTGTAGATATCGATTAATGATGCATCTTCCAGGTACTTTAAGGGTAGTTTTTTGATGTCTTGAAGGACATCTCCAATGGCAACGTCGTCATTGAGGGTGAGGGTCAGATCCCTTGCAGAACTTGGATAGATGTGAAGATCCTTATACATTTGCTTTTTAGGACGTAGTTTGATGAGGGGATGGAGATCTATCTCTGCAAAGTAAAGGCGTTGGGGCACATCTAATCGACGCATAATAGCGGGATGCACCTCACCCATAGAACCAATATTTATGCCGCCCACATTGATGGAGGCTTGCCTTCCAGGATGAAAAAACGTGTGCTTGGTGTTTTTAAATTCATAGTTGTCGATTGCTAGTTCGCTGAGCATATTTTCGATGACCCCTTTGAGATCAAAAATATCGACTTCTTTAGGTTTACGATCCCAATGACGAGGCCTCTGCATCCCCGTAAAAACAAACGCTGCAACATATTGTTCTTTATAGTCATCCCCTTCTTTAAAGTGTACGCGGCCGATTTCAAATCCACTGATATCTTGATTTTGATGATCGTAGTTGTATTTCACGAGTTCCAAAAGACCGGGAAGAAGAGATGTTCGGAGAATTGATTGCTCAATGGATGTCGGATTGAGGACTTTTACTACCATTTCTTCGGGGAGGAGGGTTTCTTGCACAATATTCAGCAAGGTGGGGCCGATAAGATCACAAGTCAGAAACTCTTGGAGCCCTTCACTGAGCAGCCGTTGACGGACTTCCCTTTCCAAAATGAAAATGGAGGGATTTGCTATTTGAGATCCACCGTATTTAGGCGATTTCTTGGGAATATTGTCATAGCCAAAAATGCGAGCCACTTCTTCTATTAAATCAATTTCCGCCTGTACGTCGACACGGTATGTAGGCACAGTCACAGTAAAAGTATCATTACCATCCCATTGACAGGCCATTTCGAGTTTTCTCAAACTATTTTCGACTTCGCTGACACTGATATGGGTTCCGAGAGTTGCATTTATACGACTGAGTCTGCAGGTCAAAATTTTCTCAGGAAATTCTCTCAATTTGATATCAATAACCCCTTCACAAACGGTTCCACCAGCGATTTCTTGGATCAACATTGCTGCACGATCGAGAACTCTGATTAATTGATTGGGATCGCATCCTCTTTCAAATCGCTTCGAGGCCTCTGTCTGGAGCATTAATCGTTTGCTGGTTCTACGGATAGCACTTGGCAGAAAATAGGCAGACTCCAAAAGAATATTTCGTGTGGTCTCTTTTACCTCAGAATTGCTTCCGCCCATAACTCCTGCAATTGCCAAAGGTTTATTTTGATCACAAATGAGCAGATCTTCCTCAGATAATATACGCTCTTTGTCATCAAGAGTTTTAAACAATTCCCCTTCTACAGCATGTCTTACGATTATTTTTCTACCGGAAACTTCATCAAAATCGAACGCATGCAACGGATGACCAAACTCCATCAGGACATAATTCGTGACGTCAACGACGTTATTTACTGGGCGCATGTCGCACGCCAATAATCGTTTCTGGAGCCATTCAGGAGAGGGTCCTATGGTGACACCTTTGATCAACCGGCAGGTATATCTTTGGCATTTTTCTGTGTCCACAACATCTACAGATGTATTTATTGCTATGGGATCCCCTTTTTCTTCCTTGACATAGATTAAAGGCGGTGTCAATTTTGCGTCTGTGGCGGCAAAGAGTTCACGAGACACGCCCATAGCACTGGCGCAGTGGCCGAGATTGGGTGTGAGTCCAATTTCAAAAACGTGATCTCCGTACATCTCAGCAAGATCAGTTCCCACCTGCATCCTCTCATCGAATTCAATGATGCCTTCGCCATCCTCGCCTAGCCCGAGTTCCTTCCAAGCACAAAGCATTCCAAAAGATTCGACTCCGCGCAGTTTTGCCTTTTTAAGTTTGAAGACGGTTCCATCTTCCTCGGTGAGCGAAGCGCCGACTCTAGCAAAAGCTGTTTTTATTCCCGCCCGGCAGTTAGGAGCGCCGCAAACCACTTGATAAGTTTCAGTTCCGTCAGAGACAGTTGCAACACTGAGCTTTTCTGCTTCAGGGTGTTTTTCAGATTTAACAACTTGGGCGACAACAACCGATTCAAAACCAGGCCGAATAGGCGTCACTGCGTCGACCTCTAGGCCGGCTTGTGTCAGTATTTTTGCTATCTGCTGAGGAGGCAGATTGATATCAATGATATCCTTTAACCAGGACAATGGCAATTTCATATATGGTACAAATCTCTTCTAAAATTTGATACGAAGATACACGAAACGAAAAAATAAGGCAAGAATCAATATTCCTAGCTAAAAATTCTTCTTTCAGCTAGAATAGAGATGCAACTTTTTTACAAGGAGATTAAAAATCATGGCTACACAATGTACTTTATCAATTATTAAACCTGATGGCGTTAGAAAGAATGTTATCGGACAAGTTATTGCTCGTTTCGAAAAGCAAGGTCTTAAAGTAATTGCCGCTAAAATGTTACAACTAACAAAAGCGCAAGCTCAAGGATTCTACGCAATCCACAAAGAGCGCCCCTTCTTTAATGACCTCGTTTCTTTCATGACATCCGGGCCCGTCCTAGTGATGACCCTTGAAGGCGACGAAGCCGTTGCCAAGAATCGCGACATCATGGGTGCAACTGACCCGCAAAAGGCAGCACCTGGAACAATCCGTGCCGATTTTGCAACCACAATTGACGAAAACGTGGTCCATGGTTCAGATTCAGCAGAAAATGCCGAAACAGAAATCTCTTTTTTCTTCGCCTCTCACGAAATCTGTTCTAGACAGAAGAAAGAATGCTGCGGACATTGTCATTAATCTTCGCATTTTTCGGTGTGTTCCACACACCGAAAAATTTATCTTAAATTTATCCTAAATTTATACAATCTTAATCGAAGCGCTATACCTTTGTGTCCGTATAAAGAATATCAACTATTTTACATGAGGGAAAAAAATGAACGTAAACAATTATTTAAATGAATTTAAAGATGCCGCAGAACCCTACTCACGAGGTAACTATGGTGTCATTCGCTATTATTCACCAACACCAAGCTACGTTGTTGCTCCTACAATCATCAATGTAAACACGGGAGGAGGCAGAAGACCTAGAAGAGATAGCACTGCTGACAGAATAGGCATGGGCTTGATAAGCGCCATTATTATTCCAATTTTTGCATTTTTGCTCGTGGACGGTTTTAGGCAATGCAAGGAAGCTAAAAAATTGTTAAAAGAGTTGAAGCAATTTGATACACAGACCCTCAACCTAAATATTGCTCATGACCCCAGAATTGTCAATATTTCATGCACTGCAAAAACTCTATTTACAAGAAATTATGCCAGCGCCATTACCTCTACAATCTTTAAAGTTGTTGTACTTGCAGGTGCGGTCATGACTCTCATTGCTGCAATGATAGCACCACCGGTGTTTATGGCTATTGGAGCTGGAGTTGCTTTAAGCGGAGGCATTCTCCTTTTTTCGAAGTTTATTGCCGAAAAAACGAGCTCGCTAAACCGATTTTACGCCGATAAAATTATTAATAATGCAAATGATTATTTAAGTAATCCACAGGGGTTGCCTCATGTGAATCAAAACCCCCAAGGTTTTGCTCCTCAACCAAGTTTTGTATTCGTGCAACAACCTGTACAGCAACCTATCTATGTTTATAGACATTCGGCTATATAAAGTTCCTTAGTAACCTTCCTTTGGGGTCGCCATTTGGCGGCCCTTTTACTTTTTTTTTATTTTGTTTGATTTTTGTCTGGAGATCGTGTATAATGTGGGTACTTTTTAAACAAAAACTATTATTATGAAAAACGAATCAAAAATAAGAAATATCGCTATCGTGGCTCACATTGACCACGGAAAAACCACATTGTTGGACAGTCTTTTTAGACAATCACACCTCTTCAGAGATAACGAAGTTATCCCCGACCGAGCCATGGACAGCCACGATCAGGAAAGAGAACGGGGAATCACTATCTATGCAAAACACACAGGGCTGACTTTTGGCGATTACAAAATCAACATCATCGACACCCCTGGGCACTCGGAATTCTCCGGAGAAGTTCAGCGCGTTTTAGGCATGGTCAGTTCAGTGTTGCTCCTTGTCGACGCACAAGATGGCCCGATGCCTCAGACCCGTTTCGTCCTCTCGCAAGCGTTGAAAATGGGACTAAAACCTATCGTAGTCATCAATAAAATTGATAGACCTCACGCCGATCCGGACAAAGTATTGAATCAAACTTTCGACTTATTCGTTGAATTGGGAGCTAATCACGAGCAGCTTGACTTCAAATACTGCTACGCATCTGGATTAACCGGATTTGCTTGTCGCGAATTAACAGATCCTAGAGTCAACATGGACCCTCTTTTCGAGATGATCATAAATGAAGTTGAACCACCTCCTAGCGATACTACAGAGCCGTTTTTGATGCAGATCATGACTATTTCCTACAACGACTACCTCGGCCGTCAAGGAACAGGAAGAATCCAGCAAGGTACAGTCAAAAAGGGACAACAAGTTGTAAGAGTGAGTCAAGAAGGCGTTCAGAGTTCGCACAGCATCACCCGTGTTGAAGGATACCGTGGATTGACGAGAATTGAACTTGACGAAGGCATTGCCGGCGATATTGTGAGCTTATCTGGCATCCAAGACATTATGTTTGGCGATTCAATTTGCGATCCAAAATTTCCTGTACAGTTGCCTAAGATTGATATTGACGAGCCAACTGTTTCGATTAATATTTTTATTAATTCGAGCCCCTTTGTTGGGAGAGATGGCAAGCAAGTGACCTTCAACAAGATTAAAGAAAGACTTTTCAAAGAAAAGCGTTCGAATATTTCATTGAAGATTTCGGAATCGCCAAATCAGCAAGATGCGATGCAGGTTTCGGGACGTGGAGAACTTCACCTCGCTGTATTGATTGAAACAATGCGAAGAGAAGGCTATGAAATGTCCGTTTCTAAGCCGCAAGTAATCATAAAAGAAATCGATGGCGTCAAGTGTGAACCTATCGAGCGTGTATATATCGAAGTTCCTCAAGAGTATTCCGGACCGGTAATTGAAGAGATGTCAAAGCGAAAAGGTTCGATGGTCTCGTTGCTTACCAATGAGCAGTCAATTACTTCCGTGGAATTCTTGGTTCCTACACGCGGCTTGATGGGATATCGCAATGAATTCATGACGGTGACCCGTGGTTTGGGAATTTTGACCTCCATATTTGAGAATTTTGCCCCATGGAAGGGTGAGATGCCTGGAAGAAAGAATGGAGTCTTAATTTCGATCAACCAAGGACGGACGAACGGCTATGCCTGCTTTAACATTCAGGAACGGGGCATTTTATTTAAGAAGCCTGGCGATGAAGTATATGAAGGGATGATCGTTGGAGAGAACAATCGTGATAACGATATGATTGTGAATTTGACGAAAGGCAAGCAGTTGACAAACGTTCGAGCTTCCGGATCTGATGAGAACATCATTTTAACGCCTCCGAGGGTATTTACTTTGGAAAAAGCTATCGACTACATCGAAGACGATGAATTAGTTGAGGTGACTCCAAGTTCAATCAACCTCCGCAAGCGTTACCTGAAAGAAGTCGACCGCAAGCGCAATTCGTAAGTCATTGAGCTTTGTAGCCATGCCGTGTGCCACGGCATGGCTATAATCTATTAAAATAAGTCGTTTCACCCAGTTTTGTTGCTGAATTATCCCATACAAGTTGAATGACTTTAAATGTGTTGCCAGGCGCTAGATAGTCTTTCAAATTTACATTGAGAGTACTATCCATCGTTTTTTCGAAAAAATCATCTTTGACTTGATCTACAAGGGCAAGAACATAGGATTTTGAACCTATTGTGGATTCATCAAAGATATATGCTTTAAATGAATGTTGACGATTCCCAGCATATTGAACTGTAATGGATAATATTGGATCATTCCAATGCAATCCGTTAGTATTTTTATTAAATTCGGACACTTCAGTCCAAATCTTTTGAGTAATTTTTTCAAGGCTAAGATTCTGCTCTTTTTGCAAATCACAATTATTACTAGCCTCTCTTCCAAGCTCAGTACAGACAAGATTCATATTTGCCTCCGCAGTTGTTAGTGTTTTGAATATAGCAAATTCAACCTTATCGAGACATACCTTAAATGAGTTTTTTTTTATAATAATTTGTGCTTCACAGCTGCTTTGGCAACTTCCTGTAATAACTGGGCAGTCCACATACCATCCATTCCATCTTTGGCTTTGTTGAAGGCTACTTTAAGGATATCAACTCTATGCTCGGGAACTAATTCTGCAAGCTTTAGTATGCTAGGTACCGTTTTTTTCAGGGATAAATTCTTTTGTAACAACCCTATTGCTATTTCAGGATAATAGGGTAGCATAAAATTCGCTAAATTTTCAAAAGTTCTCGTACTTACATCGCTAGCAAGCAATTCTTTATAAGATCGGATGAATATATTTAATGTTTTGAACGGACTAATGTCGTGTAGCATTTTTATCAATTTTCCAGAATCTTCATAACTGGAATAATAGCTCATTAATATACTAACTAATTGTTTAACATCTATCTTTTTAAATATTATGTCACATATTTCTTCTTTTTGTATTACAAATATTTTAGCCATCTCACAGACATTTAAAACATCTGTACTGGATAGATCAAAACTCTTTGAAATTAAAGTGTTTATAAATAATTCTGCAGATTCCTTCGGAAACCTCTTATACATGATTGTAGTAATTTCAAGTGGAACCATACGTTCCATACTTTTTGATTCGTAGACAAAAGGAAACGATTGAAACGTGCATAATTTTGGGTCAATTTGAAATAAAACATCATCAGCACGAACCTTGAATAAAATTTTGGAATAATAGATTCCAGATTCTAAAAACTCTTGTTCTGCTAATTTAAGAATCGATAAGGCCCGATCATTTCTTTTGCATCTAACATAGCCATAAGCCATTTCAATATGTAGATCCAAAATACCGGTACTATAGAATTTTTCTTGGGCAAGCAATATACCTATTGTTTCCAATATTTCGAAAGTTCCATTTAAAACAATATCAAGGAGTCTTTTGTGGATGTGGCATTGATCTCTAAGATCTTTGCATATTGCAGCCTTTAAAGCAAAATAAATATCTATTGGTATAAGTTTTTTTACAAATTTGATATATTCACTTCCATTTTTTTTTAAACTAAGCTTCTTTAAATACCTGTTAAAAAAATTTTCCGCATAAGAACTTTTATGCTTAATCAAATCCAAAACGAGAAATTCAAAATAACCAAAGCTATCTAGTACATCATCCTCAAAATCACTTATATGATTAAATACGTTTTCTAATGCGAGTATTACTTGGCATTTATTTTCTGAAGAAACTTTTCGGAATATTTGGACAAGGGCGTATAGCTTTACCATGGGTCGATCAATAACCCCTGCTAATTCGACCGAATTACATTGCAAGGCAAGTTGATAAATACCATCGTTTGAGATTATTTCTGGGTTTTTAATTAATGAGTTGATTCCAACCTCAAAACATTGGGGTTGTAGCAAAGGATTCAGCTCAGCGATTTTGGCATATGCAAATACTCCTTTGTGGATAGGCTGTTCCTTAGCAAGGGTCATTGCCCTGTCTGATTGACCAATATTTATTAGAGCCTCTACAATCAAAACCAGACTATCAGTGAAGTTTGCGACTATATCCGGCAAGAGGGCTATAGCCTCTTCTATGGGAGTTATCCCTTGCTGCTTAGATAGCATGCAAAGGATTGGTATTTTACTTATAGCGTCCCACATAGGATTGGCGCCTAGGATTTTCGAAAATAGCTCTGTAATGGTCCATGTTGTATCGATCCCCGCCGTCAACTCTTTCACATTAAATCTCGGTTGTTTTGGTAGCTTTAGATCGAGACATGCCGTATCTTTTATAAATTTGTAGTATGCTTTGGATGTGAAGCTCATATGGAGGAGATCTACTGGATTGAAACAGCCAAATATCGACACTTGAAGTTCATCTGGCAGGAGGGAAAAAGGGTCAAGATCTTTGATTTTTTTATCTGTCTCGTCTGGTTTTTGTTTCTTGATCTCTGATTCGCGACCAGAGGTTACTCTCGAACCTACTGGTTGTAAAGAAAACATATTACTCTCCGTAAAAAAACCACCATTGTAAGCATTAATTATTTAAATGTCAAAGAACTTAGTCGCGGAAGCGACGGCATAATAAATTTGCAAGCATTAATTCGCCACATCCGTGGCTATCTGTTTTTTTTCGCAATCTACCCATGGTTTATCCCTCCGGGATTACACGCATGGGCTATTATTGAAGTGTTCCTCTGGAACACAAGAAAGGATTGTCATTCCATTCTAAAAGAAACACAATATATATGCTATCTTTCCTTATGGAGAAGGAAACTTTTATTATAATTTTCCTTTTCCATAAGGAAACTTTATGCTATGCTTAAATTATAGAGAGGCAAAAATGAAAGAAATTTTAGAGATCCTCATTGATGAGTTTACAGAATCCTTGGAGGAGACAAATGGCAGTATTCCTCGTCAAGTTAGATTTCCTGAGCTTCCGGGATTTATCGACGTTGCCATCGGAGTAAGAAGATCCGGAAAATCCTGTTTTCTACATCAAAAAATCAGAGAACTTCAATCCGAAGGAATTTCTCTGCAGCAGATTTTGTATATCAATTTCGAAGATGATCGTTTGCTTCCCATGAGCCAAAAACAGCTTGGAGCCTTAATTGATGCATTCTACACAATCTATCCTGAAAATCACAAAAGACTTTGCTATTTATTTCTAGATGAAATCCAAAATGTCGACGAATGGCCGCTCGTGATCAGAAGGTACTTCGACAGCAAAAATGTCCGCATTTACCTAACGGGCTCCTCGGCAAAGCTATTGAGCAAAGAGATCGCAAGTTCACTCAGAGGTCGATCCAAAGCCACTGAGATTTGGCCTTATAGTTTTAAAGAATATTGCCTGGCGCACCAAATAACTTTGCCGCATTCGCCTATTGGAAAGGGCAAACTTGATATGTTACAGAAACATTTTGGCGGTTATTTAACAACAGGTGGTTTTCCTGCTGTTCAGTTGCTTCATGATAGCGATCGACGTTCGATTCTCCAGGGGTACGTCGACACTGTTGTATTCCGGGATATCATAGAACGTCATAGAATACAAAATACAAGCCTTATAAAATATTTGATTAAATCATTGCTCAAAAATGTAGCGACACCCTTTTCCTTTAACAAATTTTATAATGATATCAAAAGTCAGGGTCATCAAGTAGGGAAAGACACTCTGTATCAGTATATGGATTATATTGAAGATGCCTTCCTAATTTTTGCGATTCCTTTGTTTGATCTTTCTGCTCGGAAGATGCAAACAGCTTCTAAGAAGATTTATGCTGTTGATAATGGATTGGTTTGTGCAAATCGGCTTGAAACTGACACCAACTGGGGTCATCTCTTTGAGAATCAAATCTACTTAGATTTGAGAAGGGACGGTAAAACAGTTTATCATTATAAAACCGAGGAAGGATACGAAATTGATTTTGTTGTTCAGAATCCGGATGGATCTCTTGAGTTATTGCAAGTTGTCTGGGATAAAAGTGATGCTAAAACTTTGGAGCGTGAAGAAAGAGCACTACGTTCTGCTGAACAGGAACTGGGAATCAAGGGTCAAGTCATGGACCTTCAGCAATACCTCCGAACAAGATAATAGAAAGCATGGCTACAATAATCATATTGAGTACGACCCCTGATTTGACCGCATGACGAAAAGATGATTTTTGGTATTTTTCTGCTCCACTCAATACGATTTCGGGCCAAATAGTTCGATCTTTTTTTTCCATTAACCATCCTACTTTGCCTCATTTTAACACTTTTTTTAGAATAAGACCAGTATTTTGACACTTTTTTTAGAATAAGCCATGCCGTGGGACACGGCGTGGCCACAATTTTTACAATTTTAAATCTTTGCTGGAATAAGTTGTCTCGCCAAGTTCAGTGGCTGTGCTACCCCAATCTAATTGGATGACTTTAAATTTGGCATTGTTCACTAGGTAAAGGTAATTATTCAAGTCCACTTCTAGAGTTGCACTCCTCATTCCATCTGCTGTATCATTTTTGACTTTATCTTCAAGCACTATGATAAAAGATTTTTGATGTACTTTTTCTTCTTCATAAATAGATACTTTAAAATCATGGTAGCTCCCGCCGCAATATTGCAGCGATATAACCAAATGTTTATGTAGATCATCAACTTTCCAAAATAATCTTTCTTTTTTTTCTGGATGATCCGATATTTCAGTCCAGATTTTTTCTGTAATTTTTTCAGGCAATATAACGGGCTTCATTAGCATAGCACGATAATTAGCTGATGTACGATCAAATCTCGGTAGGGCTGGTTCCATCTTACACTCCTCAGTTGTTAATGTTTTCTTCTTACAATTCTTAAGCTAAAATATTTTTTACCACGGAGATCACGGAGAGCACAAGAGAAATCATTGGTATCTTGGTATTTCTCTAACAAAAAACAGGATATGCAAGATCGCAAGCGGCAGGATGTGAATGATATATGTAACTTCTGACCCTGCTTTAAAATACAAAGTAATTGACATCATCTTCCTAAAATCCTTCATATCCTGCCGCTTGCGATCCTTCATATCCTGTTTTCCTTTTGCGCCTGCTTATCCTGTTATTTATGTCATGGCACCATCTTGTTGGGATTGACTATTTCGTCGAATCTTTGTTCGGTGAGGTAGCCTAATGCCAAGGCAGCTTCTTTGAGAGTAGTGTTCTCCTTATGTGCCTTCTTTACGATTTCGGCGGCTTTGTCGTACCCGATTTCTTTGTTTAGGGCTGTGGCTAGCATTAGAGATCTGTTAAGATGCTCTTGAATGCGGTCGCGATTGGGTTCGAGACCGGCAATGCAATTTTCCTGCAGGCTAATAGCGCTATCGGCCAGAAGATGTATCGACTGGATAAGATTGTAAATCATCACGGGTTTAAATACATTCAGCTCAAAATTTCCTTGGGATCCGGCCACTGTGATTGTGGTGTCGTTGCCGATCACTTGAGCAACGATCATTGAAACAGCCTCGCATTGGGTTGGATTGACCTTCCCTGGCATGATCGAAGAACCGGGTTCATTCTCAGGAAGATGGAGCTCTCCAAGCCCGCAGCGGGGACCTGAACCCATCCAGCTGATATCCACGACAATTTTTCGCAAGGAACAGGCCAACAGTTTCAGAGCACCGCTCATTTCTACGATTGCGTCATTCGAAGCTAGGGCCTCGAATTTATTGGGAGCTGAAATAAAGTTATGCCCTGTAATTTTCGAAATTTCCAAGGCTGCTCTTTGTGGGAATTCCTTAGGGCAATTAATTCCGGTACCCACGGCAGTTCCACCAAGAGCAATCTCTGAAAGATGTTGCATGGCATTTTCGATGGCTTTCATTCCGTGATCTAGCTGACTCACGTACCCAGAAAATTCGTTTCCAAGGGTGAGAGGTGTTGCATCCATCAGGTGTGTTCGACCCACTTTGACAATATCTTTAAAGGCTTTTGCCTTTTCATCGAGACCATCGCGCAGTTTTTTTATATTCGGCAAAAGTTGCTTTTTGATGAGCAAAGAGGCGGCAATATGCATGGCAGTTGGGAACACATCGTTTGAAGATTGGGACATATTCACGTCGTCATTGGGGTGAATGGGAGCCTTGCTACCCAATTTTCCACCCAATTTTTCTATGGCGCGATTGCTGATCACTTCGTTCAGGTTCATGTTTGACTGTGTGCCTGATCCGGTTTGCCACACCACAAGGGGAAAATGATCATTGAGTTTACCTTCAATGATCTCATCGCACACTTCGGAAATCGCTTGCCGTTTTTTGTGATCGAGAATTCCCAAGTCGCTGTTGACGTTCGCCGCAGCTTTCTTGACTATTGCTAGAGCATGGATCACTTCGATGGGCATTCGATGGCCGCCGATGCGAAAATTTTGACGCGAACGTTCGGTCTGAGCGCCCCAGTATTTGTCATTGGGAACTTTTACCTCTCCCATGGTGTCTTTTTCGATTCTTTCCATCATTGCATCAATATCAGTGCGAATACGAATGAAAAGAGAGCGAATGATTCAATCATTCCTAGGGCTGCCCAGCACTTACCTGCGATAGCTGGTTGCTTCGCTGCGGCTTGGATGCCGGAAGCGGCGGCGCGGCCTTGGTATATTGCCGAAAGCATAATCGATGTACCGGCGATGAGGCCGATGCCTACGCCTGAAAGGGCGGTGATTGTTCCGGCTTTTATGGCATTTTTCATGAAGATCATGAGAATAAAGCCGTAAATGGTTTGTGATGATGGTGCTGCGGACATTCCGATGAACATTCCGTGACCCTCTTCTACGCGGCTCATGATCGCATGTGATGCCATACCTGCGATGCCGCAGCCGATGCTGCTGCCAATCGCGCTCAGTCCCATTGCGAGCACGGGACCTACCATATCGTAATTCATAATGACTCCTTATTTGTCTGAATTTTTCTTAGAGGGTTAAAAGCTTTTCCGCCCCCTTCAAAGCTATAGTGATACCATTCAATAAAATTAAGACGCAACCCATGAATGACACCTCCGACAACGGAAAGTGCCATATTAATGGTGTGGCCTAATATCAATAATATCACGGCAAGGAAGGTAATTTTTAGTGAACCTGCTATATCATTAATGGTTGCTGTGACGACGGCTCCGGAAAGTCCGAGGGCGTAAAGTCGCAAGTAGGATAAAATATCTGCAAAAATACCGGTCACTGCCGTTATTTCCAGTACTCCCATCCATTTCTTTTGAATGAGAGCAATGATGACCGCCAAGCTCAATCCGGTACACATCATGTAGTATCCGCTTGCGGCCAAAACGTCTCTATTGAATCCAAACGCATAATGAAATATCGAATGTGAATCAAGAAATGCTGGGAAGTAGAAATACCCCCCCCAAATTGCTAAGAGCCATCCGTAACCTGTTGGATTGCGTCGAATGTACCGGATGAATGAAAGCGAAATATGGATAGTTCCAAACAAAAGAGCCAGTTCGATCATGACGCTGTCGGCAAAGTTTGTTGTGATGTCACCAAGGTATTCCCCTTTTTTTGTTGCTAGCCAGTCGAGCACTGAGAATTTTTTCATGATGCTATCGGGTGCGAAGTTGATTCCAAAGAACGAATGAGTCAAAACTCCCCAAGAGATGCATGAGACGCACAAAAGCATGAAAAGTTTCCATATCCTTAATGACTTTGAATTCATCTCCGGATTTTTATATCTCAGGTATAATGCTGTGGCTAGAAAAATCAGGCCATATCCTCCATCACCCACAATGAAGGCAAAAAAGATGGCAAAGGCGCTTAAAACCCATAATGAGGGGTCATCATCTCCTTTTGATGGAGTATCATAGAAACAAACAACATCCTCACCTACTCTAGCAAAGCCTTTATTTTCTAGATAGGTTGGCACTTTATCCAGGGCATCGATCTCGATTTCTTCTGCTTGAACGTCCAATTCTTGAATAAGTTTCATGACCTGTTTGATCTGATTGACTGGAACCCATCCTTCGATGGCAAAAATAGAGCCTTCCATGATCGGTTGAACTGATCTCTTGGCATTCACTAGGGCGAAATCGTTTAATTTTTGATGGAGAACAGCATGCAAGAACTGATTGTATTTGGAATAGCTTTTGAGCTCCTTTTCGGCCTCTTGGATATTCCACTTAATTGATTCCAGCTTCGACTGCATAACCTGCAATTCTTCATCGCATTTTACTTCGATCATTTTGTGGTACAGAGTAGGCTCATTATTAATCGATATGAAATAGTCCAATTCTGAATCAGAACGCAAATAAAAAAGACTTTCGGGAAGTTCATCGAGGTTTTTGATCCCATGTCTAGCAAAAAAGTACTGAATATGACGACTGGATTCTTTTTCAATATAGGCGATATCTGCCTTAGAAAACTGGCCAAAAGGGCGAATTTCTTCAATGTCAAGCAGAACAAGTTTTTTTTGTTCCTCAAGTTTCAAAATAATTGACTTGAGCTCTAAAATTCTGCCGGAAACAGTGTCGAAGTCTAACGCCTCTTGGTTCATAGTGGGAAGTGTGCGTACAATTTTGATGGCGATCATGAGATTTTGGATGTCGGCCGGCAATTCTTTGATTTTTGTTTGGCTTTTGTCGATGAATTCCACCCAACCCAATTCCTGTGCTTTTGAAAAAAAGGTCTCTAAAGCTCCGGGGACGCCATAAAATAACATTTTTTTTAGGTCAATTCTCATGCTTTCCTAGCCTCTATTTTTTCCTTAGCGACTTTTGCTCGCGAAACAGCGGCGAGCTGCTGATCCCCCAAGAAAATCTTGATCTTTTTAATATTTTGCGTGGCTCTAGGGATCAAAATTTTCTCAAATAGGTTTACTCGAATAGAAACCTGCCGCAATTCTTTCTCGAGAGCCCTCTTTTTATCTTCGGCTATATCAATTTTTAACCTTGCTTCAATTAAAGCTTGTAATCCCACGATGGCCGAATCAAGCCAAGGAGGTGTTGCGAATAGGCTGTATTCCACTTTTTCAAAAGTAATCGATTCAAAATAAGGGACTTCAACTCCTGCAATATTTTCATGACCTCTTTTCAATTCCTTAACCTTTAGATCCAGAGCTGTGTATGTAGCGAGCAAGGCACTATATTCAGACACTTGAACATAATGTTTCTGGTACTCCTTTTGGCAGAGCTCCACCCCCGTCCTCGCCTCTATGACTTCGGTCTGCAACATCGCTTTTTTGAGCTGCAGCGTAGGCAAATACCTATTCAACTGCCCCAATCGATATTGCTGATCTCTCAGTTCGTTCTTCGTTAGCTTCATGCCCAATATTTCTCTAATAGCGAGTTCTTTATTCCAACTTCTTCTTTTCCAAAGCACTCGGAAAGGATCTTCCAGCCCTTGTCAAGGGCCTTTTCCAATTCAAGATTCACATCCAAATCCATCATCTCTGCCTCAAAAAGGTGAGAAAACTTCAGAAGCTGCTCATCCCATCTTGACAACCTGAATCCCATGCTTTGTCTTTCTCGTGATTTCTTCGATTCTGCATAAAGTCTAATCATGGCATTTGCCAAATCTCCGTGATCTTCACGGGTTACCTTGCCGATCACTAGCTGTTTCAATCGAGATAACGACCCAAAGGGATCAATACTTCCATTATGCAGATAAAATTGTCCTTCAGTGATATATCCGGTGTTGTCGGGCACAGGATGCGTCACATCATCGCCCGGCATTGTTGTGACTCCCACAATCGTGATCGAGCCGCTTCCTTCAATCAATACAGCTTTTTCATAGCGGGATGCCAAATCCGAATAAAGTGACCCTGGATATCCTCGATTCGATGGCACCTGATCCATAGTGATCGATATTTCTTTAATCGCATCTGAATAGGCAGTCATATCTGTCAGCAACACAAGAACGTGTTTATCATTCACTGCAAATTTCTCAGCACAGGCCAAGGCCATATCCGGCACCAAAATACACTCCACAGCAGGATCTGTAGCACGATGAATGAACATCAAGGTCTTATTGATTGATCCCGATTCTTCAGCATTGTCAATAAACGCTTGGTAATCCTTAAAGGTCAAACCCATCCCGCCAATGATGACGATATCGGCATCCGTTTGATTCGCAATGCGCATTAAAAGCTGGTTATAGGGTTCTCCTGCAACAGAAAATATAGGGATTTTTTGCGAACGGACCAACGTGTTGAACACATCAATCATTGGAATGTTAGTTCGAACCATCTCCCTAGGAATAATACGACGCACTGGATTCACAGATGGCGTTCCAATATCAATAGACTCTCCGACAATTTGCGGTCCCCCATCAATAGGGATTCCAGAACCATTCAAACGCCTTCCCAAGAGTGAATCGCCAAAGGTTGCTTGCATTTCTCGATTCAAAAATGTCACTTTGTCTCCAGTGGATATCCCGCGGGTGTTTTCAAACACCTGCATGGTCACCTGCTTTCCCTCAATGCGTATAGAAGAAGCATATACCGACCTGCCATCTTTTAAATCAACGCGGGCAAGTTCTCCGAGTGAAACTCCCTCTGCCGAAACGGTAATCAAGTTGCCGCGCATTTTGTCAATTCTATCATAGACTGTTTTCATGAATTCTCCGCTTTTTCAAGTATAGCTTCAATTTTTGCATGGGATTTTTGATATACATCAGAATCAAATTTCAAAAAGTTGATGTTTTTAATTTGATTCTGCAGAGTGAGAAAAAACTCCCTAGTTTCGTCATGTGTTTTGAACTTAAATGGCATTGCAAAAATGCGGCTCATAAGTCCAAATAACACAATTTGCCTTTCCACAGGACAATAGGCATCTTCAGCATCAAATGCGTTCTGCTGCAAATAACTAAAATCATACAGCTCAGCTTTCAAATAAATGATCATGTCCTCAATCGAAGTGCCTTCTTCACCTACAACTTCCATTCTTTTCTTAATCTCATCCCCTTTTCGCAAAAACCAATCAGCCTTTTTGACCATTTCGCCCCATCCATCTACCTGGTGTTCAAACTCTTTTGAGGTATCGTCAACATATTTTGACCAGGATATCAATGGATCCAATGCCGGATACCGTCTTGCATCGGAACGTTCCCTAGAAAGTCCATGGAAGGCTCCCACGACTGATAGCGTTGCCTGGGTCACAGGTTCTTCAAAGTTACCTCCTGCAGGCGAAACAGCGCCTCCAGTTGTAATCGAACCCATTTCTCCATTTTTCAACAAAACAACACCTGATCTTTCATAAAAGTCCGCAATGCGCGATGCCAAATAAGCTGGAAAGGCTTCCTCTCCAGGAATTTCCTCCAACCTTCCCGACATCTCACGCATGGCCTGCGCCCATCGCGAAGTAGAATCGGCCAATAAAAGCACATCGAGACCCATCTGTCGATAGTACTCAGCCATTGTCATTCCCATATATACCGAAGATTCACGGGCTGCTACCGGCATCGATGAGGTATTGCACATTATCACAGTTCGAGTAATCAACGACTGCCCGGTATGTGGATCAATCAAATGAGGGAACTCGCGCAACACTTCAACGACTTCTCCGGCTCTTTCACCACAAGCTACAACGATCACGATATCAACAGCTGAATACTTAGCCAAATGGTGCTGCATGACTGTTTTTCCAGCTCCAAATGGACCCGGACTGCAGAAGGTACCTCCCTTCAATACTGGGAACTGGGTATCAATTGTCCTTAAGCCCGAGCTCATCATTTTCGAAGGCTTTATCTTCTCACCTTCTATCAAAGCCTTCTTAATGGGCCACTTCTGCAACATCGTAAATTCAAACTCTTTCCCGCTCTCATCCTTAGCTTTTGCTACAACAGTTTCAATCGTATATATCCCAGGATTAATCACCCAAGTGATCGTATAAGTTCCATAGTGTGAAAACGGTATCATCACATGATGATGAAACCGCTCTTCCATAGTGATTCCCAAAGCATCCCCGCGTTGCAAGACATCTCCCACATTGGCCTTTGGATCATATTCCCACTTTTTCTTCCGGTCCAATGCCTTTAAATAGACTCCACGAGGCAAAAACAGCCCAGACACTTCAGCGACTTCTTCCAAAGGATTCTGCAACCCATCATAAATGGAGGAAAGCAATCCAGGTCCAAGCTCAGCCTCAAGAAGATCTCCGGTAAATTCAACTTTCGTACCAAATTCCACTCCACGAGTATCCTCAAATACCTGAATTTTGGCGACCGTGCCAGCAATTTCAATCACCTCTGCCTTCAACTTCATTCCTTTCATATCCACCATTGCAACCTCACCCTGACGGATATCCCCATCAAAAGCTACCTGCAGCAGGTTTCCGAATGCATCTATTACACTGCCTTGAACTGTCTGTGTCATGTTATTCCTTTAACCACTTGATCAATAAATTGTTTTCCTTTTTCCTGGTCCAAGCCTGTCCATTTTTCTACCAAAATAAACTGAACCAAATATCCTAATACTTTCCTCAACGTAAACTGCTCATTGGCACAAATTTCCTCTATCATCCTAAAGCGATATTCATACAACGCCTGATGCAGCTTCATTGGTCTGTCTGAATTTTCATGAAATATCTTAATAAGCTCTTCGAAATTCTCGGGCAGCTCATACTCTTCAAGATTCTCATACTTTAACTCTTCTATGACATTTCGACCCAGCTTCACTGCTCTTAATGCTGTTGAGACTCTCTTCCAATCTCTTTCGAAAGTCATAAAATTTTTCATGAATCCCTTCGATTCCTTGATCTCATTCGCATAATACATCGAAAGCAACTCTGGAAAATACTTCAACTGTTCCTTTGGTGTTTCATGCCTGTCCAAATACTCAAATACATACTCAGGAAATCCATTGCGTGTGACCAAATTTTCTTCCAGTTGCTTTTCATTATACAATCCATGCCGATCCAATGCCTCTCCAGCCAAAAAGGCCCGGATATTCAGAATATCAAAATACCGCCGAATCATCTGCACTTTCTTAAAATCATCATCAGATAAATTCAGCTCCAATAGGAGCTCGAAATCCTCAAACGAAATCTCAGGCAGCATCCCGATCTGTAACTGAGGCAATGAGCAGGCAATAAAAGGATATTCTCGCATATTAATTTCCAAATAAAAGCTTGCGGAATTCTTTTCCCAAATACCTAGAAAATAATTCCCTCAATGCAGTGTCAGTAATGTCAATGGTCATCTTTTTGTCATGCAACTTCAGCTGAGCACCACCTGGAAATTGTCCTACTACAACAGATTTTTCCTTTAATTTATCGACAATCCCCTTACCTACCAATGCATTAATCTCCTGCGGTGTCGCCGTTTGTGCAATAATAGCCGAAAAATCTGCAGATATCCCATCTTTTTCAATAGCCTTCACCATGGTTGAAATCAACTGGGCTATTACATTAGGCTTCGTTAATTCCTGACTTAATATCCTTTCCAATTCGGGCTGAAATAATTTTTTCTCAATATTTTGTCTCAATTCTTCAATGCTCTGCTTTGCAGCCTGCTCCATTGAAGATTGAAACACATTTCGTTCCTGCTCAATTTTCTTTTTCGAATTTTCCAATAGTTTTCGAGAATTATTTTCAGCTTCCTTGACTATCTCGGCAGCATTAAGCTTTGCACTCTCAATCAGCTGCCTCGCCTCCTCTTTCGCAGGCTCAAGTGTCTCCTGCCTCAGAGCATCACAAATTTTTTGTATCCTAGATTCGCCTTTTTCCAATGTTTTTTCCATAGCACATTCCTCTCTATTTACTAATATCTTTCTCTCTTGCATCATTTTTTACAACTGAAAGTTTTTCTTGAATATAAGTTCTTTTCTCATTTAAAATCTAAAAGTTATGAAATATTTATTGGCTCTACTTTTACTGACATCCTCCCTCACCGCTTCTGAGGCTACATTTACCCCTCCCCAAGGATGGTCCTACACTGAAAAAATCCCCGAACTTCCCTATGTAAAAACGATGGTCTATGGCAAAGGAAAAAGTAACTTTCCTCCCTCCATGAACCTCAGTTCCGAAGAATTTAAGGGTTCCTTACCCGACTATCTCAAGATTGTAAAAAAAATTAATGAGTCTAAAGGACTCAAATGGAAAGACCTGGGAAAAATCCAAACTCTGTCAGGCGAAGCAAGCCTCTCACAGGTCGATAGTGTAATCGAATGGGGCCCCATTCGCATGATGCACGTCATCCTTGTCAAAGACGAAAATGTCTTTATTCTCACTGCAATCGCCCTCCAAAATGAGTTCTCAGTACACTACAAAGAGTTTTTCGAGGCCCTTCGGTCTCTTAAAGTAGAATAATTCTTGCTGAAAATATACTCATTTATGATATAAGTGATGTCATCAAGGAGTTTACCATGAAAAAATATATTTCCATCTTGACCATTACCGCCATGCTAGGCATCTCCGCTAATTCTCTAAATGCCGAATCAGGCGAAGCCTATGACTGTTGCCTAGAGGCTCCAAATTATTCTCCTGTTCTAGTCCTCACTGCTGTTGCCATCGCTGCCGCAACTACCATGATCCTCCAACACAAAAGCCATCCCAAACCCCCACGCAATCAAGGCAGACCAAGCTACGAATCCAGCTCAGAATCCAGTTCAGAATCAAGCTCAGAATCAAGCCACCACTTTCATGGTCATTAAAATTTTAAAAAAGCCATAGCTTTACGCATAAGTTTGTCCTAACTATTTGAACGCAGAGATGGTGAGGCGTTCTTATAGTTTTATGAATTATTATTTAGGATCTTTTCCTGAGTTAAAAGAAGTAGGTAAAACTATGGTTGTAGAGACGCTGAAGTGATATATTTTTCTTTAGTTTCTTTTTTGGTTTGCAAAAAAAAATGGAGTGTGCGATAAAGGACTTTTTCGAAACTATCGCCAAAGGCATGAAATGAAAAATTTTAATAAATTTGTCTCAGGACTTACACTAGTTGCTATATCTACAGCCTGCCCCTCAAAGGCCAATGGAGAAACTTACATGGTAGATACCGGCGGCGGCGCCTATCAACAAGTCCACACAGCCTGTTACTACCTGCCAGCCGTAGCTATGGCCGCAGGAGTCATCGCCTTGATCGTCGTTATTGGATTAAGTAACGGTAACTCAACTCACTCACACTAGTAACTGACTTCGCATTTCGTGAAGACAGTTTTCAACTGAGTCAAAATACTCATCAACAAAGAGGCATTGATTTCGTACAATCTTGCCTTCTTGTTCTTTTTGATTGAGAAAATTGAAAAATATTCCGAAAACATATCGATAATCGAGCAATTGAGCCGATACCTCAGAAATAAACATTATCATCCTGACAGAATCAATAGGCTCCATCACCAACTTCAACTGAGCTTCGACCAAAAATTCCTGAAGATACTGTTTCATAACGATTAACTCTTTATCAATATCAATCCTTCCAATTTCACGTTTTTTTACCCAGATTGTTAGCTTATTGATTATCCTCTCGAAATGTTGCCGTCGATTCAAATGATTCTCATCTTCCATATCCGGCACCAAACCACGATGCACTGCAAAAAGCTGATGAAACAGTGAAAAATCAAAAAGGACATGATATTCCCAGTCTGCTCGGAGTACTTTTGAAAACACCTTTCCAACATATTCGGTCACTTCCGGATTAAACGAACCTAATTCGTTCATTTCTTTGACTTTTTCCAGCACTTTTTCCGATCGAGATCTCATTGCCGGTCGCGATGTCAACGGTTGATTCATCTCATAAATAATCCGCTGAATCTCCCTAAATTTTTGAGGCAGCTGCTCTGTTTCCTCTGACGCAGGCCCCCTATGTATAGATAAACCCAACTCGGCATAAAGTCGATCCAACCGTTCAATTTTATAAACCAAACCTTTTAATTCCTTCGTTTCATGAGGTTCAGTCCCCACGATCCACTCAGGAAAACCCCAACGAGTCCTTATATATGGGTCAGGATGTGATGACAGATAGAAATCGCGATACATTTCCACCACAACTCCTAAAGTATGAAGCTCTGCTCGATAGCCATTCAATCCCTGGAGGATTAACTTTTTACTTTTTTCCTCCTGAAATAGACTTAAAGCACCCTGTTTCAACATCTTGCTTCGATCAAATAATGTCGATCTCAAAGCACGAAAATAGGTATCAAATAACTCAACGACTCTTTCTATAGTGAATCCCGATCGAATAGCTGCGACAGTCTCCCCTACCGGAAGACTGTGAGTCTTTCGATTCAATCCCCACAATTTAAGAAACTTATAAAGCCTTTGAAAATCAGTTTGAAAATCAGTATTAAATTTTTTCAATAATTCATAATGGGCAAACTTTTTGAGCCCTTCCTGAAGTTGACTACTCAATTCTACATAGGCCTGATATCTCGAATTAAACTGCTGATGTTGCTGAATTAATAGGATCTCACACCGTTTCAGTGACTTAAGCATCGATGGATCAAGATATTTTTTCTGGAAAATCAATTTTAGCTTGCTAATTATAGGGTTTACTCCCCTTCGGGTCAAAGAAATCGTCCGATATTCAACTAGTGCACGTTGCAAACTCTCAATAGCACGGTACATTTCTCGAATTTTATGCATTAAGATTTCATAAGCAGTTTCAACAACCAATACAAGCGGCGTCTCCCATTGCTCAATCCCTACGGCCTTTAATCGTTCAAAAAATCCAGTAATAACCTGTTCCAGAAGGTCAATATGTTCCCAAAGCAAAGAATTTACATCCTGTGATGCCCTTCTCCATTCGCCTCTAGAAACCTCCTGAAGGGTATTTTTTGATATTGCCCGTATGCCTTTTACAAATGAATCGACCGACTCAGACAAAGACCCGGCTCCTGATAAAGAAATTGCCTGTAGAAGGGATTTGCCCAGTTCGGACTCCTTCTCCAAAAGGTATAAACTCAGTTCTTCAATGACGTGATTATCAATTAATTTTGTGATCATGCCATCACCTTATCATAACCAATATTTTTTTAATCAATCGGAATTGCATAAAGTTGGGCGATATGCTATAATGAGGATAGATCTAAAGGAAATAATACATGCAAAAAGGTCATACTCTTCAGTTTAGTTGCAAAGGATGTCAAGCACCGGTCCGCTTTTCCATCTTTGAACTCCAAAAATCGAGACAAGCACTACGCTGTGAGCATTGTGAAAAGCAATATCTCATAGACGACGAAGTACTTCTGCGGCAAATAAAAAAATTCGAATCGCTCTGCAGGCAAGTACACGAATCCCAAGAAATCCTAGGTAATGCCAACATCGGCATCGACGTTGGCGAGCACCACGTCAAAGTCCCCTACAAACTCCTTCTCACTAGACTAAACTCCAGCCTCGACCTCACCATCGGCGATGAACCTTTTTCAATTATGTTCCGTTTTGAACCCCTGCAAGATTTAAAAAAATAGGAGGCATTATGAGTAAACTAGACCAACTGCGTACGATGACAACAGTGGTTGCCGACACCGGAGAAATCGACGAGATCAAAAAATACAAGCCCACCGACGCAACTACGAATCCTTCTCTCATATTAAAAGCAGCAAGCATGCCGCAATATAGCGACCTCATCAAAGAGGCTGTCGCTTATGCCAAGCAAAAAGGAAAATCTAAAGAAGACCAAAGAATGCTTTTAATGGACAAACTATTCGTTAACTTCGGCGTCGAAATACTCAAATACGTACCAGGCAGAGTCTCCACCGAAGTCCATGCAGACCTTTCATTCGATATCGAAGGCAGCATCGCTGTCGGCCGTTCACTTATAAAACTCTATGAAGATGCTAAAATCCCCAGAGAAAGGGTTTTGATTAAACTTGCCTCCACATGGGAAGGGGCCATGGCGTGCAAGCAGCTCGAAAAAGAAGGGATCCACTGCAATATGACGCTAATGTTCTCACTCGCACAAGCCGTTGCCTGTGCCGATGCTGGGGCCACCCTGATTTCTCCTTTTGTCGGAAGGATCCTCGACTGGTACAAAAAGAATGAAAAGCCTGAAGGATATTCCCCTTCCGATGATCCAGGAGTGCAATCGGTCACCCAAATTTATCACTATTACAAAAAATTCGGCTATAAAACACAAGTGATGGGAGCCAGCTTCCGCAATAAAGAAGAGATACTTGAACTCGCCGGTTGCGATTTGCTTACTATTGCCCCAAACCTACTTGAAGAGCTTAAAAATCTCGAGGGACCATTGGTTAGAAAGCTTGATCCGTCGGTTTCAAAAGATCAGAAATATGATAAAATCATAGTTGACGAGAAAACGTGCCGTCTCTTGATCAACTATAACCCAATGGCGACGGAGAAATTGTCAGAAGGAATTCGCAATTTCGCCAAAGACGCCAAAAAGCTTGAAGAGAATATAGTTAAAAACTATTTCTAGTACCCTGTAAACTTTTCTGATACCAGAAAAAGAGAAGGATGGGCGAGAGAGTAAGTACGTTGCCGGCACAGATCATGTAGATATAACGGAGAGGACTGCCGATATTTACATTTTCAGGCGGGAAGAAGGTAACCATTATCGTAATTAAACATCCGGCTAATCCCATTAATGATACAACCCAAATGCCTAAATTTCCCCCAGGTATTTTGAAAGAAGGCACTCTATTTGTATGAGCATAGTGCAGCTTTAGGCCGGATGCAAACATCAGTATGTACATGATCATGTATAACTCTGTGCTCAATGCAGTCATAAACCAGTAAAAACCATTGATACTGGGCTCTAATAAAAAAATAAGGCAAAATAAACTGACCAAAATAGCCTGTGCTAGCAATATATTCGACGCTACTCCTGCCTTATTTTTCCTTGTGAAAAATTCAGGCAAAAAACCAAACTCTGCTGCATGGAGCAAGCCCTTAGCGGGCGAAATCAGCCAGTTGATCATCGACCCGACGGCACCTATCACAATCAACAATGTCACCACAGGAATCAAACCTTCTATTCCAAATGCTTTGAAGAAATTCGTGAATACTTGCATCACACCAGAAATTAAATTAATGTCCTTTGAGGGCAACACGAATGCAATCGAAAGCGAACCCAAAGTCATTGATGCAAAAATAAACATGCAGGAAAATAAGACGGCACGTGGAAAATTTCTTTGTGGATTATGAATATCGTTCACATGCACGCCTGAAAGCTCTATGCCGAGGAATGAGGCCATAATAGCAATCAAAGAAACCCAATTTGTTGAACTGTGAAAATCTGGAATCAAATTATTCCACCCTAAATCAATCTGAAGAGGATGTCCACTGCATACCCAAATGCCCCCTAAAATAATCAGGGAGACCAAGGGAATCATTGTCCCCATCAAGCAACATATGTTATTGATCACAGCGGAAATATGAATTCCCTTTAGATTCACCCATGTGAGGGTCCAAAATATTACAAGGATGGATGTGACAAGATATGCCTTATTCTGAGCTAGTTCAGGATCTATAAGATATGCCAAGGTTCCTGCAATAAATGATAGCATGCTCGGATACCAAACCATTGTATTAATCCATTGCAGCCAGATTGCTGTCATAGCCCATTTTTTTCCAAAAGCAGTGTTGACCCATTGGTAAATCCCACCCTTTTCAGGAAAAGTAGCAGAAAGTTCTGCTGCTACAAGAGAAGTAGGGATTAAAAAAAGTAGAGCAGATAGTGTGAAGAAAAAAATCAGGGAGGTTCCAAAAAGAGCCGCAGACGGCAGATTTCTGATATTGTCGATCGCGGCAATAATCAATACAACAAGGGAAAAAAACGAAATTTTCTTACTCACACCAACCTCTTTATTTTTTTGTTATGCATAAATATTAGCAAAACATGCAATTTTATGCAACAGATTTCAAGCGAGTGCTAATCTCTTGGTGTAATTTTTTGATATTTTTTACCGATTTAGGGGCGACGAAAATGGTATCATCTCCTGCTATAGTTCCCAAAACCTCGGTTGATATTTGCGAATAATCCAGAATCCTCGCCACCATTGAGGCTGATCCTGGGCTTGTAAAAATCACAACTAAGCTCTCATTGGCAACGACATCAAGGATCAGACTCCTGATAGGTGTACCCATATTAGGGGGCGCAGGTTCTCTAGGCAATGAATAAGTGACCTGCCCCAGGGTATTTACGACCTTAACTGCTCCAATTTTTCTAAGAAGACGTGAAATCTTTGATTGATTCACTTCAAATCCCCTGCTTTCGAGGACTTCACAAATATTTTCCTGTGTTCCAGCCTCGCCAGCTAAGAGAAGTGTCCGTAGCGCCTCCAAAAGGGCATCTGTCTCATCATTTTTAACCATACTGCTCCTCAGATATATCCATAGCATATCAAAATCAAGGATTCAAAGCACAATATTACGCACAGGAAACTAAGTTTTACGAGTAAAACCCGACATCTTTTTACCTGATCGCTTGAGATATTCAATCAAAACGTACTTGGACACCAAATAGATAAGTTCAATTTTTTTTGAGATAGCATGATGTTCCATCATCTTAAACGCATCAAAAGAATTAGAAGCGAGCTCGAGTGAGCCCTCTCGAAGAGAATTTTCATAGGAAATAATAAAAAGAGTATATGCATTGTCATATGGATTATTAAATTCCTCAGCCAACTTTAATGCCAACCGAAGATTATAAGGGGCCATACCTAAAGTACACAAAAAACAATTTTTATTATCTTTGCAAAGCTCGAAGATTTCCATTGCCTTTTCTAATATCTCATTCCTCTTTTCTGGTAAAAATGCAGCACACTCAAATAGAAGCTCAAGATCTTTGCTCAAACAAGCTTTTTCAAAAGCAGACTCTGGGTCAATTCTACAACGCAGCTTATTCATTTTACCCTTAATTTTCTCATTTCTGCAGTTTTTTCCGATTTTATCCACTAGACTTAATAATTCTTTACCATAAAAGGGGTCCTTTTTTGAGAAAATTCTGCCAAATTTACAATTCACTCGAATTTGCTGTTCCTCATTGGGAAAATAGTTTGCCACGATCATTGCAAAAGTAATATCAACTGGAGCAAGAGCTCTGGCTATTTTAGAAAATACCATATCTTTTTTAAGACATGATTTGTCATCATTAATAATAAAATTTATTTCTTTAGATAAGTGTTCTCTTAATTCTTTGTAGTCCGTATATTTCAAAAGAATACACAGCGTAATAGTTCTTGCTAGAGCGTGCTCATCTGCAAAGATTTCATCAATAAGCTCGAGGGGCAACCGAGAATCTATTTGTGCAAGTACTTCCGCAATACGAATTGCTGGATATACTCTATCATCACTACTATTTTCAAGCATTGCCTGGACCAATTCTTTGGCTTCTTGAAGAATAACAATGGCCTCTTTCTTTTCAAAAAAAGTTGAGACCTCGCACATTCCACTGACTCTAATCAGAGGTTGCGAAATTTTATTTATGTATTCTAAAGCTAGTTTTGGATTACTATAGAAGTGTGTGATTGCAATAGAGCGAATCATCATATCTTTTTCGCCATCATCAAAGGTCGTTTCCAGGAGCTCCATCGCGTTGCCTCGAAGTACTTCATTTATCTTAAGAGCAACATCTAAATTATGTTTCTTTACTAAACGATTGCAAAGTTTATTGAGGCAACTCATTCTTCCCAAGGATTTTCCATCTAATAATCTAAGTATCCCTGGAACTAAATCAAGAGGCATGGAAATATCATTTTTTAACCAAAGATGAGCATTATCATTATTTCTTTCAGAAAACCAAAAATATTTCTTATCAGTATCAATCATATTCCTAAAGAAGTGCCCATGAAGCATCGATTCTATTTTGAGCTATTTGATTGTTAATTTCATCTTTCACGCTTGCAGGAACCTTTTCCATTAGATCTTTCCAACTATCAAAAGTGATAAACATTCCTTCATTTTTGTGATTTTCAAGATACTCTGTAGCTTGATCATATCCTGAAGATATGTACTCATCTTCGTGTTCCTTAGCTTTCTCAAATTCTACTGTTCCAAGATTTATCAACAAAGGTATGCTTCGATGGGTGTAATCCAATCGAATCTCTTCTAATCTTTTATTGGTTTCGTGTGTATAGCTATCCATGGTATTTATTTTACATACTGTACTGATTATCTTGTTAAATATAAACCTCGAAATTTTTGAAGTTTGAAATAGGATATTTTCTTCAGTTTCTACTTCGTGAAACAGAGACTGCGATTCTTCATCTTCTCTAGTGTGGTCGAATACCAAAGCTAGAGTTTGAAGATTTTGCCCGACGTCTCCTCGATTTGTAATAGATTCCTCTTGCTTGCCTTCCATTGTTGATACTGGGATATTATCCAAATATCCACCATCTACGAAAGATAAATGAGTTCCCCTAATATCTTCGCAAGGATAGCCGGGTAAGAGCGATTTTCTATCGATATAGACTGGAGATAAAAGAATAGGCAAAGATCCCGATGCTCTACAAGCTGTAGGAATATCTAGATTCGGGGTTTTATCTGCATCACAATAAAATATTTGTCCAGCTTCGCGGCAGGTAGCCGTTACAGTTAGATCTTTAAAACCATGCGGATCCATGTGATGCAAACTTCTTAACATAGCAAAAGTAATTTCCATTTCTTGGTCATCTTTACTATTGATAAACTCCATAACTTTCTTTATGTTTTCAATATCTGCCTCATTTTCAGCTAAAATGTCATTAGCTTCAACTTCTACATTGCTTAAGTCTCCAAATTGCAATTCCAGACGATCCCTGATAGCTTCTTTCATGCTTTGACGGAGGTAGTTAACAAGAGGTTTACCGTCTTTATTAATTGGACCATATCCTGTCCCTAATAATTTTGTAAAATCTTCATTTTTTGAAGACTCAGCCAAAACATCAGCTGTCATTCCAGATGCAAACAGAGATGCAGTAATAGCTCCCACGGAAGATCCTGCAATATTATCCAATTGCTCTCTAAAGGAAAGTCCACTCACTTTGTGATCCTCAAAAGCTTTGAGAACACCAAAAAGTATAACTCCTTTGGCTCCTCCACCGCTGATAACAAGATTTTTAATAGGCGGCGCCTTTGTGCAAAATACATATTTTCCCTCATCTCTATTAAAAATGATATATTCACTACATCCAATTTTAAAGGTAGGATTTTTTCTGTTAGTCTTTAAATTTCTTACTTGATAATATTCACCTTCTTTAGCATGATTTGCATCCAAATCCAGATCAAGCGCTCTAAGATCTATTGGTGCGAACACTGGGTTAAAAGTTTCAACAGCGTGTTTAGGAGTAGCAAGATCTTGCTTAAAATTAAGTTGATCAATGCTGTGATGTCTTGCTCTTGGCGCGATTTGCACATTAAAACGATCGAGATTGATTGAATATTCATATTTTTTCATCATGCCCTGATAACTTTTTGAATGGTCTAAAGCAACACATCCAATTGCTAGGAGCAATATTGCTAAGGGCAGCGTAAGAATTGCCAAGATAACAGCTTGAATTCGTGTAAATAATGCGAAATGAGTTTCTTGAAAAACCAGGGTTTTTGAATCTTTGGCCAATGTAACCTTTATGTTTGACCCAAATCCTAGTCTAAAAAGTCCAACTCCTATAGTACCAATCTTTTCGAGAAAGTCCGATTTTTCATAGGTTATGCCCTTATTTTGTGCTGAATTCCCGTTTACAAAGGGAGATTCATTGATTAAATCCCTATTTTTATAGATTTCCGAACTTCTTGAAAATCCTGTGGATATATAACTCATTTTTTATTAAACCCTTTGTTTATATTGTTTTTATACTATTATTGTAACAAAAAAATGTTAAGACTATATAAAGAAAATATTTTATAAAATTAAAATTTTATTACAAGGTAATGCAAATACAATAGACCATATTCACAAAATTCTATAGGAATACAACTTTTTTGGCAACCAACAAGATCTTCACAAACCAAAGAAACAGGATATGCAAGATCACAAGCGACAGGAAAACAAGATATGCAAGATCGCAAGCGGCAGGATATGAATGATGGGAAAAAAATATATTTATTTTTCCCATCATTCATATCCTGCCGCTTGCGATCTTGCATATCTTGTTTTTTTTATATGTTTTGGCTTTTAAGTAGCTTAAAATAATAGTTTTAGTTTTCTGCACCAACCCAGCGACCATGCTTTTTGATGAGGTCGATCAGTCGATCATCGGCATCGGCAAAGCTAATATCTTTTTCAATGCATTCTTTTCCAACATAGAGATCAATCATACCAGGTTTGGATCCCACATAGCCAAAATCGGCATCAGCCATTTCACCAGGTCCATTTACAATGCAACCCATAATGGCGATTTTAACTCCAGGGAGATGAGAAGTTCGTGAACGTATCCGCTTTGACACATCTTGAAGATCAAATAAAGTCCTACCACAGCTAGGGCAAGAAATGAAATCGGTTTTGGAAGTTCTCATTCTAGCAGCCTGCAAAATATTAAAACTCAAATTGCGAAGGAAATCGATGTCATAAGGAGCATCGATCCAAATACCGTCCCCAAGTCCATCACAAAAAAGAGCCCCGCATTCCGCCGCTGACTGAATAATCAAATCTTCTTTCGAACAGTCATAGTGAAAATTAATAATCACAGGTGTCTGAATCTTTTTATTTTGCAACCAATCAAAAAACTGACGAGAATAATGCAATCTATCAATAGAAGGTGCTAAGAAAATGAGAGAGGGCTTTATTTCTTCTAAAATCGCCCATTGATCTGACGATTCATCCTTTATGATGACCGCTATGGGTCCTTTTTGAAGAGGAGAAATCATAAAAAGATCGCTTTTTTGCATTGCTTTGGCTTGCTGCAAGGTCAGAAAAGGGATGTCGGATAAGATACCCACTCCAATATTTTTTAATTTATCCAAAATCTCGGGCACTGCACATTTTTCGGATATTACAATACAGTCTGCACTTGATTTCGTAAGTTTAGGAAGGCCGAGTCTGACATCACACCCTATATTTTTATATATATCAGGAGCTTGGAGATCATTAGGACGAACGGTTAAAACCACTGTCCCATCTCTATGAAGAGCAATATTTTTTGGCATCACCACCGGCCGGCGAACAATGGCCTCAAAATTGCGATGGTTCTCTATAAAGGGTTCTATGCCTTTGCTTTCATACAAATTTGCAAGACGGATCATCCTTTTACAAGGATCGATTTCATTCCAAGCATCCTCCGTCAATGAAACGCGAATGGTATCGCCAATGCCATCTAGAAGAAGAGAACCAATACCCATTGCAGACTTTATCCGTCCGTCTTCCCCTTCTCCAGCCTCAGTTACCCCTAAATGCAAGGGATAATCCCATCCAAGGTTCAACATTTCGGCAACTAAAAGACGATAGGCCAGAATCATGACTTGGGGATTCGATGATTTCATTGAAAACATGAAGTCATGATAATCATTCTGGCGGCACACCCTTGCGAATTCCAAAGCAGATTCTAACATTCCACGAGGAGTATCTCCATAGCGATTCATGATACGATCGGAAAGTGATCCATGATTGGTCCCGATGCGCATTGATTTTTTAAGACGCTTGCATTTTTCAACGAGAGGGGTGAATTTTTCTTCTATTTTTGCGATTTCTTTGGCATAGGATGCGTCATTGTATTCAATTAATTTGAATGAAGCTCTTTTATCGACAAAATTACCAGGGTTCACACGAACTTTATCGACAAAATCTATAACGCGGATGGCGGCAGGTGGAAAAAAATGAATATCAGCGACGAGAGGAATGGAATAACCACGTTGAAGGAGGCCATTCCTTATGCTTTCACAGGCATCAGCCTCTTTCATACCTTGTACAGTAATTCTTGCGATTTCACAGCCGGCATCTGCAAGCCGCATGATTTGATCTATTGTAGCTTCTGCATCGCGGGTGTTTGATGTGGTCATCGATTGGATGCGAACGGGATTATTTCCTCCAACGCCCACATTGCCTACCATAACCTCTCGGGTTTTCCATCGCTTTGTCTGATATATAGACTCACAATACTTCATTCTGGCCTCTAAAAATTAATATTAAGACCAATTTTATCACTCCCAGAAATAATTGCACAGAGAAATTCCACAATCTTTCAATACCAAAAAGGACATAAATATTTTTTTAGTCCTTTTTGGTATATTAACGATTAGCTATTGTTTATAGCGGTCTGAGTGCACAATGGCAAAAGAGTTTCCACGTAGTACTCAACTAGTGGATTCAACTTGTCCAAAGGTCCCTCACCACCATCTAACATCGCTCCCAATTCACTATCCCAACAGGCGTCCTCTTCACCAACTATAAAATCGGAAACGACACCACATTGCATGGTCTGAATTCCAAGCTTATTCCCGACAGCAAAAAGATGTGTCGAATCACAATTTACAATATCACATCCTTCTTCAATGGCACGCTGAACATCATCGGGATATTCACGATAAATCGCATCAACAGTCCAGGCACATACTGGAGTCATATTGGGAAATTCAATAAATCCTCCCAATGACTTCGAAGGAAAAATCAACTTATCAGTAGTATAGGAGGGCGTAGTTCCATCTGATACTCTTGCACTTGTTACCTGATAATAATCACCTATCTTCAATTGCTTTGTTCCTAATCCGCCACAGAGACCATATGCAAGAATATGTGTGATACCGTAGTAGACCAGTTCTTCCACCAAAGCGGCAGAGACAGGTCCACCGTAAACATGTGATATAGAGAGAAATCGATTGCCATTATGGCTGCAGACACGTACGCATTCAGGGGGTAGCAGAATAAAATTCTGTGCAGGTGGTTGCTTAGCATTGTATTTATTTATAATTGCGGCGGGAGGGCAATATCCAACAATCGCCACTGTGATATCACCAAAAGTATTCGGAGGAAATTGACCTCCAAGTAATTTTTTTGGTGTTAAGTATGGTTGTGACATAATGACTCCTTTCGCATCGCTGTGTAGTTGGGCATATCATTCAGGTGCGGATGCGTGATGCAAACCTGATAGATAGCCATATAGTTCCAGATTAGGTGCGCAATGTGGTCTTCATCTTGCTTACGGGCAAACAAAAAGTCCAAATGACGCTTAAGACTTGCCATGCGATAACCAATGGGAAAGCCCTCATACTCCCATCCACGTGCGTTGTCAAACTTCCACGTACATAGTTCTAAATGCAATGCAAGTCTCTCCATGGCTAGTCCAGGGACAAGATCCATACGCACAGCTATTCCGTCGACATCATTTGTAGCAAAAGGTTCATTTAAATAAGAAGCATAAAATTGATCAGCCATTTGAGTACGTTCTTCTGATGTATATTTTAGATAGGGAAATCGGTCAACTTGCATAGCTGCCATTACGGCCCAAGCCGATTCGAGGAAATAATCTAAAGACTTTTTTGTGTGCAATCCTTCATTAAGACTTTCGAATAAACAGGCGTTGGCATAATTGAGCAAATAGATATAAGGATCGTTGTTTTTTTTTGCATTTGCAATAACTAGGCGGAACCTTTCTGTGTTTAATGCGATGTAACGAGATAAATCACCTAGCCAAATTGGAGAAGTCAGATCCTGCCTTCCTTTACTGGTTTTTGAACCTGCAATCGTATCTTGTTTTATTCCAATTCCATAGATTTTCTTCCCTGTGATATACTCTGAATGCCCTTCTGAAATAGCCTCTTCTGCTATTATTGGAAAAACAGTTGCAAAAATAAAAATTAAAAATGACGGTAAATACTTATTCATAGATCTCCTTGAGTTATTTCTCGACTTAATATATCATAGGCCCACAATATACACAAGAAGGAGATCAAAATGAAAATATTAAAACTACTAATTATAATTCCAAACCTAGTTTTCGGTGGTGTAACGGTACATCTTGGCATTATTGATGAGGAAATTGCTGCAGTGCTACCAGCGCTAATTGAAGAGGTCCCGCCAAGACAGGTCGTTTTTATTGAACGGGAAAGTGCACCATTCGAAAATCTGCCTCTTGGATCACACTGGAAAAGGCTAATCGATATCCCCCCGCAATTAGTTCAAGACGATTCATGGCTTCCTAAAAAAATTGAAGCTTTAGGCTTAAATATTCCATTCCTTCCGTCAAAACTTGATAAATCGCAGAATCTTAACATCTACGTCTTTCATTCAAATATTAAACCTGAAAATACTGCCTATGTTGTACGACTACCTGAAATGGGGCTGCAACCTGGTTTGGTTGGACCTACTCTAAAATCAGTGTTGAGGCCCATTGTTGCTCATGAAGCGGAGAACAACGGTTCTGTCACAGTTGCTTTGTTGGGTGCGGGTGGAGCGGTCGATACGGCTTTGCAACCCGGAGATACTGCAGAGCTTGCTGCATCGTTGTATCTTGGTGTTGATCTTGTGGAAATGCAGGGAAAACAAAAGTTCCTTGCAAAAGTCGAATTACATGTTGACGCTCCTTACAGTACCCAAAAGGGTCCTTTGTTGCTATTTGAAGGCAAACCTATTTCAATGGAAACGTCTGTACCCGCTGAACAAAGAAGAGCCTATAAAGAGGCGCGTGAGCAACTAGACCATGAGATTCAAAAACTTCTAAATACGCCAAATGAACTTGCAGAACTTAGATCGATATTTAATCAAATACGTTCTAGCAGTGGTAAAGAAATCTCTATTTCAACAAGCTTTTTCGCAGGAGCACCTGTGAAAGAGCTCGGCATGGAACTGGGAGTCCATAACGTTAACATGGAAGACTCTCATATTATTGCAGTTGTCAATATGCTGCGCGATGAATTTCCGACAGTCAGCATTCCTGCAATGCGTCTTGCACGACAGGTAGAGGACCCAGCAAGTATTTCACCCGAGCTAAATGAAAAATTTCTATCACTACTTATTGGGGAAAGTTATCCTCCAATCGGGTATCCTCAATATAGCCGTTCTGCATACGTAGAGGCTATTATTTGGGGGAATTTGCAACGATTTGATTACGACCACCTTCCTCTTGATGGAGATTGGAAGTTTGCTTGGAAGCACATTAAGGAAGATCCAGAGCAAATCAAGCACTTTTACGTTTTTGAAATGAAAGGTGAAAAGAAGATCCTAGATCCATTCTTCAATGAAATTGCTGGAGACATGCTTCCCGAAATGGCAAGAGGAAACTTCCTTACTCCCTATATGATAGACATTGAAGTGCATAATCAACTGAAGAAAAAGCAACTTACAGCTGTATTACTTTCAGAGCAACTAGCTTTAACAAATGCAAAGATCTCAAAAGCTGCAAAAACTCTTCTGAGCAATGCCTCCAGACTACGGAGTGGAAATTATGGTTCTAATGAACTAGATTTTTTTCGCTTGCAGGTATTAGCCGTTTTAGATGAGATAGACTATATTGGAGGTGATAAATCACCATTAATACCTTTGGAGTCTCTGCCAGAGGCCTATCAGGCACTTCTTACAGATCCTATCCTGAAGGAACATTTTGTACCATCCCTCCTGGGTCCAAGGGACATACAAGCTCAATTGGGATACCGCGAAATTCCAAGTGAATTGAACGAAGTGATCGTAAAACATATGGACCATCTCAGGGACCTTAGCCCTATCCATTCTGATCTGCTACCATCTATGAAGGAAGAAACACGGCTTATGGCGAAAGAACATCTTGATCTAATTAACAATCAGATTCTACTAAGGATGCACGCTTTATACCAGTCTTCACCTCCTTCCATTGATTTGTACGTACTGGTCAATTTAGTCTTCAAAGCACAATATCCGCTGCCGCGCGTTGGTTTTTTCGTGAAAAGTCAACAATCGTTGGATGATGGTTATCTGGACGTATGGACTCGCCCAGCAAAGTGGGATGGAAATCTAACCGGTCTCTTAAACCACCTTCCATATGACTATCTGGTTTCAGATAGCAATATGGCATCGGATTCAGATACTATGCTACTCCGTTCTGTACATAAAATATTGGAAGAAGTGCACCTGCAGGATTCCATCTTTGATCGTGCTTTGTATAAATCAGCAATAGGCCCTGCACTTATGGCCGAAGGCGTACATCACCTCAAACCCAAGAACAAATCCTAAACAGCAATTCACAAAACTATAAGAACTGAGGGAGTATAATCGCATTTCAAAAAACTCCTGACTTCTGCCAAAATTTGAATATCCTCAAATATCCAAAAAAAGAGGTTTGATTTGCAATGGGTTGCAATTTTTCAAAGATGCAAAAAACCGCACTAAATGGTATTGTGCAGTCCATGCAGGGAGACCTTACTATTCGAACTGTCCGCACCGCATCGGGTGCGACGGCTGTCCAAATTATTCGATACGCGTATGGAAAACGTATTGTGGTGAAGCATATTGGCAGCGCCCATACTGACGAGGAACTGGCTGTACTCTATAGCGAGGCCGAGCGCCTGCGTGAACAACTTTGTCTACAGCCTTCACTTTTTTCAATAATAGAAGAACTTCCCGCACGGCTCATACACAGCGACCACTTACAGCTGTCTGCGGTAACACACTATTTTGCCTATGAAGCACTTAAGCGTTGTAGTCGGCAATGTGGTTTGGATTTGCTCCCCTCACTTTATCAAGACCTTGCGCTGATGCGTATCATTGAACCCGCGTCTAAGCTGCGCACACTTGAACTTTTAAACCGTTACTTCGACGTATCCTATGCACAGCGCACAGTCTATCGCCTACTTCCCAAGCTAGCTGCCCATAAGGAAATGATTGAAAATGCCGCTTATAAAACAGCTACGTCATCACTTCGGCGAATCTTTTGCTCTGGTTCTTTATGATGTCACTACATTGTATTTTGAAAGTCATGAACCAGACGATGAGCTGCGCAGCCAGAGGATTTTCAAAAGATGATAAATCTAAACAACCCCAAATTGTCATTGGATTATTAGTCACGCCTCAGGGTTTTCCTTTGATGCACGAAGTCTATAAGGGCAATACGTTTGAGGGTCACACTATGCTGAATGTCGTTAAGCAATTTCAAAAACGTCATGCTGATACTAAACCCATTATTGTAGCTGATGCAGCGATGCTTTCGCGGGAAAATTTGCAATCTCTCGAAGCCGAAGGCTATCAATATATTGTGGGGGCCGGTTAGCCAACACAACGCGATCATTTATCAATTCGATCACATGCACATTGATACGCAAAGACGGCGCCATGATTCGCTTGCCTTATCCTGATCGCTCTTACGATGTGATTTGCACTTACTCGGAGCAACGAGCAAAAAAAGATAGGCATCAATTCAACAAGCAAATTACCCGAGCGAAAGAACTGATTGCTCGCAAAGAACCTGGAAAACGAGCTAAATTTATTAAAAAGTCACTCAATGACAACACTTTATTTATTTTGGATGAAGAGCTTAAGGAAAAAACTGAAAAACTTCTTGGCGTTAAAGGATATTGCACCAATATTGCGGAAGACTTGGCTTCCAATGATCAAATTGTTGCGTATTATCATGATCTCTGGCATGTCGAGCAAGCATTTCGCATATCAAAAACAGATCTCAAAACACGACCCATTTTTCACTATAGCCACGATGCTATTAAGGCGCATGTTTTGCTCTGTTTTATGGCGACTCATGATGGGAAAATTTTTGGAGATTAAGACGGGTTTATCATTACAGCGCATACGGGACATTCTTTGGAATGTGCATGAGGCTCACATCGAGGATAAGCTAACGGGCAAACGCCTTACATTACAAACAAATTTAGAAGAATATCAAAAAAGCGGTCTTTCAAATGTGCTCTGACCGCACTAATTGGCAGAAGTCAGGAAAACTATAAGAACTGAGGGAGTATAATCGCATTTCAAAAAACTTTTTACAACGCAAAGGAGCAAAAGGGGCGAAGGCGCAAAGCAAGAAAGGAAGTTGATGTCACTTATAATGTCGTTTTGCAAAAAAAATGTTTATTGCAAAACGACATTATAGATTACATCATACCCCCTTCTTCCTTTGCGCCTTCGCCCCTTTTGCTCCTTTGCGTTGTAAAAAGTTTTTTGAAATGCGATTTACACCAGTGTTCTTATAGTTTTGTGATTTGATATTTGGGAGGCGCTTCAAGCTTCTGCGCCTCCGCATTTTTTTGTTAAACCAAGATTTTATTTCCTTGGTGGTATACTTCATTGAATTCGTACCTGAACTGAGCGATAAATTTTTGAATATATTCATCTTTATCATTCAAGAGACTATCTAAAGCATATTTAAAAGGATCAAGTTTTCGTCCATTCTCAGCAAATGGATCTGGACCTCGATAATCCCCTTCCTTGCCTAATGGATCGCCATCATCGAACAGAGCCAAATTCTTTTTTCCAGCGTCACGAAAAACATTTGCTATTCTAAAGCGTGCAGATTCAGTATTATTCTCTTGCTGATCCACAATCATTTCACTTCGGAAATCCTTAAGATAATCTCCGAGCTTTGACGCAAGATCTTGCCCAGCATTTATATTCACTAAATTAGCCAGCTTAAAGAGCTTTACAGGAAAATGATCAAGAGCATATTTTCCATCATTTAAATCACGATGTTCCGCTGCTGGATCTTTACTGTTTAAAATTTCAGAATTGATTTTTCCTGATATATAAAAGACTCTCATCACACCCTCTGCTCCCGAAGCAGCCATCATATCGGACCTCTTCAAAAGTTTTGCCTCAATAGTTTGAGGAGGCACATTTGCACTAAAGCTATGAGCATGAATTGCATGACATACTGAACCTATCAATTCTTCAGGGAAGTTAATTGATTCCAATAATTCTATAGCACGATTTGCAGCGTTCAAGGACCCCAAGCTTCTTCTAGCATCGTTTTTAGGAATATTGATGATATCATGCAAAAACGCAGCGGCACAAACCACCAAAAGATCTGCGTCCTCTTTTTCTGCTAATCTAAGGGCAAGGTTTGCTACACGTTCAAAATGGCCAAAATCATGTGAACCATCTTTACTATTAGTCCTTAGAAGCTCTTCCTTAACGAGTTCGGCAATGCGATCCTTCCACTCATGAACAAAATATTTATTTTTGTTTTCAATAGGATTTACATTGTAATATTTCAATTTGAAATCGCTAACAACCATATTATTGACTCCAGAACCTTGAGGAAGCACGGAAACACTTTCCGTGCTTTTATTAAAGTGCGCTAGACTTTTTTTTTAAGTGAATCAATCCATTGATTTGCATCAGCAAAGAGATCTAGCACCAAAAACTTCTGCCAATTTGTAGTCGCTTTTTTACCTTCTTTAATGCCATCCATTGCTTTCATCTCAGCTTTTGAAAGGCTCCATTCAGGAACCAATAGATTTGCCTCAGTATGTTTTGCGTCATTGGAATGTGGAATTACTGTTATTCCATGTTGATTCGCCCATTGTAAAATGACTGCTGGAGCTGTGCTGTTAACACGATTGGCAATATTAAGAATTCTCTCATCGTTAAACATATTTTTAGATTCTTTATCGCCAAATGGACGGTAACCTACAACTACAATGCCTTTCTCATGACAGAAATCGACAAGTTTTTCATCCCAGTAATATGGATTAAATTCGATTTGTATACAAGATATCGGATATTTAGCATTCACAATGGCTTCCAGTTGTTCTAAGCTAACATTACAGAGGCCAAGATGTTGAACCAATCCTTCTTCCTTAAGTTCTTTCAATTTTTCGAGAACTGGTTTGTGGAAGCAGTCCGGACCATGCAAGTAAAGAATTGGAAGTTTTTGGATACCATAACTTTCTAGAATGTCGTAAAAGCACTTTTCTGTTGATCCTGCAAAATCATTTTTATCCAATCTATTACCAGGTATTTTTGATGAGATAATCATTTGATTCACATCGTGCGGTTTCATAGATTTAAGAACTTCACCAAGTTCTGGAGAGCTTTTATAATGATAATTTACTGCATCATCTAAAAATATGACGGACAAATCTTTGATTTTACTAATAGAATCAACTTTGCTACCTAGGAGACCATATCCCCTTTTAATTAGCCCATTTCTATCTTCAAAAAATGCACCCACTGTACCCGCAACAGCAGGTCTTACAATTAGACTCATCTCTAAACTCCTTTGGTTGTTATTTTTACCTAAGTTCGACTTTCCTTTCTCATTTTTCCCTTTGTGGAAAAAATTAAAGCACAAGATATCTCTTGAGGCCTATTTTCCACAACTTTTTTCTATACAACAATGAATTTATAAAGAAAAAATGATATAACAACTTTAAAATAAGACAGTTACAGTATAATTTTCTTAAAATTGCCTAAAAAAACAATGGATTTATAATAAATTTTATGCTAGTCTGAGAGTGAAGGATGGGAGCAAAAGCTGCCATTCTGTCAGGGGTACGATTATTAACTACTAAAAGGAGGTTAATATGAGTAAGCTTAGTTACATTGTGTTTACACTCGCCTTGGTACTTACGCCTTTTCTTGCTATCAATGCTGATAGAGGTGGTGGAGGAGGACGCATGGGTGGTGGAGGCGGCGGAGGTGGCGGAGGAGGTCGAGGTATGGAGATGCGCGGTGATCGTGGTGATAGAGGATTTGACAGACACGATAGGGGCGATAATTCGTATAGAAACGATGGAGATTATTCAGGTGGTGCATTCTTCATAGGTGGTGCTGTTGATACTGACGATTGCTACTACGTCCAAGATGACTCTGGAAACTGGGTTTATGTTTGTGACTAACATTGCCGTTGTGAGAATCTGTTTTCCTCTGATCCGTCAATTTGGTTTATAGTGACTCCAAGATGTCGTCTTGGGGTCATTTTTAACATTTTATTTTTATTAAAATCTAACTGTAAAATCTATACCCGCTAACACCATTCCTCTTCGTTTTCCGAGGTCGAAAGCTGGATGATCCCAATTTCTATAGTAGCCAATTTCTGGACGAATCTGAACAATTGAACTAAAATTGTGAGTTAATCCTACTGCATGGCTAGTGTATGTTCCTCGATAGCCAGAGCGTTCACCATCGACATCTCTCCAAACTTCATTACGAACAGTAACGAATTCCTTGTCGCTCAATTTGAACATAGTGTAATTGACAACTCCGTAAGTCCATGTTGTTCCGTGAATATTTGGTCCGATGCCGCCACCACCTCCAAAAGAGTGTGTGGGACCCGCACTTGGGGTGCCGCCAACCACGGCATCTCGTTGCCACATGAAATACCCCTCGGTTTTTGTATGCATATTTTCGCAAAAATTATGCTGCCACGTACCAACTAAGTAGTTAAAATTATCATGACCTAGGCGCTGTCCATACATGTGAAAACGACGAAATTTTGCGCTATTGATTGAATTTAAGACCAAATATATAGAGTCTTTGTTATCACAGGCAACCCAACGAACGCCAAACATTCCGGTTGCCACCGCTCCTTTATACCAGGGTGCCATATCGGTTCCCGAATGGATAGCAGCTTGAACGGTCCAGTACTTGTTTAACATCACTGTAAACATCACTCCGGTTTGAGTATAGGTGTCGAAGGTAAACAAGATAGAATGAGTTCCCATATAATTGTCAGGGGCAAATTGAGTTTCAATATCAGGACATGCGATCCAGCGACCAACTCGAACAATCATTCCCTGAGCAATTTTGGGCAAATACACATCAATGTACTGCTCAGTAAAATCATATCCATACAAATAATTATGTTTCAGAAGTTGCGCACTGGTCCAGCCCCCCGCTGTCATGAATCGATAATCTACCCCATATAAAAATGTGGAGCGGAATCCAACGTCAATATGATCTGTTTGGACTGAATCTACCTGTCTTTCTAAACGAAGTACAAACTGATCTAGTTCAACGCGATTGGGAACTATCCAATATGAGTCAGGGGAATTCGAATCCTTGCAATTACTTAAATTTGCCGAAGCATTCACCCAACCGTAAAGTTGAACTCCAGTTTTTTTTATTGCGTCACCGCAAGATGTTTTGTATACAGCCTTCATAAGCGGATAGATGGCATCGCTTGATGGGACTCCAATCAACGGATAGCCTTGATATTCACCAGAAGGAAAAGGGGGAGATGGAAATGGAGCAGGTAGAGCCCGTCTGGGAGCATCTTCAGACCAGGCCATACCTGTTGCCATCAACATTGCAAAAAAAAAGAAATAAAACTTATTTTTCATCTCATCAATCAATTAAGTTGTAATATGATCAACTCAGCGTTAGCATCTGTTCCAGTTGTATCTGGGATAGCAAGGTTGCCGCCAGTAATCGTGATTGCCAAATTAATGACATTATTGTCCGTTGAAGTTGTATGTATTAGCGCTGAACCGGTGATTTGTAATTGTGATTCTGGTACATCAACAGTAACTCCATCGAATGATACGTTATTAGTAACAACGGCCTGGCTTATATTTGTAGGAGTTCCTGCAACTGTCTGTTGCAATTGTGCAACGGCAGTGCTAGTACCAGCACTAGGGCTTTTTGTTACTCTTACAGTATATTGCACTAAATAAACTCCATGGATAGGAAGGGTAACATTACCTGAACCATCAACGGAAATATCGGACGTATTTTCACTGGATGCTTGGGACCATGTAATATTTTCTCCAGTTGTTACAGCTAACTGATTGGAAAATACAGCATAATTTCGCAATCCTGAACGACGGTGATGGTGACTTTTACTGCACTCTTTACATGCATTTACATCTAGTTTTTTGACACTCTCCAAGGAGTTGGTTTCATTAATACCCACTCCAGCCTGTAAAGAAAAACCTGCAAACATTAACGCTGTTAAAATAACTCTAAACATCATAGTCTCCTTGTAAAAATTCATTTTTTTTGAGCACATTCTCAAACTTGACATAGTATTTAAAGGAATTTTTTTTTCTTAGCAAGTCATTTTTTTGATGTGGAAACATCTCTTTTGTGTCGATTTTCCCTTCTGATAAATTCCTATTAATTGACTCTATATCCATAGCAAAAACCCACCTAACGTTCTAAACGTTAGGTGGTCTAACGTTGTAAAAGTTAGCAACAAAAAGTTCACTAATCAATAAAAAACACCCAAAAATACGTCGATATAAAATTATTTTCAAAATAAATTATTATTAGTGTTATAATAAGTTTAGCATTACTTTTAATATATATTTAGTGTTATTATATTATATGTGAGGTGCAAATGAGTATTCCGGAAGGTCTTCAAAAAGTGGCAATGGCATTTGCTACAGCAGCTAATGAAGCGGGAGTAGCAACAAAAGATGAAACTCTTAGCGGACGAATCCAAACACTCACCCAAGAAATCATGCACTGTGCAAACGATCAGCAAAACCCAGCTGCCTCTTGCAGCACAATACTCCAAAAAGCCTCACAGGTATTAGATATATCAAACTATGACCTTGACGACAACTCCCGAACCGAAGTGAACGAAAAATTGGCAACGCTCTCAAAACTGGCGATATCTGTCATTCTTGGCAAAATGTTAGAAGAAAAAACAAATTCTGCATGGCTCTCAGATTTTTTTGAATTAACAGGACAAGTTCAGACCGAGTTACTAAACAATCCTCAGATTTCGCAACGATTATCTAATATCATCGAAGAACTAGGACCAAATTATCAGGTAATCCCAGAGGCAGGTGTCAACCTGCTCGTCCGAATCGCTTATGACCCTAATCCAGATGTTCGAAAATTTGCTATAGATTTATTAAAACATAAAGATGTGGACATAAATCAAGCCACAAATAACGGAAGCACGGCCCTTCATGGAGCAGCAAACAATGGCGATGAGAACTTAGTTGGCCTGCTTTTGTCTATCGGGGCAGACCCTCTTCAAGGCAATAAAGAAGGTAAAATCCCCTTTGATTTAGCAAGTCCTGCCAAATGTCGCGCATTGTTTTTAAAATATGTTCCATTTGAATCAACCACAAATGGAGAGCCATTCGCTAACCGCGCTTTCAGCTGGCTTAGCAATCAAATGTTTCTACCCGACTCCCTAGATGTGACTCCATTTGCAGAGTATTTAAAAACACATACAAATAAAAACATCCTACCAATAATGCTAGAAAATTGGAATCCTGAAGTGATAGTCAAACTTACACATCATGGATATTTAATGGATGGACTCTCTGAAGAAAGATTTAACAGACTATGCTTTAGCTGCATTACATTTAATGACATTGATGCCCTCAAAACTATTCTACAATCAGGCCGCATACCCTTTGATAATGTCTATGGTACAGATTTTTTCAGCGCTATTGAAACTCACTGTACGCCTGCAAACATCTTGGAAAAAGAAATCCGAGAGGCTAAGAACTTACTTGGTAATGAAGCATTGGAAGCCTATCAATCTCTCATGAAAAACATGATAGTAGGGGGTGGCGATGCCCGAAGAGCAATAAAAATGGACATAATCGATGGTCTCTTCCAAATTCTGATAAAAAACGAAGTGCCAGGATCCAAAAAGGCAAAAGCAGATTTCGATGCTAGCGATTTCAATCTCACCCAAAGGGAAAATCTGGCGACTGCCCGTAAAATATTTAATCAAACCGAAAGCGTGGAAAATAAAGTCCGCACTGCTGTTGATCAAGGAAAAGTAGTATTGTCCATTCTTAAACAGATGGCGTGGCAGGTAAAAGATGATGAACTCCTCACCGAAATTGAACGGAACTTATCCTCATATGGACGTTGTGTAAGCGATCAGTTTGGAGAGGAAGTTCATGCTATGAATAAAATAGTGGTCAATATTGCCTTAGACCACATGTACTTTCCAGGCAAGGAAACTTACCATGGCGGCGCTGCTTATTGGGTTGCCCCTTATTTTGCTCATGCCCTGCAATCGACTCAATCAAAACTCAGGGAAAACATTGATCCAAATCTGTCCAAAGCGGTAGATCCAGCACAGTCTATTTTAAAACAGTGCTACACCGAACTGCTGCAACAGTCTCGATGGAATGAGCACACAGGAGTAAGGTTATTACTAGAGATGGATGTTAAATCTAACCGCCTCTTACAATCCAAAGAATTGGTGGATACAATAAACTCTCTTCCCAAAGGACAAAGTTGTTTAATCCCCGTCACCTCGCCGGGACATGCAACTCTGATTAGAATTGAAAATACCGGTGAAGGAAAGGTACGTCTCCTTTTTTATAATACAGGACAAGGGCTTGAAATTCATCCTAAATTGGAAGACAGTGGTACCTATCAAACTTTTATAGAGTATAAAGGGGTTCCCATAGAAAATCTACAAGACACTGAAGACTGGACAAATCTTATTGAGAGGGAATTAGATGATATGACCAAAGTGTATGCTTTAATCAACAAAATATGTACCGGAGGTGTCAAGCAGCCTCCATCTCCACATAAAGAATATTATGAAGCGGTACAAAAGTCGGGTAGCTGTGCCTACCAGTGCTTTTTAGCTATGATTCGAGAGCGTCTTGTTACAAGCTTTCCAAATCCTGCAGAAGGCCTCGGTTTATACAAAATTGTAAAGGGTCTAATGCTAAATGCATTCGAAGAAAGGACTAGAGCATTGCGCAATGATATAGTGAATGCGATACTGCAAATTAAACTGAAAGTCGTAGACGCAGAATTAGGCGTTGCAAATGCACTTGCAGACGAAGATAAAAGGGTAAAATTATTAAAAGAACTGAGCACGGAACTCAGAGCTCAAAATCTCGAACCCCTTGCAGAAGAAATTGAAAGCTCACACAAAGCTTCATCACTAGTATTATTTACTATTGTCAGAAAAGCCATCAAGGCCCTGACAGCATTGGATGCCCCTTTAACACAAAATGGACTTGCAAAAGAAGCCATCATGGCTCGCCGCGAAAAAGAGGCTTCAAACGAACGAGAGTACATAGAAACTTTGAATACTTATTTGAAAGATCAGACTCCGGAAAGAAATAAAGAATGGATCAAAGCTTTCGCCGCACAATACTTTGACGGTACTTTTCAAAACGCTGTAATAGATTGGGCCGTGAACAAGCTCAACAAGGTTCCTGAGGGCCCTGATGATAAAAATCCTGGTGCGGTGCTTCTCTATAGCTTTGCCAAAGCAATAAACCAACAGGATGTCGAAAATCGAGCAGGCTTCATCTCCCCTCTCATTCAGAGCTTTCAAAAAGCCGGCAATAATGAAATGGTTGCCTACCTGCAAACAACCTGCCTCACTACCGAAAAACAAACTAGCAGCTCAGACTTGAAATACTAAGTAGGAAGAGAGGGCATTTTGATAAAATAACTTGATAATCTTAAATATGGAGCGACCCACTTCATTGGGTTCGGTGAACGGCGATATCTTGCCATCCACCGGGCCGAATAAATTCGGCCCTCAAAAATATGAGAAACCGCCAAACTTGAGCGGGCCGAATAAATTCGGCCCTGAAAAAGACCCAATGAATTGGGTCACTCCATATCGGAAATGTCAAACCCATTTCATAGCCGTATTTTGTTAGATTTTTAGCCAATCTTCTTTTTATAGCTGATTAATCCGATCGGAGCTAAGGCCGGTGATATGCGCAATGGTTTGCACATCGAACTTTTGCTTTAAAAGGTTACGAGCGATTTCAATTTTAGCATTCATTTCACCTTTTTTTTGACCTTCTAATAAACCTTCATCGAATTTTTGGGCCATTGATGCAATAAATGCACCTTCGTATTTCTCGGTTTGATCATAGGTTAAGAGCTCGGCATCATTCCATGAGACACGATCTAGTTGATCATATGCCTTATCCATAATCTCGTCCTCGCCGATAAGCTTTACTCGCTCTTCCGGTGAAGTCGTTTCTGCGTGTTTGAAAAAGTATGACCATTTTTCTGTCATATTTGTCAGATGATCAATATCCTTATTGAACTTTGGAAGCTCCAAGAAAGTGAATGAAAAATCTTTAAGATCATTTTCATGACTTTTCTTATCAAGAATAACGCGATCCGACTTATAGGCAGATTTTTGAGGAAACATGACATAATCGGAAATTGCTAGGAATATGACTTCTTTGAGGTCGTGGTAGGCTCCGCCCTTAATAGCTTGTGAGATGTAAGCCTTTGATGCATAGTATTGTGCTCGTTTTTCGAAACCTTTTTCCTTTGCCACCTGCATCTCTACAATGTATTGATTCCCCACTTCATCTTTGCATAGGATATCAACGATGCTTGTTTTTTTTGCCGCGGTTTCGGGATCCTGGACTGTTTTGAGGAAAGTAACTGAGACGATGGGTTTATTTTCTTTAAACGTAATCATGTCATTGAGAAAATGGATAAGAATATCCTTATTCTTCTCAGTGCCAAAAATCTTCTTAAAGGCCACATCATTTTTAGGGTCTAAATACTTAGAAAACATTTTTTATCCAGGCTTCACGGGGTTTTACTCGAATAATACCAGAAAAGCACATTCTCTGCACTACAAAAAGGTAGTAAAAAATTCAAAATTCTATATAATATTGTTCATGAATAAAAAAGAACTTCATGAGTATGCCAAAAAAGTTATGGATATTTAAATATTCTGGTCTTTACTTAATGAAAAAAACATGTTATGATTTTCCTGGATCAAAAAAGTAATAGGCAATAAGTGACATTTGTTCTTCATCCAAAACTTGCTAAAAAGATATTCATCACTGATTTACCACTTTGCAGGGTACTTTTGGGTGATGAAAAACATTACCCTTGGCTTTATCTCATTCCGCGTCAGCATAATATTTCACGCATGATAGATTTATCGGCATTGGACCAACTGCAATTAATCAAGGAATTGGATTTTGTTCAAAAAGTTATGTGGGAAGAGTTTAGGCCCACTCAACTTAATGTGGCTACTATTGGAAATAAAATACCTCAATTACATATCCATGTGATTGCCAGATATGATAATGATCCCGCTTGGCCTAATACCGTTTGGGATCATTCCGTTCGTGCTCCGTATGATGAACAACTAAAAATTTCAAGAACTGAACGTCTAAAATTTTTATTAAATAAGACGGATCCCCTATGACAAGCAAAATTTACCCCTTTTTAAATGCAAGACAAGTTAAGCCAAGAGCTTTTGATCAATATTATGCCGAACCAAAAACACTTGGCATAGAAGGGATGAATGCCATCTTGGATAATGGAAAGAAATGGGGAAGCCAAATAGCAAATACCTTAAATTCAGGAGGAGCTGCTATATTTCCTCATACCTTCTTATCTCAATGTGGGTACCAGATAGGAGCTGTTGTTCATGGAATTTTGGACAGCGGAGCTGACCAAGCTTTAGTTCTAGGTGTTTTACATCCGATGACAGCATCGTTAATGCAGGCAAGATCCAAAGAATTAAATGGTGAAGATATTTCCACAGAAACCTCAAGGGGTGTTTTTGGACCAGGAATGGATCCTAATGAATGCCTAAAGAATGAATTCTCACTGGATTTATTTAAAATTCTCTTTAATTTTGAAGTCCAAAGAAGAGGTATCAAGCCACCAAAATTAATTGAACGTTACCCGAGTCTAGTCAATAGCGACCCAGCTAACCTCCCCGGCATTAAAGAGCTCGAGCAAATAACTAAAGACTCTGTTGTTGTAGCCACGGATGATATGTGTCATCATGGTATGGGATATGGTTTATCAACTGAAAGTTCACTAAAACTCGATGGCGCAGGATATCGTTTCGCCCACAACTATATTGAAGAGGGATATGCACTTTTGAGAAATGATGATTATCGAGGATATTATTCTCATTGGATGAATCCAATTGCCATTGGCGATCCAACTGATACAACCATAGTTTTGAAGTACCTTGTAGGAGATATCTCAACTCATATTCTAGATTTAAAATTAGTAGATGTTTCGACGCTTTTTGAAAATGATGTTTCACCAAGCTGGGTAGCTGCAACTCTAGTTGAATTCAAAAAATCGCAAGATGTAAATCGTAAACTATAGATCTTTTCTCAATAGATACATCTTAGAGTCTTTTTCATAACCTTCGCGAACAAATTCAATTTGATAGCCGAGTTTCTGATAAAAAGTAAGAGCTTCCCAATCCATGGTGAAAACAGTTGCAAATGTACATTTGCTTTTGCGACCGACCTTTTCGCACTCATTCATTAACTTGGTACCCAGACCTTGATGACGCAATTCAGCCTTAAGCCAAAGCGTATCAACATGAAGGCAACCAAACATAATGAATCCGGTAGCACCGCCAAAAACCTTTTCTTCTGTGTCTTTAATACTAGGGAGATGGTACTTCTATCTAGAAGAGCTAGAGGATATCCCACGTTCATCATTCTATCTTCGATACATGCCCTGCTCTACGACCCCGAGGAGTCCCGTTTCTCATTCCCTTAGCGAGACTGCATCTTCCCTGTCATACGCTTAACTCATTTTGTTACCTCCAGAGCCCAATGACTTGGTATAGGTTATTTGGGTTTAACTTACCTAGTGATGACCTTCCCATCACTGATAGAATTACGCCTCGTGGCGCACGAGTGACCCAATTCATTGGGTCTTTTTCCGAGCCCAATTTATTGGGTTCGGTGAACGGCGATATCTTGCCCTTCCCCTGGTGAACGGCGAAATTTGGCCATTCACAGGGCCGAATAAATTCGACCCTGAAAAAGACCCAATGAATTGGGTCACTCCATATTCGGAGTTGTTATTGCTATATTATTCTTGGGGGAATCTAAATTTTCTTGAACCTTGCCAATGATATAGCCGAAGGATATAATTGCTTAATAGGCCGTGTAACTTAGGAGTCTACTATGAATATTTTTTCTTGTTTTTCATTGACAGATCCAATCACAACCTTGCACATGGTTCCTCAAACAAAAAATATCTTATGAAATCTATCCCAGACACATTGCCCAAGTTTTTATGGTATTTCGCCCGAAGGTATAAGTTTTACCTTTCAGGCATGATTTTGGTCGCACTTTATTGGGCAATCAATTTATCCCTGAAGCCATATGCGATGAAACTAATCATCGACCGCTCTTCAAGTTGGAACAAAACTGATTCACTTTTTTCTGTCCGTGATGTTCCCGGCTCTTTTGTATGTCGGCGTTAGTTTTCTGTTAGGCTGTGCTTTTCGTTTTTGGGACTGGTGCATATTAAAAACTTTTCCCAACATGAGGAACGATATCATTGAAGAAATGTTCGATTATGCTGAAAAGAACTCCTACAACTATTTTCAGGACAATTTTGCTGGAAGTATTGGAAATAAAATTATCGATATACAAAAAATGGCACGAAAGTAATCATTTCTTTATTAGATTACTTTATGCCTTGCATACTTGGGATCATCATAGGCTCAATAACTATGTTTTTTATTCATCCTTTTTTCACCTGTGTGTTAATTATTTGGTCTATCATCTTCGTAACAGTGTCCATCATCCTCTCAAAAAAGGCTCAAAAGTATTCCGGAATCTACTCAAATGCTCGCAGCACAGCGGTCGGCAAGGTTGTTGACAGCATAGGAAATATATTAAATGTCAAGTTGTTTGCTCGGGAAAATTACGAAAAAAGTTATCTTTCAAGCTACCTGGATGATGTTGCATCAAAAGAGCGCACAAGTAATTGGTATTTACTCAAGGTAAAGGCTTTTTATGCTATCTCTGTGACGACTTTACTTGCTGCAATGTTGTATCTTTTGATTTATGAGTACTCGAGAAATGCCATCACGGTTGGTGATTTTGCATTAATTCTAACTTTGAATATGTTCATCATTGATGAGGTTTTTCGCGCCGTAATGGAACTTGTCTCCTTCTCAGAAGAGATCGGAATATGTAAACAGGCTCTGTCAATAATAGCAACTAAGCATGAAATCGTCGATCAACCAGATGCAATGGCTTTAAAGGTCACTCAAGGGCAAATTATTTTCGATCAAGTACATTTCAAATACAAAAAAGAGCAGAATGTCTTTACAGACAAATCAATCACCATTAATCCAGGCGAAAAAGTCGGATTAGTTGGCTTCTCAGGTAGCGGAAAAAGTACTTTTGTGAATCTAATTCTCCGATTTTTTGACGTTGGTTCAGGAAAAATATTAATCGACGGACAAAATATTAAAACTGTTACTCAACAGTCTCTGAGAGAAGCAATAGCCATGATTCCGCAAGATCCAGTTCTATTTCATCGCTCGTTAGCAGAAAATATCGGATATGGACGCCTTGATGCAACAAAAGAAGAGATCATTGAATGTTCAAAAAAAGCACACTGCCATGAGTTCATAGAGAAGCTTGAGAATGGATATCAGACTCTTGTTGGAGAGCGTGGAGTCAAGTTGTCAGGTGGACAACGTCAAAGGATTGCAATTGCAAGGGCGATATTAAAAAATGCTCCTATTCTTATCCTAGACGAGGCTACTTCCTCCTTGGATTCTGTTACCGAGAGTTATATTCAAGAAAGTCTTACTCAACTGATGGAGGGGAGGACAACAATTGTCATCGCACACCGCCTTTCAACTTTATTTTATATGGATCGTATTCTTGTATTCAGCGATGGCAAAATCATTGAAGATGGTACACATGCTAAATTACTTGGATTAAATGGGCACTATGCAAAGCTATGGCGCATGCAAGCCGGAGGATTTGTCGGTGTTCCATCAAGCGACGACAATGATATTAGAAATAAATAAGAAAAGGGTCAGCTTTCACAGTTCACAATTTATAACCTCCAATTCAAACTGTGGACTGTGAAGACTGACATCCTTCTCTCTCTAAGCTCGACTTTATACAATTTTTCAAGTTGTTTTGGTATAAACTAAGAAGCTCCATGATTATCTATTTGAATAATTGTGATCGAAACTTCATCTGAATATAATTCACCTTCTATTTCCAAAATAAGTAGAGCAGATTCTAAAGCTGGAACAATTACTAATGCTGTAGCCCCTCCTCCTCCTGGAGTTGCGTTTGAAGCATAGACCGGGTTTCCATAAACGGTGTAACCTGATGAATTAATATTAACCTCAATGTTAAAAAAACCATTATCTAATTCTGAACCCCACGAGCTATATCCCACATTGACCAAGTAAACCGCTGACGCGGAAGAAGAAGAATTGTCAAGAGTAAATACCCCGCTGCTGTAAGTAATATTTCCAGCTATGGAAGATATGTTAAATGTCATGGCTCCGTCTGAGTCATCTCCATCATTTATAGCATATGCGTAATTTCCAAATGAAGAACCTGCAGCCCCTGTAGCGCCAGTTGCACCTGTTGCACCTGTTGTTCCTGTATGTCCTGTGGGACCTGTTGCACCTGTGTGTCCTGTAGGTCCGGTTGGTCCTGTAGGCCCTGTTGTTCCTGTAGATCCAGTTGTTCCTGTAGCACCTATGGGTCCTGTGGCACCTACGGATCCATTAGAACCTGTGGGGCCTGATAATCCTGTGGCGCCTGTGGCTCCAGTAGGCCCCGTAGCACCCGTGGCTCCTGCAGCACCTGCATCCCCAGTTGGCCCTGTAGCTCCTGCAGCACCCGTGTCCCCTGCCGCACCTGCATCCCCAGTTGGCCCTGTAGCTCCTGCAGCACCCGTAGTTCCTGCAGCACCCGTGGCTCCTGCAGCACCCGTAGTTCCTGTTGCCCCAGTTGGTCCTGCAGCACCCGTAGTTCCTGTTGCCCCAGTTGGTCCTGTTGGCCCTGTGGACCCTCTTTTGATATAGTGCGGACGGGAATGAGAATCTTGCAAACTATTTACTAAATCGTTCATCTCGATTAACCCATGGGAAAATTCATGTGAATCCTCTACGGCAGAGGCAAGATAATTGCTTTCTAATAGGGCGCAAATTAAGCCACATAAAAATATTTTTGAAAAATAATTTTCTTGCATGATGAACTTTAATCCTTATGTTTTGTTACTGTTCAGGTTGTAATGTTCTAAATTGCACTATACCACTTGAAAGGTTAACATGTTTGTGTTTAGATGACTCTTTTCATTGGACTCTATAACACGCTAGACAGAAAATAAGATAGAATTTTATTTCCTTAATTATGAGAACACCGAAAACATGTAAGATTTGACTATCAAAATAAATTATAAATTTCATTATGACCGCACGTATTATGAAACTCTTTTCTTGTGTACTTTTAAGCATCTTTTGGACATTCATTCATGCCGAAACGATATATCCCGTTGACATTTCTTATATGGTGTCTGACTTTAAATATAGTCAAGAACATGGACTCAAGATCTGCGAAGTGCAGCATGGGGCTGTTTCTACCGTAAATGGCGATCTTTATATTTCGGGAGGGAATGGAAGTATTTCAGCGATGATTGTCAACTTTTTTGATCGCTTTTCGAATAAAAAATGGGCTGCAGGGCCGGTCTACCCTCCCCTAAGGAGATCTTTAGCAGCAAAAGGATGGGGGCTCGAACGGTCAATCAAAACACTTGCGAAGGATCCTGCATTTCTAGAGTGTGCGGAGTTGCCCCCTGTAGATCTTTCCTCCATAGCCTCTTACGGAGGCATTGTCTATGCTGCTTGCGATGTGGTCAGAGATTTTAATTTCTTTCGCAATGCCTATCCAGGTGTTCTTTTTATTGATGCCGCCACTCTTCCTTATTGGATTGATAAACACAAGATGAATGTGCTCTTTAACCAGAACGCCGAATTAAAAGAATATAAAGCTGATTGGGAACTTTATCCTAAGAAATATGATTCGTTGTTGGCAGAAAGAATACAAAAAAAAATGCCCTCAGAGCTTTATGTGATCAAACCAAGAAGAGAATTCTTAGGAAACGGTGTGATCGTAGTTGCAGATAAAGAGCTTGATGGCGTCCTTCAGATGATTTTGGAGCCACAAATTAGTTTAAAGAAACATCCTGACGAGAATTATTCTTATTGGTGGAGAAATGCGGATGAATCTTTCATCATTGAAAAGTACTACATGTCCGATTATTTACGTTTTTCTCATAAGCTAAGCGAGAAAGCAGATGCTTTAATTTCCGAGAATGAAGGAGGTTATCATTACGATGCTACGATGCGCATAGCATTTATCTTAAAATATGACAGGGGAAAAATGAGTTATCATTGTTTGGGAGGATTTTGGAAACTCCCCTTCAAAGCTATAGAAGAAGAAGGAACCCTTAATGAAAGAAGAATCTCTATTTGCGCTCCTCCTTTTTATAGAACTGTTGATCGGGAATTATTGGAGGAGGTCAACGAAAAAATGGAAAGAGCCATGCTTCTTCTCTATGAGGTCATGTTGAACACAGATAATAAAAAGTAGTAGTTCGGGGTCAAGTAACTTTCAGGATGCGTTCGATAACCATGAAAAATTTGGCATTTTTTCATTCTGATCGTGTGAATGCCATGCAATATGCCCGTCAGGCCTAACTAGAGCAGCACCCTGCTTGGAGATTTCATACTTTTCAAGAAAATCATAATCGATATCTAAATATTCCCCTTTTTCGCCAATAGTAACAATTTTACAAGGAAACTGATCCAGGTAGCGCAAACATCTTTAAACACCCAATAATAATTAAAACTTTTAGTTTATTAGAAGCAATAGTATAGCATAATTAATTAAACAGCAATAAAAAATCTTACATGGCAACATTGTAGGCGCAAGTGAATTTGGGAAAAAGAAGATGTTACGACAACTTTATGTACGAATTTTAATCTTGTTGAGGCCGTTAAGCGCTGCGACTCTATACCCTTCGGCATAGGTAGGATAGTTAAATACTTGATCGACAAAAAAGTCTATTTTCGCGTTGAAGCTGATTGCCATTTGACCAATATGTACAAGCTCTGTAGCCGAACGGCCGATCACGTGAATTCCAAGTATTTCCAAAGTTTCCTTATGGAAAAGAATCTTGATCATGCCGGTGCCGCTGCCGGCAATATGACTCCTGGCAATTTCGTAATAATATGCCCTACCCACTTCATAGTTAAATCCGATCTCCTTTAGCTTATTTTCAGTATAGCCGCAACTGGATATTTCGGGGATGGTATAGATCCCAATCGGATAGAAAGAAGGAAACTGGTGTGTTTCAATGTCGCAGGCATGTCGAGAAGCAAGGCGACCTTGTTCCATACTGGTGGATGCAAGACTTGGACCACCTATCACATCTCCAACTGCATAAATATTGGGTGTAGTAGTCTGAAAAAGAACGTTTACGGGAATATACCCATTCTCATTTACTTTAATTCCGACATTTTCTACGTGAAGCTCTCCCACATTCGCGGTTCTCCCTAAAGCATACAAGAGCGTATCAGCAGTCAATGATGTCCCATCTTCAAATTCTACAAAGGCGTGATTCTCCCGCTTTTCAATCTTTTTTGGTCGTTTCTTCCCTAAAAACTTTAATCCGATGTCGGTCAATGAAGTTTGCAAATGAATACCAATTTCGGAGTCCAAAACGGGCAGAATATGGTCTCCCTTATCAATTACTGTGACCTCTGTTCCCAAAGTTGCAAAAAAACTAGCATATTCAGAACCGATAATCCCGCCACCCAACACAATCATCGATTTAGGAACGTCTTTAATTCCCAAAAGCCTTGTTGAATCGAGAATTATATTATCATCAAATGGCACTTCCATAGGATTACGTGGTTTAGAACCAGTAGCAATAATAAATTTTTCCGCTCGTATTTGATAGAGCATACGAAAATCTGAATCAATAATAATTAACATATGTGGATTTTCAAATCTGGCCACACCTTGTATCAATCTGACGTTATTTTTCCTAAATTGGCGATAAATCATAGCCTTTTCATCTTCTAAGACTTGATGCAATCTTTTATTTAGATCGTCCATCGATACTTTATGAGTTAATCCAACATCACTTTCGAACTGTCTTTCATGGAATCGAGTGAGGTCAATAATGGCTTCCCTCAAGGATTTTGATGGAATAGTCCCAGAAAATAGGCAGTTTCCCCCTGGATCAATGTATCTTTCGATCACTACTACTTTTTTCCCCGCCTTAGCTGCCTGAATTGCAGCCTTCTGACCGGCAGGTCCTGAACCTATAACGACTATGTCCGCTGATACTTCTTCCATATCTCCCAAGATACTGTATTGCAAATAGGTTGTCAATTTTAAATAAATTTGTTATAATGAAATCGTGAGAGGTGAAATATGGCAAAGACGAATTTAACCAAAGTTGAGGGGATGCTCGACCAAGGGATATTAAAAATTACGGTCAATAATTTACTCGAGCTGGCCGATATTGCCTCCGGAATGGGCACCGAGGTGAAACCGAAAGAGTTATCTCCCGAGAACCTGATAGGTTTTGTCGAAAAAGAGCTACTTTGGATCTATCGAAAGGATAAAGAGATCTTCAAAGAACTTGAATTAAACAAGAAAAAATTAAAGGCGATTTTTAAACATCCCGATACCGCGACACCTGAAGAGGTGAACTATATTAGAGAGCTTAAAGAAAAATTAACAAAATTCAAAAAGGAAAAGCTCCCCGCCCAGACGGACGATGAGCTTATCAACCTTGAACAAAAAAAGCACATCAACAAACGGCATAACGTTAACGAAAAATGGTTGCCGTTGTCTTAGACTTTTTCTCCACGCTTGCGCATGCTACGAACGACAGCGCTGATGCCGTTTTTATCGATGGTACGAAGCCCTTGTGTTGAAACACGTATTCTGATGAAACGGTTTTCTTCTGGCACCCACAGGCGCTTCATAACGAGATTTGGCATAAAACGCCTTTTGGTTTTACCGGTTACTTTTAGACCGATACCTTTGTTCTTCTTCGCAATACCGCGGATACTATATGTGAATCCTCGGGAGATTGTTTTTCCTGTTACTTGACACTTACGCATCGATTACTCCAATTCTAATTCGTTTGAAAGATACGATCTTACCACAATTGCTTTATAATCTTCAAGCGTAATTTTTCATAAATTTAGGACAAAGCGAGGCTACAGTAATTCTGCGGCGATGGCTGCCAGCTTGGATCGCTCGGTTTTATCCAAAAAGATATGTCCGTAAAGCTTTTGGTCTCTAAACCGACCGACCGTATAGGTGAGTCCGTTTGAATCCTTATCCAGGTACGGGTTATCGATTTGTGTAGGATCGCCAGTAAGGATTACCTTGGTTCCTTCCCCGGCTCTTGAGATGATTGTTTTCATCTCGTGTGGAGTCAGGTTTTGGGCCTCATCGACGATAATAAAAATTTTAGGAAGCGAACGACCCCGAATATAGGCGACTGCTTCCATCTCGATCTTTTTACTTTCCATCACCCATTTTAGAGTTTCTGCATGTCCGCCACCATCGCTTGCTTCGCAGAGGAATTCGAGATTATCGTAGATAGGTTGCATCCAGTGAAATAGTTTTTCCTCTTTTGTACCAGGAAGGAATCCAATATCGCGTCCCAGAGGAACTACAGGGCGGCTAACAAGAATTCTTGAGTATGTACCCTCATCAAATACTTTGCGCATGGCACACGCCAATGCCATGAGAGTTTTTCCTGTTCCTGCGGGGCCCATGAGGGTAATTAACTTGATTTCATCTCTAAGAAGCAGATCTATAGCACATTTTTGTTCGACGTTTTTGGGTTTAATGCCCCAGATATTAGGAATTTTCAGGAGGGAGCATATTTTATTTGTATTGGCATCGTATTTACCTACTGCAGAGGTATGTTCTTCAGAAGTCATGACGAAATATTCGTTCGGACTTGCCTCCAAATTGGGAATTTCAATTACCCCATCCTTGTAAAAAAGGTCGACTTGATGTTTGGTGATACTGATTTCGCTAATTCCCTTATAAATATTATCATAAGAATACTTAAGATTCTCATAATCTTGTGCTTCGAGTCCTAGCGCTTCCGCCTTAATTCTGGCCGCAAAGTCTTTGGAGACGAAGACAACTCTCTGTCCTTTTTCCTGAAGATAATACGCGGCCATAATGATTTTATGATCGAGAATTCCGGGACTGACATTGGTACTTCCTTCCACTTTCACATTAAGTTGTATACGAACGGTCGATTTATTTTCGAGTTCGACACCGCTATGGAGTGTTCCATGTCCGAAAGCAGTAATTGAGTCGAGAAATTGGAAAATGGCGCGAGCATTTCGTCCGAGTTCATTGGGGAGTCGTTTCATTCGATCGAGCTCTTCAAGGACCATAACGTGGATAACGACGTCGTTGTGGGGAAATTTTTTTAAAGCATCGGGATCATGGAGCAATACGTTAGTATCAAGAACAAAAGTTTTTCTATGCATGTGTTACATCCTTAGTGTTGAGCAATTTACGTAAAAAACCAGCACTCTAACCATTTAAGTGCTAATTCGTGTTGACTTCCATCTTTTCTTCTGGTATGATACATTTTAGATTAAGTTACAAATAGATTTTTTCTTTAAGGAGGCAAAGCCATGAAAATAAATAGTAGAATACTATGCATCCCCCCATATGTATCCACACTCTGGATAAACGTCGCCTCGCTCCATATGACAGGACATAACCTGGTCGTATCTCTTTGTGATGGAAAAACCATCGAAATCCCAGACCTTGATCCTATGCATGTCGAATCCATTTTCCACGCCCATGCGACAGCGCTGGCAGAAAAAACATCGCCATTTAGAATTGGATTTGGCACCATCGATGGAATGGGCATGCCAGTCCAACACGACCCGGAACAGGCTAACGCCCCCGACCTTCCTCCTGAAGTACTGGAAAGAATCAGTGCTATTTCCAAAATTATCAAACCCGATGACACTTTTATTGCCCAACTAGCTGACCCATCCTGCAATTGCATGTTTTGTCAAATTTCTAGGGCAATGAGTGGCGTTGAAAAACCTCAAATAGAAGAAGAAGTCCCTATTGAAGAACTAGCCTTTCAACAATGGGAGATAGTACAAAATAACGATAAAATGTATACCGTCATAGATAAAATTAACAAACAGCAACAATTTACCGTTTTTCTTGGACAACCCGTTGGCTGCACTTGTGGTCAAAATGGATGCGAACACGTAGTTGCTGTTTTGAAAAGTTGAAATTAATCAACAAGTGACATAGAATCCGTGGTAATTACTAAATTTTGTTACCAGGAGACACGTCATGCGCAAAACAACATCGCTTCTTTTTTCAGGAATTCTAGCCGCCTCAGCTATAGCGGCTGCACAACTTTATTCCGAAGAAACAGAAACACCGGAAATTATCGCAGAAACTACTGCAAAGCCGGAAATTCAGCCTGAAAAACCCCAAGAACCATTCGTCGATTTCACCGGAAAAATCGCTAAAGACCGAGTGAGATTACGCTTACAGCCATCTCTAGAAAGCCCTATTATACGTGAAATGGACCGTGATGAGTTGGTTCTCGTCACTGGAACAACCGATGATTTCTTAGCTGTCATGCCCCCTAGAGAGGTCAAAGCTTATGTGTATAAATCATTCGTCGTCGACGATACCGTTCAAGGCAATCGTGTCAATGTAAGATTGAATCCTACATTGGAAGCACCGGTGATTGCACAGCTAAACAGCGGAGATAAGATTGAAGGCACCATTTGCGCCGAAAACAATAAGTGGCTTGAAATAAAAATACCTGAAAGCCTCCGCTTGTATGTTTCGAAAGATTACGTCGTTAAAATTGGAGACGCAACACTTATTTCTTCCCTTAATAACAGAAAGCAGGAAGTGCGAGGTCTTCTGAAAACGACATCTGCGACTGCACAGCTTGAATTAGAAAAACCCTTCCCAGAAATACATTTGGATGGTGTTTATGCTGATTTAAATAAAATTGTTTCACAATATGAAGATTTTCCACATGAGACAAAACAGGCCAAGGAATTGTTGAAGCACTTGCAAGATACATATCTACAGAAAAAAGTAGGGTACCTTGAATCTCAAAAAGAAAATGTGGCACATGACCTCAAAGACAAAAACACAAAACTTGCCGAAGTCGAGCAAAAGTTGAATCATGTGAACAACGAAAATTCAGCATCCGAATTCTATAAGGAATGGCTGACCAATCAGGACACCTCTTCTGTAACTGAGAAAATGAGATTATGGATTCCTGTTGAGATTGCCCACTTCCAAGAATGGTCGAAAGAGCATCAAGACAGAACCATCCGTGATTTTTATCAAGATGAGAGACAACGTTCGGTAGCTTTATCTGGAGTAATTGAAGCTTTTGAGCGACCAGTACGCAATAAGCCTGGCGATTATATTTTGATTAATCGAATGAACCGTTTACCGATTGCGTACCTTTACAGCACGCAAATAAATCTGCAAGATTTCGTAGGAAAAGAAGTGACCGTCGAGGCCGCAGCGCGTCCCAACAATCACTTTGCCTACCCAGCTTACTTCATACTCAGAGCCGAGTAAACTAAAAAAGCCCGCGCGCCAGTGCGCGGGCTCTCCCTGCCCCTGCCCTTGCCCTTGCCCTTGCCCTTGCCCCTGCCCTTGCCCTTGCCCTTGCCCTTGCCCTTGCCCTTGCCCTTGCCCTTGCCCTTGCCCTTGCCCCTGCCCTTGCCCCTGCCCTTGCCCTTGCCCTTGCCCCTGCCCTTGCCCTTGCCCTTGCCCTTGCCCTTGCCCTTGCCCTTGCCCCTGCCCTTGCCCTTGCCCTTGCCCGAATTCCCCTCACGCCCGTGCCTATTCCTGAATTCGGGCAAGGGCAAGGGCACGGGCAGGGGCAGGGGCACGGGCACGGGCAGGAGGGGCACGGGCAAGGGCAGGGGCACGGGCAGGGGCACGGGCAAGGGCAGGGGCAGGGGCACTTTTTTTTATTCAATATCCTTAAAAGTTACTTCAATGCCGCCAAAGACGCCTGCAATCAAATTGTAGAACCAAAAGGCTAAAGCATGAAAACAAAAGGCGAATAACAACCCGAAAAATGGCATAAATAAAAGTATAAGAACTGCATTTTCTTTATGTGCTACTCCCCAAAGTACAAATGGGATAACCATAATTGCATAAATAAAAAATACAAAAAGAGCTAAAACTTTACTTGATTGATATATTGAAAAACGTGATATTTGTTTTTTCATAATACACCTCCATTAATTTCATTGTATCATATAGTTATTTTTTTACTTTAATTAATTTGAATAATTTAGTAGCATGCTAACATATGACACTTACTCGAATACTATCAGTCTCACTTATAGCCTTAGAAGCAGTTCCTGTAGAAATTGAGGTGGATATATCTAACTCTCAGGAATTTAAGTTCATTATCGTAGGCCTTCCCAACACCGCAGTAAGAGAATCTAAAGATAGGGTTTATGCAGCATTACGCAACTCAAAATATTCTTTTGGCACTGTCGCATGCACGGTCAATTTAGCCCCTGGCGACCTAAAAAAAGAAGGCTCTTTCTACGATTTACCCATAGCTTTAGGGGCAATATGCTCCATGGGCAAACTCAAAGACCATGGACGACATACGCAGTATCTCATTGTTGGAGAACTTGGATTTAGCGGAGACCTTAGACCCATTCAAGGAGTCTTGGCAATTGCAATGCTAGCAAAAAAGCTAGGAAAAGTTGGTGTCATTCTTCCATCAAAAAATGCCCCAGAGGCCGCCGTCGTCCCCGGAATAGACATTATCCCCGTCCGCAACCTAAATGAAGCAGTACAATTCCTACAGCAACCGGAAACAATAACTCCATACGCAGCGGGTATTAATGACTCGATCTTTCAAAATGCTATCCCTTCAGTCGATTTCGCAGACATTAAAGGTCAAGAACACGTCAAACGTGCAATGGAAATTGCAGCAGCCGGAGGCCACAATGTAGTGCTCTCAGGGCCTCCAGGATCTGGAAAAAGCATGCTAGCCAAAGCATTCATTGGCATCATGCCCGAATTAACCCTTGAAGAGGCTTTGGAGACAACCCAAGTGCATTCTGTGACAGGGATGCTTCCTGAGGGATGCGGACTAGTGACAGAACGACCATTTCGCTCTCCACATCACACAGTTAGCTATGCAGGACTCATTGGAGGAGGATCCTCACCTCGACCTGGAGAGGTCTCTTTGGCTCACAATGGAGTCCTTTTTTTAGATGAACTTCCCGAATTTTCGAGATCTGTTTTAGAAGTTCTTAGGCAGCCATTAGAAGACCGAACAGTCACAATCAGTCGTGCCCATGGTAATTTTACCTATCCGACCAATTTTATCTGCATTGCTGCAATGAACCCTTGCCCTTGCGGGTATTTGGGACATCCGGAAAAGCCTTGCAAGGACACTCAAATGCAGATTGATCGCTACAGAGGAAAAATTTCTGGGCCCATCTGGGATCGCATGGACATGCATATCGAAGTTCCCTCTTTAAAATATATGGAGATTCTCGAAGCAAAAGCTGGTGAATCTTCGGCGACAATACGAGCCCGTGTCAAAGCTGCTAGGGCAGTTCAATCAAAACGCATTGGTCGGACTAAGACAAACAGTCTAATGACACTTCCTGAGATGAAAATTCACGCAAAGATTTGCCCGAAAGGTCAAGAGATCATTCGCCAAGCCGTCGAATCCATGGGAATGTCTGCAAGAGCATGTAATCGCATGATCCGTGTTTCCAGAACTATCGCCGACCTCAGCGGCTCCTGTAACATAGAACAAGAGCACCTGATAGAAGCCCTTAACTTCCGCAACCAGTCAGTGATTCAATAGACTTAAAGACAAAAATGTTACAACAAATTCTTATATCTTCTTACCATCCTTCATATCCTGCCGCGTGCGATCATGCAAATCCTGTTATTCCTTTAAATAACAGGATTTGCATGATCGCACGCGGCAGGATATGAAGGATGGTAAGATTGGTTCTTTTTTTTCTTCCCTGATAGGGATTTATGTGATATGATAGGCTTTTTTTAACCCTTCACTCAAAGCAATTTATGGATAAACGTACACTTTTATTTGTTATACTCCTCACAGTCACACTCTTCTTCGTCAACATGTGGTTCGAAGCCCCGCGCCAAGAACAGATGCGCCAATGGCAAGAACAACAAAAACTAAAAAAGGCCGAAGAAGCACAAACGCAATTGACAGAACCGGTGGTTCAAGAAACCCCATCCAAAAAAACGCCCGAATCCTACTACGTTCTTGAAAATGACTACCAACAACTAGTCTTCTCAAACATCGGCGGTTGCTTAGCCGAGATCAACCTCCCATTCGAAAGTGAAAAAAACAAAGATAGCGACGTCAAAGAAATCGACTTTGACCGCACAATCCTGAAAGACCATCCCTACAATGCACTATTTCCTTCAGTTCCTTATTCAACAGCTAGCGAAAAAGGCTCCGTAGCACATTCTAAAGGCAAAGAAGGTGGATACTACCCACTCCTCCGACGCAATCTAATCCAAACAGGCCAACAGAAATCTATCATAATCCCCGCTGAATACCACGCACTGAATATCATTTCGCAATATCCCGAACTTGCAGAACTTCCCTATGAAGTAAAACACTTTGATAGCCAGTCGATCGTTTTCGAAGCCAAACAGAAAAATCGAACCATCACAAAAACCTTCACGATGGAAAAAAATCCAGAAAAAGCACCCTACATCCTCAATCTAACAATCAAAATCGATGGGGACAGCAGAGGATTATGGCTGACATCCGGAATACCAGAAGTAGAATGGATCTCAAATGGTCCAGCCCCAGCACTAAAATACCGCCAAACCCGCAACCAAAAGAGCGAGGTCATCTCACTTGATCTTCCTGAAAAATCAATTATCAACGGATCTGACAATCCAGACTGGGTCTGCAATTCTAATGGATTCCTGGGCATGATTCTCGATCCACTCTCCAAAATTGATTCTGGATATCGCGTTGACTACATCTCTGGTTCAGTTGTTCCATCAAGACTCATCCAAATTGGGCAGCAATACAACCGTTTTGACCCTAAAGACCTCCCAGGATACATGATTTCACTCCCTTTGAGTTCCATGGGCGGCGAAATGAAGTTCCGCATATATGCAGGACCTTTTGCTTCAAGTAATCTTATTGCCGTGGACAATCATTTCTCTGACCCTGCAACGGGATATAATCCTGATTTCATTGGATCGCAAACATTCCATGGAATCTTCACTTTTATTTCCGCGCCTATTTCAAAGTTTCTCTTTATTTTAATGAGATTTTTCCATTACTTGACCAACTCGTGGGCCTTCTCAATAGTGTTGCTGACTGTAGCTCTCCGAATCATGCTCTATCCTCTCAATAGCTGGTCGACTAAATCGATGCTAAAGATGCAGCAAATTGCACCCGAGGTAACAAAAATCCAAGAACGCAATAAGAAAGATCCCAAGAAGGCTCAGATGGAGATCATGAATCTTTATAGAGAAAGTGGAGTCAATCCCCTTTCAGGTTGCTTTCCCTTGCTGATCCAGATGCCTTTTCTTATCGGGATGTTTGACCTTTTGAAATCGACCTTTGAATTGAGAGGCGCCTCATTTATTCCGGGATGGATCGATGACCTCGCCGCACCTGATGTAGTATTTAGTTGGTCGAAACCCATTTTCTTTATCGGAACTGAATTTCACTTACTCCCCATTCTACTGGGCTTGGTCATGTTGGTACAGCAACGATTTATGTCGATAGCACCTTCAGATGCAAATCTGATGACCGAACAGCAACGGCAACAGAGGGCAATGGGAAATATAATGACCGTAGTTTTTGCTGTGATGTTCTACAATTTCCCAGCAGGACTCAATATCTATTGGCTATCATCCATGCTACTAGGAATCGTGCAGCAGTGGTGGAATGCAAAACAATTTAAAGCCAATCCAGAACCTAAAGTTGTATTAATAGATCCAAAGCAGGGGAAAAAACCAAAATGGTGGCAATTCGGCCAAAAATAAAGGGGCGAGAGTTTGATTGAAAAAAAAATTATTATTTTTCTTGCATATTTAAAGAATTTTTTTTAATGTTCATTTTGATCAATATTACTTGGGAAAGATAGTTTTAAGATGCAAGCCTGGGAAAAATTCTTAGCTCAACAGGAAAAAGAGTTAGGAACGGAAACAGTTAATAAGTGGTTAAGAACAATAAGAGTTGTTGACTTCGACGCGTGCAACCTCTTTTTACAAGCCAAAGACTCGTTCCAAATAATTTGGTTCGAGGAACACATCCGCAAAAAACTCCTGAAATCTTTCGTTAATAACAATAACAAGAAGATCGTTGTTCACATATCCCTATTAAATACGAAACCTGCACCAGGAAGTCAAAAAAAGACCTTAAAGCCAAAAGATAACAGTCCATTACCTGCATCTTTTAATCTAAGTTTTGATGATTTAGATCCCCAGGCTACGTTTGAAAACTTCATTGAATCTGAAAGTAATCTACTTGCACATAAACTTCTTTGCAAAATATCGAATTACGACACTGTTTCGAATACAGTAATACCTTCAGATGGGGAACTCGCAGGTTTTAATCCTATCTATCTATACGGTGCAGAAGGAACAGGCAAAACCCACCTTCTGATGGCGACAGCCCATGCACTGCGAAGTAGAGGCTTAAAAGTTCTTTATGCACGCTCACAAACTTTTACAGAACATGTCATCAATGCAATACGTGCAGGAGAAATGAGTCTTTTCCGTCAGACCTATCGCAATATCGATGTCCTTTTATTAGACGATGTTCAAGTTTTCTCAAGAAAAGGGGCGACTCAGGAAGAGCTTTTCCACACTTTCAACACCCTCCACATGGCAGGCAAACAAATTGTCCTCAGCGCAAATTGCTCACCTGGTGAGTTGCAGCACATCGAGCCAAGACTTGTTAGCCGTTTTGAATGGGGTATTGTTCTTCCTTTAGAACAACTCAATTCTTCAGAAATTAAAATCGTTTTAGAAAAAAAGGCAGCTGCTCTTAAATTTAACTTAAATCCTAAAGTCACTGATTTTCTTTTATCAACCTTTTCGAGCAATACAAAATCTGTCAGCAGGGCTCTGGAAGCTCTGATTCTTCGCACACACCTAAATAAAGACCATTTAAGACAGGCTAATCCGACGATCACTTCAAATATTGCAAGACACCTTCTTGATGACCTGATTAAACTCGAACAACAACATTCATTAACGCCCGATTTAATCGTACACAAGGTCTCTGAATTTTTTGGAATTACTGCTGAAGATGTGCTGGGAAAGGCTCAAAGCAGAGATTGCGTCCTCCCCCGTCAAATTGCAATGCATTTTTGCCGCTCATTACTAAATCTACCTTTCGCTAAGATAGGAGACCTTTTTGGACGCGATCACAGCACCGTAATGACAAGCGTCAAGCAAATTCAAAAAGGGATAGATACAGACCTAGAAGAGGTCTCTTCGCCTTACTCTAATATTCTAAAAAAGCTCAAAAATAGATAAACACCTATTTTGTCTTTTTCTTGGCAACTTTGGCTTTTTGGGCCATTCTTTTCCAACCTGTTGCAGTTTGAACTCTTTTTGGCTTTGTAGCTTTTGCTGTAACTGTCTTAGGCTTAGACTTTACAGATATAATTTTTTTAACAACCACTTTTTTCTTGGCCGCCACTGTTTTCTTGGCAACCACCTTTTTTTTGACTGGCATGACACACCTCCTGTGCTGGTAGTATGTATACATTTTTCATGCCAATTGACATTTAAGTGAGAGTTCTTTATTTAAAATAAGTTATATGAAAGAATTTTCCAGTATCAGATATAATGAAGATCATCGGAAGGAAACAGATCCTGATAAGGTCAGAAAAATCCTCTCCAAACCGATTCCTCTTAAAAAGCCGGAAAAAGTACTTCACAATACATTCATATTTATGGATCATATCTTTCATAAATCTTCAGTACGTTGTGGTCCGTATCAGGCGCGCATGGCATCGTCGCAAGGGCCGCGAGAGTACATGGAAGACACATTTTACACCTCGGAAATTACCATTGAGGGACGTGAGCCAGTTTATTTATTCGCAATCTTTGATGGACATGGTGGAGATCAGTGCGCCAAATTTGTCAAAACCAATCTCAAAAAATATATTATTAATAACCTCAACACAAGTGATGAACTTTCCTGTTATAATTCGCTCAAGGAACTTTGCGTCCTACTTGACGAGGCTTGGAGGGAATATGTTTTTCGGAAAACGGCTCAATCGATTGATTATTCGGGTACGACTGCCGTTATTTGCTTAGTTATCCATAGTGACCTTTGGGTAATCAATATAGGTGATTCTAGAGCAGTATTGGGAAAAGGGGGTCAGGCGATACAACTAACAGAGGATGCCAAGCCCACAATAGCACCCTACCGAGATGAAATTATTCGTAGAGGTGGATTTATTGAATGGAATCGGGTGGATGGCAATCTAGATTTAGCGCGATCTATTGGGGATGTTGAGCATCCGAGTGTTTCTGCCAGGCCTACCATTCGAAAGTTTGAATTGAATGAACTTGATAGTGATTCTATGAACATTTTGATTTTAGCTACGGATGGTTTGTGGGATGCTATAGGATCACAGGAGGCAGTCTCTTACTTTCATGGAGACAGGCCCCTGCGCGATCAGGCGGCCGACCTCATTGCCCTCGCCTATTCCCGCGGCAGCACAGACAACATTACCGTGATGGTTGTCCCCTTCCTATAAACCTGGAAAAAGGATTGCCAATTTGCTTTGTGAGGATAGACAAGAGAATTTGTAAATAGGCAACATTGTTATTATTTTGCCATTCAAATGAAATTCCTCTTCTTGATCAAGAGTAATTAAAACACCAGTTTTCAAATTTAACTCATCCATTGCTTTAAAAAGAGAATTCAGTTCCCGTTCTTTTGTTTCCAATTCGCGAATTTCCCATGCAACTTGTACCAGGGAAAAAATTACTCCCTTTCTAATACAAAAATCAACCTCAAGATCCTTCTCTGTTTTGTAATAAAAAATATCGAGATCAAGAATTTTTAGTTCCAGAAAAACAAGATTCTCTAAGAGACGACCATGATTAGCTGAAAATTGAAAGGCTATGGCATTCACCTGACCTACATCAACAGCATAGATTTTTTTAAGATTTCTCAATTGTTTCTTCACAGAATACGAGAACATATCTATTTCAAATAGTAAAAAAGCATCTTCAAATGCAGCAATATAATCTCGTATACTCTTATCTGAAAGTTGAAAAAGCTCTGCTAATTTATGGTACGAAAAAAGTTTTCCAATGTTGGACACTAAATATCCGTAAAGGGTCTCCAATTCAACCGTTTTACGAACATGCATACGTGGGATGACATCCCGATAAATCACTGTTTTTGCATAGCTATTTAACATTTGGGATCGCACATGTGATTTCGGCTCCAAAACAACTCCTGGAAATCCTCCGCATTCAAGGTAAACATCAACATATTTTCTCAAAATATTTCGATGAATTGTCAAATCAAGAGGATCTTTAATGGTAATTCCTTGCCATTGAATGAATTCCGCAAATGAGAGAGGAAACACTTCCAAAGATAGCGTACGGCCAGAAAGCAATGTTATCAAATCAGTTGAAAGCATTTTAGAATTTGATCCTGTAACCACGAATTTGACTTGTTTATTTTCAAAATGGGATTTTACAAACACGGGCCAATCTTTAAAAAATTGTACTTCATCGAGTAGTATATAAATCAAACCAGTGGGAGCGAAAATTTTTAAATAATCTTCGAAGATTCGTTGCAAATTTTCGGGATCTTGCGAGTACCGAATGAGTCTTGTTTCTTCGAGTCTGAGATGAAGGATATTGTTGGGATTTATCCCTTTATTTTGAATGAGATAGTTCATGATAAGTTGTAAAAGGGTGCTTTTTCCGCCTCTGCGCACACCAGTCAGAGTTACAATATTATCAGATTCCAAATAGTCGATTAATACAGGAAAACAACTTCTTTTAATCTGTACTTCATAAAACTCCCCTTTCCAATGTGGATTTTGCTCTTCCAAAATATGTTCAAACATATCATCATACTCCGCGATTTATCATCATATCTCGGATTATATTCCGAAATAAATTAAAAATCAACCATTTTTTGAATTTTCTCGGAGTATTATTATTCTATATACGTTCTATTAACTATTTGTGGCGCGCCAAAGTCCCGAGCATTTCTCTTAAAGTAACATCAAAAATTTGGGATCAACATGTTTCTAAATTCAGACTGCAATAAAAAATCAATGCATAAATTTCGGCGGTGGTATTTTCCTTTTTTGATATATTAGGGTGAAAAAAGGAGAATAGTACATATGGTCAAAAAAAGATGTTTTGGCGGACAATCTGGCAAGGAATTTTATGCTGAGTATCACGATAATGAATGGGGCATTCCTGTACATGATGACACTCATTTATTCGAAATGTTAATCCTGGAGGGGGCTCAAGCGGGATTAAGTTGGGAAACTATTCTAAAAAGGCGGAAGGGATACCGAGAGGCCTTTCATCATTTTGATCCTATAAAAGTCGCCTCCATGACTGATCATGAGCTAGAAGTCTTGCTTCACAATGAGAAAATTATCCGAAACAGACTAAAAATTTATGCTGCTCGAAGGAATGCACAGGTGTTTCTTAAAATTCAGAAAGAATTTGGTTCATTTGATCGCTATATTTGGAGTTTTGTAAAAGGAGAACCAATTATCAATCACCGGAGATCGTTTAAAGAAGTACCCGTGACCACGGTAGAAAGCGACGCACTATCGAAAGATCTCAAAAAGCGTGGAATGACCTTTGTCGGCTCTACAATCATCTATGCTTATATGCAAGCCGTAGGCCTAGTCAATGACCACCTAGCCGACTGTTGGAAATGCTAAAAAACGGGCGTTTGAGGAATGTAAACGTAAAATCTCATCTAGCAACTGGCTAGCGCCTATTCTAAAATAACGAGGAGAAAAGGCAGATTCCCCTAAGATTTCTCTTACTAAGGTTACGTATATTAGTGCATCTTGCACCGTTCTCACACCACCTGATGCTTTAAAGCCAATAGGTTTGCCACTCATTTTAATACAGTTTAGCATGATTTTTGCAGCATTAGGCGTGGCACCTATAGGTACTTTTCCTGTAGATGTCTTTAAAAAGTCTGCTCCATGCTGAATGGCAATATTACTTTTTTGCTTGATTTGGTCATCATTTAATCCACCTGTCTCTAAGATTATTTTTAATATAATTTTATCTCCACAAAGACTTTTACAGTGTTGTACAAATTCGCCAAGATCATCATGCGGCATTACAGCATCAATCTCTGAAGCTCCATCCAAAATAGCCTGTTGAATATCCTGGGTAATTTTTTCTAGACTATCATTTGCTTTAGGAAAATTGACCACGGTGGCTATTTTTATAGGATTTTTAATTAATGTTTTTCGTACAAAGTTGACAAATTGCGGATAAATGCATACTGCAGCAACATTGCCGTATGGGGTCGATGCTTTATGACATAACTTTTCGATTTGAATTTCACCATGTTGTTGGTCATCATGATAACTATCATTTAGGTCCGTTAAATCAAGACAGCTTATTAACTTTTGTAAATCAGGATGGTTCCTGGAAGGGTGTGCATTCGATATTGTGTATGACATAAAACCTCCTGATGTCTACTTGATATTACTTACATGATAGCGAGGTTACTAACTCGGCATTGAGGATGGCGCCGCCAGCTGCGCCACGGATGGTATTGTGCGATAGAACAACGAATTTGTAGTCGAAAAGGGAGCAGGGACGGAGCCTTCCTATTGAAATGGCCATCCCCCCTTCTAGATCGCGATGAAGCTTCGGTTGAGGGAAATTGTCTTCACTAAAATAATAAATAGGCTTGGTTGGCGAACTGGGCAATCCTGGAATCGACTTAAAACTATTCCAAGCATCAATCATTTCCCCAGGGGTTGCACGTGATGACAATTTAACAGATACACATAATGTATGTCCATCCGAAACATGCACACGATTGCTCTGTGCACTGATTCTTAATGAAGGTGCACCCAAAATTTTAAGCGGCTCCGACTCTATCTTTCCTTCTTCTCCGGAAATATAGGGAATGATATTATCCTCAATATTCATCGCCTTTGCCCCGACATCACCTGCTCCAGACACTGCCTGCATAGTCACCACATGGACCTGCTCTAGGCCAAATCTATCCAAAAGCGGCTTTAAAGCCATCGCCAAGCCAACTGTAGAACAATTAGGAGTGGTGACAATCCTGCCATCATTACCCAAAAGCGCTAGGTGATCTGCATTTATTTCAGGCACCAATAATGGAACAAGAGGATCCATCCGATGATTTCGACAATTTGAAGCCACAAAATAACCTGCATTTGCAAAAGAAGTTTCAATCTCCCCTGCGACTGAAGCATCTAGAGCGGAAAAAACTATCGAAACGGGTAAATTCGGAGTACATGGCTGTATTTGTAGATGAGAAAACTCAGATGGCACTCTTCCGGCCGTTGCTTCATTATACGTCAGACCAATACTTCTTTCAGAAGCAGCAACGGCAATAAGCTCAAACCAAGGATGCCCTCTTAAAAGTTGGGCAAACTTTCGCCCAACACTTCCTGTAGCTCCTAAAATGCCAACCTTTATCATAGATTTTTAAGTAACTGAATCATTAAACGGACTCCAACTCCCGTCCCATGTTGAGGTCGATAGCCAAATCTGCTTTTTTTAAGAAAAGCAGTTCCAGCAATGTCCAGATGAGCCCAGGGTGTCTTTCCAACAAATTCTTGTAAGAAGTGCGCTGCAGTTATCGATCCAGCTTCTCTTCCGCCAGTATTATTAATATCTGCAATACTTGAATCTAGCTGCTTCCTGTATTCCTCATAAAGAGGAAGACGCCAAACACGTTCGAAAGTCTCATTACCAGCCCTAGTGAGCGATTCGGCCAAATGATCATCGTTGGAAAATAAGCCTGTCGTTTCTTCACCTAAAGCGATTACAATTGCTCCTGTGAGGGTAGCAAAATCGATTATACGAGTCGGTTTAAGGTTTTTCACAGTATATGCTAGTGCATCAGCTAGAACAAGGCGGCCTTCGGCATCGGTATTGCCGATTTCGACTGTTTTTCCAAGATAGCTTGTATAGACATCACCTGGCTTATAGCTGTTTGAGCCAATGGAATTTTCGGTCGATGGAATTACTGCAGTAAGATTTACCTTCAGACCGAGACTTGCGGCTGCTCGAATGGTTCCGAGGGCACAAGCGGCGCCGCTCATGTCGCATTTCATGGTCTCCATACTTCCAGTAGGCTTTAAATTGAGTCCTCCGGTATCGTAAGTGATTCCTTTACCCACGACGACGGTGTGGTCTTTTGATTTTGGATTGCCCTTATATTCCACAATTATGAAAGCTGGCTCGCGATTAGAACCTCTATTTACTGCTAGTAGCAGTCCCATTTTCTCTTTTTGAATACGCTTGAGATCAAACACCGTCGTTTTTATTTTGGCATTTTTCTTTGCCAAGGAACGAGCGACATCTGCTAAAATTTGAGGAGTGACGTCATCCGCGTTGCCATTGACAAGGTCCCTTGCCATGTACACAGCTTCTGCAATCGTTGCAAACTTTTGAGCAGCTTCCAGCTCTTTTTTATTTGCACCGACTAGCGTTACTTTCTCAAGCAAAACTTTGGATTCGTCTTTAATTTTTTCCTTTTGCAATTTCTCAAACGCGTAGTTGGTCAATAAAATCCCTTCAGATATTCCTCGAGCCACGTCTATGTCTTCCAATGATTCAATGTGCGGGACAATGATATTCATTGTTGTTGCCTTAACTTTTTGTCCTTTTTGGGCAATCGCAGAATAAGCCCGTCGAAGTTTTTCCACGGTAATTTTTTCTTTGTCACCCAATCCGAGCAGGGCAACGCGGTGCTCTGGTCCTTCTTCGCGATAGAGCATAAGGACTTCACCTTCTTTCCCAGTGAAATCCTTTTGTCGTATCGGAGAATGTGCAATCTGATGGAGTTTTCCTGCATCAACGGCAGCGAAAGGCTCCTTATCGCCTTTCCAGTATGGTAAAACGACAAGGTCGGCTGATTTCCGCTTATCGACATTTGACTCAATTGCAAAATTCATCTTTAAGACCTATTAATTAGAATGGAAGTTGATCTTCATCTGAGTCCATTGTTGATGCTGCAGCAAATGCTGCTCCACCGCCAACTACTTCTGCCATTGAATTTCTGTTCTGGGCAGGTGATTGATTCTGTGCTGGTTGCTGTTGTTGCTCGCCTGTGGCAGGTTTGCCGAAAGGTGAAAAGCGAACGCTTTCTGCTCTGAGTTCCAACGAACCGATCTGTTGTACGCCATTTTTGTCGGTGTACATTTCTGGTTTTGAGAGTTCTCCTGAAACGATTACAGCAGATCCTTTTGTCAAATAGGGCAGCATTTTGTCAAAGCGATCGCCCCAAAGGGTACAACGCCACCAAATAGTTTCTTCTTTTCCACCTTTGAATGAGCTCGTTGCAACTGTAAGCGTCACCACTTTGGTTCCATCTGCTGTAAATCGTGTTTCAGCGTCTCTTCCCAAGCGCCCAGCAATAATTACATAATTCATTTTAATGTCCTAAATTTATAAGTTTATACAGAAATAAGAGAAGCCGCTTGCGCGGCTTTCTTTTTTAGATTTTGATGCCTTTAGGTTCTGCGCCGCCTGGTCCGCGAGCTTGCGGGCCAATGGCTCCGCCTGGGCCAGTTGTTTTTGGAATAGTCGGTTCGCGTCCTTCGCTGATATCACGGCAAATTTTTCTCCACTTTTCTACAGTTTCGACGTAGAGAGGAGCAAATGCACGCAATGCTGAAGGAACAGCGTATTCCATGTCGAGAGTGCAGTGGATAAGAATCAATTCTTCTTTAACTGCAACACCAACACCACCGCCGGCCATTTGGCCGCCGAGCATAGAACCCTCTAAAAGGGCCTCATAGAGCTTTAATTTTGCTTTGTCATCACGTGGAAGTCCATCAAGTAGTGGAGAATACAGGTAAAGACGCTTAGAATTCGGTTCATAGGTAATGTGGAGCGAAAACTCATCATCGATTCCTAGAATACACGTATTATTTTCGTCATACTCTAGTCCTTCGAGACCTAGCTCTTTTCCAAATTCCTTTAGATTTTCCTTTGCATTTTCAATTGACATAATTTTAACCTCTTTGGTTCATACATATTGAATAACTCAACTGCTATATAACATGCAAGAAGAATCATTTAATGTAAAGCAGAAAAAGAGAATGATCAATACTTTGGGGTGTTAAGGGGAACTGTAAAATTTAATTCTTTACAATCCCTAATGCCGAAAGGGACCAAAAGGTTGTTTATTGTCCTTTTGGTCCCTTATGTCCCTTTCGGTAAGGTTAGTACTATGAATTCTACCTAAGCAACTCAATGTGAGCTTCAGGGAATGCTTTTGATAGAATGGTGGATGCGTCCTTTCCATTCTTTCCGAGTTCTTCTGCCTCAAAGAGGGAGATATGAGAGAAAATACCATTGTGAGGAGAGCCTTGGCTTCCACTGCCTGGCCCCCATTGTGCTGCGACTGGGGTAACTATGCCTTCGTAAGCACCTGTGGCGCTTAGGACCATGCCACGAGTCACTTTTAGAGCACGCGCTACGTGATTTGTGGTATCGATATCTTTATTTCCTTGATATCCAACATGTTGTGCATCAACGGCCCAGTAGCGATTCTTAGGATTTTGCGACTCATATAGAGCATAGGTACGTGCGACGATGGCAATTGAGGCAAACGTCTCTTCGGGAAGGGGTTGATAATGCTGATGACTCATGGTGCAAATCAAGTAGTCTTCTAGGTCAACGCGATTGATCACGCTGATGGATCCGCCAAGATCATAAACGATAACTGTGCCAGGGTATTCAATTCCATTTACCGTGATTTTTGTCATTGAATCTTCGGGAACAATGTGAATTTGGAAAATCCCAGGAAATTCTTCACCCCATTTTAGACCTGTGGCTATCCCCTGCATCATTTTTTTCTTTCCAACAAAGCGCGTTCCGAGGTGTTGATTGGCATGGGGGTCATACAACTTGTATTTTCCTTGGACATCGATCATGGCACCAGGTTGGTCGTTTAGAATTAATACATCAATTTTAGGTGAATTGGGAGCATTTGTCCCCCAAATCATTCCGTGTACCGAGTCCCAAAAGCCTGCATGTGAGACTGATGGAATCGCGGTTAGAAGCAGTGTGAGAAATAAAGACGTGAATATGTTTTTTTTCATGACATTCTTTTCTGTAGTGGTTTTAAAAAGCTAATAATCCGAAATCGCCCATTAATGATCAACTAAAAAGTGCTTTTCGCCCCATTTCTGTGATTTCTCGGCCACGGGGAGTTCGTTTGAGGAAGCCCTGCATGATCAGATAAGGTTCATGGACCTGTTCTAAAGTATCGGGTTCTTCGCCAACAGCAACGGCTATTGTAGTTAGGCCTACTGGTCCTCCATTGTGATGATCTATCATTGTTCTTAGAATTTTCTTGTCCATTTCATCCAGACCGTTTTCATCAATATCAAGCATGTCCAAAGCACTTCTAACAATTTCTAAATTCATCTGGCCCATTGCTTTCATCTGTGAGTAGTCCCGAACCCAGCGCAGCAGATTGTTTGCGATTCTGGGGGTCCCTCTCGAACGGCCTGCAATTTCAAATAAACTATCTGAATCTATTTCAAGATTAAGAATAAGACTGGTGCGCTCAAGAATCTTTTGCAAAGTTTCTGGGTCGTAATAATCCAAACGACAAGATAGATTAAAACGAGAACGGAGTGGAGCTGTCAGAAGTCCCATGCGTGTTGTTGCGCCTACCAGAGTAAATTTATTCAATTTTACCTGAACGCTGCGTGCGCTTGGACCGCTATCAATCATTAAGTCCAAAACAAAGTCTTCCATAGCGGGATATAGGTACTCTTCAATAGTGCGGCTCAATCTGTGGATTTCGTCGATAAAAAGGACATCCCCTTCTTTTAGATTGGTCAAAATTCCTGCCAAATCCCCTGCTTTTTCTATCATTGGACCGGAAGTAATGACGATATTTGTCCCCATCACTTTCGCAATAATATTGGCTAACGTAGTTTTGCCTAGGCCGGGCGGACCGCTAAATAGACAATGTCCTAGCGGTTCTTTTCTCTTTTTTGCAGCGCCAATGAGTACTTCTAAACGATCACGGACCTGATTTTGTCCGACAAAATCGTTAAGCGACTGGGGGCGCAATGGCACTTCAAAAGCGACATCTTCCTGTGAAAGTGATGATTCAATATAGGATTTCGACATATGGGGTCAGTATACAGCGGCGTTATTTTATTTTCAATAATTCCGTCAATTTGGTACAATAGGACTTTATCTTTCGGAGGTAAATCATGCCACAAGTAAATGACGTTGATCAGATAGATAACCTGAATGTAGAGAACGTCAAAGCATTACTCGCCGGAACACCCGACGAGCCTTCTCTTGACGCACTCACAGTGCTTTTAATCGCAAAAAAAACAAAGCAAATTGAAGACGATTCTTCTTCGAAGTTGCAAAAAATCAGTGAGAAACAAAAAATTGTCGCTGAGTTCCACAAGCATCTCAGAGCAATCAATGCAGCCACCGGTGAAAAGGGTGATCTCGATCTGAAAAATGAACCAGATCTCAAGGACCTACTCAAAAGAGCCAATGAGCTTGGCGCCGATATTGATCCAACAAAAGAAAAATATACTCCAACAGAACGGGAGCGTCTTGTAGAGAACATACGTTCTGTCGTTGAAGATCATAACGTTGAAATCAATACCGGAATGCAGGAAGTTTCACGTCTTCACGACGAAAGAAATCAGGTTTTCCAGTTAGCAAACATGATAAAAAAGAGTCTTCAAGACCCTAAATTAGCAAGTATTAAAAAAATATCACCTTAATGTAAGGAGAAAATACCATGCCTATAAACAGAATAGAAAGAACAGATCCGTTTGTGTTCCCCGAACTTGACATGCCGGATGCCCCTGTCAAGATTAAAAAAAACAACGATTACTATAAAGACAGTATAAAGCCTTTTGATGAAATGGCTTTACATCAAGCTTTGATTACACAAACAGGGTTAGCAAATTCCCTTGGAAAGATATACATGCTGGAAATTGCAAAAACGATTAAAACGACCCAGGTTGTTAGGAAAGAAAGGATCGAAATTGAAGATAAAAACATTAATCTTGCCAAAGTCGGTAAAGTTTTCGGTACAGTTCAAAATGTAGCGGGAGGTGTACTGATAGGAGCAGGAATCCTAGGTTTTATTTTGACTTGTTTTCTTGGATTTGGAATTCCTGCAGCAGTCGCTGCAGTGGCAGGAGCTATTGCAGCGGCAGTTAAAGCCGGCAGCATGGTCACTAATGGAGCTATAGAGCATAAAGTGAACTTGGGAAAAGCAGACATTGTTCCTCTCACTGAGAAAGAAAGAATCAATAATGAAAAAAATAAAGCAATGAACGATGAGATTGCCAGGACAAATAAACAGAACAATGATATCTTTGCTGCTTCGACGGAACAGGAGCGTAAAAAGAAAAATATTCAACAACAAATCATAAGGAGTTAATAATGGAAACAGTCGTTGCAAAACCACAGATGGATATGAAAGTCGATGCATATATTGCAGAGATCGAAGTGCTAGCTAAAGACACTACAGCTGACTATACGCGCATTTTAGCTCAAGTTCTTAAGATTCAAGCATATTTACATAGAGTCTGCGCGAAAATTGTCAATGATCATCGTATGGATCAGAACAAAATGCTAGATGCTAGCGTAGAAGAGGTTCAAGGCCTTCATAGGTCAAGGGTATTTATTATCATTAAATGCATCTCTGCAGGATTGGTCTTAGCGGGAGCTGTGTGCTCATTTGCTCAATTTGGAGCCGCGACAGATGCATTGCGCAAGTCTATTGGACTGATTGGAGATGGCCTTGGGAAGTCTGGGCAGGCTGGAGAAATATTCGCTGGTATTTTTGATGGTTTTAAGCAGAGCAATCTCACGATTGGCCAGTCTGGGATGGATCGTGCAAGGCGCAGTAGTGAAGAAAGCCACGCATCCAATCAGCGTCACACTGCACAAATTGATGAGATGCTTCGCAAGATTGACCAGCACAATCAGGCGATGGTACAAGCCTTAAATCAGATTACAAGCAGAGGTTAATCAAAGCTATAAGTCGGGCCCTGCGCCCGACTTTCTTGCCCTTGCCCTTGCCCCTGCCCTTGCCCGATCTTCCCCTTCTTGCCCCTGCCCGTGCCCTTGCCCTTGCCCGTGCCCTTGCCCCTGCCCGTGCCCTTGCCCCTGCCCGTGCCCTTGCCCCTGCCCGTGCCCTTGCCCTTGCCCGATCTTCCCCTTCTTGCCCCTGCCCGTGCCCTTGCCCTTGCCCTTGCCCGATCTTCCCCTTCTTGCCCCTGCCCGTGCCCTTGCCCTTGCCCTTGCCCGATCTTCCCCTTCTTGCCCCTGCCCGTGCCCTTGCCCTTGCCCGATCTTCCCCTTCTTGCCCCTGCCAGATATTCTTTTTCTTATTCGATTCTAATGATAACAGAATTCAAATGTTTAGGAATGATCGAATGTGGCAATGAACAGGATTAGGGCAAGGGCACGGGCAGGGGTAAGAAGGGGAAGATCGGGCACGGGCAAGGGCACGGGCAGGGGCAAGAAGGGGAAGATCGGGCACGGGCACGGGCAGGGGCAGGGGCAAGAAGGGGAAGATCGGGCAAGGGCAGGGGCAAGGGCAAGGGCAAGGGCAGGGGCAGGGGGGGGGCCCAAAATCCCCCTTACGGGGGATTTTGGGTTAGGGTATAAAATTAGTAGATGTAAGTTGCTTGGAGGGCGAGGACGTGGATATCTGCTGTCCAATGACCTCTGAGGCCACCGCGTAAATCATCTTCTGGCAAATCAAATGAAGTCTTATTGATTCTTGGATTTAGGAAGAAGGCATAATTGTATCCGATATCAAACTTCAAGCATTCCCACATTCTATAGCCAGCACCCAAACCAAATTCCCAAAAGTCGTTATTTGGTACTCGTGCTGACTGGTACTCTTTACTATGGAGCACACGAGTCTCGAATGAGAGTCCGCCACGGAAGATCCAGCAGCAGTTAGGAGAAAATGTTGTTCCCACTGCATAACGCATGGTATCTCTCCATTTGAATGTTGTCACAGCCTCTGGTTGACCATTTTCAAACTCGATATTGAGTTTATCAAGGCTATGCCAGCCTGTCCAGGTAACGTCACCCATAACTGCCCAACAAGCATTTAACTGGTGGAACGCTGTAAAAGACGCAGTTGCAGGGAGCGTTGTTTTTGCTTTAAGACGTGTGTCAGTAAAAACTAAGCTAAGTGGATATGGAGGATTTTTAAATTCCTCTTTTCCTTTTACATCAAAATAAACTTGTGAACGATACGATGCACCAAATCGTGTGCAAGGAGACATATCATACAAAATCCCAACGTTACCGCCATATCCCCATCCATTAGCTTTCAGAATAACTTTACCGTCTTCTTGTTCAGGAAGGAAATCGGGAACACTGCTTAAGAAACCAATTAAACCGAAGTCCACTTGGTTTGTAAATTTAATGTGAGCATACATTGCACTAAATCCTACACCGATGCTCCAGCAGTCGTTAATTCTATAAGCAAGACTTGGGTTAATGTTTACAGTCAACACTGTTGATCGTACAGCTTGATAGCGGCCAACCCAATCATTACCATAGTCTGTGACTAGTCCAAAAGGGCCATTCACTCCTAATCCTGCCCATAATCCGCATCCCATTTCTCTTGTGATAAACAAGCTTCCTGCGGGGACTGTCTGATCTGATGTTTTACCGTCACCGCCAGACAATGGTTGCTGTAAAACGCTGATAGAATCGTCGTTATGGAATTTTATGTTTGGAAATAGTCCAAAGGCAGTAACCGATGCTTGCGTTCCACAGAGATGGGTCATGCTAGCTGGATTAATGAAAATGGTTGTAGGGTCATCGGCAATGGCGGCACCACCTGCGCCGGCAAGTCCCAAACCTGAGGCTCCGTACAAGTTGACCTTGAATCCTTTAGCTTCAACAGCTTGTGTAAAGCATGCTGCTGCGGCTAAAGTTGACAATAGGATTAATTTCTTGAAATTCATTTTTTTCTCCATGATTAGGATTTCAGAAACGACTATTTCACAAGTGCGAATTTTTTTCAAAAGAAAAACGAATAAATCACCTTGGTAACAAGAAAAAATATCAAGGTGGCAGAAACGTCATTAAAAGCTGTCACTAGGGGGCCTGAGGCGACAGCTGGATCGATGCCAACGCGGACGAAGAAGAAGGGAAGAAAAGTTCCTAGGGCACTTGCTGTCATGCAAGCTCCTAGAACTCCGCAGCTTACAATAGCTCCAAGGGCATATGGGTCTATTTCTGTGTGAAGAAAGCCATAGAAATTCAATGAGAACACAATGAGACCGCAGGCAATACCGAAGAAGACACCAATGAGCAGTCCAATGGTTAGTTCTTTAACCATGGCATTGGTCCATTCGCTTCGGGGAAGTTCCCCTGTGGCCATTCCTCGAACGAGGATAGAGCTGCATTGGAGACCGACATTGCCTGACATACCATTAATGAGGGGTACAAAGAAGGGTACGAAGGCAAACCATATCCTTCCGCTGAAGTGTGACATGGCGGTTGATGTCAGCAGACCAGCGCAGAGGGTAACTAGGAGCCATGGGGCTCTCCACATAAAGCGTTTGAAGGTAGGTTCATGTTCGCTAACGTCTTCTGCGGTACCTGCGATGTTAGCTATGGTTTCGTCGGCGATATCTTCCATCATTTCGACGACATCTTCGTAGGCTATGATACCGACCAGTTTTTCTCGTTCGTCTACGACAGGGAGTATTGGAATTTGGTATCTTTCGACAATGTCTACGACTTCATCGCGGGAGGCATCGGGAGTTACTGTGTGGATGATGGGTCTCATGACTTGTTTTAGGAGAAAGAAGGGAGGATTTACGATCAAATTTCTTGCTGGAACGAATCCTGCAAGTGTTCCGTCATCTGTGAGGACGAAGATGCTGCGGGACACTTCGATGCCTGGGTTATTGCGGATCTGGCGGGCAACTTCACCGATTGTTGTTGACATGGGAAAGGCAAAATATTCGTTGGTCATTAAACGGCCGGCAGTGTGTCGGTTGTGTTTTTGGAGGTCGCGGATCCTTTTAGCTTTTTCTGGAATTAGGAGATCGAATACTCGTTTCAGCCGGCGATTTGGCAGATCGTCAAGCAGGTCCACAGCTTCATCGGGAGGCATATTTTCCACGAGTGATTTAATTTCTTCGTCGGAAATTTGACGGAATATTACTGAGCGTGTATTTCGTCCTGTGTTGATCATAAAAATAATTTTTGCGGCCAGGTCAGGAAGGTTCTCGTAGACAATGATTCTAGCTGCTGAAGGGAGGCGGGAAACGGCATAGGCCAAGTCAATTGGATCGTGCTCGATGGCAATTTTGATTACGTCGTGCAGCAGTAGTTGCGAGGTTTCTTTGTGGAAAGCGCTTTCGAGTTTTTCATTGAGGAGGTCATCGATGGGTGCTGCTCTAGAATCAACGATTAGTTGTTCATGGTTTTCGCTCATTCCATCTGGGGCAGGGATCATTCTCCATTCCTCACCAATTCGTTGTAGAATCTTTGGAATTCGGGTGTGAGGCGTACTCCTTCGAGCCATTCGTCGTGGAGGAGATCTTCGATATTTGTGATGACTCCGTTACGATGGGATTTTTCGAGGTAAGCAATAGAGGCATCGTAATTTCCTATTAGAGAGTAGAGTGATGCTAGGTGGTATGAGGCATTGGACTGACCTAGGAATGATGCATGCATCAATTTTTTTTCTGCCTCTTCGAAAATGCTTAGACCTTCTTCTGGATGCAATGGATCCAAAACTAGCAGGGCCAAATTCATCAGAGCCACTCCCCATTCGCACCATCCGGCTTCATCTTCGCTAAAATTTTGTGTGTAAAAGGCAAAATGGTCGAAGGCACGGTGGAAGGATTCTGCATCATCATTTAATTCGCCAAGATGGGCCAGTGACATGGCTAAGTTGAAGTGGGCGGTGTAGAAGTCGGGATTCATTTCAAGGACTCTGGTTAGAACTTGGGCTGCTTTTTCGTAGTTTATTGCTGGATCGTGGTAGTCGCCGAGGAAATCGAGAGCGCAACCATAGTTATAGAGCCATTCTACTTCGATATTGTCGGCGTGTGGGTCGTTCTTTTTGAGACGAATAGCCTGTTCGAATTTTGCGAGGGCGGCTTCGATGTAGCGTTTTTCTTGGTTCATTGATCCTAGTTTCATGAGGATCACACCCCAATCGTTCCAGAAGAAAGGATTATTTTGTCCGCCGCAATCGACAACGTGCATGCAGTGTTTTGCGGCTAATTTAAGTGGCTTTTTATCTCCTGTTGCGTCCCCAAGCATATAGTTGGCCATTACTAGGCCATGCCATAATCCGGGTTCTTCGCGGGTCAAAGAGATAGCATGTTGAAACAGTTCAATAGCTTTTCTGTAGTACTTTGTGTCGCTGAAGTAGTTTCCATATTCAAGTTGGCAGTTGGCATGGAGGCCCCAAATATCAGGATTATCGGGTTCCATATCTAGGCATAATAGAATTTTATTTTCTGCCTCACGCAGGTATGCAAGATTATCTGTAAGAATTCCGTAGGCAATTTGAGCTTCAGCCCAGGCTGAGAGAATGACAGGATGGTCGGGTTCGCAGAGGTCGGCGATTTCGTGTTTTTTGAGACTTTCCATCATCATGGTTTCGTCGCGCTTATTTTTTGCTCGGATGCATAGGAGTTGTCCCCATCGCATCCAAAGTAAAGCGTCATCAGGATCTAGTCTGGAGGCATTTTCGTAGCTTTCAACGGCAAGATTGAAGTAGGTTTCGATGTAGGTTGTAAAAAACAGTTTTTGGAAGCTATAGCTCAGACTGAGCCATCCTTTGAGGCAGTCGTTATCTTGGCGGATGGATTTCCAGTAGTATTCGATGGCTTCCAAAAGAATTTGGTGATTATTCAGCAGGGCTGACAATTCAACGAGGGCGTTTCCGAAATCGTTCCACAGTTCGGTGCTTTCCAGACCATATTCTAGAGCCTTTTGGAATTTTGCAATGGCTTTGCGGAAGTCGCCGGCTTCTCCGGAGGCTTTGCCTTGGTAGTACCAGCAAACGCCCCAATGGCGGTACATTTGTGCTAGTTTAATTGAGCTGTTTTTGGAGGCAAGGGCATCGGCCTGTAAATATTTTTTGTCAGCCTCTTCCAGGTGGATGGATTCGACAGTCAACAAGCCTAATTTAATAAGGACATTTCCCCAATTGTGCCAGGCGTCGAAAAATTCGGGGTCGATCTCAACAAGTTTTTCAAAATTTTTACATGCAGCAGTCAAACAATACATGTTGTCTTCGCGGTTTGCGTAGGCCATGGCTTGTCGATAAAGAATTGAGGGGCTTTTCGGAGCTAATTTTGAGGCTATTTTGAAGGATTCGAGGACGTGGCGGTTGCCGGATTTAAGTTCTTTTTCTCCTTGCATGACGAAAAGGGTTCCCAGAAGTTCTTTTTCATCTGGAGTCATCCCTGTCCATATTTTCTTATCTCGAAATTGTTCGAGTTGGGCAAGTTCTCCAGAGTTTAGAATACCCTCTAGTTGCTGCTTAAATTTTGCCACTTTGTTCACCATACGTATTAAACTCTACAGTGTAAACTAAATCGATTAAAGAATAAAGATCCTTTTTTATTGTTTCTGAAGGGCTTGCCTCATTTCGTCTAAATTGGTTAGAGGCTTTTGGCAGACTCTGTTATGGCAGATGTAGAGGGTGGACTTATTTTTTAGGGGTGTATAGTCCTTGAGGTGGGGTAGAATTCCGAGGAGGAGTTCATCATCTGTCCGGCGCCAAATCACAACTTTATGGGGTATAAAACACTGGAATATTATTTTTTCTATCTCTTCACGCTGTTCTTCATTATCATTGAGTGAAACGATGATCGTTGGAGATTGGGTATTATAAAATCTATTGAGATTGATAATATGGTAGCAATATCCTGGGGGGAAGGTTTCAATGAATTCAGCTACTGCGCGCATCACATCTTCGGCTTGGTGAAGATAATTAGGATTGAAGGTAATTTGATTCAAACGGATGAGGTTTTCGGTATGAATGGCGTTTCCTGAAGGCTCGGCGCCGTCGGAAAATTGACATCTTTGAATGAGGATGCTGGAATCTTTGCCGTCGGTTTGGTAAAAGGCGCCATCGATAGCTTTGAAATCTGTTTCGAGAATCTCGGTCATCTCCAAGGCCCACATTAGCCATTCGGCGGAACCTGTTGCTTCGAACAGGGTAATAATTCCTCTGATGAGGTATGCATATTCGTCCAAACCTGCGATGAAGGAAGCATCATTTTCCCTCCAGCAACGATGTAATTTTCGATCTTTCCACATATTTTTTCGGATAAAAGCAGCTGCTTTTTCGGCAGCATTTATATATCTTTTCTGTTGAAAAACGCTGCCGGCACGTGCTAATGCGTGGATGACAAGACCGTTCCAAGAACTCAGTACTTTATCATCTTTGAATGGATGAATTCTTTTTTCTCTGGCTTCCCAAAGGGCTTTGCGAATGGTTTCTAGACGGGATTCTAATTCATCGAGGGGTATGTTTTTGCTATCGGCGAATTCTTCTGGTGAAAGGGTGGTGTGCAGGATGTTCCTCCCCTCAAAATTGCCTTCTTCGGTCATGCCGAAGAAGGCAATTGCTAATTCGCTATCTGTTTTATTTAAAACTAAGTGAATTTCATCGATGGTCCAGGTGTAAAATAGTCCTTCATGCCCTTCAGAATCGGCATCTTCGGCGGTGTAGAACGGACCATCAGAATGAGTCATATCACGCAAAATATAATTGAGAATATCTTCGCAGATATCTTTGTATATCTTTTTTTTGGTCAGCTGCCATGCTTCAAGATAGGCATAGGCTAAGATGGCATTGTCGTAGAGCATCTTCTCAAAGTGAGGCACTAGCCACTTCTCGTCGACGCTGTACCGGGAAAATCCGCCACCCAAGTGATCGTATATTCCCCCGCGGTGCATCATATCTAGAGTTTTTTCTACTAAAAAGATGCCGCGGCTATCGTTATTTGCAGAAGAATAGTGCAGCATAAAATTTGACTGATATCCAATGGGAAACTTTGGAATTCCCTCTGTTCCACCATAGATTGGATCGGCAGTTTCATAGAGAAGCTCCGCTGTTTCCTCGATCTTTTCCTTTGGAGGTAAATCATCGCCATTCGTCATCACATTATCTTCAAAAACTTCGACGATTTTTTCTGCTTGGTCCTCAATTTTATCGCGATCACTCCCCTCCCACACCTCTTTAATGCGGTGGACTAATTCGACGACACCCATCATGCCGCGAGAGCTTTTGGGAGGAAGGTATGTTGCGGCGAAAAATGGCTTTAAATCAGGAGTTAAAATCACGTTAAGCGGCCATCCTGCCGCTCCAGACATCATACTTTGAGCAAATTCCATGTAAAGGCTATCAACTTCGGGAAGTTCTTCTCTATCAACCTTAATATTCACGAATTGGTCGTTTAAGAGTTGAGCGACTTTTGGGTCTTCGAAGGACTCCTTTTCCATCACATGACACCAATGGCAGGTTGCGTAACCTATTGAGAGAAAAATGGGCTTATCTTCATCACGGGCGCGAATAAAAGCTTCTTCCCCCCAAGGATACCAATCTACAGGATTATGTGAGTGTTGGAGCAAATAAGGTGATTTTTCATGGATCAAGCGATTCGTCATGCATTTTCCTAATATATTGATTGTTTAGATACCCTGATTCTTTTGACAAATCAAGATTTTTCTTTCGAAAAGTGAAATTCAGCTTGAGATTTTTCCATACAAAGTTTATGTGTATGTGTCATATGATACAAAAAATTAGGAAGAAAAATTATGGGATACCACTATTATCAATCAAAACCAGGATTTAAACCACAGATGGACAATACACCAAAAAACACAAAAATTCCCGATCCCAAGTCGGATGATAAAGAAAGACGCCGCAGACAAAAAACCACTGGGGTGGCATTAAGCATTTTGATGGTAATAGCCACATTAGTAGTTGGATACGAAGTTATTTTTCAAGATGAGGCTCCTCCAGCAGAAATCGCCTCTCTTGAACCAAGCGTTTCACCCTCATCTCACCAGATTGACAAAGTACAAGCACTTAGGAAACAACTGATTGAGACTAATCAAAAATTGCAGGACCACCAGAGAAAGCTCTTCGCTAAAAGCAATCCTAAAGAACAAGAAAAATTGGCTGAGATTTCACATGAACTCAGTGAGAAAGTAAAACTCAATGAAACCTACGAAGGGCGCATTCAGAAGCTCGAAAAGAATAAAGAAGAATTAAAGCAAACAATTGCACAGATGGAAGATACCATCTTGGAGTTGACGGAGCTATCCGAAGTCCAAGATGGAACTCATGAGCTTGTAAGTGCAGAACTTACAAACCTAGAAGACAATCTTAAAACTCATCGTGAAAGCCTCTGGCATACCAATATTGAGCTTGAGGAAATTAAAAACAGGGCCGAAGACCTACAAAATCAACTCGAAGCACAATACGAAATCGAAGGGTCATTCAAAAATAAAATTGCTGAAATAAGCGGACATCTCGAAGCTGAAAAATACAACAAACAATCTGTTGAAGAATTATTACAAGCCCTTCTTACAAGGCAAGACGAACGAGAAAAACAGATGGAGACTTTTCTAGAAACTGCAGCAAAAAATGATGCTGAGCGAAATGAAGAATTCCAAAAGCTCTTGACGCACAACGAAAATCTCTCCCAAGACTATGTGGACATGGAATATGTCCTCGATATTATCACTAGAGCCAATGACAACCTCAATCAAGAACAACAAAAGCTAGAATTAGCCATACGCAACGAAAGGGAAAACACTCAACGACTCGAAAACGAACTCAAAAATGCCCTAGCACTACACAATGAAGTTGATAATTCCAATGAAAAACTTACTTCCATTGAAACTGCACTGCAATTAAAAGAAAAAGAGCTCGAAGAGCTATCTTTGCAGCATAGTGCACACAAAAATCAGTCGGAAGTTCAAATCGCCCAATTCCAAGAAGAAATTAATAATCTTATTGCCAAGCATGAAGCAGAGACAAAAAATGTTAATTCCAACAGCCAACTTCTTGCAGAAAGCCAAGCGACGATTGCCACTATGGAAAAACTTCTCGAAGATGCATCGCAGTCCCTTGAAAAACTCATGCAAGAAAACAACGCATTATCAGATTCTCTGCTAGTTGAAAAGTCTCGCACTGAAAACGAACAACAAAAAGTGCTAGCTCTTGAAGAAGACCTTCAAAAGAAAGTCAATACCCTCACATTTATCCAAGAGCACCATGCTGACCAAACGGCAGAACTCAATCTAGCTCATGAGGAGATTGCGCAATTCCAGAAGGAAATTGCTTCAGAACAGCAAAAATCACTGGCAATGGAAGAAAATCTCCGAAACAAGATGAGCGGCGATGCTAACAAATCTGAAGAGCTCGCTAAATACAAACAAGAACTTGCTTCTGAACAGCAAAAAGCTTTGGCACTGGAAGAAGATCTCCAAAATAGAATCAGCACTGATGCTAGCAAATCTGAAGAGCTCGCTAAATACAAACAAGAACTTGCTTCTGAACAGCAAAAAGCTTTGGCACTGGAAGAAGATCTCCAAAATAGAATCAGCACTGATGCTAGCAAATCTGAAGAGCTCGCTAAATATAAACAAGAACTTGCTTCAGAACAGCAAAAGGCCTTGGCACTGGAAGAAGATCTCCAAAATAAAATCAGCACTGATGCTAGCAAAACTGAAGAGCTCGCTAAATACAAACAAGAACTTGCTTCTGAACAGCAAAAGGCCTTGGCACTGGGAGAAGATCTCCAAAATAGAATCAGCGCCGATGCTAGCAAAACTGAAGAGCTCGCTAAATACAAACAAGAACTTGCTTCAGAACAGCAAAAGGCCTTGGCACTGGAAGAAGATCTCCAAAATAAAATCAGCACTGATGCTAGCAAAACTGAAGAGCTCACTAAATACAAACAAGAACTTGATGCAGAACGGCAAAAAACGCTAGCCCTGCAAGAAGAACTTCAAGCAAAAATTATCGAACTCACATCTCATCACGAACAACAATCCCAAGAAAAAATTGCGCAATTCCAACAACAACTCGATGGCCTCAAGCTCAAACTAGCCTCAGAACAACAAAAATCTAGCAAGTACAGACAAGAAATCGAACAAAATATCAATGAGCTTACCTCTTTGATGAAAACTCTCTCAACAAGAGAAGAAGAGATTTTATCCCTAAAGAAGGAGCAAAATGTAGCCGATGACTCTTGATCTCGTTGAAAATCACAATAAGTTGACTCAGACTATCAATGAGGGTGCAAAAAACCTCAACGGGGAAAATCGAAAAATTGATGACATCCGAGAGGTCATCCTTAAACGTGATGAAATAGCCCATACTTTAGAGAATCAAATTATACATCCCCCTAGAAGTTTTTGGAGAAGGCACAGAGTTAAAATTACAGTTGGAGTTACTGTTGTATCAATATTAGGCGCGGCTGCCCTAAATCTTGTGAATGTTTTCCAATATTTTCCCACAACCCCGACTTCAGCCTCAACACAAAACAGTACTAGTGACGCAGCAAACTCATCTAATGGTCCAGAAGGACGTGCAATTTCAATATCTGCAGTAGCACTTGGAGCTTTCGGTGTTTTAACAGCTGCTTTTGGTTCGATATGGGAAGCTTGGAATAATAGTCAGGAAGATCGTGAACGACAAGCCCTTGAAAAATTCTATAACGACAAAAAAATCGAAGAAGTGGGAGACAAGACATTTTTGAGATTTCTTAATGCCCTGGATGAATTTGATAAAACTCAGCGAGAGCGTCGAACTGAAGATCAGGTAAAAGCATGTGTTACCACACTCAAAGAAATTCCAGACAATGCAATTCATAAAGATCAGATTGAAGAAGCAACTATAATCAAAAATTTGGTTCTGGAACTTCCAGAAACAAATCCATTATTCAAGGCTTATCAAAATCTTGTAGAAACGACTGATAACGTTAATGAACTTCATTCAAACATAGACCCTGAAGAGAGTTCCTCTGATGATTATGAATTTGGAGAAAAAGGTGCGCCTGCTAAGCACCTGCTGTCAATGTCCGACCTGCAAGAAACCTCAAAGGACATTCCTTTTAAGGCGATGATGGAAAAAGTCTCAGTAAGAAAAAGGTCTTTTCACAATAAATGGAAAGAGTTTGAAAACCGCCTTGGGCATAAACTATCTCGCCTAGAAATCCGTGGGAAACAATGGAATCATGAAGGGCAAGAAGTCAACAACATACCGCAGCAATTAATCCCCCAGACAAAAGACATAGCTATTAATTTTACAAATTATATCGAAAATGACTTTAATACCAGCGCGGTAGAACTATAATTTGAACTCTGTAAGTACTAATTTGAGCATTCCATAGGGATGCGTTCAATAATAGCCCATGATGTAGCGCTGTAAGTGCAAATCGTGGGCTATCATTGAAAATAATCCCCACGGGATAAAAGGCAAAAAACTCCACCGGCAAAAGACATAGCCATTAATGTCACCAATTTTATCGAAAAAGATTCGAATTTGGCACTTTTGAATTTTAAGAGTGCGAAAACTCCACAGATGACGATATTTTCTTAATCAGAAACGGGTGGTTTTTCTTCATTTTCGGCGGCTTTTATGGCTTCTCCGAAGGTGCGTTGCATGAGATCAGGCGGTTTTTTGTAAATTCCACCTCCACCAATAAAGGTAGCCTTGAATTTTTTCGGCGCGCTACCGCGAGGTCTTTCATCTTTTAAGTGACAGTTTTTGTACTTCTTCCCAGACCCGCAAGGGCAAGGATCATTTCTTCCAACTTTCTCGTTCATAAATTATTCCTTTGTATACTTCCATTATACACGAGATCTTCTTTTTTTTGGAGTTGAAAGTTTTCATATCTTTTTTGTGGATTTTGGAGTATAATCTGATTAAAAATAGGTGTATTATGTCAGTCAAATATTCGATTATTGTTCCCCTAAAAGATGAAGAAGGAAACATACGTCCTCTAGTCGAAGAAGTAGAAGGGGTTATGTCGCAATTAGGATCTTCGTGGGAGATGATTTGCATCGATGATGGCTCAAAGGACAATACACTTTCGATCCTTAAGGAACTTAGCGAAGAAAAATCATTCCTAAGAGTTTTGATATTCACTCGAAACTTCGGTCAATCGAGCGCATTTGACGCTGGATTCCGTTCGGCACGTGGAGAATTCATTATAACCATAGACGGAGACCGGCAGAACGACCCTGCTGACATCCCCAGTTTAATCGGGCTTGCGGAAAATTCAGATCTTGTATGCGGCATTCGGAGAAAACGTCGAGACAACCTGGTAAAAAGATTTATTTCATATATAGCCAATAAGGTTCGCAGCCGGATGTGCCGAGATGGAATCCAAGATACTGGTTGTTCGCTCAAGCTGTATCGCCGGGATTGCTTTAAAAGAATAAAAATGTTCCAAGGCATGCACCGATTTCTACCTGCCCTGTTCCAAATTGAAGGATTCCGTGTGCGGGAAATTCCGGTCAACCATCGTGAACGAACAAGTGGAAAGACCAAATACAACATTCTGAACCGCTCATTTAACACTGTAGCAGATATGTTTGCTGTCCGTTGGATGCGAAAAAGACACCTTAATTACCAGATTCAAAAAGAACTGCCATGAAAAATATTTTCCTATTTGCCGGTGAAAAAAGCGGTGATCTTCATGGAGCTGGCCTGCTTAGAAATTTAAAGACTCAATTTCCGCATCACATATTCACAGGAGTTGCCGGCCCCGAAATGCGCGAAGAAGGGATGCATTGCTTTATGCAAATGGAAGAATTTCAAGTCATGGGTTTGACTGATGTTCTTCTCTCCTTCTTCAAATTGCGTAGACAATTCTATCAAATCCTAGAATACATTCTAAGAACAAATCCTACTATTGTCATTCTGATCGACTATCCCGGATTCAATCTTCGCTTGGCAAAACATCTTCGGAAAAAAGGATATAAAGGGAAGATCATTCAATACATTGCTCCAACTATATGGGCTTGGGGAAAAAATCGTAAGAATACCCTCATTGAAAACTACGATCTACTCCTTACCATTTATCCATTTGAAGAAAAATTATTTGACGGAACATCACTGAAGGTAAAATATGTTGGTAATCCTGTCAAAGAGGCTATCATAGATCACCCATATGACGAAAACTGGGCAGGACTTTGCGGGGTAAAGGAAAAAAGTAATCTCGTAGCGCTTTTCCCTGGTAGTCGCAAAAGCGAGATATCGAATCATCTCCCTTATCAGCTGCAGGTTGCCGAAATATTAAAAAAGGAAAATCCTTCTTTATCCTTTGCCCTTTCATGTGCTGATGACAAAATGATGGGACCTATGCATGGGATGATAAAAAAAACCGGTTTAAAAATGGATAAAGACCTTTTTTTTATTCCTAAAACTTATTCTTATGAACTCATGAGGGATTGTCGAACAGCAATTGCTAAATCGGGAAGTGTGACCCTAGAACTTGCCTTGCATAAACGACCTACTGTTGTGATGTATAAGCTAACACCTCTCAACAGATTTTTCGCCAAATATATTATTCGGCTTAAATTAGCTCATTATTGCATCGTTAACATTCTCAGTGGACGAACCGTATTTCCCGAATTAATTGAAAAGGGCCTTTCATTAGAACAATTGGCAGAGTCATTTCAGTCATTGAATAATGATGGTTCAAAACGTGAGGAGTGCATTGCAGGGTGCAATGAGCTCCCCTATATATTGAAGGATGGTACAGCGAGTCTTGAAGCTGTTAAAGCCATCAGGGAATTAGTGTAATGTCGCTCCTCAAACAAAAATGGGTCTCCTACATCCTTGCACGCATTGTGAAATATACTATTAAAACCATTCTTTTGACCTGTCGATTTCGAGTGGAAGGCATGGACACCTTTGCTGAAACAGCAGCTAAAGGAAGATGCATTTTGATGCTATGGCATAATCGCCTGATTCTTGTTGCAGAGGTGATGACCCGATTTGCACCGCAATTCAAATATGCAGCCCTTATTAGCAACAGTCGTGATGCAGAGATATTAGCTTCGCATACAAATAGCTACAGCGTTGGAAGAGCTTTAAGGGTCCCTCACGATGCCAGAGCACAAGTCTTGAGGACAATGGTCAAGCAACTGAAAGAAGGGAATGAAGTTATGATTATAACTCCGGATGGTCCTCGAGGCCCCCGTTATAAAATAAAGCCTGGGGTTGCCTTTGCAGCAAAAATGGCTTCGGCAAATATTATCCCTTTCAGTTGGGACGCCTCTAGTGTCTGGACCTTCAACACCTGGGACAAACTCATGCTGCCAAAACCATTCTCTACAATAACAGTCACACTCGGTTCCCCTCTTACCGTACAAGATGAAACGGAAACTCAGTCATTATCTTATGCGCTTGGCGAGCATTGAAAATAATCTGGGAAAGAATCTTTTGACATAGACTGCAATGGGTTCGTAGCGACCGATGTTGACCTCTTCTTTGTTTGATTTCAGGGCTTTGATGATTCTTTGAGCTACTGTTGAAGCATCCAGGCCTCGGACAAGTTCCTTGCCTTTTTCGCCTAGAGAAGTGCCATCCGCTTTGAGAGCATGAATTGGCAATTCAGTTTTCACAAATCCAGGGCAGATAAGTGTAACAGTGATGTTATCCCTCCATACTTCACCTCTTAGACTATCGAAAAAGCCTTGCAGAGCATGTTTTGAGGCAGCATACGTAGCCGCATTAGGCAATCCGATTTTTCCCATGACGCTTGAGATGATGCAAATTTGACCTGATTTTTGTTTTAACATCTGAGGAAGAATCGCTTTTGTCATGGCAACCTGGCCAAAAAAATTGACATTCATGATATTTTCAACAACTTCCATCTTGATTTCATTCACCGGGGCACGCTGGGTAACACCAGCATTATTCACCAGAACATCAATGCGTCCAAACTGCTGAACCACAGGATCAACAACACTTTGAATATGGTAGTAATTAGCAACATCTAAGGGAACAATAGTCACTTTTTCTGGGAAGGGACAATTGGCCTTGACCTGTTCGAGGCGATCTACTCTCCGAGCAGAGATAATCAATCGAGCTCCTTCCTTGGCAAATGCATATGCAAGCGCCTCGCCGATACCTGACGATGCCCCTGTAATCCAAACAATTTTATCTTGATAATTTCTACTCATTTAATTATTTCCTCTAATCTTTCAGTCTTATCCCATAAGTATCAAATTAAAAATATCTTTTACAACTGAGATTACGGAAAACACAAGAGAGGTCATTAAGTGTAAAATAGTTCTCTCTGCTACCTCTGTTTTCTCAGTGTGATTTTTTTTGTTGATGCATATGCCAGTCTTATCCTTCTACATAAGGACAGATATATTATTTCCTGTCATTTCTTGCAAGAATAGCTACTGCTAGGATGCTATTTTTTACTGCGGAGGGCAAGGCCGCACCATGGCACTTCATAACGATGCCTTTGATGCCGCAAATAAGTGCGCCTGGATACTCATCATAACTGAAATGCTTTCGTATATCTTCTAACTCGCGGCGCAAACCAGGCATCGCATTGTGAAGATGGCTGAATATAAACGAAGATACACCTTCCGAAGTCTTCAACATCACATTACCAGTAAAGCCATCAGTCACTAGAACGTCTACTTTACCTTCAAAGGCTTCTCGACCTTCCACATTGCCCACAAATTTTATGCCTGCTTCGGGATTCTGTGCAAGTTCCTGAAGCATCCGATAGGCCTCCTGCTCGTCAACGGTCCCCTTCTTCGATTCAATTCCAATATTAAGTAGTCCCACTCGTGGAATCTCGATTTTAGAAAGCGACCTTTGATACTCGGCTCCCATTTGAGCAAATTGTACAAGGTTTTTAGATTTTATCGAATGGGTTCCACCCACATCTAGCATCACAAAAGAACCCGTTTGCGCAGGCAGCACAGCAAGTAAAGCTGCCCTATCAATACCTGGAAGAAGTGTCAAGGCGATTGATGAAAAGGCAATCAAAGCCCCTGTATTTCCTGCTGAAACAAAGCCTTCGATGTATTTATCCTTAAGTGAACGGATGCCCACAACTAGCGAAGAATCCTTTTTTAGCCTTATTGACGAGAGCGGATCTTCCTCCATAGAAATGAACTCTGTGACTAGATGAAGTTCGACACGAGGGTGTGGGGGCTCTAATTTTTGAGTAGAAAAAACGCAGAGGGTAACGTTTTCTGGAAGCTTATCAATAGCATCCAGAACGCCCTGATATAGAACTTGAGGGGAGCTATCGCTCCCCATGAGGTCGACTCCGATACGCAATCGGTCTCCTAATTATTGTGCTTCAGCCTCTTGGCTAATAATAACACGTCCACCGTAGGAACCGCAAGCTTGGCAAATAGCGTGAGGACGCTTTGATACCGAGCAAGTTGAACAGGTTACCAAATGCATAGGCTTTTTGGCGTGGTGTGCGCGTTTAGTATTCTTACGCGAGGTTGAGTGACGGTTTCTTGGCACTGCCATGATTCTATTCTCCTAAATTAAACTTCATAAATCTTTAAAGGGTTGGTACCCATCTTCTGCACCGTCGTTGTTGTTACTGGAACGATGCAGGTATTTTTCTATTTCACTTCTTTGAGGGCATTGTCCTTCATTGCACTCGACAAATGCAGGCACTTCGAGGAGGACATTCTCTCTGATCATTTCCTGCATATTATAAACTCCTCCTTTGATTTCATCAACAGGAATTATATGGTAAATCCCTTGAATTTCGATGGGAATTCTAATGGGTTTGTTGCATATTCTACATGGAACCATCGCACAAGTTGAGATATTCAGTTGGAGGACCAAGTTGTTATCGGTGATGTAGGCATTTCCATTAATAGAAACATCTTCGGGGAAACGGGTTTCAATTTCGTTCATTTCCAAGAATGCAGGAGGGTATTCCCCTTCGACATTCTCGACGGTTCCGCCTCTTAATCGATCAACATAAATTTTAAAATCGTCATTCATTCGTAATCTTTTCCTATTGATTGTACAAGTTTACCTGAAACGTCACTTTTTTTCTACCGATTTTTACTGGAATTTATATTCGACAATCTAATATGATTGGAGGCAATGTGAGAAATTGTGAATTTAGCGAGCTCTCACTAAAAATTTAAATAGAAAGGCATATACTTCCTGACGTTATTTGTCTTGCAATATGAGGAAAGTGAAGCATGAGACAAGGGAAAATACTACAAAAAGTGAAAGCATATAAATTATTGAAAATGAATTTGATAGAGGATTTTATTTTGATTTTTTCATCTGCGCTCTCGGTATAGGCCTTTCGTCATACAATAGGTGACGAAATGAAAGAAATATTATTAAATATTGAATCGAAAGAGATCCGATACGCGCATCTCGAGAATGGGCAACTGCGTGATTTAGTTGTCGAAAGAAAGAAAGACCGGCAGATGACCGGTAACATATATAAAGGATGGGTAAAAAACATCCTGCATAACATTCAATCAGCCTTTATTGATATTAATGAAGGAGATAATGGATTTATCCACATATCGGATATCATTGAAAATACTCAAAAGTATGAAATGATGTTCGAGATGGACTTTGATTTAGATTATGACATCAAGACCTTGACCAAGAAAGAGCAAAAACAGCTTGATATTGAGAAAGTGTTGAAGATTGATCAGCCCGTGCTCGTTCAGGTGGTGAAGGAACCTATTGGAACGAAGGGGGCGCGACTCACTTCGAATATCTCAATTGCAGGGAGATATCTGGTACTCCTCCCGAATTCCGCTCATAGGGGCGTATCGCGAAAAATTGAAAATAGACAGGCGCGAGATCGCTTAAAACGATTGATACGTTCTTTTGAGATGCCAAAAGAAATGGGATTAATTTGCCGTACTGCCAGTGCTATGGCGTTGCCGGAACTTCTGATTGAAGAAGCGAACGACCTCTTTAGGACATGGGAGAATATTCGAGCAGGATTTAATAATCTCAAAGAACCTGGGATCCTTTTTTCGGAGTCGGATATTATTAAGAGATCTGTAATCACTGCGGTCGATAAACGTTTTGACCGGATTTTGATCGATGATTACACCATTTTTCAGACGGTGAAGCATTTGTATAGTAAATATGCACATGAGCATCCTTTGCGCATTGAATATTATAGGGACAAGATCCCTATGTTTGAGCGATTTAACGTTGAGAAAGAGATTGAAAAGTCTTTGAGGCGGAAATTATGGCTTGCGAGCGGAGGTTATTTATATTTTGATCGTACTGAGGCCATGTATACAGTGGATGTGAACTCGGGAAGAAGTGGAACGGGTGACAGCGACGTCGAAGAATCGCTCGTAAAAATAAACCTGGAGGCTGCAGAAGAAATTGCGAGACAATTACGCCTGCGTAACATTGGCGGGTTGATTATTTGCGATTTCATTGATATGCGTTTGCGCAAGAATCAGAGAAGAGTGCTTGAGCGGTTGAAGGAGTGCATGAAAGAGGATTCCGCAAAGTGTACGATATTGGGAATGAGTGAGTTCGGTCTTGTTGAGATGACCAGGCAGAGAAGTCGTGGATCATTGATTCAAACGATGTTTACACACTGTCCATACTGTACTGGAAGCGGGATGGTAAAGAACTATGAAAGTGTAGCTATTGACATCGAGAGGGCATTGAAAAAGGTCATTCAGTGCCATCAGCAGTTTGGTTTGAAGTTGGTAATACATCCTGAGATGGACAAATATTTGAATTACGAAGACAAAGATTACCTCAAGAAGCTTGCTGAGAATTTAAATGCGAAGTTGGAGTTTTTAGTTGATGACAACATGCACCTCTGCGATTTTGCATTTTTTTCTGTAACGAATAATCAGAGAATTGAAGTCAAATGATGGATTTTGTAAAAAGGGTTGAGGAGCTTTCTGATGAAGGGAAGCTGCCTCATCATATTACAGAGGTAATACTCCATTTTTATACAAGCTACGTCGGTGCGGTTAGAGATATTTTCCCGCACCTACCCATTCTAAATCAGTTTGTGGACCATGTTTTGGCTCAATTAGAAAATCCATATCAATTTGAACCCTTTCACAAAAAAATTGTCTCGCCAATCGACTATTACCGTTTTGGAATTGATTTTTTTCGACCGTTAGTCAAATTTGAAGAATCAAAAATTCTTGGTGAAGACCGTTTAACTGAGATTAGTGAGAGGCTTTCGAAAAAGGAAAATGTCATTTTACTGGCAAATCATCAAGCTGAACCGGATCCACAGGCCATTGCTCTTCTTTTGGAGAAAAATCATAAGGATTTAGCCGAGAACATGATTTTTGTTGCTGGGCATCGGGTAACTACGGATCCGTTGACAGTTCCGTTTAGCAAAGGGTGCAATTTGTTGTGCATTTACTCGAAGAATTACATTCATTTTCCTCCTGAGGAGAAGCATGAAAAGCAATTGCACAATCAGCGTGTGATGCATAAGATGCGGGATTTATTGGCTGAAGGAGGGAAATGTATTTATGTAGCGCCAAGCGGCGGCAGGGACCGTCCGAATGCCTCAGGCGTGGTAGAGGTTGCACCGTTTGATGGACAGAGCATTGAGATGTTTTGGCTGATGGCAAATAAGTCGGGACATCCGACCCATTTTTATCCAATGGCGCTCTCGACATATCATCTCCTTCCTCCCCCGAACAGTATTAAGACTGAATTAGGAGAACATCGTCAGACACAATGTACACCGGTACATTTGGGATTTGGATCAGAAATTGATATGCTGAACTATCCTGGCAATGATCATCCGGACAAAAGCGAAAGACGGCAATTACGGGGAGATTACATCTGCAATCTCGTCAAGGATTTGTATGTGGTTCTGTCACATCCGATGGAAGGGTTTTACTAATCGAGCTCAAAAATTAGTGGACTTACTCCGCTTTTGTCCTCTTCAATTTTTATTGCTGTATCAAGTCCATCGCAGCTTTTTTTCAAGAGACGCCTTTGAATTTTTTCCATTTGTGATATTTTTTTTTCTTCGCCTACCTGCTTTATGACATGTTCCTCTAGACTTTGAATAGGTTTATTCTTTTCTAATATTTCAATGCAGTTTTTTAGATGGGATGTCAATTGAGCCTTCATCTTTTCTTCTTCGAATGTTTCTAGGCAGTTGTTAAAATATCCATTTAGATCAAAATTTTCTATTGGACTTGCCATATTACCTCTAATTTTAATATTAATATTAATATATTATTATAAAATGTTATTTTAATACAAGAAAAAATTAGCACTTGAAAAATATTCAATAGTGATCAATGATGTTTTGTAAAGAGGTGAAAAATGAAATCTTTGATGACACTCCTGCTCTGTGCTTGCTCAATGAATATCTTCGGTGAAGCCATCATTCAAGATAAGGCAAAATACCCCATCCTTACTCCAGAACTCAGTGAACAGAAGAAGCTGAAAATCCGCCTTGACAATGGGCTTGAGGGACTCCTGATTTCAGATCCAAAAACAGAACAATCAGGAGCCCTGCTTTGTGTCAAGGTAGGAAGCTGGAGCGATCCTGTAGAGTACCCTGGATTGGCCCATTTTTGTGAACACATGCTGTTTATGGGGAATAAAAAATACCCTGGTGAGTCTGAATATTTTCCATACATCACCAATCACGGCGGAATGACCCAAGCTTTCACTTCTCCATCTGCAACCTGCTTCTTTTTTACCGTCAATAATGATGCTTTTGTTGGTGCTTTGGACCGCTTTTCTCAATTTTTTAAAGAACCCCTATTTAATCCCTCAAGCGCCAATCGAGAAAGGCAAGCGGTGAACCAGGAATATGCCAAAAATGTGGAGAATGACGACATACGAGAATATTTTGTCCATAAGGAGCTCTCAAATCCTCTGCATCCTCACCATCGATTTATGATGGGCAATGCACTCTCCCTCAAAGATGTCACCCACGAGGTACTCAAGAAATGGTACGACGAACACTATAGCGCTAACTTAATGCGAGTGATCATTCATTCTAATCTATCTATAGACCAACTGAAAGCACAGTTTATCGAAGCTTTCAAAGATGTACCCAACAAAAACCGAGAAGTATTAAAAGTAGATATCCCATTTAACAGCCAAGAATTTCTTGGAAAATTTGTCTATATAGAACCTGTAAAAGACAAGCAAACTCTAACTATTATTTGGGAACTCCCTAAAAAGTTCGCAAAAATGGAAGCCTTAGCTTCTGAGGAAATTCTATGTCATATCCTAGGTCATGAAGGGGAAAAAAGCCTCCTAGCCGACCTCAAGAGCAAGGATTTAGCAGAATCATTAGGTTGTGGAACAATGCGCATCAATGATGACTTTTTAGAATTAAACCTAGAAATTGAACTTACAGAAAAAGGGCTGAAAGATGTGAACCAAGTCATTGGTGAAGTGTATCAAACCATTAATCGATTGAAAGAAAAAGGTGTTCCAGCCAGCTTATTCAACGAAGTTCAAAAAATGGCAATTATTCAATACCAATATCAGAATAAGCAGCAAGAATATAAGTTTTTGGAGACAAGTGCACGCATACTTCCCGATGAGCCGATGGAAACCTATCCAGAAGCAACATTAATCCCCCAAAATTTTGATCCTAAAGCCATTCAAGAGATCCTAAGCAGTCTTAAACCTGAAAAAGCACAATATCTTATATCAGCCCTCCCAAGCAAATCAGGAGTTAACCCAGACAAGCAAGAACAATGGGTCGGCGCCCGCTATGCAATAAAAGAAATTCCCGCAGAAATTCTTAAGGACTGGAGCGAGACTCCCCCTCCAACAGAAATAGATCTTCCTCTTCCCAATGCATTTATTCCGCAAAATCTTCAACCCGTAGGACAAACCTACAAAAAGCCGGAAAAAAGAATTCCAACTCCCACAGCGATAGTCTCGAACGAACGCGGCACCATATACTATGCCCAGGATCTTCTATTTAGATTACCGAAAATCGATTCCATATTCACCATCCGGACCCCCGCAATCACCCAAGAAAGCCCCGAGAAAGTAGTTATGGGAGACTTATATGCAAAATTTCTTCAGGAAAATCTAAATAAATTCAGCTATCCCGCAAAGATGGCCGGACTTGAATATCAGATTGAAAGAGACAAAAATGGAATCAAGATCGAAATCACGGGATATAATGAAAATGCCCGTCTTCTATTTCACGAGATCATCGAAATAATCAAAACATTTAACCCGACAGAAGAAAAATTCAATGTGTTAAAAGAGTCACTCCTTCGCTCCTACCGAAATTTTGCCAATGAAACCCCTCTAAGCCAGTCTATGGAAATTTTCAGGTCAATAATCTATGAAAATTACGTTGTGGAAGCCGATAAAGCTAAAGCAATGAAAGATATCACATTCCAGGACTTCGAAAAATGGCTTAAAACATTGTATGAGAAGACTTTTATCGAAGGGATTATCTACGGAAACATCTCTTTAGCGGAAGCGACAAAACTCTCACAAGAAATAATGGGAACCTTTAAGGGCTCTGCTTATCCCAAAAGTGAACAAGTTCGAGAAAAAGTATTAGTCATGCCCAAGGATGCCGGCCCCTTCTATCTTGAAGCACACACAAAATCACAAGGAAATGCCGTTTTATTGGCCATCGAATATCCCGCATTCTCATTCAAAGAACGGGCCTCGCAACAAATACTGATGCAAGCAATCCAAGACCCCTTCTTTGCAACACTCAGAACCAAACAACAAACAGGGTACATCGTACTTTCATCTGACCTAGAGATCGAACGGAAGCTCTTCAATCTTTTCCTCGTTCAATCCAGTACGCATGATCCTCGTGACCTACTAGCACGATTCGAAGAGTTTATAGAAGGGTATGTTCGGGAATTAGGTAAAACGAATTTGACAAAAGAACAATTTGAGGATATTCAAAAGGCTTTAAAAATTAACTTGGAAGAAAGCCCAAAAAATATTCACGATATGGCAATAGTGCTAAGAGAATTTGCCTTCAAATATGATGGGGATTTTGATTGGATGACAAAAAGAATTCAAGGATTTGACGAACTGACCTATCCTGAGTTTATTCAGAATGCCAATGATTTCATTGGCAAAAAGAACAAAAGACGGTTAGCTGTCTTGCTGCAAGGGGTCCTGGCCGAAAATGACCTATTTATGTACACAAATGCCCGAAACCTAAACTCCCTAAGAAAAATTGGTGAATATAAAGGAAGAGGAGATTAAAAAACGTACAAAGTATTTGCATTTAATAAATAAATTTGTCATGATATTCATATGTTTAAAAAAGATTGTGAAAGCGAAATAGAAAAAAATGAGATCTTATTGAAGGATTTGATCGCCAGATCCAAAGAATTAGATCAAGAAGGACAATCCCTATTCCAAGATATTGAACTCTCCCTCAAAGAAATCGAGGCATACATTACCAACCCTAAGAACTTCAATCAGTTAGAATGGGAACATATCCAAACAAAACAACAAGAGCTAAATACTATTCTCGATCGCGACCTGCAAAACATCCGCAACCCACAAAAAACCAAGAGAGCATTCGAAGCTCTCAACCTCCCCCGCTACTCAATTCACGTCAGATAAAAAAACAAGCCTATTTTTCTTGAATTTTAATTGTAAATTGGAATATAATGAAGATAAATTGAAAAACAGGGAGCTTAAAAATGAATTTAGATACTAATAAAAATTTTGTAGATTTGTCTGCAACTGCCGCCAGCAAAGCACATCACCTCACCGATATAAAGATAGATGGCGATAAAATCAAATTACATGGTTATGCTAAAGTCCCAGTCTTAGGACGTATTTGGAGTTTTGTCAGACACGTTTACTACGGAGTTTTTGATAGCAGCAAAAAAAAACTTCAACTGGACGTAGATAATTTTACCGCTAAGCACTTAAATAATGTACCTCAATTCCTTGACGACACACTTAATGGCCCTGCAAACGTATTTGACGATCAAATAAAAAAAACTAACGACTATTATAACAATATCATAGCAATTAAAAATAAATTTGCATCGTCAAATATGACACACCGCCCATTTTTTGCTATTGCCCTTGATAAGCTTGATCTTAGACCAGGAATTAGACAAGCACTAGATAATGATTTTATAAAAGGAGACCTAGGAGACGCTACTGTAAATATTGCAGAAGTAAAAGTTGTTGCTGCTAGAGTTCAAAAATTTATGGATTTGTATCCCTCATTAAGCGAAATGGCTTCATTTACAACGAGGCAAGAGGAATTACAAGATTTTCTTAATAAATACGACACACTCGTTAAAATCGTTGATATTTTTAAAGATAACATAACTAAGGAAGAGACATCGGCTGTAATTTCTGATTTAAGAGATATAATTACAAAAAAAGATGTCAAAATAACTCGTGAAACCGAAGCATTTAAAGGGGCGATGGAAAATTTATTGCCTCTTCTTGAGAATGATTACTCAGATATCGCCACATTAGCTGAAGACTTCTGCGACCGCTTTACAGAACTAAGTAAGGCTACTGAGCTCGAACAGGGCATTGATGCCCACATTAAGCAATTTACCGATGCTACCGATCCAGAAAAAGTAGTAGACGGTATATCCATCCAAAAGTTCGAAGACGCAAATGATGTGGATGGAACTGAAACAACATCGAATAAATTGAATGAACTAAAAGCCCATCACGATTTGTGGTATACATATAATACCTATCAAGGCAGTAAAGAACTCATTGATTTAGCTACGATTACGCGGGATCAAAAATTCTTTGATGATTTAATTGCAACACGCCCCGATAAGGTCGTAGCCTTATTATTAAAGATGGAGCCAGCAGGCATTGATCTTCTCATCCAAAAGTTACTGCCCCATGTAGATAAAATCAGCAATCTTGACACAAAAGAAAGGCTCACTGCTCTAGCCAACGTACATTGCACCCTTTCTGAATTTGTGAAGTTTAGAGTCGAAAATACTATCGGCATAAATAAAGTGGATCAATTCAAAACAAATCTCTCATTATGTAATGATAATTTCAAGAATCTTGAAGACCCTTCTAAGATTGCATCCAACCAGAATGTAAAAACTCTATACGAAGTCGTCACTAAACTAAATCCAAAAGACTTAGAAACATACTCTCCGGAAATGCTAGAAATGTGTAAGGCATTTGATAAAAACATGAAATTTTGGAATACTTATCTGTCATATTTCGAAAAACAATTAACTGAAAATGAATTCGGGACGTTATTCAGAGACCTTCTTTTGCAAAAACCTAAGCTTGCAATGGATATTTTGGCAACTATGGATGACAACTATATCAATGAAAATACTGTCAAGGCAAACGCACTCAATGCCTACCTAACCTGGTTTGGTGAACTGCCAGTTCAAGACACCAGTCTATTACTACCTCAATCTAAAAATGAAAGAGATTCATTCATCAGTTATTTACTGCGCTCAAATGCAAATCAGCTCTACCCAAATATAATGATCACAATAAAAGGAGAGGTTGATGAGTACAAGTATCGTCAACTCCCAGCAAAATTTTGTACTGACCTCGACATCATTGCGAAACAATTTAATGATGCTGGCGCTAATGTCGAAGGCCTTAATGAAAAAATTAAAGAATGGAAAACTGGGTTAATGAAACCAGGACCTTTGATGAAAAAAAGAAATAATAATGAATTGGTAAATATTTATGAGAAAAAACTAAATGAGTTCTTACAAAAAATATCGCCAAAGGAATTGTTAAAAGCCAAGGAACTATCAAATAATATTGCAAATCCAAATGAAAATGAGCGCATAATTAATGAAATTTACAATGAAGCCTTCGTAAGAAACATCTACGACATTCTTATTGGAGTCAGGAGAATTGGTATTGATGAAACACCAGTTCTAACCATGTCGAGTTACTTCATTGATTTGGCTAATTTCGATTACGAAGCCGCCATAAATTTATTTAATGGGAGACAAGATTTAATACAAGATGCTCAAGTAGAATCTATTATGCATACCCTAACGGAAATCCATAAGGATGAATTTGATAGGCTTGATGTAAAAATAAAAGATCCGATCTTTCAAAACGCCTCCAAGCGTAGTTTCGCTCTAGGCAACTTTGAAGATAGTTATAATTATGCTAACAAAATTAACAATAAGAAATTTCATGACGATTATACTGATACAATCTTATTAAAGATGTTGAAAGAACATACATGGGCAACCGTTGACAATTTCCGTGAAATGTACTCAAAGTTAAATAATAAGAAAAAATTTGATCAGGTCGCTTATGATATCGTTGTTGAATTGTGCAAAGACCCAAAAGAAAAAGAACATATCGGACCCATCATTTTCTTAATGGCCGATGAAAAACTTAAAAAGAAAGCTCTAGAAGCTAATAATAAAGCAAACAATGCAGTGAATAAGTAAAAAAATATTTATTCAGACTTGAGCCAGTTTTTCATTAGTTTCTTGATTTGAGTTTGGTAAGAAACGCCTGAGAGCTTTGATTTTAGCTTGAAGGCGTTTAATAATGAGGGTTCTATTTTGAGACTGATTAGCTGGCATTTTTGAGGTGTCTCGGACATTAGATTGCGAAAGTTCTCAAGAAATTCCAAAATTTGATCCGGCGTTAATTCACGACACCGTTCTACGTAATCTTGACTAAAATACTGAATGGGTTTTTCTTTCATAAAGCCTCCAATGATCTAACATCTTCCAGGTCCTGTGGCCTGCCCGAAGACTTTTTCATAGCAATGAGATCCTTTTGCGATAATATTTTAATTTTTCCATTTGTTGTTTTAACGATTTTGGTAGTTGATCCCTTGAGGTCAAAATTAATGATAATATCCACTTGATTAATCATATTTTTGGGATCGTAAAAGTTCCAAGCAATGAGATTGCGGTTTTTTATGTACTCATCGCGAAAATTGAAGACGCTTTTGGCATCGATTGGCAGCCGAGAAATAAGACCGAGTGATTTTAAGACACTTTCTGTTTTCTTTAAATTTTCCAATGACCATTGGATGACAAAATCGATGTCAAAAGTTCCCCTAGGAATTCCATGGAGTGCTACAGCATAGCCTCCCACAATAGCATAGGGTACTTTGGCTGTTTGAAGAGCCTCGCAAATATTATTTATGAACATGTTATTTAGTCCATTGGTATATACCGGTATATACTCATTATAGCACAAATCTATTTTTTTGACACACCCTATTTTCTTCTTGAAAGCGCCATGGAAAAACTGTATTCTCGAAAAAACAAAAGGAGATATTTTTTATGAAATGCTTATACGAATTTATTGGAACATTTTTTTTGGTATTTACCGTAGGAATGACCGTTCTCGATCCAAATAGCGCCGGAGTTGCTGCTCCTTTGGCTATAGGGTCCATCCTTGCTGTGATGATTTTTGCTGGAGGACATATTTCTGGGGGGCATTACAATCCTGCAGTTTCTTTTGCAGTATTTTTACGAGGGAAGTTGGATATGCAGAACCTGTTTTTTTACTGGATAGCTCAATTAGCAGCAGGTATTGCAGCTGGGTATTTGACCATTTATATGAAAGGAGCGCAGGCTCCGGCAGCCCTCGAACCTGACATAATAAAGGCTTTAATAGCAGAGTTCCTCTTTACGTTTGCTCTTTGTTTTGTAGTTCTTCATGTGGCGACTGATAAGCACACAGAAAACAATTCGTACTTTGGTTTGGCAATTGGATTCACGGTTTTGGCAGGTGCTTATGCAGTGGGATCTATTTCTGGAGGGGCATTTAATCCAGCGGTTGCTGTTGGCATCACCGTGATGAATCTAAGTCTTTTGAGTAATTTGTGGATATTTGTGGTGGCGAATCTACTCGGAGGAGCTGTTGCAGCAGGGGTCTTTAAGGCGTCGCACAATTAGATTTGAACTTAGATAAAGATTCTGGTAGAATACTGCGTTATGATTACTACAACAAATAAGAAGTGGTTGCTTTGGTTGATTCGGCTCACGATCATTTTGGTCGTTGGATTTTTTATGGTCCGAGGGTATTTCAGATTAACCGATGATTTTCGCATTTCGAACATGACGTACGAGATTCCTCACAATCCCGATTGGGAGATTCCTCCCCTTTCGCCTGAAGAGCAGGCACAATTGGATGCCTGCTTGAACCAGCCATACAACTATATCGGCAAGGGAGCGCAATCATATGCTTTTGCAAGCGAAGATGGGAAATATGTAATCAAATTTTTCAAGTTCAAACACCTCAAACCCAACTGGATTGTCGATGCTTTACCTGATTGGGGGTTTCTTAAAGATTATCGTAATAGCAATCGTGAAAGAAAAAATAGACTGATTATCAGCGTATTTTCGGGTTATAAACTTGCGTATGATGAAATGAGAAACGAAAGTGGTATTATTTATCTCCACTTGAATAAATCGCAACATCTCAAACAAAATTTGGTAGTTTACGACAAAATTGGACTTAAGTGGGAGATTGATCTTGATAACATTGTTTTTGTCATTCAAGAAAAGGCAAAAACGACGCGAAATGTATTGTCGGCTGCTTTTGAGGAAAACAATATAGCCTTGGCTGAACACCGTATTGAACAAATTTTTGATCTCTATTTATTCGAATATCACAAGGGAATATATGACCGTGATCATGGGGTGCTGCAAAATACCGGATTTGTAGGCGACAAACCAATTCATCTTGACGTAGGAAAGCTCACAAAAGATGACAAAATGAAATTAGCCGAATATTATAAACCCGATCTAAGAGTAGTTGCTGGCAAGTTTGAATATTGGATCCGAGAAAATTTCCCCGCTGAATATCCTGAAATGAAATTATTTTTAGAAAAAGAAATGACAGAAAAGCTGGGCGAACCTTTTACTTTTAGCAAATGATCCCTCTCATTCAGAAATGTTCCGAATCATTTCTTAGCCTCCTTTATCCCCCGCTTTGCGTCCATTGCAACTGTTTGCTCCATAATCCTTCACAACTCCTTTGCGAAGATTGTCTGATCATTATGGAGCTCATCGACCCAAATGAAAGATGTCCTTATTGTTTCTCTTCAAACTATTGCCCTGAACAAAGAGTTTGTCAAGAATGCCAAAAGAAATCGCCTATATTGCACCGCATCGGATCGGCTTTTGATTACACAGGACCGGCAGCATCATTAATAAGACATCTTAAGTATGGGAATCAAAAGTACCTGGCAAGGGGGTGTGGAGCTTATTTAGCAGCTCAGTTTCTTCGCCTTGAGTGGCCGATGCCTGACGTCATTATTCCTGTGCCGATTGCATTTAATCACTGGGTAAATCGAGGATTTAATCAGTGCGAGCTATTAGCGAATCATTTGGGAGATATTATCAAATGTCCTGTTGTAAATGCTCTGCGAAGAAGGAGCGGCGACTACAGTCAGGCGGGCCTAAATAGAGAGCAGCGGATGAAGCTTATTGGTAACACATTTGAACTGAGAAAAGGATATCAATTTTATGACAAGACGATACTGCTTGTAGATGATGTAATGACGACTGGCAGCACCATGCGCAAATGTGCCGAACAGCTATACGAAACCTATCCAGAAAGCATCTACGGCATCACCGTTTGCCGTTCCGATCATCAGAATACATATACCTAGCCATTCAATGCCAAAGAGGATGCTCAAATCACATTTCAGAAAACTTTTTACAACGCAAAGGAGCAAAAGGCGCAAAGAAGGAAAATGTAACCCTCTTTTTTCTTTGCGCCTTTGCGCCTTTTGCTCCTTTGCGTTGTAAAAAGTTTTCTGAAATGTAGTTTGCGCCTATTTACGCTGTCGGCGGGCTTCGTAGAGGAGGAGGGTGGTGGCTGTGGCAACATTAAGGGAGTCGGCCACGCCGTACATGGGGATGCGAACCTGCAGGTCGGCCTCTTTCATCCACATATCACTAAGTCCCAATTGTTCGGTCCCAACGGCAATTGCCAGTGGAACTGTCATATCAACTTCATTATAATCTGCCTCTGCACTGGGTGTTGCGGCCAAAATGCGAATTCCATTCTCTTTAAGCCACTTTAAAGTTTCCTTCCCATCCGCTTCAATGACAGGCAAGGTAAAAAGGGTCCCCACACTAGCTCGGACAACATTTGGATTATGAACATCGGTACATCTATCACAAACAATCACTCCATCACATTTTACAGCATCTGAAGAACGAAGTATCGTTCCCAAATTTCCAGGTTTCTCAATGGCTTCAGCAATTATTAATAAGGGTGTTTGCGAAAGTTCAAGATCATTTAAAGAAACGTGCAACTGAGGAGCCACTGCTAAAAGACCATCAGGACGGTCGCGATACGAAATCTTACTGAAAACATCCTTGGTACAACTATATAAGTATGCGCCTTGTGCAGCTATACGACCCATTAAGGCCTCTTCATTTTCTCCCAGAAATAGTTCGGAGCAAAAGAAAAGGGTCTCAATTTTTCTTCCAGAGTCAGCGGCCCGAAGAAGTTCCCGATACCCTTCGATTAAAAAAAGATCAGTCTTTTCCCGCTCGCCTCTCTCACGTAGTCGGACCACTTGTTTTATTCTTGTATTTTGGAGACTGGTGATGGTTTCAAATTTCATTTTTTGCATAGTGGTACAGTTTTCCTAATATTTCGTTAACACTCCAAGAGATTACCATGCCTCTATGCCCTCTAGCCTTTATGCTCCAGGTGATAGGCTCTTTTCCCTTGCGGTAAATTGCAAGCCAAACTGTTCCTACGGGCTTTTCATCTGTTCCACCCGAAGGGCCTGCTACGCCAGTTACTGCGATGTTGAAATCGCTATTAAAGACTTTGGAGGCTCCCAAAACCATTTCTTGAACAACTTCCTGACTAACAGCGCCATACTGCTCAATAGAGGCTTTTGAAACACCTAAGGAGGCAATTTTCGACTCATTAGAATAAGAAACGATTGATCCCACAAAATACTGAGATGCACCCGAAAGTTGAGTAAGACGTGATGCTATGCTTCCACCAGTACATGACTCTGCAATTCCCAATGTCCACCCTTTTTGTATGAACAATCGATGGAGAGCGCCTTCGATTGTTCCGGATGATGATTCAAAAAAGTGGTCAGCAAATTGAGTCTTTAACATTTCGTAGGCGGGTTTTATTAATTCTTGGGCAATTTTTTCCTCTTCAGCAATGGCATAAAGATGGACCTGAAGCAGTCCTAGAGAGGGGTAAATACCGAATTCGAGGCTTGGATACCGCTCTTTGAATTCTCTTAATAAAGGATCAACCTTGATTTCGGGTAATCTAGTGAAACACAATACCCGCCTAAAGGGACGTTTTTTTAAAGGAAAAAGCTTTTTAATAAGGGGAATAACTGAGTCAAATAGCATTGGCCGCATTTCGTTGGGGACTCCGGGAAGCATGATAAGAGAATGGCCGTCTTTCTGAAAGATTAATCCTGGGGCTGATCCGAGTTTATTGACGATCAGCGAAGGTTTGGCCTTTACAAGCTTTTCTGCTATTTCTTCTGAAATATCATCTAAGGTAGGTCCAAGGCCGCCGGTTGTGATCACGAAATTGCTGCGGGTCAGTGATTCGTCAAGCGCCTGGTAGAGCTCATCAGGTTCATCGGACACATTTGTTTCCCTCAGGAGCTTATAACCTTCTTGAAATAAATTTTGGGCAATAAACTGAGCATTCGTGTTCAACGTATACCCATTCAAGACTTCATTACCTATGGTGACTAATTCAATTTTCATAACTTACAGATTGATTGCTTCCCTTAAAATTTTATCTTTAATATAGGGACTAAGAGAATTTTCGGTAACTACATCAACCCTATTACCGAGAGCGTCCTCAAGGTCCTGTTTTATTGCAATTATATCCAGTAGTGAAGAACCTGGTTCCATGGCTACTAATAGGTTAACATCACTATTTTCCTTGCTTGTTCCTTTCACTACAGAACCAAATAGTCTAATATTGAAAGCACCATGACTTTTTGCAATTTCCAAAATTCTGCTCCGGTTTAACTTAATAAATTCAGAAATATGCATATCATCTTCCATAGTGGTTCTATTGTATGAAAATGTGCTGTAATATTCAAGATTATAATGTCCACACTGTAATGCCTTTTTGGATCAGGTGAGGATGTTTATTGATCCATGAGAAGCATTGCTTGCCTAGCCTGATTGGAACGTTTATCTTTTTGCCCTGTACTACAAAGGGAGTGGGAACAGTGTTCTGCCGCATCCATTTTTGCAAGATTCGAAAGGGTTTGGTGTTGGGGAACATATCACTCTCATCAACTTTATAGATCGTTCCTTCCTCTTCGAATAATTGAGGATAGGCAAATTGAATCCCCCATGTGATGCTTTCTTTGCCCTTCACCATAGGACGAAACTTTTCTTCAATGACTGAGTATCCAAGACGATGCGGAAGAAGTTGAATAACTGGCTTCATCACTCTAACAATTTGCCTTGAATCAGCAACTGGATCTAATCGTACCATGTCTGGATCTACTGTAAAAGCACCTGTAAATGTAGGTCGGTAGTCATTTTCCTGTGGAACTTTCCCTTCCCTCAGAGCTGCAATATAGAGGCCATAACATTCAAAAAACTTCTCTCGACTGATCTCTTCATTTCCCTTCTCGAGCAACGCACCCATAGGGTATAGATGAAAATCACCCATGGAGTCTAACAACTGGACTATTTCCATTTCGTCGAGCAGAGCCTGAACTTGCAGCCACTTAGATGCTTCCATAAAGTCATTTCTTCCATGATAAAAAAAAGATCCAAAAAATCCCTATAAATATAGCAGAATCTGCAATATTAAATACCGGGTAATGATAGCCCCAAAAAACAAAAAGGAACATATCAATGACGTGTCCATACAGGTAATAATCGACAATATTTCCAAAGGCTCCTGTTGCGATCAATGTCAAAGGAATGGCTACACGTGGATTTTTATTTATAAAAAATGTGTACAACGCAATGAGACCTACCATAATACAACGAAAGATCATCAAAGAGCTCTGGTAATCAGCAAGAATTCCCCAGGCAGCCCCCTTATTAGTGATGTAAACCAGGAAAAAATCAATCCCTAACAAATTTTGAAAAATAGGAATGGGATGAAATTGATTTATGTAACTTATTGTTAGATGCTTAGATAGAATATCTACGCCCAAAACAAGAACAAATAATAAAAAAATAAGATACTTTTTTGACATGAGAGTTCTAGATTAGACCTTTTTCAATCTGTTCTTGGGCCTCTACAGTCATACTAGCATAGGGCATTGCGTCGAGCCTTTTTTTTGGTATTTCTTTACCGGAAATATCGCAAATGCCATATGTGTTTTCTTTGATTTTCTCAAGGGCTCTTTCAATTTGTCGGACGAGATCAAAATCGTGGCTCATGAGTTCGAGATTGATTGAACGGTCGAAGTCGTCAGTCCCTTGGTCTGCTTGGTGCTGGGAATAGGCCATTGTTTCATCCAGGCTTTTTGCCTGTTCGGCTGATCCTTTTATCGATTTCGTCAATTGAAAAAGCATTTCTTCAAGACGTTTCTTATATTTTTCAATTTCGTTGGGTTTTAGCGCCATTTCATACTCCTGTTCATAGTCCATTATCTCAAATTTTCAATATATTTGCAAATTATCTATTGCAATATTTCGGGGTGCGCCTTCATATAATCGATGATTTCATCTGCACCTGTCAAAATTTTTCCATTAACAACCATTGTGGGTACGCCATGTTGTCCAAGATCGTGCAGTTCTTGGGAATTATTACCCACTTTGATATTTTTCATATTGACAGTTTTATTGACTCGATGGAGATATGCGAGGACTTTTTGGCAGTGTCCACAGGTTTCGCTGTAATACAGTGTTGCTGGCCCTTCCCCTGCATACATCATGAATGAGAAGGCAAAAATTGCAAAAAGTGTAAAATATTTGGTCATGGTTTTCTCCTTATTTTGGTAGTAATCGCGAATGTAAATAAATTCCGATTATCTGACAACCAAATATTTTTAGGAAGCCTTTACCTTGAGTTTCTTGAGATAATCTTTACCTCTTGTAAGGAATATATCTGTCCCTTTCCATAATTTAAGATGAGCATCTATGTTATTGCTCAATTGAATAAATGATAAATTTCTATGTTCACCGGTATTTGGATCGAAAAAGGTATAGGAATCATTTTGCATTTTCTTGATTAGTAAAGAATGTCCTTTCATACTTAAACCGCTTTTACTAAATACTGCTAGTTTTATCGTTTCACCATTCTCAATCTTTTTTAAACTATTACCTAGTATTAATCTATTTACTTGTCTTATTGTGCTATTTTCTTGTTTATTTACTAATTTCCATTGCTTACAACATGAAAAAATGTTATTTGGGTAAATTCCAAATAAAAATGCAATTATCCGACGAAGTACTGAATATACGCTCAAAATATGACTTTTTTTGATTTTATCTTCGTCCATTCTTTCTAAGGTAATGGGTTTTTTGACTAGGCTTGGATCATCTATGTCAGAGGTAGCCCCATCAATCAATATACGATTGCAAACAAGTTCGCAAAGACCTCCATGTTTTTCAAAAATCTCTACTAAAGTTTCGTGTGAACTTCGTTGCAGCTTAGCAATAAGTTCAGGACTTTGATCAAAAGGAATAAAATCATCGATGTTATTTTCTATACTTAACATATATCACCTATTTGTTGATTATTTACAATATTAGTATAACAAATATGAAATAAAAAAGCAAGTATTTATTTTAAAAAATAGTAAAATTAGATATTTTCTCTATTTATTTTATACTTTTTTGAAAAAGTGCTTTTATTGGATTATAATTCACGTTTTGAGTGAAATTAAAGTATTTTTTCACCAGGTGAACGATTGTTTTGTTTACATGATCCCTTATTATATCGGGTTTTGGGCTGTATATTGAGAAAGTACAATTTTTTTCCAAATCATCGATGGTTGGTCCAAGATACTTTTCATTGAGTAAGGGCTGAGCTTCATTATCGATGTTACCAATTTGCCTATCTCTGTGCATGGTAAGAATAGCTTTAAATTGCTCAGTTTGAATTGTATCTTGAAATACTTTTTGAATTGCAGAAATCACGGCAGCGTCGGTTTCGGGATGTAAATTATGAAGAATAAACCCAGCTCGCTCTATCATGAAAGAACAGAACTTATCGACATATTCTTTCCTCTCCATGACGATCTTGGCGATTTGGACGATGCTTTTTTCATCGACTGATAAATTTGAGAGACTGCGATTCTTTATGGCACATGCAATATTTGGGTGCTGCGAATGCCAATCGTACAGAAATCCAACGGGATTTTCTTGAAATGTAGTTTGCTTCAATATCTCTGTGATTTTTTCTTTCAACTCGGTATCGATTGGATTGCCTAATGCTTTATTGATGTCCTCAATTACTGACTGGCCATCTACTTTAAAAATGTCGATGTTCATGCATCCCTCCTCATGAAAAAACTATTCACGAACCATACCACGCTCCCATTAATGTCATCAACTTAAAGTTTTTTTAACCATAGAGTGGTATGAAAAAATCGAACTATTCCACTATCACTCAATCAAAAAATCCCCGAAGTCGATGATTTTTGTGATGAATCCACTTTGTATGACTGCTTGGGTGACTCCGTTTACATGGATTAATACTGGCCATATTGAAAACCCTTTTGGGGGATTTAGACGTCTGATTTTCTCTTGCATTTGGTCGATAACATCCATACCTACTTTTTCTTTTGAAAATTTTACCTCGAAAATATAAAGCGAGTTGTATTTAGTTTGTATCATATAATCAATTTGACATCCCTCATGGCTTTCTGTCCTTTTTTGAAAATAGGGATTGTCAAATACAACGTTTTCACCAGAAATATTTAAATACTTTTTTAGACTTTTTCTATTATTCAAGACAAGATTTTCAAATTGTAATCCCATAATGGTATCCCATCCTGCGGGAGTTATCATCTCATCTTGCAGGATCTTATGACTATTAGGTTCGATTACTTTCAGATAAAAACGGAGGTAATTATCTTTTAGTCTATAGCGACTCAAAATGGAAGGCTTTCCGCTTTTTAGATTCCATGTGAAATCTCTAGAGACATATCCTGTGGTCACTAAATCATTTAGATAATCACTAACTGTACCTCCTTTATTCATCTCAAGTGATTCTGAAACTTCTTGTAGAGTGGCGGTACCTTGCACCAAACGATTCACAATCTTTAGATAAGAATTACTTCTGCGGGAGAATAGATCGGAAAAAATTTTTTTAAACTCTTTGAAGAGAAAAGATTCTTTTTCAAAACAAAGAACATTAATATTTTCCTCGGCTGTCCACTCTGGATGAATTTCTTCTAAGTACCTTGGAACTCCGCCGGTCACAGAAAGAATTTTAAATTTCTCATATGGTGAGACCATATTTTCTCTAGGATGCCAGAACTGATTGCAGACGTCTAAAGGAAGCTCTTCTAGGTTCATGTCAACTGAAATCCGCCCTAAAAAGCCTGTGCTGCTTAAGATATTTTCTTCGATCCATTTTGACATGGACCCGCTTAATATCATGATGAGCTCAGTATTTTTTTTGAAACCGCTATCCCAAGCGTTTTTGAGTTTTCCAAGAAATGTTGGGTCTTTATCACCCATCCAATTTATTTCATCTAGGATAATCAGAATCCTACCTTCTTGAGTCTGTCTAGAGAGGTGCCAGAATAGATCACCCCAGTCGTCAGCTTTTAGACCGGGGATATTTAATTGTTCCTGCATTTGCCGTGCGAATTCTTCCCGTTGATGTTGAGATGTCACATTTTCTTCGGGTGGAAGGCCTACGAACGTGTAAGTTTTGAGGGATTTTCCAAATTCTTCAGCAAGACGACTTTTCCCGATACGGCGACGTCCTTTTATTACAACGAGGCTAGCTACTCTTTTAGTAAGCAGTCTTTGCAGAATGAGTAATTCTCTTTTACGACCAAAAAATGGATCTTTCAACGTTATTTCTCCTTATCGTATGATTGAAATATACCATAAATTTGTCACGAAATCAAGAAAAACCGAATTTCGTGACAAATTATTCCAAGTCAAAATTTGTCACGAAATCAAAAAAAACCGAATTTCGTGACAAATTGTTCAGCAATTCGATACTATAAGGGGGCTACAGAAGCGATAACTAATAGTTATCTACAACTTTAGCCAGTCTTCAATCCAAGCGATTATTTTAGCGTGTGAAGCCGGGGCGAAAATAATTCCACCATGTCCACAATTTGTAACGGTATATTCATTATCGGGATTTTCCTGCATGTGTGCTGATTCTCTTGGGACAAAGGCATCATGGTCTCCCCAAATTGTATATAGTTTCGTTTTATGAAGATTATCTTCCATCTCTCTTGCGGTTAAATCGATTTCACCAACTACCTCTTCACAGAACCAGAGGTGATTGGTTTTTGCCGGGAGGTATTTAAGTCTTCCTGCAATTGAAATCATCATTGATACGTTATGGGAATTGTTTTCTCTCCAAATAAATTTTGATGCAGAAAGTGCACCTAAAGAGTGACCGATAATACAATATTCCACATTAATGCCCTCACACTTTTCAGCGATTTTGTTTATACGTGCATTAAGTTTAGCTGTTGGAACGGGATCGTGGTTTGTTTGCTGGATGGGTACAGTATAGACATTTTGGATTCCATTTTTGGCTAATTTTTGAGCCAAAGGATAAAAGCTAGATCTGTGAGATCCTGCGCCATGGAGGAGGAGAATCACTTTTGCTCTATTATTTACCGCAAGTACGACTGAAGGATTTAAACCAAAATCATGTTTTTTAAACAAAATTCTATACCATGCAAAACGGAGGCAAGACAAAAATTCTTTAATAATACATTCGTAGATGAAGGTCCATATTTTTGCCACTTTTGATGGCGTCGCAGGATCAACTGCCGGCAATGGCCGATGTAAATTCGCTAATAAAGGCATTACAGATATGTCCATAAGACTGCAGGGAAAAAATTCCATATTAGAAAAAAAATAATTTCTAGACTCAGAGCGACGAAATAATAATTCGATTATTTCGCCACTCTGCGACTATATAGTTTTTTTGCAATTTACCCACCGCATGCGTGGGCTATTATTTAAATGCATCCCTCCGGGATATGAAAAAATTAGAGGAAGTTATCCTTAAAAAACATATAGGCAGTATCCTCGGGGCGTCTAATTTCTTTCGTATCACCTCTTTCCTTTTTCCAGTCTTTTAAATAAGTTTTTGGATTGTATTGGAACTTGTCATTATTAAGAACATTTTTGATATATTCAAAAAGTTCATTATCGCCAACTTCAATAGCACGTTCTTGCGCCTTTTGAAGCATGCTGTCCATATCAAAGCTGTAGTTTTTTTTAGTTGTATTACTGAAATACGTGGGTCCTAAAGGTGACATATGGTTCTCCTTGGTTAAGGTTATTGGGAAAAGCGATTTTATAATCCAAACCGATATTTTGCACAATAAATTTTCGTTTCAAATTATTATGAATGATTTTGCTTGATATCATACTAAAAATATTGGTATGAACATGGAAAAGTAAGGATGGAGTCGATGGCGGACTATTTACCTGTGTACATATATTTTGTAATGGTGGGTGTTGTAGCGCTATTGCTTATTGGCGTTTCAAGCATTATGCCTGCCGACAGGTCGAATCCGGTCAAATACATGCCCTACGAATCAGGCATTCAGACTGAGACAAATCTCTTGATGCAACGATTCCCTCTAAGACACTATTTAGTTGCACTGATTTTTTTGGTATTCGATATTGAAGTCATTTTTCTTTATCCCTGGGCTGTCATTGGGAAAGAGATAGGACCATTTGCGTTTTATGAGATGGCCTTTTTTATGCTCGCATTGCTTGTGGGTTTTACATATGTTTGGAGAAAAAAGGGGTTGCAATGGGAATAAGTCAAAAGGAAAAAACACCATTTTTGGTAGCTCCGCTTGAGGTGCTCATCAATTGGGCACGGCAAAATGCTTTATGGCCTGCGCAGTTTGGCTTAGCTTGTTGTGCCATCGAAATGATGTCTACAGCTGCAAGTCGATATGATATGTCTCGATTTGGAATGGAAGTTTTCAGAGCGACGCCGCGACAGAGCGATGTGATGATTGTCGCAGGAAGAGTCAGTCAAAAGATGGCACCCGTTTTGGAGACGATTTATGATCAGATGCTAGAACCCAAATGGGTGATAGCAATGGGCGATTGTGCTTCTACAGGTGGAATATTCAATAATTATGCCGTCGTTCCAGTGGATCGCATTTTGCCTGGAAAGGTTGATGTCTATATTGCTGGCTGTCCACCACGTCCTGAAGCACTTTTAGACGGGTTATTAATGTTGCAGAAAAAAATTAAAAATGAATCAGTTTTCGGACGTCGCAACAAAGGAAAAGACAAGCGAGAAGAGAAGGAAGAAGATGAAAGAAGTTGAGATCAAAAATTTGAAGAGTGAACTTGCAGAGTTGAAGAAAACGTATTCTGTATTGATGGATTTTACTGGGGTTGATTATATTGAGCCCATTAAACAGACACGAGTTCATTATTTTTTGCATGATCCGGTGAGTTACAAGAGAGAACAAATTGTAGTGACCGTTAAAAGGAATGAAAAATTGCCATCTGTAGTGGATTTGTGGGCGTCGGCAAATTGGTTTGAACGGGAATTATTTGATTTATTTGGAATTGTGTTTGAGGGACATCCCGATTTAACACGCATTTTAATGCCAGACGATTGGCAGGGACATCCATTAAGGAAAGATTATTCATTAAGAGAAGAACCGGTTGAATTTAAACATGGGGTCAAACCCAAAGCACCATCAGAGATTATACCCTATGTCAAATAAACGGACTGGACATCAGCTTACTGGCGAGATCATGGAGCTCAACTTAGGTCCGCAGCACCCTTCAACACATGGTGTCCTGCGAATAAAGCTGCAGCTGGATGGAGAAGTTATTGTTTCTGCAGAACCATCATTGGCTATTTGCATACGGGAATAGAAAAAGAATGCGAAACACGGACCTATCATCAAGTGTTTACCCTGGTGGACCGTCTCGACTATCTTTCAGGCCCAGCCGAAGAAGAGGCTTTTGCAGGAGCCGTTGAGAAGCTCATGGGAATTGAAGTACCGGAAAGAGCGCAAACCATTCGATTGATCTTGTTGGAATTGTCTCGGATCGCAAGCCATTTACTGTGGCTGGGAACAAGTGCTGTTGAGCTCAATATGTCTTCGGTCTTCATGTATTGTTTTGCCGAAAGAGAAAAAATCCTGGATTTGTTTGAAGGGGTATCTGGAGCTCGGATGTTTCCATATTGTTGGAGCATCGGCGGATTAGCGTATGATCTGAATCCCGAATTTATTGACGATTTAAAGAAATTTTTAAAGAATTTTCCCTCAACATGGAAGGATTTGAACAATCTACTGACAGATAATTATGTATGGTGCGAGCGGCTGCAAGGAGTTGCCGTCATCGATAAAGAATTGTGCTATCAATATGCTGTACAGGACCTGTGATACGGGCTGCAGGTGTTCCTTATGATATTCGAAAAGCTTATCCTTACTTGGGATATGAAAATTATCAATTTGACATCCCAACATTCAAGGAAGGCGATTCGTATGCCCGATATCTTGTGCGAATGGAGGAGATGACACAGAGTGCCTCAATTATCGAACAAGCCATCACAAAGTTAAAGCCGGGACCGGTGATCACTGACAATCGAAAAGTAGCTTTGCCCCCGAGAAAAGAGTTGGCACGAAGCATGGAAGCAGTGATACATCATTTTAAACTTGTCAGCGAAGGATTGCATCCTCCAGCGGGAGAAATTTACAATTGTGTGGAATCGGCTAGAGGCGAGCTTGGGCACTTTTTGGTTAGCGATGGGAGCAATAGACCCTATCGATTACGGGTCCGCTCTCCCTCATTTCACCATGTTCATAGTACTTGAAAAGGTATTGCCAGGGCATATTTTGTCTGATGTCGTTGTGGCGATTGCCAGTGTTGATCCAATTTTGGGAGATGTTGATCGGTGATGTTAACAGAAAAAACAAAACAAGCCATTTATGAACTGCAAAAGCTGTATCCGGAAAAGCGTTCGGCGTTGATTCCTGCACTTCATTTTGCGCAGGATGAAGTGGGATATTTGCCGCGGAGAAATACAAGAAGAAGTTGCAACTTGTTCGGCATCGACCGAAATGAAGTGAATGCTGTCGTCACTTTTTATGATATGTTTTTTGAAGAGCCTGTGGGCAAGCATCTCATTCATGTGTGTAAAAATGCCTCTTGCATGTTGCGAGGAGGAGATCAGGTGTTGGACAAATTATGTCGGAAATTGGGAATAAAGCCGGGCGAAACGTCAGCCGATGGTCGAGTTTACTGTCATTCCTTCTGAATGTTTGGGAGCATGCGACCGAGCTCCGATGATGATTGTAGATGATAAGTGTGGTTGTAGGACCTGTCGAAAGAAGAAGGAGCTGGACATCGTATTCTGCAAGGAGGCTGGCCATGGCTGAAATGCGCATCTTGATAGCTCACGTGGATGATCCCAATCAGTGCAGCATTGACACCTATGAAAAAAATGGCGGCTATCAAGCCATCCGAAAAGCCATTCCGCATATAAATCCTCCGGATCTTATTGAAATGGTGAAGCAATCGGGACTGAGAGGACGCGGCGGAGCCGGATTTGTCACGGGAGTGAAATGGGGGTTTGTCCCAAAAGATCCTGGACTTGCACAAAATATTTAGTTTGCAACTGCGACGAGAGCGAACCTGGCACTTTTAAAGATCGTTTGCTTATTGAATACGATCCTCACCAACTCATTGAGGGAATGATTCTTTCGAGTTATGCCATCGGGGCCAATCAGGCATTTATCTATTGCCGTGGAGAATATTTCGAAGGACTTCAAATACTCCGAGCTGCAGTCGCTGAAGCACAGAAAAAAAGCTATCTTGGAAAAAACATCTTGGGATCCGGCTATTCGCTTGATATTGTGGTCCATCCTGGAGCTGGGGCCTATATTGCTGGGGAAGAAACAGCCTTATTCAATTCCTTAGAAGGATATCGCGCCACTCCCCGCTTGAAGCCGCCTTTTCCTGCAGTTGCAGGTCTATATGGAAAACCGACCGTCATCAATAATGTCGAAACCCTATGCAATGTCGTACACATTGTCAATCGAGGTGTCGAGTGGTTTCAAGGGATCGGCAAGCCGAAAAATACCGGAACAAAAATTTTCAAGTCAGCGGACATGTGCAGAATCCAGGATGCTATGAATTTCCTCTAGGAGTGCCACTCCGTGAAGTGCTGGATGCTGCAGGCGGGATGTTTCCTGGCAGGAAATTTAAAGCCTGTTATCCGGGCGGTTCTTCCTGTGCCCTGCTGACCGAACGCGATCTTGATATTTCCATGGACTTTGAAACATTGGCTGCAAGAAAATCAGCGCTTGGAACCGCTTCGATCATCGTGATGGATGATACCGCAGATATGGTCAAAGTCGCAGGAAGTCTCATGCAGTTTTATCAAAATGAATCGTGCGGAAAATGCACGCCCTGCCGTGAAGGAACGCGCTGGGTGGTACAGATTCTGGCTCGAATCGAGGCAGGTGGAGGCACATTTGGCGATTTGAAAACCATCGAAAGAGTCTGTAATCAGATGGCTGCAAATTCATTTTGTCCGTTGGCTGTGGGGGCAGCGCCGCCGGTTTTGAGCGCGATAGTCGAATTTAGAAATGAATTTGAAGCCTATATTCGCAAAAATCCGCAATGCGGATGGCGTCCCTATGATGAAGGTGGCATATCCATACTTATGAATGATTAATTTAACAATCGATGGACAAGGAAGTTACGGTTCCTAAAGGAACGACTGTTTACCAGGCTGCAAAGCAACATGGGATTGAATTCCCTATTTTTTGCTATCAAGATCGGATGCCTCCCTTTGGCGCTTGCCGCATGTGTCTCGTCGAAGTGGAAAAAATGCCCAAATTGCAAACATCTTGCACTCTAGAAGCCACTGAAGGAATGGTTGTCAATACTCAATGCGAGCGTGCTTTAGAAGGACGGAAGGGAATAATCGAATTTTTACTCACAACCACCCCCTGGATTGCCCTATTTGCGATCGCGGCGGCGAATGTCCGCTTCAAGAAAATGCCTTAGACCATGGACCCGGCCGCAGTCACTTTTTTGAAGAAAAACGACATTTTAAAAAGCTTATTCCTCTAGGGCCCGTACTCATGCTCGATCGCGAACGATGCATTGTTTGTGCACGCTGCACTCGATTTGGAGATATTATTGCCGGAGATCATGCTCTAGAATTTATCGAGCGAGGATATAAAAGCGAAGTGGGAACCCCCGATGGAGGACCTGCCGAATCCAAATTTATTGGAAATACGATCATGATTTGCCCTGTAGGGGCACTGACAAGCCATGTATATCGATTCCGCGCGCGTCCATGGGATAATGATCCCACCGAAAGCACCTGCACCTTATGCCCTGTGGCTGCAGCATGATGCTCGACTCGCGCGATGGCGAAATTGTGCGTACACGCGCACAGGAAAATCGAAATGTCAATGATATTTGGCTGTGCGATAAGGGATGGTTTGGATATGAATATACATCTAATCCGGAGAGGCTTCAAGAGCCTCTTATTCGACGAAATGACAAACTGGAACGGGCAAGTTGGGATGAAGCCCTTTCATTGATTGCATCAAAAATAAGAGAATTTAAATCAAACGGAAAATTGGCCGCCTTGGGTGGAAATCCGCTCACAGTAGAAGAAAATTACTTATTTCAAAAGCTGATGCGGGAAGGTGCCGGAGTTGATCATGTCGATCATCGCGTAGGAACACCTGTTTTTAGTTCAGAAGAAGAAGGGCTGCCTCCAGGAATGGAAATGTCTATTGGTGAGACTGAAGAGTTATCCTTTGCTATTTTATTGGGCCTGGATTTAACAGAAGAATTTCCTGTGATTTGGTTGAGGCTGAAGCAAGCCATAAATCGAGGGGCAAAGGTTATATTTATAGGGCATTATGCTCCTGAGATTTCTCCGCATCTTGCGGATACGATTCTTCATCAACCAGGAAAAGAGCTGGAAATGATTGAAAAGCACCTGAAAAACATTCCAGAAGGCAAATCGGCCATTTTTGTCGGCAGACAATATCTGGAAAATCGCAATCGAAAGTCTATTCTTTCAAAGCTTCTTTCATTCCGTCAAGCAAACCAAAATATGTCACTGAATATCATGGAAGGCAGCGGAAATAGCATGGGAGCCCGGTTCGCCGGCATGTATCCCAAGGGAGGAAAAGCGGTAAGAACTGAAGACTGGGATTTCCTCTACTTGGCTGGCGCCAATTTACCTCAATTTTCCCGCTCAAAGCTCAAATTCTTAGTTGTTCAAGACATTTTTATGACCGAAACTGCTCAGCAAGCAGACGTCGTACTCCCCACTCTCACCTACGTCGAAAAAGATGGAACCTTCATGAACATCGAAGGACGCTTCCAAAAGCTTAAACCAGGTAAATTTATCCCAGAAAACCTCCTTAGTGATGGTCAGATATTTGTTTCCATAGGACATCGACTAGGCTTTTCAAATGTAATCGATCCACTTTTCTTAGAAAAAATCTCTAAAGGACGGATCCTGCCCGTTTGGCCGCAGTCTATTCCATTTAGTCCCGTATCAGAATCAGGCAAATTAAAAGCAACATTTGCTCCAGCACTCTTTGACCATGGCGTCCGGATGTGCCATAACCCACACGTAATCGAACTCGTCAAAGAGCCTAGAATAAGACTTCACCCTCGCGAAGCAATCAATCACGGCTACAAAGATGGAGATGTCATTACAGTTAATGGAATCACCGGAAAAATTAAATTCGATGTAAAAGTTGCTGAAGGAACGCTAGTTTTTCCCCTTGGATTTGCAGGCATCCCTGCAAATATACTCAACGGAACAGAAATGGAGCTCAAAGATGCAAAATAGAAACAATGCAATCCCTTCCTATCCTTCATATCATGCCGCTTGCGATCCTGCATATCCTGTAAACTACTGTATGCACAAAATTTACAGGATGAGCATGATCGCAAGCGGCATGATAAGCAGGATAGGAAAAGATGGGAATTTATTTAATTGGGATGAGCTGAAAAATGCATGAAAATGTTTTAGAAATCATTGTTAAAGGGGCTGTGTTGATGGGTATGCTGATCTTTGCGGCGGCGTATATGACCCTGCTTGAGCGGGTATTAATGGCACGGATGCAGCTGCGGATTGGTCCCAATCGAGCAGGACCATTCGGACTATTGCAGCCTCTAGCAGATGTGATCAAATTGCTTTTCAAAGAACGATTTCAACCCGCAGGAGCTACTACATTCACCTATTGGTTCGCTCCATTTATTTCCGTTTTTATAGCCCTATTTGTTTTCGTGCTGATCCCCTTCGGCGGTACAGTCACCATTTGGGGACACCCAGTCACCTTGCAAATTGCCGATGTCAATGCTGGCATCGTATTTTTGCTTGCATTCTCCTCTTTAGCGGTCTATGGAGTCGTTTTGGCCGGTTGGTCTTCAAATAACAGATATTCACTATTAGGAAGTTTACGTGGAACTGCTCAAATGATCAGTTACGAAATCGCTATGGGGATCTCCATATTGACTGTAGTATTATCTGCCGGAACTCTAAGCCTTCCAGGCATCGTCGAAGCGCAAACTCATCATTGGTTTATTTGGACAAACCCTATTGGTTTCATTATTTACTTGATCACATCCTTTGCTGAGACAAACCGATCTCCATTCGATCTTCCCGAAGCAGAACACGAACTAACAGCTGGCTATCATACAGAATACGGCGGGATGAAATTTGCCTCATTTTTCCTTGCAGAATACATCAGCATCCTTGCAGTGTGCTCGATTGCTGTGACCCTATTTTTGGGCGGATGGCATGGACCTTGGGATATTCCAGTTCTCTGGTATGCTGTAAAGGTATTTGCATTGGTATTTTTATTTATTTGGGTGCGAGCATCCCTCCCACGCTTTCGCTACGATCAGTTAATGAGCTTTGGGTGGAAAATATTGCTCCCAGCGGCGACTCTAAACTTATTTTTAACAGCATATTTTACATTGGTATAAAATGAAAAAGAAATTTCTACAAGTTTGGGCAATGTTCTACGGAATGTTCATCGTTTTGAAGTATATGTTCAAAAAACCCAATACCATTCGTTATCCTGAAGAAAAACGTAAACTCCCTCTGAGATCTCGTGGACGTCACTACTTGACGAAATGGAATGATGGAAAAGAAAGATGCGTCGGATGCGAACTATGTGCCATCGTCTGCCCTTCACAGGCCATTTATGTCAAACCAGCCGAAAATAATCCTGAAAACCCCAATTCTCATGGAGAACGCTTCGCCACAGACTTCCAAATTAACATGCTGCGCTGCGTATTTTGCGGCTATTGTGAAGAAGCATGTCCCACAGGGGCTCTTATTTTAGGAAATGAATACGAATTGTCTGGATACGATAGGGAATCACTTATTTATACAAAAGATATGTTAACCGAAAAGAAACCCGGAGATTCCGGTCGCGACCCAAATAGGGAGATCTAGCATGTGGAATGATTTAATTATTGGATCCATCCTGATACTGTCTTCGTTAGGAGTTATTCTCCTTCGCCAGCCTGTGCACGCCGCGCTCTCCTTCCTACTTACCCTTTTTTCACTTGCTGTTCTATATTTGCAACTTTCAGCTCAATTTATTGCCGTTATGCAAGTTCTGGTATATGCCGGAGCAATCATGGTGATCTTTATGTTTGTAATCGTTTTATTTCAGGATGCTCATCAACAGATTGAAAAATATGACTCTCGAAGCTCCGAATTACTATTAGCCACCGCTGCTGTAACCCTGTCTGCAGCGATGATCTATATTGCAACAAAATTTACAGGATTATCTAAATTTACGGAAAAGCTCCCAGAAAAATATGGAACAGTCGAAGGCCTCGGCCATGACCTCTATATTGATTTTTTCTTTCCATTCGAAGCGGTCATTTTGATTTTTCTAATAGCTATGGTCGGCGCACTTTACGTAGGGAGGAAGGCAACCTAAATGGAAATCTTACACGCAGTATATATCAGCATGGCCATGTTCGTCATTGGATTAATTGGCGTTTTGGCCAAACGAAATGCCCTAATCATATTTTTATCCGTTGAAATGATGCTCAATGCCGCCAATTTGCTGTTCGTGGCATTCTCAAGGCATTGGGGAAACCAAATTGGGCTCATTTGGGTGTTTTTTGTGCTGGTCATCGCAGCAGCAGAAGCTGCCGTTGGACTTGCCATTATTATTAATCTTTTCCGGTCGAAGCAAAGTGTTGATATTGACCAATATGACGAATTGAGGGGATAACATGTTGCATACAGTGTGGTTAGGACTATTCGCACCCTTAATGGGATTTCTAATCCTACTTACCTTCTCATCTTCCATTTCAAGACGAATTGCGGAGCTCATCGCCTGCGCCACGGTTCTTATTTCGTTTATATCCTTTGCAAGTTTAGCATCACCTTTGGATCCACAAATTTATACTCTTTTCAGCTGGATTCCTGTAAATGAAATCAATGCAGACTTTTCTGTGCATATCGATTCCCTTTCTATTGTAATGACCTTAATCATTACCGGAGTCGGATTTTTGATTCATGTCTATTCAATTGGATATATGGAGCTCGAAGAGGATTTTGCACGGTATTTCGCTTGTATGAACTTGTTTGTGTTCTCGATGCTCCTTTTGGTCTTGGCTGAGCATCTGCTAGTTCTTTTCATCGGTTGGGAAGGAGTCGGCCTTGCTTCGTACCTGCTTATCGGCTACTGGTACCACCGACCTGCAGCTGCTTCTGCTGCGACAAAGGCTTTTGTAGTCAACAGAATCGGAGATCTCGGTTTATTATTGGCCATCCTGTTGACCTTCGTCACGTTTGGTACAGGAAACATCACCGAAATTAACAGTCGCGCTGCACAAGAACTGATTCTTGGAGGCACGCTTGTGACAACACTCACCATTCTTTTCTTTTGCGGTTCCGTTGGAAAATCAGCCCAATTCCCACTACACGTGTGGCTGCCAGATGCAATGGAAGGCCCAACTCCCGTTTCAGCTCTAATCCACGCTGCCACCATGGTAACTGCTGGTGTTTACCTCGTCGTCAGACTCCACTCTCTATTTATTTTGGCTCCGCTCACACTAAGCATCATCGGAACCATTGGTATTGCCACTTCCCTTTTTGCAGCCCTTTGCGCTATAGGCCAAACCGACCTTAAACGAGTCCTTGCCTACTCAACAGTCAGCCAGCTTGGCCTCATGTTCCTCGCCTGCAGCGTTGGCGCATTTTTTGCAGCTATGTTCCACTTGACCACACACGCATTCGTTAAAGCTCTGCTCTTTCTTTCCGCCGGAAACGTCGTACACGCCATGCATGGATCGACAGAAATGGAAAAAATGGGCGGCCTTAGAAAAAAACTCCCATACACCCACATCCTTTTTCTGATCGGCGGTTTAGCCATGTCCGGCATTCCTCCATTATCCATATTTTTCAGCAAAGATCTCATACTTGAACTTGAACACGTTGCAGGATATGAAACCTTTTTCTATATAGGAGTTCTCATCTCCGTTTTGACCGCCTTTTATTTGACACGAGCCTACTGTTTTACATTCCTTGGTCAGTCGAGAATCACACCTAAAGTATTTAAAATGGTCCATGAAGCGTCCAAAATAATGATTATTCCAGTTTCTATTCTGGGTCTTCTTTCAATTACAGGCGGCTACTTTGGATTTTCATGCGGAATAACTCCAATCCTCGAAAGTTTTCTATCAGACATTGGAATTACCGTAGCAGAAAGAGAAATTACAACAACCTGCGTACTCACAACCGAAACTATAGTCGCCATCTCAGCTGGAATTATCGGTATCTTCACTTCAGCATATCTATATAGAACCTATCGAAAACCGGTCGAAATACTTAGAAAATCATTTTATGTGGACGAAATTTACGATTATTGTTTCGTATACCCCCTGCAGGTTACTGCAAAAGCAATTGATCTATTGATCGAACCAAAATTTTTCGACGGCATGATTAAATCTGTCGTCAATGCTACGAGCCATTTCGCACAGCGATTGCAACAGTTTCAAAGTGGTCAAATTCGATCATATATTGCATGGATGGTCCTTGGAATGGTATTACTAATAGTTTATTTTACGATGTGAGGAATCTTCATGCCAATGCTTATGTACCTATTTACAGTGCCGCTGATCACAGCATTAATCCCCTTCCTCTTCTATAAGGCGCCAGGAAGGATTCAAAAGTTAGCAGCTCTTATTCTCAGTCTATTTCCTTTCGTAATCTTGATTTATGGTCATCATGAATGGATCGGTTCCTCAATAAATTACCCCTGGATTCCGGCACTATCGATCGATTTCCATTTATACATTGATCCACTTTCGTTGCTATTCCTATATCTTACCGCAATTATTATCCCAATCAGCATCCTATCAATTCGCAGCGATGCCTTAAATTTTCCTCAAACATTTTATTCTTTAGTGCTCTTCTTGCAAGCACTGCTGATAGGATTCTTCACAGCCCGTGATTTAGCCCTTTTCACTTTATTCTGGGAGGCCATGCTTCTACCACTTTATTTTATCATCAACCTGTGGGGTGGGCCGCATCGTCAAATCGCTTCTCTTAAGTTCTTGTTATACATGATTGCCGGATCAGTCTTTATGGTAGCTGCAGTTCTTTTTCTTTATATCGAAGGAGCAAAGACGTTCAATCTCGACGCCCTCACACTAATAGCCCAAGGAATTCCCCATGCTGGACTATTATTTGCCGTTTTTGCACTCGCTTTTGCTGTAAAAACACCTCTATTCCCCTTCCATGCATGGCTGCCAGATGCCTACTGCCAAGCTCCCATTGCAGGCACAATACTTTTATCAGCAATTTTATCTAAAGCCGGCATCTATGGATTCCTACGGATTGGATTCGAACTATTTCCCACACATCTCACCGAATGGTCCCCCTTATTGCTTGCATTGGCCATCATAGGAGTCCTCTATGGCGGACTGGCTGCATGGAAGCAAAATGATTACAAAAGACTACTCGCTTATTCGAGCTTTTCTCACGTAAACTTTATCCTAGCAGGGCTATTTGTCGTCAATCAAACCGCTCACAATGGAGCTATCCTTCAAGCCCTTAACCACGGAGTCACCATTTGCGCCCTGTTTCTGGTCGCAAGCTGGCTAGAAGAACGGATCGGGACCTCAAGTATCGGAGTCGTGGGAGGCCTAGCCAAGTTCATGCCAAAATTATGCTGGTTGACACTTGTTTTTGTTCTATCATCAGTTGCACTTCCTGGAACAAACAATTTTATCGGAGAAGTCCTCATTCTCTTCGGAATATTCCACGTGAGCCCGTGGTCCGCAGCTATACTAGGACTGTCAATTATACTGTCTGTGATCTATATGCTTCGATTCATGCAGAAAATCTACTTCGAAGAACCAAGCCTCTATCAAAATCGATGGGTAGACATCTCAGCGAAAGAACTCCTAATCGCCCTTCCGCTAGTATTTCTTGTTTTCTGGGTTGGCATTTATCCTTCACCGATATTACACATTATAGCTAATTGGAGAGCCTCATGATCAACACTACCTTATCAAGCATAGATTTTGCCGCCATCAGCCCCCTATTGATTCTACTGGGCGGAGCACTAGTTGTCCTTCTGCTCGAAAGTCTTTTTGAAAAACTTGCCAAACGATTTTCCTCAATCATTACTTTTATTTTTATCGCAGCTGCACTCATTGCTGCCATCTATGCCCCTGAAAGCCACAATCCCCTACTGACCCCCTGGCTTAAATTTGACTTCCTCGCCCGTTTATTTAATATACTATTTTTAGCCATCGGTCTTGGAACGACACTACTCTCTGCTTCGTTTTTTAATCGCTTCGAATCATCCCGCGGAGAATACTATTTCCTTCTACTTTCAGCACTTTTTGGACTGCTTCTTATAGGATCAGCAGCAGATTTTTTGACGCTATTCCTTGGATTGGAAACACTCTCTATTGCTCTATACGTTCTCTGCGGCTATATGAAAAAATGGAGCGGATCGCATGAATCTGCGATGAAATATTTTATTCTAGGAGCCCTCTCTGCCGCCTTTTTACTTTATGGAATCGCCCTCCTCTACGGAGCCACCGGGACAACGAGTTTTGCCCCTCAAAAGACAGAAGGAACATTATTTATGGCAGGAATTGCCTTTGTGACCCTAGGACTGGCTTTTAAAGCGGCAATTGTTCCCTTTCATGTCTGGGCGCCCGACGTTTATGATGGAGCTCCCACTCCTGTGACGGCCTTTATGGCAGTTGGGACCAAAGCTGGAGCCTTTGCGGCCTTTATTCGAGCCTTCCCAGAATTTGATCCATTATGGTGTCAAGGCATGGCATGGCTGGCGATACCAACTCTTATTTACGCGAACTTCGTAGCTTTGCGACAGAGCCATCTCCGTCGGTTTTTTGCCTATTCTGGGATATCACACGCTGGATTTTTGTTAATACCTCTGGCTGTGGGTACTCCGGAGGCACTTACAGCTCTTATTTTTTATTTGATAGTATATAGCATTGCAACGTTAGGATGCTTTGCCATCTTGATTGAACTTGACACCAGAAGTAATGGGGTAACTTTTCACGATTTGCATGGGTTGTTTCGACGCTCTCCGATATTAGCAGGAATTTTTTCGATATGCCTCCTGACTTTGGCCGGCATCCCCCCTACAGTGGGCTTTCTAGCTAAATTTTATTTATTTAAAATTGCTTTTCAAGCTGGGTATTACTCCCTCGTTCTGATAGCTCTATTAACTACCATACTTTCAGCAGCTTATTATCTGCGTATCATTGCTAAAATGCTTTCTCAGGCCCCCAGCGAGCTGTCACCGCCAGAAAAAACCTGGCCTGCCGCCCTCGTCGGCGCCTGCGCCCTGATAGCTATTATTGTCTTGTCCTGCTATCCAAAGGTATTAATGTAAGAATTATGGCCTTCTAGAGTTACGAGCCCCAAAAGAAGCGAAAGGGAGAAAAACTCGCGTTATTTACAACAAATCGCGTATTTCTTTAAAGCGCTGTTGAACTTGATTCCATGTTGGGAATGCTCCAAAACATAATATTTTACATTGTTTTTCAAATTCTATAGCAAGCAATCTATTTAATTCTGCTGTTGGGAAAAGAGCATCACTTTTTGCAAAACTCATGCCTTGAGGAGCTACGTAATTTGTCTTAAAATACTGGCTGCTGATTTTATCATAATCACTTTTAATCATCTCATACTCACTTGAACGCAACATTTCAAAAATTTCTGCTCGTTCAGCTAGGCAAAAAAGGTCATAGTAATGACGAGCATATCCTCCAATTCCAATACCCATTTTTTTAAATGCCTCAACCTTTCCATGTATGGCAAACATTTTTTCTACGAAAGTCCTCCGAAAATGTAATAGTTGCATTTCAAACGGACCTTCATCATCAGCTCCAAGGCTAATCCCTACCTCTTTAAGAAATTGTCCCAGGTAAGAATGAAGACTTACTCGTTCCGTTGGTTCTCTACCGCTAGCAGTACCAGCTTCAACTAGCACTCGGTTCCGAATCCCTCCAGTACTAGAAAATCGCTGAATGTACTCAAAATAGTCCCTGCGACCAAAACCGCCAACAGTCTGACTTTCTTTTTCTATAAATATTAACCCAGGATGACATTCAACAGCCTGCCTAAGTTTCTTAAGTTCTCGATTTATAGCATTTTTACCCAAAATTGGTCTGTAAGCTGTTGGGTCGAGAAAGATATCGATATCTTCAGAAAACCGCTGGATTATATCCCAACCTTTCGACAAACTTGTACCACCCTTAAAAATCACTTTTTCTCCAGATGTATTCTGGATGATTCGTAGTGTTTCTGTAACATAATAGTCTTTTTCAATGAATCCTGCTCGAAGACCAGGTGACTGGAAATGTTCTGCAGCCCTGATAATTGCCTGTTCGAAGTCGGGATGTTCAAATAGTTTCATGATTTTTGTTTTCCTTTGCATGCCATTGCTTGGCATACTTCAATGTAATGAGATTTCCAAAGTCAAATCGAGAAAGTGGATTCAAGCTTTTGCGAAGTTCCGAGAGATCGTTTTCAGAACACCCAATTTCCTGCCCAATGGCACCCAGCATAGCTCGGACGCGCGGTGGTTCCGATTCAGCAGCATGAAATAGACGCTTAAATAGTCTAGGTTCACGAAAGTGTTCGAGTAATTTATGAACAGTTCCTTCTAGAGTTAATTCACTATAATTTCCACGGTTACGGAGAAAATCTAGAATTGCAGCTTCTTTATTTGAGAGCTTTAACCAAGATTCTGGCCTCCTAGTATGAATAATAGCTTCTTTACCTATTAGCAATCGAGGTAAACTGAGTCCATTTGTCGCAACTTCTATGTTAGCTGCATTCTGTGTACTAAAGCCGAGTAAGTTTGCAGCTGCGACACCGACTGGAAAAATCCCTTTTCTGCGAATGGTGAGGAAAGGCAATTGACTGATATTAGGCTTGCTTGGTCCAAACGCCGTTTGTCTTGGACGATAGTATAGACCTTTACCGAGGCGCTGGATTATTCCTTGGCGCGAAAGTCGGGACAAGGCTTTAACGACAGCTACCGGCGACATACTTTCAAAATCAGCTAACCGCCAAACCCTTTCTCCACTAGATTCAATTTGTTTACGAACATTTTTTGCAGTACTCATATCAACAGTCCTTACTTAATGCTTACTACTTATAACTTTATAATAATTCAATATCTTTTATGCGTCAAGTTTTTTTGCTGTAAAACATGACACTTTTTAGAATAAATGATTGATATTTATTTGATAGCTCGCGAAAATCATGGAAAAAACATCGATTTTCGCGAGCTATTAACCGATAAGTCGCGAAAATTAATGCTCTACCGATCTTAAATATTCTAGAGGTATATTCTTCATTTGTTCCTTAAGTGACCAATTTGCAGGCTTTTCCTTAGGTAGCCACCAATCACCACCGCTTTCCAACCACCGAATCCGATACTCTTTAATCGCATCCAAATTCGAGTCCTCATAACCAAACTCAACCTTACAACAAGGACAGATATCATGGCTGGGACAATTATTATCAATTCCCCAGGGCGGTTCAAATTGCCTTAAACCACATACACGACAAAAATAAATAAATTTATCTTCACTGTTCAATAAAATATTCCTTACCGACTGGTCTTCATCGTTATTTTCTTCAGGACGCTTTCTTAACTCCCATAGACGATTTTTTGCGTACTGAATAGCTTCATCAAACTCTGCAAAACTAAATACCCAGGATTTTTGATTTTGTGGAGGATGAATTTCGATTTCTAAATTTTCAAACCCATTTTCCTGTGTTAACATTGCTACAAATTGATTTTCATAATAAATATCAGCGATCAAATCTTCATAATCTAGATCACCTACAATATCAACTCTAAATTTCCTAAATATCATGCTGCAAAAATCCTAACATTACTTAAAAATAATGCCTATATTCCCAGTTCCTTCTTAACTGCAGGAAATATAAATAACTCATCTTTCTGGTTAAGTTCAATAATGCCTTGCCTTGTACTCGTTTTATTACAAAATGGAACCACAAAATTAGCAAACATTTTTCTCAGTCCATCCATTCTCACATCATTTTCTAAGGGAATATCTAAATTTAATAAATGTGAGTAATTATTTGGCATCCTTTCATCAACATTTCCTACATCAGTTTTCACCAGTTTTTTACTTTTAATATAGCGATTTTCGAATACCCCATGAATATACAATTTAATATTCAAATAATAATATTTGCCATAATTCGACTTTTGCAAATCGAGGGCATGTATAACTTCTGGTGCTTCTTTAAACCAACCTTCAAAAGCCCTTTCAAAGCCATTTTCTTTAGCAATTTCTCCAAACATTTTTTTAAACTCATTCGTTTCCATTAATAAGTCTCCAATATTATTCTCCAACTTACGTCCTTAAATGCAGGTATTGTCTGCAATTCACGCCTATACATTTCAAGCTGTTTCATACCTACACGAATTGACCTCAAATTATTGGGTTTTAGCTCGTATATTATACCATTTTTTCGGTCAAGAAAATCTACCCTTTTTCCACTTGGTAATATATATTCTTTTCGTCCAGGCACATCTAGTTTATATTGATTATGTATTTTTTGTCCAAGTCGAAGGTTTGACTTTGTGGGTGATTGTGCAGCAAGGGCCATACGTTCTGCATCGCAGAATTTTATTTCTGGGAATGTTAAGCCCTCTCTCATAGAATGGGAGGCGGCTTGGGTAGCGGAGCCTGCATCATGCGCGATGTGGGTGGCTTTGGAGGCGTTGTTTCCTACTTTGAGAGAGGACTCGGTGATATTTGCCACTTTAGCTGTTGTGACAGCACATTTCTCAGCGGTGGCACCGTAGGTCCAGGCACGTTTTACAAGATTAACGCCTATCTTTCCTCCTTCATACATTCCACCTAGCGTCCACTTCAACACCCTGTATTCGCTAGTGCCATTCCATAAACCTACTCCGAATGACCCCACCATCCCTGCATAGTAGGCTCCGTTTGCATAAGGATTATTACTTTCAAACTCCCCAAACATCCAACTGGTGGCTCCAAAGCTTGTATCATCTGCAAATCCACGGGTAAGTCCTTCGAAAATTTCACCAAATTCTTCCCCCCATAGACCATTTGGATCTACATAGGTTAAGGGACAATTCTGCACATAAGCATAAAGATTTGTTCCATCGACAAACCATATAGGATCAGGTCCGGTCCATCTTCCTATTTCAGGATCGTAATACCTGCGCCCAAAATAGCTCCAGCCGGTCTCAGCATCGACTCTTTTGCCACTAAATCTCCAAGGATTAACAGCGATTTTAACTTCTGTGCCAGTTGCATCAAAGATTCGTTCTTCACCAAAGGCGGAGTATCTATAGGTTTCAATGATTTCACCAGTGGTTGTGAAAAGTGTGGCAATATTTCCTCGGTGATCATGGATAGGGAGATAGATTTTTCCATCCATTTCAAGAGAAGCGGAATTGTTAAGAGATCCTGGGCCTGGAATTTTGAGCTGTTTAATTTTTCCAGAATCATCCATGGTACCGATTTCGGTATCATTCATGTAAATGTATTTTTCGAAATAGACTTGCTTTCCGGAAACAGATTTGCTCATTCTTCTGTGGAATGGGTCGTATTCAAAAGTCACCGTGGTTGAGCCATCGGAGACTTCAACTAATCTATCAAGAGTGTCGAATTTGCAATCGAGATTTTTAGATTCTTTTGAAATCGATCTTCTATTTCCGTTGGGGTCGTAATTATAGGTAGTTGTGCCTTGGGACAGCAATTGATTCAAAACATTGTTGTCATAGACGATATCGCTCTTTTTTGTTCTGTTGAATCGAGAGTCATAGTTGTATGTGTGGTGGATGATGCCATCTTCACTAATCAGCTGCTGTAGAGCATCATAGGCATAGGTATGAGTTATTTTTCCTACGGGATCGCAACTTTCGAATTTGAGCAGATTATTGCAAGAATCATAACCATCAGGTAGAACATGTTGTGTATAACGTGGAGACTTAATATCTGTAAGACGAAGAGCATGATCGTAGGCATATGAAATATTACCTTGGGTAAAAGGAAGTGAAATCTGTTTAATTTTTCCAGATAAATCATAGGAATAGGTCAATTGATAGCTGTCGCGTGCGATCTTGGTTAGATTTGCAGCATCATACGTATAAGAAAAACTGGAATCATCTGGTAGAATGACCTCGGTAGTGCGATCAAGGTTATCATATTTGTATTTTAATTCAATTCCATTTTCCTGAAGTTCGCTTACAACTCGATTATTTGAATCGTATTCGCGTATGGTAATCTTTTGGGTGACTAAATTTGCGACAGATACAATGTTATCGGCGCTATCGTATGTGTAATAATAGTAAAATCTGCCTGTACTATCAATTTCGTCCGTAAGGCGTCCCAAGTAATCGTAAAGATAGTGCATTTCGGCGCCATCCGGCTTAATGATTTTTTCTATCTTGCCAATATGGTTATATTCTTTTTGTGTAGTTTTTTGGTCAGGTGCACCGACAGCTTCTATCGTGGTAATTTCCTGATTGCGTCCATCGTAGAGGAATTGAGTATGGACCGTATCTTCCCCTGTATTGATTTCTTGTTCAAAACGACTGACTAGGTTACCAACGCCGTCATAATGATAGTTCAGTTTACGAATGGTGTGGCCAAGAGGTGAACGAAATTCTTCAAATGCAATATTGCCTTGTTCATCATATGTACGAGCTGTTGTATTTCCTAGCGGATCTGTTTCCTCTTCGTATTGTACGCTATGCCCCTGCTGATTTTGATGTTTATAGTCTCTAAAAAAGCGGGTGATGCCTCCATTTGGATGCATGATTTTAAGGGGCTTATCATAGGCATCGTACTCAATACTTTTTTGGACGAAATTCTCTGACGAGTCCATCGTAATATGTGTGATGTTTCCACTCTCATCATAGGTGTAATTTTTGCGACTAAATAGTTTTCCTGAGGTATCTTCAATGCGTTCTTCAATGACCCGATCAAGAACATCATAAACATAAATCGTCCTTTTGAAATAGCCTTTGGAACATTTTTCGAGTATTTCATTTTTTCTACCAAGCGAATCGTAAGTATATCGTATTTCGTTATCTGCTTTAACAGTATTGATCAACCTTCCAGCATTATCGTAAGTGTAATAGGTTCTTACGCCGGCCGTATCGATCTCTTGTACCAGTTGAAAGGCGTTATAGATCCACGCTTGTTGAGAAATCAGGTCGCCTGAAGAAGTATAATTTTGTTTGAGGATGACCCGATTTTTGTAATCGTATTGGTATAAGATATAGGCTTCGTTCGGCAGAATAGATTTTTCAAGATCGCCATAGATTGTATAGAAGTGGGTTTCAATGGCTCCATCTGGATGGACAATAGAAGTTGGCTTTCCGCGAGCATTATGTGTGTATTGTGTGGCGTAACCATTGGCATCAACTTTTAACGTCACATGATTAAGTTCATCATAGGCACAAGACTCCACGAATTTGACTAGAGTGCCATTAGGTCTAATTACATCTGGCCGAGTTGTTTGAATGAGCCTATTAAATTCGTCATAAACGTAATTTGTTGTGTTACCATAGACATCTGTCGAGCTAATTTTATTACTGCAGAGGTCATAGGTGTATGAACGAGTTAATGTTGTACCATTGTCATAAACCTCAGATTCTCGAATGAGTCGATTTGAATAGTCGTATGCGTATGCAATATAGAAATCGCTTTTGCCGGACCTGCTATAGATCCGATTTTTATTTGCATCGTATTGGTAGGTAGTGATTTGGCCGAGAGGATCTTTCTCGCAAATTACATTTCCCATAGCATCGTAATCCCATGCTTTGGAATAGGCAAATTGACCATTGCCGTCATAGACCTCTTCTTTAACAGGAAGTCCCACCGAAGAATAGGAAAATACAGTCTTTTTAATAAGGACTTCTTTTTGAGTTTTGAGGTCTAAATACTTTTCTTCCACTATACCTGGCAATCCAATGGGTAGCATCGTAGTTGGCTGGATTCGTTTAATATGACGCTCTGTTATCCCAGAAAGGTTATTTCCAGACTGACTCGTGCCATCATCTTGGATTTCTAAAATCAACACCCCATTATCATCATAATCACAAAAATAGCGTTCGCGGATACCTGATCCATAAATAAGCATGGATTTTGGTAATTCAGTCTTGGGATAGTAGGTCATAAGATATTTGTTTCTGCCCATCGTCTTCAAAAATGAGCTGATTATCTATTGAATATTTGTAGAATTTAGAATGTATATCGATTTTTCCTTTTCCGCGAAGATCCCCGCTAGTTCTTTCTGCAAGAACATTCCCCTTTTTATCATATTCGTACGACTTCTGGCTGAGAATGCGGCCTGATCGATCATAAAGCCCGCGGCTGATTAAGTGGGTATAATCATAGGATTTATGATGTCCCCATTCCATATGTTCTGAACGATACAGCGCCCCATTTTGACGAAAATACTTAATGTTTGTTAAACGGTGTTCATCTGAAAATTGATAATCCGTTTTATTTTCATAAGGATTAAAAACGGTCGTCACACCACCGATAGGCTTTTTCGAGACTTTGTCTTTATCCAGTCTGTAGACGAATCTATACATAGGAAGAGGACTATTATCTTTGCCGATAGGACCGGAGAGTACGGATACTCTTCCGTAGCGGGAGTCTTTATTTTTTTTAATTTTTACGTTATTTCCACAAATTTTGTGGCTGCCAATTTCATAGTATTTAATGTTGCGATATCTACCGTCGGGCAATGCACTTTTCACAAGCCGATCAACTGTCTTTTCATCAACATACTTATATGTGTATTGTCGATTTGGCTGATGGGCTGATATCACCTGGGATAGAGAATAACGGGCATTTCCTAAGTCTGTCTTGATGCCCAGTTTTTCATATTTATAGATTACAGATCTTCCATCGCTACTGTAAATAAGATGCTCAGGCATACGTTCAGGAGTCGTATACTGAGAGATATTTATTTTGCCAAAGATGTCATCCGAAAGTCCTTTTGATTCTATCGCTATTACATTCAAATGCGTCGTGCTGGGATATTGCCTGTATTCATATTTATAGTAACATCTATTGGGAAAATAATGCGCATCAGGAACAAAAATTTTATAACGTTTAACACCTTCTGAAAGCTTGAATTTTATGTTCTCATATTCACTATAATGAACTGCACAATACAAAGAGCCATCTTTGTTCGCAATTGACATATTTTTGAAGTTATCCTTAGCGCTGAGCCGTCCAGAAGCGCAATTTGTGACTCCGTATCTAAGTTGTTTCTCTTCTGGAATTAGAACTTTACTTTTTTCCGCACAATCGAAGTGTAGGACAGAACCATTTTGCATGAATTTTGCAATACGACCTTTTATCGACTTTGGTCTTTCAATAGTTAATGCTCCCGGTAAGTTTACACTCCAAGATGTTGCAAGATTGCATCCCAAAATATGATTGCTGTTAAACGATGTCGAATATGAAAGTGGATTTGGACCAGGGATTGTGATGTCATTATGCGATTCAAAGTAGCTTCCGGTAATGGTATTGACGCATCCGCCTACGACTGAGCTTGGTATTCCTGTGAGATCAATAAGAGGCGTCTGGTCATCCTGCTCTTCTTCCGCAAACAGAGTAAAACTAACCATTAAGAAAACAATTAACAACCTCAATTTGCTCACAATCTACCTCCACAAAGGCTTCTGAATGTAAAGTGAGGAGCCAATTGTAGTCAAGTCATTTATTCAAGAGATTTTGCCGCATAGCTAAAAGGACTTTTAAATTTAAAAATTAATACCGAAAAGAATGCCTTCGCTCGCTGCGCTCGCTACGGCGGGTGGCCTGCACGGCTGCGCCGTGCAGGCCACCCGCCGTAGCGAGCGCAGCGAGCGAAGGCATATTAGGAGATTGTACCGATGTCGATACGACATCGGTACAGAATTATTTCTTAGCTACCGACTAGCGTCTTCGTTAAATCTTGCATTGCACTGTTAGCTTTCGCTGCTTTAGCCGCATGGACAATGGAAGTGATTGTCAATGCTAGAATAGCTGATCCTGCGATACCTGTTGCAATGAAAAATCCTAATCCCAATGGTGGGAAGAAAATTGCAAGGGCAACAAGTGCAATGATTGCAGCAATAGCACCGACTCCAGTACCAATTGCCACACCTCTATTGTGTTTATAATTCACAACAGATGCGATATTATTTACCGCTTTACCTATAACTGGTATTGTTTTATCAAATGTTGCTCCTAGATCGTGTTCTGAGCCTCTTCTAACAGTATTATCAACGTTCATGATTAACTCCTTTTTGTTTGTTTAATTTTTTTAAAATTTTAAAAAGGTGAGGGTCAACTATTGACACCTCTTTCCTTTTTATGAAACCAATCTAACATTCAAATGTAAAGATTGTATAAAATGAAGTGCAACGAGCCGTAAAAAGCAGACGTTATGGTATTATCTTCATCATTGCAAACTATAAGGTTTTGAAGTGGGAAAGGATGCTGGTGTAGAAATCTTCTATATCACCGAGGTGGAATTGGATAATTTTCTGAAGTATTTTGTGATCAATAGCCTGGTAATCATGAACGGCAATATTACGAAATCCAACCATTTTTTCCATCTTTGATGCCGAATCAGGTAATATAATTTTGTTATCTTTTAAGATTCGAAAGACATCCTTTAAATTCGCAGGAATTCCTAATTTTTCTTCCGCAACTATATGAAAAGCCATATCTATTGCGAGTTGAACGGCTCTTTGAAGATTTAATACAACAACGTCTTGAACATTTAAATCATCTAAGAAGAAAGGATCTTTCCCTGCCGTATTGTGAATTCTTTTAAGACAATTTTGAATTCCATTAACTTTCTCGATCAACACTTCGTAATCAACCATAATATTTTCTTTTTAGAATACCTTCTTCCAAGGGTTTTCGCATTAATTTCAGATCAAAATAATCTGTAAAGAGATCAATAATATACTGAGCATATTGTTTGAAATCATTTTTGAATAATACTTTTCCGTATCTATAAATTTGCATTGCAATTATTGGAGAGGCCGTATTAAGACAAACCAGATCGACTTCCTTATTAAGAACATCGGTGAGCGATTCGCGGATTTGCATTAGATCTAATGTATTGGGAACATTATTTTTTTGAAAAAGGATAGCGCAGTCGACATCGCTTTTTTCCCTTGCAAGACCTTTTGCCTGGGATCCAAATAGATGAACTGAGACGATGCCTTCCTTGGATGCAAAAAATTGCTTAATCTTTTTTTCAATATCTTCCATAATCTTACAGTCTACTATTATTTTAATAATTTTAGAATAGGAAATATCAGGATCGGCTGTCGGAGACAGCCGACCACAGCTCTAATAGGATTTGGCGAAGACGGCATCGAGGGTGGCGGGTTTGCCGGTCAGGATGCACTTGCCGGAAGTACCAGACTGTTTGAGAGGTAAACATCTAATGGAAATCTTCATCTCCTTCAACATCTCCTCTGTTGCTTCATCCCCACACCATTTGGCGAATACGAAGCCTCCATGAATTTCAGGCTTCTCACTATTTTTCGGAGTGAAAAATTGCTTCATCTCATCGAATGTAGAAATATCTTTTCGGATATTCGATTCGCGAACTTTTTTTGCCTGAGCAAAGTAATTAGACTGAATTTCATCCAAAATCTTTGGAATAAGTCCTGCAACATCGCCTGAAGCCACTTTCTCTTTATCACGATGTGCTTTATCACGTCTTGCCAACATGACACTGCCACTTTCAAGATCCTTTGGACCCACTTCAATGCGCACTGGCACTCCCTTTTTAATCCATTCCCAATTCTTTTCTCCGCCGCGAATATCCCGTTTATCCACAAAAACGACAATTTCACGGTTATGATATGTTTGACGACGGATTTCTTCAGCGATTTTTTCAGCATAAGCATACACTTCAGGGACCATTCCATCTCCTGGTGTAAATGGAATAATTACAACATGCTTCGGAGCTACCCTTGGCGGGACTCTAAGGCCATCATCGTCGCCATGGACCATAATCATTCCTCCAATAAGGCGAGTTGTGACACCCCAAGAGGTTGTATAGCCATACTCGACATTCCCCTCTTTATTGGTGAATTTGATTTCCTGAGCGTGTGCGAAATTCTGACCTAGATAGTGGGAGGTTCCACCCTGCAGGGCTTTGCAATCTTGGGTCATGATTTCCAGAGTATAGGTATCGACGGCCCCTGGAAAGCGCTCCCCAGGGGATTTTTCTCCTAAAATCACAGGCATTGCAAGAATATCTTCTGCCAACTCACGATATACTTCGAGCATTTTAAGGGTTTCTTCTCTAGCTTCTGCCTCGGAGGCATGTACGGTATGGCCTTCCTGCCAGAGGAATTCTGTTGTTCGTAGGAATATGCGTGGACGCAGTTCCCAGCGAACGACGTTTGCCCATTGATTGATGAGGAGTGGAAGGTCGCGATAGGATTCTACCCAGCGTGAAAAGGATTCCCCAATGATCATTTCGGAGGTTGGACGGACAATAAGAGGCTCTTCAAGTTCGCCTGAGGGGACCAATTTGCCATCTTTTTCTTCGAGGCGGTGATGGGTTACGACGGCGCATTCTTTAGCGAAGCCTTCGACGTGTTTTGCCTCTTTTTCAAGATAGCTTAGAGGTATAAACAAGGGGAAATAGGCATTTTCGTGGCCTGTTTTTTTAATTCTGTCGTCAAGTTCTAAACGAATTTTTTCCCAGATGCCATATCCCCAGGGTTTGATGACCATGCAACCGCGGACAGGAGAGTTTTCTGCCATATCGGAGGCTTTAATGACTTGCTGGTACCATTCTGGATAATCTTCTTCTCTAGTTGGCGTAATGGCTGTTCGTTCTTTTTGTTTATTCATTTTTTAGTCACTTCCCCTGTTTTTTTTCTTTTCACTCTTTTTGAAGTCGTCTTTTTCTTTTTCGCTTGTTCTTCAGCATTTTCAATTTTTTTCTGATCTTCTTCTAATTTCTTATGTTCCCCGACTAGTTTTTGCAAATCATCTAACTTATGAAGAAGATCATCATTTTGTTTGCTTAGATGGTCTCCGACCTCTGAAGTGCTTTTGACGCCTTTAACCAAGTCGTCTTTGTCTTCGGTAATTTTCGTAGTATTGCCGCCGATTTTTTTAACTTCTGCTGTAATTTTTGCTTTTTCCTTTTCAAGACGTTTTACTTGAGCTTCAAATTGACCGATTTTTCCTTGCAATTCTATAATTTGTTGCGAGTATTCTCTAATAGTTTTCTGACATTCATCATTTATATCTTTGTATTGAATAATATTATCTTTCAATTGCTTTAGGTCTTGATCTAATGTGATCCCTATTCTTTGGGTCATAGCCTCGATATTTTCTTTATTGGCAATAAATATATTCTTTAAATCAAGCACAACGATTTTGGCATCGGCGAGTTGTTTATCCAATTCCACTTTAACGGCCCTTAATTTTACAATACTGCCATCTAGGACTTGATTTTCAGTTTTCAGCGTTTCATTTTCATTATTGAGGTTATTGATCGATTTCTCTAAATCAGCTCTCGGTTTTAGAGCTCCAATACGGAAAAAAGCCAATGCTAGAGCGGCTGTTTCCAAAACGGCAGCGATTCCCATTCCAAGAAAACCATATTCCTTGACTGTGGCATTTATTATGGTTGAGGGCATATACTGTGCGCAAAATCCAAATACCGTTAAGCCTAATCCTGCAACACCTGCAATTACAATAGGATATTGGGATACGGGATCTTCAAAATGTGTTTTACGGCTGACACTCGGATTGAGTTTCCAGTGCTTTCCGCAGCAGCCGACCTTTCGTGATGCTTCCTGTCCGACTGATGACATATTTCCAAGTTCAATAGCTGTGTCAGGTGCTGGCACCATAGTATTTCATCCTTGTTGTTGTTTCTATTACAAAATTCTATCAGTTTAGGTGAATTTTGTGCTCGCATTTTTATAGTTATAGAGGGCGACGCGGAGGAAGGAAGGGATTTCTTCGTTAGGAATCTTTGAGAAAGGGTCGGCTGTGGGTAGCGACTTTAAATAGTTAGGGTATATATTTCGCCAATGAGAACACGCGTATCCGGGATGTGTCTCAATTAATTTCTTTGCATCTGCATAGGTATAGCTCATTTGATTGATTAGATCGCCTTCGCGATGGAAATTTTTCCAACCTATAAAGGCTTGCTTTACAAAGGGGTCGTTATGATCTTTAGATTGCCATTGTTGATCGCTGGCTAAAAATTCCTTAAATTCAGCTTCGGTAATTATACGAGGAAAGGAGTCATTGCCGACGAGTCGTTTCCATGCATGGTAAAGGAAAAGCACTTCAGGAGGAGCCGCAATGTATTCATCGGCCATTTCTGGCTTAATCGTCGTCAAACTAAATCCGGGAAGATAACCAGTTTTATCTTTGTAGTTCGATCTCATATATTCAGGATTCTGCCATAAGAAAAGGGAAAATTCTCGATTAGTCACTTGCAAAAAAGGCTTTACAGGTCTTTCGGAGGGAGTCCACTTCGAAATCCCGAACATCATTAATGCGATAATTCCTATTATTACTAAAATGATTAACCAGTAGGAAAGGGGCGGCCGAGTTTTGGATTCTTGAATGAAATCCTTTTCATCCAGCTCGCCCCTTTTTTTAGTATCCATAAGAAGTTCTTATGGCAAAATAGGTTGTGGGTTCTTTACAGAACTGACCTTCGAGAGAATATCCGTCATGGTATTCGAGGAAGAACCGGAGTCTTCTGTACAAACCGCAGCATTTTGAAAATTCGTAACCTATAACGTAGGTTTGATCTACGTGTTTATCCTGCTTTTCACGGAAGGCAAAATGCATTCCGTAGTAGGGATATCCGCAAAAATTTGTGCATTCCTGATGAAATCCAAATCTTGGAACACGTACTTCGCAACCGGCTTCGACGCCGAAGCGACCGCAATGGAAACTTTTGTCGCAATGTAGAACAAAGTAGGCTCCACCGTAGCATCGGATTTCATTTGTCAGGTCTTTTGAGGCAAAGAAATCGACTGTTTCAGCGCTCGGATTCCGTCGGTCAAAACTTGGGTGGTTGAGCAGATATTCATCGCCTATGTGGGATGAAATGTGGTAAAAACGGCTTCGGAAAGACCAGGTGCAGACTGCATAACTTACGGAGATGCCCCCATAATAGTCGGCATTGATTAACGGGGCTGATTCAGTACATGGGTCAAAACAGGCCCACAAGGCACCATCGAGGGAAATATCCAACATTCCGCACCATGGCCATACATTGAACCATCTGTAGAAGATGATGGTGTCCCAAAATGATACAGGAATGACGTTTTTTGTGAGGGCATTGTCGTTGAATCTCCAGCCCACTGAGTAAGTCAATTGACGCGGATCTGCCACAAAAGGTCGGAATAAGATAGGATCTTCAGGAAGCCATACCCCTCTTCTGCCACAGTCCCAAGCTTTTTGAGAATCGGGATCGCAGTTATTGGGTCTGCCCCATCCGCGACTTAGGCAGTTTGGCGGACATTGATCGGGACAACAATTATTCTGCTCAGCGCAGCATTGCTCCTGTGCCATCTCTATCTCATCAGCATAGAGGCCAAAGCCTGCCATTAGGCTGACAGTTAAACATAAAATCCATGTTTTGTCTTTAATCATGATAGTCTCCGTGTCATGTAAAGCTTTCTTGTATATAGGAAATCAAAAATTCTTGAAAGAAAAAAATTGTATAATTTAGATAAAGCCATTAAATTAAGATTTTTACAGGAGAACATTTTACAATGGCCGACATACTAATTCGAGACGCTCTAGAGGGCGATCGGGAGGCAATTCAATCAGTGACTTTATCAGCCATTGAGCAATATAAAGAATCCTTGGGTAAAAATTGGGTGCATTATCAAGAAAAAACTCTAAAGACTCTTCAAAGTCCAAAACCTGCAGAGCTGATTGTTGCTGAAATAGATAACAAAATCGTTGGAAGCATATTGCTATACCCTGCTGGAGCAGAGTGTTTCAAGATCCAGGACAAATTTTTTATTCCGGATCATCCTTATATTCGTTTACTATCGGTTGTTCCTTCTTCGCGAGGACTTGGTGTTGGTTCTGCATTGGTAAAGGAGTGTGTACGACGAGCAAGGCTAACGGGTTCCAGAGCAATTATCCTGCACACAACAGAAATAATGAAAGTCGCTTTAGGGATGTATGAACGTATGGGCTTTGTTCGAAAGCCGTCGCTTGATTTCAAAACACCCACGGGTGATGATGTTATCAAGGGCTATCAATTGGACCTTTGATATTGAATCTTATTTTTAGTATTCAAAATATTGCCCATGTGTGATAAAAATTGATTTTACAAATTTAAGGTACAAATATGACCCCAAAGAAAAATGTGATCATAGCTGTTTTGATTGTAGCACTGATTTTGGGAGCTTTCTATCTTTTTCGGGCTGTAAGTGACCGTGGAATCTTAACTCTCTATGGAAATGTCGATATTCGACAGGTTAACTTAGGGTTTAGAGTTCAGGGAAGACTGCAAACGCTCCATTTTGAAGAAGGCGACCTAGTCAAGGTGGGTGATGTCCTTGCCGAGCTTGATCCCATGCCATACGTTGAAGAAGTCAAACAAGCACAGGAAAGAGTAAATTCGATTATCGCCTCCTACAAAAACGCGAACATATTATTTCAGCGACGCGATAAGCTTGTAGCTAGCAACTCAGTATCTCAGGAAGATTATGATCAAGCCCTATACAACAGAGATACTCTTCTCGGGAATTTAAAGGAGGCAGAAGCTGCTCTGGCAGCCGCCCTCATCGATTTAGAAGACACAACGATTGTCAATCTTAATCAAGGCATTATTCTGTCACGCGTCAGGGAACCTGGAACGATCTGTAAAGTTTCAGATCCAGTTTATGTGGTTTCGATCAGTGATCCTGTATGGGTCCGAGTATATGTTACAGAGCCGAATTTGGGCAAAATATATCCCGGAATGGAAGGAGAGGTGTATACCGATACATTGACGAATCCTGTATACAAAGGAAAAATTGGATTTATTTCTCCAGTGGCTGAGTTTACTCCAAAAAATGTCGAAACGACTGATCTGAGAACTGATTTAGTTTACCGTTTGAGGATTTACATAGATCACCCGGATCAGGGGTTGAGGCAAGGGATGCCTGTCACAGTCAAATTGAGAGTAAAATGACAGCTATATCCATTAGCGACCTAACAAAAAAATTTACAAAAGATGGTCCGCCGGCGCTAGATAACATAACTTTGGATATTCCTAAAAATAAAATTATAGGTCTTGTGGGTCCAGATGGGGCCGGAAAAACCACACTTATCAGAACTCTTGCAGGACTGTTGCTCCCAACTCAGGGCAAGTGTACTGTCCTTGGATTGGACACAATAACAGATGCTAATCAGATTCATGAGATTATCGGTTATATGCCCCAACAATTTGGTTTGTATGAAGATTTGTCGGTCATCCAAAATCTCAATCTTTATAGTGACCTTCAGGGGATTCGTGAAAAGGAAAAAACCTTTGAGAAGCTCCTTGGATTTGCGGGATTGAATCCCTTTAAAGAACGACTTGCAGGAGATCTTTCGGGGGGAATGAAACAGAAATTGGGGCTGATTTGCACTCTTTTCCGAAAGCCAAAGGTACTTCTGTTGGACGAGCCCACAGTAGGGGTTGATCCGTTGTCTAGAAGAGAGCTCTGGAAAATGATTGAGGAGCTCAAAGAAGAAGACTCCACAGTTTTGTGGTCAACATCTTACTTAGACGAAGCTGAAAAATGTGATCATGTATTGCTTTTTGATAATGGAAAAGTGATTTATGAGGGACCTCCAAAGGAATTTACCAAAAGAGTGGATGAAAGGACGTTTCAGATCCAAGGAATTGGAGGATTGAAACGGAAAGTCCTGAAAAAAGTAATGAATGATAAATCCATTGTCGATGCTACCATACAAGGGGACACCGTGCGTGTGGTGTTTAAGAAAAAGGATGGCTCAATTGATATGCAGGCATTGGGAGCAGGAGAAAATGCAACTCTCGTTGCTGTTCCACCCCGCTTTGAAGATGCATTCATTGACATCTTAGGAGGGCTTAAAGAAAGACCTCCGCTTGTTATTGAACACCAAGAAATACAATTAAGCAATAGCAGTCATATTATTGAAGCAAAGAATCTAACTAAGGTATTTGGCACTTTTAAAGCTGTTGACAATATCTCTTTCTCGATCAAAAAGGGGGAAATTTTTGGGCTTCTGGGTCCAAACGGAGCTGGGAAATCAACAACATTCAAGATGCTTTGCGGTTTGATTACCCCGACTGAAGGGGAAGCCACTGTAGGTGGAATTTCTTTACAGGAATCGGCAAGCAGTGCAAGAAGTCTAATTGGCTACATGGCGCAGAAGTTTTCGCTGTATAAAAATTTAACTGTCATGCAAAATCTGAATTTTTTTTCCGGCATATACTCAGTTCCAATTTCACGAAGACAAAATACAATCAATGAAATGATCGATTTTTTTGACTTGAAATCACGCACGAAATTATTCGCCGAAGAGCTTCCTTTGGGTTATAAACAGCGATTGGCTCTCGCATGTGCCCTCATGCATCACCCTCCCGTGCTTTTTTTGGATGAACCTACGTCTGGTGTAGACCCTCTTACACGAAGAGAATTCTGGGCTCAAATGAATGATCTGACAGAAAATGGAATAACTATTCTCGTCTCTACACACTTCATGGATGAAGCTGAATTTTGCGATCGAATTGCTTTAGTGCATCGAGGAAAACTCAGGGTCATTGATACTCCAGATGGCATTAAGAGCAGAGTGCCGTCAAAAGAAGGAGAATCCCCCACATTAAATGAAGCCTTTATTTACCTGTGTGAGGCCAATGATTAAAGAATTTGATTACACAGTAAAATTCAATCGGATGAAAGCGCTGATTCGGAAAGAGGTCATTCAGATGTTCCGAGACTCAAGCAGCATCATCACAGCATTTGTGCTTCCGCTGCTTTATTTGTTTATTTATGGGTATGGAGTTTCTCTTGACATTGACAATATATCTACGGGAGTTGTGCTCGAGGATAAGGGACCATTAGCGCGGAGTTTTGGGGATGCTCTGAGCTTTTCCCGTTATTTTCATGTTACGTACTTTGATGATATGCGTGAACCTACAGATCTTCTTTCAAGAGGAAAGCTCAAAGGAATCGTCGTTATTCCTTCCTATTTTACAGAACGGTACGAGAATCCGGATGAACTTGCACCTATACAAGTTATTGCCGATGGAAGCGAACCTAATACAACAAATTTTATTCAAAACTACGTCGCAGGGGCATGGATCAATTGGGAAACAGCGAAGCAGATTTCATTAGGATTACCTAACTATACCGTCATAACACCTATTCCAAGAGTCTGGTTTAATGAGGAACTCAGAAGTCAGAATTTTGTTATTCCTGGGTCGCTCGTTATTATTCTGACCATGACAGGAACACTTTTAACAGCTCTTGTCATTGCAAGAGAGTGGGAAAGGGGTACCATGGAGGCGCTGATGACCACCCCGACAACTATTTTTGAGATTATATTTAGCAAACTCATTTCGAATTTTGTTCTCTGCATAGGTACAGTTACAATTTGTTATTTGACAGGACATTTCATTTTTGGAGTCCCCTTTAGAGGATCTTTCCTGGCGTTGGCATTGTGTACGGGGAGCTATATGCTGTTTGCACTTGGCATGGGATTATTTATTTCAACCTTTGCTAGGAGTCAATTTTTAGCTTCTCAGATCACTGTGTTTGCGTCGTTTTTACCTTCTTTTCTTTTGTCAGGATTTATTTTTGACGTCGAAAATATGCCAATTCCCTTACGGATCCTAACTAGTTTTATCCCTGCTAGATATTTTGTTGAAAATATTAAAACTGTGTATTTAGTTGGAGATGTCTGGAGTCTTTTACTTCCAAATATTTTTATCATTCTTTTTTTTGCAGCTTTTGTGATAAGAAGTGCCTTCAAATCTAGTCGAAAAAGGTTGGATTAATTATGCTTGGTAAATTATATGCTCTGATAATAAAAGAATTCATCGCAATTTGGCAAGACAAGCGAGGCAGAATAATGTTGATAGCGCCTCCAGTTTTTCAGTTTTTTATCTTCACTTTTGCAGCAACCCTCGATGTCAGTAACGTTACGATCGGAGTCCTCAACAATGACAGCGGCTTAGTTTCTAATGAAATCATCCAACGTCTGCAAGGTACCACCATAGTAAAAAAAATCATTTATTTAGAACGAAGTGAAGACATAAAAGAAACCATTGACAATCAAAAAGCCCTTCTTGTCATGCAGTTCGATGCCCAGTTTTCCAGAAATGCCACAGCTGGTCTTCCTGCAGAAGTTCAGATCTCACTCGATGGAAGAAAATCAAATAGCGCTCAAATTGTTCAAGGATACATCAGCAACATCATTGAAAACTATAACCAAGAACTTGCCTACAACCTTCAATTACCGCCGATTAAATCGTACTTGGTCCCACGGAACTGGTTTAATCCAAACCTAATATATACGTGGTTCACGATCTCGGGACTGATTGCCACGCTATCAATGCTCACCAGTCTTAATTTAACAGCCATGAGCATTGCAAGGGAAAAAGAACTCGGTAATTTCGACCAACTTCTTGTCTCTCCGCTCACTCCATTTGAAATCTTGGTTGGCAAAATCATCCCGCCGTTCATCGTCGGATTTGTCTCAGCAATGCTTATGTTGACGTTAGGCATTTTAGTACTTAGTCTACCTATAAATGGTAATATTTTTCTTATTTTTGCTGGACTTAGCGTCTTTATCTTGGCAATCCAGGGCATCGGCATCTTCATCTCCTCATTGATCAACAACCAACAGCAGGCTATTCTAGGAGTCTTCGTATTTATAACTCCGTGTATTACTTTATCAGGTTTCGCTACCCCCATCGAAAGCATGCCGGTACCTGTTCAATGGTTTACGATCATTAATCCACTGAAGTACATTCTAATTATTATTCGAGGAGTTTGTTTTAAAGATATGCCAGCCGATGAAATTTGGTATAATATTTATCCAATGATTCTGATTGCCATTGTGACCTTATCTGTTTCAACGTTGTTATTCAGGAAAAAGATTATTTGAATTAAAAATCTTAGAGGAGTACTTTAGGTTATATGAAGCGGATATCATTTCTTTTAATTCTATTCTCAATGGGATTTTTCACCAGCTGTCGCCTTGGTCCAAATCACTGCATACCCCAAGTTGAAGTCCCAGAAAATTGGGCAAGCCAGGAAGTTACAGACGAAATAATAGGGGTTCCAGCATGTTGGTGGCGACAGTTTAATGACCCATTCGTCAATAAATATATCGAAAAACTGCAAGATGATAATCTGGATATTCGCATCGCCGCCGAAAGAATTAATGAAGCGGTCTACATGCGTGGAGTTACAGCCTCAGATATGTACCCCAAAATCGATGGATACGCCGCAAGCGTCGATGCCAAACCCGGAACAGCTGGACTGACGGGTATTTCAGCCCTTTCCCCTCTTCAAATCAAACAAAAAACAACAATCACTCAATTTGATGCAACGTGGGAAATTGATATATTCGGGAGAGTCCGCAGCGGCATAGAATCTGCCGATGCTTATATTGGCGTCCAAACCGAAATTAGGAACGGAGTCATCCTATCTGCTATTAGCGAATTCACACGGAATTATCTTCAAGTTAGAGGATACCAAAGGAGCATCCAGCTTCTTAATGATCAAATTGCCTCGCTGACAGAGCAAGTCTCACAAGTAAAAAGTAGATTTACAACCGGAGTAGATGCTGAACTTGATTTTCAGGCTATCGACGAACAGCTTCAAAATTTAAATACAAGACTGCCAACATTAATTGGAGAATACCACGCAGGAATTTTCCGCCTTTCCGTGCTTGTGGGAGAAAATCCTGCTTTCCTAATGGAAGAATTGCAAACTGTCGAACCTGTTCCTGAGATTCCCTATACGATACCTACGACGCTGCCCTCAGAAGTACTTCGAAGGAGGCCCGATATTAGACAGGCTGAAAGAAACGTCGCCCAACAAACCGCAGAAGTAGGTGTCGCCATTGCAGGATTATTTCCCCATGTGGACATTCTTGCTTCCGATGGCTATGATCGTATTAAAGTATTAGACCTTCTTCTAAAGGGAAATGTCTGGTCATTTACTGCGGAAGCTTTGACCCCTATATTCAGAGGCGGAGAAAGAGTTTATAATGTCCGCGAGCATGAATCGATGCGTCGTGAGTCATTTTTAAATTACCAAAATACAGTTCTTTTGGCCTTCGAAGAAACAGAAAATGCCCTGACAAATTATTACAATGATAAAGCTATTGAGGTAGACCTAACAAAGGTTTATGAACTTCAAAAGAAAATCTATGGTCACAACCTGAATCAATACAAGGCCGGTATCATTAATAAGCAGGTCCTTTTGACAGCCGAAAGGGCATTATCATCTTCTGAAGATAACTATACAAGCGCACGCGTAAACACTGGCATCGCCCTCATCAACCTCTACAAAGCACTCGGGGGCTAATCCTTAGGGATTGTAAGGTAAGCGTCAAACCGGAACCGTTGCCTAACTCAACGCTCAGTCTAATTTGGAGTGACCTAATTCATTAGGTCTTTTTCAGGGCTGAATTTATTCGGCCCTGTGCATGGCAAGATTTTGCCATTCACCTAAGGAGGGCAAGGTGTCGCCCTCCACCGAGCCGAATAAATTCGGCTCGGAAAAAGACCCAATAAATTGGGTCACTCCAAACCGGAAAGTAAGCGTCAAACCGGAACCGTCGCCTAACTCAACGCTCAGTCTAATTTGGAGTGACCTAATTCATTAGGTCTTTTTCAGGGCTGAATTTATTCGGCCCTGTGCATCGCAAGATTTTGCCATTCACCTAAGGAGGGCAAGGTGTCGCCCTCTACCGAGCCGAATAAATTCGGCTCGGAAAAAGACCCAATAAATTGGGTCACTCCAAACCGGAAAGTAAGCGTCAAACCGGAACCGTTGCCTAACTCAACGCTCAGTCTAATTTGGAGTGACCTAATTCATTAGGTCTTTTTCAGGGCTGAATTTATTCGGCCCTGTGCATCGCAAGATTTTGCCATTCACCTAAGGAGGGCAAGGTGTCGCCCTCTACCGAGCCGAATAAATTCGGCTCGGAAAAGACCCAATAAATTGGGTCACTCCAAACCGGAAATACGTAAGCGTCAAACCGGAACCGTTGCCTAACTCAACGCTCAGTCTAATTTGGAGTGACCTAATTCATTAGGTCTTTTTCAGGGCTGAATTTATTCTGCCCTGTGCATCGCAAAATTTTGCCATTCACCTAAGGAGGGCAAGGTGTCGCCCTCCACCGAGCCGAATAAATTCGGCTCGCTCAAGTTTGGCGGTTTTTTAGGCTGCTTTTCGAAAAATTGCCGATAACATCGGCCTAGTTAATTCTAAATCTATTATACTTTCTATATTTTCTAGAGTTTCACTTCTAATCATCCCTATTAATGCTCTACAGGTATTTCTTTGTGGCTTGTCTCTCCATTTCGGAATCTCTTCATCAATTGGTGGCACATCCTTGTATTTCAGAATGCTAGACAATAATAAGGCACTATATACTGCAACCCTAAATGATGGCTGTCTTTCAGCTGACTTTTCACTCCATACTTGGGCCTCTCCAACACCCAATACAGATTTTTCCTCTCTGAAGTTTACTTCTATCTGCCATCTGTCTAAATAACTCTGAAGAAGGAATTCTGCTGTGGCCTCGAGATCAGTTGTTAATAGATAGGCGGGTTGGCGGTAATTTCTAATCCCATTTTTCACATAAGGCAACGGTGCTACGACCAATAATCTCATCGGTCTAGTCTTTGTGCCAGATTGCCATAATACATCTCGCAATACTTTAAATCTTATTCTTCTCCATTCACCACCATAAAAGAAAATTGCAGACTGCCATGGTATACTATCATCTTGACGTACTTGCTCTGGAGTGAATTTATTAACCCCATATGTGCGTCTACCATTGCCTTCAGCCCGATAACATAGTTTTGAATTCTTTCTGGCGCGTGCTAGTGCTTCAACTCCTGGCATGTTTAAATTCATGCAAATTCTATTACAGAAACTACCGTCAGTGACCATAAGTTGTTTTTTTGTACACCCTATTGCATCTAAATGCTCCCTCAATTTTCTTACCTCTTCTATATACCGAGTCGATAAATTTTGAGTCTTACATAATTTCTTGTATGTTAATATTTCTGCTGCATTTGCTCTTTTACCAGGTTTTGTTAAAGGAGGAGTATGAATAAATCTTATAGGCAATGCTCGTGCACTGACTGATGAATGATTGTACATAGGAAGTAGAAATGAAAATTGAAGAAATCTTTGCCCCCACATTAAATTAACTTGAAATGGGGGTGATAATGGATCCCTTCCCCAAGATGTTCCAGGGATCTTCTTTCCTCTTTTGCGAATACGAGTGTCGTCGGCTCCAACAACAACATAATCATCTCCAAAAAACGGCATTGCCTTTTCCAATAAAGGGTTAAAAAGATCCTCGACATTCCACTTATATTCATTGTATAATCTATAATCGGCTGTAGGATCTAATTGATCTTTTCCAAGCCAAATGATAAGATTTGTGATCGTATGGCGTCCCAAGGAGCAAACAGTCGCGACAGCGTGATCTTTGACTCTTCTAAAGGTGTCTTGTTTACAAAATGCTGGTCTCCATAGGGAGACTAGTGATAGAAAAGTTTCGAGAAGGCACATATTTTTTTGTCCTCATTTGCGTGAAAAACAAAAATATTATGTGTCTTCTCTTTTTTTTGAAAGTTTTTTCTCAAAAATATGAGAAACCGCCAAACTTGAGCGAGCCGAATAAATTCGGCTCGGAAAAAGACCCAATAAATTGGGTCACTCCAAACCGGAAAGTAAGCATCAAACCGGAACCGTTGCCTAACTCAACGCTCAGTCTAATTTGGAGTGACCTAATTCATTAGGTCTTTTTCAGGGCTGAATTTATTCGGCCCTGTGCATCGCAAGATTTTGCCATTCACCTAAGGAGGGCAAGGTGTCGCCCTCCACCGAGCCGAATAAATTCGGCTCGGAAAAAGACCCAATAAATTGGGTCACTCCAAACCGGAAAGTAAGCGTCAAACCGGAACCGTTGCCTAACTCAACGCTCAGTCTAATTTGGAGTGACCTAGTTCATTAGGTCTTTTTTAGGGCTGAATTTATTCGGCCCTGTGCATGGCAAGATTTTGCCATTCACCTAAGGAGGGCAAGGTGTCGCCCTCCACCGAGCCGAATAAATTCGGCTCGGAAAAAGACCCAATAAATTGGGTCACTCCAAACCGGAAAGTAAGCGTCAAACCGGAACCGTCGCCTAACTCAACGCTCAGTCTAATTTGGAGTGACCTAATTCATTAGGTCTTTTTCAGGGCTGAATTTATTCGGCCCTGTGCATGGCAAGATTTTGCCATTCACCTAAGGAGGGCAAGGTGTCGCCCTCCACCGAGCCGAATAAATTCGGCTCGGAAAAAGACCCAATAAATTGGGTCACTCCAAACCGGAAAGTAAGCGTCAAACCGGAACCGTCGCCTAACTCAACGCTCAGTCTAATTTGGAGTGACCTAATTCATTAGGTCTTTTTCAGGGCTGAATTTATTCGGCCCTGTGCATCGCAAGATTTTGCCATTCACCTAAGGAGGGCAAGGTGTCGCCCTCCACCGAGCCGAATAAATTCGGCTCGGAAAAAGACCCAATAAATTGGGTCACTCCAAACCGGAAAGTAAGCATCAAACCGGAACCGTCGCCTAACTCAACGCTCAGTCTAATTTGGAGTGACCTAATTCATTAGGTCTTTTTCAGGGCTGAATTTATTCGGCCCTGTGCATGGCAAGATTTTGCCATTCACCTAAGGAGGGCAAGGTGTCGCCCTCCACCGAGCCGAATAAATTCGGCTCGGAAAAAGACCCAATAAATTGGGTCACTCCAAACCGGAAAGTAAGCATCAAACCGGAACCGTTGCCTAACTCAACGCTCAGTCTAATTTGGAGTGACCTAATTCATTAGGTCTTTTTCAGGGCTGAATTTATTCGGCCCTGTGCATCGCAAGATTTTGCCATTCACCTAAGGAGGGCAAGGTGTCGCCCTCCACCGAGCCGAATAAATTCGGCTCGGAAAAAGACCCAATAAATTGGGTCACTCCAAACCGGAAAGTAAGCATCAAACCGGAACCGTCGCCTAACTCAACGCTCAGTCTAATTTGGAGTGACCTAATTCATTAGGTCTTTTTCAGGGCTGAATTTATTCGGCCCTGTGCATCGCAAGATTTTGCCATTCACCTAAGGAGGGCAAGGTGTCGCCCTCCACCGAGCCGAATAAATTCGGCTCGGAAAAAGACCCAATAAATTGGGTCACTCCAAACCGGAAATACGTAAGCGTCAAACCGGAACCGTCGCCTAACTCAACGCTCAGTCTAATTTGGAGTGACCTAATTCATTAGGTCTTTTTCAGGGCTGAATTTATTCGGCCCTGTGCATGGCAAGATTTTGCCATTCACCTAAGGAGGGCAAGGTGTCGCCCTCCACCGAGCCGAATAAATTCGGCTCGGAAAAAGACCCAATAAATTGGGTCACTCCAAACCGGAAAGTAAGCGTCAAACCGGAACCGTCGCCTAACTCAACGCTCAGTCTAATTTGGAGTGACCTAATTCATTAGGTCTTTTTCAGGGCTGAATTTATTCGGCCCTGTGCATGGCAAGATTTTGCCATTCACCTAAGGAGGGCAAGGTGTCGCCCTCCACCGAGCCGAATAAATTCGGCTCGGAAAAAGACCCAATAAATTGGGTCACTCCAAACCGGAAAGTAAGCGTCAAACCGGAACCGTCGCCTAACTCAACGCTCAGTCTAATTTGGAGTGACCTAATTCATTAGGTCTTTTTCAGGGCTGAATTTATTCGGCCCTGTGCATGGCAAGATTTTGCCATTCACCTAAGGAGGGCAAGGTGTCGCCCTCTACCGAGCCGAATAAATTCGGCTCGGAAAAAGACCCAATAAATTGGGTCACTCCAAACCGGAAAGTAAGCGTCAAACCGGAACCGTTGCCTAACTCAACGCTCAGTCTAATTTGGAGTGACCTAATTCATTAGGTCTTTTTCAGGGCTGAATTTATTCGGCCCTGTGCATGGCAAGATTTTGCCATTCACCTAAGGAGGGCAAGGTGTCGCCCTCCACCGAGCCGAATAAATTCGGCTCGGAAAAAGACCCAATAAATTGGGTCACTCCAAACCGGAAAGTAAGCGTCAAACCGGAACCGTTGCCTAACTCAACGCTCAGTCTAATTTGGAGTGACCTAATTCATTAGGTCTTTTTCAGGGCTGAATTTATTCGGCCCTGTGCATCGCAAGATTTTGCCATTCACCTAAAAAGGGCAAGGTGTCGCCCTCCACCGAGCCGAATAAATTCGGCTCGGAAAAAGACCCAATAAATTGGGTCACTCCAAACCGGAAAGTAAGCGTCAAACCGGAACCGTCGCCTAACTCAACGCTCAGTCTAATTTGGAGTGACCTAATTCATTAGGTCTTTTTCAGGGCTGAATTTATTCGGCCCTGTGCATGGCAAGATTTTGCCATTCACCTAAGGAGGGCAAGGTGTCGCCCTCCACCGAGCCGAATAAATTCGGCTCGGAAAAAGACCCAATAAATTGGGTCACTCCAAACCGGAAATACGTAAGCGTCAAACTAACCCATCCTGATATTTGCCCTCGCCGTAGCGAAGGCAAATATCAGGATGGGTTAGTTTGACGCTTACGGTGCTACTTACTCCAAATTCCCTCGCACATGTAGTCTTACCATGTATCATTTTATCACAAATACCAATTTTATTGATTATTTGCCAAACCTTTGGCCAATTCTTCGAGGACTTTTGCGGTTCGAGCAACAAAGTCATTCACAGACTTGGGATCCATTTCTCTCTGAGACAATAATGACAGGTCATACAATTGATTTACCAAATCAGAGGCAATCTCAGGGTGTGTTTTATTCATTTTCTGGATAACTGAAATAAGAGGACTGTTGGTGTTGACGACAAATGTACGTTTTGCAAACTGATCCATCATTGAGGTATCACCTTTTGGACTCATTGATAACATATATTCCTTCATACGGCGTTGTGCTTCATCCACCACAATATATCCTGGGAGTACAGTTGTCGCAAGACTTTTGGCCTCTACTTCAACTAACGGATTCGACAATTTTGAACGTATAAAATCGGCAACACGGGTAGCCTCAGTTTTTCCTTCGGCATCCAAAACAGTATTTTCGCGAGACTTATCGACTAAATTTTCGTCAATGCCTGCATCAATTCTCTGGAATCTTGCTGGAGTAATTTTTCTCTCCAAAAATTGGATCAAATAGGAATCAAGCGGCCCATTTGCACAAAGGATTTCAATATTTTTCTCTTTATAGATGTCATGAAAGTGAGACAAATGAGTTTCATCTTTTGTATAAATAATTTTATCATCTGTTTTGGAACGATTTCTTTCGAGATAATCTTCTACAGTAGACCATTCTCCACCCACAGTCTTCCAAAGAAGAAGCGGCTTCACCCTTTCGTAGAATTTTTCGTCTTCCAAAGCGCCTAATTTGATGATCATTGATATATCATCCCAACACTTAAAGAATTTTTCTTTTTCATTTCTATAGAGATTTGTCAGACTATCTGTCACCTTCTTTGAAATATGACTCGAAAGCTGTCGGACGGTTTTGTCTATCTGCAAGTAACTTCTGGATACATTCAATGGGATATCAGGACTATCGATAACCCCTTGAAGCACCATCAGATAATTTGGAATCACATCTTTGCATTCATCCGAAACAAAAACTCGGTTGCAATATAGTTTTACAGTACTCTTCTTCAAATCGAAGTCGGGACGAATTTTTGGGAAATACAAAATTCCTTTGAGATGAAAAGGATAATCAACATTCAGATGGACCCAGAAAAGGGGTTCCTCTTGCATAGGATAGAGGTAGCGATAAAATTCAAGATATTCCTCTTCGGTGCATTCTGAAGGAGCCTTAATCCAGAGTGGTGAATGTGTATTTATTTTTCTTTCCCCTAGATAAACAGGGTAAGGTAAAAATGCACAATAGTGCTCTAGGGTTTTACCTAAGCGTTGTTCATCCAGGTATTCCTCGCTATCTTTCTCGATATGCAATGTAATTTGAGTTCCAGGGGTTTGTCTAGTCCCCGTTTCCAATGTGTATTCGGAAGACCCATCACAGGACCAAAGGACTGGTTTAGCCCCTTCTTTGTAAGACAGTGTATCGATATCTACTTTTTCAGCGACCATATAGGCCGAATAGAAACCTAGACCGAAGTGACCAATGATTTGGTCCCCTTCTTTATCTGATTTGTACTTCTCTAAAAATTCTTCTGCGCTTGAGAAGGCGATTTGTGCAATATATTTTTCGACTTCTTCGGCGTCCATCCCTATTCCGGTGTCGGTAAATGTCAGGGTTTTCTTGTCCTTGTCGATTTTGATTTCGATCTTAAACTCTTCTGGGTTTGCTTTTGCGATTCCTTGTTCAGTCAAAATTTTCAATTTGTGAATAGCATCGCAAGCGTTTGAGACTAGTTCTCTAGAAAAGATATCTTTATCTGAATACAACCATCTTTTTATGATGGGTAAAATATTTTCGCTATGAATCGTTAATGACTTTTTTGTCATAGAAAAAACCTTCCTGTTAAAATTTAAATCCCTATACTACCTTACAAGTCTATTTTCCTAAAAGAGAAATAATGCATTTCTTTTGTCTAAATTGGGCAATGGGCTTTTTTTCCAAAGGGCCACGGACTGTGTCATAACACCTTGGTCTGGCAGAGTTAAATCCCATGCCACGCATAAAAGTGTAGTCTCTTGCAACGTTTCCAACAGGGCCTCCAACATCAACTTATTGCGATAAGGAGTCTCCATAAGAATCATCGTCATATTCTGATTTTTCGAAATTCGCTCATAATCGGCAATCTGTTTCTTCTTAATTGACGGCTCGCGATCTAAGTATCCCAAGAATGAAAAACGTTGTCCTGGAAGACCAGAAAGCATTAAAGCCATCATGATTGAAGAAGGACCTATAAAGCCTTGGATGGGTATCCCTTTTTGACGGGCACGCAAAACAATTTTTGATCCTGGATCTGCAACACAAGGAAGTCCGGCATCTGAAACCAAACCCCATCTCTCTCCTTTTGTGATTGGTTCTAAAAGAAAATCGATTTCATCATCCGGAGTGTGTTCATTATACAAGGCGATTGGCACTTGGTGAGGTGCTTTTTCCATTTTGAAACGGGACAAATATCTTCTGCCAGCGCTTTCACTTTCGGCGATTAGTCCGTCAATAGAAACGACAGCTTTATCTACACTTGCAGGAAGATAGGGTTCGTGGTGAGGGGCATCTCCCAATAAATTGGGAAATAAAAGCAGCATAGGTTTTTTATTCATTTTTAACTCGTTATTTTGATTATTAATATGTCGGCCAAGAATTCCATTGAACCTTGGCTATTTTTTGCTTCCAGTTCTGCTTGATCAATGGCAAGCATGGCCTTTTTGAAGGACTCAAAGCCATATTCCTGCGCCTGCTTCATGTTGGTTTCTAGGACATATCCTTTCATATAAGAAAATTGTTTTTCGATATCATAGGGGGATCCGCCCGAGGCCAGAATGGAGCATACTTGAAATTTGATTTGCACCTGGCTTCGAATTTGGCGGAGAAGAACCAAGAAAGGGAGTTCATCAGATAGCATTCCACGCATGATTTTCAGTGCTGCGGCAGCATCTTTTTTGAAGATGGCATCGCCTAGCTGCCAGATGGTATCTTGAGGTATGGAGCGGCACATGGCTCGAACGTCCTCCATGCCGATAATTTTCCGTTCTCCCACATAGCAGATCAGTTTTTCGAGTTCATTATGAAGCAAGGCAGAATCTGTTCCTAGCTGATTCATCATCATGGTGCATACTTGGGGGTCGATGGTTTTCCCTGCGGCGATTGCTTTTTCGCGCAGAGTTGTCATCATTAAGGCCATTTTATCCTTTGGTTTTAGCTCGGGAATATCTACTAGAGCGGCCAAAGCTTCCATTTCTTTGTAGAAGTTTGTGTTTCTGTTAAATGCTTCGGTTTCAAGGATTAAATAGACATCGGGAAAGGGTTTTGCCAAAAATTGCGAGACGATAGCCTGGACAGGTTTTGATATTTTGTCGGCATCGCGAATGAGCAATATGCGTCTTTGGGAAAATAATCCCATTGAGTGTATTTCGGAATCTAGTTGTTCTGGCAGTAGTTTGTTACCCTGAAAGATCTCGAAAGAACGGTCTCCCTGGCGTAATAATACCAAGAGGAAATCGACCACTTCTTTTCGTTCAAAAGCATCCTTAGAAAGAATCATATACACATGGGGCAACGTCTGCTGCGCCAACTCCCTCTTAAATGCTGCGATATTAATATATTTCATGACCTCGTATTAAGGGCAAGAAAAAACCCTGTATCAATGATGATGCTTTTTCTTTTGTTGAGTTTCATATTTCGCTTCCAGTTTTTTCTTTACTTTTTCTCTGTAGTTGACCCGCATCACTATTTTGGAGTCGTCAGCCCCAATAAACTCTGAGTCCCTACAAATAAGGAATTTATCGGGTTTTTGTTGATGGATCATTACATCAACCTACTGTGATACATAGCGTAACACAAATCGAATTATTTGACATTCAAAAAGCAATATTTTAGGTTGGATGCATGGATAATAAGATTAAGCTGCATTTACGCCCAGCGACTTTAGATGATGCCAAAATACTATTTGATTGGCGCAATGATAGCGAGACCAGAAAACACTCGGGAAATCAAAAAGAAATATCATGGAATGAACACCTTTCTTGGTTTAATAGTAAGCCTGATTCACGGCTAATCTATATTGCCGAGGTTAATGGAATCCCCGTCGGTACTATTCGTGCAAATGAAAACGAACTCTCATGGACGGTGGCGCCTGAGGCACGAGGTCAAAATTTAGGCAAAGCAATAGTGCTTCAATTTGTCCAGGAAATTTTTAAAGAAAAAAACCCCTTTGCCGTTATTGAGGAAGGACATATTCCCTCAGAAAACATCGCCAAGGCTTTAGGACTTAAACCGGCAGAAAAAGCGACCGAAAACTCCCGCACCTTTGTCACCTGGCGATAAAAAAATACCTAATTAGATTCGGACCATTCAGATGAATCTTTTTCCTAGTCTGATTCTTCTAATCGAGGGCGCTTTTTACTTTGCAATTGCTGGTGTTGGTGTTGGCTTACGGTATCAGAGTCACTATCGTCGCAAGTGGATATTTTTACTTTTCTAGATTCAATTAGCGGAACAAGTTTGGATAATGTTAATTGAAAAAACTGATCTTTATTTTGTTCTTCTCTCATTAAAATCGCCTCATAAAGCTGTATGTTATCTGATTTTATAGCTGAATATAGTTTCTGCAAGATTAGGATGGACAGATCAACTATGTCTTCATTAGTCAAATATGAAGTATCTACTTTTCTTTCTAATAGCAGGTGCACTATGTCTTCACATTTAAAGCTTACCGCTTGAGTTAATAAGGTGTGCATCTCCCGAGACCTAAATATTATCACTGGATCTTCAAGATTTACTTCTTCTTTTCCTAAAATTTTCTCAAATTCTGCTGTATTATTATTGCAGATAGCCAACAATAACTTATCTTGAGTTTTGAGAACTGCTCCATTTTCTTTCAAAAGTTCTATGACTTCAGTATTACCGTGTCTTATAGACTCCCTAAGGGCCTCGCTGAGCCCAAGCTTTGCGCCCTTGCTGAGCAGTAATCTCACAGCATCTAAAACAAGAGGCTCGTAATTACGTGAACATACAAGGAAAAGTGCCGTTTCTTTAGTCTCATCATTGACATCAACTTCAACACCCGCATCTAAAAACAATTTTATTAACTCAAGATTTCTGCTACAAGCTAACTCATAATAGGCGGTATTCAATAATTGTTGATTAATGCCTATTTCATTTCTTTTTTCCAAAAGAAAGCATATAATATCAAAGTGCTCATTTATTACAGCAGGAATCAATGGATTTAAGCCATAGATCTTTTTATCAACTAGCCAACGGACAACATCATAGTGACCTTTAAGTGCAGCTTGGATGAGTGGATCATCTTCAGATAACTGACCAAAATACTTCAGATCTTTATCCATATTAAAGAGTTGCTTTATTGTATCAATCCAGCCATTCCTAGCTGCATGCACCATAGCGGTTTTAATCGTAGCTTTATACCTATCTTCACGCAATACAGTCTTTAATGACTCTATAAGAAATACAACTGCTTTGGCATGACCAAATTCAGCTGCAAAATTAATCAAAGTCAATATTTTATTTGTATTATAGCCTTTGCTTGGGGACCTTTCTAGCATTGCAGTTGGCAGATGACAACAAATCATCCATTCTTTTTGCGTTAAATCCATTATTTTTACATTAGGGTCATATAAAGTATCAGGATATGTTTTTAAAAATTTACAAAATGTGTCTTTGTAAAGAGAGTTAATTAAATAATGTTTTTTCTTAATGATAATCCATTTGAACAGGTTGATACATCGAAGATCAGTTAAGGTACTTTTAGGTTGATGATCTTCAGGAGAAAAGAGGATTTTTTCGAAGTAATTACTCTTTACCAGGGAAAACTTTCGACGGGAATTCAAAGCTAAAAAGGTCCATCCCTCTTTATTAATTACTGTGTAATCATGTCTATACCAGCGTATAAACATCTGGCGCCAGTTAAAATTTATATCAAGACAATTGGCAAAATAATGCGGGAAATTCTCTTCAGCCTTGTATTTCCATAATAATTGGTCGGCTACAATAAATTTATGGATTCGTATATCAACTCTGCATAAGGAAACAATGTCCTCAGGCGGCAAGAATTTTGCAATTTGTAATAATTGTACTGCATTATAGAAAGGGTTCATAGAAAAACCTATTTTTAATTTTTAATTAAGTAAATTGTAACACAATTTAACATAAAATAAAACATTAATTTATCCACAGGAATGAAAAAGAGCATCTCGTTTACGCACATTTTTTGTGACAGGGTTCATATGTTATATCCCGTTATAAAATGACAGGATGAAGCATAAAAAATACCTAATTAGATTCGGACCATTCGAATGAATCTTCTTCTGAGTCTGATTCTTCTGATCGAGGACGTTTTTTACTTAGCAATTGCTTATCTTGGGTTGCGATATCAGAGTCCCAATCGTTGCTAGTGGATATTTTTATTCCTCTAGATTCTAATATCTGCACAATGTTGGCACGCTTGTTAAAAATTGCTAATTTCAATAGACCAGAACTGTATATGGGTAATATTGTTTTAAAAAATTGATCTTTATTTTGTGCTTCTCTCGTGAAAATCTTCCCAAAAAGCTCTGTGTTATCTGATTCTATAGCTGAATACAGTTTCTTCAAGATTTGCTCGAACAGAGGAAGTTTGTCACGATCAGTCAAATATGAAGTATCTACTTTTCTTTCTAATAGAAGGCGCACTATGTCTTCACATTTAAAGCTTACCGCTTGAGTTAATAAGGTGCGCATCTCCCGAGACCTAAATATTATCACTGGATCTTCAAGATTTACTTCTTCTTTTCCTAAAATTTCCTCAAATTCTGCTGTATTATTATTGCAGATAGCTAACAATAGCTTATCTTGAGTTTTGAGAACTGCTCCATTTTTTTTCAAAAGTTCTATGACTTTAGTATTTCCGTGTCTTATAGACTCTCTAAGGGCCTCACTGAGCCCAAGCTTTGCGCCCTTGCTGAGTAGTAATCGCACAGCATCTAAAACAAGAGGCTCGTAATTACGTGAACATACAAGGAAAAGTGCCGTTTCTCCAGTCTCATCATTGACATCAACTTCAACACCCGCATCTAAAAACAATTTTATTAACTCAAGATTTCTGCTACAAGCTAACTCATAATAGGCAGCATTCAACAATTGTTCATCAATGCCTATTTCATTTCTTTTTTTCATAAGAAAGCATATAATATCAACGTGCTCATTTATTACAGCAAGAACCAATGGATCTAAGCCGTAGATCTTTTTATCAACTAGCCAACGAACAACATCATAGTGACCTTTAAGTGCAGCTTGATCAAGAGGATAATCATCTGAGAACTGACCAAAATACTTCAGATCTTTATCCATGTTAAAGAGTTGCTCCATTGTATCAATCCAGCCATTCCTAGCTGCATGCACCATAGCGGTTTTAATCGTTGCTTTATACCCATCTTCAAGCAATACAGTCTTTAATGACCCTATAAGAAATACAACTGCATGTGCATGACCAAATTCAGCTGCAAAATTAATCAAAGGCAATATTGTTTTAGTATTATAGTCATTCCATGGGGACACTTCTAGCATCTCAGTTGACTTATGACAACAAATCATCCATTCTTTTAGCGTTAAACCCTTGAATTTTACATTAGGGTTATATAAAGAATCAGGATATTTTTTTTTAAATTTATCAAATACGTTTTCGTAAAGAGGGTTAATCAGATTATGTTGTTTCTTAATGATCATCCACTTGAACGGGTTGATGCATCGAAGATCAGTTAATGTACTTTTAGGATTATAATCTGCAGGAGAAAAGAGGATCTTTCCGCTGGAGTTACTCTTTACCAGGGAAAACTTTCGACGGAAATCCAAATCTAAAAAGGTCCATCCCTCTTTATTAATTACTGTGTAATCACATCTATACCAGCGTATAAACATCTGCCGCCAGTTAACATTTTTATCAAGACAATTGGCAAAATGATGCGGGAAATTCTCTTCAGCCTTGTATTCCCATAATAATTGGTTGGCTACAATAAATTTATGGATTCGTATATCAGCCCTGCATAAGGAAACGATATCCTCGGGGGGCAAGAATTTTGCAATATGTAATAATTGTACTGTATTATAGAAAGGGCTCATAGAAAAACCTATTTTTAATTTTTAATTAAACAAATTGTAACACAACTTCAAATAAAATAAAATATTAATTTATCCCCAGGAATGAAAAAGAGCATCTAGTTTACGTCCATTTTTTGTGACACGGTCTTTGATCCTTTTTTGGAAAACAAATCCTTTTTTCTCGAGTACTTCAATGACATGAGGACGGATATCATATGTTTCGGTGTGCAGCTCTTTTATTTTTAAATCATTGACAGCCGCTTTTTTTATAAAATCGAGAAAAATACCGAATTCCTTTTTAAATAGCGCAATATTCTTGGAACGTTCGGTTTCAAGGAGGAAACTGACCTCTCCCGTTTTTGCATCCCATTTCAGATGGACAAAGCCTCCATATCCTATGCAATTTCCCTTATACAAAATACTATAGAGAATTAGGTCGGGATCTTTTTTGTGTAAATTGGGTACAATGACTTCGCGGTAATACTTTTCTTGCTCTTCGGGCTGAATCACCTGATTCTGCCGCAATATTTCTATCTGTTCATTCCTCCATTTCCTGATGGACATCATATCTTCATGGCGCAAGGGGACAATTTGGTAGTCGGTATCTTCTAGTTTCTTTTGTTTCACGTGGGCATTAATCAATATCCAATCGGAATGTTGATGCAATAGAGAGATTATGTCGTTCATTGAATATTTTGGATTCACTGGGTACAATGTTTCAATGATTTTTCGGATTAATTCAAAGTCTTCGCTTGTATCAACTGTAAGACGGTAGTTTGAATAGTTATTTTTGCTGGGGACATTTAAACATGAAAAAAATTGAGGATTCCGGTAGATATAAGGGGTTACGTGCTCTCTTTCTGCAGGATCCTTTGCCATTTCATAAGCACGCTCAAGAGCTTTCATGCTAAATACTTCAACATCCATTCCAATAGGAAAGGTGCGCTCCAGGGTATTAGAAACATAATCGGCGATGTTTTTTGTATAGAATGTAATAACTTCTCCGATAATTTTTGGATCGGTGCATGGACAATCGCCAGTAATCCGTACAACTACATCAGCAGCCGATTTTTTGGCAGCTAAGTAGTATCTCTCAAGAACATCTTCGCTGCTGCCACGGAATACTTTAACGCCTTCTTTTTGACATAAATTTTCAATGGCATCATCTCCGTTTAAGACTGTTGTTGCCACCACAATTTCAGTCGCCTCGGAGACGAATTTCAACCGTTCCAACAAATAAGAAAGCAAGGGCCTCCCCAAAACTTCTTTAAGAACTTTTCCCGGGAGCCTCTCCGACCCCATCCGTGCTTGTACAATAATGATAATGCGCATGCTATACTGATACCAAATTTTCCAATTATTTTGGTAAAATCCGACTAATCTGCAACAATTTTCAGAAAAGTCTTGACTTTTCCGCAAAATAATGCAGAATAGTCATTATGGAAAGATACCAGAAAAAAGCAATTATTCGTGACCTTGATAAGAAAATGGTACTATTAGCTGGCCCGCGACAAGCTGGAAAAACAACACTAGCAAAAGAAATCGGGCTGCTATATCCGCGTACAACCTATCTCAATTACGATAGACTAGAAGATCGAAAAATCATCAAGAATGAGTCCTGGCTCCCCTCCACGGATCTCCTTATCTTAGATGAACTGCACAAAATGCGAAAATGGAAAAACTATTTAAAAGGCATATACGACACTAAATCTCCAAATTTAAAAATCCTAGTCACTGGTAGTGCTAGACTTGAAATTTTCAATAAAGTAGGAGACTCATTAGCAGGAAGATTCTTCCTTCACCGCCTGATGCCTCTTTCTCCTGCAGAACTTACAAAGATTGGAATGCAGGGTGATATCCAAAGATTAATTGAAAGAGGTGGTTTTCCTGAACCATATCTGTATGAGGAACCCATCGATGCAAAACGGTGGAGAGTTCAATATGTTGATAGTTTACTGCGAACTGATGTACTTGATTTTGAGAATATTCATAATTTAAAATCGATGCAGTTACTCTTTGATCTCCTCAGGGAAAGAGTTGGTTCCACCATTTCTTATGCATCATTGAGCCAAGATATTGGCATTTCAGCTAATACAGTAAAGAAATATATCCAAATCCTTGAGGCCCTTTTCATTATATTCAGAGTCACTCCTTTTTCAAAAAATATTGCAAGGAGCCTTCTGAAAGAACCTAAAATATTTTTTTTTGATACAGGATTAGTCAATGGGGATGAAGGAGCTAAGTTCGAGAACTTTGCTGCTGTCTGTTTACTGAAACATGTGCTCTCAAAAATTGACTATCTTGCTGAGCCTTATGCATTACACTACCTACGAACGAAGGATGGGACCGAAGTGGACTTTGCCTTGGTAAAAAATGGCATCATCGAAAAAATGATAGAGACAAAAGTCTCAGATCATACTCCAAACAAGGGTCTAATTTATTTCCATCAAAAATATGACTATCCAGGTTGCCTGGTTGTCAAAGAACTGAAAAACGAAAGAGTACAACAAGGAATTGAAATTGTCCGAGCAGAACATTTTTTCGAATCATTAAATTTATAATTTGAGAAAATTTACTTGATCTGACATATAAGATTACTAACCCAAAGGAGGTATTCTTATGGCGGCGCCCGCAACTAATGCTACGAATCATCCGATTCATCATAATCATAACACATACACAACACCTGTTCAGAAGATATTTATTATCGCTGTAACAGCTGCAGCAGTGGCTTTGACTGTTTTTGCAACATTAGCGCTTGGAATTCCCAGTGCAATAATCTTAGGAGGGCTAACTGGCTTCTCCATATTTATGACCGTCGGCGAGTTCTTTAGATCTCGTATGGTAAAATTAGGCTTAACAGGACAATCGACCCACACTAATTGGTCCCTTTTCCCCAAAAACTTTTTTGCTGTCGGCTCACAACCCATCCACAAGACACACAAAAAAAAGGTATCTCGCGTGCACTTATCAGCGCCGAAGATCAGCATTATCTAATTCGCTTAGGGCTTTCTCATCAGTTTGATAGGCCCTGTTTAACAATCCCCAACCCTCGGGACTAGTCTCGGGGGTATTTCGCAACATTCCTCGTACAAGCATGTGCAAAGTGTTTGTCATAAAATTGTTCAAAGCTGATAATGCTGCATTAACAACTTTTTCGTAAGAGTCAATCTGAGTGGTCGTTCCAAGCGCAGCTCCGGCATGCTGCAAATCCAAATGGTCAATCTCTTTTACAGTTTTGCTAACCAGTTCCTGCCCTAAGGCCAACATCAATTCTTTGCAAGATTCAATCATATTTTGAAAATCATCGCTTCCTATGACTTCACGACAATGTTCTAAATTTTTATGAATAAAAATTTGATACTTTTCTGCGATTAAACTGCGTAGTTTTCTAAGTGAAGCATTTAAAGCCAAAAATTCCTTACCCGGCTCTCTTTTTTTTAAAAGTTCTTCAAGTCCCCTAGATAGCATTTCAAGCTCTTTAATATTTCTATCCTCAATTCTAAGATCCATATTCGTTGCCCTAACCGGAAGATCTCCATGAGCATCAACAAATTTTGCATGAACAATCATTAAATTTCCCATGCAAATCTGAACCTTATCATTCAACGGTATTGGTAAATACTTTTTGATATATTCCAGGCACTCTAGCTCATGCCTCTTCAATGCGATATTTGCATGAAGTTCACCAATTTTTCGATAACACAGTGATAAATCGGGATTGGGGCCAGGCGCAATATCTAACATCTGCAGGCAAGCTTCACTGATCTTATTCCCCCACTGATTTTTCTCAATCACATCGAAGTTTTCTTTGATGGGCCTTCCTTTTATTTTTTTCCAACACAAATCTACCGAATCAACAGTTGACATAAGACTTTCAAGATACTTTATGGTCTCATTCAAACGTTCATAAACCATTTCATTATTCAGGTGTTCTGTTCTACTGAAATTTTGGGAGGGTTTCCTAAATGCAGGTAATTTAGACATCTTATCTTGATTCCCTACCACGTCTAGGGCCATTCTAGAAGTCACTAGTTTTTGATTAGACACCATTTTTTCCAAATTGATTTGTGAAAATGCCCTGCCTTTAAGCTGTGCTATTTCAATGATATGCATTCGAATTTCGTTGAGCAATTTATAAATAAAACTCTTTATTTTCTCAGGTTCTTCAAATTGATTTTTGATTGTCTCAACAAGCTGTCCCATGACCGCATTAGTTCTTTCTGTCAATTTACGAAGAACCCTTGGAACTGCCGTCCCATGGTGTTCATCGCTACTCACAACCTTCCACTCCCCCGTTTCAGTATTCACATTAGAGTAATGAATAGTGTTTCTGATATTTATGACGTCAATGGGCTCCATATCAACCTCCATGTTAAAAAAAAATTTATATAATTATATTTTTGAAAAAAATCAAGGATAAATATTTTAGTCACTTTTTCTTTTTTTTATTTGTGAATATTTGGGCGATTTGCTATGATCGCTTTTCGTTAACGGAGTATAGCGCAGTTTGGCTAGCGCGGCTGCTTTGGGAGCAGTAGGTCGGGGGTTCGAATCCCTCTGCTCCGATTCCCTTTTTTAGGTGCACATGGAAAAGTATCTTGCGTGGTTTTACTGGGACCCTCCCAGGTTTGTTTTTACAATACCATTCATAGATAGACCCATAGCATGGTACGGCGTCTGTTTTGTGATCGGTTTCGTCGTAGGTTTTTTTCTTCTCATCCCCATTTTCAAACGGAAATTGCTTGAGACCAGAAAAATCTCCAACATCGAAGCAAAAAAATTATCTATTTATTTAACTGACAGACTCACTTGGGCAGTCATCATTGGAACCATCGTCGGTGCCCGCCTCGGCCACGTCATCTTCTACCAATGGCCCTACTACAAAGAGCATCCATTGGACATCATTAAGATATGGGAAGGAGGCCTTGCCAGCCACGGCGGAACGATTGGCGTCATGATCGCCTTGTACATTTTTCTAAGGAAAATTCGTCCTCATTTTCCCGAGTTCACCTACGTTAATCTGCTCGATTTCCTTTCAGTTCCAACAGCTTTTGTCGCCTTCTGCATTCGCATCGGCAATTTTATTAATCAAGAAATCTACGGTCCCCCCACAAATCTACCCTGGGCCATTATATTTGGTCACCCTTTTGACGGTGGGGCCGCTGTTCCCCGGCATCCAACACAATTATACGAAGCTCTTGTTTACCTGTTTACTTTTGGAATCCTGTACAGCCTCTGGTATTGGAAATCTAATAAATTGAAACCTGGCTTCTTTATTGGCCTGTTTTTGGTGCTGGTCTTTGGATCTCGCTTCTTTCTGGAATTCTTGAAATTCCCTGAAAGCCTCACTTTTAACGAATCATACCTGCTTGCTGGGCAGTACCTTAGTATCCCCTTTGTTTTGCTCGGCTTCTATTTTCTTTACAAGGCAAGAAAATAAATCAAAAAACCTCTTGCATTTTTATAAATTTTTAGTGATAATATGTGCTTCTTTCTGATATTAAGAGGAGTAAAATTTAGATGACGAAAAACGCAAAAATAATTTTTGAACATAGCGGGGAGGAAGTAGAACTTCCTGAAGGATCGCCCATTCAAGAGATCTGTGAAGAAGCCGGTGTCCCATTCGCTTGCACTGAAGGTGTTTGCGGCACTTGTGTGATTGAAATTAAGGATGGCAAAGAGAATTTATCGAGGCAGACTCAAGAGGAAGAAGACTTCCTTGGCGAGGGAACTTGCGATGAACGCTTAGCCTGTCAATGTAGAATTAAACAAGGCACTGTAACCATATCATTTTAAGGAAAATTCATGAAAACTGATGACAAAAGCACTATGAAGATCAATCGTCAAATGACAATTGATGATATTTTATCGCTTTATCCAAATAAAGCTCAGAAAATCGCGCAAGAAATGACAAAAGCTGGACTGCACTGCGCCGGTTGTCACGCGGCGACTTGGGAAACTCTAGAAGCTGGCATGCTGGGACATGGGATGAACGAACAAGCCATTACCTACTTGGAAGATAAAATAAATGGTATTCTCCAAGAGGAAAGCGATCCCTTTACAATCACTTTAACTCCAATTGCAGCAGAAAAGTTTAATGCAATTTTACAAGAAGAAGGGAAAAAAGGATGGGGTCTTCGTTTAGATGAAGAAATGGCTGGCTGCAGTGGTTTTGAATATATTCTAGATTATTGCGAAAAAGCTTTGCCAGAAGATGAAACTTTCGTTTCTCAAAGCATTCAAATTCATGTAAACAAGAAGAAAGTCAGCAGACTTATCGGAACCGAGATTGATTTTGTGGAATCGCTGCAAAATTCAGGTTTCAAGATCAGCAATCCAAACGTACGCTCTTCCTGCGGCTGCGGCACCTCGCACGGCTACTAAGCATTCAATATCAAAAAAAACATAAAGGACCTAAAATAACATTTAGGTCCTTTTTGGCAGGTGTTCCTTACCTTTTCCACATGGGCATGCTGGAGGTTCAGCGTGGCCGTAGTCATTGACGTAGAAACCTGGCCCTTTGAAGGAGAGGCCAATGCCACCCCCAGGACCACGCCTGAGGGTTTCTTTAGAACACTTCGGACACTTCATTAAATGAGCATCAGTCATTTTTTGGAATGCCTCCATCTCATGACCGCATTCTGTACAACGATATTCATATGTTGGCATCAGAATCACCTCTTACATCATGTCCATGCCGCCCATTCCACCCATGCCTCCCATTCCACCCATAGCGAGCCATTGGCTCGCTTAGATTTAGGCTTAGGTTTGTCGGTGATCATGGCCGCTGTTGTCAACAACAGTCGATGAAACAGATGCAGCATTGTTCAATGCGCTCTTGGTCACAAGCACTGGGTCAATGACTCCAGCCTTAATAAGATCTGTAAACTCATCTGTCAAACCGTTGTATCCATAAGCACCTTTCGCTTCATAAATCTTCTCAGCAATGAGATTACCTTGCTTTCCGCAGTTGTTTGCAATGGCTGTAGCAGGTGCAAAAGCTGCTTGACGAATGATCTGCACTCCGATTGCCTCATCGCCTGTCATTTTAAGCTTGTCCAGGCTCTTTACGGCACGCAAAAGGGCAACTCCGCCGCCGGGAACAATCCCTTCAGCAACGGCAGCGCGTGTGGCATGCAAGGCATCTTCTACACGTGCTTTTTTCTCTTTCAGTTCTGTTTCGGTTGCAGCGCCGACATTAATAACGGCCACGCCGCCAACGAGTCTTGGCAAGGCGCTCTTCGAGTTTCTCTTTATCATAATTAGAAGTCGCAGGATTAGCGAGTTCTGCTTTGATCTGCAACGTTCTTTCTTTGATTTTTTGAGGACTTGCCCATGCCATCAATGATTGTTGTGTCTTCTTTCGAAACTTTAACTGTTTTTGCCTTTCCAAGAACTTCAGGACCGACTTCTTCCAATCTGAGGCCTACTTCTTCTGAAACAACTGTCGCGCCAGTTAAAACGGCAATATCTTGAAGCATAGCTTTGCGGCGTTCGCCAAAACCTGGAGCTTTTACAGCACAAACGTGCAGGCCTGCCTTAATTTTATTGACAACAAGAGTCGCAAGAGCTTCGCCATCGATATCTTCAGCAATGATGAGAAGTGGTCTCGCCCCTTTTTCCATGACTTTTTCCAGGATAGGAACGATTTCTTTGACAGTTGACAGTTTCTTATCTGTGATGAGAATAGAGCATTTTCAAGTTCAGCAGTCATGTTTTCTGGGTTTGTGATGAAATAGGGGGAAACATATCCTTTATCGAATTGCATCCCTTCAACATACATCCAGGGTGGTTTCGATCCCTTTGGCTTCCGCAACAGTGATGATGCCATCTTTACCAACTTTTTCCATCGCTTCTGCAATGATTTTGCCGATGCTTTCAGTCATTATTTGCAGAAATTGTGGCGATTTGCCTGATTTCTTCTGAAGTATTGATCGGAGATGCCAATGCAGAGAGGGCTTTGCAAATGGTTTCGACAGCTTTATCGATGCCTCTTTTAAGGGCCATTGGATTGCCCGGCAGAGACATTTTTCATCCCTGCAGTATAGATTGCTTCGGCCAGAACGATGGCTGTTGTTGTTCCGTCGCCAGCGATATCTGATGTTTTGGATGCCACTTCTTTTACTGAGTTGTGCGCCCATATTTTCAAATTTATCTTTAAGAGCAATTTCTTTGGCTACAGTAACACCGTCTTTTGTGGATAATGGGGAGCCGAAGCCTTTGTTGATGACGACGTTGCGCCCTTTGGGGCCGAAAGTAACTTTTACGGCTTTCGCGAGGGTTTTGACGCCTCTTAGCGATCGATTTTAGAGCTTCTTCATTAAATTGTCAGTATTTTAGACATAATTCTAACTCCTTATGTTTATTATAAAATCCGAGGATATCATCTTCAGAGAGGATCAAGTACTCATTGTCTTCGGATTCATCATGTCTTAACTTCAGTGCCTGCATAAGAGCTGAACAAAACAACATCGCCCTTTTTCACGTGCATTGTTTCGAATTTTCCTTCATCATTTGTTTTTCCAGGACCGACCGCGAGGACAGTACCTTCTTTTGGTTTTTCCTTTGCTGTTTCAGGCAAAAGGATTCCACCTTTTGAAGCTTGAGCGACAGTGCGCTTGATGAGGATTCTGTTTCCGAGTGGTTGTATACTTGTATGTAACATAATAAGGTTCTCCTTGTTGTATAAGCTTAGATTCTAAGTAGGCATCCGATTTAAGTCAAGAAATTTAGCAGACAAATGTCTTAAGTGCCAGTACTATATTCCTTTATTAGGTACCGCTGACGTTTATAGGCAAATTCTTGCCGCTCCTTCCTGTGCAGTTCCTTCAACTTCCAGACCACAAAAGGCAAATTAGAAATTGTATCATAGACGATATCGGTCCCGTTCACTTTACAAAACATCTCTTTTCGATTTTCCGCTAGTGCAATTGCCTCTTTAAATTTCTGTGGGTACAAACTTTTGATCATCCCAATCAATAAATATTGTGTAGTTACAGGAAGAAAAACCTTTTGATCGGTGATTACAATAAGGACGCCATGACACTGTTTTTTTGTATATTTTCCATAAAATGGAATGTAGTGAATGGGCTGAAAAGCTACCCCGGGAAAATGTTGATCATTCAATGCTTTTGCAAAAGCATCGGCATCCATCCAGGGAGCTCCAACCACTTTAAATGGCAAAGTATAACCTACTCCAATATTCACAATTTGAAGTTCGCCCAGAATACCTGTTGCAGGGTAATACCATGGGGTATTTGATTCAGGAATATGGGGGCTCGTTGGAATCCAGGCCAAACCGGTATCTTCAAAAGTCATCTCCCGCTTCCATCCTTTCATGGGAATAATTCTCAATTTACAGTTTATTTTATATTCCCCATTAAAGTATTGAGCCAGCTCGCCTACGGTCATTCCATGACAGTAGGGAACATTTATATATCCAACGATTGATCGCCATTTCTCTTCAAGCATCGGCCCATCGATGGTCAAGCCGTTTATTGGATTAGGTCGATCGAGCACTATAACCTCAACACCGGCTTTTGAAGCCTCTTCCATCGCATAAAATAAAGTTGTTATGTATGTATATGAACGAGAACCAATGTCTTGAATATCAAAGATTAGAACGTCGATTTTTTTTAGCATATCAGTTGTTGGCCGCTTGATTCTTCCATGCAGACTATAGATTGGAATTCCATCGGGATCTACTTCATCAGCGACACTCTCTTCTGCATGAATTGCTCCGGTAATACCATGTTCAGGAGCAAACAATGCCACCAATCGAAAGTGATATCTTATTGAGTTTTCTTTTAATATGGAGATCGTCGTCTTCATATCGCGATTCACTGCGGATTGATTGGTCAGCAGCCCCACCCGCTTTCCATCCAGGACTTTGGAATATTCGTTAGTAAAAAGCACATCGGCACCCACAGCAACAACAGCCCCATAGCAAGCCGTCACGGAAACACACAGTAAAAAAAATACTATCCTAAACATTTAACTACCCAATTTAAATTCATAAGACACAGCATAAACCTTCCCAACATTACCAGCAACAGAGTTAAAGTAAATGAGCATGCACCTCTCCAATTACAGTTATTTCCCGATTTTCTTATCCTCCATATCCTGCCGCGTGCGATCATGCTTATCCTGTTCTTTTAAGGGATAACAGGATAAGCATGATCGCAAGCGGCAGGATATGGAGGATAATGGGGAGTCAGAGAAGGGAAAGTTTGTTATTTTTGGATAAGGGGCGCAAAGGGACTGATCCGCTTTGCGTTGAAAAATGTTTTTTGAAATGATGTTTTCTTCCTTTTTTCTAAAACGGACCTTCTGATATACTCCGCCCTACACCGGGGCTAATTTGGAGGCAAAATGGAAAAATCAAGGTTTCTAGGGGATGCAAAGAGTATTCTGGAATCTGCAAAAGGGAAAAAACTCTCGATAGAAGAACGTTGTCAAGCAGCAATAAATCTCACTCAATTCATGCTGAATGAGGCCAAAGATCGGCAAACGCATGCTGAAAAATCAGTCCAGAAACAACTAGCGGGCATGATGAACGATCCTGTTGGAAAAGTATTCACTACGAGCATGACAGATCAATGCTTCCGAAGTCAATCATCACGCAGGGTTACCAACCAACTGATTTTCCTCCTCAAACGCTATGGGATTCCTAAATTTCTCTCCCCACTCAAACAGGTCCAACTCACCATGGTCAAATGGTTTGGGAAAACAGTTCCTGGCCTTATCGTCCCACTCTTTAAGCGTACACTTAGACAAGAGACAAACGCTGTTATTATGCCCGGAGAAAATGATCAACTGACCAAACATATCATCGAAAGAAAAAAAGAAGGCGTCAGAATAAACTTAAACCATTTAGGCGAGGCAATACTTGGTGAGCGAGAAGCGAAAGCCCGTCTACATATATACCTCGATGACCTCAAGAAACCTGAAATCGAATGTGTCTCAGTGAAAATCTCCACAATTTTTAGTCAGATCAATTTGCTTGCCTGGGACGAAAGCCTTGAAATCTTAGATGACAGACTCTCCCAACTCTATAAGTTAGCAGCGAAACACCCTGCAAAGCTAGTCTATTTAGATATGGAGGAATATCGAGATCTGCAAATTACCGTGGAATTATTCCAAAGGGTCCTCAATAAACCCGAATTCTTCACATATTCTGCAGGAATAGTTCTGCAAAGTTACCTGCCCGATTCACATGTTCTGCAAAAGGAATTAACAGCTTGGGCAATGCAACGGGTTGCCAGCGGAGGCGCTCCTATCAAGATCCGCATCGTCAAAGGAGCGAATCTCTCTATGGAAAAAGTTGAAGCCTCAACAAAATGTTGGGCACAAGCTCCCTACACTTGTAAAGCTGACGTTGATGCCAACTACAAAAGAATGGTCGAATACGGATGTCAAAAAAACCACGCCAAAGCGGTAAAATTGGGAATCGCTAGTCATAATCTTTTTGACATCGCCTATGCAATGCTCCTCCGTACTGAGAATGAAGTTGAAAATTATGTCGGATTCGAAATGCTAGAAGGGATGGCCGATCATATTCGAAGGGTTGTTCAAGAGATAACCAAAGACATGCTCCTTTACTGCCCTTCGGCAACGAAAGAAGAATTTGTCAATGCAGTAGCTTATCTCATGCGCAGATTGGACGAAAATACTGCTCCTGAGAACTTCCTTCGCCAGCTTTTTGATTTATCTCCCGGTACCGAACAATGGAAAAAGCAAGCAGAAAGCTTCAAACGAGCATGCAAGGACGCAAATCATGTTGAAGTGGGCCCTAGAAGACGTCAGAATAGACTCATTGATCCCGAAGTATTGGATCCAAAATCTCCCTTCGTCAACGAAGCCGACACCGACTGGTCTCTTCCTCAAAACCGCATCTGGGTTGCAGAAAAACTCAGAGAATGGTCTCAAAAAAAGATAGAAACGATACCTTTAGTCATTAGCGGAAAAGAAATGATGACAGAAACAGCGATTGGAATTGACCCATCATATCCCGACAAAGAATACTATCGCTATTCTGAAGCAAATACAGAACTCATGAATAATGCTCTAGAGACAGCGGAAAGGCAGCAGATTACTTGGGGAAGAACATCTGTAGCTGAACGAGCGGCGCTTGTTAAAAATATTGCTCATGAGATGAAAAAGCGGCGTGGCAGACTCATAGGCGCTATGGTTACCGATTGCGGTAAGACTATTGCCGAGGCAGACGTTGAAATTTCAGAAGCCATTGACTTTGCTGAATATTACAGCCGTCAAATGGAAGAGTTAAATGGTTTTGAAAACATAAAATGGCGCCCAAAAGGGACCATTTTGGTAGCCCCGCCATGGAACTTCCCATGCTCAATTCCTTTAGGCGGCATTTCAGGAGCACTTGTTACCGGAAATTGCGTCCTTTTTAAGCCTTCTCCAGAGGCAGTACTTGTTGGATGGACTTTAGCCAATATCTGCTGGGATGCAGGCATCAGCAAAGAAGTGTTGCAATTTGTGCCATGCCCCGATGATCCAGTGGGAACAAAACTAATAAAAGATCCAAGACTTAATGGCGTCATCCTAACCGGAGCAACAGCTACAGCAAAGATGATGCTCAAGTTAAGGCCTGGTCTTGATTTAATGGCCGAGACTGGAGGAAAGAACGCTATTATTATCTCTAATATGTCCGATCGCGATTTAGCTATCCGCGACCTTATTCACTCAGCCTTTTCTCATTCCGGACAGAAATGCAGCGCCTGCAGTCTGGCAATTTGTCTTCCTGAAATCTATGACGACCCTCATTTTAGAATGCAATTATTGGATGCTGCACAAAGTTGGAAAGTTGGCTCACCATGGAATTTTTCTACCCGAATTAACCCGTTGATCCGCGAGCCAAATCCAACACTTCTCAGAGGATTAACTACTCTAGACAGGGGCGAAGAATGGCTTTTAAAACCAAAGCAAGATCCAAAAAATCCGAATCTATGGTCACCTGGGATCAAATTAGGAGTAAAACCTGGCAGTTTCATGCATCAAAATGAGCTTTTTGGGCCTGTCTTGGGCGTTATGAGAGCTAAAAATCTAGACCAAGCAATTCAATTTGCTAATGGCACGCCATATGGACTCACTTCAGGACTTCATTCATTAGATGAAAGGGAGCAGAAAAAGTGGGCTCAAGAAATCACTGCAGGAAATCTTTATATTAATAGAACAATTACCGGCGCTATTGTTCGCCGTCAGCCATTTGGGGGATGCAAGGAAAGCAGTTTTGGCGAAGGAGCAAAGGCCGGCGGTCCTAACTACCTTATGTCATTAATGATTCCCATCGAACAAAGCATCCCCAAAGAAAATAGTTACCTCCATTATTGGAACAATTACTTCAGAAAGGATCACGATCCAAGTCAAGTTATGGGTCAAGACAACATTTTGAGATATGTCTCCCAATCAAAGATGGTACTTAGAGTTCAGGAAGTCGATAGTCTTGATGATGTCGATAGGGTGATTGAGGCTGCACAGATTTGCCATACTCCGTTGGTAATTAGCGACTATAAAACTGTGTCGGACGAACAATTCATCAATTTCATTAAAATACTGAAAATTAAAAGGATTCGTTTCCTCTCGGAACCATCAGAAAAATTGAAGTGTGCTTTGGCAGAAGAGGCTTGCAATATAATCCAAACTCCTGTAGTCTCACATGGTCGCATTGAGCTTTCTCACTATTTACGGGAAGTCAGCCTCAGTTTTGACTACCATCGCTATGGAAATTTGGGAGAGCGTGAATGATGAGTTTAATAGATAAGTTGAATGAGCCGCAAATTGATGCGGTCAATACCCTGAATGGGCCGCTCCTTGTTTTGGCAGGGGCTGGTTCGGGTAAAACCCGCGTAGTCACGATACGTATCGCCAATTTGTTGCAAAATGGTGTGGATCCCTCTAAAATTTTGGGACTGACTTTCACCAACAAAGCAGCTGGTGAGATGAAGGAACGGGTGCGCAATTTGACAAATAGTGATGTTCTCATCTGCACCTTCCACAGTCTCGGTGCCCGCATCCTCCGTGAATCCATTCAAGCCCTAGGCTACTCTACAAATTTTACAATTTACGACGAAGAAGATGCCCTAAAACTTATTGCAGCCTGTTTTACTGATCTCGATATCAAAGACAAAAACTATGAGCCTAAAGGAATCAAAGGACTGATTTCCAAAGCCAAAAACAATCTGGAACAACCTGAAGACTTAGATCCCTCAGACTATAATTCTGAACCTCTTTTTCCAAAAATCTACGAGCTCTACCAGCGTCGATTAAAGGAATATGGCGCTCTTGATTTTGATGATTTATTATTCCTGACCGTTCGATTGTTCCGCGAGCACAAAAGCGTTTTAGAGTTCTACCAACATCGCTGGTCGCATCTACTCATTGACGAGTATCAAGACACCAATATGGCCCAATACGAAATCGTTCAGAAGCTTGTCGCAAAATCACACAACCTATGTGTCGTAGGCGATCCCGATCAGTCTATTTATTCTTGGAGAGGCGCCAATATTAAGAATATTCTCAGCTTCGAAATCGACTATCCTGAGGCCAAAGTAATCCGCTTGGAACAAAATTATCGAAGTCGATCTAATATCCTTGAAGCCGCCAACCAACTTATCAGCCACAACTACAATCGGTACGAAAAAAACCTCTGGAGCAGCCTGGGGGAAGGACAAAAAATCCGGCATTATACCGCAGAATCTGAAAAAGAAGAGGCGCGATTTGTGAGCGATCAAATTCGCTACTATCATGAAATCCACGGAATCTCCTACAATGACATGGTTGTCTTCTACCGAACAAACTTCCAGTCCCGCGTTTTTGAAGACCGACTCCTCTCTTCAAGGACTCCTTACGTTATTGTTGGAGGCATTTCATTCTACCAAAGAAGGGAAATCAAAGACATCCTCGCCTTTCTCCGCATGGTGCATTCTGGATCCGATTTTGTCTCATTTGCCCGCACAATTAATATTCCAAAACGGGGCATAGGTAATACGACTCTAGAAAAAATACGAAACGGCGCCAACGAAGAGTGTGTTCCGATTATTTCCTATTGCGAAGCGCTGGCTGATGGCATGGGATTGATAAAGCTTTCAGCAAAACAACTGGAAGGGATAAAAGATTACGTTCGAATCATCCGAGAACTGCGTAAAATTAACCAAGATTGTTCAATTAAAGAATTGGTAAAAGTCGCCATTGAAGAGTCCGGCTATGTCAACCATCTGATGGAAGATCAGGAGACCTATGATGATAGAAAAGGCAACCTAGACGAATTGGTTGGAAAGGCCATGGAATGGGAAATGTCAACTGAAAACCCCACTCTCAGTGGATTTTTGGAGGAATTGTCATTGAAATCGACTCTGGATGAAACTAATGAACATAATGAAAGGGTCAATTTAATGACCATCCACAATGGAAAAGGACTGGAATTTACGCTAGTATTTCTTGTTGGCCTGGAAGAGGATCTATTCCCCCACGCCAACTCGCGCGCCAGTGAAGAGGCGGTCGAGGAAGAGCGCAGGCTCTGTTACGTAGGGATGACCCGTGCCAAGGAGTATTTGTATCTCACCGATGCCCGCATGCGGTTCCTCTGGGGCACCACCCGCCTGCAAAGATCCAGCCGCTTCCTCCAAGAAATCCCCCGCACCTACATCGAAAAAATACGTCGCGCCTCAAATGGATGATCTCTTTTTTATACAGCAGACCAAAATTCCTTAATCTTTCTTATTGATTACCTCAATGGAATCAGTAGAAGGGATTGTCTTTTCTTGCCTTCCCCAGCTCGCAACATCGCGAAGTATGGATAAGAAGACATATGTTCCTAAGCAATAAATCATGGCCACATCCAAAAGATCATCGTTCACATTTCTTCTATTGCACATTCCTCTAGTCACTTTACGTTGCTTTAGAGACCCTGAATCACTTGATTGGTTATGCAGGCACCTTTTAAATAAAGAAACACTTTCTTTATTGAATGACTTAAGTGGTGAAAGGCAATTCCCGTAATGGCCTGCTCTTCCGTAATATGATGAGATCATAGTTCTTTCCTACTATTTTATTTTTGATTTCTTTCTAGAGAAAGCCACAATGGCTTTTTCTTCAATCTGTTGTTTTTCATGCCAGCTAGGTTCAAAAGTAGAGATCCCCTCATGTTCATAGCAACTTCGAATCTTTAGGTTTTCAGTATCTTCCCTTCTTATAAAATGCTCATCACATAGATAACTTGTTCTATATTTCTTTTGATGCATGCTATATTCGTCATCTTGTTCATCAACTTCGATCTCTTCGTAAGGCACAAGTTTAACAACCATCCAGATTTTTTGGATTGTCCCACAATCAGAACACTTTCTAGAATCCTCATTTTTCCAGGTAGAAACAACCTTTTCAAAAATCCAACCATTATATGATACTTTTCCACTTAACTGTTTTGTATATCTTCCCTTAACTAAGGCTGCATGAATATTATTGAGACTTCCATTTTTTTTGAGATGTTCATCACAAGTAAAAAATTTTTTATAAAACGGAGGGCGTTTGTTTTCATTCGAAATTTTCCAGATATTAGTTTTATCGCTGCAATAGTCAAAAACACATGCGGACATAATATTTCCCCTGTTAAATAGCTCTGTGATAAAACAACCTAAGGTACCATGTCAAGCTATTTTGTATTATAGTTCATTAATTAGCTTTGAATACTTAGCTGACAACTTGTATTTTCGTCCCTTATTCGACGCGTCTACTACGGTTAAGAAGCCGCTTTCAACCCAATTTGCGCAAAGGGCAGCGCTTGTGCGCGATTTAAATCCAAATAATTCACCAACTTGACGACTAGTAATTGTTTCAAATTCTTGAAATATTTCAAGTGCTTTTCTTTGTTTAAGATCAAGTTCTCTAATCAAAACACTTTGATCAACCGAACCTTGAGTTTTAGCTTCATCCATACGTTTTAAAACATTTTCAAAGGAGATCATCATTCCCTCAACAAAATATTCCACCCAATTCGTGATATCTGCCTCAGCTCGACCCAAGTAGTAATTGTGAGACTCTCCGACACTAATCGCTTCGTAATAGGCTCCTAAGTTGCGAGCATAATATTCTTCCAAAGAATAAAGCCCTTTTAAATCATATCCTCCTAAATGCAAAATCAACGTGGTTAGCAACCTAGCTGTTCTGCCGTTCCCATCGTAATAAGGGTGGATTGTTGCAAACTGATAATGGGCAATTCCTGCTATAACGGGACATGGAAGATCAGTGTCATCATTAATCCAGTTCACCATGGCTGCCATTAAATTTTTCACATCTTTAGCCTCTGGAGGCATATAGACAATTTTTTTTGTTATACCATCTCGAATAACATTTTGACCATCTCTGTAAGAAGTTGGTTTGGTATTTTTTTTACCATTGGCCATTACTAGAGAATGCAGTGTCTGGATCATTTTCTCTGTTATATTAACGCCTTGTGCTGCCCATTTTTCTATTTGAGTCAGCGCAGCATAATAACCCTTTATTTCATGTTCATCCCTTTCACGCCCTGGAAAATGGCCTTGATGTTTCAAAACCACTTCAACCTGACTTGGATCAAGCCTATTTCCTTCAATCATTGTCGAATAATGTGTGGTATAAAGACGCGCTGTCTCTCTCAAAGAACTTAAGACCGTTGGTGTCATAGGTAAATGCAATATTTTTTGTTTAGCCGCTTCAATGCGCATAAGACAGCTTATAGTTTTCAAGGAAATAATATAATTTGGCTCAAAATTTATCGGCATAATATCAGCACTTTATCTGCATTGATTTACTCCCTATTATGCCGATAAAATGCAGATAAAATCAAGGTTTTTACTTTCTTTTGGATTAAAATTCGATAATTCGGTATGAAAGTGGTGGAGATATTTTTTATGCATACTTTTTACCTGAAGCAAGCCTGTTTATTTTTCTTTGTCGTCTTTACCTTCTGCTTGGGAGCGGAATACGCCTATAACCCAGCGGTTAGCCAATCTAAGTGGAAGGCTCTAAAACCATACTTTCTTCCAGAAGATCACCCAGCAAAAGCGAAACTAGACAAAATATTTAGAAAACGAGTCATACTCAACAAAGAATCTCTTCTTGATGCAGATTTTAACATTGTAAAACTTGGAAAACCGAGAAGGCCAAAAATAGTCTCACACCCATCCCTCGATGGATATTTATTAAAACTCTACTTTGATAATCAACTAGATATTGACGAAACCCACAACTTCATGAAACGCATCCAAGGAGCCGAACTAGCTAAAGAAATAATAGAGGAAAACAACCTCGAGGACTTCTTTGTCGTCCCTGGAAAATGGCTGTACCCTCTTCCATTAAGTCCGTTGCCTCCCAATAGCAATCATTATGAACAAAAAAACTTTGTTCTTATTGTCGATAAAATCAACTGTTACAAAAGAGAATATAACAAGGAATGCTGGAGGACTTGTTTTACTCATGAACTGGTTTTTGCACTCTATACTCTTCTTGAAGAAGGAGGATACAGCGACTCAACATTTGTATTTAATCTACCATTCACAAAAGACGGTAAAATCGCCATGATCGATACAGAAATTTATAACAGTTGGCCGATTAATTATAACAGGTTAGACAGTTATTTTTCTCGAGAGATGGAAGACTACTGGATTTCGCTTACGGAATGAGCACTGAATTTTCTGGAATATGAAAATAGAGTCGTTGTTGCCAATAGGCAAAAGCCGCCGCCAACCATGATTGCAAGGGCTGGGCTGAAAAGAGAACATAGATAGAGGCTGCAGGCGGGGGTAAAACAACCCCTGAGTCCGCCGGCAATAAGATTTACAGTACTATATAGAGTGCTATCTTCCTTCTTGGCAAAGATTGGACCCGAAAGATGCCAGCATAATTCGCTTCCTGACTGCATTGCCCCGTAAACGATATAAGCAATATAAACCCAAGCTATATGGTATTGTGCAAAAATGAGCATCACTGGAAATAGAAAAGCGATCAATGTTACTACTCCGCTAAAACGGTAGACATCTACACGAGCTATCCAACGCGCCCACATTTCAGAGGTTAAAGCAAACCCTATACCTTTGCAAAACGTCAGGGCCATGCCTAGTTCAGTATAGGTCAAATTCAAAACACCTATGAAATAGGCTGGTAGGACGCTTTGCATAAACATCAGCCCCATGCCGCCGAACATAAAGCCAATTTGAAATGCTCTGAAATCAGGACGCACAATGAGCAATTTCCAGGCCTTTTTCCATGGTTCTAAAATGTGAATTTTCCAGTTCATAGGAGGCATAATTTCCTCCGGTTTTTCATCATCGGGAATATACATACGGCACTGAAAAAAAATTGGAATAACTGCGACCGAAGCTGCTACTGGGAAAATCCATCTCCATGCCTGAAAATAATCGTCAAGAATCCAACCAAAAAAGAAAGGTAGCAATCCTTCACCCAAATAGCTAAATGCATTACCCCAGGCAAAAATCCTTTGGCAAGATCTTTCAGGGAGATTTAATTTCATGATTTCCATCCAAGCCGGAACGACACCTCTGTGCAGAGTCATAAAGAATCCAAAAGAGAAGATAAAAAACCAGGGATTATCTATAAACGGAAAAAAGAAAAAGGGTATAAGGCCCAAAATACTGGCCCAAACAACGTTCGGAATTAGGAGGCTTCGCCTATTTTTTATGAGTGAGCTCCAATACATCGACAAGAGGGAAACAGAGGGTTTAAGGGCTACTACAACTCCGATTTGCAAGGGGGTTGCATGTAAATCTTTATACAGAATATATGGCAATAGGAGAAAGATGGACCAAAATGGAGTCCTCAATATTCTCGACCAGATAAAGGCCGACCTTGTTCTTTGATGATATTTGTCTACTTCTGTCATAAATCAAATATTATAACATTATGGATGATTTTTTGGAATCGCATTTAGCAGCCCCTTCGTATAAGAACTTTGAGGATTTTCAAAAAGTTCATTAACTGACGTATACTCCATCACCTTTCCATAGTAAAGAACAATCACTCGATCACAGATATGGCGGATAACAGAAAGATCATGAGAAATAAAAAGGTAGCTTAGGCCCATAGTTTCTTTTAGCTCGATGAGTAAATTGAGAATTTGGGCTTGAACAGAGACATCTAATGAGGAAACAGGTTCATCGCAGATGATCAGTTTGGGTTTCATTGCAATCGCCCGTCCAATACATATTCGTTGCTGCTGACCTCCGGAAAACTGATGAGGATATCGATGCATCGCGTCTGGGGAAAGGCCGATTTGTTTCATGATTTCGGCCACTCGATCCAGCACCTCTTGTTTTTTCGAAACAAAACCATGATAAAGGAGGGCCTCGCCAATGCTTTCCCAAATAGCCTTTCTAGGATTTAAAGAGGCGTAGGGATCTTGAAAAACCATTTGTACTTCTGTACGTATTTTCTTTAAAGCATCCCATTTAAGAGCCAAAAGGTCCTGATTCATGAATGTAATTGAACCTGCAGTAGGCTCAATTAGACGTATAGCCGTTCTACCTGCAGTGCTTTTGCCGCAACCTGATTCCCCTACCATTCCCAGAACTTCCCCTGGGAAAATTTCAAAATCTATCCCATCAACGGCTTTAACACAGCCAATTTCCTTACGGAAGAATCCGGAATGAATCGGAAAGTATTTTTTGAGACCTCGGACTTCAAGTATTGGATTATTCATTTTTATCATGGAGCAGGCATTTTGATTGATGTTTAGAATTTGTAATATCAAAGTAAGGAATTTCGCCATGCTTGCATTTCGACATGACAAATGGGCATCGGGTGTGGAAGCGGCAACCTTGCGGATAATCGGAAATTGGAGGGACGGTTCCTTGAATTGGCTTTAATACTCCCCTTGGATTTGCGATGTCTGGCCGCGAGTTAAATAATCCAATAGTGTATGGATGCGCCATTCTATCGAAGATATCAAAAACTGTTCCCCTTTCCATCGTTTGAGATGTATACATCACATTCACCTCATCAGCCATTTCGGCGACAATTCCCATATCGTGAGTTATCAGCAGAATCGCCATCCCCATTTTCTTTTGAAGTTCACGCATCAGGTCAAGCACCTGTTTCTGGATAGTCACGTCAAGTGCTGTAGTGGGTTCGTCAGCAATTAAAATATCGGGCTCGCACATCAAAGCCATGGCAATCATCACACGCTGTTTCATTCCACCAGACATTTGGTGAGGATAGTCATACATCCGTTTTTCTGGCGCAGCAATTCCCACTTCATCTAAAGCTCGAACGCAACGATTAAAAGCGTCCTCCCCATAGAGTTTAAGGTGCAGCTCGGCAACTTCCATCAATTGATTTCCTATAGTGTAAACCGGATTCAAAGCGCTTCCTGGGTCCTGAAAAATCATGGCGATTTTAGCACCTCGAATATCCCTCATTTTTCTCTCAGAAAGTTGAAGGATATTTTGTCCTTTATAGATCACTTCTCCAGTAGAGGGAAGGCAAGGGGGAGTGGGCAATATGCGCATAATGGAAAGAGCCGTCATCGACTTACCGCAGCCAGATTCCCCCACGACAGCAAGGGTCTTGCCGAGATAAAGGTCGAATGAAACTTTTTCGACCACATTATAGATGTGATGCCCCACTTGCAACGACGTTGTCAAGTCCCGCACTTTAAGTATAGGTTCCTGCATTCCAATATTTGTACCTAAATTCGGAATTTTATTCACCAAAGAACTTATTCAAACCGCAGATGTTATGTGCAATTCCATTTTAAGCGATGAAAGCACCGCCCGAATACTAGCAAGCTTAGGATTTCCAGTTCTAGACAGTGTTCTATAAAGGGTTTGTCTATTTAGGGACGAGCTAGTAGAAAGTTTACTCATTCCACCTCTTGCCTGTGCTACATCTTTGAGCGCAAGCAAAAATACATGTGGATCCTCATCCTCTAAACATGCGTCAAGATAAGCCGCCGCTTCTTTTGGATCCTTTAAGGACTTTAAAAGATGCTCCCTATAACTTTTTGTTTTTCGCATAATTCCTCCTTTTAATTTAAGAGATCCTCCATATACATTTCCGCCTTTGATATGTCCCTCTTTTGTAACAAATAGGCGACATTCTTGTCCAATGCATTTATCGACCTACAAAAAACAATTTACAGAAACTGCGATTCGTGTTTTACTTGAATCTCTAAATGAGGAATACACTATGTTAACAATTTTGAATCTATTTGGACGCTCGCCCTTCGCCCCGCTGGAGTCTCATATGGATAAGGTCTCAGGATGCGTAGGGATGCTGCCCGATTTATTCGATGCATTAGAAAAGCAAGACCAAAAGCTAGTCGAAGAAATCTCCGCCAAAATCAGCGAACTTGAACATCAAGCCGACCTTGTAAAAAATGACATCCGCAATCACCTGCCAAAAAGCTTATTTCTCCCTATTGACAGAGGAAATCTGCTCGAAATTTTGTCCATCCAAGACAGCATCGCAGACCGTGCCGAAGATGTTGCCATCCTAGCTACTCTGAAAAGCGTCCCTATGCCGCAAGATCTAAAAACTAATTTTAAGCTATTCCTGACAAAAAATCTCGAAGCCTACCATGGCGCCAGACAAATTATTAAGGAGATGCGCGAATTGCTTGAATCCTCATTTGGAGGCATCGAAGCAGAAAAAGTAAAAAAAATTGTCGATGATGTTTCATTCAAAGAACACGAGGCTGATCTTATCCAAAGAAATCTCCTGAAAACACTTTTCAATGAAGAAAAATCACTTAGCTATTCTTCTTTTTTCTATTGGGAAAAAATATTCGAAAAACTGGGATCCGTCGCAAACCTATCTGAAAAACTAGGTTACCGCGTTCGTATGACCCTCGAATTAAGGAAATGATGTCAACAGACACGATTTTACTTTTACTGGTCCTGGTCTCAGGATTCTATATGGCGTGGAACATCGGCGCAAATGACGTCTCCAACGCCATGGGCACATCAGTAGGCTCTGGCGCGCTCACTCTCAGGCAAGCAGTACTCATTGCCGCTGTCTTGGAATTCAGCGGGGCTTTTTTCTTTGGTTCACACGTTACTGAAACGGTACAAAAGGGCCTGGTTGATCCGATTATTTTCACAGCGAATCCGATTATTTTGGTCTATGGAATGCTCTCTTCACTGCTAGCTGCTGGGGTATGGCTTCAAATTGCTTCTTATTATGGATGGCCGGTTTCGACAACACATTCTATCGTAGGAGCTGTTGTTGGATTCGGAGCTGTCGTAGGGGGACTGGAAGCCATTTATTGGGGAAACGTGGCTTTTATTATTTCAAGCTGGATTTTTTCTCCTCTCATTGGAGGAATACTCGCCTATTACATCTTTACCTTGGTTAGACGAAAGATTTTTTACTCTTTTCATCCCGTCCGTGAAACGAAACGATTTGTCCCCATTCTAGTTTTTGCATTTGCAACGATATTATCTCTATTTATGCTCTTAAAGGGACTGGGGAATTTACAGCTAGAACTTGATTTTCTAGGCGCTCTAATGATAAGTATGTGCATAGGAGCCGTTGCTTCCATTATTTCTTTTTTTCTCGTTAGACGCATTGAGGAAAATCCAGAAGCCCTCGAAAAAAGACCAGTTTATGGCCCTGATGTTGTCTATAGTCTAGAAAAGGCAAAAAAACATCTCTTGAAAGTCAAAAACTCTTCTTCAGGAGAACTCCAATACCATACAAATCTATTGCTTGAAGAAGTTGACGGCCTCTCACAATCCCTTCACCAAAACCTGCAAAAAGAGGTAACTAGCTCGGAATATACCATAGTTGAGAAAATTTTCGGATACCTGCAAATCTTCAGCGCAGCCCTTATGGCCTTTGCACATGGAGCAAATGATGTTGCTAATGCAATTGGCCCTCTTGCTGCCGCTTTAGATGTACTGGAGACGGGAGCGATCTCGACTCATACTTCCATTCCAGCTTGGGTGTTAGGACTTGGAGGTGCTGGTATTGTTATCGGACTTGCCACTTGGGGATGGCGCGTTATTGAGACCATTGGAAGAAAGATAACAGAATTGACCCCTACCCGTGGGTTTTCCGCTGAATTCGGAGCTGCCGCAACAATTCTAGTTGCTACTCGATTAGGGATGCCAATTTCAACAACGCATACGCTTGTTGGGGCAGTCATTGGAGTTGGCCTAGCAAGAGGGATTGGAGCGCTAAATTTAGCCACTACAAGAGATATTCTTGTTTCATGGATAGTCACTGTCCCTGCAGGTGCACTTCTTGCCCTTGGGTTTTTCTATGCATTTATGAATATTTTCGGATAGGAGATCATAGTGAAAAATATTTTTCTATTATTTATTATTTTTATAGCAGCGCAAGTCTCAGGGCAAGATTTAGGAGCCCAGCTCCAATCCAATATAGCTTTTATTTCCCTCAAACCAAATAGTGGAAAAATAGCACCAGGGAGTCAAGTCAAACTTTCCGCAGCCATCCGCAATGTCGGAGACCTTCCCAATAATCCAGGGACGATATACATTCGATTTTGCTTTCAGCCGCAAATAAAAAGCAATCAACCGAGTATTATTTTTGAATCGGAAAAGATTGAAATACCATCCATACAGGCTGGAGAGGAATATTCTGTTGAATTTACAAAGCCGCATTTATGGCCGACACTTTTTGATTTTGTAAAACACGATTGGGGAATGAGAGAATACGAAGCAGTCATTCAAGTAGATGGAAAGGAATTAGTTACTGGAACCCGTGCGATAGCCTTTTCAGCCTACTATTATGAAGGAACTTCAAGGGAGATACCCTCAAGCTTCCCCTCTGAAATGCAAAAGGAAGGAGCAACAGCCCCTTCCTTACCTGTCAAATTCCAACCACCTACAAGGTAGTTAGCTGACAATTTTAGTGGTGTCCACCATGTCCACCTCCGTGGCCTCCACCATGTCCACCCCAGCCGCCGTGATGTCCACCCCAGCCGCCATGATGGCCCCCATGATTATTCCAATGATGATGATAGTGATCCCCATCACCACCGCCCCAGCCACCACCCCATCCCCAGTATGGATAGTAACCGTATCCGTAATCGCCGCCGTAATAATCACCGGGATAACCATAGTCGTTATCTTCATCATTTGTGTAGTAATAATAGTGAGGATTATCAGAATACCCATTATCCTCAGATTCATCTGCATGACCCCTAAATGGAATCAAGCAAAGCGCCAGCAATGAAAACCCTATAATTAATCTTCTAATATTTTTCATTATTACCTCCATGAAGGCCTATTCAACCTTCAACCACATTATAACATTTTTTTTAATTTTAGACTAATCGACTGATTGTAAGTGGCTTATGAATTTACTTAGATTTCATTTACAGCTTTATCAATCGCTTCCCCATAAAGTTTCAAAAAATGGACATTACAATTGTATCCCACCTCTGCAAGTGCTTGGTGAAATATTGAGGGATGTTTTTTAGCTATCTCTGGCCAATTTCCTATAAATCTATTTGCAAAAAATGTATACTCGGATTTGTCATTTGGAATATATTCGTGAAGATATTTGAAAGGCGATATGTATTTACCATTAGCTGCTAATTTGATGTCTCGGTAGGGATCAATTTTTAATCCTTTACAGATTGCAGGAAACAATTTTGCTACTTTACAATTCCTTTCAATGTTTAATGTTATTTTAGCACCAGTTATTGTCTTCACTTGAATAGTAACCATTGAATTTAGCATTTTTGGCACTAATATTTCAATAGCTTGCCGCGTTAAATAAGCTGGTCTAAAAGAATCGATATCTTTGCGGCAAACCGGACATTTTTTATTGTCCGTTGCCAAGATCTCAAGAGCACATACTTCATCAAGTTCATGGCCGCAGGGATTTAAAGAGACAGCCGATTTCATTGGTTCAAGGCAAATTACACATTGATAAATGTCTATCAAACTATTCATTGGTTCCATATTTTATCCTTTTTTAAATAAGTCTTTTACGACAGTTGTAATGGTCCGTTTATCTGAGGGTGTGATTTGATGATAGTATTCACTATGCTCTAATTTAGCCGCTAACTTTCCGTCAACCGCCCTGATTGAGCTATACCATGAAAGATTATTTATTAGTCCTAATGTTTCTTTACGCACAAGACATTTTATGGGATCAACTAGAAAAATTTCAGAATGACGTACATAACAAACTATGCCATATAAACAACTCACACTATTAGGACTATGAAAGATCTTTCGGTATTCAAGGAGTCGCATTTTAGAAATGACCTTGCCATCGATTAGTGAGATAGTACGCAAATGACCATTGTAATCTAATATTGAAATACATTCCTCATCGCGACTTGGAAACATCCAGTGTGGAGATAAAATGGAAAAAGGTTTAGAAAAAGTTTTATCGCTCCGTAGAGTGTGCACAGTAAGTTCTTGATTGAGGACTGCAGCTTTATTTTTAGTAAGCACAAATTTTCTAGCATGTATTTCTTTTTCAGGAGCCGTTTTCTTTTTGCTATCCCAAAGGTACAAAATACCTTTTTCACCAGAATTATCGTTATTTACTAACAACCCTCCAATAAAATTATTGATTTTCATGCTGAGCATCGATGATTTAAGAATACTGATTTCATAAGACCATAATATTTTACCACTTTCTAAAGCTTGGATCTTATTATCAGTAACTAAGTAGTATGTTTTATCATGAAATTGGAATAGATTTATATCTGTTTTAGATTTAAATAGAACGGAACTAATACTTGGAAAATTATCCCTTTTCCATTGGTGGATTTCATTTCCCTTGGCACCATATATGTAGTCTTCCGCTTCTGTCATGTTATGAAAACAATCGAGATCATAAGGAGCCATTGTTAGAGGAAGAAACTGAGGGGAGGGATTATGAGTTAATTCAATATTAGGCAATTTTTCGTTAATAAAAACTGCGCTCGAAATATCATTAAAAAGATCATGACGAAACTTAGTTTTATTCCATTGATTTCGAAATAAAGACTGGATTGTACGAATTTCTTTCCATTTTGGATGCAATGAGAGTACATTTTTCCAATTTTTGCAAACTCTATAGGCACACCCAAACGATCGATCGTCAAGATGATCTCCAACTTTCAAAAGTAAATCACCTAATTGAGGCCCCTCTTCCATGTCTTGAATTAACGTATATGGATAATCCGGTCGTCCATCCCCATTCACTGCATGCATTGTGACATCCTCCTAAATAATGCTAGAAATATAACACAAATAAACATATCGTTCAAGCGAGCTTAGGATCGATAGAATCCCTAAGGGCATCCCCGACCAGGGCGATTGCGACGAGGAGAAAAGTCAGCAAGATCGCAGGTGGCCAAAGGAGGTAGCTTTCTCCGGGAAAGGCTGTGCGCCCTTCATCCATGAGAACACCCCAAGAGCAAGACCCCTCTTCTCCAAGCCCAAGGAATGATAAGCCAGCCTCGCTTGCAATTGCTCCCATTATGGCAAAAGGCAACAAAGTGATAACTGGTGGAATAGCATTCGGAAGAATATGCGAAAAGATAATATGCGAATCCTTGAATCCGAGTGCATGGCATGCTTCCACGTATGGCAAATTGCGCTGCTTAAAAAATTCTCCTCGCAAATAACGGCTGAAATTTGGCCAACCAAATAATCCAATCACTCCAATCACCAAAAAAATCGATTTGCTTTGTATCATAGCCACAACTAGCAGCAGCATAAAAAATGCAGGCATGGACTCCCAAATCTCCAAAAGACGACTCACGATGATATCAAATCTTCCTCCATAATAGCCTGCAAAGGCACCGATCGGAACAGCAATGAATAATGCCAAACCTATTGAGAGCAACCCCACAACCAGTGATATGCGAACTCCAAAAATCAGGGCAGCCATAAGATCTTTTCTATTGATACGAGTCAACTCCCACCATGGGATGAACTTATTAAGAAGCTGGGCGCCTCCCGCGTCATCTTCCCAATGGTAGGTGCGAAATAGAGGCATTATAATGAATGAAATATGATCATTTTCTGTTGCAAGCCATTGTTGGCGGTTTTTAATAAAATCGATCGTCGAGAGATCTTTTGTGGATAAAAGTTGTTGTTCGATATTGGAGACATCCATTTGCCAAAGAGTGGGAATTTGAGGTTTGCCTTTCCCGCCGCTTCTCTCTAAAGCTCCTTTCACATAGGCATCTGTGTATTTTTCAAGACGTTTGTGGTTTTGGAGACGATTACGGTAATCGATAATTTTATTTAGCTTTCCATAGGGCGTCATGAATTGCAGTTCGTCATTCCAGGTCAAATGCCGCCCCGATTTGACTGCCATATATCTTTCTTGATTTAATTTCGCATTCGATGCTGGATCATGCGTGAAAAAGTATCCAAAAAATGTAAATAGAACAAATTGCAACACAATAATAGATCCTAGAATGGGAGCACGCCGCTTCCGCAGGAACTTCCATCCGAGGAGGAATAAAGGAAGAGTGAATATCAGCAGATTAAAGAAAATATCGATACGTTTTGTATAAAATCCTGTATAAAACAGGTAGCGGAAAAGAGGAAAATAGATTTCCCCATTATAGACCGCAACAATGGGTTTTGATGAAGCAAAAAATGGTGCATATACTCCCATGAAGCAATAAAGAAGGACTACAAAAAGGGACCAATGGCCTAGCCGATGTTTTTTAAATTGAGTCCAGATGCGTGAGGCATACGTAGAATTCATTCTAAAGTCACCCTTGGGTCAAGCATTGTATAGGCGATGTCAGCCACCAGGAATCCTACTAGCGATAAAAACGATCCAGCAATAGCCGAAAACATGATCACATTGTAATCTCTGTTCAATACTGCATCATAGAAAAATTTTCCGAATCCATTAATTTCAAAAAGCGTTTCAACGATAAGTGAGCCCCCAAGAACAATTCCCAGTGAACCCGCGATAGAGGTAACAATGGTTATCGAAGCGTTCCTACCGACATGTTTGAATAGAACTGCAGGAGTCGACATTCCCTTAGCTCTAGCCGTACGCACATAATCGTGTCGTAAAGTTTCCAAAACGGCCGTGCGAGAAAGACGCGAGGATGAAGCCAAGCTCCCATACATAACAGCGATAAATGGAAGAAACAGATGCTGGCAAACATCGAATACTCTCTGATAAGAATATAAATTATTGTAAATCGATTCTGGACTTGTAAATCCTGAAATAGGAATAGGAATATTCGTAAATGGGAAATGCTTATGCAGCCCCATATATTCAATAAGAAAAGGGGCCACTACGAAAACAGGAATGGCATATAAAATCAAAAATAGCACGTTGAACATATAATCTTGCCATCGATACTGTTTGTAGGCCATAAGACAGCCAAAAACCTGACATAGTACAAATGTAATGATCATGGGTATGATGGCTAAAGTAAGTGAATATTTAAATCGCTTGACCACTTCATTGATCACTGTTTTATTGCTGTCATTGCGCAAAGTGCCGAAATTTAAAGTTAAAACACGGCTCATATACCTGGTAAAACGTGTTTCGAATATCATTCCGACTTTTTGCCGAGTGGAAGGCTCAAAATTATAGTATTCTTTATTTTTTTCATACCATTCCCGAATTTGGGGATTATTTACATCTCCCCCTAATAGTGTCTGTAAAAAACTGTTATCAGCTGCTACCTTGCGGTTATATTGTTTTTCATCTTCCGGTAAATTAGGCCCCAAATACCCTTGATGACTCCCTCCCCGAACAAAAAATCTAAGGGCCATTTGACGGATTTGCTGTTCCTGATTTGGATCTTCGACAATATGAAATAAATAAGGCATGATATAACGAGCTTGGTCGCCAAATCGTATGCGCAGGTCATTATACTGCGTCACAGATATTTGATCGCGATGCGTCAATTTTTCCAAAGTGCCTTTGACCTCATCCTCAGTGATAAACGGCCATAAGTTAATGATGATGGGAAGAGTGAGACCATAGAATTCTCTAAACTGAAGGTAACGATTGTCAGATCCAAAAGCAGTAGCGCGGTCTTGACTCTTCGAAGCACCCCCTTCTTGAGATATTTCTGTAACTGAAACTGGGTCTCCCGGCGCCATATTGATGATGATGAAGTTGACTAGTATAATGCAAAACAGCGTAAGTGGAAGAAGAATAAGGCGGCGACCGATGTAATAAATCATCAGTTTTCCTTTATCCAATATATTGAAGGAATGGGTTCACCGACATCAGCTCCAGGCACAAGATCTTGCCGATCCGCCGGAATAAATACGTTCTGAAGGTACTCACGATAAACAACTATTCGTTTCGGAGTATATAAAAATGTATAAGGTTGTTCATCGTGGAGAATGGCATGGAATCGGTGATATAAGTCGAGTCTTTTGTCAATGTTGTCTTCATAATCTAGCTTCCCAATAATTTCATCACATTCCTTATTTTGAAATCCAATAAAATTCGAAGAACCAGGCTGTTTTGCACCCTCAGAATGCCACAATTGCCTGGTATTTTCAGGAGGAGTGCCAAGTCCCCATGACATAGTGATCGCGTCAAAGGTCCTTCCTTCGGCCGCTGCAGACAAATCTGCCAAATCAACCCCATTCAGCCTGCAATCGACACCAATCTGTTTAAGCGATGTCGCAATATACTCGCAAATCGATTTAGTAGGAGGATGTCTCACATAATATGTCAGAGAAAAACTAAAAGGCACTCTCTTCCCGTCAATTTCTTTCTCAACGATGCCGTTTCCATCCCTATCAAACCACCCCTCCTCTTCCAATAGCTTTCGAGCAAGGTGGAGATCAAAAGAAAGGGGTTTAATTGAAGAATCATAAGATTTCGAATAAACATAAAAAGGACCCGTAATTTCAATGGCCATGCCATTCAAATTCTGGATGATCCTTTGCCGGTCAATGGCATGGGTCATCGCTTGACGCACTTTTTTGCTATTAAAATAGGGTGTAGCCTCATTCCAGCCAACATAAGAGAACGCTCGGGCAACATAGTCAAGACGCTTAATCGCCGCATTCTGCTTCACCTGCTCTTGGTATTTTTCTGACTTCAAAAATTGTTCAAATTCTTCAACCTGATTATAACTCAACAGAGTCCACTCAAGATGATTTGAAATAAAATCCTGCCAAATTGCCTCTTGCGTATTTCGAAATAAGGTATCTGACTTATCTGTAAGGGCATCTAATGGGTCATAAAACTCATTATTTCTTTGGAACTTAATATTTGTATCGGACATTCCATCAAATACCCAAGGACCGCAGCTTACAATGATGTTTTTTGCCCAATGCTGTGCAAAGTTCTGCGCCCAAATAGAATTATTGCGATACGTTTCAGGGTCTGAGTCCTCCTCCACAATCTTACTTCCATCCGAAAAATGCTTATAGACAAACGAGGCAAGAGGAGATAGTGATCCTGTCAACTGTTTGGCTTTATAAGGGATTTTAGATACCTCTTTTCCCTCTTCAAGAAACTTTTTCTCCCTCCAAGTAACCACTAACGTTAAATCATCTATTACTTCAATTTTCTCAACATCGTTCAAGGAATTGCGGATAGCAAGCGCCCCCCTTCCTGATTGTAAGGATTCATCACAGCATCATATTGAAATTTGTAATCATAAGCCGTAACTTGGTGCTTTTGAGAAAATACGGGAGCAAGATCAATTTTTTCCGTGAAAAGATCCGGGGTTATAGGCTGCCAATAGGCATCATCCCTGAGAAATACCCAAAAAGCATTGCCTCTACGCTCAATCTTCACAGCCATAGCCGGAGCAAAAGAATCATATTTGCCAAATGCCAACGTTGCAACCGTGACGTTGCATTTTCCCACCCAATTCTGAACTTCTCCCCATTCGCTGAATGGATGAAGATTCTCCGGTTTCCCCAAAGTAGATTCATGCATAGTGCCATGCGGCACAAAATTTGGACCCAACAGTTTAGGTAGAGTCGTTTCGTAAAAAGGATCTTTCTCCAACAGATTAGGCAGATTAGGATCCATATGTGCATAAGAACCAGTCACAGCTTCTTCGGCTTTTTGTGTAGTTTGGACATGAGAAACCATCTGTGTGCTTTGACCTTGCATCTTTTGCTTGATTTCGGAGACTTCAGTCCGTAAACTTTGTATATTCTCTTCAACAATCAACGAAGACCAATACAACATTCCAGTCCAAACAAACAGACCAAAAATAAGAAATAGCTTAAATAGATAGAGTGCTAAGGATTCCTTCTTCATGTCAACAAAATACCAATAACTGCAAAAAAGATCTATTGATTTCTCATAATTACCACAAGAGATCCATGATTCAATAAAAGCATTTATAGAATTAGTCACAGAAAAAAGTCCGGAAATTTGCATGGACTTGGTTTGCGACATGCTAATCGTTAATCGATAACAGCTTAACGTAAAATGCATAAAGATTATGAAAAACATTGCAGTTTAATGCACATGTTGTAAAATAAAGTACAGCAATAAAAATGAGCAGTAATATGAATGTCAATGATTTTTTTACAATTATTAAAATGCATGAGTCTGAAATTAAACGTTTCGGAGTTAGTCATTTGGCATTGTTCGGCTCTGTTGTTCGAAATGAACAAAAAAAGAATAGCGACATAGATGTTTTGGTTGATTTTGATCCCAAAATGGGTCTTTTTGTGTTCATTGACCTAAAGTTTTATCTCGAAAAACTACTGGGGAAAAATGTTGATCTTGTTTCCAAAAATGCATTGCATCCTGCACTAAAAGAAAAAATCCTAAAAGAAGCTAAATATGCCATCTAGAGACCGGAAAAGTTCAGGCCAACGGCCTGGCTTATAAAGGCCTGCGAACAACGCCTATTAAAAAAAGGTTAGGGCGCTAATAAGCTGTTGCGTAAATCGAGTGAAATCCGTATAATGTTCTCATCTCACCGGAGTACCGGCTAGATATTTTTGTCTGAATCGAATTTTGACGATAAGGAGAAGGCTAATATGCCCACAATGAACCAGCTCGTGCGTAACCCACGACAAGCAAAAAAGAAAAGAACTAAGTCGCCGGCATTAGTAAAATGCCCGCAACGCAGAGGTGTTTGCCTCCAGGTGAAAACAAAAACACCTAAGAAGCCAAACTCTGCACTGCGTAAAGTGGCTTGGGTACGCCTTTCCACAGGCCAAGAAGTGATCGCATACATCGGCGGCGAAGGCCACAACCTCCAAGAACACAGCATCGTGCTCGTTCGCGGCGGTCGTGTAAAAGACCTGCCCGGCGTACGTTATCATATCGTCCGTGGAGCGTTAGACTGTGCGGCTGTACAAGACCGCAAACAAGGAAGATCGAAGTACGGGGCGAAACGTCCTAAGTAACACTAGGATGCTCAAGAGATGAGTATCCTGGTTCGCGATTTGCGCTATCATTTATAGTAGAGCAAATCACGCATCGGCTCCGGAGAAATCCGGCCCAGGTGAATCTTCTCGAACTTCAAGGAAATAACAATAATTTCGATATTAAAGAGGAAGTTATGTCAAGAAGAAGACGCGCCGTAAAGCGCGAAATGGAACCAGATCCAAAGTACGGAAGCGAAGTGCTTGCCAAATTCATCAATAAAGTCATGCTCGATGGAAAAAAATCTATCGCACGCAGAATGGTTTATGATGCTTTAGATCAACTAGCAAAAAAAGTAAAATCAGATAGCCCGCTATTGGCTTTCGAACAAGCCCTTGAAAATGCAAAACCATCACTCGAAGTTAAATCTCGACGCATCGGCGGCGCAACCTACCAAGTGCCCATTGAAATCCCACCAGGCCGCCGTATGTCGATGGCTATGCGCTGGATTATCACGAACTCACGCGCCAAACCTGGCCGTTCCATGGAAGATGCTCTATCAGCAGAACTTGCTGATTGCTTCAACAACCAAGGAACAACCGTGAAGAAAAAAGATGATACTCACCGTATTGCCGAAGCAAACAAAGCCTTCGCGCACTACAAGTGGTAGGGGGAATAAACGATGTCTACTAAAAGAGAGCAAAAAGAAATCAAAAAGGTACGTAATATCGGTATCATGGCCCACATTGATGCCGGTAAAACCACCGTATCCGAACGTATCCTTTACTACGCCGGACGTACTCACCGAATCGGTGAAGTGCACGATGGAGCAGCGACCATGGACTGGATGGAACAAGAGCGCGAACGTGGAATCACGATCACCTCTGCCGCCACGACAGTTTACTGGAAAGAATCAAAAATTAACCTCATCGACACCCCGGGACACGTTGACTTCACTGTTGAAGTTGAGCGTTCTTTGAGAGTTCTTGACGGTGCCGTCGCCGTTTTCGACGCGGTATCCGGAGTTGAACCTCAATCAGAAACTGTATGGCGACAAGCTGAAAAATATAAAGTGCCGCGTATTGCATTCATCAACAAGATGGACCGCATGGGCGCAGACTTTTTCGGCGGCGTCCAGTCGATGCGCGAAAAACTTCATGCGAATGCCATTCCGGTTCACTGCCCTATAGGAGCAGAAGCTGAATTTAAAGGCATGATCGACCTAGTCACCATGAAGGCAATCGTATTCCACGAAGAAGATGCCGGTAAGGAATGGGATGAACTCCCAATCCCAGCAGAGCTCGTCGAAAAGTGCAAAACAATGCGTGCATCACTGCTCGAAGAACTTGTTATGATCGAAGAGGACAACGATGAGTTCATAAATAAAGTTCTTGAGAATCCCGATTCATTGACTCCGGAAGAAATCCATGCAGTTATTCGCAAAGGGGTTTGCGCTAATAAAATCAACCCTGTTCTTTGCGGATCAGCATTGAAGAACAAAGGTGTTCAACAGCTTTTGGATGCCGTAGTACACTGGCTTCCATCTCCTGTGGATAGAGGAACTGTTTATGCACATTCTGTAGAATCAACTGGCGAAGACATTGCTCTAAAGCCAGAAGATGATGCACCATTTGCGGCGCTTGCGTTCAAAATTATGACCGACCCTTACGTGGGCCGTCTTACTTATATCCGTATTTACAGCGGAACCCTTACAAAAGGGATGAACGTCATCAATACTACGAAGAACAATAACAAGGAACGCATCTCTCGTCTTATCGAGATGCATGCGAACCAGCGTCTAGAGCGCGATGAATTCTGCACAGGTGATATCGCAGCGTGCGTCGGTTTGAAAAATACGACCACAGGTGATACATTATGTGATCCTGATCATCCTGTAATCTTGGAAAAGATGGACTTCCCAGAGCCTGTTATTTCGATGGCTATTGAGCCCAAGTCGAAGGCAGACCGTGAGAAGCTATCGCAAGCTCTTTCATCCCTTTCTGATGAAGATCCTACATTCCGCGTGACAACGAACGTGGAAACTGGACAGACTATCATTGCAGGCATGGGTGAATTGCATCTTGAAATTCTGCATGACCGTATGAGACGCGAATTTAACGTCGAAGCAAACGTTGGAAGACCTCAAGTATCATACAAAGAAACGATTTCTGGATCTGCTAACTCGAAAATGAAATATGTTAAGCAGTCAGGTGGTCGCGGTCAGTATGCACACGTCGAGGTTGAAATCGAGCCTAATGAAAAGGGCAAAGGGAACGAGATCCTCAACAAGATTGTTGGCGGTGTTATCCCGAAAGAATTCATTCCTGGCACTATTGCCGGTATCGAAGACGGTCTTGCAACAGGTGTGCTTGCCGGGTATAACCTAGTTGACGTGAAGGTTTCGATCGTATTTGGATCGTACCACGAAGTTGACTCAAGCGAAATAGCCTTTAAGATTTGCGGATCGATGGCGGTAAAAGATGCGGCGAAGAAAGCGAAGCCGATCATTCTTGAGCCGATCATGAAAGTCAGCGTGACAACTCCAGAAGAATACATGGGGGACATCATTGGTGACTTGAATAGACGTCGTGGCCAAATTATGGGCCAAGAAACTATTAAGGGTGCTGCCATTATTCAAGCGAACGTTCCGTTGAAGGAAATGTTTGGATATGCGACCACATCCCGTACGTTATCACAAGGGCGAGCAGTTTACACGATGGAACCAAGTCACTTTGACCCAGTTCCTTCGAAGATTGCAGACGAGATCATGAAACAATCATGAAACAATAAAGGAATACCATGGCAAAACAAGAAACAAAACCTCAAAGACAGAAGATCCGAATTCGACTTAAAGGATATGATCAGCGTTTAGTTGATCGTTCTACGTCGGATATTGTGGAAACTGCAAAGAGAACAGGAGCAGCGATAGTTGGTCCTATTCCTCTTCCAACAAAGACGGAGATTTTCACGGTGTTGAGATCCCCAAACATTGATAAGAAGTCGCGCGAGCAGTTTGAAATCCGCACGCATAAACGTCTTATTGATATTTTGGATCCAACCGGAAAGACTATTGATGCCTTAAAGACCCTGACCCTTCCGGCCGGGGTTGATATCAAAATCAAGGCATAGTTCTTCTCAAGGGAGACCCAATTCATTGGGTCTCTTTCATAAAGGACAAAAAGGACCTAAAGTTATTTTTAGGTCCTGTATTTCTTTACAATCCCTAAGTATTATTTACAATTTTTTCCAGATGCGCCCTTCGATGATGGTGCGGAATTGTTCTGTTGAGGAGTATTCTGCATGGAAGGTATATTCGCCGTTTTCTTGAAGCTCGTAGACTTCGTATCCCTCGAAATCGGGTTCTCCACGAAATTCCCAGGCGACGTTTTTAGTATCTATGACTCCTTTACCGGCTAGAGTTCCAAGTAGATCATTGATGAGTGTGATATCAAATGCTTCCGGGGTAATATTGGTAATGACATATTTATTTTCCACTTTTCCAGGGACGCCTTTCATTTCGACTTCCTGGGAAGAGACTATTTGATCATCATGTGAGACAATGACCCACTTCGTGTAGAAAGTAATACTATCTGGTGATGTATTGAAGGAGATTTGTCCTTCACCAATCCAAACATTTGGCTCAAATAAGAATGGGTGCTTTATCATATCTCATAAATGTAGAGACACTCACTATTTTATACAAGCACAAAATTAAAACATGAAACGGCGGCTGTAGATACTTTGCAAAATACCTAGGGCGGTCATTGTGGAAAGAATAGAAGATCCGCCATAGGTCACTAAAATCAATGGCACGCCTGTTATAGGTAGGAATCCGGTCATCATCCCCACATTAACCAAAATATGCATTGATAAATAGGTGGCAACTCCAGCTGAGAGAAATCGCCCAAATGGATCCTTAGCAACGGCGACGACTTGAAAGCTGAAGTAAATTAAAGCGTAAAAGAGTCCCATGAGGATGACGATGCCTATGAATCCGAATTCTTCCCCAAATGCTGGAAATACTGAATCAGTATAGGGAGTTGGAAGCCATCCTCCGGCCGTGTATTCGCTTTGTTTCCAACCGGTGCCTGTAACGCCTCCGATTGCGATTGCAGTTACCGCTGCCTTTTGGTGGTGGGTGTTAGGATCCAGGCGAGCAAATTGATATTCCTTTAGAAAATGCATGGCATAGGGTCGAATTTGTTCATGAGTGACGAAGCCAAGAAAAATGATGGCAACGATGATTAGAAGAGATAGACCCATCCAGGACATAATTTTAATGACTATTGGGCGTAAGTCGCCAAAATAGAACATGACTAATGAAATGGGGAAAAATACCATTGCTGTACCAAGGTCTGGCTGTTTGAGGATAAGAATAAAGGGAATCCCAACAATAAGGCCTGCATAAAAGGCAGTGCTCCAATTGCGCGATTGCATTTTCTGCCTCTCTAGAAACCAACTTAAGGCTATGACCACGATGAGTTTTGCGTATTCAGAAGGTTGAAAGCTGATGCCAATCAGGGGGATTTTGTACCATCGATGGACACCTGCAATGGCACTGGTAAAGAAGAGGCCAATGAGTAAAATAATCATGATGGAGTAGAGAAGCCATGTCCATTCTCTGAGTTTATTGTAATCGAAACAGGCGAAGAATATGAATACTCCTGTTCCGATGACCAACCATTTTAATTGGGTTTTAACCATGGGTGTCAGGAATACATCTTCGGAATGATCCGGGAGTGAATCCATGGAATAGGAAGAGATAACGAGAAGTCCGATAAACATGAGCCCTAGAATGACTGGGATCATTCGGAAATCAATACGATGTAAGTATTGGTAGTTCCACATGTCGAAATTCTAATCATTTGCCCATGTAAAGTCAACTTCATATCCCATACGCATCAACTTAAAAAAAATTTAACACCAAGTTCACCGAGAAAACAGAGGTAGCAGAGAAAACTATTTTACACTCAATGATCTCTCTTGTGTTCTCTCGTGTTCTCTGTGGTAAAAGATACTCTAAGTTGATGCGTGTGCCTTCATGTCCTGCTGCTTGCGATCTTGCATATCCTGTTTGGTCGCTTTGGTATAAACAAGAATTTGAATTAAACTCATTTAATAATGATTTTTTTTGGGGATTTTGTTACACTGTTTGGTTATGGAACTTATAAGGCAGCATTTTGCGACATTAGATTCAACGAATACCTGGGGTAAGGACCACCTTGGGGAATTTGCTAGGGATAAGATTACCCTTATTACTGCAGACGTGCAAACGAAGGGACGCGGACAATTCAATCGACCCTGGATATCCCCGCCTAATACAAATATTTATGCCACGTTTTGTTTTTTTATGGAGCAAGGAAGAACTGATATTGTAAATATCCCGCAACTGCTTGCGATAGCAGTTGTAGATGTTCTAGCAAAAATGAATATCCAGGCGCAAATTAAGTGGCCCAATGATTTAATGTTATCCGGCAAGAAATTTGGGGGCATTCTATGTGAAACAACACCTGTAGATGATCAGCTTGGGGTGGTTTTAGGAATCGGCATAAATCTCAATATGGAATTGGAGTGGCTTAATAAAATTGACCAACCTGCAACTTCACTAAATCTAAACAAAAAAATACTATTTGATGAACTTATCATGCAATTTCAAAAACATCTCTTCGTGTATTTAGAGAAGGGTTTCACGCCATTTGCGGAAACCCTTCAGCAATATTTAATCCCTGTAGACTTTCTTCATTAAAGTGACGAAGTCGTTTGTATTCATGCCTTCATGAGTAGTATAATTCACACGATAGATTTCAACCCCTTCAAGAAAAAATATCACTGTAGGGACTGAAGAAACATTATATGCTTCATTTGTGTAATAACTTAAGTCTGTATTCACAGCAATAAACTTAACTAATTTCCTATATTGCGAAGCTACTACTTTAAAAACTCTTGTAAATAGTCGGCTATTCTTATCGTTTACAGAGTAAAAGTTTGCAATACATGGTCCGCTATTTAGTACTTCTGAAAAATTTGAGTCATCAGCTTCAATAATGCTTTTTGGAATAATTTCCCCTGCAGAAAGTGTACTAAAAAAAGCCGTTGAAACAAACCCTAGAGCGATAAATAAATTTTTTAAAAATGACATTGAATCCTCCTATTGTAAAAGAAATTATGAATATAGGATACAAAACTATTGCACGCAAGTATTTTTTTTACAGATTAGGAATCACGACGAGGTCGGGATGAACCTTTGCTTGAATGACTTGTTGAATATAGGACAAAGTGGCGCCAACAGATGAAAAACAAGAGGTACAGTTGCCTTGATAAGCGATAATAACCTCTTTATCGTTGATAAGGTTGAGCAATTCTACCCCTCCACCATCCAAGACTATATAGGGTCTGACATCATTATTTAGAACTTCTTCAATCACACTCAATTTTTGCTTAATGGAAAGCTCAGACCAGCCCGGATAGCCCCCTTCAAGGACTTCTCCAATATCTCTGGGTGCCGGTGGAGCAATATACGCTACTGAAAGCGGAATATCGGTACATTCTTTTGCTGCGTTGTCGATGGCCTCTAGAACCAAGTTGAGGTGAGGAGCAGTTTCATGGGGAAAAGAAGGAACATCGGGTCTATCCCGAACTTGCTTATCTATGAGGTCAGCACTAATTCTGGATGCTTGATCGTAATTCTTGCCTATTAGAAGGTCGCATGCGACTTCCGCGGCTCCGATCAGAGCTGACTGACCAAATACTTGATATTTTGCATCGACGATCACACCGTCATCTTTGTCGACGAGCCAAAAAAATGATATGGCATTGCCATCAGCAATCTGCCCTTCGGTTCCCTCTACCAAACGGAGACCTTCTCTGTTTGTGAGCATGCCTGTATTGCGAGGATTTTCTATGCGCGCCGCCAGTTTTTTACTGTAGCGGCTCCATGGGAAAGATGTAGTCAGACGTTCAATACCCACTTATTTTTTCTCCCAAACAATAGATGTACGGCTCAACTGCTTGGCAGCTTCGGCAATGACTTCTATGGCGCGATCGATTTCATCTTCAGTGGTTTCGCGAGAAAGTGTAAAGTTCACAGCAGTGTGTGAAAGGGTTTCTTCAATGCCGCAAGCGTTTAAAATAAGACCTATTTGCTGGTAGTTTCCTCCACCAATGCTTGCATAAACCCCCTTACGATTCAAAGCAAACAGCAATGCTTCATTTGCAATCCCTGGAAAGGCTATCGCACTGACATGTGGAAGTCGTTCAGCATTTTGAAAGAGCGGCATAGCTTTGGGAAAATAGCTGACGACTCCCCTCTCTAACTTATCACGCAGACGAGCAATTTCAGTGCAGACGTAATCTCGAGCTTCGTTCATTTGTTTTGCGGCTGTTCCAAGAGCAATTAGGCCTGGAATATTATAACTTCCTGCTCTTTGACCTCCTTGCTCCATTCCTCCCAAAATAAATGAGGAAACATCTACTTTATGCCTGATGTATAGTCCTCCGGTACCTTTGGGAGCATGTAAATGATCTCCATTAAATGAAATAAGGTCAGCACCCACTTCGGCTAAATCAAAATAAAGCCTTCCTAAAACATGCGTTGCATCTACATGGAATCTAATTCCCCTGACGAAGCATAATTTTGCAATTTCACTAATAGGATGTATCATTCCGGTCATTCCATTGGCCCATTCTAATGAGATTAAAGCTGTTCTAGGGGTAATTGCATCGGCAATTGCTTCTGGAGTTATTGTGTCTACCAATTTTCCGACACACCCTAGTTGTTCGAGTCGATTCAGGGTCATGATGGAAGGTGCTTCGTCTATTTTGGAGCTAATAAAATGATTTTTTCCTGTCGAACGGGTAATATCGTAATATGCAGTCATCACAGCATGGTTAACGGCTTCGGTTCCCGAAGAGGTAAATACAAAATTATCATTCTCTGTTGCACCTAAAAGACTATATATGGATCGATAACTATGTTCGATGGCTGGATAAAGTTGCTGTCCAAAAGAGTGTGGAGCCGATGGAGTCCCCCACTTTTCAGTAAAATAGGGCATCATCGCTGAAATCGACTCGGGAGAAGGGCGAGTCGTCATGCTATTATCGAGGTAAATTCCGGGTTTCATGACTCTTTGGTTAAAATTCCCTGATGATAATTGTAGATGATGGGAAGACCGGTGGGAATTTCCAGATTTACCACTTCTTCATGGCTCAGATTGTCGAGGAGCATGACAATGGAACGAATAGAATTTCCATGAGCTGAAATAAAAACATTTTTTCCATCTTTCAGGAAAGGAAGTACTTTTTCTTGAAAATAAGGAATTGATCTTGCGGCAGTCATTTCTAGACTTTCTCCGTTCGGAGGCCTCACTGCATAGCTCCTTCTCCAGATTTTTACCTGATCAGCTCCGAACTTTTCAGCAGTTTCAGCTTTATTAAGTCCTTGGAGATCGCCGTACATTCTTTCATTGAGTTCCCAGCAGCGGATAACTGGAATAGTAGTTTCTGCAGCTTCTGCACTAGCGATTTTTGCCCACTCTTCTAGTTTTCCCTCCCCCGGATGTTCAATCAAGGGAACTTTTCCTGAGCTGTGCTGGCTCATTGCAAGCATCGCCGTCATTTGAGATCGGATGAGCGAGGTCATAAAAATCACATCTATGGGAATATCTTTGATTGTCTTCCCACCCTCGATAGCCTCTTGAATTCCTTTCCAGGAAAGAGGAATGTCAACCCAACCGGTAAACCGATTTAGGCGATTCCACTCCGACTCCCCATGTCTCATCATGATTAATTTACTCATACTCACAATATATCATATTGCCTCAATTCCTCAAAATGGATATAATGGCTAAGCTTTCAAGAGATAACAATGAACATAATACAAGATTGGAAAGACATTCTCAGGACGAACTTTACTCACTGGGAAAAACTTGCCGACTACTTACAGTTAAACGAGGAACAAAGAAAACAAATCATTGTTCAAAAGCACTTTCCCCTAAATCTTCCAATGCGCCTTGCTTCAAAAATCGAAAAGCAAACACTCGATGACCCCATTCTCAAACAATTTCTCCCAACCTCAGCCGAATTAAAGACGACAAAAGGCTACATCACAGATCCTGTCGGAGACCAAGCTTCACGTTGTGGCGCCAAACTCTTACACAAATATCAAGGTCGTGTCCTCTTAGTTACCACAAGCGCCTGCGCCATGCACTGCCGCTACTGTTTCCGCCAAAATTTTGACTACGATGTCGCAGATAAAACATATGCCGAAGAACTCGAAAAAATCGCAACTGATCCTACCATTTTCGAGGTAATTCTGAGTGGAGGAGACCCTCTTTCACTTCCCCATAGAATCCTAAATCCACTAATCGAAAAAATTGCTGCTATCAAACACATTAAACGAATACGTTTCCATACCAGATTCCCCATCGGCATCCCAGAAAGAATCAACGATGAATTTTTAAATCTCATCGAAAACCTCACCCCTCAAGTCTGGTTTGTCATCCATTCCAATCACCCCAGGGAATTAGATAATGACATATTCGCCCACCTCCAAAAACTACGCAAATTAGGAGTGAATGTCCTGAATCAGACTGTCCTATTGAAAGGAGTCAATGATAACGCCGACACTCTAACAGAACTCTTTTTATCGCTAGCTGATCATGGAATTATGCCCTATTATTTGCATCAACTTGACCGAGTTCAAGGCGCCGCCCATTTCGAAGTTCCCGAAGAAGAAGGCCGCCAACTCATTAAGGAAATTCAAAAAAGACTCCCCGGATACGCAGTCCCAAAATACGTCAGAGAAATTGCCGGTGAGCCTAATAAAACACCTCTGTGAAAAAAACTTGATATTATATCCATTTTAAATTATTATAGGTGCCTATGAAACAAAGATTAAGCAAAGTATTGGCTGCCAAAGGTATTGCTTCACGAAGAGCTTGTGAAGATATTATTTTTGCCGGCCGTGTCGAAGTAAATGGGGTTGTCGTCCTAATCCCTCAGACTATGGTTGATGAAAACGATAAACTTTCCATCGATAACCAAATTGTCGGAAAAATTGAGAAAAAAGTCTATTTTCTCCTGCACAAACCCATTGGCTACTACTGCTCCCCAGTGCCAAAAGAACGATATAGATATATATTAGATCTATTTGCCGAAGTGAAAGAAAGAGTATTTACCGTGGGACGATTGGACCGAGACACCTCAGGACTCATTATTGTCACCAATGACGGCCACTTTGCCAACCGCGTGATTCACCCCTCTTCAAACATTCAAAAAGAATATGTTGTCAAAACAGAACACGAAATTACCGCAGAGCATCTAGTCAAAATATCCGAAGGTATGTATATTGAAGGTGTATTCGTAAAACCCATTAAAGTACAAAAAGTGCGTAAAGGAACTTTGAAAGTAGTCGTCATGGACGGAAAGAAACGGGAAGTCAGACTCCTTGTTTCCTCGGCAGGTTTAGATGTAATAGAAATGAAACGCACAAGAATCGGCGGACTGCACCTAGGATCCCTGCCCGTCGGCCAATGGAGACCGATGGAAGAATCAGAAATGAACGCAATATTTGAATAACTATGAGAACAACGAACGATCAACAAACATTAGTTTTTGAACCCTCCCAAAGAGAAGAAGATGCTCTACGCGCTAAAGCAGGGGCGCTTCTCAAGGATAAAGGCCTTTTCAAAACAGTTGAAGCTTTATTGAAATCTATTCGAACCGCACCCATTGTTGCCGACCAAACAGCCTCTATCGTCACATTAATGCAAAGGCTTACCCCATCCCCAGGGCAGACCATTATCGTAAAGGGCGCCTTTAAGCGCCATGCAGGAGGTTCCATGCCCATTACAGGAAGCTTCGAAGTCTCAACAGAATCCTCAGACCTCCCATCATAATAAACTATTTGACTCAAATTCAAACAATTGATAGAATGGAGATTAAATAATTTTTAATAACCTAATTATGGAGGGTTTATGAAGAAGATTTTTTTAACAGCTTTAGTTGGTAGTTGTGCATTTTTTGCAACTCCGGCAGAAGCATTGAAAGTTCAAGTGTTGCCTAGCGTGACTTTTAGAAGCTCGCAACAAACTTGCTATCCTTGTCCAACAAGGGTGGTAACACGTCCTGTAACACAGGTACATCACTATTACGACCCATATACCGGTCAAGAATACATCTACCACTGCCCTGGCACAACCTATCACAGAGTAGCATACCCATGCTGCCAACAATACCGCACTCAAGGAACCGACTTTCAACTGCAATTCAGAATTTGGTAGCAATAAAAAATCCCTGCTTTTATAACAAAGTGGGGCTTTTTTTTAAATAGGAATCATGAATAACAAGCGAGAATGGATAGCATTTGGCAAATATGTGATTGCGGGGGCAACCTCTGTGATCATACAATTTGGCATATTAAAGCTTCTTGTTGAAGTATTACACCTTAATGCAACCCTGTCATCCACCATCGCCTATGCGCTGGCCTCTGTGGCGCTTTATTTGATGCTCTATTATTGGGCATTTAAATCGAATGGAGACCATAAAGTCATGGCCTCCAAATACGTCTTAACCACATCATTGATGCTCGGTGTCAACTTTCTGATATTCTGGATCATGACCCAACCCCTAGGGATTTGGTATATTTACTCCCAGATTATAGCATCGACAGTTATTGCTCTACTTAACTACGTTGTTAATCGGCTTTTTACATTTAAGTGATGTCAACTGCGTCACCAAATAGATGCTGATCAAACTTAAGAAAAATGCAGCCACGCCAGTATCAATCACATGATCTGTAAGAATTGGGTTAATCAAATGCCAGAACATAGCCATTGTTCCCCCAACTAGAATCCCTGCAAGGGCCCCGAATTTATTTGTTTTCTTGTAGTATAGAGACATCAGCACAAGAGGGCCGAATGAGGCGCCAAGACCTGCCCAAGCATAAAGAACACCAGCATAAATTGTCTCAGTCTTCATGAAAGCTGCCAAAAGAGCCACACAGGCAATGGCAACCACACCAATACGTGATACCCTGACAAGTTCTATAGCCGAAGCTTTGGGGCGAAACAGCCTTTTATAAAGATCTTCGCTAAAGGCCGAAGCAGCGACGAGCAGTTGGGAGTCCATGGTCGATAAATTTGCTGCCAATATACCGCAGAGGATGAATCCGGCAACCAAAGGATGGAATAGTACTTTCACCATTTCGACAAAAACTAGCTGGGGATTTTCCAGTCCGTAATCGAAGAAGGCAGCACCGACAAGACCTACAGAAATTGCAGCGCCAAGAGCCAAAAACTGCCATGTCATCCCGACATACTTTGATTTTCTTAAGTCAGCTGTCTTTTCAATACCCATGAATTTGGTGATGATATGAGGCTGTCCAAAGTAGCCGAGTCCCCAAGTTAGGGCAACGTAAACTAAGGAAATAAACGAAACTTCAGAACCGTTGCCCATAAAATTTAAATAGCCTGGATTATCGTTTGCTATTGCATGGATAGAGGCCAAGCCATCTCCCATTGAGAAAAATGCAATGGCAGGGACAACAATGATGACACCTAGCAAAAATAGAGCTTGAAATAGGTCCGTCCAAGCGATAGTGATGAATCCTCCGCCAAATGTATAAGCAACCACGACACCCAATGAGAAAGCCAAACCGAAGTAATAATCGATTCCGAAAACAGATTCAATGAGGAGTCCCATGGCCATCAAGGCTGCGGCGAGGTATTGAATCAGGAAGAAAATGAGAATTACGGCAGTCAATATTCGAATAATTCCGGAGCCATCATTAAACCGTCCTTCGAAAAAAGAAGACAGTGTATAGGCGTTGTATTTTTCCGTGTCGGCACGCAATTTCATTGAGACAAACTGCCAGTTGGCAAGCATGCCTAAAAATAGACCGACGGCTACCCAACTGCCGCTTAATCCAGTCATATAAATTGATAGAGGAAGACCCATGAATAACCAGGCGCTCATATCACTCGCATGCGCCGATAGCGCTGTAAGCCAGAAACTTAAAGACCTATTACCCATGATAAACGATGCATTTGAACTTTGCTTCTTATGGGAGATGATACCTATAAGTATAAGGATGGCAAAATATACGATGAAAGCAATTAAATATTGAGTAACCATTTTATTTTTTCCTCCTGATGTACTGCTCTAATATGTATGATATATCTATTTTAAAAAAAAATTAAGAAAATGTAATTTTCAGATCGCCCATTTTTTCCTCAACAGTCTCGATCAAAATATTTCTCTTGAGTTCATCAAAAACATCATCTGAGGTGGCATAGAGAATGCGACCTTCAATTTTTTCATTATGTTCCCGTAAAGTATTTTTAAAGCCGTTATTGATCAATTGTTGATACTCGCGATCAACTGAACGGAAGCCATCATCGTGAAGTTCAACATTATTTCCAGGTTCAAGGCAAATGAGCACATCGTAGCTGGAGAGCCATTCGGAAGCTTGACTGATGGCGGCGCGAGTGATTGGGTTTGTGGGGTTAACGGCGTGAAAATAAACGAAAGTGTCCATGACGCTGCGATCGCAAATAGCTAGCTCATATCCTTGAGCTTCGGCTTCGAGCTCATTCAAAAATTGCGTATGGAAGTTCCAGAGGCAAGTGCCCATATTGGCATCGGCGTTGATTGGAAATGGGCAATTTTCTCTCACGCTTTCATGAATTAATTTTACATTGAGTCCTTGCATCTTAAAATGTGCTGCAAGAATATAGGCAAGGGATGTTTTCCCTGCGCTGTGCACACCCATGATCGCTATTTTTTTCATTTTCCACCTCTTAGAAAGTGTATCCTATAAACTCATTTTCTGGAAAGTAAAAGAATCTATATATTTTTCCCAATGGAAAACACCCAATGATGCGACTTTTGAAAAATTTTGAGTTTAGCAAGATTGATAATGGCAAGCTGTGCAATGACAGGCAGGAATAACAATAAATTTGAAAAGATCGAGAGGATGATGATCATATAGAAAATTGAATATTCGATAACATGAACAGGTGATTTTGATTTAATGGCCCTACGATATGCCAAAAGAAAGAATAATTGAAAAAGAGCCATAAAGGCAAAAGCGTAGCATCTTCCAAAATCTTGCAGGGGCTCTAAATAAAATGTCGAAACAGTCATATTTTCATGTACTAATGAGAAGCCAGTTTGGTAGTTTTCAAACCCTAGATAGCCTCTGAAGACACTTGGGATGAGTGCATTTAATTCGAATACGGGAGCATCAACTGGTCGAATATAATCAATATAGACATTGATGTTATTGAATGGGGTCACAATATAGGCGTAGATCCATAAAAAGGGATAAAAAAGGGTAGGAACGAATTCTTTGGGTCTCAAAATTTCGGTTAGTTCTTGAAGTCCTGTCCGCATGTTGCCGATGACGATAAATGTGAATATGAGAATGAATCCATACTTAAGAATTGTTTTGAATATATTCGGTTTGTAGAATATTGCACAGCAGGCAATTTGTAAAAAAACACTGACCAAAAGTTGTCTAGAGACCAGTAAAATTGGGATGGTCAACAGAAAAAATAATAGTGACAGCTTTAGTTTTTCTTTTTCTTTCAGATAGATCAAAAATAGCGAGGTCGTGCTGAAGAGGTAGATAGCGTTTAGGAAACCGTTCAGTGAGTGGATGCCGTAATCGAAATAAGTTTTGTAATTTTTAAGAATCAGCCATAAGAGTGGAAATCCTTTGAAGAATATAACTTGAAAAATCTGACACAACAAATAAAAAGAGATAAAAAAATAGATTAATTTCTTAAATCTTGGTGTAATATTGAAAGCCTCATTTGTATTTGATAGGTCGATAGGACGAAAAGTTTGCAAAGCGAAGGCCAAAAATAAGATGCTGAAGATATTTCCAACCACAATGAGATAGAACGAAGAATAAACGGGCACGATAATTTTGCAAAGGGCTAGTGTCTGACATATCAAAACAATGATCCAAGGGGCAATAAAAGCAAACAAAGGCCCCGAGGGGCCCAACATTTTCCGGTAGTCACTGAGTTTAATCACAGTTGGTCGCATAATACAGTCCATTCTAACCTAAATAATAAATAATCACAATACAGGATGATTCGAACTCAAAGACGCTTCCTAAATAACAATTCACAAAACAATTTTCAACGCAAAGGAGCAAAAGGCGTTAGAGTAGAGACGGGTGTTTAGCCCGTCTCTACTCTAACGCCTTTTGCTCCTTTGCGTTATAAAAAGTTTTTTGAAATGCAATTCGCATCAGCGTTAGAAAAGTTAGAACATACTTATTTCCTTCCCTTGAGTCGGTTATTATCCTTGTATTATACCGGTGTAAGGGATAAATCTCTGAAGGCTGCGGGAAAATGAGCGAGTATATCTGTTGCGATCATGCAGTAGGAGGTCAGCTGTGCGGCAGCGTGTTCGCCGGCAATGCCATGAATGTAGACGCCCAAGGTTGCTGCTTGGTGAGGTGTGAGCCCTTGGGCTAGCAAACCAGCAATGAGCCCTGTCAAGACATCGCCGCTGCCGGCTGTTGCCATTCCGGGATCGCCATATGGATTAATTCTCACAGATTCACCCGGATGAAAAATAAATGATGGACCTCCCTTAAGGACAAGTGTAACATGTTTTTCATTGGCGTATTCTTGGCAAGTATGAATAAAGTCTGCTGAGGCTGGCTTTGGAGTAGACTTTTTTAATAATTTCATCATTTCTCCAGCATGAGGAGTAAGAATCGAATTTTTTGGGGGAGAAAGTTTTTCTTCGGCCATGATGGTGAGGGCATCGGCATCGATGACACATGGGCGATGGATGGATTTAAAAATAGATTTCACAAGATCGGCAGAAGCTGGGGTTTTTCCAATCCCTGGTCCAATAAAACATGCTGTTGCTGTATTGAGAAGATCATTTACTTTTGAATAATCTCCTGCTGTGTATGAAACTCTGATTATCTCAGGAGGACTAGAGGCAAGTTCATTTTCCATACCCTTAGGATGGAGAAGACGAACAATGCCAGCGCCGCTTCTCAAGGAGGATATTGAAGACATAATAGCTGCCCCGGGCATGCCTGGAGATCCAGCAACACCTACAACAAAACCAGCCTGATATTTATGTCGGTTTTTGACTAATTTAGGTAATAGTGGTTTTGTCAATTCAGGTGTCAGCATTGTGTAATTCGTTGATATTTGATCGATGTATTTTTTGGGGAGGCCGAAGTCGACATAGCGAAGATTTCCTACATGATTCCAGCCATCTTCTAGGAAGAACCCTAATTTTGGGAGACCAAGAAATATGGTTTCTGTTGCAAATATGGCAGGACCTTCTACAACACCTGTATTACCATTCACACCGGAAGGAATATCAAGGGATATAATAGGCAAACCCGACTGATTCGATTTATTAATGACAGTGGCGTAGGGTTCTTTAGCTATGCCATGGAAGCCGGTGCCAAAAATGCCATCGACAATGATTCCTTCATCTGGAAAAGTGACTTCTTTTGGACTAATAATTTTATGAACGACTCCCCCTTTGCTGGTAAATTGAGAATAGTTTTTTTGGGTCAAAGGAGTGCATTCTTTTAGCTCATCTATCTGATAAGCGAAAACTTTATAATTTTTGCGAAGAAGATATCTCCCTACTACATAAGCATCCCCGGCGTTATTTCCACTGCCGCAGATTAGAATGATATGTTTTACTGTTTTTTTTGCTTCGCAGTATTCATGTACTAGTTCTGCGGCACCTTTTCCGGCCTGTTCCATGAAATCTTCTTCGGAGGATCCATCGTTATAAGCTTCGGACTCCATTTGGCTCATTTGATGTGATGTTACAATTTTCATATTACTCCCTATCTGGCAAGCTAAATAAACCTTCAAATGCCTGGATCGTTACATCGCGACCTATGCTTGCAATTGCATCTGTCAATGGAATATTTTTGGGACAAACTCGAACGCAATTCTGGGCATTTCCACAATCACTGATCCCCCCTTTTTCCATCAAAGGGCGTAATCTATCGGCCTTTTTCATTGCACCTGTTGGGTGATCGTTGAATAGGCGCACCTGAGCCATAATTTGAGGGCCCACAAATTCTGAATTTTTATTTACTTGAGGACATGCCTCTACACAACATCCACAGGTCATACATGTTGAAAGAGAATACATTACTTCTTGTTTTTCTTGACTAATTTTTGGGCCTGGACCTCGGTCGTATGTTCCTTCAACATCAATCCAAGCATGCACTTTTTTTAGATTTTCAAACATGGTGGTGCGGTCGACAATTAGGTCGCGCACTAGAGGAAATTTTGAAAAAGGAGCAAGAGTGATGACATTACTATTTGTTTCTTGAATAATCATTGCAATAAGAGCAGTGCAAGCTTGTCGAGGCCTTCCATTGATCAGCATGGAACAAGAACCGCATACTTCTTCAAGACAACCTTGTTCCCATACAACAGGCTCTACTTTTTCACCCTTTCGATTGATTGGCTCTTTTTGTATTTGCATTAAAGAAGAGATTACATTCGCTTGAGGAACAAGCGTCAGCTCAAACTCTTCCCAAAATTGTTTGCCAGGTTGACCTCGATAGACCTTTAAAATATATGTACTCATAATGGTAACTTAATGTTGTCTGGAATATTTTCCAGGTGGGGTTGTACTTTTTTTGCTGTGGTATAATCTCGTTTCAGCCCTTTTGGGTTTAAGTGCCGTGTATCTACTGATTTATAGGTAATGATGGGCTCTTGAGTTACAGGATCAAATGTAGCAATGGTCGTTTTTAACCAATTTTGGTCATCTCTATTGGGAAATTCAGGTTTAAAATGAGATCCGCGCATTTCATCGCGCAACAAAGCTCCTTTAGTAATGATATCTGCCAGATCAAGCATGGCTTGAAATTGATTCGCAAACGCATAGGTTTGATTTGCAAAGCGACTATGATCTCCCAAAGTAATATTCTTGTATCTGCTTCGAATTTCCTTTATTTTATCCAAAGTTTTTTGCAAATCGACATTATTTCTTTTCACAGTGACATTCTGCACCATCCAAAAAGCAAGCTCGTCATGGAGTTTATGTACGTTTTCTGGTCCAGATCGAGACATTAAATCTTGTTTGAATTCTTCTTCATCTTTAAGTGCCTTTTCATATATAGCGGGTGAGGTTTCTTTCGAAACTGAATCGAGATATCTTGGGATTTCAACGCCGCATGTCAAGCCTCCAAATATGCAAGAGAGCAAAGAATTTGCCCCAAGTCGATTTGCACCGTGATATTGAAAGTCGGATTCCCCAGCATTAAAACATCCTGGAATATTTGTCATTTGACGGTATCTGGTCCACCGATCCGGATCATCAGCAGCTGGCCAATCGACCCATCCCCCACCCATCGAATAGTGCACGGCAGGAAAAATCTTCATTGGAACCTTTCTTGGGTCATCTCCTGTAAACTTTTTATAGATTTCCAGCACCCCTTCGATTTTTTTACGACGCTCCTCAGGAATCGACGTTACATCCAAATAAACCTGATTCTGCCCGTCAACACCCATGCCCATTTCGCAGATGCGCAATATCTCCCTTGCACCAATATCACGTGGAATCAAATTTCCAAATGCAGGATACAACTCTTCAAAGAAATACCATGGCTCCCCTGTCTTTCCGCATGAAATCGTTTTTCCCTCAACTGTCTCAATTGTCTTTGTGGAATCTCCATATACCCATACCCTGCCTCCTTCACCCCGAATCGACTCCGACATCAATCTCAATTTATCAGGTCCAGGAATAGCTGTAGGATGAATTTGTACAAACTCACCATTGGCATATTGCATTCCCTGACGATACAACCTCCCATTGGCTGCCCCGGTGCAAAAAGTGGAGTTCGTAGATAACTTGAAAATAACCCCAAGACCTCCGGTAGCTATCAAAACCGCATCAGCCTTCAAAACATCTAGCTTTAAATTAAATAAATCCATGATGACAACACCCCGGGCCACCCCTTTATCATCCAAAACTAGTCTCATGAATTCATGATTCTCATACTTTTCCACTAAACCTTTGGTTTCGTGGCGACGAACTTGCTCATCCAATGAATACAAGAGCTGCTGGCCCGTGCTGGCGCCGCAAAATGCAGTCCGATTGTACAAAGTCCCCCCGAATCTGCGGAAATCCAATGTTCCCTCCGGAGTCCTATTGAAAGTACATCCAAAGCGGTCCAACATGTTGATAATTGCCGGTCCTGCAAGGCACATTTCGAGGATAGGCGGCTGATCGGCCAAGAAATCCCCCCCTTTAATAGTGTCATAAGCATGTATGATTGGTGAATCGTCCTCACCCATCGCATTGATTGCTGAATTGATTCCACCCTGAGCACACACAGAATGGGACCGTTTGACTTTAGTGACAGAAACGATTTTTACATGACATCCATTTTCCGCGAGCTTCATCGCAGCTGAAAGCCCTGCAAGACCTCCCCCAACAACAATTACATTTTTCTCAGTCATAACGTCTCACTGTTTCAAATTTATCCAATAGGTCAACCAAATTGCAGCCAAACCCAATGAGGAGATCAACACTAACAAAGTCGTGGCAAGGCGTCGAGCTATCATTTGGGAACGTTCTGTCAGACAAATGCCCCATGTGATCAAGAACGTCCACAATCCATTGAAGCCATGATAGCACGCAGCAAGAACAAACACAGTGTACAGGGCTATCATAATGGGCATTTTAAATGTTTCTCGCACCATCATGAGCTCCGCAGTACCAAAATTGGGCGAAATAGCTACGTAGTTGTTGGCGCCGTCATTTTCTAGCCGTACATCAAGTCTCTTGGCTACATCAGCAAGTCCCTCATCATGTGTCACCCTGACCTTATACGTGTGATGTCCTTCGACCGTGTGGGTGTCGGGATATTCGATGAATCGCATGTGGACGATATGACCTATGAGGGCAAATAATAATATATAAGAAGTGATTCTTTGCCACGTGTAGGCCTGATTGCGTGAATATTCGGGAAGAGAAGGTGTGGTGCCATCGCTTTTGTATGAGTTTATCTTGCCGGTGCGCAAATATTCAATTCCCCATATCAAGTGGATGGCGATCGGAAATCCAAGCAATCCTAATTCGATTACGGGAAGATAAGGTAAGTCCTTTATTTTCTGTACAGACGAGATAAATCCACTCCCGTCATCACCAAAAAATAATGCGGCTTGTGAGTTGACCAATAAATGCTCCATTAGAAAAATGACGAGCCACAACCCCATCAGCGAATGCATCCTCCGCCAAAAAAACGCCCTCGGTATCTTCACTCCACTAGTCATCCGCTCACCTGAATTCTTTTACGACCTCAAGCTATCACCTTTACCATTTCTAATAAATAAAAATTGACGCCCCGCACCACCTTACCCCATGCGCATCAATCTAAAATATCATTTACCACAGAGAACACAAGAGAGATCATTGAGTACAAAATAGCACTGTGCTCCCTCTGTTTTCTCTGCGAAATCGGTGTTAAATTTTTTTTAAGTTGATGCGTATGGCTTCAAAACCAAGAGGCCAATGGAGCCTATACAAGGGCCAATATTCCGATGACCTATTTTCCAAAGAACTTCCGCACAGGGCAAATGCCCTTTATGTTTACCTCGTTAGGTTCATCATAGTACACGAAGATACCGTCGCTGAACCACCCGATAACGGCCTGTGTAAAGCCATTATTTTCCTGACATCGAGTGTAATGTACAGGTTTTCCTTCATCTAGAATGTACTCACCGGAACAAAAGTAATTCATCAAGCTGCAAAAAATCACATCTCTAACTGTAGGTACCTCATACCCAGGACAACTGTTTGAAATATAGGCTTGTTGCACTGCATAAGATTTACCTCCCTCAATAGGCTCCTTGAACATCGCAATCCAATAACCTTTCACTATTGGTTTATTGACTTTCTGATTACTGCTTAATCCGTCAATAATGAAGTCTTCTTTCATTTTGCGGTCTCCAAATTTTTCTTCAGATCTCGAGATAACGTCTATATCATCAAGCGTAGGTGTTTTGCCATCGATTGTTGCAGGAATCCACATGATAACGTGGGTATCTTTTGCTAATCTTCCTTCGTTGCTGATAGGGCAAGCAGTTTCCATAAAAGTCAAAAGCTCTACGGGAGGTGGCGGCACAATATCTACATCACCCCATTTATCCCATTCCTTTTGCCCATAAATGCCTTCTGGAAGAAACGAAGCAGGGGGGAATAATAAGTACTTCACCGCATCTAGATCAAGACTGCTATATTCGTCCATATCTAAAGCCTCTATTATGGTTCGAAAGCCAACTAATGTGATTTGAAGTGGAATTTCATCACTCTTCGAAGCACCAGCGATAAGATTAGTAAACAGATCTCCACACAGGTACAATTTAGCCCGAGTTTCGGAAAGCTCCTCCCCTGAAGCAAATTTTAACGTACATTTTTCAACAAGATCTTCAATGGATGGCTTTATATAGGCGAGCCTTTCTAAAACAAGCTTTTCATAAGTAACCGTATCTCCATTATCCAATTGAATAACGAGTCTATCAGCATTCTCTTCATGAATTTTGTCCCAGATGGAATCCCTGTTCAGGCTTCTTACTTCAGTTTCTGTGAGCTCGTATGTTATTACATCAATTGGATCAGCATTTGCTCCAACTGTTTGATTTACTCTATTTGCAAGTTGTGTGACTGAATCTATTCCTTTATCAAGATCGACTTTTTTAAAGACTTTTTCAGTAAAGAGTCTAAAAACTGCAACGCCACCAAATCCAAGCAAAAGAATGGTGGCTAAAGCAGTTACAACCCCTGTTAAAATCCGCTGACCAGCTGTCAGGTCCGTTGAGAATCTATCTATATTCCCTTTATGCTCCTTTGACCATGGATTAAACCAGTCTACAAATTCACCTATTTTCATAACCACTCCCATTCAACTTATTAATATAGCACCCTATGCCACTGTCATGAGATCTTCACATGTTCATCGTCCTTATTATATAAAAGAACTAAATTACATTTCAATAAAAAGTATTAAAAATGATCGGTACATAAAAACTGAATTATAAAATAAATTATTTAATTTATTAAACTATTTTAAGTTAAACATGTTTTGTATTCGTTTCAGCCCAGCCCGGTCTTTTTCACTGGCATTTGAAATGACCCTCATGAGATTACCATTTTATAGTATGAACACTATATATTTTTATGTTTTTTATGCATATAAAGCATTAAAATCTTTCGATTATATAGCATCCATGCTATCATTTGCTTATGAGGTAAAGTTATGAAATCTTATTCTCCTGCTGAAAAACTTCTGATTGAAGAAGTTACGCAAGCTTCCAAGTTATTAAGGGGAGCCGTGAGAGGCCTTAAAATTGGCGCTCTAATTAAATCGATTCGCATGCAGTTAGGGATGTCGCAAAAAGCTCTTGCAAAGCGTGCAGGAATTCCTCAATCGACTGTTTCTCGTATAGAAAAGTCCAAAACGGACACCAGTCTTGTGACACTGGATAAAATCTTGACCGCAATTTCTTGTGATCTTGTCATTGCGCCACAGTTGCAATATTCTATTGATGCTATTCGAAAGAAACAGGCACGAAAATTAGCAGAGAAGCAGGTGCGTTATTTACAGGGAACAATGAATCTAGAAAATCAACAACCTGATTCACGGTTTATAGAAGAGTTATTGAAACATGAAGAAGAGCGTCTTTTACAAGGACCGAATTCGAAGTTATGGAAAGAGTAATCAAGTCTTATGGTTAAATTTTTTGAATTTCCGGAAGGCGCTACACCATTATCAGAGTGTATTGGTCTTATTCCTAAGTGGGTACACAGTCAGAGCGATCTTAATAGGGTTTGAAACTGTTCACATAAATCTGGATATTTCTTGACAAATCTACACATTTTGTGTAGATTTTTGTGATATGAGAATAAGTATTGGAAAAGCAGCTGAAGAACTTGGGGTTTCCATAGAGACTCTTCGTCGATGGGAAAATTCGGGCAAAATCGTGTCCGAGAGAACACCCAAAGGGCATCGTAGATATGACTTGTCAAAATTGCGTGGAATAATACCTAATAAAAATTGGAATACTAAACGAACTATCGCTTATGCTAGAGTATCTAGTCATGATCAAAAAACAGATTTACAAAGACAAGTAGCTGTCCTTGAATCATTTTGCGCCAATCATGGTTGGACATTCGAAATTCTTCAAGATCTTGGCTCTGGTCTAAATTACAGTAAAAAAGGTTTAAAAAAACTAATCAAAGAAGTATGCTGTGGAACCATTGAGAGATTGGTTATTACACATAAAGACCGCCTGTTGAGGTTTGGTGCAGAGTTGATATTTTCTTTATGCGAGCAATTCGGCACCGAAGTGGTCATGATAAATGCTGCTGAAGATTCAAGCTTTGAGGATGATTTGGTACAAGATGTCTTAGAAATAATAACCGTTTTTTCAGCCAGACTATATGGCTCTCGTAGCCGGAAGAATAAAAAATTGATTGATGCACTTAAGGAAGCCGCTAGTGAAATCTGAAGACCGCACTTTTACTTTTCAAGCACGCCCAGTACTTGACTGCGATCCAGTACGTATTTTATCTGAATATGCTAAGCTAGCAGGTAAAGCGGAGAGGGCATTGTTTGCAGATTTGGCGAAAGGAAAAAGTGTAAGAGAATTAAAGCCTTCCTACATGAGAAAGTATGGAATCACATCGCGTCAGTTTAATGCTCTACGTGTCCAAATTGAAGGGAAAATAGCTTCGATCAAGGAACTTCGCAAGGATCAACTCATTGAATTAAGAAAGAGAAAAGATTCCTTAATAGCCAAAATCCAAAAGTTGGAAAAGAAAAATGATAAAGCTTTACTCATTCATCAGAAAAAACGAAGGCTCGCACGGATAGGTTCACGAGTTAAGGCTCTCGAAACAGAAATTGCTTCAGGAAAAGTACGACTTTGCTTCGGTTCGCGCAAGTTATTCCGTGCTCAGCTCGATTTAAAAGGCAATGGATACAAAACGCAAGAGGAATGGCGGCAGGATTGGACAGCCGCTAGAAGCGATAGTTTCTTTGTTCTAGGCTCTAAAGATGAAAGCTCCGGTAATCAATCCTGTACGGCAACATTAGAAGAAGATAATAGCATATCCTTAAGACTCCGCTTGCCGGATGCTATGTCCCAATATGGGAAATACCTAAACATTCAGAAAGTTAAATTCACCTACGGCCATGGCGCAATCATCAGTGCACTTGATCGTTGCAATGAACGTAAACTCTCAAAAGATAAGGATTCAGGAGTCGCAATCAGCTATCGCTTTAAACAAGATAAGAAAGGATGGGTTATCTTTGTGAGTGTATCCATACCCGAACCCGCGAAGATTACTCGTAAAGGTATAGGAGTCATCGGCGTTGACATCAACGTCGATCATCTTGCCATTGTCGAGACTGATCGTTATGGAAATGCTATAGCAAGAAAAAAAATCCCTCTTAATTTGTATGGGAAAAATCAAAATCAAACGAAAGCTCTTATCGGAGACGCAATTGCCAAAATAGTTAATTGGGCCTGTGAAACCAAAAAACAAATTATTGTCGAGCAGCTATCATTCCAAGAAAAAAAGGCAGAGCTTCACGAGTCTAGTAATAAAAAACATTCTCGTATGCTCTCCTCATTTGCCTACAAAGCTATTTTAACCAGCATAAAATCCCGGGCATGGCGTTTTGGTGTAATGGTAGCAGAAGTAAACCCAGCCTATACATCAATCATAGGCAGAGTTAAATTTGCTAAAAGATATGGATTATCAATTCATGAATCTGCGGCTTTTTGTATTGCCAGAAGATTCTTAAGAACTTCCGAAAGACTTCCGCGCCAAAAGGATCAAATTCCTGATGGCAAAGGTGGCCATGTCACTTTATCTCTACCCGTGAGGAATCGAGATAAACATGTATGGACATCGTGGCGGCTTGTAAGAAAGAAGCTCTCAGCGGTGCATGCAGCACATTTACGGGCGATGAGAAATCGATCCCCAGGCCGACAACCTTCTGCCTGTCGCGATACAGAGGTCCCGGATATTCTTGGTGAAACTCCAATACGCGAATCGTCTACAGAACTGCTTGGTAGACGTATTTACGCAAATACACATTAGCCAAAAGGCCAAATGTATAGAATTGTGTAGGTTTTTTATAGCGGTTGAAGCTGAAAATATTTTGAATGCTCAACGGAAAATACTTCGCACGCCAGTTGATGATCCAGAAAAAAGGTTTCAGGTTGGTGATCTTAGAGATATTCATCGAAAAATGTTCGGAGATGTGTGGGAATGGGCTGGTGCGTATAGAAAGTCGGTTACCTCCATTGGGATTAAACCAAGTCGAATTCCTGTACAGCAAATGTCCACTACTCGATTGACTCTTTCCAGACGGCTGAAGGCCGCACACATTCGCATCAAGCAAAAGCTAAAAAGGACGATTCTGAATATGGAACGACCCAATTCATTGGGTCTTTTTCCGAGCCCAATTCATTGTGCTCGGTGAACAGCGATATCTTGCCCTTCCCCTGGTGAACGGCGATATCTTGCCATTCACAGGGCCGAATGAATTCGGCCCTGAAAAAGACCCAATGAATTGGGTCACTCCATATTCGGAGTCATATTCGGAGTCATATTCGGAGTCGTTTTTTTTCAAACAGTGCAGTGAATGAAGCTATCAGGGGCAGGCCTTCAGCCTTCCGGAGCCTACATCTAGGCTATGATCACCTGCATGGTGGCAAGGGATCGGCTATAGTTAAAACCCTTCTCAGGTGCGGAGCCAATCCTAATGAGACTTTAAAGGGAAAAAGCCCTCTAAAATTAGCTCTTGAATACAACCTCGACGAAGTCATAAAGATCCAGATTGATGCTGGCGCTTGTGTAAAAAATGGTATTTGAGTTTAAGGATTTTTTGAAGGACGGACTTCTCGAAAAAACGGAAGCTGGCCGACGCCAGCTGCAAAACCAAGGAGCCAATATTCCAATGACCTATTTTCCAAAGAACTTCCGCACAGGGCAAATGCCAATCGAGAGTCTCTCATGTATTTCGGAGTAGTATACGTAGGGCCCTGCAGGGCCGAACACCCCAATAATGATCTGACAAGTGTAAATTTTTTCCTGACATCGAGTGTAACACACTGGTTTTCCTTCAGCTAGAATGTACTCTCCGGAACAAATGTAATTCATCAAGCTGCAAAAAATAACATCTCTAACTGTAGGTACCTCATACTCAGGACAACTATTTGCAATATAGGCTTGTTGATCTGCATAAGATTTACCCCCTTCAAGAGGCTCCTTGTACATCGCAATCCAATAACCTTTCACTATTGGTCTATTGACCTCAAGATTACTGCTTAGTAGTTTATTAATATAATCATATCCGATTTTGCGATCGCCAAATTTTTCTTCAGAATTCGTGATAGCTTCTATATCATCAAGCGTAGGTGTTTTCCCATCGATTGTTGCAGGAATCCACATGATAACGTGGGTATCTTTTGCTAATCTTCCGTCGTTGCTGATAGGGCAGCCAGTTTCCATAAAAGTCAAAAGCTCTAAGGGAGGTGGCGGCACAATACCTACATCACCCCATTTATCCCATTCCTTTTGCCCATAAATGCCTTCTGGAAGAAACGAAGCAGGGGGGAATAATAAGTACTTCACCGCATCTAGATCAAGACTGCTATATTCGTCCATATCTAAAGCCTCTATTATGGTTCGAAAGCCAACTAATGTGATTCGAAGTGGAATTTCATCACTCTTCGAAGCACCAGCGATAAGATTAGTAAACAGATCTCCACACAGGTACAATTTAGCCCGAGCTTCCGAAAGCTCCTCCCCTGAAGCAAATTTTAACGTACATTTTTCAACAAGATCTTCAATGGATGGCTTTATATAGGCGAGCCTTTCTAAAACAAGCTTTTCATAAGTAACCGTATCTCCATTATCCAATTGAATAACGAGTCTATCAGCATTCTCTTCATGAATTTTGTCCCAGATGGAATCCCTGTTCAGGCTTCTTACTTCAGTTTCTGTGAGTTCGTATGTTATTACATTAATTAGATCAGCATTTGCTCCAACTATTTGATTTACTCTATTTGCAAGTTGTGTGACTGAATCTGTTCCTTTATCAAGATCGACTTTTTTAAAGACTTTTTCAGTAAAGAGTCTAAAAACTCCAACGCCACCAAATCCAAGCAAAAGAATGGTGGCTAAAGCAGTTACAACCCCTGTTAAAATCCGCTGACCAGCTGTCAGGTCCGTTGAGAATCTATCTATATTCCCTTTATGCTCCTTTGACCATGGATTAAACCAATCTACAAATTCACCTATTTTCATAACTACTCATTTTAAAATTATTAATATATTACCCTATACCACTGTCACGAGATCTTTTCATAATCATTGTGTGTATTATATAAAAAACTAAATTACATTTCAATAAAAAATTTTTAAAAAAGCTCGAATTATATGATAATTGATTTTAATTTTTTAATACATAAAATTATTTTAAAATGAATGCAACTACAAAACATTGAAATCAATATTTTGTGCAGAATTTTTACTGACATTTATTCTGCCCACAAGTTATCATTTCGCTAATATTATAAGAGGAAGAAAAGATCATGATTGGAAGTATTGCGAATATTAATGGCATTCAACTTTATTACGAGGTATATGGAGAAGGTAAACCGCTGGTGCTCCTTCATGGATTCTGTGGTTCTGGGGCCACATGGGGTAAAATAAGTCAAGAACTGGCGAAGAAGTTTAAAGTAATCATCCCGGATATGCGAGGACATGGCCGTTCAACCAATGTTCAATCCCACCACTATACCTTCAATCAGGTTGCACTCGATATTTATGCCCTGCTTGATCATTTAAAAATAACAAAATTCATATGCATGGGAGTCAGCGGGGGTGGAAACGCTCTATTGCATATGGCGACCCAGCAACCTGATCGAGTTGAGAACATGGTATTAGTGAGTGCAACCAGTTATTTTCCCGAGCAAGCCTGTAAGATTATGGCTAAACACTCAGTCAACAGCCTCACTGATGAGCAATGGCAAGCTATGAGAAAACTCCATTTCCATGGCGACGAACAAATCCGCGAATTTGTTAGACATGCTAATGCTTTTGCTATCGATAAAACTGATATGAATTTTAATACTCAAGATCTCTCTTTAATCACAGCACGGACAATGATTATACAAGGCGATAGAGATTTTCTTTATCCTTTAGACATATCTATTGAGATGTTCCATGCGATACCAAAAAGCGCGTTGTGGATAGTGCCGGAAGCTGGACATGGACCGCTAATGGAAGAAAACCCCGATTACTTTATTGAGCGTACCACTAAATTTCTAGAGGCATAGTACTATAATCACCTAAAATTCGGAGGTATAAGACACACCCCTCATGATTAATTTAAAATAATAATTTATCATTATTTTTACGACGAAAATCTGAAAATTTTGTCATAAAAAAGCCGTAAAATACCTTCGCTTCAAGTTTGACTTTAAAATAAGTAAAATTTATAATAAAAATTGATTCAATTTGTAATGAATAAGGTATAAATTAATGGATAAATTTAATTACACTATTAAAGAATACAGTTTACCAAAGGCCCTATTATGGGGTAATTGCGTATCACACTGGAATGAGGCAGAGACCGGAAATCTAAAAGGGCGCAAAGTACACCGTTTAATCGCTATTATTGAAGCAGTTCCTCTTCTGGGTCAATTAGCCTCCCTAATCGAATATTTTATAGTCACACAGTTTGGGCCGAAGGAAGATAATAAAAGTAACACTCCAAGCGTGAAGGACCTTAACTCCACAGTCAAGAACAATATGGACAACAAAAGACTGGGCTCAGAAGTAAAAGACATTAATTCTCTAGTCGAGATCAATACAGACGACAAAATACTGAGTTCATTTAATGATTTCATAAAGGAGTTTGAGAGCGAAATACTCCCCATTTATAAGCATCACGAAGATGGGTTTGACAAGATTGGAATTCATGGGCGTTTGCATGTCTCACGAGCGGTATTATTTGCAGAGCTTATGGCCCGTTACCTAATAGCCAATGGACAAGAGGTTGATCTGGATCTCCTTCGCCGGACAACTGGCCTTCACGACTCAGGACGCAAGGCTAATGGCATAGACAAGTGGGAAAAAGAGTCTGCGGATATTCTCAAAGAACACTTAATTAATAAGGGTATGACTGAAGACGAGGCTTCTGAAAAGTCGCAGATGATTGTTAAAAAAAGTAATAAACATCCATCCATAGAAGCTATCCTCTTTTCTTCTGCAGATTCTGTTGATATTATGCGTCCATGTACTGGTCATGGAGGGCGACAAGGCTTCAATAAAGAATACTTTCTGTTTCTAAAAGGCACTGAGTCCGATTCGACGGAGTTTCAATTCCGTGAGGATTTTATTGAGGAAGCATGGCTTTTCATCCAGGAAACGGAGCGAATGAAAAAATCTCTCGTTAACGCTGAAGATTCAGGCTATATTGGCACTCTTCTCAACGTCATTCGGGCTGGGGGTGAAAAATATCCAATCCTATCGAACCTGCTTACTCAAACCGAATAGTGTTAGCACCCACGGCAGGTAATAAGAAAGTTCCATTGTCAATATCCTAACTCAAAATTATACATAATGTATAATACATTAGGTATAATCATGAAAAAAGAAGAACAGATGGCGATCTTTCCTTCGCGAATTGCGAAGGGGCAATTTTTTGCAATCAAGTGGCAGAAAAAATGGGTTTCGAAATTATGGTCGTTGGACCATTCTCCAACATTTAGCGACGTCCACGACATGTGGAAACAACTTGTTGAAGAGGAGTTTGGGGCCATTGCGAATGATTTATCGGCGCTGACAAAAAACCAACGAATTGTATTGCAGATAATATGCAGACATTCTTATGTACCAGAACCTCACGCTGATACATTTATGCAACAGGTAAACCTATCACCGCGGAGTATTACTCTTGCGATTTCTGCGCTAGAAAAGACTGACCATATTGAGTGGCAAAAAAAAGGCTATCGTGCGATTGATCCAGTCACGAAATATATATTAAATCAATGATTTCTTGAAATTAAAGATGATTCTAGCCAAAATAGCTTGTTAGAGGTAGAAAATGACTTTAACAAAGCAATTCGCTGTGGCAGCTATTCGTGATGGCACTGTAATTGACCATATCGATGCCGGTAATGCGCTGAAAATCATTCAAATTCTCAATCTTTCTGAGCACCAAAAGCTAGTGACAGTGGGTCTCAATCTAACAAGCGATCGGTTGGGAATCAAAGATATTGTAAAAGTCGAGGGACGCAAGCTCGATTTGAATGAGGTCAACCAAATCGCACTTTTTGCTCCTAAGGCTACATTGAATATCATTCAGGATTACGAAGTTGTTCAAAAGTACCCTATTTCTATCCCTGAGTCAATCCGTGGAGTTATTGCATGTCCTAATCCCCGCTGTGTTTCAAATCACGAAAATATTTCTAGCCATCTCTATGTCATTCAAAAAATGGACCAAAGTATTTGGCTGAGGTGCCACTATTGTCGTAAACTCATCTCCCAAGAGGAACTCAAATAAATGATTACTATTCGAAATGTAAAGACGCTCGATGGAAAAGTCCAAGATTACACAGTAGAGAGTTCTGAAAATAATGAAATAGATGCAAAAGGAGCCCTTACGCTTCTTCCGGGAATGATTGATTGCCATGTACATTTTAGAACACCCGGCGCGGAACACAAGGAGGATTGGTCCACAGGGGCTCAAGCGGCCATTGCAGGTGGAATCACGACTGTTTTTGATATGCCCAATAATCATCCTGCGTGCAGTACAAAGGAGCAACTTGACCTAAAGAAGAAAGTAATCGACGAACAGCTCAAAAGTATTGGCATACCATTGCGTTATCACTTGTGGTTTGGGGCAGATAAAAATCATTTGGATGAAATAGGAAAAAGCAAGAAAGAGATCATCGGCGTTAAAGTTTATATGGGATCTAGTACAGGTGATTTGTTAATGAACAGCAAAGAGGCTCTTGAGACGGTTTTTCAGAGCGCCGCACAAAGAAACTTGATTGTTGCTGTGCATGCCGAAGATGAGCAAATTTTAAATCAAAGAAAGGCTCAGTTTGCAGAGGAAAAAGACCCTGCTGTACATTCAAAAATACGGGATCGTATGGCTGCAATTAAAGCAACTGAACAGGCCTTGGAACTTGCTTTGAAGTACGGCACAGAAGTTTATTTTGCACATGTCAGTACGGAAGAAGAGATTGATTTGATCAGGCAGGCAAAAAAGAATCAACTTTTAGTATATTTGGAGACTACACCACATCATCTATTCTTGACCGAAGATGACTATGCTCAGTGGGGGACCAAAGTGCAAATGAATCCTCCGCTCCGAACGAGGCGGGATCAATCTGCTTTATGGGAGGCAATTCACGATGGTACTGTGGATACTATAGGATCGGATCATGCCCCTCATACATTATCTGAGAAGGCGCGCCCTTATGGCGAATCTCCTTCTGGGGTTCCAGGGGTCGAAACAACTTTGCCGCTTTTGTTGAATGCTAATCATCAAGGAAAAATTACTCTAGAGCGCCTCATAGATTTAATGCGCATTAATCCTATCAATATCTTCAATTTAGAGTCTAATAATGATGTTGTGTTGGTTGATTTGAACAGGAAGAAAGAGGTGAAGGACAATCAACTGAAAACCAAATCAGGATGGTCCCCTTTTACGGGTAGCGAGTTATGCGGCTGGCCAGTTTACACTATTGTTAATGGAAAAGTTTTTAAGGTAAGCAATGAGTAATCAGCCGATATATGATGTTTCCAAAAGCTGGCTAGAAAATATGGAAGAGGGACCTTTCTTTACGGATCCCATTCCCTCAAGAAAAATGCCTGATGAATCTTTATGGATAGACTTCTTAGGATATAAAGTGGCATCACCTATTGGAGTCCCTTCGGGTCCGCTTTTGAACTCTAGCTGGATCGGACTGGCAGCTGATCTTGGATTTGATATTCTCACTTACAAAACAATTCGCACTTATGATCATCCGAGCCATCAAACTCCCAACGTCGTGGCTGTTGATGCTCCGGAACCATTAGATCCAGCAAAACTTCCTCCATTTCTTCGAAGTCTTCCTTGTATACCCGAGGACACCTCTAAGCTTGGTATTACGAATTCATTCGGAAATCCTTCCCGCTCCTCCGAATACCTCATGAAGGACCTTCCATTGGCTAATTCCAAATTAAGCAAAGGACAGGTAATGGTGGTGTCTGTTTTTGGAAGAACACTTGATGAGTATGTTGAATGTGCACGATTTGCAAAGAACTGCGATTCTAAAATTCTCGAAGCAAATTATTCATGTCCAAATGTGTCAGCAAAAGAAGGATCACTGTATTCAAATCCAGATGCTGTTTACGATTTTTCATCAAAAATGATGAAAGTGATCGGCGACACGCCGCTTATCATTAAAGTCGGTGTATTTTCCGATATTTCAATCATGGAAAATACTTTTGTCGCTGCTGCAAGAGCAGGTGTCAGAGCAATTTCAGGTATTAACACTATCAGTATGAAGGTGATCGACTCACAAGGCAAACCGACCCTTGGAGAAAACAGGGCAACTTGCGGAATTTGCGGGCATCCTATTCATCAAGCGGCGATTCAGTTCGTGAGGGATGCGCGTAAAATCATCGATAGGAACAAGTTAGATCTTACCTTAATAGCCACGGGAGGGGTCACTCTTCCCGAACATTTTCAGAATTTTTTCGATGCCGGTGCCGATGTCGCCATGACAGCTACAGGCATGATGTGGAACCCATATTTAGCACAACAGCGGAGAGTAGAAATATATGCAACGTGATGCCATGATACGCAAGCTCCACAATATTGGAGCCGTAAAATTTGGAACATTTACCTTAAAAAGCGGGATTATTTCCCCGTTTTACATTGACTTGAGACTTATTGTGTCTTATCCCGATCTTTTAGAAAGGATCGGAGACATCATGTGGGAACAAATTCAAGAATGTCGCTTTAACCTAATTTGCGGCGTTCCGTATACCGCCCTTCCCATAGCGACGGCGATATCGCTGAAACAAGGAATCCCGATGATCATGAAACGAAAAGAACAAAAAGACCATGGCACAAAAAAAATGATCGAAGGAAAATTTGAAAGCGGTCAGAGGTGTTTAATCATTGAAGATTTGATCACTAGCGGTGCAAGTATCATGGAAACGATCGAGCCTTTAGAACAAGAAGGACTGGTGGTTCAAGACACACTTGTATTGATAGATCGTGAGCAAGGTGGAAAGCAAAATCTTGTAGAAAAAGGGTATCAACTCCATTCCGTATTTACTATTACAGAAGTATTTGATATTCTTGAAAGTTCTGAAAAAATTGATTCCCGGACAGCCCAAGAAGCGAAGGAATTTGTTAAGAAAAACCAAGTTATCAGTGTGGTATAATCATGCATATAAGTACATTATCCTTACAAGAAAGAGCTAAATTATCCGAAAATTCTTTGGCACGTTCTTTATTTCAATTAATTGATGAAAAGAAAACTAACTTAGCGGTCAATGCAGATGTGACACGGAAGGATATTCTTTTACACTATGCGGACCTCCTCGGCCCTGAAATTTGCGTATTTAAAACCCATATTGACCTGATCGAAGATTTCGATCATGACCTCATCTTTCAACTAAAGAAACTGTCCCAAAAGCACAACTTCATGATTTTTGAAGACCGTAAATTTACTGACATCGGCACCATCAGCAAGATGCAATATGAAAAGGGAATTTACCGCATTTCAGAATGGGCCCATATTGTCAACGCCATGGCGACTCCAGGCCCCGGCATTATCCAAGGCCTGAAAGAAGTTGGATTACCCTTAGGCCGCGGAATGCTTTTAGTTGCCGAATTGAGCACATCAGGCTCTCTTGCGACAGGAATTTATACAGAGGCAGCTGTAAGCATGGCTATGAAGCACCCAGAGTTTGTCATGGGATTCATCTCTCAAAATAAACTCGTGAATAATCCAGCGTTTATTCATTTTACCCCTGGAGTCAAACTTGCAACGGGAGGAGATTCTTTAGGGCAGCAATATAATACTCCAGAATACGTCATCAATAAAGGAACAGATGTTATCATAGTCGGCAGAGGCATTATGGAAGCAGAAAATCCCCTTCAAGAAGCCATCCACTACCGAGAAAAAGCCTGGAATGCCCTCAAATCCCGGACAGAAAACACATGACTATTTGGGCAATAGGAGATCCGCATCTCTCCTTCGGGATCCCAAACAAAGAAATGGACATTTTCGGGGAGGCATGGATAGGATGGACTCAAAAACTCGAGTCAAATTGGCGGGCGAATATCCGCGATGAGGACCTGGTATTGATTCCTGGTGATATCTCGTGGGCCATGCATATCGAAGAGGCTATGGCTGATCTGGAATGGATTAATAAACTTCCTGGGACAAAGGTCATGATTCGCGGAAACCATGACTATTGGTGGTCTTCGGCAAGCAAAATACGCAAATTACTCCCCTCCACTATCCATGTTATTTCCAATGATGCGTTTAACTGGGGAAACGTTTCTGTCTGCGGAGCACGCCTTTGGGATACTCCTGAGTACAATTTTAAAGAATTCATAGAAATACGAGAAAATAAACGAGAAAAGCCTCTAACGGAACATGAGAGCGATCCCGAGACTGGTAAAAAAATCTTTGCTCGTGAACTCGGTCGTTTGGAAATGAGTCTGAAATGTTTAAAACAAGACGCTTCCATAAAAATTGTAATGACCCATTATCCTCCGATAAGCGCCGATTTAAAAGATTCCGAGACATCTAAGCTGTTGGAGAAATATGGTGTAAACGTCTGTGTCTTCGGTCATTTACATAACATCAGAGCGGGCAGCAAGATGTTCGGTGAAAAAAACGGCATCCGCTATGTGCTCACTTCCTGCGATTACCTAAACTTCCAGCCTGTAGCAATCGAAGAATAGGTCAATCCTAAATAGTTGCTTTATAGTATGTTTTGTGGTAGCGTAGAATCATGAATAGCGAAAAATTACCCCATACATTAGGGCCATTCATTTGGCATTATATCAAAAAACAGTGGAAAACGTTTGCTCTTATTCAATTTTTTGCTTTTGCCTGGTCCATAGACCATACCATGTGGCCAATAGTCATCATGCTCCTGATCGATGGCATTACAAACTATTCAGGCGACCGAGCTGATATGTGGCATGTCCTCGCCACGCCCATCATCATGGGAATCAGCCTGTGGACTTGCGTCGAAATCTTTTTCCGCGCATGCGGCATGTTAATGGCAAAAACCCTCCCTAAATTGGAAGCCGATGTCCGCATGGATATGTTCAATTATGTCCAAAAGCACTCCTTCAACTACTTCAGCAACAACTTCGCAGGGACGATCGCAAATAAAATTTCCGATATGCCGCATAATATCGAGAATATAATTCAACTCGTTATTTACCTTTTTTTCCCGGTGCTTTTAAGTCTTGTTATCGCTGTTACACTTTTCGCATTCGTCAGCATTTATTTTGCCCTAATATTAGCCTCATGGCTGGTAGTACATATATCTGTTTCATGGGTATTTGCTCGCAAATGCGCCATCTATTCAGATGTGCATGCCGAATCCAGAAGCACCCTTGCAGGAAAAATCGTCGATAGCCTCTCAAACCACAATAATGTAAGACTATTTTCTAGATACAGATATGAATTAAAATTCCTGGAAAAATTTCAGAAGGATGAACAGGAAAAACACATAGTTTCATTATGGTATATCGAAAAGATGAAATTCGTCATGGGAATCCTATCCTTGTTAGGCATAGGTATAGTCATGAACTGGTATATGCTATACAGTTGGCAACAAGGACGTCTTACTACCGGGGAAGTCGTCTTCATTTTCAACACGACATGGAATATAACCATGATGGCATGGATTGCCGGTCTTGAATTCCCTACTCTCTATAATAAGATTGGCGTCTGTAAACAAGCTCTTTCAATTATTCAAGATCCAATTGAAATCACAGACGAACCTCATGCAAAACCTCTAAAAGTTACTGAAGGGCTCATTAAATTTGAAAACGTATCTTTTCACTATAGGCCCGAATATAATATCTTCCAGAATAAGAACATTATTATTCATCCGGGAGAAAAAGTGGGACTTGTAGGGTCATCAGGTTCTGGTAAGACCACTTTTGTCAACCTCATTCTAAGGTATTACGATGTGGAAAAAGGTCGCATTCTTATAGATGGTCAGGATATTTTTAACGTGACACAAAATTCCCTTAGGGAACAAATTGCACTCATACCACAAGACACTTCTCTCTTTCATCGTACATTAATGGATAACATCCGCTTTGGAAAGCTAGAGGCCACAGACGAAGAGGTACGTCAGGCAGCCGCAAAAGCCCATGCCCACGAGTTCATCGAAAAAATGCCAGAAAAGTATGAAACATTCGTTGGGGAGCGTGGAGTTAAACTTTCTGGAGGACAACGTCAGCGCATTTCTATTGCCAGAGCCATCCTAAAAAATGCACCAATATTGATTCTGGATGAGGCTACATCTGCTTTGGACTCCGTGACAGAGACCTTAATCAAAGATAGCATGAAATCGCTCATGGAAGGTCGTACATCAATTGTAATTGCTCACCGTTTGTCAACATTATCTGACATGGACCGTATCCTAGTCTTCAAAGATGGCAAGATTATCGAAGAAGGAACACATATATCCCTTATCGAAGCTGGCGAACATTATGCTGCTCTTTGGAGAATGCAAGCCGGTGGCTTCCTCCCCGAAGAAGACGAACAAGATTAACAAAATCCTTTCTTCATCCCTTCCTATAATCCTTCATATCCTGCCGCTTGCGATCATGCTTATCCTGTTTTCCACTGGGATAACAGGATATGCATGATCGCAAGCGGCAGGATATGAAGGATTATAGGAAGGAAAGCTCCCTTATCACCTGATGGGGCAGGCGCCGGTCATGCATGTTTCGGTTGGCTCATCCATGGTAATACCTATACCGGTATAGTCGATCTCTTTGAGAGTACTTACGTACTCCTCATATACCTCCCTTGTCACAACTTCTTGAGGCAGATAGGCATATCCAAGATCTTCCGCATTCTTCGTGGGATCATTGCGATATATGAACGATACTCCGACATACGAATCCCAGTTTTCCATAAACCAGTTGATAATATCGGGTACTTCCGAAGGGTCGTATGATATGGTGTTCGATACGTTCTGCTCGCACCAAGTTTCTTGCAACAGTCTATACCACTCAAGCTGTTCAATAGCTGAATCAGCATTTACTTCGACTTCCTCTACTTTACCATCTTTACGGACAACAGTTTTGCGGGTAAATGGAATGTTTTCATATTTTCCTGGAAATTTTACCAGTACAGATTCAGGTTCAAAGGGTTTCTCGATAACTGAATAGTTAGCGGCACGGAATCGGTCCACCAAAGGATCATGTTTAGAATAGGTAATATTATTGAAAATATACTTTCCTAATGGCATATGAAGACCTTCAGGTACTTCTCCCCACTCTTCTGTTCCCATGATTTTACTGATGGTTCCACTGGGTTTGACACATGTGACGTTCTTAGGCAATGGAGCATTCAACTCATGCGCCATGCTATATGCGGCACTTACTGTGATATTTCTCATTCTCTTGTAGTCGTATGCAGTTAAATCGGGTCTTGCACGTATGCCTGTGAGTCCTACGCCGCAAAGATGTAAAAAGTCATTGTTCAGATGCCAAGCTTCTTGGAGAATTTCATCCCTCAAATTAACCATGGTTTGACGGTAGTTCATTCTTCCTGCGAGATATAGGGCTCTTTCGAGTCCAGTTTTATCCCCTTTGAAGGCCAACACGTTAACTTCGGTTAGATTACAGAAGCTCTTGTTTCCCAAAAGGATTTCTACGCAAGGATTGCAACCCTTAAACCAAGGAGCACGACGCTCTGCTTCAGCAGCATTGATGATTCCAGGCTCAGATCCGCCAGCCTCCATCATTGTTGCAAATACTTTTTCCAATTCTTTACGTGTTGGCTTACGGTTGAATAAAAGGCTATTATTTGATTGCTGTCGATGAGCTTTTCCTGTTAACCACCAATCTTTTTTTGCCAATGCAAATTCTTCCCATTCTGGCTGTCCATATTCAAAAAGAGCGATCTGTGCTGACCGACGGCTCGAAAGAATTGTCCCTAGCCAGTTTACGATGTCGAGAATGTCAATTCGAGTTAGAAGTTGATCTGCACGGTCTGACAAAATTTTTGCGATGGATTTAAATGCTTTTGCGATCTGTTCATCACCTGAAGAAATCCAGCCATATCCTTTTAAACGCATGCCGGCAGGACGAATTTCGGAAAAATCTAACACCAATTTTCTAGCTGGATACTTGCCGGCGACCAATTTTCCTACCGCTTTTGCCCAAGCAATTGCTGAATCTCCAATTTTGATCGTCCATGTATGCGATACAGGATCATATGTCTCTACGTTTTTCTCCACTCCACCTTTTTCGGTCCGTTGTGAGCGAATAATTTGAATTTCCTGTAGGGGTCGGCGAAAGCCATTCAGAGTTCCAGTAATGGGTCTGAATCCGACACCGCAACCTTGAAGCAGCAGCCACAGAACATCAACAACGTCGTAAACGGTTTCAACATAAGTGAAAGAGCAGTTAAACATGCTGGATTCACGTTTGCGACTGAGACTAGTTCCACCGAGCCAGAGAGTTCTTCCTGCAGGAGCGATTTTCCGATTAAGAATCAATACACGTAGTTCTTCGAGTTCATGTAGTTCTCTTTCATTGAGTGGTCGGCCTAACGGTCTTTCCCAAAGCCATTGTTGGTGGGAAATAACTCGATCAATGACTTGTTCCCAAGATTCGAGCTGAGTTTCTCCCTCTTTTAAAGGGCGATGATATGTACGTAAACTTGTAGCCATTGCCCGGGTGGTGGGTTTTGTCATGATTCTAACTCCCTCTTGTTTGATAATGTGGTAAGATTGGTATCCATCTTTTTCAGATAAAAGTCAATAGCGACTTATCCTAAAAAGCCTCTTCTATGGGCTTTGAAAGATTGAATGTAACACACTGAGAATTAATAAAATACACATAATTTTATTGAATTTTTGAGTGGAATGGATTCGATTGATACTGAATGAATTAGGGATAAAAAAATTTTTTTAAATCAATTAATAATTTTTACAAGTTGCGCGGCGTCTTGATCATTTTTATTGAAATCAGCCTCGATGGGAATTTTTCGTCTTTGTTGGATGATTTGTTCAATGCCCTGCTCTTTGGGATCGATGTCTAAGTAGTGAAAATAATCTTTGCAGATTTCTAATAAATCTTTGAAATCTCTTTCAGAAGTAACCACGGGAATGGTTTTCTTAACCAATTTGGTAAATTCTTTTTGATCGCCAATTTGCGCCATAAAGGCGAGAACATCCAGATTATATTCGAGATCATCATCTTTTAGTGCCTTATGGACAACTTTTTTTAGCAATTCTTCAGCGGTATCGATATCTGAAAATGAGACGAGGTGGATTTTGAGAAGATCGAACCATTTGTTGCCTTTGAGGTATGGTTCGAAACCTTCGATTAATTCAGCTGCATAGGATTCGTTACCTAGGTCTAATTGCTGAAGTACGTAATCATAAAGAAAGTCTTCAAGATTATTGGCGCATTCGGTGCAAATGGCGTTAAAAACTTCGGCTGGTTTGGCACCGCCATCGATATTTTCCTCTAAAATAGTCTGTAAATTCATGAGGACATCTTGAAGTGTCTCTTCATTTTCGACTTTATCTTTGTCAAACATAAAAATTTGCCGATCTAATTCGTCACAAAATACGGATAGGGATTGTTTCTCTGGAGTAAGCCGTCTCCAGAGTTCAAAAACCAGTAGATAGATTTGCCCGCTTTCGTCTTCGGAAGCTGGAATTCTTTCTTCGAGAAAATCGGCCATATCTTCGGGTGAATCAAATGAATCAGATATAGAAATAAAATTATTTATATCTAGTGTATTTCCAAGTTTTGTGAGCCTGGAAAATAATACGTCGTCAGAAATTTGTCTGTAATCTTCGACTTGCCAAGATTTCACAGAAATAGAGGGATCTTCGGACCAAGCATCCTTGAGTAAATTATATGAAGCGCGACGACTTATATGCATAATGACCCTCATTTTACTGATATAAAACTACTATACAATCTTTGCTCCTATCAAGCAAGCCCCAGATTTAATGTAGACATCAAAAATATTATTTCATATAACCAGGATTATATGGAAAATATACCAGAAGCTAGTTTGGTTACAAAGGCTGATGATCGCCTTGTACGTTATTTAAATAAGATCGTCGTAGTATGCGTCAAGTGCCTTGCGGTACTCATTACCCTCGTAATTATGTGGGGTGTATGCGATGTTGCAGTCCACTTATTTAATCAAGCGTCCTCGCTAACCTTTGGCGTCTTTAACATAGAGAATCTGTTGGTAACAATGGGCAACTTTCTAGCAGTTTTAATCGCCATTGAAATATTTCTAAATATTATTTTCTACCTCAAAAAGGATGCACTTCATGTCCATATGGTCCTAGCAACCGCCTTAACAGCTATTGCCCGAAAAATTATTGTTGTGGATTTTTCTATTACTCCAACAACCTACATATATGCGGCCGCTGCGGCAATTTTGGCCATTGGTGCTGCTTTCTGGCTTGTCAAAAAAGCCCAAGATAATGATGCATGATCCACTTGAGAAAGGTCTCACTCGGGCAGAAGTGGAAATCCGTTTAAAAGAACATGGTTATAATGAAGTAGTCGAGGAAAAAGAACACCCCATTATTGAATTCTTCAGAAAATTTTGGGGTTTGTCGGCGTGGATGCTCGAATTAATTATAGTTCTCTCTGCAATTCTCAGAAAATTCTCAGATTTATTTATCGTCAGTGCGCTTCTAATCATTAATGCTGTTTTAAGCATCTTGCAAGAACGGCGGGCCGCTGGAGTCATGGAAAGTCTACGGCACAGATTGCAGGTGAGCTCACGGGTTCTACGTGATGGGAAGTGGATAGTGATTCCTGCCCGGGAACTAGTCCCTGACGATATCCTTCGCTTGCGTGCAGGAGACATTATTCCAGCGGACATAAGATTACTCACTGGAAGATTAACAGTAGATGAGTCAGCCCTCACCGGAGAATCAAAAGACATTGAGAAAGTACCCGGAACAATACTTTCTTCAGGGTCACTAGCCCGAACTGGCGAAGGGAATGGAGTTGTGATATTGACGGGTGTTAAAACCTACTTTGGCAAAACGACAGAACTTGTACAGAAAGCACGTCCTAGAATGCATATTGAAGAGGTTGTAGCATATGTCGTACGGTGGCTCTTGATCATTGTTGGTTCTCTGCTTGCAATAGTGATCATTTTGTCGATTTCCCGCGGCGTTCCCATGATAGAAATGATTCCTCTCATGCTCGTACTCCTATTGAGTGCAATACCTGTAGCCCTTCCCGTCATGTTTACTGTAAGCATGGCTCTCGGATCAGAAGAATTGGCGGAACGCGGAGTTCTGATTACTCGTTTAAGTGCAATCGAGGATGCCGCCACGATGAATATTCTCTGTGTTGATAAAACAGGGACCATTACAATGAACAAATTATCTGTCAGGGACATATTGCCTTTAGAAGGAAGATCAGAATCTGAAGTGCTTTTCGCCGGAGCACTAGCGTCTAAGGAAGCCGACCAAGATCCCATTGACCTCGCTTTTCTAGAAGCTGCAAAAAATCATCATGTCTTTGATAACATATCAGAAGTTACAACTCTTTCATTCATCCCATTTGATCCGGCAAATCGACATACGGAAGCCGTTGTCGAACAAAATGGACAACGATTCAAGATGATGAAAGGTGCCGTCCGGACCGTTGCTGAAATTTGCAAACTTCACCCAAATGAAATCGACGCTTTAGAACTTCAGGTAAATGAATCGGCCCTAAAAGGATACAGAACACTTGCAGTAGCAAAAGGCCCTGAAGCTGGTCCATTAACTCTGATAGGAATGGTTACTCTGCTCGATCCTCCTCGACCAGATGCTAAGCAATTCATTGGAGAACTCTGCGATCTCGGCATTCAGGTCAAGATGCTGACCGGTGACTCCTTGCCAGTGGCGAGTGAAATTGCCAAAGAGGTTGGGCTGACTAATATAAGAAGCGTGGCAGAGCTAAACATGGTTGGAAGTGACGCTGACGGTTTTGCTGAAATCTATCCTGAAGACAAATATCGTGTGGTAAAACACCTTCAGGCTGAAGGACATGTAACAGGAATGACTGGTGATGGGGTTAATGATGCTCCTGCTTTACGTCAAGCTGAAGTAGGTATTGCGGTTAGTACCGCAACTGACATCGCTAAGGGGGCAGCGAGCGTTGTCTTAACTGAACTGGGCCTGACAAATATTGTTGATTTAGTAAAACAGGGAAGAACGATCTATCAGCGCATTCTGACTTGGGTCATGAACAAGATCAGTCGGACGATATTAAAGGCTACTTTTGTGTCCGTTGCCTTTATCATTACAGGAAAATTTGTTGTTTCAGCTTTTACCATGCTGCTACTTGTTTTTATGACCGATTTTGCAAAAATTGCCCTCGCTACTGATCGAGTCCATCCATCAAAGATACCTGAAAGTTGGGCTATAACAGGGTTTATTAAAATTTCAGTCGTCCTTGGCGTTGCAATGGTCTTGGAGGCATTCCTCCTCTTGTGGTTCGGTTGGAATTACCTCAATCTCGCAATCAACACTTTTGCACTTTATACATTCAGTTTCTTGACTCTGCTTTACTTTGCCATCTTTTCTGTTATATCTACTCGAGAACGGCGAAAGTTTTGGGCAACAATGCCAAGCACACCTCTTATCATTGCACTTATTGCCGACGGACTCATTGGGACAACTCTCACCTTTGTAGGAATACCCGACCTTCCAACTTTACCTTGGTGGCAAATGTTGGCAATACTGTGCTATGCCATCTTTTCTTGTCTAGTCATAAACGACATGATAAAAGTCGCTATGATCAACAGGCTCACTGATGATAAAACAAAATTATTGATGCAAACAAAAGTGCGATAAGAACCAAAAGAAAAGTGATTGCTGTTAAATTAGGAGGTCCCCTAAATCGTCTATATCCCCGTCCATAGCCTCTCATAAATCCTCGAGTATTTAAAATTTTATTTTACTTCAATGAGTCCTCCTATGTAAAGTGAAAATGAATCAATCTTGGGGGTTCTATGGAGTCTACTCAACTTTTTCACTCAAATTTATGGGAAGATCTAAATAAAGCGCGTCAAAAAATACACATGAAAGCTCGAAAGAATAGTTTTCTTGCCAGTTTGCCTGAAGCTGGATTTTGCCAAACAGCATACTTGAAATATATGGTCAACATAAAGCCTTTGCACCAGGCTTTAGAAAAAGAACAACAGGAAACCATATTAAAGATTCCCCATCTTAAAAATTTTGTAGATAAAAGACTTTTCAGAACTGAAGCTATTGAAGAGGATGAGAAAATTTGGATATTTCTTGGAGAAAAAAAAATCGTTCCCCATCCTAAAGCCATTGAGTTTGCAAACTATATTCACCAGATGGGTAAAGATGATCCAGAGCGGATCATTGCAATCATGTATTGTATCTATGGATCCTTGATGTCTGGCGGACAACAGAATAAAATTGGTGTGGCAAAGAAGCTAGAGGTTGTTAAAGAGTATACCGATAACGTACCTGAAGGAAGCGGAGTGGCCCTCTTTACAATAGCAGAAAAAATTGACGTCATCAAAGAAGAATGGCACAAAAAAATATGTGAAATCGAAACTAATTTACCCAAAGATCGTGATATTGGAGTTTTTCGTAAGAAACTTACTGATGAAGTTCCTCGCATATTTGAAAAATTTCTAGAAATCATCGAAGTCGGTGTCGAAGCAGACGATTGCTAAAAGCGCTAAAAAAATGTTTATCTAATTTTCTATCACCTTGCGGCCTAGGTCACTTGTTATGTTTCTTTTTGATAAAAGGTAATATTTCTTCTATCTTCCACGGGCATTCTTTAGGAAAAGTTTTTATGGGGAGATTTGTTTCTATTGCTGCGTCTTTTTTGGCATATTTATATGCATCCAAAAATATTTTTTTTAATTCAATTTTCAAGGATGGGCTATCTTCTAGCAAAAATTCAATCTCTCTCGTCGCATTTGAAATATAACTTTTCCAGGAATTAGAGTTACCTTGTCCTTCTTTTTGGTAATCCTGTTTAAGCAAGTGCAAAAGTAATACAATGGTGTGGCTTCTTAATGATCTCTTATCGTTTCTACCCAAAGATTCCATCTCCTCTATTAAATGATCCCTATCTAATTTGTTAAAGTCCTTTTCCCTTAGATACTTGACTTGAGTATTTGTCCATTCATAGAAATCGGTTTCATACCCATCTTCTTGTTTGTTGCGGGTTTGAAACTGTTCACATAAATCTGGATATTTCTTGACAAATCTACATATTTTGTGTAGATTTTTGTGATATGAGAATAAGTATTGGAAAAGCAGCTGAAGAACTTGGGGTTTCCATAGAGACTCTTCGTCGATGGGAAAATTCGGGCAAAATCGTGTCCGAGAGAACACCCAAAGGGCATCGTAGATATGACTTGTCAAAATTGCGTGGAATAATACCTAATAAAAATTGGAATACTAAACGAACTATCGCTTATGCTAGAGTATCTAGTCATGATCAAAAAACAGATTTACAAAGACAAGTAGCTGTCCTTGAATCATTTTGCGCCAATCATGGTTGGACATTCGAAATTCTTCAAGATCTTGGCTCTGGTCTAAATTACAGTAAAAAAGGTTTAAAAAAACTAATCAAAGAAGTATGCTGTGGAACCATTGAGAGATTGGTTATTACACATAAAGACCGCCTGTTGAGGTTTGGTGCAGAGTTGATATTTTCTTTATGCGAGCAATTCGGCACCGAAGTGGTCATGATAAATGCTGCTGAAGATTCAAGCTTTGAGGATGATTTGGTACAAGATGTCTTAGAAATAATAACCGTTTTTTCAGCCAGACTATATGGCTCTCGTAGCCTGAAGAATAAAAAATTGATTGATGCACTTAAGGAAGCCGCTAGTGAAATCTGAAGACCGCACTTTTACTTTTCAAGCACGCCCAGTACTTGACTGCGATCCAGTACGTATTTTATCTGAATATGCTAAGCTAGCAGGTAAAGCGGAGAGGGCATTGTTTGCAGATTTGGCGAAAGGAAAAAGTGTAAGAGAATTAAAGCCTTCCTACATGAGAAAGTATGGAATCACATCGCGTCAGTTTAATGCTCTACGTGTCCAAATTGAAGGGAAAATAGCTTCGATCAAGGAACTTCGCAAGGATCAACTCATTGAATTAAGAAAGAGAAAAGATTCCTTAATAGCCAAAATCCAAAAGTTGGAAAAGAAAAATGATAAAGCTTTACTCATTCATCAGAAAAAACGAAGGCTCGCACGGATAGGTTCACGAGTTAAGGCTCTCGAAACAGAAATTGCTTCAGGAAAAGTACGACTTTGCTTCGGTTCGCGCAAGTTATTCCGTGCTCAGCTCGATTTAAAAGGCAATGGATACGAAACGCAAGAGGAATGGCGGCAGGATTGGACAGCCGCTAGAAGCGATAGTTTCTTTGTTCTAGGCTCTAAAGATGAAAGCTCCGGTAATCAATCCTGTACGGCAACATTGGAAGAAGATAATAGCATATCCTTAAGACTCCGCTTGCCGGATGCTATGTCCCAATATGGGAAATACCTAAACATTCAGAAAGTTAAATTCATCTACGGCCATGGCGCAATCATCAGTGCACTTGATCGTTGCAATGAACGTAAACTCTCAAAAGATAAGGATTCAGGAGTCGCAATCAGCTATCGCTTTAAACAAGATAAGAAAGGATGGGTTATCTTTGTGAGTGTATCCATACCCGAACCCGCGAAGATTACTCGTAAAGGTATAGGAGTCATCGGCGTTGACATCAACGTCGATCATCTTGCCATTGTCGAGACTGATCGTTATGGAAATGCCATAGCAAGAAAAAAAATCCCTCTTAATTTGTATGGGAAAAATCAAAATCAAACGAAAGCTCTTATCGGAGACGCAATTGCCAAAATAGTTAATTGGGCCTGTGAAACCAAAAAACAAATTATTGTCGAGCAGCTATCATTCCAAGAAAAAAAGGCAGAGCTTCACGAGTCTAGTAATAAAAAATATTCTCGTATGCTCTCCTCATTTGCCTACAAAGCTATTTTAACCAGCATAAAATCCCGGGCATGGCGTTTTGGTGTAATGGTAGCAGAAGTAAACCCAGCCTATACATCAATCATAGGCAGAGTTAAATTTGCTAAAAGATATGGATTATCAATTCATGAATCTGCGGCTTTTTGTATTGCCAGAAGATTCTTAAGAACTTCCGAAAGACTTCCGCGCCAAAAGGATCAAATTCCTGATGGCAAAGGTGGCCATGTCACTTTATCTCTACCCGTGAGGAATCGAGATAAACATGTATGGACATCGTGGCGGCTTGTAAGAAAGAAGCTCTCAGCGGTGCATGCAGCACATTTACGGGCGATGAGAAATCGATCCCCAGGCCGACAACCTTCTGCCTGTCGCGATACAGAGGTCCCGGATATTGTTGGTGAAACTCCAATACGCGAATCGTCTACAGAACTGCTTGGTAGATGTATTTACGCAAATACACATTAGCCAAAAGGCCAAATGTATAGAATTGTGTAGGTTTTTTATAGCGGCAAGAGCAGAGACACTAAGCTTTGAAGGCGATATTCTGATTGTTTTTCTCGCTATTTTTTTCATAATCCCCTCTTTTCTCGGTTATAATATACCATTTATACGATTTTAGTAAATCCAACAACCATAAAAAATTGCAACCTGCGCAAATCTCGGCGATCTCTTGTGTCTTCTGTCTCAACTTTAGGCTTTTCAATTATTGACGTACCTTACTTTTTGCCAGGTTCTAGGTTCTAATCAACTTGAATAAATGGATCAGGCTTCACACTTCATAGTTGCGAAACCGAAGTGAGAAGCCTGACCACTTTCATTGTCGGAATATGGCGCTAAATGAGTTTACTTCCTTTCTACATCTTCTGAATAAAAGATATAGACAAGTCCATCTGATTGCTTAAACTTTTGATCTATATCTTTTAAGGTCATCCTAGGATCTGGGTGTACCATAAAAAATTGTTTATTAACTTCATGCTCAATACAAATATTCAGCTTTTTTACACCTATATTTGGAATCTCTTTTCTGAAGAGCGCAACAAATTTTCCCAGACTTATTTCCCTTTTAGCTGAATGACGAAACCCCCCAGGTATATTCTCTAATTGAGACATAACAACTTTTTGAATAATAAACGGAACGTGTCCCTCATTCTGAGGATTTTCATGATGGTTTTGTGCAAATTGGCAGCGAGCATTAAAATTAAATAATTCTTTAAATGACATATTAAAATCTCCTTTTTATAATAAAAATATTTTACAAATGCTCATAAAATTGAGGCAAGTTGTATTTGGCAAGCTCATCTTGTTTTCTTACAAACGATTATAACGAAGTATTGTTAAGATTTAATAAATAAAGAGACCCGCTCCGTAAAAAGCAGGTCACAGCCTTGAAACACCTGGAATGGACGAAAAATTCTTTACATTTTTGATTTGGCGAGCACTCCTTTGGGATCAAAAGGTGTATAGATGACATCTTTACCGGAAAGTTGTAAAGCGGTCATTTCAGCCTTAGCTATCTTTCCACCGCCTAGAACTACTGCAGTGTCTGTACTTTTGACTATAGCACTGGAAACCGGAAAAAGTTTTCCATTAATCTCATCATAACCACCCCAATGTTGATCTTCAATATAGAGGACAAAATCCACATATTCAGAGAGTTCCTCTCTTTTTGCCCTTGTAGAGACTATTCCTATGGTTTCAAATTTCATTTCTTTGGCTAATTTGTAAACTACACCGATTCCAACTTTTGTTCCGCCGGAATTTATAATGGCATCAACTGGAGATAGATTTTGAAGATGCTTAATTATTTCCTTTTCAAGACTTGCTTCATCCGCATAATCTGACGAATAACCTATAAAGGTAACAACTTTTTTGTTTTTCTTTTCGATAATTTCAAAGGCCTCTTCCGGACTTACAACCGCTGATTGAAGCAAAGAACATTTTGAAAACTTAATTAATGCATTTTCCAATTGGTCTTTGCCCATTTTAAAACTATGATCAGGATAAAGCTTGGATGCACTTGAAGAAGATCCAAAGACATCTTCCATGACAAAAAAGTCTATGTCGAGATTTTTAGAGGTACAAATCATACTTTTCACAACGTCTCCCCCGCCAATAAAAATTGTATTGCCATTACTTTTCTTAACCCATGGAAGAAGGTGAGGCGCTGTATCATACCAAGAGTAATCAAAACAAACTGCATGAGTTAATGATCTTGATATTGTTGAAACATCCACTTCCAGATGGGTCGCAAGCCCTCCCAAAAGCTTAAACATACGTCCCTGCTTGCCTTGTCGTGCTACTTCATCATGCACTAGTTTTTCAAGCCCGAAATCCGTTCCACCGGTAACAATAACAACTTTATTCGGGTCAATATGCTTGAAAAAACTTTCTATCGTATTCTGGATCTCAATCTTATGACTTTCTTCTACGGGATCCCAGTTTTTAGATACAGCTCCTGCAAACAGAATCGGGGTAAGCTCTTTAAACACTTTAAGAAGGTCATCAGGATTGACAACAGTTATCGGCAGACTTGTAGAACAATTCAGTATTTTTGTAATCGCCTCTTCAACCATTTTCCTCTCTAAAGCTTTTTGAGATTCAACGATCTGCCATCCATTCCTTGGGAATTTAGGTGAGGGAAAAACTGCTGCCTGAAATGCTTCTTGCGGGTTTTTTATTCTTTCAAGATAGTTACACTTCACCCTTTCAATATATTCTTGATTTGTTTTTACGATGCCAATCAGCTCCCTTTGGGTAAGACCTAACCTTCTAGCAAGCGATGCTTCTGTAGGGTGTGTGGTTCTATAAAGACCTTGTCCATCGGTGCCTAGAGTTACCTTAACACCTAAGGCGATAAATTTCTTAAGAGGGATCTCCCCAGGACTTGTTATGCTATGAAGGGCATTATTCGAACTAATGCACAATTCAAAAATTGCTCCTGCACGTTTTGCAAGTTCGGCAATTTCCATGGTAAATCCGTGAATTCCATGTCCAATGCGTGTTGCGCCATTCTCAAGAGCAATTTTTACGTTATCGGGATGACAAGGACTCTCGCCAGCATGGACACGAATGACATAATCGGGTCTTTCCTTTTTAAATGAGTTTAGGGTTGCTAAAATAGAGACGAAATCATTCGTAGAACTCGTTTCTTGCCCCATTACATCAACACCCATGATATTGGGATTATGGAGATGAGCTTTGATTTTTTCTACAAGATCTTCATTATACAGCCTCGGAGAGTGCCTCCAAATCCCCACTAAAAATCTGATAGATACACCATATTCTTTCTCCAATAATGGCACTACCCTATTGGCTATATCCAGCCAATCTTGATTAATGATATCTGAAAGGGAAAGTTCAGCATATATGATTCCATTTTTTTGATAGTCTTTTGCCAATTCTTTCAGAAAAGGTTCAAATAAGGATATGTTTTTTAAGAGAGGATTTCGGTTATTGTAAACATCTTCCATTTCAGGAAAGAGCGACACGCGTTGGGGATGAATACTCAATTCATTTTGGAATTTACTCCATTCCAGCTGCGTTGTTTTGGAGGCCAAGTCGATTTTTCCTTCTTTAACATCCCCTGAATGCATAATTTTGTTTTTTCGTAGTTGCTCGATGGGATACCAGACAGCACATTGTGATCTTTTCACAACGTCCACAAGGCAGCTCGAGCTAAGTGCACCTGTAAAGTGTGTATGCAAATCCGCCAAAAGGCGTGGTGGATTATAATTAGCCACTCTTGCTTCAAATCCGTTCAAATGCTCTAAACCTGACTGATTAAATCGAAGCATATCGAAGGTAGTGATTGGAAAATCTTTTTTATAAAAAGATTTTTTAGCTATTAGGTATATTGACCTTGCAATCACCTCATTTCCGATATGAAGACTGATTGCAATTTCTGGAGTATCAATAACAACAGGATTTTTGTAGACGGATCCATTAACGCACACAAGAAAAACACTTTCGAATACTGAATGTAGAATTTTGGTTGCATCATTCCATTTGCAAATATTCTTCAGCTTTCCAGATAACTTTTTCGTAGTCTCATCATATTCTAAGGCGTATATTATTGATCCATCTTCATCTAAATTTAGACTAAAATTATGCAAAGAACTATTTTCATTTTGTGTCGTATGAGCTATATCCCGTGTAAACATGATGAATCTTCCTATTTTGATATTTTTTTACTTTTTAAATATTCAACTTCCTGTACAATATTCGTTTACAATGATCCCAAACACAATCAACAAGGAGGCCAAAAATTAAGACGCCAAACGTAACACAAACGTCCAATACAATGCTACAATTAATCAACGTGTCTTTTACAGAATTAAAAGTTTACACGAGAGATCGTCTACATACTGAACTGCACAATGACAAAGCTGGAACTTCATACAAAAGCAAAGAGGATTTAAAAAATCGCATTTTAACCGATGAAAAAATCAACGGTTTTGTCGTGCACTTTAAATTTCGAGATGTAATAACTCATGCAGAGTCAACAGTGGCAGCAGGCTTTGCTTTGTATAAAGAAGATAAACTCACAGACATGTATACTTTCTTAAATGGCAGAGGTAATTTTCTATTTAATCGAATTACTGGATACCTTCTCCAAGTATTAAACTGGAAAGCAATCGATGTCATCTATGATGATAACAACATTAACATGAAAGAATATTTCGAAAAAGCTATTGAGTTACCATGGGATCCCAATCGTGGCGTGCTGAAAGAGTAATCATCAATGAAATAAGCCGGTTGTGACCCGGCTCTTTTCTTAAAATTAATGCTTGCATTTTTCAGAGAACTAAGGTATATTAAATCTATACTAAATAAGGATCTGTAAAAAAATGAACTTATATCATGAGAACTTCCACTCTGATTATTCAAGATGCCGAAACCTTGGCGTCATTACTGTCGCTTTCACTCTTTTTTTCATCCCAAATTCCCCGTGCTTTCCCCTGTAGGGGTATTTTTATGACCCTACATTCAATCTAACTTTTATGACTTAATCTCGCATTTGCGATTAAAATGAAATTTTTAAAAAAATATTTGGTATTATGAAAACAAAAAAGAAAATCGTCGTTAAGGTAGGTACGAGCACCTTGACCCAAGGCGGCACAAAGCTGTCGCACAAATATATGTTGGAGTTAACAAGGCAGCTTGCCTTTCTCCACGAAAAAAACAATCAGGTTGTCCTAGTGACTTCCGGTGCAATCGCTGCTGGAAGAGAATTATTGCAACATCCAATTCTCGAGCGTTCGCTACCCTCCAAACAAATGTTCTCAGCAATTGGCCAGGTACAACTGATGCAAACATGGTCAAAATTATTCTCTCTACACGATATTCACGTAGGACAGCTCCTTCTTACAAGAGACGACCTTTCAAACCGCAAAAGGTATCTTAATGCACGTGATACCTTGAGTTGTTTGCTACAACATCAAGTTATCCCAATTATCAATGAAAATGATTCCGTAGCTACAAAAGAAATCCGCGTGGGTGATAATGACAACTTGGCTGCCTTGGTAGCAAACATTATTGGGGCGGATCTTCTCATTTTACTCACTGATCAGCAAGGGCTTTATACATCTGATCCTCGACTAAATCCTGATGCACAATTAATTTCGGTTGTCAAATATGTTGATGATGATGTTTTTGCGCTTGCGAAAGGATCTTCAAGTACATTGGGAACCGGAGGAATGACCACAAAACTTGAGGCAGCACAAAAAGCTACTCAATGTGGAACATTAACTGTAATCGCTTCTTCTGCAATTCCTGATGTCGTAATCAATATCTTTGATGGAAAACAAATTGGAACATCTTTTTTGACTGATGTCACACCCCAAGAAAGTAGAAAACGGTGGATTTTATCTGAAAAAATGCAAGGTATTATCCACGTTGATGAAGGCGCTGCTGCGAAAATATCCCATCACGGTGCAAGTCTGCTTCCTTCGGGGATAACTCAGACCACCTCATCCTTTGACAGAGGTGCAGTTGTCAATGTCGTAGGTCCTTCTGAAAAACCAATTGCAGTTGGCATTACGAATTACAGTAGTGAAGAAATCCAAAAACTAATCGGATTGCACTCGAATAAAATTGAGGATATTTTGGGCTATAGTTATGGTGTAGAGATCATTCATCGCAGCGATATGACCAGAATCAAATTTAATGAGGAAATATAATGAACATTGAAATCATAGCCAAAGATGCCAAAAAGGCTGCTCTTGAGATGGCAAGAGCATCTACAGAACAAAAAAATGCAGCCCTTCAACTCATTATCGATATCTTAAAGAATCGAAAAAATGATGTTCTACAGTCCAATCTAGTTGATATTAGAGAAGCAGAGGCTGCTCGATTGGATGAAGCAATGATTGAACGTTTATCCCTTCAAAATCAATTTGATAGTATTTGTTCCGATATAGAGCGAGTAATCCAACTCCCCGATCCTGTTGGAGAGTACTTTGAAGAGCATAGTCATTCTAAGTTAAAGATTAGAAAATGCCGCACACCCATAGGGGTATTGGGGATTATTTATGAATCTCGACCAAATGTGACTATAGATTGCAGCGTATTAGCTATTAAATCGGGAAATTGTGCAATCCTAAGAGGAGGATCTGAAACAATTCATACAAACAAGATATTAGTTGAAATCATACAAGAAGCATTGAAGGAAGCCCAACTACCCTTTCATACTATTCAGTTGGTACAGAGTACTGACCGGGTAGAAGTTCAAAAAATGTTAAGATTGTATGAGTACATTGATTTAATTATCCCGCGAGGCGGCGCAAGCCTGCATCAGTTTTGCCGAGAGAACAGCTCCATTCCCGTAATCACGGGAGGTATAGGTGTTTGCCATCTTTTCGCGGATGAATCAGCTGACTTGGAAAAATCGTTAGACGTAATTCTAAATGCCAAAGTCCAACGTCCTACCGTTTGCAATGCCCTTGATACATTGCTTGTTCATGAAAAAATTGCCGATACGTTTGTTCCTCAAGTCGTAAATAAGTTGGCCAATCAAAAAGTAAAGTTCCGATTAGATAAAAAAAGTCTTGCACTTGCTCAAGAAAATCGATGTCCTCAGTGTTTTAAGGAAGCAATGGATGAAGACTGGGACACTGAATGGCTCAGCTTAGTCCTTGGAATAAAGATTGTTAAAGATCTCGACGAAGCAATCGAACATATCACAAAGCACAGCACTGCTCACAGCGATGGCATTTTGACTCAAAATCCTCAAAACGCAGAGCGGTTTGTTGCTGAAATTGATTCGGCTGCAGTCTATGTTAATGCCTCGACACGATTTACTGATGGAGGACAATTTGGCCTTGGAGCCGAGGTGGCCATTAGCACGCAAAAACTGCATGCACGCGGCCCCATGGGCTTGAAGGAGTTGACTTCATACAAATGGGTAGTCAGCGGGGACTACGCCATTAGAAAATAAATTAACAGGATTTTTATAATGAAAATAACAATTATAGGCTGCGGCAATATGGGCAGAGCACTTGCTGAGAGGCTCTCATCTTTTCACACGCTTTTTCTTTATGATCGCAATATTAATAAATCTGAAACTCTTCAGAATAAGGGCTACGGAACTGCTTGCACACAAATTGAGGATGCTTTGAAACAATCCGAGATGATTATCCTGGCCATAAAACCCCATGGATTGAATGAAGCTTCACACCTATTCAATTCCAAATTCCTTTCCGATCAAATATTGATCAGCCTTCTTGCAGGTACTCCGATCAGTAAGTTGAGAAAAATAATCCCTATGCCAAAAATAGTTCGCATGATGCCAAATTTACCCCTCATCTATGGAGAAGGCATCATTGGGCTTGCATCTGATGAGCCTCTAAGCCAATCAGTGAAGGCTCAACTGCTGGAAATATGTGAACCCCTAGGCATGATCTATTGGCTTCCTGAAAATAAAATGAATGCTTTCACCTCTCTGGCAGGTTCAGGACCAGCATTTGTTTTCGCAATGATCGAGTCAATGGTCGTAGCAGGAACAGAATTAGGATTTAATCAGCAAGATGCTGAGCTTCTAGTTCGACAAATGCTCAAAGGGAGTCTCCATCTCCTGGAAAAGAGCGGTAAGCAAACGGATGAACTCAAGAAGCAAATCGCTTCTCCAGGTGGAACTACAATAGCTGGCTTGAACAAGTTTGAAGAGCTCGCTGTGCTTAAAGGTATTATAAATACTTTCATTGCTGCTTACGAAAGAGCAAATGAAATGTCTTCCTAATTTTTACAACAAAAAGGACATATTATGATTAGCTACGATGATTTTGCAAAAGTTGACATACGCACTGGAACGATTATACAGGTCGAACCATTTCCTGAAGCTCGCAAGCCTGCTTATAAGCTTGTGATAGACTTTGGAGAAGAGATTGGCTTAAAGAAATCTTCAGTGCAGGTTACTGAAAAATACAAGATGGAAGATTTGTTGAATAAGCAGATTCTAGCAGTTGTGAATTTTCCAGTAAAACAGATTGGTCCCTTCAAATCAGAAGTTTTAACTCTAGGCGTGCCCAATGAAGATGGCCACGTCATACTTGTTGAACCAGAAAGAAAAGTGCCCAACGGAAAAAAACTTTTTTAAAAAATATCTTGCATATTAAACGGAGATTTAGTACAATAGCCTCCATGAAAGCAATAGAACATTCAAATATCCATTGGAAAATAAGTGGTGCTTGTCGAATAATCGACGATACCACCACTTTTTTGACTTGTTCTATTGTTGCACTTCTTCTCGTCCTTGCGCCGCAGGCGCAACAATAAATTAATTCCTATACATCTATTTTATATTCAAGGTCCCAAAAATGATAGGACCTATTTGTAAATTTAATAACAAAGGATTACTTTATGTCATCATCAAATAAGGAGGAAATATGACAGCATCATTCACGAATAAATTAGTTGCGGTAATGAATGAAAAAATAGAACCAGGCATTATCATGAATGCTTTGGCGCATATGTGCATAGGGTTTGGATCAGATATTGGAAAAGACCCCCTAAGACTAACAAACTATATCGACGCAGATGGTGGAAGCCATCCAAACATATCAGAAATGCCATTCATGGTATTAAAAGCAAATTCTAATAAAATTAGAGGTTTAAGACAGGCCGCCATAGAGGCAGGGATTAAATTTGTGGATTTTACCAATACCATGACGGTAGGCACTTACCTGGAACAGATCGAACGAACAAAACAAACCAAAGATGAAGAGCTCATTTATTATGGCATTGTTTTATTCGGAGATTGGAATCAGATTTCTGAGTTAACAAGAAAATTCTCATTATGGAAGTAAACTGTGTAGTGAGGGAGTCCTATCTCCCTCACACATAATCCCAACTGTGGGCCCTTGCATATAACACTGTTATATTTTTGGTCAAGGTTCATCCAAAAAAAAACAGTTTGCACGTAAATGTTCTTTCTGATATAGTGTTGCTCATGAAAACACAAATACTTATTTCATCTTTAGTTCTTATCCTTGCGCGGCAGGCGCAATAACACTTCATCTACTCTCACATCTGCCCGTAAAAAATTAAAAAATAAGGATAAATAAATGAATTCGTCTATTTCTAAGTCACGTACCGTCGCATTGATGATATGGATTATTGCATCTGTATTTTATGCGTACCAATACATTTTAAGAGTCATGCCCAATATTATGCTGGATGACATCATGCAGCAATTTGATATAAGCGCTGCAACTTTTGGCCAATTTTCCGGTGTCTACTACATTGGCTATTCACTCATGCACCTACCGATTGGTATTATGCTAGACAGGTATGGCCCTAGGAAAATCATGACCGCAAGCATTCTTCTATCAGTCATAGGAATATTGCCATTGATTTTCACCCACCATTGGATATTTCCCATTGCGGGGAGACTATTACTTGGAATGGGGTCTTCAGCAGCAATTTTAGGGGTCTTCAAAATTATCCGAATGACATTTAGCGAAAAGAATTTTCCCCGCATGCTAAGTCTTTCTGTGACCATAGGACTCATTGGAGCAATATATGGAGGCGGACCTGTAAGCTACATGCGTGAGACATTTGGGTATCATGCAGTTGTTCAAATATTTGCAGTTGCAGGGATAGCTTTGGCAGCTCTGACGTATTGGATTTTACCTAACTTAGAAAGCACTCCTAATGAGACTATTGCAGCTGAAGTAAAAGAGGTTCTTTTCAATAAAAATGTCATTTGGACATGTATTTGCGCCGGATTAATGGTAGGGCCGCTAGAAGGGTTTGCAGACGTTTGGGGAACGGCATTTTTGAAACAGATCTATGGATTTGACACAACCATGGCAGCAGGATTAACTTCGATAATTTTTATTGGCATGTGTTTTGGAGCTCCTGTGCTAAGTTTGCTTGCCGAGAAAATTGGCGGGTATCTAGCTACGATTATTATGGCGGGAGCAACAATGGTCGTCTGTTTTTCATTTTTATTGACCGGAGAGCTAACTTCAAGCCTAATTACCGTAGCGTTTGCGTTTGTAGGGGTGTGTTGCGCCTATCAAATTTTGGCTATTTACAAGGCATCGACTTTTGTGCGCATTGAGGTCGCTGGATTGGCAACTGCAGTGGCGAACATGATCATTATGATTTTCGGATATGGATTTCATACGGTCATTGGAAGCGTCGTTAACACTCTCGGTGGACCCAACACATCCAAGGCACTCTTATATGGTGTCGCGGTCATTCCAATCGCCCTCACGATAGGCACTATAGGCTTTATCTTCCTTGCCATCTCAGAGTCAAGACGAAAAAGCTTATAGATAAAAAATGCTCTACAATACCTAATCGTTCAATAACGAAAAGGACATAAAAAGAACATTTATGTCCTTTTAAGCAGCAGCTTGCCATTCATTTTTTGAAATTTTAAATATGAATTGCATTTCATTTATTTTTTCTTCTAAGTGTGAAATCTTTTTTAGAATGCTCGCAATTTTTCCACTTTTATCAATTGCATGCTCTCTATAAAGCAAGCGTAGAAGAGATTCTGATGGTTTAGGAATTTTTATTTTTCCATTTTCCCATCGTCGAATTTCTTGTTCACTTACTCCTAATAAGGAAGAAAGAGTTCTCTGAGACATAAGCATTTCATGCCTTAAAAATCTAATTTCATCTCCGGGTAAATCTCTGATTGATGAGATCAAAAACAAACCTATAGATTTATGCAAACCATCCATATTGTTTATAGAAACAGCAACGCCATATTCAGTTTCAATAGTGTTAAAACCATTTACCAAATAAACGTTATTTAGACCACAATCTGTATAATGATATAATTTTTTCTTCATAAAAAACTCAAAATTTATATTACTGTTACAATAATTAAGCGGTCTCCTTTAAAAGCCACCACAACTTGTACTGTTCTTCCACAAGTATAATGTTTTATTTTTACTCTCCAATTACCATGTTCATCTTGTGTTGGTCCATCCACACCTTTTCCGTGTTTCAGCACATCAGATATTTGTCTGAGTGTCGCATTTCTAGTTTCTGCTCTTTTTTCTGCATGATTGCTGATAATAAATACATTTGTAGATTTCTTCGCTAATTCATGTATTTTCTTTACTGCTTCATCCAATGTAAATGGCGGTTCTTGCGATTCAAAAGGGACTATCTTTCCCATGTATACCTCTATAATACTTGAAATGGTTTTAACCTGTCAATATGATAGGTAAAAATAGATATTGTTGTCAAAATGATAATCATTTTGATAGCCATTTACGAATTTTCTGCACATTTTATGTCGAGAGAATTTATTGGGTAAAAATCAGCTAAATCTTTTCAAAAAAAATGCTTAACAATCTCTTGGATTATTTTTTATGTTGGAATCCATTGAGCTCATAACGTAATTGAACAATAAAGTTACGCATGTGAAATTTGGTGCTAATCAACAGCTCATCTAATGCAAATTTTTCAGGATTTAGTTGTCGTCCATGCTCTGCAAAAGGATCTTCCGAGTTGTATGGTGCTTTTCCACATGCCCCTGCCCTATAAAACACGTTGATAATGTCGATATAATCGGTTGATTTTTTTTTGTTTTCCGAATTTAGCTCATTGAAAATCTGCTCGATAAAATCCATTCTGAATTTATTTGCAGACTCTACAATTTCCCTAGCAAAACGGGTTTTGGTTTTAATTTTTGGTTGTAAGATCGGATTGCGAAATAAAGTTTCAATCACATACTCATTAATCGTATAATTACAGGACGTCGCATGATTGCTATGCTCTACGGTGTAACTACCCCATCCATAGGACCTAGATATTATGTAGAATGCACCTGTTCTCAGGATATTGACAGCATCCATTACACATATTGATTCAATAGTTGCCTTATTATCCACTTCACAAAACTCAGATTTAAAGGCCGGAACTGTCAGTAAAGCGGAAGAACTTATTTCATCGGTAAGATGTGAATCTATTATTAATTTGCGAACACTTGTTTCATTAAAAATACAATTTAAATTATACGGATCCGTTACTTGATTTCTGATCTCTGCATAAATAACGCCTGCAACACATGCTGCAATATCATTGCCTTTAAGTTCATTAGCTATATCCCTGCTAAGGGAACACAATAGATCAAAGTAGGTAATATCAAGTTGATTTCTCACCTGCATTATGGGAAAAAATTCCTTTATGAATCCGCTTTTAAATTGTTCAAGAGATTTTATTTGAGACGGTACCTCCGCTCCTCCTACAACAGTAAGAAAGTTGATCTTTGGTACTACGCTATCTAAGGCAGAAAAACCAGATTTAATCAAACTCCAAGCATAATTTGATAAATTGGAGACGCCATCTATTGAAGGACGAATAACACAATTCAAAAGAACTTCTCCAAGGACTACACCTGGGGGTTTGGGCACGGTTGTCCAATTTCTGCCATTGCATACAAGTTTGGAGTCACCGCAACGAATATGATCTACAATATGGGATGTTTTCTGGATAGTATTGACAGAAGAAAAAATAATTGGAGCTGACATTTTCAACCTCATTTGGTAATAGTTTGACTGATTTTTTATCACAATCAAACAATTTAAGGCAACTTTTTTTAACTTCTAAAAGATGCTGTTAAAAAAGCCTAATGTTGTTAGATGGGACATAGCCAATAGTGCCGTCTTGTGCCTGAATTTTTAGCCATGTTCCCTTTTGGGCTTCATCGAGAACAGCAACGCGAAAACCAGCTAAAATGGGCTTTTCTGAAACTTTGGCGTATTGAGTTCCGGCATCTTGATAGATGACCGAGGAAGTGATGATGACACCTTCAGCCTTCACAAAATAGATTGTATACATAAAGCTCAATATACAAATGAGTGTGATCGCGGAAAATATACGAAACAAGAAAGTATTGATAAAGAAAAAAACTATTGCAGCGCCCAAAACAATATAAAATACCCGCAGCCTCTCAGACATGGAAAAATAATTCACAGAACTATTTTGTGAAAGCCCTTGCTTTGCTTGCGCAACCTCCAGATTTTGGAGGATTCTAGGTTCGCGGGGCGCTAGCTTGAGGGCTTTGTTATAGTAAAAAATAGCTAGAGAATACTGTGCAACCTGAAAATAGCAATTTGCAATGTTGTAATACAATTTGGCTGATGATAATTTCTTTTCAAGTGAGGTATAAATTTCTAAAGCAAGGTTGAATCCAACCGCGCGTGTTGCAACAATATTTGTTTTTTCTGCCTCTACATAACTACTAGATGCAAATTTAAGCTTTTCATTTACAATATTTGAATACCAAAATGATGACAATGGATATACGCTTTGAATTTCAATTTCGGTCGTCTTAGCTTGATCAGGTGGTCCTGAGGGTTTTGTTGGAACAACCGGAGGCTCGTTATTCAAAGGATGTACTTTGACGGGAATAGGATCACTAGTAATAGTGACATAGGTTTCATTAATGGGATTGAAGAAAGAAAATTCGATAGGTGGAATTTCATTGATAGATTCCGATTGAGGGCGCATTTCTAGAACAAAAACCTTTGATTTGTCTCCGATTTTTTCAGTGGGAGGAAGATCGCTCATTTTAAAAAATCCGCTAAAGCCAGGCTGACAGCATATTTCTGGAAAAGGAATATAGTTAATTTCACCGGGCCCAACAATTTTTATTTGTAAAAGAATTTTATCTCCTACTGCCATTTCTGCAGGAGTCAACAAAACAACATCCATGGTGAATTGACCGACTGCGCCGTTGAAAGAAGCTGGTTTATTTTTCTCGGGAAATGGATGAACCACTATAGTGACGCCTGAAGCTTTTGCCGAATATTCTTCTTTCGAATATTCGCGTGTGCCAACAGCATTTTCGGTATAGGATTTTCCTGAAATTTCTGAAGGACCAAATGTATAAGTTCCTGGGGCAACAGTTTCGGCAACTTGTGAAATTTCAACTGTTGTTATTGTTCCAGTCACACTATCTTGAAAGACTTTTTCTCCGATTTTGTGAAATCCATTTGCTTCAAGGAGGGGAATTTCTTCTTTTGTTAAGCTGAAATTTCTGTTGAAAATGTAGCGATATCCAATTCTAATAGTTTCACTGGGATATATGGTTGGATTGGCGTCGACAAATGTTTCTAGACGAAAGATCACTTGATCTTCTTCTGAAAAGAGCATTAGAGGGACTATTAAAAGGAAGAGAAGCATTCTTACCATGGTTTTTTAATCCCCTTTGTATTCAAAGGTTTGGGTACCTGCGGTAAGTTGTCTTCCTGCTCCATTTTCTGCAATTCTCGAAGCACTTCATTGCTTGGCTTTTCAGGGGGCTTTTTCGGGGGTTCTTTTGCATCTCTCCATAATCTCAAAATCTCTTCTTGGATAGGTATGTAAGCAAGCTTCCATTTTGCAAGCTGATAACCTTTTTCAAAGTTTGGAATGATATTGTCCCACGGAGTACATTGGCATTGCTTTGGATAATTTTGTTTTTCGTACTCCAAAACATGCTTCAAATATGGCTCTGCAACCATTAAAACCTTTGCTTGTGCCTCATTCACTAATTGACGGGTTTCCACTGATTGCACGTTAGATTCTTGATAAAGTCGATTAATGAGTAGCGCATGCTCTTGTTCCTTAATTGAGGCATCTAGTATAGACTGAGGATCATTGCTTTCAACAATATTTTGAAAGGGTTGTGAAGGAATAGCAGACAATTTTTTCTCAATAAAATCGCGAATTTCATAGAGTGTCGGTGAGGGATGACAATCTTGAGATCCTTCAACCTTTAGTAGAATGCAGTCGGCTCTAATGGCTGCGTCAATTTCGAGCTTTGCTTCCTGAAGTGTTTTGTCATCCTTCATCAATATGAGAGCTAGATTTTGATGTATCTGTCGCAAGACAAGCGGCGATATTGTTTGAATGCCTCTCAATACTCTTAAAGCAGATTTTACATCTCCTGCGGCCATGTAACATGTACCAATATTATATTGTACTGCTGCCTGTTGCCACGAACTTATATCGCTTTTTGCCACTTTTTCATAGAGTTCTATGGCCTTTTCGTATTCTTTTGCTTCAAAATAGGCTGCCCCCTCCTGCGACAGTGATAAGGCTGGTAAACTGTATGACCAACACGAAAATAAATAAATCATGTATGCGATCATCCAAATCCTGTTATCCCTTGTATAAAGGAGGATATGCATGATCGCACGGGGCACGATACTCATATTTGCCTCTTTTTTGTGGTGTCGGGAAATATTGTCACGAAGAGCAATAAGACTAATGCAAGAGCCAGGGGAAATTGGAAGTAGAGATCATATATTATTTCTTCTGAGGATATCGCTGGTAGTTTTTCTTTAAATTCTTCAAACTTACTTTCATTATTTATTCTTGTCGCAACATCTTCAGCAAGCTGTATTGCTGTATAATCATTAGCGATATAATATTTTCCTCTGCCTTTTTCTGCAAGTTGCTGTAGGAGTGATGGTTCTAGCTTTGAAATTACATCGGGCTTTATTCCAGGAATTATCTTTCCCTCCTTCGATCCCATGCCAACTGTATAAACTCGTAAATTGAGAATGTCCGCCTGATCTACGGTATTCGCAATCGTTAATGGTTCGTCTTCTCCCCCGTCTGAAAGCAATACTATAGTTCGATGTTTTGTCGAAATTGTGGAATAATATTCTTTGCGTATGACTGAAAGTACATTTTCTATGTTGGTTCCGGGCACATCTCCTTCATTATAGTCCATTTGTTTAAGCATCATCCGAACAAAAAAGTAGTCCATTGTTAATGGGGACAGCTTTGCAGGTTCTCCTGCAAAAGCCCATAAAGAAATGCTTTCTCCATGCAATCTACTAATGATCTCATCCACAATCTCTTTTGCACTGTCAAGACGGCTTACACCGGTCCGAGTATCCGTGGCACCCATTGAAGCTGATGAATCAACAACAAAAATAACATCATTCACCCGGCGCCGTGTATTGATTTCTTCAGTTGGAAGCTTTACCTTTGCTCCTGTGGGATAGTGTCCATTACCTATGGGTTCCATTAAGGAAATAACCCCGAAAATGACCGCCAAACTTAAGGCAATGACCTTTCCCCAGAAATTATATTGCGATCTTTGAACTAAAAGTTGATTTAAAATATCGCTTGAAGCAAAGTTTCCTAATTTTTTCTTGCGATAGACATAAAGGTTCCATCCAAGCAAAGGAATAATTAATGCAAAAATCAATAGGTATACTGCAGAAATATTGCCATAGATTAAATCAGCGGGAATCATGGAATCCTCCTCAGCACCGTTGTATCTAATAGCGCCGAAAGGAGCATGCAGAATAATCCTGCTGCGACAAAAATTGGATAGAGAGAAACTCTTTCATAAAGGATTGAATTATATTGATTTGCTGTAAAAACGCTTTTCTCAATGTGGTCAATTTCTCCATAGATATCTTCGAGGCTTTTTGATTCGGCCACAAGATAAAATTTTCCACCCGTTTCATCTGCAACTCGTTCCAAAAGGTGCAACTGGGGAACAAATTCCTTGTTTTCACCTATTCTAGGCTCCACATTGACAATATAGACTCTAACATGATTTTTTTTTGCAAAATCGCCCGCTTCGCTGAGGTCTAAATTACGCAACCGATTACCTGTGTCCAAGGGGCTTGGAGCTTGAAAGCCGTCCGTAACTAGGATAATCACTGCATTTTTAATTTCATAGGCTGGCTTCCCTTGTCCTGATAATTCTTCATTGTATTTTCGCGTTTCTGCAATGAGATTGACAGTTTTATATATGGCGTAGCCTATCGAAGTACCATCTTGCGCTGGATCTTTGACTACATTGACACCATTTAATTGTTTGATGATATCATTGTGATCCAAAGTCAGAGGAGCCATAATCTGGGCACTTCTAGCAAATGCAACGAGCCCTATCATGTCATTGGGACGGCCATTAATAAAGTCTTTAGTCACTCGTTTTAATAGATCAATTTTCCTCACACCTCGTTCGGAAGCTTCTTCCATTGAGCCTGATTGATCTAGAACTAGATAGATTGCTAGCCCCTCAGTAGGGATATTTTTTTCAATCGGAAGCCCCTTTGGTTTTTTTTCAGTAAAATAATGTGGATCAATCAAAGCTATTGAAAATAGAACCAGCGCTGCACATCTCAAATATTTAGGAAGAAAAGATAACTTTCCTCTGAGATCTCTGAAGGTAAAATGAGTTAATGAAGAATGGGAGATACGAGGCTCTTCAAAAGAGAGGCTCCATTTCCAAATGATAAATACGATAACGGACAATACCCCTAGGAGGAGTATTGCCGTGAAGTCAATTGCAAAGTTCATTTTCCAACTTTTTGAATGTAGAGCGTAGCGCTCACACTGTCAATAATATCAAGAAATGTTTGATTGTCCAACAAGATGGCATTTTCTTCATTCAATGACAAATTTACGAGTGAAATTGTTGAGGAGGGTTCTGCAATCCTAAAAAGTACGTGACCAAATATTTGGCCGCCAATATATATATCCCCGATTTCTAAACCCTCATTGAGAGCACTTAACGCAGTAGTTGTGAATACGCTTCCATCAATTGGAAAGTAATCATCGTTTAGAAAAAGTGCCATGGTAACAGGTTGTAAAAAACCGACAGCGTTGACTGAATAAATCACTTCATATACACCTGGCTGCTCTATTAAGATCGTAGATCTATCACTATTTTGTATGTAGATTCCTTCAGAGTGAACAGAGTTATCTCCAGCCCATAGTATGGGCTCCAAAAAATACACAAGCTGTAGCGCATCATTATAAAAATACCCATATTCAGCATCGCAATGACACTTTTCATGTGTTTGTGATGCATGCGCAAATAAAGGCGCCATAGAAAGTAAAGCAATCCACAATAACTTGTTCATAAAATATCCCCCTATGTTTTGTTTTATGAACCCTAGGTATACCGAAAAAAAATACATATGTAAATGTTTAATAATAATGGTAATCTATCTCTTCATTTTTCTTGGGACCTATGACACGCCAGTTGAGCTTAAGGCCGTGCGCGTCAAATCGTATTTGTCCAAAGTAAGTATCACCGCCACAAAGATGTGAATCGACAGAGGCTAGAGATTGTTTGCCCGATGGTGCGAGATGAAATAAAAAAACAGGGTGCTCGGGACCCCGTCGCATATGCTCTAATGAAATAACACCAGCATAACGATCCAGTGTCCAACGAAAAACATTACTAAAATTGACCTCTCCACTTTGAGTTCCCTTCCACTGTCCCTTTTCATTGAATATCAGTACATTGTGCCCTTCCCGGATCACAGTAACTTCTCCTTTTCCCTTGCCGTTCCAGCCGCTTTGCTCATTAGATCTTGTCGCTGCTTCAAATGATAGCTCAGTCACGGCCAAAAGCTTTTCCCAAAAATTCAGCAGAACTTTACTTTGGTTTTCTTGATGACCTGTTTCTTTCATGATGTAATAGTTCTTCTTTTCGTTTGCTGGTAGAAGGGTGTAAGCTTTTTTAAGCAATTGTTCGAGTTCGGTCATTAGCGGGTATCCTGAATTAAACTGATACACGCGCGTTTTTCCAATGTAAAGACTTGTGATCAGACCTCCATTTTCAAGTCGATTCAAAGCTTTTTGAATAGGTGTGAGAGGAGCTTTAAGTGCCTGGTGGAGCTGAGTTCCATAGCATTTTCCGTTGACGAATAGAAAAATCAGGATTCGTTGCACGTTTTTGTTGCCGCATAGTACTTCAAGCATAAAAAAATCAAACCTCATTTTGAGTTTTCCAAACTATATTCTAGTTTCATCGGTTCAGTGATTGCGAAATACTTATACCCCATATTCGAATTTATGAAAACTACTTTCTAGTTTAATCAAAATTTTGAAGCCCGATTTTATGTTGAAAATCATAAAAAATACCAATAGAATCACTGTTTTTTAATGAAAAATGGCAAAAATATGGAAAAATTAATCAGATACGATTGGACAATCGAGGAACTTGAAGACCTCTATCAATTACCACTTTTTGAATTGATGGGAAAATCTCAATCCATCCACACAAAACATCACAATCCAGGTGAAGTTCAAATATGCAGCCTTATCTCTATAAAAACCGGCGGATGCCCGGAAGACTGCAAGTACTGCGCCCAATCTTCCCGGTACCAAACTCCTGTATCAGCCCAACCCATGATGGAATACGAAACAGTATTAAACGAAGCTAAAAAAGCCATTGCACGTGGGGCCACCCGGATCTGCCTGGGGGCAGCTTGGAGAGAAGTTCGAGATAATAAACAATTCGATAATGTTCTTCGCATCGTAAAGGGAATAACCGCCCTGGGCGTAGAGGTTTGCTGCACATTGGGCATGTTAAATGATCACCAAGCAAAAAGACTCAAAGAAGCAGGACTTTATGCATATAGTCATAACCTCGATTCTTCAGAATCATTCTACAAAACCATCATTACAACCAGAACATATCAAGACAGACTAAATACATTGGATATAGTTGATAAAACAGGCATCAGCGTATGCTGTGGAGGCATTATTGGCATGGGAGAAAGCTATTCAGACCGTTTGGAGCTTCTCCACACTTTGTGTCAACGGAATCCTCATCCAGAATCTGTCCCCATTAATCGATTAAGCCGGATCCCAGGAACTCCCCTCGAAAATCAACCGAAAATCTCATTTTGGGAAATGCTGCGAGTCATTGCAATAGCCAGAATTGTATTGCCCAAAGCGATGGTACGATTATCAAGTGGAAGGCTAGAGATGTCATTTGAACAACAGGCTCTCTGTTTTCTTGCTGGTGCAAATTCAATTCACGCAGGTGAAAAGCTATTAACTGTTGCAAACACCTCGGTAGACAAGGACGATGAAATGTTTCAAGTCTTGGGACTGAAAAGAAGGCCAAAAAATGACTGCTGAAATTGAAAACAAATTACGTAAGCGAGAAAAAACAGGTAATTTACGGACATTAAAAGTGATTGATAATTTGATTGATTTTTCATCAAATGACTACCTTGGATTGGCCCAATCGCAAAAGTTCATTCATGAATGCAAAAGAATTGGATCAACAGGATCGAGACTACTCACGGGGAATTCAAGATATGTTGAAGCTCTTGAAAAAAAAATCGCAAAATTTCATGGATACGAAGCGGGACTTATTTTTGGTTGCGGATATATGGCAAATATCGGATTGATATCTGCATTAGGAGGTGCCAAAAGCGTATTTTTTCATGATACAAAAGTGCATGCTTCAACACATGACGGACTGAGGTTGAGCCGATCAAAAGCTTTTCCATTTAAACATAATGATCTGGACCACTTAGAAAAAAGACTCAAAAGTTGTTCAGTAGAAGAAAATCGTTTTATTTGCATCGAGTCCATCTATTCCACAGATGGCTCAAAAGCACCTTTAATCGAAATATGTCAATTAGCAAAAAAATATAAAGCATATTTAATCGTTGATGAAGCACACGCCACAGGAGTATATGGTCCGAAAGGACAAGGACTTGTCGCAGAATACAATTTGATAGATGAAGTATTTGCTCAAATAACCACGTTTGGAAAGGCTCTAGGAACATATGGGGCCATTGTTTTGGGAAGTAAAATACTCATGCATGGGCTTATTAATTTTGCAACACCCTATATCTATTCTACAGCACTTCCATTTCACACGCTGGCTTCAATAGAATCAAGCTATGATCTATTTCCAAAACTTGATGCTGAACGGAGACACATCCAAAAATTGATAAGCATTCTTGGTTCAGAAACCCATATTCACTCAATCCCCATCAAAGGAAATGAGACGGAAAGATTGGCAAGTTTCGGATATGATGTAAGGCCATTGAAAAGTCCCACAGTTCAACGAGGTCATGAAGTCATGCGCATTTGCCTCCATTCAATTAATACAGAAACACAATTAAGGGGGCTTTTAGAATGCATAAAATCATTGTAGCAGGAATCAGCACAGATGTTGGTAAGACAGTGGTTTCAGCCATCCTTGCTACATTATTCAATGCTGATTATTGGAAACCAATTCAATGTGGTGAAATTTCCGATTCAGATGTAATGAAATCACTGCTCGATAGTAATAAAATTCATTCCTCTGCATATACCTTAAAAGCGCCTTTGTCTCCTCACCATGCAGCAAGATTAGACAATATCTCAATCAATATAGATCAAATCATTCCACCCAAAACAAACAAAACGCTGATTATTGAAGGAGCAGGAGGAATTTTTGTACCCGTGACTTTGGAGAAAACAACATTCGACCTTTTTAAACAATGGAAATGCACATGGATAATCGTTTCCAAGCACTATCTTGGAAGCATTAATCACACGTTACTTACCATTAATGCTCTAAAACAGCACAACATCCAAATTGCTGGAATAATATTCAATGGGGAACCGAATCCAGATAGCGAATCTGCCATCCTTAAATTATCGAACATTCCCCTATTAGGAAGATTGCTTCCCGAACCAAAAATTAACGCAAAAACCATTCAAAGGTACGCAAAACAATGGAAAATCAAAATTTAATCGAAAAAGATCGCGCCCACATTTGGCACCCCTTCACGCAGATGAAAACCGCCCGTTCACCAATACCTATCGTGAAAGGCGAAGGAATCTACCTTTATGCTGAAGATGGGAAACGGTATTTGGATGGTATATCCTCATGGTGGACCAATCTCCACGGACATTCACACCCCTACATCATTGAAAAAATAAAGTCACAAGCAGAACAGCTCGAGCATGTCATTTTTGCCGATTTCACCCACGCCCCGGCGGTTGAGCTTGCATCACGCCTCATTCCCCTTCTTCCAGGCAATATGAGCAAAATATTTTATTCCGACAATGGCTCAACCGCTGTCGAAGCGGCGATCAAAATAGCCATTCAGTATTGGCACAATCTAAAAATTACAAAACGAAAAGTCATCTGCTTTAAAGGTGGCTACCACGGTGACACCTTCGGAGCCATGTCTGTTGCAGGGAAAAATGAATTCAACAGACCATTTTGGAACCATCTTTTTGAAGTAGAATCTATAGATCCACCAACTCAAGGAAAAGAACAACAATCATTAACTCAGTTACAAGAAATTGTAAATTCCGGAAATGTCGCTTGCTTTATATTCGAACCCCTTATTTTAGGCGCTGGCGGCATGATCATTACCTCAGCAAACGGAATCGATGATCTAATTAGGACCTGCAAACAAAATGATGTTTTAACCATCGCTGATGAAGTAATGACAGGATTCGGGAGAACTGGAACTTTATTTGCCTGCGAACAACTGAGAGAGCAGCCTGATCTCATTTGTCTTTCAAAAGGGATAACTGGGGGATTTCTCCCTTTAAGTGCGACAGTATGCACCGAGCGTATTTTCAATGCATTTTTAGGAGACCATCTTAACCAAGCATTCCTGCACGGGCACTCATATACGGCTAATCCGCTAGCTTGTGCCAGCGCTCTTGCCAGCCTTGACCTATTGCTTGATGAAAATTGTTTTATTCAAAGAAAAATGATTGCCGAATGCCATAAAGAATTTTGCTTAAATTTTAGGAAGCATCCCAAACTCAAAAGGTGTGAATCCCTTGGGACCATCCTTGTAATAGAGTATCAAGTGGAAAATACCTCTTATTTTCAACCTATTCGAGATAAACTTTATCATTTCTTTTTAGATAAAGGCACCTTGCTCCGTCCACTCGGCAATGTTTTTTATGTAATGCCTCCATATTGCATCCAAAAACAAGAACTCCAATTAATCTATAACCAAATTATCCAAACATTATGATATCATTTTCAACTTCCACAAGAGAGCTACTTACCAGAATCGTTAATTCAGACGAATTACATGCTAAATGGTTAAACACACTTTCATATCTAGAAAACTGCGGGGCAAGAAAAATTGCCGCATGCGAGCATCCCACGCTTGTTAAAGAAGAGATGCTCAAGCATGCTGCTGAAGAGTTTCGCCATGCCCATCATTTGAAGCGTCAAATTGAAAAGGTTTCCAAAACACCTCTGGAGACTTATTTACCTGAATTTATTTTGGGTGGTGCCTCCACCATGCGTTATTTAAATATGTTGGATCTAAAAACCTGTCGTCTTCTCAAGGAGTCAGGTCTTCCCTGCAATCAAATTAAACCTGCAGCCTATTTGCTTGTTACCTATGCCATTGAACTTCGCGCCGAGGAATTATATCTTATCTATGACGAGGTCCTTCGGAAAGTGCATTCACGAGTAACGGTCAAATCGATCCTTCTAGAAGAAAAAGAACATCTCAATGAAATGATAGAGGGGCTCCATCACCTTCCATCAGGCTTCTCTTACGCTAAACAAGTCTCAGAATTTGAAGGAAATCTATGCCAAAAATGGATCCAACAATGCATTGCTCCCATTTAAGGCTGTGGCCTGCTCTCTCCGAGAGCAGGTTTGGTATAGGACGATAGGAAGGCAAACAAGCTGTGGCCTGCTCTCTCCGAGAGCAGGTTTGGTATAGGACGATAGGAAGGCAAACAATTGGTATAGGACGATTTTCAAATGATAATGAGCTTCTCTGGATAACTTCCTTAATGTCGTTGTATACCAAACCTGCTCTCGGAGAGAGCAGGCCACAGCCTTGCCTTCCAAAGGTTAGGATCGGTCCTTAACTTTTCATATGATTCATTGAACCGGCGCATTTTTTCATAAAACAACTCAATATCTTCTATTTTTTTATCCATTTTTTGATATCTGTCAATCTTATGTTAACAACGTGAATCCAGCATCTGTAAAATGACGATCGAATGAAAATATCTTTTGCATTTTGTGTCGTTTTATTTTGTGAAACGCTCCATGCCTTTAAGCGTCCATTTGGCACTTTCTGTGCCCCAAGGGATGACAACTTTTAGAGTCTCGCCATTCTTTCTTTTAATCGAGACATTGTTCAACCCACCGGTCTTGTTCACAACAGCAGGAGACAATAGGGAAGTGCAATTTTTCGGATTAACGACAAATTTATAGGATATAACCTCTCCTGATGATTCAGAAACAAACTCGACTTCTTCTTCTGACAAAAAGTTTTCAAAATCTAATTTGTAAAGCGTTACAGCAAAAGACTCAAATGAAACTGATAACTTCGCATTGTCAATTCTACTTTTGGTGGCTATAGGATAAGGGTAAAATGTGATGGTATTAGATCTAATTCCTCCTGATTCAATATACATTTCTATCTTCTCTCCTGGAGGAAATCCAAGACCTTGAACAATATGCGCCGGCAATCCGCCAAATAAAGGATTTTTCGTTTTCATCAATTCTTCATGTGGCAAATCTTGGTCAATTACTTCCATTTTTGTTCCTTTGAACAGAGGGCGATTAATATGGACATGCAAAGCAGCCCCTTTCTCAGGCAAACCCTGAACAGTGACAAATGTCAAATAATGATCTGTTCCGAAAAATTCTTCAAAAGTTGCATATTTCGGTTGTTTTATTTCAGTAGGCGAAATCGTTTTGTAATTAATTCTTATAGGACCTTGTGCGTTACAGGTCATAGTGTTAAGTGCTAAAAATAAAAATAAGAATGTCGATAAATATTTCAACATGATTGATTGCTCCTTTGGAATTTTTTCAAGGATAATAGATCCAAAGTAATAAAACAAGAAAAACTCTGCCTTGAGGGATTGTAAGCACAAGACAAAACAATTAAGAATTGAACCACTCGTTTTCGCACATTTTGGAAAGGAGTCTGAATATTCCGTTCTCTATAAAAATTGAGGTGGTATATTTTTCATTTGCTCTTCGCGAGACCAATTTTCAGGTTTTTGTTCTGGATGCCACCAATCACTACCACTTTGTAACCATCGAGCTCTATTTACCTTGATTGCTTTCAAACTAGAATCCTCATATCCGAACTCTGTTTTACAACATGCACAGATATCATGGCTTGGTGAATCATTATCAAAACCCCAAGGTGGCTCAAGCTGCTTTAAACCACATATACGGCAAAAATAAATAGATTGATTGTTGTTATTGGGCATAAAAATACTCCATACAATTCCATGAAAACATTAAACTTTATTACTATCTATATTTAACGTCAACTGAAAACTGGCATAAAAATAATATTTCAACGAAAAATATAATTAATTTTTTAAAAAATTTTAATGTTTATGTGAACAAATCAAGGAATATAGTCATCATGTTTTACGGACAATCTACTTAGGTTTTTTGTCGCTTTTAAAGATTGATTTTACCAACTTGAGCACCTTAGATTCTGCAGGGGGTGCTTGCAAAGGTGCTTGTATCTGATCCAGGTTGTAAATCTCAATACCACCCATTCTTGATACTATTAATCTTGCTCCATCAAAATGCAAAAATTCACAGACTTTAGTTACTACTAAAAAAATACCTAAAGAATGCCCCGTTATCAAATCACAAAAATGGATACTAGTCAGCCAATCTCTCCAATAATAAAGAATATTATTTTGAATTTTTATATTTATGCCCGGATAGGCTGCATCATTAAACTCTTTATGAACGTTGTGACAGAGTTGGACGTTTGTCCTCAGGTTCCAAATAGTTACCGAGTTACCTGGCGTTGCCGAAACTACAATCCTATCAGCTCCCACCTTGAAATCAAAAATATCTTTCCCTTCCAACCTAAAAGATCTGTCGATATCGCCCGTTTCAAGATTCCAAAAGGCTACACACTCCGAGTCTTCGCTTGGTACACCTAGCAACTGATTTGAGTAAATGATGGCAAATAATTTATCTGGACTATAAACGTTTCTTACAAGTTCGATTGTATGCAGCAATTTGCCGCTTGCAGGCTCATAAATGAAGGCTTGGAACTCTTCACCTGCTGATATTCTGAAATTATCATGCCGCGAATAAAGTTCATCTTTAGGATTCAACGCGACAAGATATTTATCCGTCGCAAGCAATCGACTAAAGGGATTATCCCCCTTTGATTCAATGGTATAGAGTTGTTTTCCTTCTTCGATATCATATGCAATAATTGTGCTTTTGTTCTTTATTGACTTCATTAATGCAAACAAAATATTTCCAACCAACTGCGAGCAGATGAACTCCCCCGATTGACCTGGAGAAATTCCCTCCATCTTTTTAATAAGTGTTCGTGACGTGTAATCTCGAATTACTAGATTACCTCTTCCCCTGTTGTATATTACTCTCGAACCGTCAACATGAACTATTCGGTTAAGATGTGTGAATCGGATTTCAGTAATATCAGTTTTTGAATTGATTATTGAAAAATGATGATATGAAGCAACCAAATAATAAGTTTTATCTATGGACTTAAACACTCTAATCTCAAGTGGTTTCTCACCATCTTTTGAGACCTTTAACCTATTAGAATGAGCTCCGGTTGTAAAATTATAGCAAGAAAAAACTTCCCCTACGCGCCTTGTTAAATAATAAAATTTGTTACTACAAACAAAGTAAGAATGAATTATATCAGAACGTTTAGTCTCGAGAATTTTTGGATTTCCAAAATCGCTATTAATTAAGTTTCGCCTGACGACTACTTGCTGTCCATAAAACTTGCGCCAATCTTCTGCGGATACTTCTTGAGGAAAATAGCCGTCATTTTCATAAGCAAATGCATTTCTCCATATATGCGGAAATTTTTCAAGATCCTCTTTAAATGTTTTGCAAACACATCCATATTTACCAAGTGCAGCGCCATCCAACTTTGTAAAAATAAGTGAGCGGACGTCATGTGTTAGTTCTAAAATACTCATGCACGTAACTTCCTCTCACAATTTTATATTACCGCCGCCTCTCTATCTACTTTCGCGCATTTTGGAAAGCAGTCTAAGGATTTCAAAGTAGAGCCAGATGAGCGTAACCATGAGAGCAAAACTGCCATACCATTCCATATACTTAGGCAGGCCGCGCTTCACACCTTGCTCGATGAAATCGAAGTCTATAACGAGATTGAGGGCAGCAATAATCACTACAAATACACTGAAACCTATGCCCATAATGCCTCCACCGGCAACGAAAGGAATATTGATTCCAAAGAATCCGAGAATAATCGTAGCTAAATAAAATAGAGCGATTCCGCCTGTGGCAGCCATGACTCCAAGCTTAAAGTTTTCCGTAACGCGGATCATCCCGGACTGATAGGCCGCTAACATAGAAAGGAGGGTTCCAAAAGTAAGCATGGCAGCTTGAATGACGATTCCAGGAAATGAAGCTTCCATGGCTGCTGAGACTCCTCCGATCGCGAGACCTTCCAAAAGAGCATAGATGGGAGCTGTTATTGGTGACCACTCCGCTTTGAAAACTGTTACCATGGCCAGGATAAATCCGCCAATGAGGCCTAGCATCATCCATCCGGATACTGCGGCCGGGTTGCTGCCGGCTTGGAGGTATTTCATCCAGGTAAAACCCGAAGAAAGTACGACAAGCAATAGCATTATGGCAGTTTTTAAAACGACTCCTTGAGAAGTCATAGTTTCAACGCCGATGATGCGTTGCGATCCTGAAAAATATTCGTCTCTGAGAGCTGGATTTGATGATTTCATGATGTCTCCTTGTTTTAACTTGAATGTTGATCCTAGCAGATTCCCGAATTATTGTGGAGGTATCACTTGAATAAAATTGAAGGATCAAGTACATTTTCCTATTAATCTCTGAACAAAAGAGGCGTTATGTTCGGCTTCATAAAAAAACTTTTCGGTACAGCACAAGACAGAACGGTTCGCCGTTATTTTAAAATCGTTGCGCAAATCAACGAATGGGACGAGAAATTTAAATCGTTGAGCGATGAGCAACTGCGTGGAAAAACGCAAGAATTCCGGGATAGAATTGCTAAAGGGGAATCTCTTGATGATATTTTGCCAGAAGCTTTCGCTGTCGTAAAGGGTGTTTGCCGTCGTCTTTGCGGTACAGACATCCACGTGTCGGGTTATAATCAGAAATGGGACATGATCCCCTACGACGTACAGATGGTCGGTGCGATTGCTTTGCATCACGGCGCTATTGCTGAGATGATGACTGGAGAAGGTAAAACTTTAACTGCCGTATTGCCATTATATCTCAATGCTTTAACTGGCAAACCTGTTCATCTGGTCACTGTAAACGACTATTTGGTAAAAAGAGACTGTGAGTGGGTCGGATCGATTCTTCGTTGGTTGGGATTAACCACTGGGGCTTTGGTAAATGACTCCCCTATGGAAGAACGAGGTAAGCTTTATGCGTCAGATGTCCTTTATGGCACCTCTTCTGAATTTGGTTTTGACTATTTGCGCGATAATTCCATGGCAACTTCGAAAGAAGAACAAGTTCAGAAAGGATTTTATTATGCAATCATCGACGAAGTGGACTCTATATTAATTGACGAAGCTAGAACCCCCTTAATTATTTCCGGTCCCAGTCCGGTCAGCCGTCAAATGTATGATGAATTGAAGGCTGGAGTGAATGCTCTAGTGCAACGCCAAAAGGATCTTTGTAACAGATACGCTAGTGACGCTAATAAGCATTTAGATTTTTCTGATAGAACCGCTGTTAGTGAGAAATCGAAAAGTAAAGAGGATTCGCAACAGGAAAAAGAGGCCCTTCGGAAGCTCTGGTTGGTCAGCAAAGGGACCCCGATGAACAAGGTTCTGAAACGTGCTAGGGAAAATCCAGACTATCGCGCAGCGATAGATGGTTGGGATTTATATTACTACTCTGATGGAAATAAAGAAGAAAAGGCAAAAGCCCTTGCCGACCTCTATATTGTAATCGAAGAAAAAAGTAATGAATACGAATTAACAGATAAAGGTATTGCAGCGTGGGAAGAGTGCACAGGCGGAGCTGGCAATGGCAACGATTTTGTGATGCTCGATATTAGCCATGAATACCTTAAAATTGATCAGAATCTCGATTTAACTGCAGAAGAAAAAATGCAGCGCAAGCTTAAGGTCCAGGAAGATGATGCAAGTCGAAAGGAAAGAGCGCACAACTTGCGTCAAATGCTTAGAGCCCATTTGCTGATGGAAAAAGACGTCGATTATATCATTCACGACGGCAAGATTGTTATTGTAGATGAAAACACTGGACGTCCACAGCCAGGACGTCGGTTCTCCGATGGATTGCATCAAGCGATAGAAGCGAAAGAAGGGGTTGAGATCCAAAGGGAAACTCAGACCTATGCGACAATCACACTACAGAACTTCTTTAGGATGTACACTAAGCTTGCAGGGATGACCGGTACGGCATCTACTGAAGCAAACGAATTTAAACAGATATATAAAATGGATGTGTTGGCCATCCCAACGCATCACCCATGCATCAGAACGGATTTCAATGATGAAATCTATATGACTGAACGGGAAAAGTATAATGCAATATTAAAGGAAGTTCGCGAGATTCATGCCCAGGGCAGACCTGTTTTGATTGGATCCGATAACGTCGAAGTTTCTGAGAAATTATCCCGTATTTTTAAGCAAAATAAGCTCGTACACACAGTCTTGAATGCTAAATTCAATGAAATGGAAGCGGAAATTGTCGCACATGCAGGCCAGCGTGGGGCCATTACGATTGCAACCAACATGGCAGGTCGTGGTACCGACATTAAATTGGGCGAAGGTGTCGCACAAATCGGCGGTCTATATGTCATGGGCACAACAAGGCATCAATCCAGACGTATCGACAGACAGCTTCGCGGTCGTTGCGCCCGTCAGGGTGATCCAGGTTCTTCCAAGTTCTTTGTTTCGTTTGAAGATTCATTGCTTAGATTGTTTGCCTCACCAAGGATGACCTCAATCTTGCAAAGATTTAGACCACCTGAAGGAGAGCCCATTTCTGCTGGGATACTTAATAAATCGATAGAGACTGCTCAAAAGAGAGTAGAACAGCGAAATTATACCATCAGAAAACATACGTTGGAATATGACGATGTGATGAATAAACAGCGTAAAGAGCTTTATGAATTCCGTAACGATGTTCTGCGTCGTGAGAAAATGGACGATATCGCCATTGAATTGCTGCAAAATGTTTGCGCACAGGCTGCTCAGGAAAACTTCCGTAGCAGATCAGAGGAATCAGGATGGAATTCAGAAGGATTCCGTCATTGGCTGATGGCTCAGTTTCCTATCACGTTCCCAGAAGATTATTTCGATGATGATCACGCGTCAGCAGAAGAGCTCGAAGAAAAAGCCGCTACAGTAGTTCTTGGAGCATTCAAGAAAAAACTTGAATTTGAAAATAGCAAAGTTCAAGATGGGCCAAGATCTCCTGTAAATGAAGCAATACGTCATTTGATGATACGCAAGATAGATCAGAACTGGCAGGAGCATTTACTCGAGATGGACCATTTGCGTTCTGAAGTAAATCTCCGTTCGTTAGGTCAGAGAGATCCTCTCATGGAGTTCAAACACGAAGCCTTTGCTAAATTCGATGAGTTTGGTCGAAAAATTCAAAAAGAGATCACGTTCGATCTATTCAGGTTCCAGTTGATTCCTACAGATCATCCGACAATTGCTGATCTATTGTCTCGCATTCAAATGGAGAGGGATCGGTCTTTAGTCGATGAGATGAACGGTGAACAACCCGAACAGCCTTCCAAAGAGAATAAAGGTATACCAATAACAGTGCCTCCTAAGGTAGGTCGCAACGATCTCTGTCCTTGTGGAAGTGGAAAAAAATACAAGAAATGTCATGGTGCATCAGAGGAAGGAGAAGGGGAAGAGTAGAATATGACGCTAATTACACAGTTGCAAAACGATAATTTTTCATGTATCGAAAACATGAAGTTCAGATGCTCTCGTAAATACGCTGAACGATGTGCAACAGCTTTGGATTCCAAAATTCAGGAAATGGACTTGCTGACACCAAAAGAAGCCATTGTAGACCCTACACTAAAAGCGGTTCGTAATTTCTTCAAAAAAATTAATCCCAAATTCAAGCTAAGTGGCAAAATCAAAGATTGCTGGGATCGATTCCGCGCTGCAAAATTGGGGATTACTCCTGAAGTTCTTCAAGATAATCCTACTTTTGATGAATTTACGAAACGGTTCCCATTAGAACGCTACTTAGCTGAGTATGATAAACAAGTTTTACTTCTTTCAGATGATGAGCTTAACATAACATATGAGGGAGTTTATACTCCTTGGAAAACCGTTTATGCCAATATTTCTAAAGAATTAGAGGAACAGGACATATTGATAGAGAAATCAGGAAAAAATCCTGATAAATTTTATCAGCCCTGGTACTATGGGCCTAAAGGTATTCAGGTAGGAGATATGTATGATTGGAATAAGTTAGAATCATTTAACAAAGAGTTGAGAGAGCCTGATGACCAACAACACTATTTTGAGTATTGTGTTTGCTGTTCGGATGATAAACTCCGTTTACAGGGAGATCATAGCTGGTTCCGTCTTGTTGATGGCAATGGAAACGTATATTCTGCCGGGAAAAATCTACGTCGCAAGCTGGATGGAAATCCAATTTTCCCATTGAGGGCTAAACCAGGAGCCATTATGTCTCCAGATGTGAGTGAATTCTGGCCGATAAAGATTCATAAGCTGCGTGTTAAGATTACACCCGATCAATTTACAGCCATTAAAGGTGCCGTTGAGCAATCCAAGCAAAAAACTATTTCAAAATTTCAGATTTTTAAATCCAATTGCCAGGGATTTGTCAATAAAATGGCAAAGATTGCTGACTTAGAGCTGCCAACTTCCTATTCTGTGGTGCGTTTGATCACTCACAAGTCTCTTCAAAATATTTATGACAAAATAAATCCAAAGCTGCCTAAAACTATACAGAAAATATTTCGTGTTATTGGAACATTTTTTGCTAATCTTATTCTTGTTATACTTGGAAATGGTGTTACCGATTCTCTCGTCAAAAAACATCACATCAACTATAAACCAAAAATTGAGTCTTGGAAGGATCTTTTTGATCCAGAAAAGCTCAAGTTTCACCCGCCCTACTACGCTCAGAAAGTTTTTGCTGCGGTGGAAAAATGGCAAAAATTGGAAGAAGGGAGAGAATTCTCCCTTCCAGATCAAAATAATGAAATCCAACGTGAAGAGTTAGAAAGTCTCATTAAGGCAGAGATGTCATAATTCTGCCTTCTGACATAGGATGATGCTACCTGCGGAAAAATTTGCTATATAAAAAGGATAATCCGTGTCAAATTTATCATAACTGACTACCATGACGTTATCACCAATCTTCCATAGAATTTTATGCAGAGAAAAACCAGGGATGATATTGAATTGAGAACCATCATTCAGTTCGACAACAGTATCACTCTCGATATTCACGATCCAACGTGCATCTGGTCTTTCTATGTCAGGTCCATTAATTGGCAATCGATGGCACCAGACCGTATTGTGGTGGATTAAATTATCTATTTTTATTTTGTAGAATAAACTGCGTTTGTAAAAGCTAATCCTCAATGCATCACCTGGTTGCCAGGTTTTAAAGGTATCGCGCCACCAGATGCCAGTATCCAACAATGTTCCATCAGTTAACTCGAGAATACTAGAATTAATACTTGCCACATAGTGTATTTCTACAGGGTCAATATTTCTTGATAACGATCTAACTTCGTTAAGTCCTTTAGCACATATCATTTCGTACTCTTGCTCTTCAGTCATTGCATAGGCATTAACTGCCCCGCAAAAAACAAACAAGACAACAATAAATTTAGATAATAGTTTACTCATATTCTTACTCCGATGATTATACTAGTCAGCCTTCTTACATTGGATATAACTATCTGCTGAAAAGTTAGCTATATAAAATGGATAATCAGGGCCATAATTATCCTGACTGACTACAATGACTTTATCTCCAATTTCCCAACAAGCACTATGAAGAGAAAAAATAGGAGAAATTTTGAATTTAGAACCATCATTCAGTTCAACAAAAGTATCTCTATCAATATTCACTATCCAACGTGCATCAGGACTTTCTACATCAGGACCCTTAATTGCCCATCGCGAACACCAGAGCGTACTGTTCTGAGTTAAATTATCAATTTTAATAATGTAAAATATATTGAGCCTATAAAAGCTAATCCTCAATGCATCACCTGGTTGCCAGGTTTTAAAGGTTCCGCGCCACCAGATGCCAGTATCCCACAATGAGCCATCAGTTAGCTCGAGAATATTTGAATTTATACTTGCCGCATAATGGATTTCTACTGGGTCTATATTACTTGATAGTGCACTTACTTCATTAAGTCCTTTAGTACAAATCATTTCGTACTCTTGCCCTTCAGTTATTGCATAGGCATTGATAGCCCCGCAAAAAACAAACAACATAATAAAAAAATTTAATACATATTTACTCATTTTCTTCCTCTAATGGTTGTTAAAGGCAATATCCTATTCGAAAACCATTTTTATTTCTACAAAAATCTTATCTTTTAATTTATAAATAAATGTAGTATGATGAAGAGATGAATGTATTTTATAGGATGTCACGTCTACTTTTTAAGACCTACTTCTGTGTATTCCATCGGCTCGAAGTTTATGGAATCGAGAAGTTGCCAGAAGGTGCTGCTATTATTGCTCCGAATCATGTTTCGTATTGGGATCCACCCTTGATAGCAGCCTCATGTCCTGAGATGCTGGTGTTTTTGGCTAAAAAAAGTCTATTTGATGTTCCTATTTTAAGTTGGTGCATACGGCATTTGAATGCTTATCCGGTCACCGGTACAAATGCTGATCTTAGTAGCATCAAATTAATTTGCAAATTTCTAAGTGACGGGAAGAAAGTTGTCATTTTTCCTGAAGGGGAGAGGACGATTGACGGAAAGTTAACAACGATTAAATCGGGCATTGGCATGCTGGCTCATCGTTCTGGGGCTTCGATTGTGCCCGTTTATATCGATGGTGCATTCGATGTGTGGCCGATCTACCGCCGCTTTCCAAAGCTTTGGGGAAAGATAAAAGTAACTTTTGGTGCTCCTATCTTTATGTCGGAATTCAGTAACTTACCTAAGAAAGAAGCTCAAGAGGCTATCCTGCACAGGCTAGATTCGGCTCTAAAAGAAATAAGACATGCTTCCTAAATAACAATTCACAAAAACAGACCAGTCCAATTTTCCCTTCTCTAATGCCTATCATCCAAATCCCCTACACATTAACCTAAAATATTTTTTACCACAGAGAACACGAGAGAACACAAGAGAGATCATTGAGTATAAAATAGCTCTGTGCTCCCTCTGTTTTTTCTGTGAACTCGGTGTTAAAAAAAATTTTAGGTTGATACATATGGGATATGAATGATTGCAAGCGGCAGAATTTGGATGATAGGAACAGGAAATCTAATCAATGAGCTGCATGCTGGCCCAAAGAGAAGGTTGTTGTTCTAGTTGGAACTCGTCGGACTTCACTGAAAAATGTTGTGATTCATATCTAGGACGATTGATTCTGTAAGAAAATCCCAAACGCTTGAATTGCTCAGGTTCGTATCCATGAAGGACTTCTTTAGGTATCCACATATACATCGTATAGCTTGTGCTAGTGATGTTTGTCTTAGAACGGAGTTCTGAGGGGTCGCAAAGAGGATGAGCATCTTCTGTGCGAAAGTGAGTAAGTTCCCCTGCATGATGCCCTTCCACTGATTCTGGCAAGAAAAAGAAATGGTGACAAAATCGGGTATTGTATCCCGATGTTTTTACATCCCGCGTATCGATGAATATTTCGATGCTGTCCCCTCGTTCAACTTCGGGATAGAATGCTTGATCAAACCCTTTATCTACTGATACATAGATTTCAAGACCGTCCGCATTCCATCCCATGGATACATCAGCAAAAGATTCTCGATTGCACAGCACTGAAGTTTCTGGAAGTAAAAATTTCTTTCCCTTAATCCTTGGAAAGTCTCCACTGCCTAAACGGTGGCAATCGAGAGCTACCTGAAAAAAATTTATCGGAGAAAGTGGTATAAATTCTTCAGAAAACATATTTACTTCAACACTATGGCATTTTTCTCTTGAAATTCTTTAATCAGATCTTTCATGAGAAGCCCCTCTGCTTCCTTTCCCAACATTCTTTGCATCTGGTATACGTTTTGGTAAAGACCCTCTTTATTTGCAATTTGACCTTTACGGATCAATTTGAAGAATGAGAGCTCTCCATTACGCTTGTCATAGACTTTTGATAATCCATTTTCAGGTAGTGCAAGTGCTTCGTTCATGTCAACTGACACGTCCGGAGTTGATCTTTCAGCAGAATAACTTGTTTTAACCAATTTGAATTGCTCTTCGAGAGGTTCACGAGGATGCATTTGATCTTTTGGTTGATCGAGATTTTTCTGAACATAAGCCGAAAGATTACTGTTATTCTTTGACATTTTATTTCTAATATCGCGAACATAAGCGTACAGTCTAAGAGAGGCGGCATAATCATCGAGCATCACATCTGTTCGCTTTTCCGCGGGATTGGCAGCGGTATAATCTTTACTGATGGACTCAACCAAAGATGCATAGTCCTTTTTAGGACCTTTTTCTAATAGCTTATCGAGCGTGCCATCAGCTCTTGCTTCTCCAAAAGTCAATATCTCAAAATTATTTCCTTTTTCCAAAACTTGAATTTTGTAGTAATTTCTATTATCAGGAGTATACTCTGATTTTGACCAATTATCAAAAAGTGGAATCAATGTCTCGGCTTTTTCTACGCCAACTAAAGGTGATTTTCCTCCCTTTTTTCGAACAGCTATGACTTTTTTCGCCGGAGTTGCTTTTTCCAGAGCTTCTGTTACCCATTCTGGATGTGCATTTACTATGGCTGCACGTGCATAGGCATCTATGCGAGTTCGGGTCTTGTTATCGAGACTGTCGAGGGCTTGATATCTCTCCTCTTGATTCGCTGCAGTTTTAGCTCCAATATCCGAAAATTCCTTTTTCAGTTTTTCCCAGTTAGCATCTTGCACTTCCCAGTTCCAGGTCTCTTTGATGCTTACTTTTGATTGGAGTTTTTCCTTGTCAATAGATGCTATTTCTATCAAGTATCGTTTCTGAACAAGCTCTGGATAGGTTTTTGAAACTTCTTCTGCGCTTAAAAAAGAATTTGGAAGTTCTAAATTTCCTTCTCCATTCTTAGAAACAGCGCCTAGATAGAATTCAAATTGTTTGAGTGCTGTTGCATCAGCAAGTCTAAATTGCTCGGGAAGTTGATAAAGTTCTCCTTCAATACCTTCTTGGGCATATTGGTAGATTAGATTGATCGACTTAGAATCTACAAATACTGAATTTCCTTCTTCGTTGAATAAGCGACGGCATTCGAGAACTTTTTGCCAGATGCTGATTGCGCTGCTTAGGTCCATTCCCATACGTCTAAGTTGTTCTGAAAAATATTCTGAACTAGTCGCCACGCCAAGATTTGGATTATTTTGATTAGCTTCAAAACTTAACTCTGCGTTCTTAACTAAATCGGCATAAGCCTCTTCTTTTGAGACATTATAACCTCTTTGTTCGGCAATAATTGAGCTATTTATTATGAATGCTGACACGAGACGCAGAAAACGAGGTCCAAACCAATCTTCAACTGTATGGTAACCAAACAATGAAAGATCGGATCTTTGCAGGCTTATGTCGGGCTGCAACCATTTAAATTGTTGTTCTTGATAACGAAGAGCCTGACGCAGGGCGTGAGGTGGGAATTGGCGTTGATTCTGAAATAGACTCATTCTAACTTGAATTGCTTCTGGGGAGGCTGCATTTTCGATGGTTTGCAGTTGTTCTAACCGATTATTGATATCTGGCACAAAGTATTTCCAGGCATTTGCAGAGCTTATGAAAGATGCTTGGGAATTTTCATATGGTTTGAATCTTTTTTCTTTCTGAATGCGGGTATTAAGGTCATCTTTTAGTTCATTTGCGTAGGAGATCACTAGTAATTCAGCAAGTCCATCTTGAATGAGGTCGTTTTTGATAACGCCATCATTGAGAAAGTTGGGTCCCCAAGCACCGCCCATCCAGGCTTTATCTTCGGTGTCTGTGGCGATAAATTTAACCATTTCTTCAACTTCAGACTGATGTACTACGCTGCCGTTTACTGCTTTGAAGGCTATGGGATCAACAATTTCTCTTTCTTGCAGGGTGCTATAGGTACCGAAGAATGAAAATGAGATGACGATGACAATGGTGATGCCAATCCAAAAATACTTTTGATGTTTGCGTAAAAATCCTAACATGGGTGCTCCTAACAATTCTATTGTACTAAAATCGTACCAAATCCCATGTTACCCGGCAAGCTGAATTATCAATTTCATATTTTTCAAATGTAAAGGCTCGGATCGTATTTCAAAAAATTTTTTCAACGCAAGGGAGCAAAAGGCGCAATGTCGCAAAGGAAGAAAAAGGGGATGATTTATAAACTTCTAATATCTTTATCAACATAAAAAAAAGAATAATCTTTCTCTATCTTTGCGCCTTAGCGCCTTTGCGTTGAAAAAGTTCTTGGAAATGCTGTTCTGGCATATGTGTGAGAATAGTAGTGATTTTATCATTTCGTGATTTATTGCTTGAGAGGCTGCATATTCCCTAAATAGTCTTTAAGACCACACTTAAGCATGCTTTTAGCATCATCAAGAAAATCTTTATTGACCTTTTCTTCCAAAAGCGGAAAACTGTTTAATTTCATTGATGAAGAGATATTAGGATCGCGCAGCATCTCATCTAGAAATGAATCAGATGGCATTGCAAGCAGAATGCTACCTTGATGCAAAAAACCATCCTTGGTACGCCTTTGAGCAGCTCCTCCCACTTTTTTTCCATGCAGCATCACATCATATACAGTCGGATTTGCCATGCAGAACTTTGGAGAATTCATTGTGGACTCATTTTTCTCCAAAAGCGTAGGATTTTCACTCATAAATAACTTTTCAATAACATTCAGAACTGCATTATTTACATATTTATAGTTCTCCAAAGTATTGGCTGAAAAGCGGGGGTGTTTCACAGGCAATAAAAATGAAAAGGCAAAATCTGTAACGTGAAAAATAATACCTCCTCCAGTAGGTCTTCTTGCTAAATCCAGTCTTTGCAAGTCCTTAAGATGCTGCTCAGGTTTTGTAAAATACCCATAAGTAGCGCTTGGTGACTTCCAGTCGTAAAAATGTAGAATAGGTTCTGAAAAGTTTTCAAGTTCTTTTAAAAGGCACGCATCGATATCCATATTTTTCTGAGCTGTGTCAGGACCAGTATCTATAATTTTCATAAGTTTGTCATTTCCATGACATGAAATGGGACCTGTAAACTGACTATTTGAAAGGCAGCTCGTTCTATGATAGATTCCCAATCAGCAGCGTTTGAATTTTCTACTTCTTCATAAAAACTAATGAGAAAAGAATTTGTATAAAATCCACCTTCCATTGTAGCGTACGAACGATGCCCAGATTTTGAACTTGTTATAAACAACGACCCGCTCGTTTTCATGAACAGGTTGTTGTAGTTATCAATAGTTTTTCCTTTGATTTTTCTCCCAGACCTTGCTGCTTCAACTACTATTGGAGCCCCATTTTCCGAGATATAATTATTGCATGCATCTGCGATCACAATAAGAAGACGAGGATTTTTTTCCTGAAGTATATTTAGAACGTGTTCATAATCGATTCCTTCATGATACAATGAAAAATAAAGATATGGCCATGGATTATTTTTCTTCGACGTAGTTCGATAGCCGTGTCCAGAAAAGTAGAATACAACCACGTCCTGTGGATCCACTTCTAGACTATTAATTTTATCGAGTACGTCACAGGCCACAACACTATAACCTTTACATACAATCTCTTTTCTTTTTAAATTGGTGTTTCTTGAAACTTTCGAAAGAAAATAGTCCATATTTGCATAATCATTTTCTACTGTCCTGCCAACTGTGTAATCGAGTGTATCAACGACAATAATTGAAATTAAATCGGCTGCTCTTCCATTATTGGGTATAAATAATAATCCAAAAATTATCGCAACAAATAAAGTTCTCATTTACCAAACATATAGCATGCAGGCTTATTTGAAAACAATGGGATTAAGATCATCGGAGAGTCTGTCTCCATAGGTATAACCAAGATCCCTAAGGCGCTGTGACATAGGATCTGCCAGCTTCCGCAGGTATATTGAAGATGCCTGACAATAAGTAATTAGAACAAACGGTTTTCCATCGAACATTTGATGGGAATCCATAGAGAATTCCGGACTAAAGACCTTGATATTCCCCTCTTTTTCTCCTTCAAGACAGATGCACATCCCTCCAATAAAACCTTGAATGCAGTTAATCTCACCAAAAGGACGAAGTGTTTGTAAAAATGAAGCATTAGTCGGTTCTATATACAAATCGTACCCTAGGCGGACAGGTTTTTCCTTTAATAGAATGGACGCAATGCTCGAAAGACGGGGGGAAGTGATTAATTTACGGATAGCCAAATTCGACCTCCAAAGATCCCCGCTCGCTAAAAAAACCTCTTCAGGAGTCTGTTTTTTTATATTTTCGATGGAACACTTTAAGCGGGTCGAGATAACCATCTCAATACCTTCATAAAGGGAAAAAACGTCTGCATGCGTCATTAATCCCTCGAGCTCAATGACATGATGCTCTTCAAAATATTCATATTGTTGGCTTGATATGGTCAGTTTCATAGGGAACCATACTACCACAAAAGAAATTTTTCGCGATAACTAAATTCCAAAAATTTCAAGCAATCTGTCAAGATCGTCCAAATCATAGTAGTCTATCGTTATTTTTCCCTGCTTTCCCTTCCCCTCGACAATGACCTTTGTTCCCATTCTCTGTTGAATCCTATCTTGTATGTCGAGTAAATAAACGTCGCTTTCCGCAGGAGCTTTTGCTTTGTTTTCCTTTTTAACAACTCCTCTTTGCGCGGCAATCTCTGCTTCACGAACAGACATTTCCTCTTTGATAATCCGTTCGTGCAGAATCAGTTGTCTTTCAAAGCCCTCTAAAGAAAGAATCGCTTTCGCATGGCCCATCGAAATATTGCCAGTAAGCAAACTGTCCTGGATCCCTTTTGGGAGGCTGAGTAGACGTAAATAATTCGCTACCGTAGACCGCTTTTTGCCTACTCTTCTTGATAATTCTTCTTGGTTATGGCCAAAATCATCGATCAAAGCCTGCAATGCCTTAGCAATTTCTATCGAATTTAGATCAACCCGTTGAATATTTTCTACCAATGAGGCTTCAGCAGAAAAAACGTCTTCCCCTTCACGCACTAAAAGAGGAATTGAATGCAACCCTGCCATTTGCGCCGCACGAAAACGTCTCTCTCCTGAAATAATTTCGTATCGAGTTCCTCCGTCAATGGGCCGTCCCACCGGAGGATGAATAAGTCCCACTGATTGGATAGACTGAGCAAGCTCTTCGAGTTCCGCCTGGGAGAACTGTCTTCTTGGCTGAAAAGGATTTACCGTGATTTTCGATAACTCCACCTGGACAACATTTCCGTTCATACCTTTTTCCCTTTACAATAATATATCAAAGATTATCATTATCTACCAAAAGGGGCTTTGTAGAGCAATGAAAAAAAAAGAAATTATTACGCCGGATCTTATGGATCATAAACCGCATATCACTGAAATTTTAAACGAACACCCTCTTATTCAATGGATTGTGGACAACAGAAGAAGTCTACTTTACATTTTTGTCGGTGTTATCGCTGCTATCATTTTAATCACCCGCTTTTCTATGGGAGCGCCTGGTCAGAAGGAGGCGGACCTAATAAAAGCAGAGACAGAATTTGTTAATATCCAACGTGCAATTCTCGGGGTGGATACCGATCTTTCACAAAATGAAGCAATTACAAAACTGCATCAACTTTTAAGCAAGTATCCAGAATTGAATTCCAAATACGATGCACCCATTGCTCAAGCGTTTATTGCAGCTGGGAAGGCAAATGATGCACAAACCTATGCAGATCAAAGCCTTAAAAGAACTGGATCAAATCACCTACCGCTGTATCAAGACTTTGCAAGAACATCTTTATTCATTGAAAAAGAACAATACCAGGAAGCACTTACTCAAGCCCAAAAGTTGAAGACCGTTCTTCAGGACCAAACCCCAAAAAGCACTCTATTCGCATACAATTTACTGCGCATCGCCTTATTACAACAGGCATTGGGAAACAAAAATGAAGAACTTAAAACCTGGCAGGAATGGAACAGTTATTCGAATTCAGATGCTTTTAAACTAATAAATAATCAATTGGAAAGTGGCGGCATCAAGTTATCCGATTATATCGCACAAAGGAATAAATAATTTAGTTGCATCATTATTCAGATAATGATACACAAAATTGTTAAGGCAATATATTAAAAAAATGTTGACCTTAACCAGAAATTCTGAGAGAATATCTGGTAGATTTAGCGCCTAAAAAAAGTGGAACGAAAGAGCAAAGAGGAGGTGACATGAGGCTGTATCGCTCGAAACCACGACCTTTGGGACATTTGGAAAATTAATTAGAAACAAACCTTGCTGAGGTAAGTACCTAAGCAGGAAGTTGAAACATAAGAGAATTGTCATTCTACAAAAAATGACGTTCTCAGGAAACTACCCACGACATTGGGTAGGCTGGAGAATTAGCCAGTGAGTCCTAAAACATGCTCACTCGCTGTTGATGAGGTGAAACAAGAAGAACGCAATGAACAAATTGAAGCGCATTTTGAACCGAAGTTAAGAGTCCTTGTCAATGGACGATATGTTGTAGGTTCTGAATCGAAAGGTTCTACGGAACCAGTAAGAATTCGAGGCAGAATCACCGTTTCTTTCTAAACAGAAAGAAATAACCAATCCTAAGGCACCCAGAAATGGGTGCCTTTTTTATGTTTTTCATCTTTGTGCAGAAATAGCTTGATTGTCTCAAGAAAAATTGGCAAAGTATCTTTGTTTCGGAGAAATAATTTTGAAAGAACTTGCCGCTTTAGTCAGCCTTACTGATACCCCTAATCTCGGATCGATCAAAATCCGATTGCTCTTGCAACGCTTCGGGTCAGCAATCGCAGCACTAGGGGCTGATCCAAAAGAAATCAAGGAAATCCCTGGGTTCACACCTAAAGTAATGCAAGGGTGGGGCAATGGAAGCTCAAAAAGCTTAGAACTGGCAGAACGTCATGATATAGAAATCATCCCCTTCACAAGCCCAAAATATCCTAAACGACTTCTGGAGCTAACCGATCATCCTATTCTTCTGTACGTTAAGGGTGAAATCAAAGGCTGTGATCAAAATAGTATCGCAGTGGTAGGCACGAGACAGGCAAGCATTTACGGAAAAGACATGGCCTATAAAATATCTAAAGATCTTGCCTCTTCAGGGATTACTGTCATTAGCGGACTAGCTAGAGGAATTGATACAGAAGCACACGAGGGAGCTTTGTCTACAGGTAGAACAATCGCGGTGATTGGATCTGGCCTCGCAAATATTTATCCCCAAGAAAATACAGGACTTGCGCAAAGAATCATAGACAAAGGGGCTTTAATTAGTGAATTTCCACCAGATACCCCACCCGACAGACAAAATTTCCCTCAGCGCAATAGAATTGTAAGTGGTATGACATTGGGCACTCTCCTAATTGAAGCACCGGCGGAAAAGAGCGGGGCAATGATCACCATGCGACAGGCACTTGAGCAAAAGAGGAAACTTTTTGCCCTGCCTGGCAGGGTCGATAACGACAATTTTAGTGGGAATCATCTTCTAATCAAACGAGGAGAAGCGGACCTTATTGAGAGCGCAAATGACATATTTGATAGATTTAATGGCTTATTTACATATAAATGTGCTACAATACCAAAACAAATGCCTCAACTGGAACCGGATGAGCTGAAATTACTGTCGCAACTGCCTAAAGAAGAACTTAGTATTGAGGAAATTATAAAATTAGCAAATCTTCCTATTAATAAAATTAATATTTTGTTAATGAGTTTAGTATTGAAGAAAGTAATCAGGGAACACCCAGGGAAGATTTATAAAAGAATTATGGAGTCATGAATGGGAAAGTCATTAATAATCGTCGAATCACCGGCGAAAATAAAAACCCTTAAGAAGTTTTTGGGGTCTAAATACCTCTTTGAGTCCTCTATCGGACACATTAGAGACCTGCCGGAAAAAGAATTCGGCATCGACCTCGAGAACAATTTCGAGCCGAAATATGTGACTATGCCCGATAAAGAAAAGGTGATCAAGGCCCTGCAAAAGGCAGCTAAAGAGTGTGATACCGTCTATCTCTCCCCCGACCCCGACCGCGAAGGAGAAGCTATCGCCTGGCATATCACACAGATTTTGCCGGAAGATACTGTTATTAAAAGAATTTCATTCAATTCCATTACAAAAGACGCCGTGCTGAAAGCTTTAGATGAACCTCGTGAAATCGATCAAGCTCTTGTAAATGCTCAACAGGCTAGAAGGATGCTCGACAGAATCGTAGGCTACAAGATTTCCCCCATTCTGAACCGAAGAATCCAACGTGGAAGAGAAGGCTTTGTGTCAGCAGGAAGAGTGCAATCGGTTGCTCTTAAACTTGTCGTCGATCGAGAAAAAGAAATCGAAGCTTTTAAGCCTGTTGAATACTGGAATTTAGGAGCCATCTTAAAAACCAAAGAAGATGAACGTTCTTTTAAAGCCCATTTGTACTCCGTCGGTGGGAAAAGGATCGAAAAAGAACCAATACCGGGCAAAGATGTATTTACAATTCCGACCAAAGAAGAAGCCGACGCGATCGTTGCCAAAATGAAGGCAGGCCCTTACAAAGTTCTTTCTGTCGAGAAAAAAGAAAAGAAGCGCAATCCTGTAGCTCCTTTTATAACTTCAACTCTGCAACAGGAAGCAAGCCGCCATTTTGGATATTCTTCAGCCAAAACAATGAATATTGCACAGGGACTTTATGAGGGTGTCGATCTCGGCAAAGAAGGTCCCGAAGGTCTTATTACATATATGCGTACTGACTCCGTTAGAATCGCCCCTGAAATGATCCCTGCAGTCCGCGATTTTATCAAAACAACCTATGGACCTGAATATTTGGACGAAGAGCCGCGTGTATATACAACAAAAAAGAGTGCTCAAGATGCTCACGAAGCAATACGCCCTGCAAGTCTCATGTATCCACCTGAAACCATTAAAGACTTCCTCACGCGTGAACAATTTCAATTATATAAACTAATCTGGATGCGTTTTGTTGCCTCGCAAATGAAGCCCGCCATCTATGACACAGTTTCTGCTGATATTGATGTTGGCAATGACATAATTGTCCGCGCTACAGGATCAGTCATGAAATTCAATGGATTTCTCGCCGCGTACGAAGAGAAAAATGACGAAGATGCCGATCAGGATGAAAGTCGCACGTTACCTCCTTTGGAAGCTGGTAAAGAACTAATTTTACTTGAACTGACTTCAGATCAAGCCTTTACAAGACCACCTCCACGGTATACTGAAGCATCGCTAGTTAAGGAACTGGAAAGATTAGGAATCGGACGCCCATCGACTTATGCTTCGATTATGAATAAAATTCAAAGCCGAGACTACACAATTAAAGAGAGCGGCCGTTTGAAACCTACCGAATTAGGACGAGTTATTGCCGAGCTCTTAGAAGCCAATTTCCAAAAGATTATGGATATTGGATTCACTGCTGGAATGGAGGACGATTTAGAAAAAGTAGCCTCTAATGAAAAAGACTGGAAACAAATCCTCAGCGATTTCTGGAAGGATTTCAAGCCTACATTAGATACTGCCGAAACCTCTGGATTTGTCCCCAAAATCATGACTGATCTTATTTGCCCGACTTGCGGATCAAAGCTACAGAAAATTTGGTATAAATCGAAATATTTCTATGGATGTTCCAGATATCCCGACTGTCGCTATTCTGCACCTGCCGAAGAAGTCAACTTCAAGAAGGAAGATTATGCAGAAAATTTCAATTGGGATCAAAAGTGTCCAAAATGCGAATCTGAAATGAAACTCCGCCACGGACGTTATGGAGCATTTTTGGGATGCGTTAGGTATCCTGAGTGCAAGGGTATTGTAAATATTCCCAAGAAAGGTGAAGAAGTGGTTCCTGTTGAGGATATGCCTGAATGCCCTGCAATTGATTGCACCGGGCATATGGTTGCTCGAAAATCCAGATTTGGAAAAACATTTTATTCATGTTCTACCTTCCCAGAATGCGACGTCATCGTAAATGATCTCTCGCAGCTGATGGAAAAATATCCAGAACACGTTCGAACTCCTTACGTTAAAAAAACCAAGGCAAAAGCTGAGACAAAAAAAGGTAAAGGCAAAAAAGAAGCTGCAAAACCAGCAAAAAAGCGAGTCACCCACCCGAGCAAGCTTTCGCCTGAACTCGCATTAGTTGTTGGAAGTAATGAACTAACCCGTGGTGATGTAATGAAAAGCCTTTGGGATTACATCAAAGCCAACAAACTTCAGGATTCTGTAGACAAGCGAACAATCAATCCAGATGAAAAGCTAGCCAAAATATTTGGCAGCAACGAACCTATCAGCATGTTCAAAATGACCGGAATCGTCAGCAAACATATTGGTAAAGGGTAAATATCCTTTTTGAGCTCTTTTCATCCTATCCTCCGCATCATGCCGCTTGCGATCCTGCATATCCCAACAAGAGAGCTCATTGATATTGATACCATGTTAACCTCCCTGCAAAAGGAAAACAGGATATGCAGGATCGCAAGCGGCAGGATATGAAGGATTAGAGGAAGATGATGTCAATTACTTTTTGTTTTAAAGCAGGGTAAGTAGTTACATTATCATTCATATCCTGCCGCTTGCGATCCTTCATATCCTGTTTTTTTCTAGAGAAATCACAAGATATGCAGGACAGTAAAAAAAATCTTTAAATATCACTGAGGGCTTCTAGGCCAGGAAGCGTGCCGAATTCGATGAATTCAAGGGAGGCGCCGCCGCCAGTCGACAGATGGGTGATTTTATGTGCAAGATTAGCATTGCGGATGGCTGATACTGAGTCCCCCGCCAACAATTGTTGTCGCTGCGGGTAGATTTGCCACGCATTCTGCAATATCATTGGTCCCTTTTGCGAAATTGGGATACTCAAAAATGCCCATGGGACCATTCCAGAACACTGTTTTCCCGATTTTAATTTGAGCCTTAAATTCTTCAATTGTCGCGGGGCCAATATCGACCCCTTGAAAGCCTTCAGGGATGCCTGAATCAGTGCTCACAACCTCTGTTAAAGCATTTTCAGATAACTCTCTGGCAATTAAATGATCCACAGGTAATTTTAAAGAAACCCCCGCCTTCTGGAAAGTTCGCAATATATCTTTGGCTTCCTCGAGAAGATCATCCTCAACAATGGAATTGCCAATATTCTTACCTTGCGCCTTCATAAAGGTGTAGGTCATGCCTCCCCCGATGATAAGGGAGTCAATTTTACTTAAAAGGGATTTAATAACTCCTAACTTCGTAGAAATTTTGGCTCCGCCGATAATGGCTATAAATGGACGTCGAGGTGAAGAAAAAGTATCTTTTAGAAATTTTATTTCTTTTTCTATAAGAAAACCCATTGCTGACTTTCCAGGAAAATATTTACAAATTGCGGCTGTGGAACTATGGGCTCTATGAGCTGTTCCAAAAGCATCGTTTACATAGCAGTCTCCCAATTTTGCAAGCTTCTCAGCAAATAAAGGATCCTTCTCAGGATGTTCTTCAGCATCGTAAAAACGTAAATTCTCGAGAAGTACAACACTTCCAGGTTTGATCAACTGTACAACTTTGTCTCCAATGCAATCGGGAGCCATCAGAACAGGTCTATCAAGCATTCTTGAAAGGGATTTTGCGCATGGCGCAAGAGTAAATGCAGTATTTCGCATCCCCTTGGGTCTTCCAAGATGGCTCATTAGAATAGGAGTGCCCCCCTTTTCCAGAACGTATCGTATTGTTGGAAGAGAAGCTTCAATGCGTGAGTCATCGGTAATATTTCCGTTCTTATCGATGGGGACATTATAGTCCACACGGATCAGAACCTTTTTACCCTTTAAATCTAAATCTGTAACAAGCATCTTTCGCATGAACCCATTCTGATTCATCATCGAGTTTTTGTCCAATAGGTATTATCTCGATGGACAATAACGACTTTCTTTATTATAGTGTCCTGGCTTCACTCTTCACTGTTAGATTGGGGTCCAAAACTGTGAAACCCGATTCCCCTTCTTTACTTTTCCATCAGTCTTGTCACAAAATTCTGATTTCCGAATTTTGTGACAAAATCGAATATACTCAAATTTGTCACCAAATTCGTTTTTCTTGATTTTGTGACAAAGTTGTGGTATTATTGAATTCAAATGGGAGTTAGAGATGAATCCTTTCTTTGGTCGTCAGCGGGAGTTAGAAAAATTACATAGACTCCTTAAAAAAAATACAGCCAGTTTGGTTGTCATTAAAGGGAGAAGACGCATTGGAAAAAGCCGTTTGGCTGAAGAATTTGGAAAGTCCCTCAAAACCTACACTTTCATAGGATTGCCTCCAGAAAGAAAAATCACTCCTCAGATGCAAAGAGAGCATTTTACCAGGCAAATGCAACGGTATTTTCACATTCCAGGAATACAACAACTTACAGACTGGGGAGATATCTTCTGGCACCTTGCCGAAAACACAAAAAACGAACAAACTCTCATCATATTAGATGAAATCAACTGGATGGGCTCAAAAGACCCCACATTTTTAGGAAAATTAAAGTCAGCATGGGATCAATATTTTAGACTTAATCCAAAGCTGATTATGATCTTAAGTGGATCGATGTCGGCATGGATCGAACAGAACATTTTAAGCAGTACTGCTTTTGTTGGGCGCATTTCGCTCGATTTGACCATTCAAGAACTTCCTCTTTATCAATGCAATCACTTTTGGAGAAATAACGAAGCCCTGATCTCTCCCTTTGAGAAATTTAAAGTCCTTTGCATTACAGGTGGAATACCGCGGTATCTAGAAGAAATTAACCCGAACATATCCTCGGACGAAAATATACGTCGACTATGTTTTGAGAAAGAAGGCATGTTATTCGATGAGTTTGAAAAAATTTTTTCGGATCTTTTTGCACAAAGAAACGATGTCTACAGGGCTATCTTGGAAAGGCTTGCGTTGGGAAGTGCTGATATCGACCAAATTTGTGATGCCCTTCAAATAAAAAAAGGCGGGACAGTAACCAAATACCTCCATAATCTAAAAGTCACAGGTTTTATATCCCAAGACAGCACCTGGAAACTAAAAGATGGCTCTCTGTCGAAGCTCTGTCACTATAGACTAAAGGATAATTATACCAGATTTTATCTTAAATACATTAAGCCTAATAAAGAAAAAATTATTAAAGAATTGCTTACAAGACCTCCAGCATGGGATTCTATTATGGGCCTGCAATTTGAAAACTTAGTTTTGAATAACAATAAGACTATTTGGGAAAAATTGGGCCTAAAGCCCGATGATATTATTTTTGCAAATCCATTTTTTCAAAGAAAAACAATGGACCAAAACGGATGTCAAATTGATTATTTGATCCAGACCAAATATAACGTTCTATACGTATGTGAAATCAAATTTTCTAGAGAAAGTATTAAGACTGAAGTTATTGATGATGTAAGAACAAAGATCAGCAGGATGAAAATTCCGAAACATTTTTCCATTATGCCAGTTTTGATCCACGTTTGCGGAGCAGCCGACCCAGTCATTGAATCGGAATTTTTCTCGCACATCATAGATTTCGCCGAATTTTTAAAATAATAAAAATACCGTATAAAATACGGTATTTTTATTATCAACACACTTGATATAGTGGCCGTTTTAACAAGGAGAATTTCATGATACCATCTTTAGACAATAGCCAGAACCAGTTTTTGACCCAGGAAACAAGCTTGAACAAAGGTAAATATAACGGCGACCTAAAATGTTCTCAAACTTTAGTGCTTAATAATGTCGAAGTTGCAGGTGAAGTTTCATCTGTATATGCGCGCGTTAATTTACTCGGGGGATCAAGCGCCGGTACAGTTAGCTCAGGCGAAAATATCTTTGTTAACCAAAGTGTTGTTAAAGGGACTTCAAATGCCGGAGTGAATTTTACGGCTAAGCAATCCACAGTCGGAGATATCAATGCCAAGAATGAAGTGACTTTAATAACTACAAGAGCCGGCAATATTTCTGGAAATTCATATGTGACATTATCGAATGGCTCAACCTGCTTATCTATAAACAGTAATATCTCAATAATCATGGATTCGCAGGTTATGGGTGCCATTGACTGTAAAGGCAATGCACTGATAAAGTCTTCCGGAGCGATGTCACTTAACTGTGGTGGTGAATTATCCATTAAAAATTCAACCATCCAAGGAGATGTTGAAGTTAAAGGCGAATTACTCACTTGTCGCTCTACATTTATTAGAGGGACACTCAAATGCAATAACTTTGCCACTGAAATAATATCTTCGACCGTGGATAAAATCGTCATAGAAGCGCCTTCCAAAGAACGGCTAACTGATTATGCGAATTTGGCTTCTCAATTATTAGAACTTAAAATAAATCGTAAGATTTCTTTGCGGTCCAGGGGCATTACCATTTTGAACGAAGAAAAATCGTATAAAACAAAGAAATATAAAAATCATCCACTGAATTTTATGTATTCCTCAGACCTTTTTACCACAAAGGACAAGCAACCTGCAAATGGTTCTAGGTCGTGGAAATTTGATAATAACATTAGATTTCAGGCAAAGAGCAAAACTGAAATGATGATAGCGATTGAATTAGCTCGAATGGGATGTGTCGCGCCTGAAGAGGTGGAGAACGAAAGGCAAATAGTCATTCTTCGTGACTCTTCTGTCAAGCATATTGTATTTGAAAAGCCAGGCGGGGTAGTTTGGAATTGCAGTTCTTCTACAATCGAACGAATAGAGGCTGGGAAAGTGATAGAAATATAATGGTTGTACGTATTTATGGCCACCATTCATTGGACGTCAAGAGATCAGGTTTAACACACGGAAAGGAGTCCAAAACTGTGAAGCGTGAAACCTGACTACTTTTCTTGTGGCTTTTTAGATGTTTCCAAATGTCTCTATTGACAATGGAAGTCAAATGTGTTATATTGATATTATCAATAGAGGATAATTAAAATGGGCACAGCTGTTTCGCTTATTAGACAGGTCATTGAGGAACAACATCAGATAAAAATTCCAAAAAATTATATCAAACGGGATGCCTATCATAAGCTTCAGAAATACTCAAAAACATCTGAAATCGTAGTCATCACTGGGTTGCGTCGAGTCGGGAAATCAACTTTACTGCAACAATTAAGAAGCGAGGCAACGGAATCTGACTATTTTATCAATTTTGATGATGATCGCCTGATTCATTTTTCGCTTGAAGATTTTCAGGCACTTCTTGAATTATTTATTGAATTGCATGGTGTTCAAAACACTTTCTATTTCGATGAAATTCAAAATATTCCTGGTTGGGAGAGATTTGTGCGCCGTCTTCATGATCAGGGCAACAAAATTTATGTAACAGGCTCAAATGCCACTCTGTTCAGTCAAGAGCTTGGCACCAGGCTTACCGGACGTTATTTTCAATTAGAGTTATACCCTTATTCATTTTCTGAACTTTTGCATTATCAGCTTCCGGATTTTAAAACCAGTGAGATGATAACGACAGAACAACGAGGATTGGCAGCGGGAGCCTTTAGAAATTATAGACAGAAAGGAGGAATACCTCCGTTTGTTCATTCAGATGAAATAGACATCCTTCATTCTCTCTACGAAAGCGTCCTTTATCGCGACATCATCAGCCGTTATAAACTCACCAATGATCGTCCCATCAAAGAGTTAGTATATTACTTCGCAAGTAATGTGGGAAAGGAGTTCAGCTACAGCAGCTTGGCTAAACTAATAGGCCTAGGAAGTCCTACTACCATCTCAGATTATTGCTATTACCTATCCATGAGTTATTTATGCTTTACAGTTTCGCGTTTCAGTCACTCACTATCAAAGCAACAACGATATAATAAGAAATGCTATTTCATCGATCATGCCATGGCACGGGTGCTGGGATTCAGATCCACAGAAGACAAAGGAAGGCTCCTTGAGAATTTGGTATATATAGAGCTACGAAGGCGGGGAGGTGAAGTCTATTTTCATAAAGAAGAAAAAGAGTGTGATTTTGTCGTTCGAAAACAAGGGAGAGTAACTGAGGCTTATCAGGTTTGCCTAGATTTGCATGATCAGGTTACACGAGAACGAGAATTGCAGGGGCTTCTTGAGGCTATGCAGTTCTACGGCCTTACTCTGGGCACTATACTTACGGAAAGTCATGAAGAAACCTTAGAGGTACAAACCATTGGATCGAATGCAATTATTAGGATTCTACCCATTTGGAAATGGGAACTCACTCCTTCAGAATAATCACAGAGCCCAGGCTTCAGTTTTTTTCTTAAAATGCCTAAATATGACTGGTATTTAAGATGAAAAAACATTCGCAGTATTTGCTTTTGCCTTTCATAATACCTCTATACCTATTCAGACCCTCAACAGCTTCGACATAATCAATATCCGCAATTTGCGATTTATGCTCTCTAAGTGCCTGAAGTTTGACATTGAGAAATTCTGAGATGTCTTCAGCATAGTTGACGTTTTGAAGGGGCGTCCAAACTTCATAACATAGCACTGTCTCAACAGACCATGGCGCACCATCACATTCTTGAAACCAGGGCCCTGCAGCGCGACCAACTGCTTCAGCAACAATTTTGTACGTTGTTTTGTGGTCCGTGTGACCATCATTCTCATGTGGAATGTAAATGATATGAGGTTTTAATTTACGAATCAAATTAGTAACCTCAACCAGGTTTTTTTTGTCATATTCAAGGTAGCCATCGGGATTTCGCAAGAAGATGTAATTATTCAATCCTAGTTTTTTACCTGCATTTATCGCTTCAGCTTCTCTTTTTTGGGCAAGTTCTGCTTTAGAATAAACGAGGCTTCCAGCATCGCCTGAGGTCATACACACAATATCTACTGAATTGCCTACCTTGAGGTGTCTTGCAATACTGCCTCCACAACCAATTATATCATCATCAGGATGAGGCGAAAAAACCAGTACCCGTTTGTTCATTGCATTCTGCAGTGAGGACTTTGAACTGTTTGTATTTTGATCTACTTCTGTAAAACCAACAATTGGTCCAAAAATAGCAATTACAAAAAAACAAAGACAAGCAGTATTATTTATCATAATAACTCCTTATGGCTACTTACCTGTTAAAAGCGCTATTACCTGCATTGGATCAACTCGATATCTATTTTGTTTGCCACCACCCTCGTAAAAGCCAAATTCACGAATATAACTTAAGATCCCAGAATTGAGAAATAACTCTACACCATTTACCATATTCTTGACGGAGTCTTCTTCATTCCACCTTTTGGGTGTATTAACCTCTCTTTGGCTATCGTCATTAGGTCCAAATAAATCTTCTTGCGCCCCTTTAGTTTGGAGAAGCAGCACTTCAAGTTTTTGGGGAGCATCTGAGCTAATTGTATTTCCTTTTAGATCCTGTGTTCTATATTCAATAACAATTGGATCAAAAATACCTCTCTTGGAACTTCTATCGGCACTTTTTGCTATAGAAATAATATTTGCTAAATGATCGGCAAGTTCTAAATGAGTAACGTTAAGCTTTTCCACTGTTTCCCAATCTTTTTTTAGAACCTCCTTAAAATTCTCATTCTCCCCGATAAAACCGGCATATGAAAGTCCTCCTGGTCGAGCTCTATTTTCAATTTCGTTGATTGAAATACCATTAATTGAGGTGAGAGTCTCAATTTGAGCTTTGTCTTTTAGAAACAATGCTTTATTTAGGCTCACACTTTCTGGTTGAGTAACAGAAATATTTCCTTGCTTATCTTGTATTGGCATACCCATATTGTCAACCCAGCAATTAAGGTTTGGATTGTAAGTTTGAACAAAAGGAAAAGGATTCATTTTAACTCCATTATATTTGAAATAAATTGTTTGTGCCTTTTGAGCCGCCTCTGTGAATCAAAAGATACGGGCATCGTTATTTATATTCGATTATTTTGCAATCTTTTTTACAAAAAAATAAAAATGGTGATAGGAACAGCGCCATAGCGGAGCGAAGGCGCTATCTGTTTTTCTCCTCAAATTCCTAAAAAACTAAGTGTCAAGCTTAACCTTGACACCTTTCTTAGACCTCTTTCCTTATTGACAATAATTGGTCACTCGGTTACCATAAAAGTATGAGGATTGCAATCAATCACCGATAAGTGCTGCCGAGGCCAATTTTTAATACTTAAAATAAAACAATTAATTGATAGTAACCGGTACCTATTAACAAAACATTTTGAATAAAGACAAGCCGAAAGAGAGGTCTTTCTGTGGGAGGCATTAAGAAATGGGAATCATGAAGAAAATAAGGATGAATGGGATGCGAAAAATCAAGTTTGGAAATATGCGATCAAAGGGAGAACATTAGATTCCAGGGTATTATTTGTTGCAGTGACAATTATTGAAGATAAAAATCTTCTTTTGTTGACTGTTTATGAAATCAATAGGAGAAAACATTGATGAAAGCTGAAAAAAGGATAAAAAAGAAATATATAGACTACTCATGTGGATTTCCAGTTGTGTTAATCAACGTGCCTGAAATCTTTATTCTTGGTGAATGGGTTAATGAAATCGACTATGAGCAATTGGCTAAGAAAATTCTTCAACATTTAGCTTTTCAAGCATTTCCGTTGACCGGATATGAAGTGAAGTTTATTCGCCATTATTTCCAAATGACAACACGACAATTTTCGTCCCTTTTTCATGTTGCTCATACAGCTATCACTAAATGGGAAAGTCATCAAGATAGTTCAGCACAAATCAATTGGGGTACAGAGCTAGCTATCAGGCTATTTATTTTGGATAAGTTCTACAAACACCCAAAAGAATTTCATAAAAACTATCAAACGTTGTCTGTTCTTGACTTTTCAAAAAATAAGGAACCCAACGAAATAGAATTTGACCTGAAAGAACTTAAAATTGCTTAAAATAAAAGGAGTCAGGAAAACATCGATTAAAATCGGCGCTTTCTCTGACCTATTTCGGCACTGCGGATGGCAAAATATCGTCGTCCACCGAGTCCAATAAATTGGTCTCGGAAAAAGACCCAATGAATTGGGTCACTCCATATTTGAGACTATCGAGTTTTATTCATCAGAATGCCCTGATGGAACGCAAGGTTTATTGCGCCTTTGTCTTTTTCTTTTTAGGACGGCAGTTGCCATATGATCCTTTAAAGATTTTTCCTTGTCTTGTTTTTTTGTCGCCTCTTCCCATGACTATTTTCTCCGTGGTTTTACACACATTGTACACTTGCATCCCAATTAAAATAAAGCATTTTTTTCATGAGTGCATTACACATGTTATCATCTGAATTAAGGATTGCAAAGGAATGATCGGTAAATTCATTATTTCCATCTGCTACTTGTCCCTTAATAAATTTTTTAAGAGTTTCCATGCAGTTGCAAACTTCCTTAAGGCTGCACTTTTGAAATTGGCTTTCATTTTGATTGAGACGCTGCATATAACCCGGGTGTGTGTGCAGCACAGTAATTGTATTACCAACTTGGAAAATAGGCACGGGCTCTGCAACAGAATCAAATACATGATCGACTTGAATAAAAACACTCATAAAAAACTCCTATAAATTTTCAAAAGGACTTTGGCGGAATGATTCCCCTGTTTTGCGTTTTTTTAGTTCGGTTCTGATAGTGAATATTAGGTCTTTATCAAAGTCTTTGTGGACGGCCCAGCGCAGGTAATCAAGAGGAAGTTCTTTCATGGGTCTTCCTTTGTATTTACCGAGGGGCATATCTCTGAGTAAAATCGGTCTTGAGAGCACGTCTAGTAGTTTCTCGATTGTTTTATACGATTTTGATAATTTTTTGAATAGTTCTACGTTGACGATAACGTCGCTCATGGCGCGGTGGGCTGTTTCTTCATCGATATTGAAGTGTTTTCGTAGTTGTTCAAGCGAGTTAGAGGGGCTCTCACCATATAATCGGGCCATGCGTACGGTGTCTATGGCTATGTTATTTCTGATGTCGCATGGCATGCCAGCTCTTGCGGCAGCACCGGCAAGCATATCGATGTCGAATCCGATTCCATGACCTACGATGATATTTTTTCCTACAAAGGCGAGAAATTCTTGTAATAAATCTGTGATGAGGGGTTTACCGGCGATCATTTCGTTGGTGATGTGGTGGATATCCATAGACTCTTTGGGGATATTTCTTTCGGGGTTAATTAGAGATTCGAATGTTCCGTAGGTTGCGGTGCCATCGAATTTGATGGCGGCGATTTCGATGATTCTGTCGTTATTGATGTCAAGCCCGGTCGTTTCGCAGTCTAGGCAGATAAATTTTTGATTTTCAATTTGGGTCATGAGTCATCCCCTCTTTTTAGTGCATCGTTGATAATTGCCATTAGCTCCATTCTTCCTTGATTTTTCAGTACGGAATAATGAATGTAGTGGAGGTTTCCAGCTTGAAAAGCATCTAGAATACGATTGGTGCAATCTCTTTTTTCTTTTTGATTTACTTTATCGACTTTGGTGAGGATTAAAACCATTGCGTAATTGTGAAAGGCGACCCAATCTAGGAATTCTAGGTCTTCTTTATTAGGGATACGGCGGATATCGAAGAGAAAAAATATTATTTTTATTGTATTTCGATTTTTGAAGTAATTTTGGACCATGGGTCCCCATTCTTTTTTTACGGAGAGTGGGACTTTTGCGAAGCCATAGCCTGGGAGGTCGACAAAAATGAGTCTGTCATCTGTGATGAAAAAGTTAATTGCTTGGGTTTTGCCTGGGGTTGAGGAGGTTTTCACGAGCCCTTTGGATTGGAAAAGGTGGTTGAGGAGGCTTGATTTTCCTACATTGGAGCGGCCGGCAACGACAATTTCTGAGAGTTCATTTCCAGAGTCATCTTTTAGGGTGGGGAAATCTTTTGGGAAAATTGCTGTTTTGATGAATCGAGCTTTTTTAAACTGATATTTCGCCATAAATCTCTATTTGTCGAGTGTTTATATTGTAGTGGTCCATTTTTACACGTATGCAATTTGAAGGAAGCAAAGAGCTAATTCTTTCAGACCATTCGATGCAGCTAATGCCCTTTGCGAAGAGCATTTCGTCAAATCCCAATGCCAAAAATTGTCTCTGATCGGTGAGCCTATATAGATCAAAATGGTAAATATTTTGCGTCCCTTCATAAACATTGAGATACACAAATGTTGGGCTATTTACCGCTTCTTCAGCAATTCCTGCGGCCCCCTTTGCGAGTCCTTTAATAAATGTCGTTTTTCCTGCTGCTAAATCACCAAAAAAGCAAACGATACTGCCTGGGGGCAATTTTTCCCCTAGTCTATGTCCTAAAGCTTTTGTTTCCTCTTCGGATTTACTTATTATGCTAGCCAATGTTCTACAATGGGTTGGAATTCACGTATTTCTGCCATGGACTCAACAAAATCGGTAATCTTTTCCTCAACAAGTTGTTTTTGGATGAGTTCGAGCAATCTTTCATCAATTTTAAAGCGGTCCTGACTTTGCACTTCGACTAGTGTCATTGACTTCAGATAATTCTTTTTGAAGTCTTTGATAACAGCGTCTTTGGTATTAAATAATTTTCCGCTAAGGACGGAAGAATAAACTACTTTTTTAATGGGTTCTTTTACTTTCATTTTGCCGATGTAGCTTTTGATCACATCTGGGTCTTCAGAGACAAAAAATCTTTTAACAGGAAGACCGCCTAATCTTTCTTTATTTTCGGGGCATTTGGAGACCCAGGTATATATTGCGTCTTGTGGATTTGGGTGTGTATTATCGCCGAAAACTTTACCTGTAAAAGGGCATATGTATATTTTTTTTGTTTGGTCATTAACGCTATCTTCGCCGAAGCTTATTTTGATTTCGGTTTCGTGCCACAATTTGCTCTCTTTTTCGAGTGATGCAACTGCGTCTTCAGCGCTTTGGTAGATAATTTTGTCCCTGGGAAATAGCACTGGTTGGAGGTTGAACTTTTTTTCGATAAAAAAGAGATATGTATTGACGAGTTCCGCTGGACGGTTTTCGGTAAGAAACTTTTCGAGGGATTGCTTATTCTCCTCGGAGATGATGATTTTTGACATAGTAACCCCTTATCGAGCTTTAAATTGTTGAAAATTAAAGAATACTGAGGGTATACTAACGTGAAAATGCATTTAAATCAAGAGATTTCTAACAGAGTGTACTAGTTGTTTGATTGAGGGTCCTTTCATGAGTTCCATTGTGGGAATTTTGATTCCAAGCGTGACTTCTATGGTTGTTTGAAGCTCCATGGCCATCAATGAGTCCATTCCTAAATTATTGAGTCGGATAGTGGGATCTAATTTGAGGGGATCGATTTTCAATATTTTTGCGACAGTTTCTTTAATAAGTTCTATTACTGTGTTCTCATCGGTTAAATTTATTGAGGATATTGGACTATTATTATCGGTACAAAATTCGGAAAATGTTTTTGATTGTTTGATATTTGGCATCCTTTGCATGAGTGTTGTCCAATTTACATCAAAAGCACAAACCTGGGGATGGTTTTGTTTTATGGCATCTTCTAAAATTTTGAGAGCTGCTTTTTTTGGTATTGCTTTTATGCCATGGCTTTCTAAATGTTTTGCCACTTGGGCATTTCTTGTGATGACACCTGCATTCAATGCACCCCAATTAATTGTTAGGGCGGGAAGGTTCATTTTCTTTCTGTGGTGGCAAAAACTATCTAAAAAGGCATTTGCTGCTGCGTAATTTCCTTGTCCGGGGTTTCCGATTAGTGAGGATATAGAAGAGAATAGAACAAAAAAATCGAGCGACCGATGTTGAGTGAGGTTGTGGAGATTTAGACATCCGCCGATTTTTGGCAATAGAGTATCACGGATGGATTCTAATGTCAGTTGGGGAATAAAGGAGTCATTTAGAACCATGGCGCTGTGGATGATCCCTTTAATTGGAGGCATTTCTTTATCGCATTGGTCAAAGAGGGAACGCATTTGATTGATTTCGGTTACATCAACGGCTGCAACTTTTACGTTAACCCCTTCTTTTCTGAGTTGTTCTATGGCATCAGTAGTTTCGACTGAAGTTGCACCTTTGCGACCCAACAGAACTAGGTGTTTTGCCCCTTTTTCTGCCAACCAGAGGGCAACTGAGAATCCGAAGCCGCTAAGGCCTCCTGTTATCAGATACGAGGCATTGGGATTCACAAATGGTTTGAGGGGGATGCCTTGAACTTTTTGTGAATCGAATCTGAGCATAATTTTCCCGATATGTTTGGAATGTGCCATGAATTGAAATGCTTTTACAGGCTGGTTTGCGGAAAAAAATTCACAGGGAAGCGATTTAAATATTCCTTTTTCGAAGAGATTATAAGTTTGCATGAGAAGACGTTGGATGAGTTTCGGATTATCAATAAAAGTTCGGTCGAGATCTATCGAAGTAAATGAGGTATTATTGTTAAAATGGCGCATGGGAAGAGGTGAGTTCATGCTGATATCTCTTTTTCCGATTTCGATGAAACGGCCATAGGGTGCGAGTAGAGACAAACTTTTCGTTAAAGCTTCTCCGGAAAGAGAATTTAAGATGACATCCACCCCCTTTCCACCCGTCCATTTCAACACATCATCAGCAAATTCCAAAGATCTAGAATTAGAGCAATATTGTATGCCAAGAGAACGTAAATATTTCCTTTTCTCTTCGCTGCCTGCGGTGCCAATAATATGGGCTCCGATGTATTGGGCATACTGAATAGCAGCTAATCCAACAGCACCTGTAGCGCTGTGAATCAAAATCCATTCTCCCTTTTTGAGCTCTGCTATATCTTTTAATGCCCGAAGCACAGTGATAAATGGAATATAAATTGGTGCTTCTTCAAGTTTTGTGCTGGGTGGAATTGCGTAGATACAACGGGCGGACACGGTGATATGAGACTGAAATGTATTCTGGGCAAAGGCGCATACAGTGTCACCAATGGCAAATTTTTTTACTTTGCTTCCGACAGAAACGATTGTTCCGGAACATTCCATTCCAAAGCTAGAGCCAAAATAAGTGCCCTCCAGTACGTTTTGGTCAAGCATTCCAAGGACTTTCATGAGATCTTTGAAGTTTAAAGAGGTTGAATGGACCTCAATGCAAACTTCATCGTGGGCTGGTTCTCTTTTTTCAATTTCTTTGTAGTAGAGGCTATCGATTAATCCAGGTGTTTTCAGTTCCAGAGCATATGTGGATAGAGTTTGATTAATCGATTCGAAATATTTAGTTTTTTTGAGCTTGTTAGTATAGCGTTTTCCGTTGGCCCACTTGATCTCATCATCGGAGTTGGTGTAAGCGGCTTCATTTTTGATGATATTTGAATCGAAAGACATGTTAGGATCGAGGTCGATAAGACGGACACGTACGCGGGGATATTCTTGCCTGATCACACGGGATAATCCCCTAAGAGAAGAACCTCTGAGGGTTCCTTGAGTTACAATCCAGAGGGTGGTTTTTAGAACACTGCGCGATACTTCAATAGCTTTCATTAAATTTACACAGTCATTCACCAAGTCTATTTCTTCCAAAGCGCTTGGAACATGTGCTGGGCCGGATTCATATTCTAAATAAATATTTAAATTTGGGATATCCTGATAAGTTGCTTGATCATATTGGGAACCCGAAACCCAAACTTGGTTTTCGTGGTTCGTTAGTTCTGGATTTAACGGATTTTCCTCCCATTCAAACTGGTATAAAAGGTTTGATGGATCCTTCAATTTGGAGCTTGGGAGTAAACGACAATGCAATCCTTTAATTTGGACACAGACATGTCCAAGAGCGTCGCATAAAATAAGATCTCCAACAACTTTTTCAGAAGTTAACTTTGTAGATCTTGCGTGGCAATAGGCAATGGATTTAGGAGCTGAATAAAAGGTAAATTGATCGATATGAGAAGGAACAATCAGTCCTTCTCCAAATAACTTGGAATCTACCGTTCCTATGAGTGTTTGCAGGGCAGCATCTAACAGGGTTGGATGCAAGTGATACACATCGGCGGAATCTATAATTTTTATTTCGGAAAGGGCTTCATGAGTCCCCTTCCACATTTTTATAATCGAACGAAAGGAAGATCCATATTCGAGGCCTTGATGTGTGAATTGATCGTATATTATTTGACTATCAATGCAAGCTTGATTTTTCAGAATTTCTAGATCTATTGTTTCTATAGGTTGCTTGGGAACATATAAAGAAAATTTACCGGTGGCATGACGGGTCCAATCCCATTTTTCTCCTGATGGTGAACTGTGCACATTGAATATTTTTGAATTTTCATCCAAAGATATTTGCAAAAGTGATTCTTTTTCGATTGATGCCACAAGGGGTTTCTCGAAAGCAATTTGTTCGATAATACAGGGAAATGTTCCATAAATTGCAAGTGCTGCTTCAATGTATCCAGCTCCTGGAAAAACAATGGATCCTTCGAGTTTATGGTCTTCGAGCCATGGAAAAAATTGACGATTAACTTCAATTTGCCATGTAGGATTTGGTGTCGGCATTCTTCTGCTCAACATCACATGGTTTTGTGCACTCAAACGATACTGTCTAGACTCTTCTGATTCAATCCAATAAGTTTTTTTTTGCCAAGGATAGGTTGGCAATTTGATGAATGAGCTATTCGTAAAAGGAATAGAATATCCTTTAACAAATAGTCCCCCCGCGCATTCCATAAGTGATATGCTTTCCGATTTTTTTCGATTCAACGAAGGAAGCGATTCACCTTCCACCTTGCAAAACATGATATTTTCTTTAATAAAACTCGAAAGTACGGGGTGAGGACCTATTTCAACGAAGAGCTGATATCCCCTCTTGAGCATATCTTGCATAGCTTGTGCAAAAAGAACTGGCTGTCGGATATTCTTCCACCAATAGTCAGCATTCAATGGAATATCATCTAAAAGTTCACCAAAAACCGTTGAATAAAAAGGGATAATTGCCCTTTTAGGCTGAAGAAAATGCAAGGTGTCAAGAACTTGTTGTTGCAAGAGTTCCATCTGGTGGCTGTGATAGGCAACATTGACCCTTAAGAATCTATTAAAAATATTTTCCTTATCTAAAGTCAAAACAATTTTTTCTAAGTCTTCCCTATTTCCAGCAAGAGTCGCAGACTGCGGACCATTCACTGCTGCAAGAGAAATTCTTCCATCATATTGAGCTAATATCAATTGAACTTCTTGCAGACTCATCCCTGCGGCGAGCATGGTTCCTTTGTTTTTTTGTATCGATTGAATGGTTGCACGGTAATAGGCAACCAAAAGCCCCTCTTCTAAACTTAAAATTCCTGATGCATAGGCAGCAGCTACTTCACCAATGCTATGCCCAATAATTGCATCTGGTACAATCCCCCGCAATTTCATCACTTCTGTCAGTCCAGCTTGAAGTACATAATTCAACACTTGGGCAACCACAGGGTCTTCTATGCGTGAATCTTTTTCCGATTTATTAAGTTCTTCAAGAATTGACCATTCCGATAAGGGAATAAGTTTTCTATCGCAAAATTCTACAATTTTTAAAAAATCCGGTGAGGTTTGCAATAGTTCTCTTCCCATCCCCCACCACTGCGGGCCCATGCCAGTATAGACAAAAGCAAGCTTAGGCTTTGTTTCAAAACATTTACCCTGAAAAGATCCTTCGGGTTTATCTCCTTGAATAAATTGGTTAAGCTTGTTTTTCAACTCCTCATTTAAACCTGCACTCACGGCCAAACGATGATTAAATAATGATCTTCTCTGAGATAGAGTAAAGGCAATATCTGCAAGATTGACATCCGGATTTTTGTCTAAATAATCTTTATAAATTTTCGCAATATCTCTAAGTCCATCCTGATTTTTGGCAGAAAAAGGAATAAACAACGGATTTTCGGAAGAAAATTCTACGGAATTCCTTTTAAAACCTTCTAGAATAGCATGGGCATTCGTCCCTCCATAACCAAAAGCGTTCACACCCGCATATAAAGGTTTATCTATCTTCGGAAAACTTTCTATTTGCATTGGAACTTTCAGACAATATTTTTCGAATGGAATTATGGGATTAGCAACTTCAAAATGCAAATTTGGAGGAATTTTTTCGTGTTTTAAACACAGTGCTGCCTTAATAAGTCCCGCAATGCCTGCCGCAGCTTCCAAATGCCCAATATTAGATTTTACAGCTCCCAGATAACATGGATACTCTCGTAAGGGATCTTGCAGGACCTCATTTATTGCCATTGCTTCTATAGGGTCTCCGACAGGAGTTCCAGTTCCGTGCGCCTCTACATAATGAATATCTGCAGGGTTAATTTGAGCTTCATTTAAAACCTTTTTGATTAATGCTTTTTGAGCTTCTGGATTTGGCTGTGCAATGCCTTGAGTATATCCATCATGATTCACTCCAGTCCCTCTAATTAGTGCATAAATGGGGTCTTGATCGCGTATTGCATCTGAAAGGGGCTTTAGAATTACAATGCCTCCTCCTTCACCACGAACATATCCCATTGCCTTAGAGTCAAAAGGACGGCATCTTCCTTCTGGATTCAAAAATTTTCCTTTGGACATAGCTATAGTTGTTTCAGGGATAAGCATGGCATTAACCCCTCCAGCTATTGCCAGAGAAGCATTTTTTTCCCATAAACTTTGACATGCAAGATGAACAGCAACTAGTGAAGAAGAGCAAGCAGTATCAATAGTCAAACAGGGTCCTTTTAAATCGAAAAAAAAGGCAAGCCTGGCAGATAATATCGTCATGGATCCATTAATCCCAGAATACATGCTGCAATGCTGCAAATTATAGGGGTTGTTTTGCAGCGACTGCCAATCGGTTGTAAAGGCTCCGATAAATACTCCAGTCTCAGTATTGCGTATTTTTTCAGGAACAATTCCGCCATCTTCTAGGGCTTCCCAAGTCAACTCCATCAGAAGGCGTTGTTGAGGATCTAAAAAATTTGCTTCTCGAGGGGATATATGAAAAAATTCAGCATCAAAATCTTCCCATTTTTGCCGCAAGAATCCCCCTTGCTTGACGTACATCTTACCAGAAACATTCACTTGAGAATCATAATACCTGCGAGAATCCCACCTATCTTTAGGAACATCAATGATTGCATCTTTCCCCTCGCAAAGCATTTTCCAAAATTCTTGAGGATTTGCAGCGTCACCAGGGAAGCGACAACCAATGCCGATGATAGCAATAGGTTCAAGTGCATTTGGAGAACTAGATTTCATAGGCTATACTCTAGCCTTTCCAAAATTTCTATACCAGCAGGATTTTTTTATTTAGAATAAAGCTAAAGCCTTGTCTGTGTTTGCCACAAATTCTTCTTCGTCTAAAACGTACACCTTTACAGTATGATTCATCAATTCATTTGCATCTTGATAAGTACTTTTCAAGAGATCCTGAGCAGTTTGACCTTTTTTATTAACAATAGTTGTATCAGCATTTGCCTCTAAAAGAGCCTTTATCATCTCATGATCATGCCTAGCACAAGCAAGATGCAGTGGAGTATTTCCTTCTTCATTTTGCAAATTAAGGTTGCACTTTTTACCAATCAATTCCTGAATAACTTGTAAATTTGAATGTTTCAATGCCTGTCCATCCTTACTCTTAAATTTATATCCCTTTCCCACTCCCAGATGCAACGCAGTATTTCCGCTCATACCCTTAAAATCCATGTATTTTCCCTCACCTGCAAGGTTTAAGATTGTCATTGCAGTCGTATTATTTGCATTTGCCAAAGTCCAAATCAAAGCAGTATTATCGTTGTCATCTTGAATGGAAAGGTCGGCGCCGTTTTCTATTAATATTGGAATCCATTTGTCAAATTTTCCATATTTGGCCAATTCAATACAAAGAGTGCCGTGATAACTACCGAATATTTTTAAATTTATAAATCCTTTTTCCTTACCCAACTTAATTAGCTCGAGAACGGATTCATCAAATAATTCAGTACGTATTGTATTTAAAACTTTTTTTGACCAATTTATCTCTTCCTGAGAATGAACTATTTCAGGCTGCGCTACTTTTGATGGCTTTTCTATTATCACATCTTTCACTTCTTCTTCAATCAATTGTGATTGCGTTTTATCGGGAACTACATCATCCACATCTTCTTCGCTCGATAATAGTGGACTTTTGTCGGAAAATACATCATCCACATCTTCTTCACTCGATAATGGCGGCGTTTTGTCGGAAAATACATCTTCTTCAACGTCCGCAACTGAATTCCTTGGAGTAGAAATTATTTTTTGATTTTTTGCAATATCCTGCACTGTTTGATCAATAGGTTCATCTGGTCTTTTGACCTTAATTTGTCGATCTATAAGACCTTGGGAAATAGCGGCCAGTACCATAAATACAACCGGTAAGATTATGGTGGCATATGAAATAATCTTGGCGGTAACCAACAACCCTTCAGCTGCTGATTTAGGTTTTTCAACATGAAAATAATTTTTACAAAAAGAATGTAACCGTGCCCCATCCATAATTAACTCCTTATTATATCAACTTTATTATATCATTAATTATAATTATTTATATTGAATATTTTAAAATAGCATTACATAAGACCATAGAAATAGATTTGCGGTGCAAATTAAACTGCGTAAATTTCAAATGAAAGCATCCCTTCATAATAATTACACATTTTTTCATATGAAAAAGTGTATTGTATAGACATTTTTTCATAGGAAAAAATGTCCAATTCATGCATAATAAAGGCATGGAAAGAGAAGTTTTAAAGCAGCTGATAAAGTGGAAAAACAATCGCAGCCGGAAGCCCTTGATCATCAAAGGAGCCAGACAGGTTGGGAAAACCTATATTCTAAAAGAATTTGGAAAGAGGGAATTCGATCAATTTCATTACTTTAACTTTGAAAAAGATTCAAAATTAGCAGATGCCTTCGAAGGAGACCTCGATCCGAAGTCGATTATTCAAAATCTTAGTTTTATTAAAAAAATAAAAATCCAGGCAGATAAAGACTTAATCATTTTTGATGAAATCCAAAATTGTCCAAGAGCATTGACAAGTCTTAAATATTTTGATGAAGAACTCTCCGAATCATTTATTTGCTCGGCAGGCTCCTTATTGGGCATTTATTTAGGTCCCGTTTCGTTCCCCGTCGGGAAAGTGGAACACCTCAACATGTATCCAATGACCTTTCTAGAGTTCTTAAGTGCATTAAAAGATGAAATGGCAATCGAATTACTTAAGGACTTTTCAATGAATACCGAAATTCCAGCACTTGCACATGACCACCTGTGGATTAGGTTAAAAGACTATTTTGTAGTGGGAGGACTCCCCGAAGTTGTTGACATTTACCGTAAACATCAAGACGATCCTTTTGTCGCATTTGAACAGGTACGAAAAAAACAGTTGGATCTCATTGAAGATTATTTGTCCGATATCGCAAAACATTCGGGAAAATTAAACGCTATGCACATCAGTCGAATTTGGCGGACCGTGCCGGATCAACTAGGATTGGCATTAGACGGTTCGGCACATAAATTTAAATTTAAAGGGGTAATTCCCGGGGTTGATCGATTTAACAAACTAGCCGATGCAATTGACTGGCTAGAGGCAGCCGGAATAATCATTAAGGTTCATATAGCACATCATAGTAAATTACCTCTAAAGTCCTTTGTCAAAGAAAACACCTTCAAATTATTCATGTTCGATGTAGGCATCTTGGGGGCCATGATGGGCCTTACTCCCAAGATGATACTAGATTATGACTATGGAAACTACAAAGGTTTTTTTGCCGAAAATTTTGTAGCACAAGCCCTTTCAGCAACGAGTTCAAAATCTTTGTTCAGTTGGGCCGAAAAAGCTGCAGAGGTGGAATTTATTCAGCAAGTTGAAGATGAAATTATTCCTATAGAGGTTAAATCGGGTTGGGTAACAAAGGCCAAAAGTCTGACAGTATATGCACAAAAATATCATCCAAAATACCGAGTAATAATGAGTGCTAAACCTCTACATATTGACCGAAAAAATCATGTATGCCACTATCCTCTCTACCTAGCACCTAAGTTTCCCATTTTCTAGAATGGAGAAATTGGGTAGAATTGACGTTATGCAAACGATATATAAATACCTAACAGACAAATTTGAAAAGGCAACACGAGAGGCATTTCAGACTCTTGAAGAGGTTCCTGTCGAAGTCTTCCAAAGCTCGCATGAAAAATTCGGCGACTACCAATTTAATAGTGCCATGAAAATTGGCAAGATTTTGAAGATGAACCCTCGGGACGTCGCCAACAAAATTGTCGAAAAAGTTTCGCTGAACGGCGATATTACAAAATTAGAAATCGCCGGCCCCGGCTTTGTCAACATCTTCATCAATCCTGAATTCATTACAAAAATGGTTCAAGAAATGTCTGTCGATGATCATCTCGGCATTAAGGAACCTGAAAAACATCAGAAAATCATCGTCGAATTCTCATCGCCTAATATAGCAAAAGAACTGCATGTTGGACATTTGCGTTCTACAATTATCGGAGATTCACTCGCTCGAGTATTCGAATTTCTCGGTTATGACGTTCTTAGACTCAATCACATAGGCGACTGGGGCACTGCCTTCGGCATGCTGATCGCTTATTTAAAAGAGGAAGCTCCTGGGGTCCTTACAGGCGAAACGGATACGGATCTTTCCCACCTCGTTGAGTGGTACAAGGAATCAAAGAAGAAGTTCGACGAAGACCCACAATTTAAAAAGCGCGCTCAATTAGAAGTTGTCGCATTGCAAAGCGGCGAAACCACATCTATAAAGGCATGGACTATTATTTGCGATATATCCAGAAAGGCTTATCAAGAAATTTACGATCTTCTCGATATCCGATTGATTGAACGGGGAGAATCATTTTACAATCCTATGCTCCACGACATCATCTCTGATTTAGAAAAGAAAGGGCTTATCGTGAACTCAGACGGAGCAAAATGCATCTTTCCCGAAGGATTCAAAAATAGAGAAGGCGAACCCCTCCCTCTCATGCTGCAGAAGTCGGATGGCGGGTTTGGATACGACACTACAGATATGGCTGCTATGAGGCACCGTGTGGAAGTTGAAAAGGTCGACAGAATTATCATCGTCACAGATGCCGGACAAAGCACTCACTTTGCCATGATTGCGGCTGCCTCGGAAAAAGCAGGTTATATCGATCCCAAAAAAGTTCGATTCGACCATGTTCCCTTCGGTCTAGTTTTAGGAGCCGATGGTAAAAAGTTCCGTACCCGAGCTGGCGAAGTAGAAAAGCTCGTTGACCTCCTCTACAATGCTATTGAAAAGGCAAAATCTATTATGGCCGAGCGCAATCCAGACATGCCTGCTGCCGAGCGTGAAAAAATTGCAACTGCATTAGGACTTGGGGCTGTAAAATATGCCGATTTATCAGGACACAGAACCGGTGATTACACATTTAGCTATGATCGCATGCTCCGCTTTGAAGGAAATACCGCTTCATATTTAATGTACTCATACGTACGTGTGGCTGGAATCAAACGAAAAATTGGAGCAGACATCGACGTCGTTAAGAAAAGGAGCCAAATCAACCTTACCCACCCTTCAGAAATTGCACTTGGACTCCATTTGGCAAGATTTTGCGAAGCATTAGGACAAGTTGCCGAAGAATTATTGCCCAATAGATTGACAGAATATCTTTATAATCTTGCCGAGAAATTCAATGCATTCTATCGTGATTGTCAAGTAGAAGGAACGCCGGAAGAAGATTCCAGACTCCTTCTCTGTGAGCTGGTTGCCCGCACAATGAAACAGGGGCTCCATTTGTTGGGCGTTGAAACCGTTGAACGTATGTAAAGACATGAACACATTTGAATATCTAATGCGACATATTCCGGAAATCGAAGAGAAGATCGGATACGCTTTTCTGGACCGCTCCCTTTTGACCACAGCTTTTGTCCACCGTTCATACGTTAATGAAAATAAAGACGTTGAAGAAAATAACGAACGACTAGAGTTCCTTGGAGACTCGGTGTTAGGACTCTTAATGGCCGATTATTTGTTCACAAATCTTCCCTCGACACCCGAGGGAGACCTCTCGTACTTACGCTCGCGCCTAGTCGAAGCAAGTTCTTGCATGGAATACATATGCAAGCTGAATGTTGAGGAATATATTTTACTTGGCAAAGGAGAGCGCTTAAATAGCGGAAGGGGTCGCGAGTCGATTTTAGCTGATCTTTTCGAGGCAATTATCGGCGCCATTTATACTGATGGAGGATTTGAAGCAACCCGAGAATTTATTTTTAGGCATTTTACAGACAACATTAAGGAAATCCTGAAAACTCCTATTCAAAATTGGAAAGCAATGCTCCAGGACTACTGTCAAAGGACTTTCCAACAAACGCCCCAATATAAGGTATTGAGTGAAACAGGGCCGGATCACAGCAAAACTTTTTCAATATCTGTTGAAGTAAATAATAACGAGCTAGGTTTAGGGATAGGTCCCTCCAAAAAAGAAGCGCAGCAAGCTGCAGCTTTGGATGCCATCAAAAAAATTAATCCACAAAGCCAATAATTATGAGCGTCAAACAAAAAAACGTCTGGTACTGTTCCCAATGCGGCCACAAGCAAATGAAATGGATCGGTCAATGCCCGTCGTGTACCCAATGGAATACCTTCCACGAAGAGGTTGAGGTCGTCGGAACGGTCAATAGATTTTCGGCTCAAACTACAGAAAAAAGTCGCCCGCTCCGTCTGAAAGAGATTTCACAAAATGATGTCAAAAGAATATTGACCAATGTCAATGAATGCGATCGCCTTTTTGGTGGAGGCATAGTTCCTGGCTCCCTAACCTTAATTGGCGGAGACCCCGGAATTGGTAAATCGACTCTGTTGCTACAACTTTCCCGTTCACTCGCAAAACAAGGACTCGTCGTCCTATATGTCTGCGGAGAAGAGTCCGTCGAACAAACTTCTATGCGTGCCAAAAGATTAAATATCGAAACCGATAACCTCCTATTGTTAAATGAAACGAACTTTAATCACATCAAAGCCCATGTAGATGCTGTAAAGCCCGATATACTCATCGTCGATTCGATTCAAATTGTATACAAAAGCGAAGTTACTTCCTCCCCAGGCTCTGTCACACAAGTTCGAGAATGCACCACAGAATTCATGCACATCGCCAAAGGCTATGGAATTGCCACTTTTCTTATTGGACACGTGACAAAGTCCGGAGAAATCGCCGGACCGCGAGTTCTGGAGCACCTTGTCGACACAGTTCTATACTTTGAAGGGGACAGGCAATACAACTACCGGATGATTCGAGTGGTGAAAAATCGATTCGGCCCCACCGATGAGATTGCCGTTTTTCAAATGCGTCACGATGGCCTTGCTGAGGTGCCGAATCCTTCTCAGATATTTTTGGAAGAGAGAACGAAAAATATGATTGGCTCAGTCATAGTCCCAACAATTGAAGGATCCCGTTCTATATTAATTGAAACACAAGCTCTTGTTACAAACACCGTCTTTCCAACACCTTCCAGACGATGTGCCGGACTTGATCAAAATAGGCTTGCTCTTCTACTCGCTGTTCTAGAAAAGCGGATGGGATACAAACTCTTTCTGTGCGACGTATTTGTCTCCATTGCAGGCGGAATGAAAATTACAGAACCCGGAGTCGATCTTGGAGTCCTCCTAGCGGTCGCTTCCTCAATGCTTAACAAAAAAATGGATCCCCAAACTGCCGTCGTTGGCGAAGTAGGCCTAGGAGGTGAAATCCGCTCAGTAGTTAGAATTGAAAGTCGAATCAAAGAATCCATTCACATGGGATTCAAAAAGTGCATCGTCCCCAAAAGAAACGTTAAAGGCATCCCCGACGATGTCGCCAAGAAAATCCAAATCATCGGCGTCGACCTTGTCGAACAAGCCGTCGATGCACTCATTAATTAGTAAATATGTCATTTTTGATCCAGAAGTCAAGTTTTTCAATGAAGTCACGCCAGGAAACCGCTTCTATGCCATCTCCAAGTATTTGAGGGGTGGATATGCGACAAACAACTAACCCTTTCTTCGCTTGTGGATAGTCTCGTAAAAAAAGCGAAAGATGCTTAGCATCTCTAGGTGATGGTGTATCTGTCCATTTCACCTCAATTGGTAATAAAGAATCGTTCCATTTCAACACCCAGTCAACCTCAGGACCATTTGTATCTCTCCAAAAATGGACAGTGATCTTATTTTCTTGTAAATGAGACCATCTAATCAATTCCAGCCCTATAAATTGTTCAAAAAGCAATCCTAAATAATTTTGAGGAAGTGTGGGCTGCTCTTGCGCAGCAAGACGACGCAATCCTAGATCAAAAAACAAATATTTTGGCGACTTGACTAATCTCTTACGTGAATGACCTTCTGTATAAGGCTCAATACGTTCGACTATCAAGCAATCTTCAAGAATTTGATAATAAGAGCTGATGGTTGTTCTAGCTACTCCTATATCTTGAGAAATCTTATCAAAGTTCACTATATTTCCTGATTCAATCGCTGCTAAACGTAGAAAATTCTCAAATGCTCCAATATCACGAACCAAAGCTTCCGATCTGACTTCATCTTCTAAATATAGGTCGACGTAAGACTCAAGGTCTTCCTCTCGAACTGAATCATTTTCTTCCATTCTAATTGCAGGCAAGGAACCATACAAAAGAAAGTCTTCAATCCTCGGTATTGGCAAATTAAGCTCAGAAATTATTAATGGATCCAATCGCAGCTGAATAAGGCGACCTGGTAATAAATTGATATGCTTTCCATGTTTTAGTTTCCGTGCGGAAGAACCCGTTAAAATAAACTGCCCAAGTTTTTTATCAATTAAATACTGCACACCATCCATGAGGGCTGGAACTTTTTGAACCTCGTCGATAACCACAAGAGGTGTCTTTCCGTTCCGACTATTTAAGGCTTGCACTTCTCGGATGAGTTGATCGGGATCTGCTTCATACTGACGGCGAATTTTGGAAAACAAGAGTGTAATTTCGAGATCGGCGGTATATTCACCGATTAGGGTTGTTTTTCCTGTTTGACGTGGACCTAGGAGTAAAACACTTTTTCTCCTTTTAATAGCCCTATCCAACTTTTCTTTTAACGCTCTTTTTAACAATTCCATGCTAAAATCCCTGAATATTGTTTCCTTAAACTCGATTTTCCACGAAATTCGAGTTTAAGTCAACGATTTTCTGGGCAAAATTATTCATAACGGGTCTCGCCCTCATAGAATTAAAAATTATTTTTTAATTAATGTGTTGGGTTCGCGTTTTTTTTGCTGACAGGCGGCTTTGATTTTCTTTACCATTTCCTCCATGGAGTCTTGGCTTGTATCCAAAAAAAGGTCATATGAATAGCCTTTATGGACCTCGTTGTAAATAGCTCTTGCCTGCCCAACTTGACGATCACCTCTTTCTTTTTCTCTTTTTTCGATAATCTCGATAGGTGCCGTCAGACCAACCCAAAGAACATCATGTTCCTTTAAAGCATTCTTCCACTGTACGGAAGAGTCCTTTTCGTTAGCGATGTCATCTATTATGAGGTGAAAGTCGTTTTTGGCAAGCACAACTGTGATTTCGCGCATCGCCGGTTTCATTTGCTTCGCAAACGGACCTTCTTGGAGTATTTGTAAAGGATTTCCCTGGGAATCTGTACTTTTTTTCCAGCTAAATCCCAATTCAGCACTTCCACCATTCCAGTTATTCACTTTTTCAGGCATCATTTCGATGACCTTGTCAATAGCCACAAGTAAATAAGGAGTTTCTAGTTCATTCTGAAGGGCCTTTGCAAGAGTCGTTTTTCCAACACTTGAGGTACCATTTAAATATATAACTTGACATGCAAGCAATTGCGAGCAATTTAGAAAAAATAACGATATGAAAATTTTAAATAACATGTAGATCTCCTTTATTTAAATTCATGGCAGGATTGTAACACGGTTTAACTATATTTTTAAATAAAATCATACATTTCGTGATCTTTTTATCCTTGCATTAATTGTTCAAATAGACTAGACTAAACTTAGTCGATATATAGGAGATATAAAATGCATACAGTTAACATTCATGAAGCAAAAACGCACTTTTCAAAGCTTGTTGAGTCCGCCATGAATGGCGAAGAAACTATTATTGCCAAAGCAGGCACACCTGTCGCGAAACTTGTTCCCTTTAATAAAGGAAAACCAAAACGCAGATTAGGGGTCCTTAAAGGCAAAATCAAAATCGCTGATGATTTCGATGCCCCGTTGCCCAATGATATTTTAGAATCTTTCGAGGGATGCTCATGAGAATACTTTTAGATACTCATGTTTTCCTTTGGTATACAAAAACAGATCGAAAACTGTCTGCAAAATCAAGATTCATGATCCAAAATGCAACTGAAGTGTATGTTTCAAGCGCCTCTATTTGGGAGGCTACAATCAAAGTAAAGCTTGGAAAACTGGATGTTAAAATTGATGAATTATTGAGGGCAATCCCAGCCAGTGGATTTTTAGAATTACCCATAATGGCTGAGCATGCTGCCGCTGTTGGTCACCTTCCAGATCACCATCGTGATCCATTCGATCGTATATTACTTGCGCAGGCGGTCACTGAACCCCTTACTTTTTTAACGGCTGACGAGACCTTAAAAAATTATTCAAAGCTTGTGACAATGATCTCGGATTACTAGCAGTTCAATCGTGGATACACTCAATAATAAATTGGAGAAAGCGGTTCAAATGGGATTTTTTTATCTTGAAATCCCAGAAGATTTTAAGCGGCTCTACAGAAAATGGGTAGAGGCAAAGGGACAAAGTATAAAAAACGATAGCAGCCTGTTTTGCCAGGCACTTTTAAAAAAAATATTACTTGACGTTTCGCAGTTGATTCAATATATGTGGATTAAAATTAACGCGAAACCACATGAAAACCTTTTGTCTCATCGCATTACTATTAATTCTCACCACAAGTTGCTTTCGGGTGGGTCCGAAATATTATACTCCAGATACAAACATGCCCGATTCGTGGCACCAGGCATTGAATGATGATTTTGACGACAGCGCTCCCCCTCTTGAGGACTGGTGGAATACCTTTAAGGACCCACATCTGTCGGATTTAATCCAAAGAGCGGACTTCTATAATATCACTCTGAAGCAGGCCTATGCGCGAATTGTTGAAGCACGAGCAGTTATTCAGATAGTAAGGTCCCAGTATTATCCAGATGTCAATGCTTTAGGATCGTTCCAGAAAATTCGAGCCTCGCAGGGATTCCCTATCCCTACCATTAACGGCAACAATCCATACAATCGTTTAAGTTTATCCTTTCTAGATGCATCTTGGGAGATTGACTTCTGGGGTAAGATCGCCAACGAAGTTGATTCAGCTAAAGCAAACTGGGAGGCGACTATTGAAGATTATCGAGATGCTCTCGTTTCGCTTTATGCGGAAGTTGCAGGGACCTACTATAGCATTCGCGCTTTACAACTCCAAATTCAAAATGCCAAGTTAAATGCTGACAATCAAAGGCAATCTCTCAATGTAGCAAGCGCCAAATTTAATGCGGAATTAACATCGGAAATGGATGTATTTCAGGCGCAGTTAAATTTATCGTTAACAGAATCCACTATTCCAGGATACGAAGCCCTTTTAACTGCAGCGATCAACAGTCTTGCGGTTTTAATCGGAGAGTTTCCTGGCCCGCTGCATGAGGAATTCCTTAATACTCAAAATATACCTGAGTTTTTTCAAACGATACCAGTAAGCCTCCCGGCCAATCTCTTGCGCCAAAGGCCTGACATAAGGGCTGCGGAAAGAAATTACGCGGCACAATTTTATCTCATTGGAGCAGCAGTCGCAGACCTGTATCCTCAATTCAATTTAACAGGAATGTTGGGAGTTTTAGGTCAGTCAGACATTTTTGAACAGTCAAAGAAAATGTGGGCATATGGGATAAATTTTATTTGGAATTTATATGACGGCGGTAGGATTCAGAGTGAGATTGAGGCACAAGTTGCTATAGCATGGCAGGCAAAGTATCAGTATGAACAAACAGTTTTAGTCGCTGTAGAAGAAGTGGAGACTGCAATGACTGCGTATGTAAAAGAAATGGAAAGACGAGAATTGCTTCGTGAATCTGTTGCGGCAGCTCAAAAATCGGTCGACCTCGTTGATTATCAGTATCGGGTCGGATTAGTCAGCTTTTTTGTGGTGTTGTTCATGCAAGAATCTCTTTTTGATCGACAAGAACTTCTTATTGAAAGTGAGGGACTCGTCGTTCAGAATCTGATCCAAATTTATAAAGCTCTTGGTGGAGGTTGGAATTTAGAATGAAACATTTTTATTTCTATTGCTTATTGGGTTTGCTCGCCCTCTCAGGTTGCGAAAAAAAAGAACCTGCTCAGGAAACCACTAGACCTGTCAAATCAATGAAAATTGAAGAGTCCTCAAAAGTTATTCTCAATAATTTTAGTGGAAGAGCGGAGGCCACTCAAGAGCTCAACTTGGGTTTTCCGGTTGCGGGTACTATGATTGGCCGTCCGGTTAGCAAAGGAGACAATGTCAAGACTGGCGAAATTCTAGCGTGGTTGGATCCTCGGGATTTTCAAAGCAGTGTAGATTCTGCTCAAGCCGAATATGAACGTTCAAAAGCACACTACGAGAGAATTGTAGAAGCTTTGATCTACAATGCAGTTGCTAAGCAAGATCTTTCTGACGCCATTGCGCGACAAGCTTCGAGTAAGGCCAATCTGGAGATAAAAGTTAAGGCTTTGGAAGATACTCAGTTAAGGGCACCTTTTAATGGTGTAATCTCTTGGACCTATAAGGAGGCTTATCAAAGAGTTATAGCAAACGAAATAATTCTTCGACTTTTGGATATATCAAAAATTGAAGTTACGCTGAGCATCCCTGAAACGATGATTCCCTATGCACCCTATGTAGAGGAGGTCGATCTATTGTTTGATTCATTTCCAAATGATGTAATCAAGGCTAGAGTCAAAAATATTGGAACTGAAGCGACGGCAGCTACACGGACATATCCTATGACATTGATATTTGATCAGCCTAAAGATATTACAATTCTTCCTGGAATGACCACAACAACAATCGGGGCTACCTTCAGTGCAAAAGCTCAGACCCTTAATCCCTCTTTTACAGTTCCTGTTTCATCAGTTTTTACGGTGGTGGATCCCGAGAAAAATTACGTCTGGGTAATCGAAGAGAAATCAATGACCGTTCAAAAACGACAAGTGAAAATAGTGAAAACAACTCCACAAGGAATTTGGGTGACGGGTCTTAATGCTGGAGAATCAATAGTTACAGCCGGTGTATACCATATTCAAGAGGGACAAAAAGTTAAAATTTTGTAAATGAGAAATAACGGATGAATATTACTGAATACACTTTCAAAAACAAAATATTTAGCTATTTTGTATTGGTCATGATTATTGTTTTGGGAGTCATCTCATTTATGTCACTTGGGCAGCTAGAAGACCCAGATTTTTCTGTCAAAAGCTGCGTCATTACAACTCTTTATCCAGGAGCTAGCCCTGAAGAGGTAGAACTTGAAGTGACCGATAGAATCGAGCAGGCCATACAAGAGATGCCCCAAGTAAATCATATCCATTCGTATTCAAGAGCAGGTGTTTCTACTGTAAAAATTGATATTAAACAAAATTATTGGGCTAAAGAATTACCTCAAGTTTGGGACGATGTTAGAAAAAAAGTCAAAAACATCACTCCTCAACTGCCGCCAGGTGTTCAAGAACCTATTGTAGGAGATGATTTTAATTTTGTGTATGGATTTGTTTTAGCTGTCACTGGTGAAGGATACTCTTATAGGGAACTTGAATCAATTTCAAAAGCGATAAAAAAGGAACTTTCTCTTGTTACAGGGGTGTCCAGAGTAGAATTTTGGGGGATTCAAGATCGTGCTATTTTTATTGATATTTCTGAACAACAATTGGCTCAAAGCGGAATCAATCCGAAAAATTTTCAGTCGACCCTCAATAGTCAAAACCTTGTAGTAGATGCAGGATATGTGGATGTGCAATCAAATCGAATAAGAATTGCTCCCACAGGAGAATTTAGATCCGTTAATGAAATTGGGGATCTTTATTTACACCCTACAAATAAGCCAACACCGCAACAAGTCGATTTCTCCACAGCCCAAACAGCAAGACCCACAGAAATCTCTGGAAGCACACCTTCACCTGAACTTATTCGCATCAAAGATGTTTCAACTGTTGTGGATGGATATCAGATTCCACCTAAAACACTTTTCCGTTTTAACCAGAGTCCGGCAATTGCCATTGCTCTCGCTAATGTTGCCGGCGGCAACATTGTTGATACCGGCAAAGCTATTGAAAAACGACTTCAAGAAATCATGGGAGGAATTCCTGTCGGAATAGAAGTCAGAAAAGTTGCTTGGCAATCCGATGAAGTAAGCAAATCCGTCAACGATTTTTTGATAAATCTAATTGAAGCAGTCTTGATTGTCCTTATTGTTTTAGCCATCACTATGGGATTTAGGATGGGGATAATCATTGGCAGCTGCTTAATTCTGACCATTTTTTCTGTATTTATTCTGATGAAAATGGCCGGCATCGACCTTCACAGAATATCCTTAGGGGCATTAATTATTGCCTTAGGAATGATGGTCGATAATGCTATTGTCGTGGCGGATGGCATCATGGTGCGGCTGAACCAAGGGATGGATAGAATGAAGGCCTGCATTGAATCGGCGACTCTTCCCCTAATGCCACTTTTAGGAGCTACAATAGTTGCCTCAATGGCTTTTTATCCAATATATGGATCTAAATCAGATACAGGAGAATATGCAGGATCTCTTTTTGTCGTCGTAGGGATGTCTCTATTAATGAGCTGGCTCATAGCCATTACTTTGACTCCCCTGCAGTGCTATGACATGTTACCAAACCCCAAAAAAGAAGACACAGGATCAGACCAATATAACACTAGATTTTTCAATACATATCGAAGATTGCTCGAGATTTCTATCAGATTCAGATGGAGCTTTTTGATTTGTATGGTAGGTTTGCTTATCTTTTCATTTATTGGCTTTGGAAGCGTAAAAAAAATGTTTTTTCCTGAATCTTCACGACCTCAACTCATGGTCGATTTTTGGTACCCGCAAGGAACGAAAATTCAACAGGTCTCGCAAGACATTCAGCCAACAGAAAGTTTTCTAAAGGACTATGATGGAGTCACTGCCGTTAGCAGTTTTATTGGAGCAGGCCCCCCAAGATTCTATCTCCCTGTAGAACCAGAAATGCAGTATCCAAACTATGCCCAAATCATCGTCAATTTCGATGATTTCAGAAAAATAAATCCTCTTATCGAAAAATTGCAACCATGGTTAAATAAAAGGTATCCCGACGCATTAACGAGAATTCGAAAATATGCTGTAGGCCCAGGAAATGCCTGGAAATTCGAATGGCACATCAGCGGCCCTGCGGAAGCCAGCTTAGCAGTACTTAGAGGACTCGGAGATCAGGGTGCCGACATCCTTCTTGCAAGTCCCCTTGCGAAAGATGTAAAAACCGTCATGATGAATCAAGTTCCGAAAATAGTTCCTGAATACGATCAAATAAACGGGCGATGGCTCGGAGTCCAACGTGAAGCCATCGCAAGCGCAACAAGTCGTATCCATGATGGAGAAAGAATCGGCATTTATCGAGAACGAGATCAGATCATTCCAATTTTCCTAAGAAGCACAGAAGAACAAAGGAAAAAAGCATCACTGCTCGAAATGGTACAGGTACAGCCCAGCGCATCTAACTATTCAGTTCCACTTACACAAGTGGCAAAGAAAATTACGACGGAATGGGAGGATCCCATCATTTTTAGATGGGATCGCAGGCGTGCAAATACAGTCCAGGGAGAGCCTAATGGAACAACCTATCCCGATTTGAAAGATCATGTAATCGAACAGTTTAATCAACTTAAACTCCCTCCTTATTATGAAATCTACAAAAAGGGTGAAGACCAAAGTACGCGTGATTCAAGAGATAATCTCCTTCCAGGGCTACTTCCTGCAGGAGTAATCATGATTACCATCCTTGTTGCTCTGTTCAATTCCATTCGAACACCACTTATTATTGTTTTCACAATCCCATTTGTTGTCATTGGTATTACTTGGAGCCTTCTTCTTTTTAATACCCCTTTTGGATTTATGGCCCTTTTAGGAGGTATGAGTCTTTCTGGAATGATGATCAAAAATGCGGTTGTTCTGTTAGATCAAATTGAAGTCGAAACAAGCGGCGGCAACGAGCCCTATCAAGCCGTAATGATTGCCTCTATATCACGTCTACGACCTGTTCTTTTGGGTGCCGTCACAACGGTCTTTGGTGTTGCTCCATTAATCATCGATGTTTTTTGGAAATCAATGACCATTACCATCATGGGCGGATTAACCTTTGGAACCATCCTCACAATGTTTCTAGTACCAGTCCTCTATTGCATTCTTTACAAGGTTAATCCTCAGAAAAAATATGAATCAAATGGCGGACAGCTTGTTTGAGCATCGGGGTATCTCTATCGTTTGCATTTAACTGTGCTGCAAAAACATGCAATCCCTGCAATAATTCTCTAAGATTCTGTGCAGTATGAAATAAGGGCGCTAATTGTTTTGTTAATTCATCCGAAAGAACAATTTGATAGGAAGCCATTGTTTTATTGATGTCCTTAAAGTCTAAATACTGTTCTTCTTGAGGATCAAGGGTCGCCACTACAGTAAAAGCATGAACCTGTTTATTATCTAAATCGAAAGTTCCCATTACTGAAGTCAGATATATATTGTCCTCGATGTTTTTGGAAGGGTCATCATTTTCACCATGGCAATCATATTGACATCGTTGTAACTTGTTATTCACAGCAAGCCCCGTTGGCAAATCTTTGTGATCTTTAGATCGTTCTATCGGGATGATCCCTCCATTAGCACTCGTGAACATTCCTATATTCAAGGGGTACAACCCTTTGCCTAATTTCCCATAACCATTTGGGATTTGTCCTACCAGTGTTTGGGGTCGAAACATAAGATGCTCACCGCCTCCAACATCATCCTGTTTGTCTGGCAAATTTCCCCAAATAGTTACAAACGCATCGGTAATAGGTCTATTTGCAATTTCATTTGGTAAATTTGGTAATTTGCTTGCCATTTCCGGAGTAAGTTGTATCCGAGAGAGCAACGCACCATATTGAGTCCCTTCAGGATTATATCGAGCGATCTGCGGCCCCTCAAAGCAGCCGAATTGTTCGTGAAACGCCACCTCACCCCCATTGCAATTAATCTGAAAGTGTTGAAATCCTGACTCCTGACCATCACTATTTATAAAATTACCTTCAACAGGTTTTTGAGGAAAAATACTTTCAAAAAGGTGATCTTTAAGATCAGATCTCTGAATTTCTCGTATCTTTTGAAACGGGATTTCATCGGAAACTTCATCTTTCACAACATCTGCATCTGAATTTCTTAGAGCGGGAATAATATTCTGATTCTTTGCAATATCCTGCACTGATTTTTCACTAGGTGCATCCGGACTATTAACTCTAAATTGTCGATTCATCAGACCTTGTGAAATTGCGGTCAATGCTATAAAAACGATCGGTAAGATTATAGTGGCATATGAAATAATTTTGCCTGTAAGCAATAACCCTTCGACTGCCGATTTAGGTTTCTCAATATGAAAATAATTTTTACAAACCTCATTTAATCGTATTCCGTCCATTGTTACCTACCTAATTATTCCGTTATCCTTATTATATCACTTCATATTATTATTTTATAAAATAAAATAGCATGACACTATCACATCAAAAAAAAATGGAAAATAAGGCCAATATGAAGTCAAGCCTGCCACTCTGATGCTTCAGAGCACTGAAGTGACAGACTTGACCACACTACCTAAAATCTTTTTGAAAAAAAACCAAGGAGGGGGTTTGTGACGTAATTGATCTTACGTTTCATGTTTAATATCTCTGATGCAGTTCCATAGTAAGGTTTCACTCTCTCTCCCCCTTGATATGAAGGTGAAACTAAGTGCCCATCACTAAGCCAGTACCCTACAGGACGTGTATAACCAAACAAAGGACCCTCATCATTACGAAATTTATCTTCAACTTTTCTCTGAGCTTCTATCATCTCATTTTTCTTCTCTTCATTGGAATAACCGTAGATCCTATTCGATGGACCACGAAGCCGCTGTCCCGTAGCCTCGCATCGCACTATTAAAATACCCGTTGCACACTGCAATATCGCAACGATCGGTTTTTCAAGGACATTTATTGTTTCCGGTATTATTCTTTCTGTTGGACTAAAGCAATTCATAAATTTTTAACCTTTCATTTGGCAACTGATCACCAGAGTGACGTAGTTGGAGTTTTTATTGATTGATCATCATCTTTTGATGATCATCAAAAGCATAACATAATAATTCCATTCATTCTAGAAAAAGGTAAAGGGATTTGACTTCACACTTCACTTCACTGATATTGCCTCCCTTTTTAGGTAATGACATAAATTGACATAAATGTTAAAGTATGACATATGAAAAAAATAATATACAATGGACTAGGTTTTCCAATCATCCTCAAAGGAGTTAAAACCTTTGAATTTCGTGGTGAAACACTGCCAAAGATAAACCATCGAGAACTTGAAGATTTGGTTTTCAAAACCCTCCTATGGTTACCCACACATTTTTCTGGTATGCATCTTTTGTTTGTACGAACCTATATGAAACTGTCTCAAAAAGAATTTGCATCTCTTTTGGGTTTAAAAACCCATGCAACCATATCCGGTTGGGAGAGGAAAAAAGATAAAGCCACTGGCATGCCATTAACAACTGAAGTTGTTATTAGATTACTTATGGCTGATTGCATCGAAAATGATGAATTTGCAATGCACTTCAGGGAATTTCTCGAGTTAAATGACCCACCCAAAACTCTCGAAATGAAAGTCGCTTGACCTCAATAAAATGCTTGCAATTTTGCATTTTAAATGCAAAATTGCAAGAAATAGAAAAAAATGGTGTCGAGATTCAAAAAAATAGACGGGTTTTATGAAAAAAATAATTATATGTTTGTGGCTTGCATCAACACCTCTTCTAGGGCTTGATAATTTTGAATATCTTTATTTAGATAAACTTGCTCTTGAGGCTGGGACTGACAAAAGCTCAAATTTTCACAATTATACCGAGGTATACTCCGAGCTTTTTGCTTCATTGCGGGACAAACCGATTAAGTTTCTAGAAATAGGGATTTATAGAGGCAACTCGGTAAAGTTATGGGAAAACTATTTTCCGAATGGGGAACTCCATTTCATCGATATCACAGATGCCTATATCCAGCATTCCACAAGTCGCTCCTACTATCATTTTTTAAGTCAATCCGACAGAAATGCGTTAGATCAGTTTGGTAGAAACACCGGTGGAGAATTTGATGTGATCATCGATGATGGCGGACACACAATGAATCAGCAAATAATCAGTTTTCAGCACTTGTTTCCATTTGTAAAGAGTGGCGGAATCTATATTATTGAAGATTTACACACTTCATATTGGGGAGAATACGGAGGTAATGGTAATTTGACTGCCCCTAAGGCAGGACAAGGTACAACTGTCGAATTGTTAAAAAATTTGGTCGAGGATCTTAATTACATCGGCGCTGCCACCGGATGTGCCGATGCAAATAAAAGGAATGATAAAACGCCGCAAGGGCTCAATTATTACCAATGCAACATCCATTCCATCCAGTTTTTCTCAAGTATGTGCGTGATCAAAAAAAGGTAAAAAACAAACCCAATGCTTGCAAACAAAATTTCAATTTTATTGATCTAGGTGCTCGATCTTGTTTTTCAAACTGTCCTTTGCTGTAATTAAATTTGGGATTTGATCTTTTACCGAATCGACTCGTACTGCTATATCGTCCATTTCTGTTTGTAGGTTTTTTATTTCATTTATAGCGTTTGTTCTTTTGATAGTTAAATCATCCTGTTTCATACGGAATTTATTAGCTTTATTTGACCAGAAATATTTTGAATTAACGCATTCGAAAAATGCTCTTCCTGCCAAGATCACAGGTCCACCAAAACACTTCCCACTGACTTCAAATAATTCCTTTCCCCCTCCAAAAATACCAAGTACTCCCAGCACGATACCTGCAACCCATGAAATTGGGCATAACAATATCGCACCAACCCCACCCAACCCGTATGCAAAACCTTTTCCAATTCGCCCTGCTAATGATCTTTCCGGTGCCGATTGCTCATTCTCTTGAAACACAATAATCCAACTCCCTAAATCACTAATTTTTTCATTTAGCTGATCAAACCTATCTAACTGCTTAGAAACTTTAACCTCTGTTTTGAGTAGATCGGTACAATGATTTTTGATTTCATTGGATATTGTTAAATATTTTATTTCATTTTTTGCACCTGAAAAATTTATTGTCATATAACCTCCAAAATTAATCTTTCTTTTTGTCCATTTTCTCTTTGTATTTTGAGATCAGCGCCCCTCTCTCTAAAAGAACATTACTTTTTCAATAAGATTTTGATGTTACTCTAAAGTACTGTGTTACAAAATACTCCAAGGGCAGACTACCCATGAACATATTTACCTCTTAATTATTAAGGTATACAATTTCAAGTAATAAATCAAGTTGTTTGTATTATCTATTTATAATTCCCGATTTTCTCAAGTATGTGCGTGATCAAAAAAAGGTAAAAAACAAACCCTCGGAAACTGTAAAATATATTTCCTTACAATCCCTTAGTCTTTGGTGTAGTTAAATTTCCGGAAAATATTTTGCTTTTTAAATTCACGAGCGACATCTAAAAGAAAATCTGTTTGAAAGGCTTTTTCCTGACGGGCATCTTTTACCACACATTTTGCCGTCATTATGGTAGAAATCACTCCTCCCACCCCCAGCACTTCTTTAACAACTATGAGTGACTTTTTTTCTGGGTCTAGATAGAAGCTCTCTCTAGCTAATTTTTCGAGAATATCTCTAGATTTATAGAGATCCTCATCAATTGGGACATGAATATCAACGGTAGTCATCATCTTTAATTGACCTGCACTGCTTGAGCTCACAATGTCATTCATGAAACGACCATTAGGCACCGTGACAACACTTTCATCCAACGTCAACAGTTTTACCGATCTTAATCCAAGAGCAATAACTTCACCATATACGCCATCAAATGTGATGCGATCACCAACTTGAAACGGTTTATCAATCAATAAAATTATCCCAGAGATAATTGAGACCAAAACATCTTTGAAAGCAAAAGCGATTGCAATGCTTGCGCTTGCGAAAAACCAAAGAAGTACCTCATGTGAAGGATTAAAAATTAGATACACACCCACAGTGATTCCGAAGAAATAAATAATGAAACTAAAAGCAGGCATCCATTGAAAAATGTGCATGCGTTTTTTTGGGAACTTCTTGATGACTACCCGAGAAATCATATCAAAACATTTTACCACTACCACAAGAAACACCAGCAGCAAAATAAAACTGATAATGTTCATCATATCGACCGTGGATATGAATTTTCTAAACTCTTTGTCTATCACAAATGCTCCTTAAATCACTATTGGCACATTAAAGTGAGGTTCTAAAATTAAAGTACTTTCCTTTTTTTCCTAGATAAATACAGCTCTTCATTAAAAACCGCAAGACAAATTCTGCAGACCCTCGGTAAAGAATATAAGTGAGTGTACACAACAACTGTTTCTACCAAGTCGATTCGGAGACGTGGGACGGTCTTCGAACTTTTCCCTGGAGGGAATTTGGGGGTATCGTGGCGGAGTTGATGCCGGTTGTGACTTAAGTAGTGAAAAAAAATAAATATATTATTTTTTGAATCTAATAATCAATACAATTATTAAATATAAATTAAATAATCTTAATTTGACATTTTAAAAATAAAAAAATAAAAAATACTGCTTATTGACATGTAATTTATTTTTCGATACAATGTAGCTGAAAATCATGAGAAGGTCTCATGATAACGGCTAATCAAATTCCAACCGGATTTTGCGATCATAGAGAATTTGTGTGGTATGATAAACTTTATTATTTTTGTGTGGTTTATGATTAAATACTTATTATTAAATTTTGTAATAATTACGGGGTGCATTATGTATGTTTCTTCTTCAGAGCAAGTTTTCGCAAATGACGCAATTGAAGTAACCGATATTTCGGTATTACTTGAAGTTTCTAACCAAAGCACGCTCATTCTCACCGATATTTCAGATACTCTTTACAAACCATGCAACACCATGTCGGATAAGAAATGGCGGATCTATGTTGCTGATCGTGTTCGAAAAGTTGTCTCAGACACGGAGCTTGCTTCGGAAATAGCAAATAGCATCGAAAATATTATTGTGAATCAGGTTGATAAGAAGCTGGTTTATAATAATGCGCCTTCGGTAATCAAAGAATTGCAGGCGAAAGGAGTCCCTCTTATTGCAATTTCAATGAAAAATTGGGCGGCGCCATATGATCCAAATTTCGGGATAACGACTTCCAATCATTTGAAAAAATTAGGAATTGATTTAGAAAAGTCAGTCTCATTGGTTGGGAAGATGAAAATCAGTGAAAATTCGAGTTGTGAATATGGTCAAGAAGTAAATGCAACAGATGAATACACATTTGCAAAAGGAATTATCTTTACCAATAAAAAACCCCTAGATAGGGCCTTAGACGTCTTTTTAAGCAGGCTCATAAAGAAACCAGAAAAAATCGTGATTTTTGAGAACTCGTATGCTCATAGAGAAAAATTAGCAAGCGTCATCAAAGCACATAACATCGGGCTAACGTTTATCAAACATCAACCCCCTGAATATCAAGAGAATTCATTTGATCCAACGTTGGGAACGATTGAGTTCCTGCAGTTTATGAAAGATTCAAGAGTTATCTTAGATGAGGAAGCTCAAACGATTAAAGAAGGTAACACCGACGTAGATTTTGAAGCTCTATTGAAGGATTACATCACAAAGAGGGTTAATTTTTGAACCACTGTACACGATCCGCGATATATAAGACCCCTGCTGTCTATAAAAGAACGGGTGCAGTTGTCACTGATGTAATGAAAGACAAAAAGGCGATCATAACACTACGTGAACCCTTTGATAAGCTCATCGCAGTGTCAGATCATCCCATGTGACGGAGGAGGTGGGATTCGAACCCACGGTACGTGTTAACGTACACACGCTTTCCAAGCGTGCTCCTTAAGCCACTCGGACACTCCTCCGAATAAGCAAAAATTCTAAACGATATTGGATATATCTACAAGAGGAAAATTCACCAGAAACGAGTTATCGCATTATCCAAAAAATTATTTTTAGCAGCCGTCTCCTACTAGAGCATTTTACAAAATATGACATCATATGTTAATGTCAAAAAAACATAATAAAGGTGTTGTTCCCTATGAGAAAAAAATTATTCGGAATCTTAATTTTAACCATTTTAACTACGGAAGCTATGGCTGCAGTGCAAGAACAAGAAATCAATTATACTGTGGATTCAAAAAACTTTAAAGGGTACCTTGCCTATAATGACGACACTTCTACAAAACGCCCAGGGATTTTAGTCGTTCCTGAATGGTGGGGAAACAATGAATATGCTCGTCATCGCGCAAAGATGCTCGCGGAACTGGGATACGTAGCATTTGCTATAGATATGTTTGGAGATGGTAAAGTAGCGCAGAATCCTGAAGAGGCCCGGACCTATGTAGGTGAAGTTAACAGCAACGGAGCCTATGCAGAAGATCGTTTTAAGGCAGCACTTCAAATATTAAAAGACTTTCGTTATACCGATAAACAACATATTGCCGCAATTGGTTACTGTTTTGGAGGAGGCATAGTTTTAAAAATGGCGATGATCGGACTACCCTTGGACGCAGTGGTTAGTTTTCATGGAACACTCCCCTCAATTGAGCCCAAGCCTGGTCAAGTGAAGGCAAAAATTCTAGTTTGTCAAGGAGGTGCCGACCGATTTACATCCCCTGAACAAATAGCAGCGTTTAAATCCGCTTTAGATAAAGCGGGTGCAGAATATCAATTCAAAATATATGAAAATGCCCTGCATGGCTTTACCAATCCTGAAGCCGATTCCAATGGCAAGAAATTTAACATGCCAATTGGATACAATTCAAAGGCAGATCAGGAATCATGGAAAGACATGCAGGCATTTCTTAAGACAGCATTCCAAACCAGCAAATAGTAACTTGGAACTATGCTATTGCTAAAGATGTTGACTTAGTAATTCTACTATTTGCAGACGATTTCCATCTGTATCGATTAAAGTTTGCATTTTTACTTGCCCGGGGACTTCAATAATATCGCCAAGAAGTTTTGCACCTTTGCTGATCAAATCCTTTTTGGAGGCATCAATGTTTGCAACTTTAAGGGTGAGGATTGCATTTGAACCTGGAGCGACCTCTTCCATATCACTTTGTTGTGCAATTCCAAGTCTCATGCCGCCGTTCTGACCTACAAGTTCAGCCCAGCCATACATTTCATTTTCCACTTCGAGTTTCATGCCTAAAACTTCGGTATAAAATTTAATCGCATTCTTTAAATCCTTTACCACGATCCATGCAAGATCGATTGATTGTACTGTCATCTAAATTGCTCCTGTTTTTATTGTTTGTTTTGACGAAAGTGCGCAAGAAAGACTGCTGCTGCCTGTGAGACATTCAACGAATCAATGCGACCCAACATCGGAATATATAAATGAAAATCTGAATTTTTGCTTATAAGCGGCTGCACCCCTTCTCCTTCGGAACCCATTACAAGTACTGTTTTTTCGGGAAATTTAAAATCATAAAGAGAGGTAGATTTTTCTCCAGCCTCAGCCACAACAGCCCAATAACCTGCTTCTTGGAATTGCTTAATGGTCTCTGCAAGATTCGACACTTTGCATATTGGGACCAATTCCGTGGCTCCGGAGCTCGCCTTACTGACCACTGGGGTGATGTCAGTGCCTCGATTTTTCGAGTAGACGACAAGATCGACTCCAAAGCATTCAGATGCGCGCAAGATAGTTCCCAAATTTTGCGGATCATAAATAGAGTCTAATACAACGACGAGGCTTTTCGACTTGGGTGAAGATAAAAATTCCTTTAGGTCTGTTAGGGGTCTTTGTTTGATTGAGGCCACTATGCCCTGATGTGAGTCTGTATTTACCATTTCTGTGAGTTTCCCTTTAGGAGTATCTCGTACAGCAACTCGATTTTTTGTGAGTTCGTTATAGAGATCATCTTTAGGATTGGAGGAAAAGACTTCGATAATCCTTTCTGGTGAAGAGCGGAGAAGTTCGCGTATTGTGTTCTTCCCCATGATATATTGTGCAGATTTATGTGACATTTGTAAAGATTGTACCAAATTGTGCAAATAAAGAAAAGAAAAAGAAAAGGACGATTATGGACTTTATGGACCGGAAGAATGGACGGTATGGACAGTTATGGACGGTATGGACAAGAAGGATGGACGATATGGACGAATTGTCCATCTGCATTGTCCATAAAGTCCATTAGTGTCCATAATTGTCGATTATGGACTTTATGGACCGGAAGAATGGACGGTATGGACAGTTATGGACTTTATGGACAAAAAGGATGGACGAATTGTCCATCTGCATTGTCCATAAAGTCCATAACTGTCCATACTGTCCATTCTTCTTGTCCATAAAGTCCATAACTGTCCATATCGTCCATTTGTCTTGTCCATAAAGTCCATATTTTTGGGCAAAAAAAAGGACGAGATGAACATTGTTCGTCTCGTCCGGAAAAAAAAGCTTGGCGGCGTCCTACTCTCCCATACTCTTGTGTATAGTACCATTGGCGATGAAGGGCTTAACTTCTGAGTTCGGAAAGGGTTCAGGTGTACCCCCTTCTCCATAGCCACCAAGCAAAGCTCGATTGTCAATAGAAATGTGACATTGATAGTAAACGACGCTTGAGGCTTTATCAGCTCTCCCAAACATCAAAAAAATAAAATTAAGCCAATGGACAATTAGTATTGGTTAGCTGAACACATTACTGTGCTTACACACCCAACCTATCAACCATGTAGTCTCCATGGTGTCTCATAGGGATACCTTATCTTGAAGGAGGCTTGGCGTTTATATGCTTTCAACGCTTATCCTTTCCGAACGTAGCTACCCTGCAATGCCTTTGGCAAAACAACAGGAACACCATTGGTTCGTCCTCCCCGGTCCTCTCGTACTAAGGGAAGCTCTTCTCAAGTATCCAACGCCCACAACAGATAGGGACCAAACTGTCTCACGACGTTTTGAACCCAGCTCACGTACCGCTTTAAATGGCGAACAGCCATACCCTTGGGACCTTCTCCAGCCCCAGGATGCGATGAGCCGACATCGAGGTGCCAAACCGCCACGTCGATATGAACTCTTGGTGGCGATAAGCCTGTTATCCCCGGAGTACCTTTTATCCGTTGAGCGACAGCGATTCCACGTTCCACTGCCGGATCACTAAGCCCTACTTTCGTAACCGTTCGACTTGTAGGTCTCACGGTAAACCAGCCTTATACCTTTACGCTCAATTCGTGATTGCCAACCACGATGAGGCTAGCTTTGGACTCCTCCGTTACTTTTTAGGAGGATACCGCCCCAGTAAAACTGCCCGTCTGACAGTGTCCAACTTGCAGATTCATGCAATATTGTTAGACTCCCAACGTGCAAAGACCGGTATTTCAAGGATGACTCCACCCCCCCTGACGAGGGGGTTTCGATGTCTTCCGGTTATCCTACACATTGCAGATCAGGAGCCAATATCAGAGTACAGTAAAGGTTCACGGGGTCTTTCCGTCTAATTGCGGGTAAACAGCATCTTCACTGCTACTACAATTTCACCGAGTCTCTCGTTGAGACAGCGCCCAGATCGTTAAACCATTCGTGCAGGTCGGAACTTACCCGACAAGGAATTTCGCTACCTTAGGACCGTTATAGTTACGGCCGCCATTCACCAGGGCTTTACTTTAGAGCTTCGCCGAAGCTAACCCTTCCGTTTGACCTTTTGGCATTGGGCAGGCATCACACCATATACTTCCCCTTAAACGGGTTTGCATAGTGCTGTGTTTTTGTTAAACAGTCGCCTGGGCCATTTCTCTGCGACCGAGAAATGCTCAACTTGAAAAAATATCACACTTCTCGGTCCCTCTTCTCCCGAAGTTACGAGGGTAATTTGCCGAGTTCCTTAACGAGAGTTATCTCGCGCGCCTGAGAATATTCATCCCACCCACCTGTGTCGGTTTTGGTACGGTCACCATAAACGGCTAGAGTTTATTTCTTGGAAGCTTACGTTGCACCATCGGTTCTGCCGGAGCTTTCCCTTGACCACAGCCTGGCTTTATGTCGGCGGATTTGCCTACCGACCGGCCTCACTAGTGAAACGGACATATCCAATCGTCCGCGCGTTATGTTTACTTCGTCAACCCGTTGCTATAGTTTTAGGTGGCGCAGGAATATTTAACCTGCTTTCCATCACCTACGCTTTTCAGCCTCGGCTTAGGGACCGGCTAACCCAGGGAAGACGAGCTTTACCCTGGAAACCTTGGGTTTACGGCGAGGAAGATTTTCACTTCCTTTATCGTTACTTATGCCATGCATTCTCACTTGTATGCGCTCCAGCACTCCTTACGGTATACCTTCGGCGCTGCATACAACGCTCTCCTACCACTGTACTGTCCACGAATAGACTGTACAATCCGCAATTTCGGCTCTATGCTTTAGTCCCGGATATTATCGGCGCGGAGTTTCTCGATTGGTGAGCTGTTACGCACTCTTTAAATGATGGCTGCCTCTAAGCCAACATCCCAACTGTTTTAGAAACTCCACTTCCTTACTCACTTAGCATAGAATTAGGGGCCTTAATCGGCGATCTGGGCTGTTCCCCTTTTGACAATGAAGCTTATCCCCCACTGTCTATCTCCCAAACGAAACTGTAGTATTCGGAGTTTGGTTCCCGTCAGTAGGCCGGTAGGCCCCTTATTGGATCCAGTGCTCTACCCCTACAGTTTTTTTGTTTGAGGCTAACCCTAAAGTTATTTCGGAGAGAACAAGATATCTCCAAGTTTGATTGGCCTTTCACCCCTATCCACAACTCATCCAAGAATTTTGCAATATTCACTAGTTCGGTCCTCCACAGAATGTTACCCCTGCTTCAACCTGATCATGGATAGATCACTTGGTTTCGTGTCTACGCCACGATGACTAGAGCGCGCTTTTAACACTCGCTTTCGCTTCGGCTGCGGAACGTAAGTCCCTTAACCTCGCCATCGTAACGTAACTCGCTGGCTCATCATGCAAAAGGCACGCCATCAGCCATTACCATAAAATGGTCATAGGCCTCTGACCGATTGTAAGCTACTGGTTTCAGGTTCTATTTCACTCCCCTCACGGGGTTCTTTTCACCTTTCCCTCACGGTACTGGTTCACTATCGGTCATCAACGAGTATTTAGCCTTGGGAAGTGGTCTTCCCTGATTCAGACCGGGTTTCACGTGTCCGGCCCTACTTAGGTGCCAACTCTGTCAGATTTTCCTTTCGCGTACGGGACTATCACCCTGTGTCGTCTAGCTTTTCAGAAATGTTCCGCTAGAAATCTCTGATCTTTTAGTTGGTCCTGCAACCCCAAAGACGAGAGTCTTTGGTTTGGGCTTTTCCCATTTCGCTCGCCGCTACTATGGGAATCTCTGTTTTGATTTCTTTTCCTCTGGTTACTTAGATGTTTCAGTTCACCAGGTATCGCTTCCTTACCCTATGTATTCAGTTAAGGATGACGGGGTATTATTCCCGCCGGGTTTCCCCATTCGGATATCTCCGGGTCAATAGCTTCTTTCCAGCTCGCCGGAGCTTTTCGCAGGTAACGCGTCCTTCATCGCCTGTTGATGCCAAGGCATCCACCAGTAGCCCTTAATTACTTAATATAAAAAACATGATGTGTGTGATGCTGAGGAATATTCCTCAAGCGTCGATTATTGTCAGTGTTACTAGTTTACTCCTTGGGCTCTGTTTGAGTAGCAAACGAGTCCTGAGGTATTATTATTTCTATTGACTTTCGAGATATGTATTATCTTGACAGTGAGAGGAGGGTAATGTGCATCATAAAGGCTTGCCTCAACCATAGGACACTGTAATGAAACGTGCCTATTGTCCTTAAAAGGAGGTGATCCAGCCGCACCTTCCGGTACGGCTACCTTGTTACGACTTCATCCCAGTCATCGGCCTCACCTTAGGCCCTTCTCCCCTTGCGGTTGAGTCAGGGACTTCGGGTAAAACCAACTTCCATGATGTGACGGGCGGTGTGTACAAGACCCGGGAACGTATTCACGGCGTCATTGCTGACTACGCCATTACTAGCAATTCCAACTTCATGAAGTCGAGTTGCAGACTTCAATCCGAACTGGGATCGGTTTTTTGGATTTGCTCCACCTCGCGGTTTTGCTGCCTATTGTACCGACCATTGTAGTACGTGTGTAGCCCCAGATGTAAGGGCCATGCTGACTTGACGTCATCCCCGCCTTCCTCCTGGTTAACCCAGGCAGTCTCGCTAGAGTTCCCACCTTAAATGTTGGCAACTAACGATAGGGGTTGCGCTCGTTGCGGGACTTAACCCAACACCTCACGGCACGAGCTGACGACAGCCATGCAGCACCTGTGCAGCAGTCCCGAAGGAAGACCACATTTCTGTGGCTGTCTACTGCATGTCAAATCTGGGTAAGGTTCTTCGCGTTGCATCGAATTAAACCACATGCTCCACTGCTTGTGCGAGTCCCCGTCAATTCTTTTGAGTTTCACCCTTGCGAGCGTACTCCCCAGGCGGTATACTTAACACGTTAGTTACGGCACAGTCAGGGTTGAGTCCGACTACGCCAAGTATACATAGTTTACGGCTAGGACTACCAGGGTATCTAATCCTGTTTGCTCCCCTAGCTTTCGGGCATGAGCGTCAGGAGATAAGCTAGAAAACCGCCTTCGCCACCGGTGTTCCTCCACATATCTACGCATTTCACCGCTACATGTGGAATTCCGTTTTCTCCGTTATCCCTCTAGTAAAGTAGTTTCGAATGCGTGTCCGGGGTTGAGCCCCGGGATTTCACGTCCGACTTACTTTGCCGCCTGCGCCCCCTTTACGCCCAATAAATCCGATTAATGCTTGCACCCTACGTATTACCGCAGCTGCTGGCACGTAGTTAGCCGGTGCTTCTTTACCTAGTACACTCAAATTGGCCGATTATTAATCGACCTTTCTTGTTCCTAAGCGAAAGAGTTTTACAACCCGAAGGCCTTCATCACTCACACAGCGTCGCTTCGTCAGGCTTTCGCCCATTGCGAAAGATTCTCGACTGCAGCCTCCCGTAGGAGTCTGGGCAGTGTCTCAGTCCCAGTGTTGGAGGTCAATCTCTCAATCCTCCTAGACGTCTTAGCCTTGGTGAGCCATTACCTCACCAACTAGCTGATATCGCATGGACTCTTCTCTAACCGCGAGGCCTTACGGTCCCCCGCTTTAATGAATTTAAGATGCCTTATATTCACCACATGTGGTATTAGCGGTCGTTTCCAACCGTTATCCCATTGTTAGAGGTAGATTATCCATGTATTCCTAACCCTTCCGCCACTAAAAACAAATAGCAAGCTATTTATTTTTCGTACGACTTGCATGCCTCATCCACGCTGTCAGCATTCAATCTGAACCAGGATCAAATTCTCAAAGAAAAAAAACTCTATGAAAACTTGATATAATAAAATTTGATAGAGAATATGTGTACTCAATAAATTGAGTCTCACACACAAGCTCTTCATGGTTTGCACATTACCTTTCTATCACTGTCAAAACAACTTCAGTGCTCTTTGGCACTGTCTTCATCTTTCTACTTTATCATCAGATTTACTAAAAAGATGGCCACATTATGTCCGACCTGGGATTATTTTCGCAACCTCTTTTTGCAATTTTTCGAAAAAAAATAATTTCTTGTCATTTTTTAAATATTTTTATACAATATGAATCATACTGTGGATATATTGTGGAAGTGTTTTATAAAAAAGTTTATAAATTATTTGGAGAAGGGAAAATTGTTATAAAAAAGGGGTAGATACATAAAATAGATGAGAAAAATGGATGAAATGGGCTGAAAAAGATGGGCGATTATGGATAGGAAAGGAGAGGGACGGTATGGACTTTAGGGACAGGAAGGCATATGCACCCATCTAAAATAACACCGAGCACACTGAGAAAACAGAGATAGCAGAGAGAACTATTTTACATTTAATGACCTCTCTTGCGCTTTCGGTGATCTCAATGGTAAAAAATATTTTAGGTTGATGTATATGGGACCGGAAGGATGTTATGATATGGGCAGTTATAGACCGCAAAGATAGACATTATGGACTTTATGGACAAGAAGGGTGGACGATATGGACAAATTGTTCATCTGCATTGTCCATAAAGTCCATGAGTGTCCTTAATTGTCGATTATGGACTTTATGGACCGGAAGAATGGACGGTATGGACAGTTATGGACTTTATGGACAAGAAGGATGGACGATATGGATGAATTGTCCATCTGTATTGTCCATAAAGTCCATTAGTGTCCTTAATTGTCGATTATGGACTTTATGGACCGGAAGAATGGACAGTATGGACAGTTATGGACTTTATGGACAAGAAGGATAGACGATATGGACAAATTGTTCATCTGCATTGTCCATAAAGTCCATGAGTGTCCTTAATTGTCGATTATTGACTTTATGGACCGGAAGAATGGACGGTATGGACAGTTATGGACTTTATGGACAAGAAGGATGGACGATATGGACGAATTGTCCATCTGCATTATCCATAAAGTCCATTAGTGTCCTTAATTGTCGATTATGGACTTTATGGACCGGAAGAATGGACAGTATGGACAGTTAGGGACTTTATGGACAAGAAGGATGGACGATATGGACGACTTGTCCATCTGTATTGTCCATTAATGTCCATAACTGTCCATACTGTCCATTCTTCTTGTCCATAAAGTCCATAACTGTCCATATCATCCATTTGTCTTGTCCATAAAGTCCATAACTGTCCATATCGTCCATTTGTCTTGTCCATAAAGTCCATATTTTTGGGCAAAAAAAAGGACGAGATGAACATTGTTCGTCTCGTCCGGAAAAAAAAGCTTGGCGGCGTCCTACTCTCCCATACTCTTGTGTATAGTACCATTGGCGATGAAGGGCTTAACTTCTGAGTTCGGAAAGGGTTCAGGTGTACCCCCTTCTCCATAGCCACCAAGCAAAGCTCGATTGTCAATAGAAATGTGACATTGATAGTAAACGACGCTTGAGGCTTTATCAGCTCTCCCAAACATCAAAAAAATAAAATTAAGCCAATGGACAATTAGTATTGGTTAGCTGAACACATTACTGTGCTTACACACCCAACCTATCAACCATGTAGTCTCCATGGTGTCTCATAGGGATACCTTATCTTGAAGGAGGCTTGGCGTTTATATGCTTTCAACGCTTATCCTTTCCGAACGTAGCTACCCTGCAATGCCTTTGGCAAAACAACAGGAACACCATTGGTTCGTCCTCCCCGGTCCTCTCGTACTAAGGGAAGCTCTTCTCAAGTATCCAACGCCCACAACAGATAGGGACCAAACTGTCTCACGACGTTTTGAACCCAGCTCACGTACCGCTTTAAATGGCGAACAGCCATACCCTTGGGACCTTCTCCAGCCCCAGGATGCGATGAGCCGACATCGAGGTGCCAAACCGCCACGTCGATATGAACTCTTGGTGGCGATAAGCCTGTTATCCCCGGAGTACCTTTTATCCGTTGAGCGACAGCGATTCCACGTTCCACTGCCGGATCACTAAGCCCTACTTTCGTAACCGTTCGACTTGTAGGTCTCACGGTAAACCAGCCTTATACCTTTACGCTCAATTCGTGATTGCCAACCACGATGAGGCTAGCTTTGGACTCCTCCGTTACTTTTTAGGAGGATACCGCCCCAGTAAAACTGCCCGTCTGACAGTGTCCAACTTGCAGATTCATGCAATATTGTTAGACTCCCAACGTGCAAAGACCGGTATTTCAAGGATGACTCCACCCCCCCTGACGAGGGGGTTTCGATGTCTTCCGGTTATCCTACACATTGCAGATCAGGAGCCAATATCAGAGTACAGTAAAGGTTCACGGGGTCTTTCCGTCTAATTGCGGGTAAACAGCATCTTCACTGCTACTACAATTTCACCGAGTCTCTCGTTGAGACAGCGCCCAGATCGTTAAACCATTCGTGCAGGTCGGAACTTACCCGACAAGGAATTTCGCTACCTTAGGACCGTTATAGTTACGGCCGCCATTCACCAGGGCTTTACTTTAGAGCTTCGCCGAAGCTAACCCTTCCGTTTGACCTTTTGGCATTGGGCAGGCATCACACCATATACTTCCCCTTAAACGGGTTTGCATAGTGCTGTGTTTTTGTTAAACAGTCGCCTGGGCCATTTCTCTGCGACCGAGAAATGCTCAACTTGAAAAAATATCACACTTCTCGGTCCCTCTTCTCCCGAAGTTACGAGGGTAATTTGCCGAGTTCCTTAACGAGAGTTATCTCGCGCGCCTGAGAATATTCATCCCACCCACCTGTGTCGGTTTTGGTACGGTCACCATAAACGGCTAGAGTTTATTTCTTGGAAGCTTACGTTGCACCATCGGTTCTGCCGGAGCTTTCCCTTGACCACAGCCTGGCGTTATGTCGGCGGATTTGCCTACCGACCGGCCTCACTGTGATACGGACATATCCAATCGTCCGCGTGTTATGTTTACTTCGTCAACCCGTTGCCATAGTTTTAGGTGGCGCAGGAATATTTAACCTGCTTTCCATCACCTACGCTTTTCAGCCTCGGCTTAGGGACCGGCTAACCCAGGGAAGACGAGCTTTACCCTGGAAACCTTGGGTTTACGGCGAGGAAGATTTTCACTTCCTTTATCGTTACTTATGCCATGCATTCTCACTTGTATGCGCTCCAGCACTCCTTACGGTATACCTTCGGCGCTGCATACAACGCTCTCCTACCACTGTACTGTCTACGAATAGACTGTACAATCCGCGATTTCGGCTCTATGCTTTAGTCCCGGATATTATCGGCGCGGAGTTTCTCGATTGGTGAGCTGTTACGCACTCTTTAAATGATGGCTGCCTCTAAGCCAACATCCCAACTGTTTTAGAAACTCCACTTCCTTACTCACTTAGCATAGAATTAGGGGCCTTAATCGGCGATCTGGGCTGTTCCCCTTTTGACAATGAAGCTTATCCCCCACTGTCTATCTCCCAAACGAAACTGTAGTATTCGGAGTTTGGTTCCCGTCAGTAGGCCGGTAGGCCCCTTATTGGATCCAGTGCTCTACCCCTACAGTTTTTTTGTTTGAGGCTAACCCTAAAGTTATTTCGGAGAGAACAAGATATCTCCAAGTTTGATTGGCCTTTCACCCCTATCCACAATTCATCCAAGAATTTTGCAATATTCACTAGTTCGGTCCTCCACAGAATGTTACCTCTGCTTCAACCTGATCATGGATAGATCACTTGGTTTCGTGTCTACGCCACGAGACTAGAGCGCGCTTTTAACACTCGCTTTCGCTTCGGCTGCGGAACGTAAGTCCCTTAACCTCGCCTCGTAACGTAACTCGCTGGCTCATCATGCAAAAGGCACGCCATCAGCCATTACCATAAAATGGTCATAGGCCTCTGACCGATTGTAAGCTACTGGTTTCAGGTTCTATTTCACTCCCCTCTACGGGGTTCTTTTCACCTTTCCCTCACGGTACTGGTTCACTATCGGTCATCAACGAGTATTTAGCCTTGGGAAGTGGTCTTCCCTGATTCAGACCGGGTTTCACGTGTCCGGCCCTACTTAGGTGCCAACTCTGTCAGATTTTCCTTTCGCGTACGGGACTATCACCCTGTATCGTCTAGTTTTTCAAAAATGTTCCACTAGAAATCTCTGATCTTTTAGTTGGTCCTGCAACCCCAAAGACGGAGTCTTTGGTTTGGGCTTTTCCCATTTCGCTCGCCGCTACTTTGGGAATCTCTGTTTTGATTTCTTTTCCTCTGGTTACTTAGATGTTTCAGTTCACCAGGTATTGCTTCAATAACCTATGTATTCAGTTAAAGATGGCGGGGTATTAGTCCCGCCGGGTTCCCCCATTCGGATATCTCCGGGTTATAGCTTCTTTCCAGCTTGCCGGAGCTTTTCGCAGGTAACGCGTCCTTCATCGCCTGTTGATGCCAAGGCATCCACCAGTAGCCCTTAATTACTTAATATAAAAAACATTTGATGTGTGTGATGCTGAGGAATATTCCTCAAGCGTCGATTATTATCAGTGTTACTTGTTTACTCCTCGGGTTCTGTTTGAGTAGCAAACGGAGCCTGAGGAGTATTATTTCTATTGACTTTCGAGATATGTATTATTTTGACAGTGAAAGGAGGGTAATGTGCATCATAAAGGCTTGCCTCAACCATAGGACACTGTAATGAAACTGTGCCTATTGTCCTTAAAAGGAGGTGATCCAGCCGCACCTTCCGGTACGGCTACCTTGTTACGACTTCATCCCAGTCATCGGCCTCACCTTAGGCCCTTCTCCCCTTGCGGTTGAGTCAGGGACTTCGGGTGAAACCAACTTCCATGATGTGACGGGCGGTGTGTACAAGACCCGTGAACGTATTCACGGCGTCATCGCTGATACGCCATTACTAGCAATTCCAACTTCATGAAGTCGAGTTGCAGACTTCAATCCGAACTGGGATCGGTTTTTTGGATTTGCTCCACCTTGCGGTTTTGCTGCCTATTGTACCGACCATTGTAGCACGTGTGTAGCCCCAGATGTAAGGGCCATGCTGACTTGACATCATCCCCGCCTTCCTCCTGGTTAACCCAGGCAGTCTCGCTAGAGTTCCCACCTTAAATGTTGGCAACTAACGATAGGGGTTGCGCTCGTTGCGGGACTTAACCCAACACCTCACGGCACGAGCTGACGACAGCCATGCAGCACCTGTGCAGCAGTCCCGAAGGAAGACCACATTTCTGTGGCTGTCTGCTGCATGTCAAATCTGGGTAAGGTTCTTCGCGTTGCATCGAATTAAACCACATGCTCCACTGCTTGTGCGAGTCCCCGTCAATTCTTTTGAGTTTCACCCTTGCGAGCGTACTCCCCAGGCGGTATACTTAACACGTTAGTTACGGCACAGTCAGGGTTGAGTCCGACTACGCCAAGTATACATAGTTTACGGCTAGGACTACCAGGGTATCTAATCCTGTTTGCTCCCCTAGCTTTCGGGCATGAGCGTCAGGAGATAACTAGAAAACCGCCTTCGCCACCGGTGTTCCTCCACATATCTACGCATTTCACCGCTACATGTGGAATTCCGTTTTCTCCGTTATCCCTCTAGTAAAGTAGTTTCGAACGCGTGTCCGGGGTTGAGCCCCGGGATTTCACGTCCGACTTACTTTGCCGCCTGCGCCCCCTTTACGCCCAATAAATCCGATTAATGCTTGCACCCTACGTATTACCGCAGCTGCTGGCACGTAGTTAGCCGGTGCTTCTTTACCTAGTACACTCAAATTGGCCGGTTATTAATCGACCTTTCTTGCTCCTAAGCGAAAGAGTTTTACAACCCGAGGGCCTTCATCACTCACACAGCGTCGCTTCGTCAGGCTTTCGCCCATTGCGAAAGATTCTCGACTGCAGCCTCCCGTAGGAGTCTGGGCAGTATCTCAGTCCCAGTGTTGGAGGTCAATCTCTCAATCCTCCTAGACGTCTTAGCCTTGGTGAGCCATTACCTCACCAACTAGCTGATATCGCATGGACTCTTCTCTAACCGCGAGGCCTTACGGTCCCCCGCTTTAATGAATTTAAGATGCCTTATATTCACCACATGTGGTATTAGCGGTCGTTTCCAACCGTTATCCCATTGTTAGAGGTAGATTATCCATGTATTCCTAACCCTTCCGCCACTAAAAACAAATAGCAAGCTATTTATTTTTCGTACGACTTGCATGCCTCATCCACGCTGTCAGCATTCAATCTGAACCAGGATCAAATTCTCAAAGAAAAAAAACTCTATGAAAACTTGATATAATAAAATTTGATAGAGAATATGTGTACTCAATAAATTGAGTCTCACACACAAGCTCTTCATGGTTTGCACATTACCTTTCTATCACTGTCAAAACAACTTCAGTGCTCTTTGGCACTGTCTTCATCTTTCTACTTTATCATCAGATTTACTAAAAAGATGGCCAGATTATGTCCCACATGAGATTATTTTCGCAACCCCTTTTTACATTTTTTCCAAAAAAAATAATTTATTGTCATTTTTTAACCATTTTGCAATTTGTAAATACATGTTCTGAATATATTGAGAATATATTTTTTGTAGAAAAAACTTTCTGAAAAAAAAATCGAAATTTTTTCGAAAATTTTTCGTTTCTTCAATTTTCGGATCGTTTATTCTCATTTTTTTGATCAATTTTTGGGAGGTTTTGAGTATGAAAAAGGCGATTTGCGAAGGAACGTTTTTACCCACTGGACAACGGGTGTTGGCAATAATTCAGTTATGCATTGTATTTTCGTATGTGATTTGGGTTGGTGGGCATCCTTTTTTGGGTGAGGTATATGATGTGAAGGCGGGAAAGTTGAGATATGAGACTGTGATGGATGATGAGCGTTATGAATTCCTGCCTTTAGAGGAGAGGTTTTTATTAGAAGGAAAATATATGGAATTGCAGAAGAGGTTAGAGGTTTCCTTTGCTGATCGATTTATTCGTTCGATGGAGATATTACTGGTGGGGTTGCCGGTATTTACGAGGGCGTGGGTTTTGTTATCGGTTGTGATTCCTATATGTTTATTATTGAGGGTTGAGGGATCTAGGCGGGTGGTGTGGTTGATACCTATTGTTGTTTTTTTGGGGTATTTGGATAGAGGATCTGATGGAGTTGGACGTAATAGGGATGAGTTATTGTTTCCTTCAGAATCGAGTTTGATAGAGCGTTATGGCAGTGGTGCTTTAACCGGTGGAATATTAGAACAGAGAAGACAGTTGGAGGAAGCGTGGGGTCGTTATTTGGTGGTTGAATGGGCTAATGAGGAAATTTCTTTAGAAAGTCATATTTTTGAAGAGCAGAAAGTGAAGGGGGGCTTTAATTTTAATTTAGAGAGGTTGCAAAACTTAAGCGAGGGTGGTCCAAATGTTGGCAGGAATTGGTTAATGTATCTTATATGGAATTTAAGTTGGGCGGTTATCATTTCAGTGATTTAGGGATTGTGTATATGTCTTTTTTTTTGTTATACTTCAGAGCAACATTAATCTAGTGAGGAGAATATGGCACAAGTTAGTACGAATGAATTTAAGGCTGGAATGAAGTTGGAGATTGAGGGGCAACCTTACTCCGTAATTAGTAATGAATTTGTTAAGCCCGGGAAGGGGCAGTCATTTAATCGTGTTAGATTGAAGCATTTGACAACTGGACGTGTGATGGACAAAACATTTAAATCGGGCGACAAGGCTGATTTAGCAGACATTCTTGAAACTGAGATGAGAGTGTTGTACCGTGAGCAGGATGGGGTTGTAATGATGGATGAGAAGTCCTTTGAGCAGGTTAAGATTCCATTTGAGCGGGTTGCGGATGTAAATCAGTGGTTGGTTGAGGATCGTCTTTATTCGATTTTGTTATATAATGGCGAGATTATTTCTGTGCAGCCGCCTACGTTTATGGAGCTTAAGATTGTAAAGACTGATCAGGGGGATAGAGGAAATACTGTTTCAGGGCGTGTTTTGAAGCCTGCCGAATTAGAAAGCGGGGTAACGATTCAGGTCCCAATTTTTGTTAAAGAAGGTGAAACGATTAAAGTGGACACTCGAACAGGTGAATATGTCTCTCGTATTTCCGCGTAATTATGTTGGAATGGCGCCGCATAAGGTGAAATTACTTCGCGATCGTGCTGATATGTTAAGAACTTCGCGTGAGTTTTTTTCTGAAAGGGGTGTTTGTGAAGTGGATTGTCCTATGATGAGTCGATTTGCTTCGGTTGATATTCATATTGATTTGGTGAGAGCTTATGCGGGGACTCCTCCTGAGACTCATTATTTGCATTCTTCTCCAGAATATGCTATGAAGCGTCTTTTGGTGGATGGGATGGGTGATATTTATCAGTTGGGGCATGTTTTTCGAGACAATGAGTATAGTATGCGGCACAGCACTGAGTTTACGATGGCTGAGTGGTATCGGTTTGGGTTTACTTTTTCTCAGATGATTGAGGAGACTGTGAATTATATTCGACTTTTTCTTGGGAAACTTCCTGTTGTTGAGATGTCTTATGAGGAAGTTTTTAAGAAATATGCTGGAATAGATTATCGCAAAGATACGGAGAAAAAGCTTTTGCAGTTTCTTAGAGATAAGGGGGTGGACCCTTATCAGAATATTATGGAAGAGGGTCGAGATGCGTATTTGAACTTAATTTTGGGTGTTGTGATAGAGCCTAATTTGGGTTTGAACGAAATTTTTGTGATGAATTATTTTCCTGCGTCGCAGTCGATGTTATCAAAGACTTGTGTAAAGGATGGGGCTAAGGTTGCGGAGCGGTTCGAGGTTTTCTATAAGGGGTATGAGTTAGCTAATGGATATCATGAGTTAACGAATGCTACGGAGCAGCGAAAGCGATTGATTGGTGCTAATAAGCACCGCGAGAAGTTGGGAAAAGATCCTTTACCGATTGATGAGCTTTTCTTGGCTGCTTTAGAAAAGGGTCTTGACGACTGTTGTGGTGTGGCGGTGGGTTTTGACAGGTTGATGATGTTGCGTCACGGTGTTGATGATATTGCTGAGATCCTTCCATTATCCGAAAAATAAACATAAATAATACTATTTTCGCCATATCATGCTTATCCTATGTGCATCAACCCCTTGTTAACCTCCCTGCAAAAGGAAAACAGGATATGAAGGATCGCAAGCGGCAGGATATGTATGATATTGTAACTTCTTACCCTGCTTTAAAATAAAAAGTAATTGACATCATCTTCCTATAATCCTTCATATCCTGTTTTCCTTTTGCAGGGAGGTTAACAAGGGGTTGATGCGTATGGGATAAGCATGATGTTGGCAGGTTGATAATGTTTAGGTTTTTAGGAGATCCATTTTTGGACGATGGGGAAGCGGCGGCCGACGGAGAATGACTTGGATGAGATGCGAAGACCTGGTGCGCTTTGGCGTCTTTTGTATTCATTTCTGTGGATGCGTTGTACTAGATCCATGACTAAATCTATGGGATAGTTGTGTTTTTCTGAAATTTCTTCGGGTGAGTGGTGTTCGACTACGTAGTCATCAAGAATGTTGTCGATGATTTCGTAATCGGGTAATGAATCGGAGTCTTTTTGGTTAGCTCTTAGTTCAGCTGAGGGGGCTTTTTGGATGATGTTTTGAGGAATTATTTCTTTTTCTCTATTATACCAATTTGCGAGGGCGTAGACCTGTCTTTTAGTGACATCGCTTATGATTCCGAGACCTCCGCACATATCGCCGTATAGGGTAGAGTATCCCATGGCGAGTTCGCTTTTGTTACCTGTGCTTAGAACGATGTGGCCCATTTTGTTGGAGAAAGCCATAAGGATCATGCCGCGGATTCTGGCTTGGAGGTTTTCTTCTGTGGAATCCCAGGATTTATTTTGAAAGTGGGGTTCTAGCAGGTCCAGGAAGGATTGAAAAGGGGTTTCTATGGGTATAGTAGTGTGGTTAATGCCTAAGTTCTTTATGAGTTTTATGGCGTCGTTTGAGCTTGATTCGGCGTTAAATCTTGAGGGCATGATGATGGCCATGATATTTTCTTTTCCTAGGGCTTCGGCAGCAATGCATGCAACGACTGCTGAGTCGACTCCGCCGGACAATCCGAAACAGGCTTTGGTGAAACCTTGCTTTCTAAAATAGTCACGTAAGCCAAGAACTAGGGCGTTATGGATATCGCGAATTTGATCTCTTGGGAAAATTATTGGATTTTCTTTTTTTGATAGGTCGACGAGTAGATCGTCTTCTTGAAATCCTTTTGCGTGGTTTATGAGTGTCCCATTGGCTCCGACAAATAGGCTATATCCGTCAAATATGAGGCTGTCGTTTCCGCCTACTTGGTTGCAAAGTAATACGGGGCATTTAAGCGTTTTGGCAGCATCTGAAGCTACTTTTAATCTATCATTGAATTTTGAAACGTAATATGGCGAGGCTGAAAGGTTTAAGAGCAGGTCAATGTTGTGCTTTTTTAGCTCAATGACTGGATCGTGTCTATAATCTGTGAATGGTACGAGGCCGCTATGTTTCCAAAGGTCTTCGCAGATAGTGATAGCGACTTTTTTCTTTTTAATTTTCCAGATTTTGGTTTCGAGGGATGGTTCAAAATAGCGCATTTCATCGAAGACATCGTATGTTGGGAGGAGTGCTTTGTCTTGATATCCAAGTAGAATGCCGTTTTCTATGACGGCGGCGCTGTTAAAGAGGAATTTTTCTTTTTTTTCGGGGTTAAAGCGAGGGAGACCTACAATAACAGTGATGTCTTTTGAGGCTTCGATGATGTATTCGAGGTATTTTTCTGCGGCTTTGGCGAAGTGGGTCATGAGGAGGAAGTCTTCTGGGGGGTAGCCGGAGATAACGAGTTCGGAAAATAGGATTAGGTCGGCTTCTTTTTTACGAGCATTTTGGATGGAATTGATAATTTTTTTGCAATTCCCTTGGAAGTCCCCTACTGTTGGATTTATTTGTGCTAATATTATTTTCATTAACTACCAAAATCATCCAGTATAATGCTGTTTCGTGGGACACCGTAGTCGTCAAGAAGCTTCATTACGCCTTTGTTATGTAATGGGGGACCGCAGACGAAGAATAGGGAGTCTTCTGGATAATTCATTTTTTTTAGTTGTCCTTGTTCAAATGCTTTATACAGGAAAGCAGTTTTTATGGGATCATTTTTTGGCCAACCTGCTTCAATATCTTCGGGTAAAGGTTCTGATAGGACTAAATTATAGGTGAAATTGGGAAATTTTTGGGTTAGTTCGCGATATTCATTTTCATAGATATTTTCTTTGAGCGATCGTGCTCCGTACCAGAGGGTGACTTTTCGTTTTGTGTTTTCGGTGTTGAATAGGTGTAAAATGTGGCTGCGGCCAAAAGAGGATCCTGCGCCACCTATGAGGAAGATGAGTTCTCTGTCATCATTGATCATATATGATTCGCCATGGGGGCCGGAGAGCTTGATTTTGTCTCCTGGTTTTAGAGAAAATGTGTAAGACGAGCATATTCCCCAGGGGATTGTTTCTGACAGTTTTCCTTTTTCAAAGGGTGGAGTGGCAATGCGGATGTTGAATCGAAGAATTTTTCCTTCTTGTGGGTATGAGGCCATTGAATAGGCTCTAATTACTTCTTCATTTTGAAGGTGGTTGAAGTCGATTTCTCTTTCAAACAGATTAAATTTCTCCCAATCGGAAAGAAATTTGGGATTCATGGTTGTCTTCCATTCAGAGGTATTGGTTTTGAATGGTGGTACGTGGAATTGGAGATATTCTCCGGCGTGATAGGAAATGGGTTCGTCAAGTTCGACGATGAGTTCTTTAATAAATGTAGCAACATTTTCGTTGCTAATGACTTTCGCTTCGAATTCACGAATTTCTAAGGCTGATTCGTCAATGGTAACTGAAAGGTCGTGTTTTACTTTTGCCTGGCAGGATAAGCGCCATCCTTCTTTGATTTCTTTTTTTGTAAAGGTTGATTTTTCGATTTCGATAGCGGGATCGGCGCCTTCAGTGATGCAGACGCGACATTGCAGACAAGTTGCTTTGCCTCCGCAGGGTGATGGAACACTAATCCCTTGTGCTGAGAGGGTTGAAAGTAGGGTTGATCCTCCGTTGACAGTTTTTTCTAATTTTGGATCGTGATTGATGTCGATGTGGCAGAGTTCTGATTTAACGAATTTTGCTTTGGTGAAGAGGATCATTGCTGTTAATGCGTAGCAGATGCCGACAAATGCTACGATTGAGTATAGGACTAGGATTGGGTCTATTCCGAAATATAGATGCATGATTGCCTCTGAGCTTTGGTTCTAGGCTAGCTGAGTATAGATTTATATTTCAAGTTGAAAATATGCGGCTTTCTTCTGGTATCAAAGACAAGAGGGCCGCAAAGCTATCATAAGGTTATAAAAAAAAATCCCCGCCTTTTGAGGGGCGAGGATTTTTGGAATCAGAGAACGAGTCTCTTAGAACTCCATTTTAACTCTTACATAGAGACCATCATAACCGAGGTTAGAATGGTTACGTGAATGGTTACCGAAGGAACCGTCATCTGTAAAGTTTAGGAAGTCTGGCATACCGGACCAGTTGTGGAACTCGTATCCAGCTGCGAACATCCAGTTTCCGCAGAAACAGTTGTGTAGTTCATAGGATACGCCGAATGCTGCATCGCAAGAACCTACTAAGATATCGCTATCGCAACGGCTTACGTGGATATCTGAATCAGCTTCTGGAACTGATCCAACATTATCACCGCTTCCGCTGCCTGAGCCAGAGGATGAATCTGAGCTAGAGCTTGAACCGTTACCAAAGAAGCCTGAACCTTCATTATGGTGTCCGCTTGTGCTAGCTATGTATAGACCGCCAGATAGGCAAGCATGTAGTCCGAAGCATTCGCAGAATGTGTATCTTACACCGGCACCTAGGTAGAATCCGTAGGCTTTAATGTCAAGAAATTCTGATACTGTCAAACCATCTTCGATATCGTAGAAGGTATTCATATGTTGATCGATACGTGCGTATCTGAAACCAACGAATGGTCTTACACGGAGACCTTCGCATGTGTCCCAGGCTTTGCCTGCTTCAACATCGATTTGGTCTAATTTTAGGCTGTATCCTGATTCTGCATAATCAAAATCATTGATGCTTGATGAACCCCAACTGCTTGTGTATGCTTCATCATCAAGTGGATGTTGACGAGTACCATCTAATGAATAATCTTCGCTATACTTTGAGTTTGTATGATCTGCTTTGAAGTGAGTGTAACGAACACCAACATCAAGTTCGCAGAAATTTTTTGCGAATCCGATTCTGTATCCGCTTTGGTACTCTGGATCTACGCAATGCATTTTTCCAAATGGGACATAAGTATTGGAATCATATTCATGTCTTGGGCTTTCGAAGTTATCACCTTCAATAGTATAGTCTAGTCCGGAACGTCTTACTTTCCAGAATAACCAGTCGCCATATACAGACCAGCCATCACAGAAGCTGTCGCATGGGTCGCATGGATTGCAAGGATTGCATGACATGCAATCATTTGCTTGTACAGTCGCACAGCCCAATAGAGCCATAGCGCCTATAATAAATGATTTAATTTTCATATACGATCTCCTTTTTTGAGAAATTTACTCTAAAATGATTACTTTAAGCATTTGCGGATTTTTGTCAAACATCTTTTTTCTTTTGGTTGCATTTTTTCTTTTTCTTAGAGAGAAAATCATGTTCTAAGGGTATTATCGGTAGGATTTTTCTGACAATAAAATTGGAGAGATTTGATTCGCAAACAGTTAAAAATAAAATATTTATAACTAACAGAAATTTCCATAGATCTTTTTTCTTCCCAAAAAAATATTGCATTTTTTTCTTAAAGAAATTTTTTAATTTTTTTGTAGCTAAAGATATTTTTCTTGTTTTCTCGAGTTAATTTTTATGATTTTTAGCGAATTTTCGGAGTAAAAATTGAAAATTCTTACTTTGAGGGACTTCAGAGTGTGAAAAAATTGTTTAAGGGGCTTTGTGGGCCCCTTTTTCGTTATATTATGATGGGTTTGAGACGACTTCTGTGATGGAGCCTTTGATGACTTCGATTTTGTTGCCATCGTACATTGTTAGGATGACGGTATTTTCTTCAATTTTGAAGACTGTGCCTATGATTCCGATTGCGGTAACTTTGTCTCCTTTTTTCATGGAACTTCTTAGTTGTTCCATGGCTTGGCGTCGTTTTTGGTCGGGGCGCCAGAGGATGAAGTAGAAAAAGGTCATTGCGATTGCGATCATGGCGATAGTTTGCCAAATTCCTTGGGTTGTTGGGGGCATTTCAGTTTCTTCGGCGAAAATAAGGGCTGGCAGGAATATCATTTGAGTTAAAATAATAAGTTGTTTCATGTTTGTCTCCATGTTTGATGTTCTGAACGATTTTCGCATAAAGTCATTATATACTCAAGAGAGCAATATTTTCGATATGGGGTGTGTGGGGGAATTGGTCTATGGCGTGCATATCGATTATTGAGTATCCGAATGATAAGAGTTCTGCGATATTTTTTGCTTGGGTTGTTGGGTTGCAGGAGATGTAGAGGATTTTTGGGGGTTTGAGGTCTTTGAGATGTTGGATGGCGCGGGGGTCGAGGCCAACGCGTGGGGGGTCGACGATGACGAGATGTGGGGGTGGGTGGAGATTTTTTTCGTGGATTTCTTGGAGTTTATCTTCGACGGTGCCTGTGTAGATAGTGATGTTGTCTAGTTTATTGAGTGCGGCGTTGTTTCTGGCGTCGTAGGCTGAATCAGCGGAGAGTTCGATGCCGACGACTTCTTTTGCTATTTTTGCGATGCAGATGCCTATGGTTCCGGTGCCGCAGTAGAGGTCGTATACGACTTTATTTGCTAGGTTTCCGGCCATATTTATGGCGTGGGAGTAGAGTTGTTCTGCCATAATTGTATTGGGTTGGAAAAAGGCGGAAGGGCTGATGGTAAAAGTCATATCGTTTAATTTTTCAGTGATGTGGTCGGGGCCATGGAGTAGCATATCGAAGAATTGGGTTGGTTTTCCTTTGATGATTTGGTGGATGCGCAGGAAGATGCTGACATTTTCTGTTGATTCTTTAATAGCTTGAGTGAATTCGGCAAGGTGGTGTCTTTTCAGGGCGAATTCGGGATTTCCGGATACGGTGAGGATGGCCATTCTTTCCCCGGTTTTGATGCCTTCGCGGAGTGTGAGGGTTCTTAGGGAACCTGTATTGGAGGAGGGGTGGTAGGCATTAAGATCGGATTGTTTCCACCAATTTCTGGCAGCTTTTAGAGTTTCGATAAACCAAGGGTTTGTGAGGTGGCATTCTGTGAGGTTGAGGACTTTTCCGCGGCTGCCGGCGAGGATGAGACCGAGGTATTGGTTTTTTGCTGCGTCGTTTGAGAAGGTGTATTCCATTTTGTTGCGGAAGTTCCATTGATTGATGGGTGGGAGAATTTTAAATGGGGTATTTGGGAAGCATTGTTGGATGTAGTTGATTTTGAGTTGGAGTTGTTTTTCGTTGGAAATTTGTTGGAAGCGGCAGCCGCCGCAGGTTCCGAAGTGTGAGCATTTTGCTGGGATTCGATCTGGGGAGGGGGAAGTGATTTCGATGAGGCGGCTTTGGTATGTACCAGATCTTTTTGGGAGGAGTTGGACTTTTGCGATATCGCCGGGGATAGTGAAGGGTACTTCTACGGAGCAGGTTATATTATCATGGCGTTGGAAGGAGCCGATGCCGTGTCCTGATTTGTTGAATGCGTCGATTTTTACTTCGACGTGAATATTTTTATTTCTGATAGTCATTTGTGAGGGATTATAAAGGAAAGGAGATAAAATTATAAGAAAAAAAGGGGGCGAATTGCCCCCTTAGGAAATTATTTACGTGCGGCGCTTTTTTTTGCTGGTAGCTTAGCTGAACGCTTTCTTTTGAAAGACATTGCTGAGGAACCGGCTTTTTTGGCGACTTTTTTAGCTGTTTTTTTTGCAGCTGGCTTCTTTGCAGGAGCTTTTTTCTTAGCAGCGGCTTTTTTCTTAGGTGCAGCTTTTGCTTTTGCTTTTGCTTTTGGAGCAGCTTTAGCTTTAGCTTTTGCTTTTGGGGCTGCTTTTTTGCGGCCTTTTGTTGACTTATCATGTTGTACAGATTCCTTGCGGAAAATTTTAGCTACTTTTTCAAGCTTGATTGTTCCGGTGCGGACTCTTTGTGATGCAGCCTTATTTCCACGATCAGATTTTTCTAGATCGTGTGTTACATTTGCCAGAAGACCCTTCAATTGGGTTATTGTGTTCTTCAAAGCCATGATTATTTTCCTCCTTTTTGAGTTTCATGACAATTTATTAAATAGTTGCTTTTGGTAATATTGTGCAACAATTTTTTTGATCTGAAGCAAAATATTTTCTAGTATTTTCAAAAAATTGAGTTTAGAGTCCATAACAGAAACCATCTTTACATATATTTTGGAGGCATTTTCACTTAATTTTATTGCATTTTTTTTGATTGAAAAAATTTTTATTCTTTTTTGTCGATTTTTCAGATTTTGCAATCAAAGTTTGTAACTGGCACAATGTATGACTATGAAGGTAGTGTATTTCTCAATAGCATTATTTTGGCCTGTTTTAGGGATTATTTCGGCAAATGTTGAAGGTGCATTTGATCGTGCTGAGGTGTTTTTTTCTCAAAATGAGTTTGCCAAAGCGGCAGTTTACTATGAGGAGTCATTGTCCGAGGATCGGGAAGGAGTTCGGGGCAAACTTGGAAAGTGTTACTTAGAATTGGCTCTTGGAGCTAAAAATCATGAGCAGACGCAGTTGCAGTATTTTATGAAATCGGAGCAGATATATTTAGGTGGGTTGCAATTGGACTTAGCGAGATTGTATTTGATTTGGGGTACGACGATGCGAGATGAGCATATCATTGAAAAAGGGAGGAAATTGATTAGCGAGATGGGGGAAACGGATTATTTGAACCTATTGATGGCCAGTAGTTTTTCGGATTATGCGACAAGAAATAGTTATTATTTGAAGGTCACAGCCCCGACTAATCGATCGAGTCCTTATTATGGAAGAGGATGGTTCTTGCGTGGTTTAAATGAGTTATACTGTCAGCGAGCAAATTTGACGGAGGCTGTAGGGGCTTTTGATTTGGCTATTCAATATGGGGTTAATTGCAGAAAATACAAAGCTGAGGCATTGGTTCGGCAAAACACACGAGAGGGATTATTAAAGGCTTTGTCAGAATTGAATCTTTTGGTGCAGGAAAATTCGGGCAATATGGGAGAAAATTATTACCTTAGGGGGCTGGTGGCAGCTCGATTATTTGAGGAGGGTATTGGGGAACCATTTGGGGAGATTGCAGAAAGATCATTTTTGAGTGGTTTAGAAAGTTATCCGTATGGGAGATGGGCGCCGGACAGTATGAAGGCTCTTGGGATTTTGTATATGAAACGGCAAAAAAGTTCTGAAGCTGCTTTAGTTTTTGAGAAGTTAGTAAAGACTTTTTCAACTTCGTCTGAGGCCGCAGAGGCCTTGATGTGGCTTTCGGTTTGTGAAACCGGAGAAAAGGGGAAAAAATATTTAGAGCAGCTTTTTACGAATCATCCTGAATCCTCGCTTGCAGATGAGGCATATTTTCGGTATTATTCTTTTGAAAGTTATTTAAAGGAAGACAGTGAATCAGCTGGACATTTGTACCAATTATCTGCAAAATTTCCTGATAGTGATTATTGTGTCGTAGCAAATTATCTTCTGGGATATAAAAGCAGGCAGCAGGGAGATTTGGAGTCTGCTTTAGAGTTCTTTCAAAGATGTGGGGATTCTCCGAAGGGGAGGGCGTATTTCCGAGAATTATCGGACAAAGCGTCTTTAGAAAAGGCGAAAATTCTTCTTTGTATGGATAGGACAGCTGAGGCTGAAAAGGTTCTTCAGAGTTTGTCAAGTACATTGGTTTTTGAAGAAAGTGCGTATTTATTGGTGAAAAGTTACTTAAGTGAAAATAGTGACGATGCTGCGGAGCAGATTATTGACACAATGTTTAGGAAATACGATGCTTCTAATACTCTTGAGGGATATTATATTTCTCGTTTCTGGCATGAAAGGGGGGCGATAGCTTTGAAGCAGGGAAGGCCGAAGGAGGCATTGGAGTATTTTGTCCGAGCTGAGGAAACAGCGAAGTCTATTGAGTTGAACGCGGACGAGTTACTTGATTTATGGATTCAGCAAAGTCATTGTTATCGTCAATTGGGAAATTTGGACGCCAGTATGTTAGTTTTATCGCGCGTGGCAAATTATAATGCAGTATCTAGTTTAAGATTGAAAGCGATGAATCTGAGAGCTGAAATTTACGAAATGCAGGGACGCCACGAACTTGCGAGAAAACAATTACAAGCAAAACAAAAGATGGAGAGAGATCATGAGTAGTATTTTTCAGTATAATTCTAATTGGAACATTATTCTTCTGGTGATTGGCGCATGTTCCCTCATTAGTTTTACAATATTCATTGAAAGGTTTCTTCATTTGAGAAAATCTGAAATTGATACGAATAGTTTTGTGATAGCCCTGCGAAAGGTTATTAACGAAGGAAATTTGGTTGAAGCCGTCCAAGTTTGCGATAATACGGGTGGGACGATTTCAAACATTGTGAAGGCTGGATTACTCAAGCATAATCGGAGCAAGGAACAGATTGAAAGTGCTATGGAGATGTCAGGATTGATTGAGATAGCTCATTTGGAGAAAAATGCTAAAATTTTATCGATTATTGCGCATATTGCCCCTTTGATTGGATTATTGGGGACCGTTTTGGGATTTATTCAGGCCTTTTCTGAGATGAGGATGAGTGGATTAGTGGATATTTCAGCCACTCGGATTGGAGAAGCGATGGAATATGCTCTTGTGACGACCGCGGCTGGTCTTGTTGTTGCGATACCCTCTATTTTGGCATATAACTATATTGTTAGCAGGATTGAGGGGTTTGTTTTGGAAATCCAGACGACCTCTTCTGAAATTATTGATTTGTTGGTGAATAGAGAAGATGAATTTCAAAACTAGTTTAAAGCCTACGGGAAGTTTGATTGATTTAACACCTCTTGTTGACGTGGTGTTTTTGATGCTTATTTTTTTTATTGTCACTTCGGATATTTTGCCTTTGAAGTCGTTAAATATTGAAAATCCACCGATAGACAAGGATTCACTTCCTCTTACGACGCAGCTTATTGTGGTGATGGATGCGCAAAATGTCATTTATATTGGATCAAAAAAATCTATTGTTGATTTAGTCACTTTGAAGGAGAATCTTCAGAGGGAAATTATAAAATTAAAGTCTCTGCATCATGGAGTTGAGCCTACAATTGTTTTGAGTGTTGATCGTCGGGTTGAGTATGGGGATTTTTTAAAACTATTTTCTATTTGTCAGGATTGTGGGACGAATCTTCGCCTAGTTTATAAGCCATTAGACACAAACAAGAGTCAGTATTTTTAATTATGTTGCGATTTGAGCGAAAATCTAGAAATCGGGAAGTTAGCATTAGTTTAAGAGGGAAGGAGAAGCTGCTTAACTCGGTGTTTTTGACTGCTTTTGGGATTGCTTTGGGGTTGCATATTGGGGGGTGGGTTGTTTTTCAGGTAACCCCTTTTAGGCTTGCTATGGTTAATACGGTGCTCTCCCCTGTTATAGTTAGGGCGGACACCTCGCAAAAGACGACGGGTCTTGTCTTTGCTTCTGCGGAAAATGAGGAGTCTGTGATACAGATATCAAAACCTCCATTTACAACACCAAGATTACCGGAAATTCCAAGTAGCGACAATATTTCATTTGATCCGGGGGAACCATGATTGAGTTGAATCCGACTACAGCATTGATGTTATATTTGTGTCTGACGTTGGGTACGTTGTTTGGCATTTGGGTGTATCATCATTTTGTGGCGAGGAAGAAGAAGATTATTGTTGTCGAAAAAAAATTATTTGTCTGCGAATATTGTCTGCATACTTATTTGGATGGGATCGTCAATGAATTGACTAGGTGTCCGCAATGTGGATCGTTCAATAAAAAATAAACCCGCCATCGAGGATGGCGGGTATTGTGGAAACTAGCAGCAAGCTTTGATTGTTTTAAGCTGATCATGAAAATTTGTCATTGAATGACGAGTATTTTCAATTTGCTTTTGTTTTTTTGCTATGCTGTTTTGGAAGCTCTTCCAATCTGCTTTTGTGACTAAGGCCTGTGCTTTCTTTCCGGCCACTTTTTTCGCTGCACTAGCGCGCAATGCTGCACGGGAATGGAGTCGATTTTTTTGTATTGCTTTGTGGAGATTTTCCAGCTCAGTTTTTAGCGTTTTCAATGATGCGCGCACTTGAGGGTTGGCATAATTGGCTAGTAAATTGAACTTTTGATTCCATTTTGTTTTAAATTTCGCAATGGAATGTTGCCATGAAATCATTTGACGTTTTGCTGCGTGGTCTAAGGTATACCTTGAAGTCCCTTTTTTTGCATTTTCGTAGCATTTTTCGAAATGTGTTTCCCACTTTGCGCATTCTATGGTCATTGATCTGACTATTCTGTTTATAGTACCCAAAAAGAGCATAACATCTTTATGTACACCTTGACGTAAAGTTTGGAAGATTCTTGGGATTTGAGCTTTCACATTATTTGGAACGCTCTTGATGCCTCTGATTGAGTAGTGGATGTCATTGAGGCATTTAGCAAGGTATGGATTCACGATATTTGATTTTCTTATCTGTGATCTGGTGTTGCTTGCGTAATTATTTAATTTTTTTGCTATTGGATCTTTGGATCCTATTGTGGAAGTTCTATGTTTTGCAATTTTTTTGAGATTATTCAAAAAATTGTCAATTGAACTGGCGTAGATGTTATTATGTGCAGTTTCAGGTGATTTTTTATATGATGTGAATTTTCTTTCTGGACTCTTTTTTTTCTTAGAGGTCTTTGTTGACCTGCTTATTGCTAATCTTGACATTTTATTCTCCTTTAATTGTCGGCTTATAATATAAGCTCGTTAACTTCATTCTATTTTTTTAAAGATTATTAGCAAGAAAAATGTTAACTATTTTTTTTAATTTTCACATTTTTGGGTAATAGAGGAACTGATACCTTAGGAAAAAGTGCACAAATCACTAAAATATGTTCATTTTTTTGTCATAATGCACAAAAAATGAAGAAATAATGTCATTTTATTAATCAATACCACAGAAAATCTGCTTAGCTGTAAAAACTTCAGGGCTTTAGGTTTGTAAGCCGAAGGTAGTAATACAAAAAAACATAGCATATTGAAAAAAATACAAAAATGATCGCAAAGAGGTTTGAACATTTTTTTCTTTGAATATCTGTTAAATTGATATCAAAAGTTAGTAGGGTATTAGCTAAACGGTTCGCAATAAATTTTGACATAAGCGGAATCAAAATGCACGTGTAGAAAAAAACCACGTTGTTCTCGACGTAAGTACTATGTATGTGAGTTGTGAAAAAGATTCTTGGGTCATATCATTAGCTACAGCTACAGATTAATAAAAGATACAATAGCATAGAAAAAAATAGAAGCAACGAAAACGTTTAAAAAAATTAATTTTACAAATCTTGAACATTGTTTTTTCTGCCTATCGGTTAAGGTAATATCAAAAGAAAGTAGGACATCAGACAAATAGTCCATAAAACTTTTGGATAGTAACGGAATTAAAACGAGTACGAAAAATAGTATCCATGTTGTGTATGAGCTAAATATCGCATTCGCAATTTGCATCAAATATTCTGTAGTCATATTATTTGTCTCTGTCTTTTTGGGATCCCGGAAAAGTTAATGCAATTGCTTATACCAAAAACTTGAATTGAGTGTCTATAAAAAAATGTTGTTAGAGCCGATTGTTATTGCAAACTAATAAAATTTTCTATAGATTGAAAATAAAATTTTACATTAGTGAATGCGATGCCATTTTCATTTATTCCGCGGGAAGAAAAATTCTTTGACCTTTTGGAGGAACATGCCAAAGGGGTCCAAAAAGGTGCGGTTCTTTTTTTAGAAATCTGCAACAGTTGGAAACGAAATCATTCTGGTGTGGCCCAGATGAAGGAACTTGAGCACGAATGCGACATGACTACGCACGAAATTCTCGATAAACTTAACAGAACTTTCATCACTCCAATTGATCGAGAGGATATCCATATTCTTGCTAAACAACTTGATGATGTCATTGATACGGCTCACAAAATTATCGTTAGAATGGACCTGTTTGGCATTGAGAAAAGTACTCCTGAACTCTGTGAGCTTGCGACAATTTTTAATGAGTCTGTTTCTGTGGTCGTTAAAGCTGTTTCAAGCATTCGAAATCTGAAGCGACCTCAAAGGATCCTTGATTACTGCATCGAAATAAACCGCCTGGAAAATACTGGGGATCGACTTTCGGAAAAAGCGATTCTCAATCTTTTCCAGAGTGAAACTAATCCGTTGGAAGTGATTAAGTGGAAAGAAATTTACGATCTTGTTGAAGAGGTTATTGATATGTGTGAAGATATTGCCAATACCATTGAAGCAACGGTAGTCAAATACGGATAATAGATGGATGTACCACTTCTGATAGTACTAGGATTAATTTTGGCAGCTGAGTTTGTTAATGGGTGGACAGATGCTCCCAACTCGATTGCTACTAGCGTATCTACACAAGCCCTTACCCCGCTCCAGGCTGTTATCATGGCAGGTATTTTTAATACTTTGGGAGCACTTTCGGGGACCGCGGTGGCCAACACTATAGGTACAGGATTTATTAAAAGCGATGTAGTCAGCTTAACAACAGTTGGAGCTGCAATGCTTAGTCTTATTCTCTGGGGTGTTCTGAATGCTCGTTGGGGAATGCCTGTGAGCAAAAGTCATGCATTAATTGCGGGTTTGACCGGAGCTGGTTTTGCTACCGGTGGGATTGACGGCTTAGTGTGGTCTGGCTGGAGCAAGGTTTTACTTGGGCTTTTACTATCTTCTTTATTTGGTTTTTTAGGAGGATGCTCAGTTATGACAGCAATTTATTGGATCTTTCGCAAAGCAAGTCTTCGAAAAGTTAAAGGGTTATTTCGTTTTTTACAGATACTTTCTGCAGCATTTATGTCTTTCAGTCATGGCTCAAATGATGGTCAAAAGCTTATGGGTGCATTTGCATTGGCTTTAGTGGTTAAAGGAGTCATACCTACGTTTTATGTTCCGGTGTGGGTTATGCTCTTATGCGCAATAACGATCGGTTTTGGAACATTAATAGGAGGATGGAGGATATTAAAAACGGTGGGATTTAGGATTACCCATTTGGACACCTCCCAGGGATTTGCTGCAGAAATGGGGGCTGCGAGCATAATTGAGCTGGCCTCGCGCCTTGGTATTCCTTTAAGCACAACGCATACAATTAATTTTGCAATTATGGGTGTAGGATCTACTCGACGCCTTTCGGCAGTCCGTTGGGGTGTGACTACCCAAATATTTTCTGCATGGATCATCACTTTTCCTTTTTCGGCAGGAATTGCATACATGACTACAATGGCCCTTCATTGGCTCGGATTATAGTATTATTTTAGGGCTTTTGTATGCCTCTGAGCAGGAATTGTTTTAGATAGAGTTGCACATTTCCGGCAGCAAATGCTAGGTGAAGGTGACGCTTGCGCATTTGGAAAGTTGATTCTATTTTGTCCTGTTTTCCCTGGGTAATTTCCTGGGCTTTACGGTGTAGGCGTTCGACTAAAAGAGGTCCGTGGTCTTCTGGTGTTGTTTCCTTTTTTTCTTCCGTAGCAGCCTTTCTAACTGTGCCAAAGGGTTTGGTGAAAGCTTGGATTTCTTCGGATATTACGTCCGTGGCTCCATTGATAGTGACATAATCCACTACTTTGGCTTTTTGATTTTCAAAATTAAGGACTAAGCATGCATATTTTTGGTTTCCGAGCATTAAAGGAATAAATGTTATGGAGCCATCCTTGTTTGTTACCACAACTTTTTGCAAGTCCGATAATTTAACTGGGTCGAGGACAATGATTTTCTTGTTGGGACTATTTAGCTCAGCAGTGCGCCAGCGCAATAGCTTTGCGATCAATTTGGCATTGTAGCAGAAGCTCTTATTGATGCTTGGCTCCCATTTTGCTTCTAAAACGACTTGAGGAATTTTAAATGTTGTTAGCCTATCTAGTAAAGAGAGGCATTTGGCATGCAATGTTTCACGATCATGATCGACATTCTCAAGTTGGTGAATAATTTCATTGCGTAGTGATTGAAAAGGCTTTGAGCCTAATTCAATATGTTTTGTCAATTCGCCGATACGGCTGATAAAAAAGGTGATTGCATCCAAGGCGTAGGAACGTCGCATGTCTCCGACAGGATATTTATCGAGCAACCCTTTTAGGCTGGTTAAAGAGGATAAATACTTTGCGATTTTTGCAGTCAAAGCTGGGACAGGATTGGGATAGGCTCCAATGAAAACATCATTCCAGGATATGCGATAGGATTCGCAATCGGAGAATAGGGCTATGATTTCCTTTTTTGCAGCGTCAAAAATTTTGACATCTGAAAACAGTCCTTTTCCCATTTGGGAGAGAGTTTCAAAAATAGCACCATCAGTTTTCAGAGGAAAAACGGACGCTTCTGGATCTGGGAAATAATCGTGAGACCAGGAATCTCTTGGGTGTTTATCTAGACCATAAGAGCATAAATTGCGAATGGGAGAATCGGCAGACAATGTATCGCAAGCTAAATCGACTCGCATTTTATTGAAAAGAGCAGCTCCGTTCACAATGAGTGGATCACAATCAATTTCTGGCCTTGATAATTCAAAGAGGCGCTTAAAGCATTCGTGAACTTCTTGCGTTTTAGCAAGATTTTCAGAAAGTAATAGTTCCAGTGGTGTATTGGTTTGATTTGATCGGGAATCCTCTATTTTTTTAGGATAATAAGCTTGCTCAGATGCTTGGCCGTAATCAATTGAAGATACTGCCACGACTGGCGCTTCTCTCGCATCTCTAGATGGCATGGATAGGTATATAGTTTCTGATTTTGCGGGTATGGGAGCTGTTTGGTTTTTTTTCTGTTTTGTTGGCTTTTTAGGGGCCTCTGCAGCCTTTTTCTTCACCGGCATTGATTTATTGCTAATGCTTGGAGGTTGTTTCTTAGCTTTTAAAACTACACGCTTACCTGCTTTTTCCCGTTCCTCTCTTTCAGCTTTCTCTTTTTCGATGCGCTCCCCTTCCAAAAGCTGTAGTTTTTTATCTAATGCATCCGCGTCAACGATTTTATCTTTAATGATTATTCTAACCAATTTGTCCCATCGTTCAAAATCTTGTGAGATGAAATAGGTTTCACTTTGAATGAAATCATCGATCAATGCTGGGGTGCAGGTTAGACTACTTTCACGTATATCAAAGGGCATCTTACATTTCTTTTGGCTTGCAATATGCGCGATCATCAACTGTACAGGGACAATATCACCAGGTAAATCGATGCAGAGATTTTCTCCAATATATTGCCAATGAAGACTGCAGAATAAACTGGGGAATTTAGTTAATATTGACCAAAGCTCACTTAACGAGCTGTAATCTTTGGAGAATTGCTCTTGCTCCAATGCCATAATATTTTGGCAAGAAGATAAATCCGAGATACGAAGTATAGAAGAGTCATTTTCTTGGCATATTTTGGATTCAATGTTTTTCGATTCGAGATATTGTTTCATCAAAAACAGTTTTGCGATTTCGACATCTTTAAAATCGAGGCAATAAAGGGTATTATTGAAAATGCATTGTTTTGAAATCCAGTGATCATGCAATTGCTTTTTTTGAAATATTTTATTCAAGTGTTTAGCAGCTTTCACAAAAATATAACGGCGGAAGGATCGATATTTGTTGTCATTACACAATCTTGGATCGTATTTTTCACCAAAGATGTCATTGGCATGTCCTAGTTTGACATCCAATATATCCATAAGTTCCACTATTTCTCGTTCAGGAAATTTTTCAGAATTTTTATTAATGAGCAATTGAACAACATTTTGACCTTTTAAGACTTTTTCATAAGGGTCTATTTTACGCTCTTTAAATAGATATCTGACAACCTCGTTAAATCCTGAAGACCCCGCAAGAAGCATCATATGATGGGTTTCAACTTCTGATCTTGAAATTGATTGTCCATTTGCCTTGAATATCACCATTTTTTTTAGAACCTTGACCAATAATTCGTCAGTTTCTTTTCTGCTTTCAGAAAGCAAGGCAAACACTGGATTAAATAGTAACACCATATTCTCAAAAGAAAATACGATTGAAAAAAAATGTCCCTGATCGTCAACTTCCACAAACTTTGCGAGAACAATTTTTATAAATTCTTTATTTTTAAAATCGATAGCATTACTCCACTTCAGAAATCGCATCCTGTGTGTATATAAAGTGAGTTCTTTGTCTATTTCAGATTTTTGTGAGGACAGCCGAGCAACGATCTCATCAGAAAGATCTGTAAGGACTCCTTTAGAATGAACACACAAAAAAACGATCAAACTTATATTGTTTTTTTGAACTGCTAAGTCGAATGGGGTATAGCCATTTACATCTTTTGTTGTTAGTTCTTCAGGCCGTTTATCAAATAAGTAAGTAACGATTTCCTCTTCTCCAAGCTCTGCTGCAATTCGGAGAGGGGTACGCCCAACACTATCTTTTATCTGTAATGCTTCTGGATATTTATCACATAATAGGGTTACGAATTCTTTTTTTTTCAATAGCACGGCTGTATGGAGTGGAGTAAAACCATTTCGATCTTGCTGTTGCAAAAGTTTTGTGAACTTGCTGCACAATATGCGACACATATTAACATTGTCCAATGATATAGGATATTGTAATAAGCTGAATTCTGACTTATTTTGTAATAATTGTTCTGACGTGTATTTTTCATATAAAATGGAAACGATATTTAGATGGTTATTTATAATAGCTAAATGTAATGGAGTGTCTCCGGCCTTATCACTTATTTGCAATGCTTCTGGGTATTTATCTACCAAATAGACGACTATTTTTTCATGGCCTTTTGCTGCTGCCAAAAAAAGTGGAGTCCAACCGTTCAAATTTTTTTCTGTTAACAAATATGGATGTTCTTCACACAAAAATTTAACAAGATCAAAATGTCCGAAGCAAGCGGCAATATGAAGGACATTGGATTCATTATTATTGCATACATTGAAATTAATCTTATTTTCATTCAATTTTTTAATAATTATGACATTTCCAAGTTCTGCACATTTCAAAAGGCATAATCCAAAATCTATTCCTTGATTATTATTATCTCTGATTTCTAACCCAAGTCTTTTAACTCTTCGAAGAATTTTTTCGGAACTGGTATACTCATTTATTATTCGACTGCAGAGAGAAAGATTTAGAATAGATTGATCATCAAGGATTGGTATTAATTTATTTTGAAGAACTTTCATCAAATTGGGTCCAAATAACTCATTGGAAACATTAGCATTTGGATTTACATGTGAATTCATAATTAAACCTATAAAATCTTATAATTCCCATAATTATAAAACAAAAATTTATAAAATGCAATAAAAATTGGTTCTTAAAAAAATAAATATCTATTTTATACAATGACCCTGTTTGTCTTGGGGCTTTTGGACTCCTCTGAGCAGGAATTGCTTTAGATAAAGTTGCACGTTTCCGACAGCAAATGCTAAATTAAGGTGACGCTTTCGCATTTGAAAAGTTGATTCTATTTTGTCCTGTTTTCCCTGGGTAATTTCCTGGGCTTTACGGTGTAGGCGCTCGACCAACAGAGGTCCGTGGTCTTCTGGTGTTGTTTCCTTTTTTTCTTCCATAGCAGCCTTTCTAACTGTGCCAAAGGGTTTGGTGAAAGCTTGGATTTCTTCGGATATTACGTCCGTAGCTCCATTGATAGTGACATAATCCAATACTTTGGCTTTTTGATTTTCAAAATTAAGGACTAAGCATGCATATTTTTGGTTTCCGAGCATTAAAGGAATAAATGTTATGGAGCCATCCTTGTTTGTTACTACAACTTTTTGCAAGTCCGATAATTTAACTGGGTCGAGGACAATGATTTTCTTGTTGGGACTATTTAGCTCAGCAGTGCGCCAGCGCAATAGCTTTGCGATCAATTTGGCATTATAGCAGAAGCTTTTATTGATGCTTGGCTCCCATTTTGCTTCTAAAACGACTTGAGGAATTTTAAATGTTGTTAGCCTATCTAGTAAAGAGAGGCATTTGGCATGCAATGTTTCACGATCATGATCGACATTCTCAAGCTGGTGAATAATTTCATTGCGTAGTGATTGAAAAGGCTTTGAGCCTAATTCAATATGTTTTGTCAATTCGCCGATACGGCTGATAAAAAAGGTGATTGCATCCAAGGCGTAGGAACGTCGCATGTCTCCGACAGGATATTTATCGAGCAACCCTTTTAGGCTGGTTAAAGCGGATAAATACTTTGCGATTTTTGCAGTCAAAGCTGGGACAGGATTGGGATAGGCTCCAATGAAAACATCATTCCAGGATATGCGATAGGATTCGCAATCGGAGAATAGGGCTATGATTTCCTTTTTTGCAGCGTCAAAAATTTTGACATCTGAAAACAGTCCTTTTCCCATTTGGGAGAGAGTTTCAAAAATAGCACCATCAGTTTTCAGAGGAAAAACGGACGCTTCTGGATCTGGGAAGTAATCGTGAGACCAGGAATCTCTTGGGTGTTTATCTAGACCATAAGAGCATAAATTGCGAATGGGAGAATCGACAGACAATGTATCGCAAGCTAAATCGACTCGCATTTTATTGAAAAGAGCAGCTCCGTTCACAATGAGTGGATCACAATCAATGCCTGGCCTTGATAATTCAAACAGGCGCTTAAAGCATTCGTGAACTTCTTGCGTTTTAGCAAGATTTTCAGAAAGTAATAGCTCCAGTGGTGCATTGATTTGATTTGATCGGGCATCCCCAATTTTTTTAGGAGCATTTATTTGCTCCGCTTTTAGACCGTAATCAATTGAAGATACTGCCACGACTGGCGCTTCTCTCGTATCTCTAGATGGCATGGATAGGTATATAGTTTCTGGTTTTGCGGGTATGGGAGCTGTTTGGTTTTTTTTCTGTTTTGTCGGCTTTTTAGGGGCCTCTGCAGCCTTTTTCTTCACCGGCATTGATTTATTGCTAATGCTTGGAGGTTGTTTCTTAGCTTTTAAAACAACACGCTTATCTGCTTTCTCCCGTTCCTCTCTTTCAGCTTTATCTTTTTCGATGCGCTCCCCTTCCAAAAGCTGGAGTTTTTTATCTAATGCATCCGCGTCAACGATTTTATCTTTAATAATTATTTTAACCAATTTTTCCCATCGTTCAAAATCTTGTGAGATAAAATAGGTTTCACTTTGCATGAAATCATCGATCAATGCTGGGGTGCAGGTTAGACTACTTTCACGTATATCAAAGGGCATCTTACATTTCTTTTGACTTGCAATATGAGCGATCATCAACTGTACAGGGACAATATCACCAGGTAAATCGATGCAGAGATTTTCTCCAATATATTGCCAATGAATACTGCAGAATAAACTGGGGAATTTAGTTAATATTGACCAAAGTTCACTTAACGAGCTGTAATCTTTGGAGAATTGCTCTTGCTCCAATGCCATAATATTTTGGCAAGAAGACAAATCCGAGATACGAAGTATAGAAGAGTCATTTTCTTGGCATATTTTGGATTCAATTTTTTTCGATTCGAGATATTGCTTCATCAAAAACAGTTTTGCGATTTCGACATCTTTAAAATCGAGGCAATAAAGGGTATTGTTGAAAATGCATTGTTTTGAAATCCAGTGATCATGCAATTGCTTCTTTTGAAATATTTTATTCAAGTGTTTAGCAGCTTTCACGAAAATATAACGGCGGAAGAATCGATATTTGTTGTCATTACACAATCTTGGATCGTATTTTTCACCAAAGATGTCATTGGCATGCCCTAGTTTGACATCCAATATATCCATAAGTTCAACTACTTCTTGTTCAGAAAATTTTTCTGAATTTTTATTAATAAGCAATTGAACAACATTTTGACCTTTCAAGACTTTTTCATAAGGATCTATTTTACGCTCTTTGAATAGATATCTGACAACCTCGTTAAATCCTGAAGACCCTGCAAGAAGCATCATATGATGGGTTTCAAGTTCTGATCTAGGGATCAGTTTTCCATCTATCTTCATCAGTACAATTTTTTTTAGAACCTTGACCAATAATTCGTCAGTTTCTTTTCTGATTTCTGAAAAGAAAAGAAACAATTGATTAAAAAATAACAACTTATTTTTAGAATATAATGAGCTTAAAAAGATTTTTGATTTATCGAAATCAGCTTCCAGAATCGCTGCAATTATGTTTTTTACAGTTTGTTTTTCTTTAAATTTGATAATATTATCCCATTTTAGGGACCGAACCTCCTTTACTGATTCACTTACTTCTCTATATAATTCCTTTAATTGCGACCGATTGATAGCCAGCATTACATTAACAAGATTTAAAGGAATCCCATTGCCATACATAACGAAGTAAGAGAAGATAGGAAAATGCTTTTGTTTGACAGCAATATCGAATGGAGTTTCGCCGTTTATATCTTTTACTCGTAACTGTTCCGGTGAACTATCATGCAGGTAAACAACGAGCATTAAATCCCCAAGATATACTGCAATGTGGAGAGGGATACGGCCATAGTTATTTTTTATTTGTAATGCTTCTGGACATAGTTCACAGAAAAGGATCGCTATTTCTTGCTTCTTCAATTCAATGGCTAAATGAATTGGGGTACGGCCAAAGTCACCTTGCCTTCTCAAAATTGCCGGGTATTTTGTACATAATAGGCTGCACATATCATAATTATCTCCATGTATGGCTAATTTTAATATCTGATGATTTGGATCATCATTCATTAATTGTTCTACTGTGTATTTTTTATTTAAAACAGAAATAACATCTAACTGGTTATGCAGGACAGCTAAATGTAATGGGGTGTCGCCGCTTTGAGTTTTCATCCGCAATGCTTCTGGGCATTTATCAGACAAGTAAGCGGTCATTTCTACACAGCCTTTTGCTGCTGCGTAGCTAAGTGGAGTCCAACCCTCTATTGTTTGTTGTTTCAACAAATATGGATGTTCATTAGACAGGAATTTAACAACTTCAAAATGTTCAGCGTCTACAGCAGTGTGTAAAATATTTATTTGATTGTTATCGCATATATTAAATCCAACTTTCTTATCATTAATTTTTTTAATAATACTAATATTTCCAGTTTTTGCGCATTCATTAAGAATAGACTGATAGTTAGAAAAGGCAATAAATTTACTTTCACTTTCCAATTTTTGGTTTTGTCGAAAATATTTTTCAACAAATGTGTATTGATATATCACTTTACTGCAACAAGTAAGAATTAGAATAGATTTATCATCAAGAAAAGGCATCAATCGATTTTGAAAAATTTCCATATACTTGCTTCCAAATAACTCATTGGAAACATTAACATCTGGATTTACATGTAAATTCATAATTAAACCTATAAAATCTTACTATTTTTAATAATATCAAATAAATATCTATTTTATACAATGACCCTGTTTGTCTTGGGGCTTTTGTATGCCTCTGAGCAGGAATTGTTTTAGATAGAGTTGCACATTTCCGGCAGCAAATGCTAGGTGAAGGTGACGCTTGCGCATTTGGAAAGTTGATTCTATTTTGTCCTGTTTTCCCTGGGTAATTTCCTGGGCTTTACGGTGTAGGCGTTCGACTAAAAGAGGTCCGTGGTCTTCTGGTGTTGTTTCCTTTTTTTCTTCCATAGCAGCCTTTCTAACTGTGCCAAAGGGTTTGGTGAAAGCTTGGATTTCTTCGGATATTACGTCCGTGGCTCCGTTGATAGAGATATAATCCACTACTTTGGCTTTTTGATTTTCAAAATTAAGGACTAAGCATGCATATTTTTGGTTTCCGAGCATTAAAGGAATAAATGTTATGGAGCCATCCTTGTTTGTTACCACAACTTTTTGCAAGTCCGATAATTTAACTGGGTCGAGGACAATGATTTTCTTGTTGGGACTATTTAGCTCAGCAGTGCGCCAGCGCAATAGCTTTGCGATCAATTTGGCATTGTAGCAGAAGCTCTTATTGATGCTTGGCTCCCATTTTGCTTCTAAAACGACTTGAGGAATTTTAAATGTTGTTAGCCTATCTAGTAAAGAGAGGCATTTGGCATGCAATGTTTCACGATCATGATCGACATTCTCAAGCTGGTGAATAATTTCATTGCGTAGTGATTGAAAAGGCTTTGAGCCTAATTCAATATGTTTTGTCAATTCGCCGATACGGCTGATAAAAAAGGTGATTGCATCCAAGGCGTAGGAACGTCGCATGTCTCCGACAGGATATTTATCGAGCAACCCTTTTAGGCTGGTTAAAGCGGATAAATACTTTGCGATTTTTTCAGTCAAAGCTGGGACAGGATTGGGATAGGCTCCAATGAAAACATCATTCCAGGATATGCGATAGGATTCGCAATCGGAGAATAGGGCTATGATTTCCTTTTTTGCAGCGTCAAAAATTTTGACATCTGAAAACTGTCCTTTTTCCATTTGGGAGAGAGTTTCAAAAATAGCACCATCAGTTTTCAGAGGAAAAACGGACGCTTCTGGATCTGGGAAGTAATCGTGAGACCAGGAATCTCTTGGGTGTTTATCTAGACCATAAGAGCATAAATTGCGAATGGGAGAATCGACAGACAATGTATCGCAAGCTAAATCGACTCGCATTTTATTGAAAAGAGCAGCTCCGTTCACAATGAGTGGATCACAATCAATGCCTGGCCTTGATAATTCAAACAGGCGCTTAAAGCATTCGTGAACTTCTTGCGTTTTAGCAAGATTTTCAGAAAGTAATAGTTCCAGTGGTGTATTGGTTTGTTGTGTTCGGGCATCCCCAATTTTTTTAGGATAATAAGCTTGCTCAGATGCTTGGCCGTAATCAATTGAAGATACTGCCACGACTGGCGCTTCTCTCGTATCTCTAGATGGCATGGATAGGTATATAGTTTCTGATTTTGCGGGTATGGGAGCTGTTTGGTTTTTTTTCTGTTTTGTCGGCTTTTTAGGGGCCTCTGCAGCCTTTTTCTTCACCGGCATTGATTTATTGCTAATGCTTGGAGGTTGTTTCTTAGCTTTTAAAACTACACGCTTACCTGCTTTTTCCCGTTCCTCTCTTTCAGCTTTCTCTTTTTCGATGCGTTTCTCTTCCAAAAGCTGTATTTTTTTATCTAATGCATCGCCACCAACGATTTTGTCTTTAATGATTATTCTAACCAATTTGTCCCATCGTTCAAAATCTTGTGAGATGAAATAGGTTTCACTTTGAATGAAATCATCAATCAATGCTGGGGTGCAGGTTAGACGACTTTCACGTATATCAAAGGGCATCTTACATTTCTTTTGGCTTGCAATATGAGCGATCATCAACTGTACAGGGACAATATCACCAGGTAAATCGATGCAGAGATTTTCTCCAATATATTGCCAATGAAGACTGCAGAATAAACTGGGAAATTTAGTTAATATTGACCAAAGTTCACTTAACGAGCTGTGATCTTTGGAGAATTGCTCTTGCTCCAATGCCATAATATTTTGGCAAGAAGACAAATCCGAGATACGAAGTATAGAAGAGTCATTTTCTTGGCATATTTTGGATTCAATTTTTTTCGATTCGAGATATTGCTTCATCAAAAACAGTTTTGCGATTTCGACATCTTTAAAATCGAGGCAATAAAGGGTATTATTGAAAATGCATTGTTTTGAAATCCAGTGATCATGCAATTGCTTCTTTTGAAATATTTTATTCAAGTGTTTAGCAGCTTTCACGAAAATATAACGGCGGAAGGATCGATATTTGTTGTCATTACACAATCTTGGATCGTATTTTTCACCAAAGATGTCATTGGCATCTGCTAATTTGACATCCAATATATCCATAAGTTCCACTACTTCTCGTTCAGGAAATTTTTCTGAATTTTTATTAATGAGCAATTGAACAACATTTTGACCTATCATGACTATTTTATAAGGGTCTATTCTACGCTCTTTAAATAGATATCTGACAACCTCGTTAAATCCTGAACATCCCGCAAGAAGCATCATATGATGGGTTTCGATTTCTGATCTAGGGATCAGTTTTCCATCTATCTTCATCAGTACAATTTTTTTTAGAACCTTGATCAATAATTCCTCAGTTTCTTTTCTGATTTCTGAAAAGAAACGAAACAATTGATTAAAAAATAACACCTTATCTTCAAATGATGATGCTATTAAAAGAAAATGTCCAGAATCGTCAACTTCCACAAATTTTTTAAGAATATGTTTTATAAATTCTGTGTTCTTGAATTTGATTGATTTATTCCACTCAAGAACTTGAATCTCCTTTAAGGTTGAGGCTATTTGTATACGTAATTCAGCGCTATGTGATTGCAAGAGATCAACTATTTCAGGAGAAAGATAATCAAGGGGGATTTGGGAATTTAGATAGAAGAAGGAAAGGACCTTCAGACGCTTATGCCTAACCGCCAAATCAAATGGAGTGTCGCCGTTTTCATCTTGTTCTTGTAACGCTCCTGGCAGCCTATCATATAGGTAAGCAACCATTTCCTTATTGTCGCGCAATGTTGCAATATGGAGCACGTTACGGCGACGACAATCTTTTATTTTTAATAATATTGGATTTTTATCAGAAAACAACGTTACGATTTTGAATTTGCCCGTTTGCACTGCCGTATGAAGAGGGGTAAAGCCATGCATATCTTGTTTTTGCAACAATTCCGGACATTTAATGTATAATAGTTCACACAAATCATAATTATCTTCTGATATAAGATAATTAAATATGTTGTTATTTGCATTTTCCTGTATTAAATTTTCTGTTGTGTATTTTTCAATTAGAAGGGAAATAACATTTAGATGTTTATTTAAGATAGCTAAATGCAATGGAGTGTCTCCAGCATTATCACTTATTTGCAATGCTGCCGGATATTTATCTACCAAATAGGCGACTATTTTTTCATAGCCTTTTGCTGCTGCCAAACTAAGTGGAGTCCAACCGTTCAAATTTTTTTCTGTTAACAAATATGGATGTTCTTCACACAAGAATTTAACAATATCTAGATGTCCATAGCCAGCAGCAATTTGTAGAAGATTTAGGTTAGAGTTATCGTATATATTAAAATTAACCTTCTCGGCGCTTAAATTTGTAATAATTCTGATGTTTCCAAGTACTGCACAACTAAAAAGGATTGATTCGATAGCCCTATTATTTTTCTTATCACATTTAATTTCTATTCCAATGGTTTTAATGACTCGAATAACTCTTTCGGGAAAGAAGTATTCACGTGTTATTTTACTACAGCCAATAAGATTTTTAATAGATGCATTATCAAGAAACGGCATCAAACGATTTTGAAATATTTTTATATGATCTCTTCTAAAAAACGCGTTGGAATTATTTGTATCTGGATTTATCTGTGGCTGCATAATTATACCTATAAAATAATAAAATATAGTTTATTATATATTATAGTTAATTAAACTTCAATATAAATATTTATTGTTTATAAAATTAGTGTTACTTTAAAAAATAAATATCTATTTTATACAATGACCCTGTTTGTCTTGGGGCTTTTGTATGCCTCTGAGCAGGAATTGTTTTAGATAGAGTTGCACGTTTCCGACAGCAAATGCTAAATTAAGGTGACGCTTGCGCATTTGGAAAGTTGATTCTATTTTGTCCTGTTTTCCCTGGGTAATTTCCTGGGCTTTACGGTGTAGGCGTTCGACTAAAAGAGGTCCGTGGTCTTCTGGTGTTGTTTCCTTTTTTTCTTCCATAGCAGCCTTTCTAACTGTGCCAAAGGGTTTGGTGAAAGCTTGGATTTCTTCGGATATTACGTCCGTGGCTCCGTTGATAGAGATATAATCCACTACTTTGGCTTTTTGATTTTCAAAATTAAGGACTAAGCATGCATATTTTTGGTTTCCGAGCATTAAAGGAATAAATATTATGGAGCCATCCTTGTTTGTTACCACAACTTTTTGCAAGTCCGATAATTTAACTGGGTCGAGGACAATGATTTTCTTGTTGGGACTATTTAGCTCAGCAGTGCGCCAGCGCAATAGCTTTGCGATCAATTTGGCATTATAGCAGAAGCTCTTATTGATGCTTGGCTCCCATTTTGCTTCTAAAACGACTTGAGGAATTTTAAATGTTGTTAGCCTATCTAGTAAAGAGAGGCATTTGGCATGCAATGTTTCACGATCATGATCGACATTCTCAAGCTGGTGAATAATTTCATTGCGTAGTGATTGAAAAGGCTTTGAGCCTAATTCAATATGTTTTGTCAATTCGCCGATACGGCTGATAAAAAAGGTGATTGCATCCAAGGCGTAGGAACGTCGCATGTCTCCGACAGGATATTTATCGAGCAACCCTTTTAGGCTGGTTAAAGCGGATAAATACTTTGCGATTTTTTCAGTCAAAGCTGGGACAGGATTGGGATAGGCTCCAATGAAAACATCATTCCAGGATATGCGATAGGATTCGCAATCGGAGAATAGGGCTATGATTTCCTTTTTTGCAGCGTCAAAAATTTTGACATCTGAAAACTGTCCTTTTTCCATTTGGGAGAGAGTTTCAAAAATAGCACCATCAGTTTTCAGAGGAAAAACGGGCGCTTCTGGATCTGGGAAGTAATCGTGAGACCAGGAATCTCTTGGGTGTTTATCTAGACCATAAGAGCATAAATTGCGAATGGGAGAATCGACAGACAATGTATCGCAAGCTAAATCGACTCTCATTTTATTGAAAAGAGCAGCTCCGTTCACAATGAGTGGATCACAATCAATTTCTGGCCTTGATAATTCAAACAGGCGCTTAAAGCATTCGTGAACTTCTTGCGTTTTAGCAAGATTTTCAGAAAGTAATAGCTCCAGTGGTGCATTGATTTGATTTGATCGGGAATCCTCTATTTTTTTAGGAGCATTTATTTGCTCCGCTTTTAGACCGTAATCAATTGAAGATACTGCCACGACTGGTGCTTCTCTCGCATCTCTAGATGGCATGGATAGGTATATAGTTTCTGATTTTGCGGGTATGGGAGCTGTTTGGTTTTTTTTCTGTTTTGTCGGCTTTTTAGGGGCCTCTGCAGCCTTTTTCTTCACCGGCATTGATTTATTGCTAATGCTTGGAGGTTGTTTCTTAGCTTTTAAAACAACACGCTTATCCGCTTTCTCCCGTTCCTCTCTTTCAGCTTTATCTTTTTTGATGCGCCCCCCTTCCAAAAACTGTAGTTTTTTATCTAATGCATCCGCGTCAACGATTTTATCTTTAATAATTATTTTAACCAATTTTTCCCATCGTTCAAAATCTTGTGAGATGAAATAGGTTTCACTTTGCATGAAATCATCGATCAATGCTGGGGTGCAGGTTAGACTACTTTCACGTATATCAAAGGGCATCTTACATTTCTTTTGACTTGCAATATGAGCGAACATCAACTGTACAGGGACAATATCACCAGGTAAATCGATGCAGAGATTTTCTCCAATATATCGCCAATGAAGACTGCAGAATAAACTGGGGAATTTAGTTAATATTGACCAAAGCTCACTTAACGAGCTGTGATCTTTGGAGAATTGCTCTTGCTCCAATGCCATAATATTTTGGCAAGAAGACAAATCCGAGATACGAAGTATAGAAGAGTCATTTTCTTGGCATATTTTGGATTCAATTTTTTTCGATTCGAGATATTGTTTCATCAAAAACAGTTTTGCGATTTCGACATCTTTAAAATCGAGGCAATAAAGGGTATTATTGAAAATGCATTGTTTTGAAATCCAGTGATCATACAATTGCTTCTTTTGAAATATTTTATTCAAGTGTTTAGCAGCTTTCACAAAAATATAACGGCGGAAGGATCGATATTTGTTGTTATTACACAATCTTGGATCGTATTTTTCACCAAAGATGTCATTGGCATGCCCTAGTTTGACATCCAATATATCCATAAGTTCAACTACTTCTTGTTCAGAAAATTTTTCTGAATTTTTATTAATAAGCAATTGAACAACATTTTGACCTTTCAAGACTTTTTCATAAGGATCTATTTTACGCTCTTTGAATAGATATCTGACAACCTCGTTAAATCCTGAAGACCCTGCAAGAAGCATCATATGATGGGTTTCAATTTCTGATCTAGGGATTGATTTTTCATCTTTCTTCATCAGCACATTTTTTTTTAGAACCTTGACCAATAATTCGTCAGTTTCTTTTCTGATTTCTGAAAAGAAAAGAAACAATTGATTAAAAAATAACACCTTATTTTTAGAATAAAATAAAACTAAAAACATTTTTGATTTATCGAAATCAGCTTCCAAACTATCTGCAATTATGTTTTTTACAGTTTGTTTTTCTTTAAATTTGATAATATTATCCCATTGCAGGGTCCGAACCTCCTTTACAGATTCATTTACTTCTTTATATAATTCGTTAAATTGCGACGGATTGATAGTCACCCTTACTTTAGGAAGATTTAAAGAACCTCCTTTGGCATACATAACGAAGTAAGAGACGATATGAAAATGCTTTTGTTTGACAGCAATATCGAATGGAGTTTCATCGCTTATATCTTTTACTCGTAACTGTTCCGGTGAACTATCATGCAGGTAAATAACGAGCGTTAAATCCCCACGATATACTGCAAAGTGGAGAGGAGTATAGCCATAGATATTTTTTATTTGTAATGCTTCTGGACATTGTTCACAGAGAAGGATCGCGATTTCTTTCTTCTTTTCAATGGCAAAAAGGATTGGGGTAAGGCCACGCTCATCTTGTTTTTTCAACAATTCCGGACACTTAAAACATAATAGCTCACACATATTATAATTTTCTTTTAATATAGCGCATTTAAATATGCTATTTTTTTCATTTTCCTGTATTAATTGTTCTGCCGAGTATTTTTCAATCAGAAGGGAAACAACATTTAGATTGTTACTTAAGATGGCTAAATGCAATGGAGTGTCTCCGGTATTATCACTTATAAGCAATGCTTCCGGGTACTTCTCTACCAAATAAGCGACTACTTTTTCATAACCGTTTGATGCTGCCAAACTAAGTGGAGTCCAACCGCTCGAATTTTTTGCTGTTAACAAATATGGATGTTCTTCACACAAGAATTTAACAATATCAAAATATCCATTGCAAGCGGCAAAATGTAGAAGATTTAAGTTTGACTTTTCGCATATATTAAAATTAACCTTCTCGGCACTTAAATTTGTAATAATTCTAATGTTTCCAAGTTCTGCACTTCTAAAAAGGATGACTCCAATAGTATCACTTAGATTTTTCCGATCATTTTTAACTCCTATTCTAATGGTTTTAATGAATCGAAAAACTTTTTCGGCAAAGAAGTGATGACATGTTATTTTACTACAAACAATAAGATTTAGAATAGATGCATCATCAAGAAACGGCATCAACCGATTTTGAAATATTTTCAAATGATCTCTTCCAAAAAACACGTTGGAATTATTTGCATCTGGATTTATCTGTGGCAGCATAATTATACCTATAAAATAATAAAATATAAGTTATTATATATTATAGTTAATTAAAATTCAATATAAATATATGTTTTTGCTGTTGAAGAGATCAGCTTTCGATTTACATCGTAATTTCTATATTGGTGCTGTAATGGGTGTATAATTGGCGAATTGGGCGATTTCTTTACGGAAGGTGAGGTTTACATTGCCAATGCCGCCGTGACGATTTTTAGCTACAATCAACTCTGCCATGCCTGGCTTATCCATCGCATCGTAGTATTCCCTTCTCAACAGGAACATCACTATGTCTGCATCTTGCTCGAGACTGTTATGTACAATAATATCATTTGCCACAAAGTTGTGAACATTCTCTACGGTTGCATCATAAACGTCTTCGATACCTAATTTTGTGATTGAGATGATTTCATCCCAATAGAGATCAATTTCTCGAGGTATGGCAATTTTTTCATTAATTTGCAGTTCATCGAGTCTGGCCCATCCGTTGATTTTTAAGAATGGATGATTGCCGCTTGCTTTGATTGTTCTTCCAGTTCTTGTTTTAAGTTCAAAGACCTCCTTTTTACCCGAGTAAAAGGCTTTTGTCATTTGGTGAATACCTACTTTGAGCTCAGAATTTACTCCAAAAACAGAAATCGGAGATTGAACATCTCTGTCTGCCAATTCTTTGATGGTATAAATTTTTCCGGTGACCGCATCTTTTATGATTGTATCTCCGGCGAGACAACCACTTTCTCTCAGATCGCTCATCATGGGGCGGTGGCCTTGGCGCTCTTCAACTTTTCTTGAAAGTTGGGAGAGGACGAGGACAGGGATATTGAGTTCGCGGGCGAGATTTTTGAGGAGACGAGAAATTTCTGAAATTTCGAGCTGGCGGTTTTCTTGGACTTTATATGATCCAGATCCTGTAAGCAGCTGTAGGTAGTCGATGACTATGAAGCCGACGCCCCAGCTTTCTTTCATGCGGCGGGCACGGGAGCGAAGATCGGAAATTTTTAGCCCAGGCTGGTCGTCTATGATGAGTGGGTGACTTTGGATGTTGTGCACGGTTTCAACGATGCGCTGATATTCCTCGCCATTGAGGGATCCGGTTTTGATTTTATCCGACTCAACTTCGGCTTGAGAGCAAATAATCCTGTGCACAAGTTGCTCAGCACTCATTTCTAGGGAAAAAATACCCACGGGAATATTATTTTTAAAGCAAATGTTTTCGGCAATATTGATAGCAAAAGCGGTTTTTCCCATGGCGGGGCGGGCGGCAAGGATCATCAAGTTGGAATTATTGAATCCATTTAACATTTTGTCGAGGTCGGTGTAGGTGGTTGAGATTCCGGTGATGCCTAGGTCTTTTCCGCCATTTTCCTGATATTTTTCTTGTCGTTCTTGGATGATTTTGAGAAAAGGTGTTTCGCTTTCTGACTTGACTCCAGACAGAACTTCTCCGATGAGCACGCCGGTCATGGAACGTGCATTTTGGCTAATTTGGTAGAACATTTGCTGCGCTTCATCCAGAGCCGATTCTACGTTTTCAGGGTGATCTAGAGCCTTTTTTTCGATTACTTGCGCGGCATTGATCATTCTTCGCAGCATCGATTTATCATGGACGATCTTTGCATATTCTTCGATATGCGCGGAAGTTCCTGCATATTGGGCCAGCATAGTGATGTAGCCTGGACCGCCGACGGCCTGGAGCTTATCTAGGCGTTTGAGTTCTTCACAAACGATATGGATGTCTGCGGGTTTATCACTTTTGTAGCAATTTTTCAGGACGCTGAATACGATTTTGTGTTCGGTAAAATAGAAGTCGGAATCATCGAGCGAATCGGCGGCAATGTTCAGGCCATTAATGCTCGTGAGCATGCAGCCGAGCACCATCATCTCGGATTCTTTCGAATTTGGGGCCACCTTAACTGTAATTTCATGTGTCATCATGCTAGGAATTTTATGGGTAGACGAATAAAAAGGCAACCTCGTTCTTGCAAAAATATACAAAGAAGGATAATATAGATCATCTTTAGGAAAGATGGCTGAGTGGCCGAAAGCACGTCCCTGCTAAGGACGCATACCCCTAAAGGGTATCGAGGGTTCAAATCCCTCTCTTTCCGAATTTTATCTTTTAGCGAAATAGTCTTATCCGCGATGGCATAATGCAGATGCCGGCAATCAGAGCAATGGTTGCCCCTGCCGGCCAATCCAGATAATAGGCTGCAGCATGTTCCGGAAACGGTAAAAAAAGCGCTGATTAGACTGCAATGATCATCATTCGCGATAGGCGCGACGGTAAAAAGATTCGCTATTGCTGCAGGAATCGTCAGCATCGTCATCACAAGAATGATCCCCACTACTTGAATCAAGAAGCACAATCGAAACTGCAATCAATGACCAGCAAAAGCAGATATAGAGCATTGACAGGAACTCCTTGCAGCTGAGCCTGCTCTTCATCAAAACAAATGGCCAAAAACCTTTTATGAAGGCAGATAACGGCGATTAAAATAATCACATCTAACAGAGTCAAAATATACAGATCGGTTGGAGAAACCCATAAAATATTTCCGATCAAAAAATTCGTCAGTTCGACATTGAATCCGGGGGTTTGCGAAATAAATAACACCCCGACCGCCATTCCAATTGACCAAATGGCTGCAATGACAGAATCTTCTCGTTGACGGATAATTGAGATGGATCCATCCAATGATCAGTGCAGATAATACAGCAGCAGCAAGAGCTCCAAAAAGGGGAGATGCCCATGTGATTCCTTTGGCTCGTTCTAGCCAGAGACAAAATCCGATGCCGCCTAGGACTGCATGGGAGATGCTCCCGCTAATAAATACAATTCGTTTGACGACGACGTAGGATCCGATGATTCCGCTGACCACTGAGGCCAACAATCCGGCGATGATGGCTGATAGAAGAAGTGGGTTGTTCCAGACAGCTTCAAAAAATGACATACTAGTTTCCTCTGAGTGGCGGGTGATAAAGGCCGATGGTAAAGTGCTCGCAAACTTGTTCTGGCTGGAGCGAAATCACATTTTGTTTGACGCAAAGAACACGCTGTACTTGATGCATGGCAGTTTCGAGGTGGTGTGTGACCATAAGAATTGTTACTTTTCCTTTTAGGTCTTCGAGGATTTTATATATTTCTAGTTCAGCATCGGTATCGACGCTAGCGGTTGGTTCGTCAAGGAGTAGAAGTTTTGGATTAGAAACCAGTGCACGTGCGATGAGGGCCCTTTGTGCTTGTCCGCCTGATAGGGTGCCGAATGAAACATATTTAAAGTTAGAAAGTCCGACTAAATCGAGCATTTCGCTAGCAATATCGCAATCATTTTGACTGAATCTTCCATACCATGGTAGATGAGATAGACGGCCTGACAAAACTAATTCCATGACTGAGATAGGAAAATCTTTGTCAAAGCTGAGGCGTTGGGGAACATAGGCTATGTATTTTTGTGCCTTTTCAGGGGTGGTTCCAAATACTTTTACTGTTCCTGATGTTGGTTTGAGGAATCCCATGATCAATCTGAGGAGTGTGGTTTTTCCACCACCATTGGGACCGAAAATACCGATAAATTCCCCTTCTGACACCTGAAATGAGGTATTATTTAAAACAGGTACGTCGTCATAGCAAAAAGTGACATTAGAAAGTTCTATAATTGGTTTCATGATATCAATTGAATGAGTTAAAGAATTTCTGCGCAATTTCCTTGATATTTTGAGTATAATTCTCGGAAAGAGGATCGATGGTTTCGACATTTGCCCCGATTTCTCGGGCTATCAAACGGGCTCCTTTGCTGCTATGTTGCTGCTGAATAAAAACTGTTTTTATTTTTGCATTCCGGGCCAGGTCTAGAATTTTCGTAAGTTGTTGAGGCGAGGGGTCCTTTCCTTCAAATTCGATAGGGATTTGAAGGATTTCATAGTCCCTGCAAAAATAGGCATATGCAGGGTGTGAAACCATTATAGAACGTCCCTTATAGGGTTTCAGTAGAGTGGTAATTTCCATGTCTAATTGATCGAGTTCTTTTAAAAATACGGAAAGATTTTTTGTAAAGAGATCGCGATTCTCAGGATAAATAGAAATAAGTGTCTTAGCTATTGTTTCCGCCTGTTTTTTTGCGGTTCTGGGACTCATCCATATATGAGGATCAGGGTCTCCTTCATGAGCACAGCAACATGTTGCTTCGTAGAGCAGATTGATTCCTTCTCTTAGGTCTACAGTCTTAAGATTTAATGACTTGAGAGCTTTTTGCTCGAACCCTTCACCCATGCGAAACCAAATATCTGCTTTAGAGGCGGCCATAACTTGTTTAGCTGTAGGTTCAAAGTAGTGTGGACTGGCACCTGGAGGTACGAGGATGCCCGCTTGTTCTGTATCGCCAACGATTTTTTCGACAAAATACTTATAGGGGGCAATCGTCACCAAAATATAATGGCTTCGATCATCCGCAAAAGCGAGGGCTTGTACGAAAATACAAAGGAATAGGATGTTAAATTTTAAAGCGTGTAGCATCAGCTGGGAATTATACCTTAAATATTAGAGATATGCAATTGAAATCACCTGCCATCTCAAAGACTTTTCCTTTTGTTGGTTCATATAGTTGGTAATTTGTTGGGAATTCATCTTTCCGAAGTCGATGATTTCCTTGTCGGTTAATCGATATATAACGGCATTGGGATTTGAAAAAAAACTGAGGTTGTTCAGGCATTTTTTAAATTGGAACTGACGTCGGATGAGCCTTATCAGTGCAAAAAAAATGAGGGGAAACAGTAAAATGAATAAAATGCTTTCTCTAGGAGATTGAATGATGGGTCCTAACCATCTTCTAAAACTGGACTTTGATGTGCGATAGGCGTGGAATTCTTCGAAGATGGGTTCTTCAAAGACCATTCTGCCCACATGAGCGAGCTCGTGGGCGATGAGTTCGTCCCGGTCATACATGCCAAGGTATTTTGTTGATTTCCAGAATGATCGTCTGAGTTGAAAAATGGCTCCAGTTGGGGAATTTTCTGTCACTTGGAAGATCCAGGCGCACCCTCCATGCCAAGGAGCCAGTTTATAATTGCTGAAAAAGAGGGGGATCCATTCTGGGACAATATCGAATAATTCTTTTGTTTGAGAGAGGGCCGAAGATAAAAAACTTTTGTCAGCTTTTTCCTCTTCCTTTAGAGGCAAAGTTTCTTTATCCAAATTTAGGCAATAAGCAACTCTTTGCCGGTATGTTTCTTCGGACTCGTTTGGACCAGGAATAAGTCCCTCGCGGTTCCATTGTAAAATATCGTTGTTCATATGGACAATTATGGACGAAATGGACTTTATGGACGATTAAAATCTTGAGAAAATAGTGTTTGATGATGTAGGATTTTTCGATTATGGACAATTTAATTCCAACACATGGGGGATATCGGAATCTGAAAAGCTTTCAGATCGCCAGGCTTGTTTATGATGTTACCCTGCGTTTTTGCGATAAATTTCTTAGAAAATACAGTCGCACACATGATCAGATGGTGCAGGCTGCCCGCTCGGGGGTTCAGAATATTGCTGAAGGAAGCCAGGCCTCGGGTACCTCAAAGAAAACAGAACTTAAATTAACTAACGTGGCCAGGGCGAGTCTAGAAGAGTTACTTCTCGATTACGAAGATTTTATTCGATAGGGAAATTATGCTGTTTGGAGGAGAAAGGACAAGCGTCGAATGGAAATTGTGTCTGCGCGCTTTTCTTCTGCTAACCAGGTTGCTGCATGGGTAAAAGGAGTCCATATTCGAGATAATGAACCTGTCCCCCAAATAGCGGCCAATACCGTATTGGTCTTAATACAAGTTACTTGCTCACTGTTAAACAAACAAATACAAGCACAGACCGAAGCATTCAAAAACGAGGGTGGCTTCACCGAACGTCTGTATAAATTCAGAAAACATCACCGCTATAGTTCATGAAAAATAAATTTTACTTGAAACTTGTTCGATTATCTGGCACGCTAAATACCACGAAATAACCAGACCCAGAGGTAAATGTATGTTCGAAGAGAATTATGAAGAGTTCTCAGAAAGTCAAATAAATATTTTGAAAACCTATGTGACGAGCACTTCTAGCCACATTTTCGTCCTACGCAACTTGCCTGAAGTGATCAAGGGGGCGCTCTTTTCTCGCTACTCCAGATCGAATTTGGGCCTCCGAACTCTTTTATTAAAGGAGTTTATTAGCAATACTGACGAGAGCGCATTCTCCGAAATCGTTGGGGTCAACCCTTCAGCCCAAAGTGCTGATCAATCGCTCGCTATAAAAAAGGCGCAAGCTTTTTATGACCGTATTCTCGATGGTTATGGCGATGACTCGATCGGCGAACTGGGAGGAGCCCACTTGGCAATTGAAAATATTTCAATGTTAGCAGCCAAAATAATCGAAGATTGTCGCATTGGAGGATCTCCTCTTGAGAAATCTACACGCTACATTTATTTTGACCAAAAAGTGAAGGGAGAATACCTCTTTTACCGCGAACCAATCTTAATGACTTCTGCTTACAGGGATCTCTATATTGAGACTTGCAATATGCTATTTGATACGTACAGTAAAATGATTCCAATCTTGACCGAAAAAATCGAAAAATTGATGCCTCACGACCCAAAAACTTCAAAAGTGGCTTATTCGGCAGCTCTCAGGGCCAAAGTTCTTGACTGTCTAAGAGGTCTTCTCCCTTCTGGCACCCTGACTAATATGGGAATTTTCGCCAATGGTCGATTCTACGAAAGTTTGCTGCATAGATTGCATTGCAGCAATCTTGCGGAAATGCAAGAGATGGCAAAACGAGCCCATGAGGAACTGTCGAAGGTCATTCCATCTTTTATTCGTCGTTCAGACCCCGCACATCACACTCATAAAAATTATGCGCAGTATCACGAAGCAAGCAGTGCAGAGATTGCCCTAGTAACCGCACAGAATGCGACCTTTCCTCAGCGAAGCATGGAAAATGGCGTCTCACTAATCTCATTTGATCAAGACGCTGTCACAAAAGTAGCTGCTGCTCTCATGTATGGTAATTCAGATAAAGGATTCTCTGACCTTTGGAAATACTGTAAAGAGCTTCCAAAAGATGAGGTTGAGAGAATTCTCGATGCCGCATGCGGTGCTCGAGAAAACAGACGCAATAAATCTCCTAGAGCCCTTGAGCATGCTAATTTTACTTTTGAGATGTTGACGGATTTTGGTGCTTATCGGGACCTTCACCGCCACCGGATGTTGACGCAGGAGCGTCAACAACTGTGTTGCGATTACGGCTATTTTACTCCTCCAGAGATCGAAGGAATGGAAATTGAGGCGGAATATCACAAAGTGATGGAGAAAGCCAAAGAGGCCTTTGATACGATTGCCACTGAGCTTCCGGAAGAGGCACAGTACGTTGTTCCGATGGCCTATAATATCCGCTGGTACTTCCATGTGAACTTGCGCTCCCTCCAATGGTTGTGCGAACTTCGTTCTTCCCCTGCTGGCCATCCTGCTTATAGAAAAGTGGCCCAAGAATTGGCAAGACAGACGATAAATGCCATCCCGCAATTTGAACGATTTTTTAAATTTGTCGACTACGAGGGGTACGAATTAGGACGGATGTCTCAAGAACAAAAAAAGCTGAAAAACAAAATGTTGGATAAAAAATGATAAGTAAAATGTGGGGTGGAATTCTTCTTATTGCCGGATGCTGCATAGGCGCGGGAATGTTAGGATTGCCTGTATTAACCGGAGTAGCCGGGTTTCAGCCGTCTGTACTATTATTTTTTGTCTCGTGGCTCTTCATGGCTGTTACGGGGTTGATTGTACTTGAGGTTAACTTACGATTTCCGAATGGAACAAATCTTCTGTCGATGGCGGAAGGTTCGTTGGGACCCATTGGTAAATATCTAACGTGGCTTTTGTTTACCTTCCTTTTCTATTCGCTTATGGTTGCGTATATAATCGGGACGGGCCAGTTGATTTCGGATTTTACAAATCTTCATGAATCGGTTGCCAGCTTCTTGATGTTGCTTGTTTTTGCTATTTTTCTTTATTTGGGGACAGCAAGCGTGGACCATTTCAACAGATTTCTTATGGTCGGAGTATTCATCACTTATGTGTTGCTGGTCTTTTTTGGTGTGCCTTATGTACATATGGATTATCTCAAACAGACTGACTGGACTGCGGCTGCGTTTGTGGTCCCTGCCATGGTGATTTCTTTTGGATATCACAACCTCATTCCGACTCTAAGGACCTACATGGAGGGAAATGTTAAACAGCTAAGAACGATGATCTTAATTGGAAGCGGCATCCCCCTGCTGGTTTATCTCGTATGGGAATTTGTGATTCTTGGTTTGATACCGCTAGATGGGCTCCGTCAGGCAGTTGACGGGGGAGAAATGGCAACCCGCTCTTTAAGGCATACTATTGGTTCGGGATGGATTGTTGATATAGCTGATTTATTTGCCTTTTTTGCGATTGTAACTTCTTTATTGAGTGTTGCTTTGAGTTTTGTTGACTTCCTTTCGGACGGTTTGCGAATCAAAAAGACCCCCTTCGGTAAAATAATTTTGATTGCTTTATGCCTCCTTCCCCCATTTTTATTTGGTTTGGTTTATCCTAAAGTTTTTTTGGTGGCGTTATCTTGTGCTGGAGCTTATGGAGCGGTAATATTATTTGGAATTCTACCAGCTTTAATGGCTTGGAAGGGGCCAGTTCGATTCGTTCCTGGAGGAAAATGGACGCTTTCTTTAGTGATTCTATTTGCTATTTCTGTAATAATATTAGAAATAATAAAGGAGTCATAATTATATGGAAGAAGAAGCTAAGATAACCCCTTGGGAAGTGACCTCCACAACTGGAATTGATTATTTGAAATTGATTGAACAATTTGCTTGTCAGCCTATTGATAGTTCTCTGATAAGTCGTTTTGAGCGTGTCACAAAAATGAAGGCTCATCCTTGGTTGCGAAGAGGGATTTTCTTTTCTCACAAAGATCTTAATCTAGTGCTCGATGCTTATGAGCGAGGGGAAGAAATTTATTTATATACTGGGAGAGGACCAAGTTCGGAATCTTTACATCTTGGTCATATGGTACCTTTTATGTTTACTAAATATCTTCAGGATGCCTTTGATGCCATTGTTGTAGTGATGATGACTGATGACGAAAAATATTATTTTAAAGATAATCTTCCTTTAGAAGAGGCTAACCGCTTGGTGCGTTTTAATGCCAAAGATATTATCGCCTGTGGTTTTAACCCGCAGAAAACGTGGATTTTTTCAAATTTGGAAACCGTTGGTGGATCTTATTATCGCAATATTGTCATGATTATGAAGCACACCTCGGGGAATATGATTCATGGTATTTATGGATTGGATTTGAATAATAGCGTTGGTCAATTAAGTTGGCCTTGTTTTCAGGCGGCTCCGGCATTTAGCACCTCATTTGAGAATATATTCAAAGATCAGCAGTTGTATTGCCTTGTGCCTATGGCAATTGATCAATATCCATATTTCAAGATGGCGCGGGAAATTGCTCGCAAAATAGGCTTTAAGAAACCTGCAACTATCCAATCCCGTTTTTTACCTAGCCTGGAACATGCACATGACAAAGCAAGTTCTACCGGTCAAAAAGAAGTGATTTTCATGAATGATACAGAGGAAATGGTCTCCAAAAAAATTAGGGAAAAGGCCTTTTCCGGCGGGGGAATGACTAAACAGGAACATATTGAAAAAGGGGCGAATTTGGCTGTAGATGTGGCGTATCATTACTTGCTTTATTTCCTTGATGACGACATAGAACTAAAAAGAATTGCCAAGGAATATCAGGCAGGAAGGATGATGACCTCAGAGGTTAAAAAGAAAACAATAGAGGTAGTTTGGGGAGTATTGCGTGAGCACCAGGAGGCTCGTGTTCAAATTACAGATGAGATCTTAGAACTATTTATGAATCCTCATCGTGAATTTGATCATTCGCGTCATCCAAAAAAACACATCGCAGACTCAGTTGAAGACCAGCATTTGGGCTTTCACTTCGACCCATATTTTCGATCATGAAATTTCAGATTAGAAGTGACTTTAAATTGAAAGGAGATCAGCCGCAGGCAGTTGAAAAGCTTGTGGACGGGCTTAAACGAGGAAAGAAGTCACAGGTTCTCTTGGGAATCACAGGTTCAGGCAAGACCTTTACCATGGCAAATGTGGTAGAGCGCATTCAAAAACCTACTTTAGTAATGGCCCACAATAAGACTCTTGCAGCGCAGCTGTATCAGGAATTTAAAAACTTCTTTCCAAATAATGCTATTGAATATTTTGTTTCTTATTACGACTACTACCAGCCAGAGGCCTACATTGCCCGTACAGACACCTATATCGAAAAAGACATGGCAATCAACGACAGGATCGATAAAATGCGCCTGAGCGCTACCAGATCGCTTCTGGAGCGTGATGACGTTCTGATTGTTGCTTCTGTTTCGTGCATTTACGGATTGGGATCTCCCGAATACTACCGCGGCATGAATTTAAAGCTCAAAACTGGGGAAAAGCGCCGACGCGATGATTTGCTTCTCCATTTGGTTGAGATGCAATACAAAAGAAATGACTTCGATTTCAGCCGTGCAACATTCCGTGTTCGCGGCGATATCATTGACATATTTCCTGCTTATGAAGAAGACCTGGCTATTCGAGTCGAAATGTTTGGAGATGATATCGAAAGACTCTCAGTTATCGATCCACTAACAGGAAAAACACGCAGTCTTATAGATGAAATGAACATTTATCCAAGTTCTCACCACGTCACCCCTGAAGAAGTTCGTCTTCAGGCTATGGAAAATATAAAATTGGAATTAAAAGATCGGGTCGATTTTTTTGAGAAAGAAAATAAATTCATTGAAAAACAGCGAATCCATGAAAGGACCATGCATGATCTTGAAATGATTAAGGAAGTGGGCTTCTGCAAGGGAATCGAAAACTACTCAAGGCATTTCGCCATGCGTAATGAAGGAGATCCTCCCTCATGTTTAATTGACTATTTTCCTAAGGATTACCTTTTTATTATTGATGAATCTCATCAAACGATCCCCCAGCTTCATGCGATGTTCAATGGAGACCGTGCTAGGAAGCAGGCGTTGGTCGATTTTGGCTTCCGTCTTCCCTCAGCTTATGACAACCGACCTTTAAAATTTGAAGAGACCTATGCTAGAATGAATCAAGTAATCTACGTTTCTGCAACACCTGCCCCTTGGGAGATTCATGAAGCTGGAGAAGAAATTGTAGAGCAAGTGATTCGTCCAACGGGATTGCTTGATCCGATAATAGAAACTAGGCCTGCTGCAAATCAGGTGGATGATGTACTTGCCGAAATTCGAGAACATGTTTCACGCGGCGGAAGAATTCTTGTCACGACATTAACTAAAAGACTTTCCGAAGAGCTTTCTAAGTATCTCACAGAACTCAATGTAAAAGCAAAATACCTCCATTCTGATATTGACACGATTGAAAGATCGCAAATCATTCAAGATCTCCGTTCTGGCACCTTTGATGTTCTTGTTGGAATCAATCTTCTACGAGAAGGCCTCGATATACCCGAAGTTTCTCTTGTTTGCATTCTAGACGCTGACAAGCAAGGATTTCTCCGCAGTCAAACAGCCCTCATACAAACCTGTGGACGCGCTTCGCGCAATTCGGAAGGCCGAGTCATCATGTATTGCGATCACATGACCGAGGCGATTAAAAATACCATTAATATCACCCAGGAACGTCGATCCCTTCAGGAAGAGTACAATGAAAAACATGGCATCACACCAACCACAGTGAAGAGGGAGATTATTGCGCTTGTGCTCCCTGAGGTGGAAGAAATTGAATATACGACTCCGGAAGTACCCCTTCGTATGGCAGCTGAAACACATCATGAGTACCTCACCCAAGCCGAGGTTGACAAAAAAATCAAATTCTATGACTCTGAAATGAAAAGAGCGGCAAAAGAGATGCGCTTTGAAGATGCCGCAAACTTCCGAGACCTAATGCGCAAATACGAACAGATTGAGCTCTATTGAAAGAAAGAATATATGGAAAAAGAGATTCGCTGGAAACAACGGTTTCAAAATTTTGAAAAAGTTTTTTTATTTTTAAAAAAAGGCAAGGAACTTGGCGCCTATGATGAATTGCAAGGCGCCGGTCTCGTTCAGTCATTCGAATTTACCTTTGAATTGGCTTGGAAAACACTGAAAGATTACCTTCAAGAGCAGGGATTAGCGGTTCAATACCCTCGAGAAATAATTAAACAATCCGTCCTAAAAAAATATCCCAATATCCAGGAAGCAATCCTCTTTGGCTCACGCGCACTCGATAGATATAAGAAAGGATCCGACATCGATATCGCCCTAAAAGGCACCCATATTGAATCAGTTGCTTCAGAGGTATCAGGGATTCTAAATGACGAATCCCCTCTTCCCTATGTATGCGACATTCTAGATTACCACACAATTGACAATCCCGACCTCAAAACCATATCGATCGGGTAGGTAAACAAATCTATAAATGCCCTTAACTATTCTATCTGTAGAATAGAAATATAGGCTTCAGTAACATTTACAGATTGACCAAAGTTATTCGCAATCGTAAGCACATCAGTAGCCTCTATACTCAAAATAAATGTTTGTGATGTTCCGGTGTACTGAATGGCGGATACCGTCATGGACAGCACGGGACTATCGTTTATTTCGAGAAGAAAAGGAATAGAGTCCGCAGTATAACTACCTCCAATTATCATGCCGATAGTGATTTGATAGAGCCCTGTATTAGTAAAAGTAATGGAACCTGAAGAATTTGTTATTCCTGAAATGGGTTGTGCAGGAAATTGTGTTGTTTGAAATTCTATAATACCCGGATATGCAACATCCGAACCCGAAGTATAAGTTAAGGCTCCATATGAGGGAGAGAACGCGGCGCCTGTTGGGCCGGTTTCACCTGAAGAACCTGTTGGACCTGTGGCGCCAACTCCAGGTCCTGTGGGACCTTGGATGCCAGTAGGACCTGTTGTACCAGTAGGACCTGTCGGACCAGTGTCGCCTGTAGGTCCGGTGTAACCTGTAGGTCCTGTGGCGCCCACACCAGGCCCTGTGGGGCCTTGAATACCTGTAGGGCCTGTTGGACCACTGCCTCCAGTGGGACCATTACCTCCTGTGGGGCCGGTATCACCTGTTGGACCCGTTGATCCTGTTGATCCTGTTGGCCCGCCTGATGGACCTGTTGGTCCAATTGGCCCTGTTGATCCTGATGTTCCCGGAATCCCTTGAATGCCTTGTATTCCTGGATTACCCTGTGAGCCGGTGGGGCCAAATGTGCCTGTTGCTCCTTGTGGGCCTGTGGGACCTGTAGGTCCGCGGCTAGGGCCGACGGGACCAGTAGCGCCAGTTGGTCCAGCAGGCCCTGTAGCACCAATAAAGCAGGAGCTATCGCTCGAAGAATGCGAATGAGAATGATGCCTCATACTTCTATCTAAATCGTTATCAGCATCCGCTTTGAGGAATTGAATATTACATACTTGTGATAGGGTAAACACGAATAAAGACAGAAAAAATTTCGACATCTTCTTGGACTCCATTTAGCTCTTAAAATTGGTTAAAATACATTTTTTAGCCTCTTTCAGATTTTTAATCAATCTTTTTCTATATCGGAGGATTTGGCACCACATAAAATCTTAATGGCATTTTATTATGATTTATTATATTATGTTATCAAGATTTTGAGGATTTTTATAATGAATTTAATACAGAACACTAAAGGGACTTCATTTATTGAAGTAATCTATCCTTTAGAATTATCACTAGAGAGATCAATGATACCTGTCAGGGTCATTAAATATTTATGCAATAAAAATTTGAATGGGTTTATTGCGAAAGCAATCGGGTTATTGGACATAATATCCCTAAATGTTAATAATGAAAGAGAATTTGAGACCTCATGTGTTAATAGTGCTATTGCCCTATCAGTGATTGTTTTAGGTGTCGAAAATGCAAAAAAAGTCATTGATCAAAATAAAATCGCCATCACTTGTATGATGTCATTTAAAAAAAAAGGAATGCAATTTTCTTACAAAGTGACAAATCTTTTTAATGGTATATTACCCTCGCAGTTTGCAGAACGAGAAGCTTTTTTTAAACTTCAAGATGAGCAGCGAACTCAATTAATATGTCAGGCACGAGGAGGAATCAATGATTTTGAACATCATATACAATTACTTGTTGATGACATGAAAGTTAAAACAGCCAAACAATTAAATGAGAAAGCCATCGTTTTTTTTAATAGCTTAGATTACCCTTTTAATAAAGCTGTCATCGTTAATCTAAGGAAAGAAATTGAAATGAACTCTTCTCAATTAGCAGAAGAAACTTCATTTTTTTATTACATAACGGTAGGATCGCCAATTGATACTAAAGTGAAAATGGCCAATTGTATTTATGAACATATTTTTATTCTTGAACAATTTTACTGTGCTGATCAACCACGCTTTAGATTTTACCAGTCAATGATAAATCATCAAACTCTTTGCGATACAACAACGGAGGAATCCTGGGATCTAAACCGTCTAAATATATTCATGGATAAATTTATGCACACTTATTGCGTAGAACACTCCAACAAAACATTTCTAGAATGTTTTGGGTTTCCTCAAAATGCTACGTTGCCACCGCTTCTGAGTTTTGAGGATAATCACCTAGTTGGAGTGAATATTTCCTATACTGTAATGGAGTTTGACCCTAAAAACTGCATGGTAAATTTAAGATTGTTTGATCAATTGAAATAAAAATTTTTTAAACTTACTGGAATAAAACCAACACCTAAATTTCCCGTATTTTTAAAAAGGAAGTTGCAAAACTCAGGTTTGCAACTTCCTTTTGATTAATAATTTCGGCAAATCCCACTTTTCATTTCTTGGTGGAATTCACGTACTTTCTGTACAGTATGATATGTCTGTTCGCGATAAGTTCCGCCACTTGCTGTAGATTTTAACATAATCGGAGGTATAGGCATCCCATCTGGCAAAGGCCCCCGATACTCATCGGCACTATTTAAAGTTTGATCTTCCCATGCGTGATATTGGGATTGCTTTGGTTGAACAGTCACTTGATTAGGTTGCATCTTTTCGCGAATATATGTGCTTATCGATCTAACTGTTGTAGATTCTGGAGAAAATTTCTTATTCGCATACCCTCCATCGAGCGTAGCATTGGTAAATTCACTCGTTTTTTCTTTCACGTAATTATATAATCCCGCTAATTTTCCAGGTTCAAGATCAGCTTTGTTCAATACTGCATAAACGTGCATTTTTACATCTTCTGAATTGGCCTTATTATATTCTTTAATCATATCATCCAGTTCAGCAAATTGATGGGCAGCATCCAATTTCTTTAAATTAGCAGCAAAACCTGCATCTACAACTGGATTAAAATTCGAATTACTTCTATATGGATCCATTAAAAAAACTCCTTAATGTTTAATTTATTTTGATTCAGAGAGGTTAAGATTCCCATGCCACTCCACTTTATAATATTTGCTAAATTAAAACAATAACTGTACTCTAAACATAAATTAAATACAACATAAAAGTTAATTAATAAAAATCTTACAGAGCGCTAGCATCATCGTGGTCCACTACCGAGATCTCAACAGTCGATGAAGTTCCGATACTAGGTAAAAAGGTATAGATAGAAGCCTATACTCAACGGGAGTGCCCATTGAATCCATAACTTCTATCTCAGTGACACTGGGCATTCCCGAATTGATGCGAACGGCTAGTGAGTACTTTTTCGCGCCCATAAAGAGATGCAGTGATTTCATCCCACCAGTTGTACCGGCTTTGACTTCAATTGGAATGAGCTTAGCTTCATGCTGGATAATGTAATCAACCTCAGCATTTGATCCCTTTTTTTCTCGTTGCCAATAATATAATTCCGGCTCAATATATGCGGGAAATAATGTCCTCAAAAGTTGTCCAACGATCTGTTCAGCTAAAGCCCCATTATTCACCAATACAACTTCCTCAATACCTTGTAAATGATGCAGGGACAACCCCAGAGCCGCTGAAGATAATCCTATATCCAAAAATATTCCCTTAAAAAACTTATCATTTATCTCAGCGCCTAAGGGGACTCCATTAGCTGCAGTGCTAACGACTCTATGGCATACTCTTGCCTTGACAAGCAACTCAAAGGCCTTTTTTATTGGATTGGAATTTTCATGAGGATCCACTTTGCTATACATAAAGCGTTCGCCTAGTTGTTGTGGAATAGCTTTCAGAACACTATCTAATAGCGCTATTGGAACCCTTCCGCGGTATTTACTAAAATCATCGCGGTATGTTGCTAGAAGATCAAAATGAGTACGATTTACCTCTTGCAAAGAATGGGTATCAATCCACGATAAAACAGCTGCTGGCATTCCACCAATTATGATGTACTCTTTAACAAAAGTCATTAGTTTATCATGAATTATTTGGGGAATTTGCCTTTCAACAACAAATTCTTTTAAGAAATCAACCAGGGAAACTTGGTTTTGGGCAATTAAAAACTCCTTAAAGGATAGAGGCTCTAAATGCATGTAGCTGATCCTTCCCACTGGCATGCTGAAGGAGTGTTCTTCCAAAATAAACTCCAATAATGAACCAGTTGCAATAACTCCAAGTTGAGGTATTTCTTCGGCGAACCAACGTAATTTACTGAGCAATTGGGGGTAGGCCTGGATTTCATCTAAAAAGAGAAGGGTATTTTGAGGATAGATCGTTGTGTTTAGGGAGGCACCTAAAAGTGTTAGGATTTCGGTGGGTTCGTTTGAAGAAAATAATGTGGCATAGGCCGGATTTTTTTCAAAATTAAGTTCTATTAGTTGTAGTTTTTGCATTTCGGCAAAGTGTCTTACCAACCATGTTTTACCCACCTGGCGTGCACCTCGTATAACCAGTGGTTTACGGTTAGGATGCTGATACCAATCTTGCAAAAATGCCAGTCGTTCACGCTTCATTATTACTCCTAAAATCCCTATGCTAAATCTATATATAGCAAAAATACAGGATTATTGTCAAAAAGAAGGGGTTCTTTTTGTGGGTAACTATTAAAAAGAAGGGGTTCTTTTTGCAACTTAGGCAGTTTAAATGTCAGAACAGGTCAACTGATTCTCCGTATGAGTTTGCCAAGAGCCGCCTAGGGCTTTGATGAGTTGGACAGTTGCGGTATATTGCTGGCCTAGCAGTTCGATCATGTTGCGTTCGGCATCCAGTGCTTGACGTTCGGTATCGACAACATCTAGGTAGAAAGTGACGCCTTTGAAGTATCTATCTGCAGCAATATTATAAGAATTTTTAGCAGCGCGGACCGACTGAAATATGCTTTCATATTCGTTCTTTAGGCCATCTAAATTTGCCAAGGCATCTTCGACTTCCTGAAAAGCTTTTAGAACTTGTTGTTGGTACTCAGCATCGGCCTCTCTAAATTGAGACATTGCATATTCCAAATTGCACCCTAAGCGACCGGCATCATAGATTGGCATGAGGGCATCTGCTCCGATGCCCCAAAGATGGCTTCTTGGCCGCAAAAAATCTGTCAGCTCAGGGCTTGAATAGCCAAGTATCCCTGTCAGTGAAATCGATGGAAAAAATGAGGCTCTGGCGACGCCAATTTTTGCATTATTTGAAGCTCTGATGCGTTCAATTTGAGCAATATCGGGTCTTTGCAGCAGAATATCTGAAGGGACGCCTGGGGGGATTTCGGGGGGCGCATCTTGCAGGGGTTTTGGTTCAATATTGAATTCGGATGCTGGAATTCCGAGCAATACGGCCATTTTATTTTCTTCTAAACTGCGAAGTTTTTGAGCTTGAAAATATTGAGCCTCGGTATTTTTATATTCTAGTTCAGCACGGGAGACATCGGCGTAGTCAATAATTTTCCCTTCGTAGCGCAATTTAAGGAGCTCATATTGCTTTTTATTTGCGTTTGTTGTTTTTTCCAGAAGACTTATATTGGCGTCATATGTCCTGATTTGAAAATAATTGAGAGCAAGATCTGTCGTGAGAATGAGTATCGATGTTCGGAAGGCCTCTTTCTCGGCCTCAGCGCTTAAGTAGGCCGATTTGTAGGCATTTTTGAGTTTTCCCCAGAGGTCGAGTTCATAATTTAAGACGAATGGGAGACGATTGGTGCGCCGGTGTTCTCGGAGAACCCGCACCGGATCATACAACATATAAAGGATGCCTTCGTTTGTATAGGCCGGTTCGAGGTTTAGCTGTGGAAAGGTTTCGGATCTTGCAATGCATGCAAGGGCTCTGGCCTGAACGATTCTTTCAAAGGCGGCATAAACGTCTTTATTGTTAGATAGAGCTTGAGCCTCTAATGCGTTGAGATTTTCATCATCGAAAACTTCCCACCAATTGTTGAATTCTTGAGATGTTTCTTGAGTCGATTCGGCATATTTCCAATTTTCTGGTACCCAAGTGACTGGCTCTTTATAGGGTGGAGCCATATTACAGGCAGAAAACAGAGCGAGGCATGATAAGATGGATATTTTACTGTTCATTTACTACTATACCCTCATGAATTCTCTCGGTTGGATTTGTGATAATCTTTTCTCCGGCCTCTAAGCCAGATGTAATTTCAATGGACTTTCCAAAATCCCTTCCAATCTTGACCAAATGCAAGGTAACTTTTCTGTGATCATCGACCACGGCGACTTGGGGCGCTCCCTCGCGAATGATTAGAGAAGTTGTAGGAATAATAAAGTAAGGGGTATCGGGAATTAGATGGAAGCGCACTTCAGCATATAGCCCGATGATAAGGTCTCCATCTTTATTATCAACATGTATTTCCGTTAACAACGTGCGAGCTATTGGATCCAATGATTTAGATGTTCTGGCAATAGTCCCTTTGAAGATCCTTCCTAGAAATTCTTGAATGAGAATATCGGCTTCGCCGCCATCTTTAATCAATCGAAAATAGGGTTGAGGGACGTTTACAAAGACACGAATGATGTCTGTTTGAGCAATTTGAAATAGTTGCTGAAAGCTTTGCTGGCTTCCTGCTGAAACCAGAGATCCTATATCGATATTTCGTTCGGTGATAATTCCATGAAATGGAGCATATAATCTATTGAAACCATATATCATCTCGAGACGCTTTACATTTGCTTCTGAAGATTGAACTTCGGACTTGACGGCCTGAAAACCTATGTTTTTTTCATCCACCTCTTGTGACGACACAGCTTCTGGATTCAGTCCATATAGATCTTGCCATCTGGATGCGCTTATTTTTGCTATATCAAGCTTAGCTATAGCTGTGGAGTGGTCTGCCTTTGCTTGTGAGAGTTGATGTTCTACTTCGGGAGTTTCGATTTCTAGCATCAACTGACCTTCTGTAACATGATCACCAATATCCACATAAAAGTTTTTGATATAGCCATCAATTCTTGACCAAATGGGAGTGATTCTCAAAGCTTGAGTGGAGCTAGGCAAAACAAGTTCTATGGGTGTTTTGCTGCGCTCTAATATCATGATTCTTGCTGAAATCGGAGTAGTCAAACTGGCCGCTTTTTCCAGTTCATGCCAGTGCATAAGTCGGGGAAAATAGCCGATTAAAAACAACGAGATTAAAATAACCACCACAACAGTAATCAATAAAATGGATTTTTTTTTAGATTCACTTATTGGTTCCATTATTTTTTCTCCAGATGTGATGTATTTTATGTACGTAAATCTGCCCTTCTTTTTTTGGGCCAACTAGATACAGATTTGGTTTTTGACGCAAAAATGTAAAGATAATTGGCACAAAAAATAGGGTTGTCACTGTTGCAAAGCAAAGACCACCTATGACAGCTCTTCCAAGGGGTGCATTCTGTTCGCCGCCTTCACCAAATCCCAATGCCATTGGAGTCATCCCCACAATCATTGCCATCGCAGTCATTAATATGGGACGCAACCGAATGCTAGCAGCCTCTAAAATGGCATCAAGACTGTTTTTCCCTTCGATTAACAACGTATTAGCAAAACTTACAAGCAATATGCTATTTGCTGTAGCTAGGCCCACAGACATGATCATTCCCATTAACGACGGAACATTAAAAGTGGTATTTGTTAGGTATAACATCCAAGCTATACCTACAATTGCTCCAGGAAGAGCCATAATAATGATAAATGGATCAGTCCATGACTGAAAATTAACCACCAATAAGGAATAGACCAAAATGAAAGCAAAAATAAATCCTAGAGCCAACCGTATAAAAGCCTCATTCATGTCTTTTACAATGCCACGGACGGCAATCTCGTTTCCGGGGGCTAATTTACCTTTTTTTTCATCAATGATCCTGTAGATATCCGAAGCAACACCTCCCAAATCTCTCCCCTGAACGTTCGCATATATATCATAAACAGGCTGAACGTTAAAATGATTAGCCACACCTATTGTTTCACGATGTTCAAGTTGAGCTAAATTGCTTAAAAGTTGCCCAGACTCTATTTGAGGTGTTGAAACTGGCATGCGCATTAAGGCATCGGCAGTATTAATTTTATACTTTGGCGTTTGTATGGATATTAGGTATGGAATTCCTGTTTCGCGATCCAGCCAAAAGTTTGGCGAAACCTCGCTGCTGGAGCTATATGAAATTAAGACGTCATCGGAAATTTTCTTCTGAGTAAGGCCTGCACGAGCTAACAGGGTCCTATCAACATTCAAAAACAACTCAGGAAAATCATTGACTTGGTGTAAATGAACATCCACAGATCCTGGAATATGTGAAATACTTTCGACAAGCTCGTTTGCGATGTTGAGATTATTTTTTGTATCGTGTCCGACCACTCGAACATCTATTGGAGCAGGGAGGCCAAAGTGGAGAATTTGACTGGTCATATCAGCGGGTTGAAAGAAAAAGCGGAGATGGGGAAACTGTTTCTTTAGCTCATTTCTTAAAATCGCCATATATTCCGTTGTTGACATCTTCCTATCATTATTGAATGAAATCAATATTTCCCCGTCATAGGTCCCCAACGTTGCATTATCTCCAAAGGCATAATTGTATGGTTCACTCACCAATCCGATGTTGTCAATTAAAAATGCTATTTCATTATGCGGAATGATTTTTTTGATCGCCTCTTCAACTTCGCCAAATATTTCTTCCGTTACCTCGATTCTTGTTCCTGTAGCTGCCTGTACGTGCAGGCGCAACTGTCCAGCATCCGAAACAGGGAAAAAGTCTTTTCCAACAAACGGAAAAACAACAATGGCGCTGACAAACACAAGGCCAAAAAGAATTAATCCTGTTGCCCGATTTGTCAAAATCCAATGTAGCAAATGAGTATAATATGATCGAAAACGATGAAATTTTTTATCAAAATTTTCTTGATAATGTCCTACAGTAGTGTGGGCTGCATCCTGAATAAGATAATCGATCATTGTTGGAACCAATGTTCTAGAAATAAAGAACGATGTAGCGATGGCGAAAACCACGGCTAGTGCCAAAGGAGTGAATAAAAATTTGGCTGGACCGACCAACATGACAACTGGAAGAAATACGATGCAAATAGATAACATAGTTACAAGTGCTGGAAAGATAATCTGTGCTGAACCATCTAGAATACCCTGTCGAACCGTTTTTTCCATCTGAATATTTCTATGAATATTTTCGAGAGTCACAGTGGCATCGTCGACCAAGATTCCGATGGCCAAAGCCAATCCCCCCAATGTCATCACATTTAACGTTTCTCCAATCAGGGATAACATAATAATTGATGAAAGAACCGATAAGGGGATGGATACAAACACAATCAACGTACTGCGCCAACTAGCCAAAAATATCAAAATAATCGCACCTGTCAACACCGATGCCAACACCCCTTCTACCATCACGCTTTTTATTGACGACCTCACAAACACAGATTGATCAAATAGTAGATCGATATTCATTCCCTTAGGCGCGGCTGCCCGCAATGTTGGCAATATTTTTTTAATACTATTTACTACTTCAAGGGTGGATGCTGATCCAGTTTTTAAAATCATCAATAAAACGGCACGCTTACCGTTATTTCGAACAATACTTGTTTGAGGAATAAATCCATCATGAGCAAATCCTACATCCCTCAAGTAAATTACAACGTCATTCACAACCTTAATGGGGATATCATTGAAATCGTTCGCCAATATAGGGGTATTATTCATGTTTACTCGATAATCCAGTGTGCCGATGCGACTGTCTCCGGTAGGCGAAATCAAATTTTGATCATTAATCGCATTATTTATTTCTCCGGGAGAAATCCCTCTTGCCTGAAGGGCCTCAGGATCAAGATCGATCATCAACTGACGTGCCGTTCCTCCATAAGGGCTTGGGATGGTCACTCCCTGTATTGCCGCAATCGATTGCCTGATGCGATAAATCCCATAATCATACAATTCTGATTCATTTAGTGTGTCGCTAGAGAGAAGAATTTGCAAGATCGGCACACTACTTGCCGTGTATTTAACAATAATCGGCGGTTCCACTCCCTTCGGCATATGTCTTAGAACAGACTGTGAGGATGCAGTGACCTGCGATATAGCTGATTCCAAATTTACATTCGGATGAAAAAACAAACGTATAATAGCAATTCCATCGAGTGTTTGCGACTCTATTCGTTCGATATCATTAATATTTTTAGAAAGAGAAAACTCACTAAAAGTAGTGATTCTCTGTTCAAATTCTTCAGCTGGAAGTCCCTTATAACTCCAAATGACATTCACTACTGGGATATCAACACTGGGAAATATATCCTTAGGGGTTTGGATAATAAACCACGCACCCATCACCAATATAAGTAATGCCATCATGACAAAGGTATAAGGTCGCCTAAGGGCTAACTGAACAATCCACATGTAAGACTTTCACCATTAATCAAATCTTTTTTTGATTTATAGCGAATATCTTTATAATTCGCAACATGTCTATACTTCCAACTGATTGTACAGCCAAGCAAGGAGGTATAGCCCGATAAAACCATCAAAGAAGCCATAAACCAAACCAATAAATGCTCCTGGCCAAGAAATGGAATATCCAAGATAAACACTTCCTATCAAATTTAAAAATTGTGTTGAATATCCAGTGTAAATGGCAAGAATTGTCAGGATAAAGATGGATAAGGACCACAATACACCACCTGAAAGCCCTAATCTTTTTGCATCTAACATAACTCCTCCTTAAGCATGTTTACACTAACACGCCCTAATTTCACGATATAGTATTTATAATTTTAAATCAATAGAAAAGGATCTCATCTTTTTCATCATTGTATGTGACGAAAAAAGCTCTTAAATACAATAAATAATGATTTAAAATTCAAATATGTTATAGATAGATTATTTGAAAAGCCAAGCGGGGAGTTGGACCATGAATAATAATCCATCCAGACATTTTGAGATTGGGATGATTGGTTTAGGCGTCATGGGTCAAAATCTCATGATGAATATGGCTGACAATGGATTTTCTGTAATCGGCTATGACAATGACTCCACAAAGGCCAAAGAGCTTCCTCAAGTCAATGAAAACAAAAGTATCTGTGGAACAACTGATCTTGCGGAATTTATCAGCTTACTTCGCAAACCACGCGCCATTATGATGCTAGTTCCGGCGGGAGCCCCCGTTGACTCTGTAATTCAAGCCCTTTTACCGCACCTTGAGCCCGGAGATCTTATAATCGACGGAGGGAACTCCTATTTCAAAGACACCGACGTTCGTGGCCGGCAATTAGCAGCGCAGGGGATCCATTTTATTGGAATGGGTGTTTCCGGTGGCGAGGAAGGTGCTCGCCATGGACCAAGCATGATGCCCGGAGGACCAAAAGAGGCATATGAACGTGTTCGCCCCATTTTAGAAGCAGTCGCCGCAAAAGTGGATAACAGTCCATGCGTAACCTGGCTTGGAACAGGGTCAACAGGTCATTTTGTGAAAATGGTCCACAACGGCATCGAATATGGGATCATGCAGCTAATTGCTGAAACTTATGACCTGATGAAACGTGGTTTTGATCTTAGCGACGAAGAGATACATCAAATTTATGCCCGGTGGAATCAAGAGGAACTGAATGGATATCTCATGGAAATTTCTGCCAAAATTTTTTCCAAGATAGATGATAAAACCGGCAAGAGGCTCATTGATGAAATCCTCGATGTAGCCAAACAAAAAGGGACAGGAATGTGGACGTCGCAAAGCGCCATGGAGCTTCAAGTGCCCATTCCGACGATTGATCTTGCTGTCGCCATGCGAGATCTATCTGTATTCGAAAAAGAACGGGAACAGGCCAACCTAATTTATAAGCAGACCATTCCTTTTTTTAAGGTCAATCGAGACACATTCCTTACGCAACTGCATGATGCCCTCTATTGTGCAATAATCCTCACCTATGCCCAAGGGTTTGCAGTTTTGAGTGCAGCCTCAAAGAAATATAAGTATAATATCGACTTTGAAGCCCTATCGCGAATTTGGAGAGGCGGTTGCATTATACGTTCCAGATTATTAGAAGATATCTGCGCAGCATTTCGAACGCATCGAGATTTGCCAAATTTATTGCTTGATCACCACATCTCGCAAAAGATAATAAAACGCCATATAAGTTTGCGAGAAGTTGTATCTCGAGGAGCCGAGGCAGGTCTTCCAATTCCAGGTCTAATGGTTTCACTGGGGTATCTCGATGCTTACAGGAGCGAATGGCTACCTGCAAATCTTATCCAAGCCCAGCGCGACTATTTCGGCGCACACACCTATGAACGAATAGATGCCAAAGGAACCTTTCACATGCAATGGGAGGAGAAGTGATCAACCCAATAGATAAACTCGAACCAACAATATTGATCATCTTTGGGGGAGCCGGAGACCTGACTTGGCGAAAGCTTGTGCCGGCATTATTTGACCTCTCACAAGATCAGAACATGCCCGTCGATTTTTCAATTATTGTAGTGGATCGTGCTGACTTCGGTGATGAACAACTCCGTCGCCGCCTCCATGATGGCGTCAAGAAATTCGCGCGCTATAATACAGCCAAAACCAGTGAATGGACCAAGTTTTCAAAACATATTCACTACCAACAAGGTGATTTCAAAAAACTGCAAACTTATCGAACTTTGGGGGAACATTGTAACAGATTAGAAAAGGAATGGAATGCAAAAGCTCATCGCATTTTTTACATGGCCACTCCACCGAGCATGTTTGGAGAAATTCCAAATTATCTCGGCAAGGCTGGATTATCGCAAGAACGGACACGGGCCAGAATAGTCATCGAAAAACCGATCGGCTATTCTCTAGAATCTGCAAAAAAGTTAAATTCCATTCTCGCAGCTAATTTCGAAGAGTCTCAAGTCTTCCGGATCGATCATTATCTCGGCAAGGAAACGGTGCAAAATATTTTGGCATTCCGCTTTGCCAATCCTCTCTTCGAGCCCATCTGGAACCGCCGTTATGTCGATTTTGTCACCATCACCGCTGCAGAAGCAGTTGGCGTTGAGCATCGAGGCGCCTACTACGACCATGCTGGTGCCCTCAGAGATATGGTTCAGAATCATCTCATGCAATTGCTCTGTCTCGTTGGCATGGAACCAATGGTTTCTTTCGAGGCCGATGAAATTCGCAATAAGAAAGTGGATGTTCTTCATGCCATTCGCCCCATTTACCATGATGAGGTCCATCAGTATGTCGTGAGAGGACAATATGGTCCAGGATGGGAAAATGGGAAGAAAGTTCCGGGTTACCGCAAAGAACCTGGGGTCTCTGACTCTTCTCAGACAGAAACATTTGTCGCTCTCAAATTGTTCATAGATAACTGGCGCTGGCAAGGAGTCCCCTTCTACCTCCGCACTGGAAAGAGGCTTACAAAACAAGCCTCAGAAATCATGATCCAGTTTCGAGCAGTGCCTCATCAATCTTTTCCCGCAGAAGCTTCGCTTGATTGGCAAACTTCTCGACTAATAATGTCTATCCATCCTGATGAAGGTATTGTCCTCCGCTTCCAAGCAAAACATCCAGGATCTAAAATGCAGTTGCGCACTGTAGAAATGCAATTTAATTACCAAGATGCATTTGCTGTACGTTCGCCCAATGCCTATGAAACATTGCTTTGGGATATCATGAAGAATGATGCAACCCTTTTTATGCGGGCTGATCAAGTTGAGGCTGCTTGGCGATTATTAATGCCTGTGCTTGAAGTTTGGGCGAAAGCTCCCCCGGGAGATTTTCCCAATTATGCTGCTGGCACCTGGGGCCCAGAAATCGTTCAAGGGTTGCTCACGGAGGGACACAGTTGGCCCCTGCCCACCGAATTGCATGAACGTGGAAAGAAGAAGCTAAGGACATCATGGCACTTAGACTCATAGAGATGATCGTACATGAAAAAGAGAGCGATGAAATATTCGAAATACTCAAAAAACACAAAGTTGTTGAACATCGTAGAGTTCATTTAGCCAAAGATGAAGTATTGGTACGCATTTTATTAGATGCGGAAGAGAGCGAAACCGTTCTGGATTCACTGGAAGAGCAATATGCTGGTAAAAAAGATAATCGAGTTGTTATTTTATCTGTCAATGCAACCTTACCACGAGAAGATTCTTCAAAAATCTCATTCCATAAAGAATCACCTGAAAGGATTAGTCGGGAAGAATTGTACGAAAGTATTAAAGATGCTGCTCGATGTTCTCGAATCTACTTAGTGATGGTAATATTATCCACTATTGTAGCTGCCGTAGGCCTGCAACATAGCAGTGTTGCTATCATTATTGGGGCGATGGTGATTGCTCCTCTGCTTGGCTCGAACATGGCGTTGGCACTTGGTACAACATTAGGCGATTTGTCCTTATTGCGACATGCCGTGTTAACGAGCATTACAGGAATTTCAACGGGGATGTTCTTAGCAATTCTTATTGGAGCCTTAATCAATGTGGACCCTGCTGTGACTGAAGTAGCATTTCATATGCGAGTAAACCTTGGGAACATCGCCGTAGCATTAGCCTCCGGCTGTGCAGGTGCGCTCTCTTTCACTACAGCAATATCATCGGCATTAATCGGAGTGATGGTTGCAGTATCTTTGTCCCCTCCGCTTGTGACATTTGGATTACTTTTAGGTAACGGACAAACAGCTCTAGCAATGGATGCACTTTCTCTGTTTGTAATGAATTTAATTTGCATTAATCTTGCCGGAGTAACCACATTTCTTGCACAGGGCATACACCCATTCACAAATAAGGAAAAAGGGAGGGCTACTACAGCAACTTTTATCGCCATAAGCCTGTGGATAATATTATTAGCCATTTTGATATTCTTAATATTTATATTTAAGGGCTTTTAAAATGAAAGATAATTTACAGACCATGTCGATGGGAACATTGATGCAAAGGCTAGAGGCGCGACAGATGCAGCACGCGCTGCTGCTTCCATCGTCCTTCTCACACCGGGTCTATCAGTGATTATTGACGCAATAAAAGAAAACCGTAAAATTTTCCAACGAATGAATAGCTACGCAATTTACCGTATTGCAGAAACTTTACGCATATTATTATTTATGACCCTTGCAATCCTGATTTTTAACTTCTATCCTCTGACGGCGGTGATGATCGTAATGTTAGCGCTGCTTAACGACGGGGCTATTTTATCTATAGCTTATGACAATGTGCACTACAAAAATCAACCGGAAGCTTGGAACATGCGTATGGTACTCGGAATCGCTACTGTTCTAGGTGTTATTGGCCTCATAACTTTATTTGGACTATTTTTTCTCGGAGATAAAGTCCTTCATCTCGACCACAAACATCTCCAGTCTATGATGTATTTAAAGTTATCAGTAGCTGGGCACATGACTATATTTTTAACACGCACTCGCGGACCTTTTTGGTCCATACGACCCGCCCCTATTTTATTAATAGCCGTTATCGGAACGCAAATAATAGCAACTCTCATCGCTGTATATGGATTCCTTATGCCACCACTTGGATGGGGTTGGGCAGTCTTTGTGTGGGGGTATGCAACCGTGTGGGCCCTATTAAGCGACCGCTTTAAACTGCTAGCATATAGATTTATTGATCCACAAGGGAGGTATAAACCATGAATAAAGAGAATAATGAATATGAATCCATAGAAGATCTTGCATTAAATCTACGATCGTCATGGAACCACAGTACAGATGACTGTAAGTAAATATTTATTTCAAGAATTATTTCCAAGATGGTCAGAAGAAGAAATTCCCATTGGATTTGTCACAAATGGGGTCCACATGCCAAGTTGGCACAACAAATTATCGACTGGAAACATGCTCTATCTGATAATTGGGACAAACTAAAATTTAACGACTTACAAATTGAAACTAATAATGGTCAACATTTTTTTAAGACCTACGTTTCCCTTGGCAATTTGAACCCCCATGATGTCAAAGTAGAACTTTATTCAAATGCCCTTACAATCGAGATGGAAAATCAAGGAGAAACACCTAATGGATATATTTATAAAATAAATGTTCCCTCAACACACCCTGCATCCTATTTCACTCCCCGAATTATACCCCGCTTTTCAGGAGTCGCCATTCCGCTCGAATCAAATCATATCCTATGGCATAAGTGATTCGAGTTTTGCCCGCGTTGACTCATAATTTGTGTGATAAATGCTTTTAATCCCCAAACCTTCTGCAACCTGGACAAACATTTCGGTGTTTTCTATATACACAACTTCCTCTGGACGCGCCTGAGAGATATCAAACGCAAGTCGAAAAATTTCCTCATCTGGCTTACGAATGTGGACGAAACTGGATGAAATAAAAGTGTCTACAAAATCATTCAATTTGAATTTTCGAATGCGATGGTCATTTAATTCCCGTGCTTCGTTACTAACAGCAACAACTTTTAATCCATATTTTAACTTGAGATCTTTAATTAACCCAATCATTTGTGGATAAGGTTTAGATTGGGAAAACATGTAGCGACGAAATTCAGCCATAGTAAACGTCCGCTTCTTGTAAAATACGACCCTGTTTAAATATTCCACCAGCGTGATTTTCCCTTCTTCATAAGTGTCAAATGTCAAATGATGCCTATACTCAAATTCTGTACTTTCTAGCTTAAAATGGGTTGATGCTCGCTTTCGTTCAAGATGATCCCAACCATTAGTGAGTAAAACCCCGCCAATATCCACAAATAAGTGGGTGATTTTTGCTATCTTCATATACCTCATCTGTATCATATGATATTACATTACTTCTATAGGTATTAATTTTTAAGTACAAGTGTTTCAAACGATTTTCTCTTGACTTCCAAAAACAAATATATATAGTGAATCCTTTTGAAAGAAAGTAGGAAGGGAATGACGAAACCGAAAAAACCTGTAATATTTATGCTGATTGTAACAGCAGTGCTTTTCTTCTTTTTTCTGTCGTTGCAGCCGTTACTGATTCTTTTTTTCCAAGAAAATATTGCCCTTCTATTCCCAAAAGGGATCATTGCTTTAAAAGAACGGAATCTGCTGTTTCTCATTCAGGGATTGATGCTCTTAGTCATTATTCCGGTTTATATTCTTACATTTATTTTCTCATGGAAATACAGGGCAGACAACAAAAATGCAACGTACGATCCAGATTTGGTCGACAATACATTTGCTGAAATCATTTGGTGGAGTGTGCCAATCATCATGGTCGCCATTGTATCTGTACTTACTTGGTATCAAACTCACGAACTTGACCCATATAAACCCATTATGACCGATAAAAAAGCCTTGGATATCCAAGTCGTTGCATTGCAGTGGAAGTGGCTGTTTATTTATCCCGAACAAAAAATAGCAACAGTAAACTTTTTACAAATTCCAAAAGACATTCCAATACACTTCGAAATAACTTCAGACGCACCCATGAACTCGTTCTGGATTCCAGCACTGGCAGGGCAGATTTATGCCATGCCTGGCATGACTACACAGTTGTATCTGGTTGCAAATCAGGAAGGTGAATTCCGTGGATGCTCAGCAAACATTAGTGGAGAAGGCTTTGCTGGAATGCATTTTATCACGAAAGCCTCAAGTGAAAAGGAATTTGCTGATTGGGTGGGTTCGGTCAAGGCTTCTCAGACGAATCTAAATTTTAAAGAGTACCAAAAATTAACAGCTCCTAGCATCGATCATCCTGTGCAGCAATATCAGCTTGCCGAGGGAGATTTATTTTCCTCAATTTTAATGAAATACATGGAACCCATGGGTCACGAAGAGTAACATATGTTTGGAAAATTAACTTTAGAAGCTTTTGAACACGATTTATTTCAGAATTTAGCTGTCATTGGAGGAGGGTTCACCGGACTTGTCATAATGGCTCTCCTTTTTTACTTCAAACGGTGGACATGGCTTTGGAAAGAGTGGATTACAACAGTTGACCCGAAGAAAATCGGGGTCATGTATATTGTTGTTGTTCTGATTATGTTTTTAAAAGGATTTGCAGATGCTGTCATGATGCGATTACAGCAGTCGCTCTCTGTCGGCGATGCTCATGGATTTCTTTCTACGACTCATTTTCAAGAGGTTTTTTCTGCGCACGGCACAACAATGATTTTTTTTGTTGCCATGGGCGTTATGTTTGGTTTGATGAATTTGATTATTCCCTTGCAGATTGGAGCTAGAGATGTTGCCTTTCCATTCTTGAATGCTTTAAGCTTTTGGCTGTTTACTGCCGGAGCCATGTTAACACTGTTATCACTTGCTATAGGTCAATTTTCGATTTCAGGATGGCTTGCTTATCCACCTCTTTCGGGATTAGAGTATAGCCCAGATGAGGGGGTCGATTACTGGATTTGGATGGTTCAGATTGCGGGCATTGGAAGTACCTTGTCAGGCATCAATTTTATGGTGACCATTTTAAAAATGCGCTGTCCAGGAATGACGTTGATGAAAATGCCGATATTTGTCTGGAGCGTTCTCTGCTCGATGGCTTTAGTCATAGCTGCTTTCCCAATTTTGACAGCTACACTTATTATGCTCACATTGGATCGCTATTTAGGGATGCATTTCTTTACAGCGGGTGGTGGTGGAAACCCCATGATGTACGTCAACCTCATCTGGGCTTGGGGGCATCCTGAAGTCTATATTCTCATCTTACCGCATTTGGAATATTCTCCGAAGTAGTCCCCACCTTTTCCGAAAAACGGCTCTTTGGCTACGTTTCGATGGTTTGGGCGCTGATCATGATTACAGTCCTATCGTTTATTGTTTGGCTGCATCACTTCTTTACGATGGGAGCAAGCCCTAATGTGAATGCTTTTTTTGGCATTATGACAGTATTGATTGCTATGCCTACCGGAGTCAAAATATTTAATTGGCTGTTTACTAAATTTCGCGGAAAAGTGCACTTTACCTCACCCATGCTCTGGTTCTTTGCTTTTGTACTCAATTTCAGTGTTGGAGGCATGACAGGAATCCTGCTCTCTGCGCCGCCAATCGACTTTCAGGTGCATAATAGCTTATTTCTAATTGCCCATTTTCATGGCATGGTGATTGGGGGTGTGCTTTTTGGGTTTTTCGCAGGCTTCACCTATTGGTTCCCAAAATTTACGGGATTTTTTCTTGATGAAAAATGGAATAGATATGCTTTTTGGTGCTGGATGGCCGGCTTTCTCCTTGCTTTTATGCCGCTGTATATGCTTGGATTTATGGGAGCCACCAGACGGTTGGATCACTATGAAGCTTCAACAGGATGGCAGCCCCTATTTTTGGTCGTAGCCGTTGGAGCTTTCATTATCTTAATAGGCACAACAATTCAATTTATTGGGTTATTCTGGAGTATAAAACATCGGAAAAAAAATTGGGACCATTCCGGCGGCGATCCTTGGAATGCCAGAACGCTAGAATGGGCAACATCATCACCACCGCCTCATTACAATTTTGCTCGAATTCCTATCGTTGATCAAATTGACCCCCTGTGGGCCTTCAAAAGAGGTCAAGTTCCCTTATATCCAGAAAAGTACGAAGACATTCACATGCCAGTAAATACCTCTATGGCATTTTACATTGGAACATTAAGTCTCGTCTTTGGTTTCGCTATGACCTGGCACATTTTTTGGCTGGCAATTATCAGCTTTATCAGCATTCTTGCCTGCGCGATTATTCGCCTATCAGGGACTGATGAACACGAACTTATCACTGCAGCGGAGCTCAGGAAACATGATTAATTCATTCACAGTACACCACACACCGGAGGCGCATCCATTCAAGGGAGTTCCCGACCCACACCAAGACACCTTTTCCAGGACTGTTTTAGGATTTTGGATCTACCTAATGACCGATTGCCTAATATTTGCCTCACTCTTTGCAACCTATGCAGTACTTAAAAATAATACCTTTGGGGGACCAACATCTCAAGAAATTTTTAGCCTTCCAATGACTTTTGCTGAGACCATGATCCTTCTTTCAAGCAGTGTTACCTGTGGCTTCGGAATGCTTTCTACAGTAAAGGACAAAAAAAATTGGGCCATATTGTGGTTTGCAGTCACTTTCTTATTGGGCGCCTCCTTCATAGCAATTGAACTCACCGAATTTACCCATTTAGTGCAAGAGGGACATAGTTGGAAAGTCAGCGGATTTCTGACCTCATTCTTTTCTCTTGTAGGAACTCATGGGCTTCATGTTTCATTTGGGCTGCTTTGGATGTTAGTGATGATGGGGCAATTAGCTTGGAAAGGGATAACAATCCATACATTCCGTAGATTAGTTCTTTTCAGTCTCTTTTGGCATTTTCTCGATCTCATTTGGATTTTTATTTTTTCATTTGTTTACCTCATGGGGGTTATCTAAGATGGATCTCAGCTTAAAACAGATTAAAAAAGAGTGGCACGGCACTCTAAAGTCTTACCTCATAGGATTTACTGTATCCCTTATATTGACGATTATTTCATTTTCACTCAGGGATAAAGTGATGATTGCAGGCTTTGCCCTGACGCAAGCTGTTTGTCAATTATTTCTGTTTTTGCACTTGGGAAGTGAAGCAAAACCACGTTGGGAAACAATCGTCTTCTACTTTATCTTCCTAATACTTCTTATTATTGTTTTAGGATCCCTATGGATTATGTTTGATCTCAACAGACGCATGATGATGCAAGGAATGTAACATGATTAACTATTATTTAATCACAAAACCCGGAATTATTCTCGGGAACTTATTCACCCTAGCCGCTGGATTCGTACTCGGTTCGAACGGAACATTCGATATTTGGCTTTTTTTAACAACATTCCTTGGCCTTGGATTTATTATGGCCTCTGGATGTGTCTTTAATAACTATATCGATCGCGATATCGACAAAAAAATGAATCGCACAAAAAAACGTGCACTGGTACAAGGGCTGATTTCAACACGAAATGCTTTACTTTTCGCCACTCTAATGGGAGTTATCGGAGGGTTAATCTTGTTGGTATTCACGAATTTTCTCACTTTTGCACTTGCCTGCATCGGTTTTTTTGTATACGTAGTCCTATATAGCTATTGGAAGTGCTCGACCGTTTACGGAACAGCAATAGGCAGCGTTGCGGGGGCAATTCCTCCTGTTGTTGGTTACTGCGCAGCAAGTAATCAATTTGATATCGGAGCCGCCATCCTCTTTTCTATGATGGTCCTCTGGCAAATGCCCCACTTTTTCTCCATTGCACTATTCCACCTCGAAGATTACGCAAAAGCCGGCATCCCTGTACTCCCTCTTTGCAAGGGAATATTCCGAACAAAAATTCACATGATCACATACATTTTATGCTTCATCCCAACGACGATGCTCCTGACAATCTATGGATACACGGGCGAATCATTTTTATACGTCACTCTTTTCGTGGGAATCTTGTGGCTGAGTTTGGCCTTAAAAGGATTCAGCTCCAAAGATGATAAAAGATGGGGACGTCAGATGTTTTTCGCATCCCTAGCCATGATCGGTGGAATCTGTCTTATGATTCCACTAGCTTAATCATGGATTCCACCGGGCCGATATCGCCTGCGATCCTGCAAATCCTGTAAAATTCGCACATTAAGGTCGTTAACAGGATATGCAAGATCGCAAGCGGCAGGATGTGAAGGATAAAAAAAAATAGAATTAAGAAGAATTTGACCATCACTGTGTAAATATGGTAGAATGAGTGACTTATGGAATATGTGCACCAACCCTACCAACCCGATGAAACCATTGCTGCTATCGCTACCCCAACAGGCGAAGGCGGCGTCGCAATTATTCGCATTTCTGGTAAAGAAGCGCTCAACGTAGCTGCCCGTGTTTTTTCAGGACCTATTCACTCCTATAAAAGCCACACGGCTCACTATGGTAAAATTTTAGACAAAGAAAATAATCGAGTAGATGACGTTCTCATCCTCGTGATGCTAGGTAGAAAATCCTACACAGGAGAAGACACCGTCGAAATTCACTGTCACGGAGGCAGTCTCATCACAAGAAGAGTCCTCGAAGTGGTATTGAAAGCTGGAGCCCGTGCTGCTAGACCTGGAGAATTCACCTTTAAAGCCTTCATGAATAGAAAGATCGATCTAGCCCAAGCAGAAGCCGTCCAAGAACTCATCGCAGCCAAAAACGAAAGAGCGCTCGATGCAGCCGAAAACCAACTTCAAGGAAATTTATCCTTAAAGGTGGCAGATTTTCAAGGAAAACTCACAAATATTGCCGCCATTTTGGAGGCATGGGTTGACTTTCCTGACGAAGGCCTCGAATTTGCCAGCATGGAGGAAATCTGTTCCGAACTTCAAAGCATTATTGACGAAATGAAATACCTAGTTCGAACCTTCCACAATGGGAAAATTTTGCACGATGGAATATCTTTATGCCTCATCGGCTGCCCGAATGTGGGGAAATCATCTTTGATGAACGCCCTGCTGAATAAAGAAAGGGCCATCGTAACACCCATTGCAGGGACAACTAGAGATGTATTAGAGGACAATCTACGTTTAAATGGACTGAATTTCCGTCTCATGGATACCGCAGGTATACGTGATGGAGCCGAAATCATTGAACAAGAAGGGATCCGCAGATCGCATGAGGCGATGAATAAGGCCGATTTAGTCCTTCTTGTGTTAGATGCACACAAAGGAATGGACCAAGCTGATAAAGAACTCATCCAAAAGGTTCCGCAAGGAAAAACAATCGTCGTTTGGAATAAGACCGATCTCAATCACCATCCACTTCCTAAGTTGTCGATTAAGCATGTTGTCCCTATATCTGCAAAAATAAAAACAGGCCTTGAGCAACTTCACGAAGCTATTGATTCAATTATTTGGACAAATGGCCCCCCTTCAAAAGAAGAGGTCGTTATCACTAATATTCGGCATAAGGAAGCATTAAATCAAACTATAGAATCGTGTGAAAAAGTCATTGATGGTTTAAAAACAGGAGTTTCACCTGAATTTATAAGTTTTGATCTTAGACAAAGTTTGGTTTCTTTGGGACAGGTGATTGGCATGAATATTGGCGAGGATATCCTCACAGCAATTTTCTCAAAATTTTGCATTGGAAAATAGCATGAACAAAAAGGAAAGAGCAAAGTTTATACAAGAGAAGCTCGAGGAGTTCTATCCAAATCCTGGCATTCCATTAGTTCATGACGACCCCTACACATTGCTAATTGCTGTATTATTGTCGGCTCAATGCACCGATGTGCGAGTCAACCAAGTGACTCCAGAGCTATTTAGAAGGGCAAATACACCGCAAAAAATGATAGAGTTAAGTGTTGATGAGATACAGGAAATCATTAAACCCTGCGGACTTTCCAAACGCAAATCTCAAGCGATATGGAATTTGTCCAAAATCATTTTGGAAAAGCACAAAGGGAAGGTTCCCAAGAGTTTTAAATGGTTAGAAGAGCTCCCCGGAGTCGGCCACAAAACTGCTTCGGTTGTGATGACACAGGCATTTAATATTCCCGCCTTCCCCGTTGACACACATATTCACAGATGTGCCAAAAGATGGGGTCTCAGCAATGCTAAAAATGTCGAAGAAACTGAGAATGATTTAAAACGAATCTTCCCAAGAGCTTCCTGGAATAAACTTCACCTTCAAATCATCTACTTCGCCCGCGAACACTGCCCCGCCCGCTGCCACGACCCAGCCAAATGCCCCATCTGCAAAAAAATTCATTGAACTTCGCCTATTATGCAATACGATTCTCCACATGTTTAAACCTGATGAATGCACTCGCATCTTTAAGAACGTGCTGATATTTGCACCCAATCTCATAGATTCCGTAGAAAAGACCAAGCTATACTGTCAAAAATTTTCTGATTAACTGGTCCTCTTTGCAGAATGGGATAATTCAATCGACTTTTATTCAAAAATTTGCCATAATTCGGGTATTATGAGCGAAAATAAAAAGAGATTTTTTAACACAACCGGCCCCATTATTCCCGGTGAACATTATCATTTGCCATTTAGATTAGATTCAAGAAAATTACACGCACTTATCGCCCGCGGACAATATTTTGTTCTGCATGCCCCTCGCCAAACGGGAAAAACCACAGCAATTTTTGAATTTATAAAAATTTTGCATAAAGAAAATGAATACATTCCTCTTTATGTTAACATTGAGCCTGCTCAAGCAGCTAGAGGAAATGTAAAGGATGGGATGAAGAACATTCTTAATCTTTTTAAAATTGAGATTCTCTACCAATACGGTCCGGAAGACCCTTCTTTATCTCTTTTTGAACACGCATATAATGAACCATACTCAGCTTTTTATGAGTTTTTACGCAATTGGTCTCAAAGCACTCAAAAGCCTATTGTCCTATTTATAGACGAAATTGATTCCTTAATAGGGGATACGCTGATTTCTATTCTTAGACAGCTTCGAGCGGGATATGCTACAAAACCCAAGGCGTTCCCGCTTTCAGTATGCCTTATTGGTGTGAGAGATGTAAAAGATTATAGAATTTTCTCTGAAGAACAACAATCAATGGTCATTGGAGGGAGTGCCTTTAATATTAAGGCTGAGAGCATAATACTTTCTAGCTTCTCACCTGAGGAAGTCAGAACACTGTATCTTCAACACACTAGCGAAACAAATCAAATATTCACAGATGATGCAATTGATTATGCATATGAACAAACTAAAGGCCAACCCTGGCTAGTAAATGCACTTGCAGAAGAAGTAACATCGAAAGAGGTATGCGATAGGGAAAAACCTATTACAAAAGAAGCAATGGAACGCGCGCGCGATGCCTTGATTTTACGTCGCGACACTCATTTGGATGTCCTATTAGATCGTTTAAAAGAAGAGCGTGTTGCCAATATTATTGATGCGATTCTCGCTGCTAAACGTAGTCCAATGCCTTTTCCTACAGAAGATGTTAAATATGCTACAGATTTGGGATTAATTACCGAACAGAATGGGGTATTACAAATTGCAAATCCAATCTACCGAGAGGTGATCCCACGTGAACTAACCAGCTCAAGACAACGGAGCTTTACTCAAGAAAGAGCTTCATACTTTAATTCTGACGGTACGATCAATATGATGAAGTTACTTTCGGAATTTACTCAATTTTATCGTGAAAATTCTCAAATAACTGCCGAAGAAATGCTATACAAGGAGTCTGGACCACATTTGCTGCTAATGGCCTATTTACAAAGGATTGTGAATGGTGGTGGGCGTATACATCGGGAATATGCGTTAGGAATGGGAAGAGTAGACATTTTTGTTGAGTTCAAAAATCAAAAGATAGTCTTAGAGCTAAAAATTTATCGTTCTCCAAAATCAATTCAAGAAGGTCTTGTACAAACAACGAAATACATGGATATGAAAGGCGCTACCGAAGGACATCTTATCTGTTTTGATAAATCAAAAAAATCATGGGAAGAGAAAATATATCACAAGATAGAAAAAATTGATTCTTTAGATGTAAATATCTGGGGACTATGATAAAAATAAATGATTAATGCTAATTCAATTGTTAGAATAGATACATTTGTCATTTTAGTGCATCCACTTGACATCTTTGGGTTCCTGCGTTACATAATAGATAAGGTAAAGTATAATTTTTTGTTGAAATGCCAATTTTCACGACAGCTGAGGTATGAATGGTAATAACTAATGTTAAATAGATTTACGAATGCATTATTTCTGTTTTTTTCATTTTTCTGGGTGCAATCAACTTCTGCAAATGAGCTATGGTCAAAAATGGCACGTACCGATCTGGATGCTGTCTATCATCAATATATCGAGCATCAAAGGAAAATTTAAAACATTTTCAAGCCGTTTTAAATAAGGTCGAAGGGCAGTTTGGCAAGGATTCGAATATAGCGATAGAAGTTAAAATATTGGTAGACTTTCTCGATAGAGGAATAGAATCGAATCATTATGGTTTAGTGCGACCTGAATTTAAAAATGAAATTACCGAAGATTACAATCAAAATACTCCCCCTTCATTTAATGGAACAGTGTTTTTCATCACGAATTACAGTTGTGGAAGCTCATGTCTTTCTTTTGCAGATGAACTCCTTCAAATGCCCAAGGTCATTCACGTAGGCTTACCCACATTTGGTGACACGTTTTATTTGGAAATTAGAGAGATGGAACTTCCATCAAAAAATGGCTCTTTCACTATACCTATGAAGGTCTTTCGCAATCGTCCCAGAGGATCAAACGAGTCCTATCAACCCACCTATCGATTTCAAGGAAATATTCACGACAGGAAAGCCTATGAAGACTGGATTATCGAACTTTATAAAAATATAGAATCCAAAGAAAAGATTTAATATTTCAATCTAATTGCTCTTTTCTGCGCGTTTGAAAATGATAAAGTAAAATATAGTTTTTGTTAAACCTTCATTATTTGGCCTGCTTGCTCTGATAGATAGTCTTTGTATTCATTAAGAAAATTCTCCCTAAAAGAGTCTCTTTCTTCTTCTGGTAATTGCAACGCAATTTCCAACCATCGATTTCCCAATGTCTGAAAGAAAATACTTTTATCAGGAAGCTCTTTCCAGAGGCTCAATTTTATCAATTTTATTAAGGATTTGCAGTCTAGAGATTGGGCTGTTTTATTGAATTCTATATTGGCTTCATTCATAAAAACATCGGACTTGGTGTAATTTGCAAACTCTATAATCTTGACAGCATTACAGTTTGAAAAATCTGGCGGAATACAATAAGCGACTTTTGCAAATTGCTCTACTATGTCAGCAGATCGATTGAAAGTATATTCACCTTCTTTCAGTACCTTCCAATTATTATTATTGAAACAGTGTTTCAACATAGGAGAGATGCTTGATAGGATGACTTTATGAGCACGTATCACTCTTTTTGATTTTGCAAACTTCAATCGTATATCGGATCCACTTTCTTCATTGTCATACAAATCATGAAAATGGGAAATAGCTATAGGGGGAAGTAATTTTCCTTTTTTGATCCAGGTTCTGCCAAGGACCATCTGCAAATAATTATCTAAAGCCCAATGGAGAGGCTCTCCTTTAAGTTCTTGTCGGATGTATTCTATTATCTCTCTGGATCTGTCGTCTTTAATAGAAATAACACGGAGTAAAAATTCTTGATGGAGGTGGATCTTGATATCTGTACGACCAATCTTTGCGAAATAGACTAGCTGATCAATGTAAGCCCATATAGAATCAATTAAGGCATAACAATGATCATCATAATATGTAATATGTTTGATTCCTTTCAGAAATTCCAGGGACCATTGATTAATAATTTTTTTAGATTGGTTTCGAGAACAGTTAGCCAGAAAAGTAGTATCCAGAACTGACTGGCATATTTTCAATTGACCTTCAAGGTGAGCACATTCAAAGAATTTCAACAAGCTAATTACTCCGCGATGTCCATTTAAATCTATTAAGGTTTCCGATTTTGTGTCTAGAGAACCATATATATCCATGATTTTTATTTGATCTTCACTAGCGCCAGTATTTACTAATAGAGTTCTGCAGATGCTTTGAGTCTGTCTACCTATTAAAAAACATGTCCCGACAGGCTCTTCCAAGAGAATTTGACCTTCAACAGTATTACCGTAACCGGATTTCATATCATATATGGGGTGTTTATGACCTTCAATGACTCCTCTGTAATATTGAATACCACCAACCGGTGATCTTCCCTCAAGTACAAAATTTACAGCTTCCTGAAGGCTTATATAGCGACAATAATTATCTTTAATTGGCCAAGGCATTAATTGCCTTGAAGAATTATCGATTATCCATGTTCGACATTCCTTTGAAATTGAAACGCTTTTGTTCAAATCTATTTCAACGCGGTAAGAGTATGAATTTTGAATTCCACAAACTATTTTAGTAAAGAAAACGGAACCTTTTGAGCGGTCAAACACAAAGCTATTATTTGGACGAAATTCACATTCTCCTTCGAAGACATAAGGCTCATTCAGAAATTGAGGTTCGAACTCCTCATCAGGAATATGCGTGTCCGTTTCCAACCGAGCACGTTTAACTTGTGTAGGGTCTGTAAGAGATGGGATCATATTGTGTCTCCAAGCCATACAATAGTTAATAATACTGCCATAATTCAGCATTTTTCACAATCCCTCCCAAATAACGGGCCTGGACCTATATCTGAGAGACCGCGATACGTTTTATATCGGCAAATTGCACTCGCTGGAAATCGACTTGTTATACTTTTGAATGAAATATTTGTAGAAGAATAAAGTTCTAATGCAGTAAGATAGTTCTCAGGATGAGTGATTTATGGCAATATTTCCTAATAAGAAGCCAGACGCTCGTTTCTTGATCATCTTTTATATGAATTTACCTAGCTTAGACCGTCAAAAATTCACACTATAGGACTTTAATGAACGTAAACTGCTTTTTTACTCCGATTTTTATTGCAATTAGTTTGCTAATTCCTAGTCTTTCATATTGCTGGAATGACACAGCGCATATTTTTATTGCACAAATTGCAAAGAAAAATTTAAAGCCAGGCGTGATGAATAAAATTCTAAATTTGGCAGAGAATATTGATGGCGAATTTCCGCCACCTTTTGATTTTGAGGAAGCAGCATGTTGGGCGAATAATATTTCTAAATGTGGAATGAAAGGATTGGATGCCTGGCACGAAAAACTTATTCCCTATGATCCTACTGGCGTTTTAACAGAGGAAAAGAGAAATATCCTATTGGCTTCTCTTGAAAAAAACTCTATTTCTTTTGCCTTAACCGAAGCTGTAAAAACACTGAAAGACCCTAATTCTGGTCCTTGGGAAAAAAACTTCATGCTTCGCATTTTATTGCATTGTGTTGGAGATATTCATCATCCACTACACTGTACGTCATTATATAGTCCTGATTTTATAAATGGGGATAATGGCGGACAGTTTTTTCAAATTAGTGGAAGGGAGGAAAAATCATTACGAGAGCTTTGGGATAATTTGGCTGGCAATTATGTGAGATCTTTGAAGTGGAATCACGATCAGACCTACGAGGAAATGGTAGAAATGGAGTTAACACTTGAAAAAATTTTATCGGATTTCCCAAAACACATTTTTGAAGTAAGAATGGGGGCTATTTTTGATGATTGGGTATATGAAAGTCATAAAATAGCAATTGAGTTTGCTTACAAGGATATTTATCCGGGCTATGAACCTACGATTGAGTATGTCTGCCTTTCCCGAATGATTGCCCAAAAGCAAATTGCCTTGGCAGGTTATCGGTTGGCGAATATTCTTAATGAAGTATTTATGGATTAATCGTCCTATTTTGTATATAATGAGGTAATTTGATAAGTGATTGGTTTTTATGAAAAAATTTCCTATAGGAATTCAAAATTTCTCGAGAATAAGAAGCGAAGGATTTCTATATATCGACAAGACCATGATTATTCATCAAATGATTACACAGGGAGTCGCCTATTTTTTATCCCGCCCTCGTCGATTTGGAAAATCATTATTGGTTTCTACTTTAGAAGCAATATTTCTTGGAAAAAGAGAACTTTTTTCAGGTCTATGGATTGATTCTTCTGATTATACTTGGAAAGAATACCCGGTCATTCGATTAGATATTTCAAAAACGGTTTCTTCTAGTCCTGAGGCGTTGTCGACATCGCTTCAAGAGATTATAAAGCAAAATGCTGATAAATATGGAGTCAAAGGGATTGAAAGGGCATTCCCATCTCTTAGTTTGTCAGCGTTGGTTACAGAACTTTCAAAGAGAGGTCCTGTAGTAATTTTGATTGATGAATATGACAAACCATTGGTTCATCATTTAGAAGATATGGATGTCGTTGCCAAAAATCGAGATATCCTTCGTGATTTTTATACTATGATCAAAGCCCTTGATGAATATTTGCGATTTGTTTTTGTGACAGGAGCAAGCAAGTTTTCGAAGGTATCTCTTTTCTCTGGAATGAATAATTTGTTAGATGTTTCATTGAATCCAACTTATGCCGCTTTGCTTGGCCTAACTGAAGATGAATTGCGTAGAGATCTTAATGAAGAGTTGCGTAGCGTCTCTGAGTCCAGAAATAAAGACGAAGAAGTAAACTTCAAAGAGATGAAACAATGGTATAATGGTTATTTATTTTCCCAATCGACGGCTTCAACCCGTGTGTATAATCCCCTTTCCGTGTTTCAATTTTTGCAAAATGCCAAACTTGATAATTATTGGTTCACCACAGCAACTCCTACATTCGCCATCGATCTTATTAAAAAACAAAAATATTCTATTCCTGATCTTGAGAAAGGAACGATTGTTGGAAAGGAAATTGAAACTGATCATGAAGTTGATATGATTGATCTGCCGACTCTTTTATTTCAAACGGGATATCTAACGATCGATAGCTATGACGAAAACAGCTGGACTTACCTCTTAAAATTTCCTAATGAAGAAGTTCGTCGCTCTTTTCTAGAGCAACTTCTTTTTGAATTTGCAGAAATGCGTCCATCTGAGATGCATACAGTTCTTTTTAAACTTTTAAATCATCTTAAAAACAAAGATCTAGTAAGTTTTTTTGAGACTTTTAATGTCCTCTTAGCTTCCGTTCCACATCAGATTCACCTGAAAAAAGAGGCTTATTATCACTCGCTTATCTATCTTGTTTTGAAAGTTCTGGGATTTTCTGTGCAATCTGAAGTTTCTACAAATACAGGTAGAATTGATATGGTGCTCAAGACGGATCAGTGCATCTTTATTTTTGAATTTAAGATCGATTCAGACGCAAAAACTGCCATGCAGCAGATTTTAGACAAAGGATATCATTATCAATTTAAGCAAGTACCTAATGAAGTTGTTTTAGTTGGAGTAAATTTTGATCCAAACACCCGTTCCATCAATGATTGGTGTAGTCAATCACTTGAAAAGGGAATTTGAGAGAGGGATTCGAACGTTGCTAAAAACATATTAGGCCTGGCTAATACACCATTGGCGGTATTTTAACCTACTTTTTTTTATTCTTGCTGGCGTATGTATTTGGGTCGATTTTGGAGACGCCGAAGTCGAGCCTTTCGGGACTTAGGTATTGAAGTCTGCGATTTTGGAATTGGGCTTGGAATTGTTTTGTGGCCTCTTCGGTGGTCATGGCTTCCTTCATGACCTCATTGTAAAGTTGTTTGCGCACCGCGATGATATCTGACACTGTCCCGGGGTCAAAAAGCACTGCAAGCAATTCTGGGGAGGCCAAAAAGACTCGAATTGTATAATTTCCGTAGTCAAGAGTTAGAAATTGAACGAGAGGGTAATATCCTTTTTCCTCTTCTTCCCCTTCGGGATTTGATTCTGCGTCTTCAACTCGTTCGGGCTTTTGAATTGACCCCTTTATCATCTTATTAAAAACTTGATTCAGAGTATGGTTGTTCAATTCGACCGTTGAAATTTCCTTAATTTTTTTGAGTTTTTTTTTCTCATCATATGCATCTGTGGTGCTGATTAAAGCATTTAATATGTCGTCGATGAGATTGTTGTGAGTTGCTTCAGCTTCTTTGAAAAACTTTTGATCGGCATAAAGATGATGTATTAAGTTTTTTGTAATCTGCCGGTATTCGTCGAATATGAGGGGGTTTTCTGCACGTTGTTTTTTATCTACAAAGAAATTAAAAGGGAGCTTTGCGCGGGCTTTGCTATGATCTGTTTGCTCGGCACCGGGTTTTGAGGTGGCGGTGGTATTGTTATAGCACTCAATTGCTGCGTTGTTGATGAATTCCCTTTCTTGTTTTTCTATGTAGTTTTTGAATTCGGACTGAACGTAGCCAAAGCCGCTGTAGCTATCCAGACGACCGTAGGTCATCAAGACTAGGAGCATCAGCATTGTTGAGACATACATTAAAATATACATAGTTATTTATTGTAAGTTACGGTTTTATCGCAATTGGGCATATGGTACGCATACACAATTTCTTCGTCTTTTCTTTTTAGTATGACCTTTAACACGGGGGGAAGTTTCTTTCCCTTATCTTTGGGCCAGACAGAGACCCATCCTTTTAGCTCATCTTCTAAATCAAAAAATTGGAACTGCAGGGAGTCAATATTCTCGACCAATATTTCCTTTTTCATTGTTGGGAGTTCCCCTTCTTTCCATCGTTTGCGGGCGGGCCAAGTTGCCAGGATCAAATTTCCTTTTTCATCTAGGTATAGTCTTCCAATCACATTGAAAGACATGGTTTTGTCTAATTTGACGTTATTATCGAAGGAAAAAATTAGGTTTTGACCCTTTCCTGCTTCATCGGTGGTGAAAAATATGAATTCTATATCCTTATTTTCTGACGGAGCAAATATTTTTGGGAACACGTTCGCCAGTCTGGTTTCGACATATAATAGCTTGAAGGCTTCATTTTGGGCTGCATCCATTTTTCGATTGATTCTGAAGGTCTGATCATAGAAGAAAGATAGAGTTGTCAATATGATCAGGGTCAAGCTGATTGCTATCATGAGTTCGAGGAGAGAGATGTAGCGTTTTTTTATATTTATCATTTGATGTCTCTAACCACGCATATGTTATAATGGTATTTAAATTCCTTTTTGTCGGTTGATGTAAAGATAAAGTCCAGCGTCTTCAAAAACACCATTCGGGACTGCTCTTCTTCTGGTTTGTGCTTGATTTCTCCGAAGACATAATATCCTTTGTAGGGGAGATCCTTGCCGAGTTTGATTTCATGTTGGCCGCTGTCATTTAATTCATCCCATGAGATGTCGTTTGCATACAATCGGGTCATCAGATTGGCGTAGGCTAGATTTACTTCGTGATCTAATTCAATTTTATTGATGAATCCATTTTGTTCACGCAAGAGGTAGGTGAGCGGATAGAACAGAGGGAGGACACAAAGGACCATCAACGTGAAGGCGATAAGCACTTCAAGGAGTAGAACGTGACGCTTTTGAAGCTTTTGAAAGCTCTTCATATTGCTTTATTTCCTCCATTGTGTTGTTTGTAATTGCCACATCTGCCTGCTTATCTTTGTTTTCAACTTCTATTAATTTCCCCTCTTCTGAAACTCTATTAATGGGATGCGGGTACCCAAAAAGTGGAATAGCAGCTCGTATTGCACCTGGGGTATCGTACTTTTCGAGGGTTGAAAGACGAATCACCCCTTGACTCATGACGGCGCCTCCTGAAAAAAATAGGATATCGAGCTGCCCTTGCACAATCGGATAATTCAACTGGTCCTCAAAATCAAAAGTGTGAATCGTTTTCAGCTCTATGTGGGACCGGTCTACCATGAACTGCCATCCTTTGGGAATATCTCCTTCGATTTCCATAGACAGGTCGATGCCTGCTTTCGTTTGTTTTATGCGAATGCTCACATCTTTGTTTGAGATGAGCATCAGGCTTTGGGCAAGTCGAAGCCTTTCAACAATGAGATCTACCTCTGTATCGAACTTCTGTTCGTGCAAAGCCCTTCCGATGTTAATCCCTATCACACCGGTGAATAACACCAAAATCGTGATAACGATTAACATCTCGACAAGAGTCAAAAATCGCTTTTGATATTTGTAAATGTTATTTTCCAAATTGCGATTGCTTTGATTTTGCATATTCATCGTATTTATCGGAGTGGATTACGATCCGTCCGTCTTCAACATCTACTCGGTATTTGTAGCCCCAGCCGTCATAGATGAGATCATCGGGGTTTCTTACTAGTGGATTTGTTTTAATAATTTCTTCCCAATTCCCTTGGATATCTTGGAGAAGGGCTGGCTTATCGGCGACGGCGAGACTTAAAATGGTTTCCAATTTTTCGATTCCTGCCTTTGTTTTGAAGGCTTTTCCTTCATCCAAGGCACCGCGATAGTTGTATCCGATGACACCGATAATTAAAATAATCAGAGTCATAACGATCATCATCTCGATGAGTGTGACGTGTCTTTTTGTTGTTTTGTATAGATTCATAGTTTTCTACCTTGTTATTGAAAATGAACTCATGTCTGTTAATGGAAGGAGAACTGAGAGGAGGATGCCCCCTATGATGGCTCCCATTCCAATTAAAATTACTGGCTGCGCTAGTGCTAAAACTCTACTTAGGGTGCGATCGAGATGTTCTTCGTACATATCGGCGATTTTATTCATCATCTCGGTGGAGGTGCCGGATTCTTCGGCTACGGCGAGCATGCGTGAAACGAGAGGAGGAATCCATCGGGAGCGGGTCAGTTCGGCACTTAGCGAGCTGCCTTCAACGATTTTGATCTCGGCATTCTTGATTTCGTTCTCTAGTGTAGCGTTTTGCATTACTTCTCTGGCGATATGTATAGAGTCAATGATTGTCAGACCTCCTTTTTGCAAGGTGCCCATGGTGCGGCAGAAGCGGGCCATGGCTGCTTCAATCATGAGCGTCTTGATAACGGGAAGTTTCAATAGTGTTCTTTCGAGCCAGAGTTTGCCGGCGACAGAACGGAGCATATAATACGCGTAGGTACCTCCAAGAAGGATTACTGGAATATACACCCACCAATAGTAGCGGAAGACGTAGCTGACATTCATGACGAATTCTGTGAAACCGTTGAGTTTTCTATCCGAAAAAATTGATTGAATAGAGGGCACCACAAATCCAAGCATCACGGCAATGACAACTAGAGCAAAGCCTCCGAGAATCGCTGGATAAATCATTGCCGTTTGAATCTCTTTTTTGAGTTTATCTTGCTTAATTAGATATTCGCTGAGTCGACCTAGGACGATTTCGAGGGATCCAGACTGTTCTCCGGCCATAATCATGGAGCAATATAGACGATCGAATGAATCGGGATAATCCGCCATCGCCTCGGAAAGGGAGGCTCCGGCCTTAATTTTTTCGCAAAGGCTAAGGAGAACTAAATGAAAGGTCTCTTTGCGGTACATTTCTTCGAGGGCTGAGAGACTTTCGTAGAGAGGCACGCCGGCACCGACGAGTTGCGAAAGTTGAATGGTAAACAGGACAAGTTGTTCGCTTTTGAGATTTTCCTTGCCGAGCATCTTGCTCTTGACAGTTAACGAAGTGACCATGATCCCTTGTTCGCGCAGCTTCATCTTGGCTTCGGTTTCGTTGTTGCCATCAACAAGCCCTTTTCTCTTCTTTCCTTGCGAATCTATGGCTTGATAGTTGTATAGTGGCATAGGATCATTCCTGCTCGTCTACGCCGCGACAGACCCTGAGAACTTCAGCAACTGTGGACATTCCATTTTTCACGAGAAAGGCTCCGTGCGTAATCAGACTTGTCATTCCTTCTTTAAGGGCTATCTGTCTCATTACGCCCGCATCGGGACTTTTTACTATTTGTCTCTTGATAGCATTGTTGACTGTCATGAGTTCATAGATACCATGACGGCCTTTGTAGCCTGATCCAAAGCATAATTTGCAGCCGGCTCCCTTGTAGAGAAGGTCATCGATTAATTCGGCACGTGACAGCCCAATATTTTGCAACTCGAGATCGGTTGGTTTGTAGGCTTCCTTGCATTCAGGACAAATAGTTCTAACCAATCGCTGAGCCATTACTCCCAAAATTGTGGAGGATAGCAAATACGGTTCGATTCCCATATCGACCAATCTAGTGATTGCTGATGGTGCATCGTTCGTGTGCAAGGTGCTAAGTACAAGGTGACCTGTAAGTGATGCCTGTGTAGCAATGGCAGCGGTTTCCATATCTCGAATTTCACCGATCATAATGATATCGGGGTCTTGTCTTAAAATATGACGAAGCCCTGTTGCAAAAGTCAGGTCGATTTTGGGACGAACTCCAATTTGGGCGATGCCTTTGATGTTATATTCCACGGGATCTTCAATGGTCATGATGTTCGTTTCATCGGTATAAACTTCCGAAAGCGCGCTATATAATGTTGTCGTTTTACCGCTACCAGTAGGACCGGTCACTAAAACAATCCCTTCTGGCATTGCAATGAGACGTTTGAATTCATCAAAAACATTCTGCAGCATTCCTAATCTATCCAACCCCAGCACTACGCTGCCTTTATCCAGAATACGGAGAACAATTCTTTCTCCATTGACTACAGGAACAGTACTGACCCGGAAGTCGATCTCACGACGGCCCATGCGTAGCTTTATTCGTCCATCTTGAGGTAAGCGTCTTTCGGCGATATCCATTTTGGACATCACTTTGATTCTAGTGAGAAGCTGCTGCTGATATTCTGGTGAAGGTGCGTGTCTTGTTTGCAAGACGCCATCAATTCTGTAACGCACACGCAAGCCTGTTTCATGAGGCTCAAAGTGTATATCAGAAGCCCCTTGCTGAATTGCTTCTGTGATGATTAAATTGAGGAGCTTGACAATGGGAGATTGTTCACGGGTATTATCTAATAGATCGTATATTTCCTCATCTTCATCTTCGCGCCCTTTTCCTGCTTTGTCCAGAGTCTCAATCATCTCTGATGCGGCACCAGTTTTTTGGTCGTACCACATTCCCATAGCAAGTTCGATGACCTCTTTTGGACAATAAATTGCCTTTACTGGCGATTCTAAGATTAGCCGAAGTTCTTCCAATGGCTGCACATTTAAAGGATCCGATACAGCAACCCAGATAACCCCATCTTCTTCATGGATGGGAAGGGCTGAATATTTTTTCACAAATCCATAAGAGACCTTCTTCAGGTGCTTGCTAGAGATATTAAATTTCGATAAATCGGTGTAGATAGGCATGCCAAACTGTTCAGCGAGGGCGCGATTGACATCTTCCCCCCCTAACATTCCACGTCTGACAAATTCCTCGCTCTCACCGGCCATCGTATTCGCCCTCTTCCATGATGTATCTTGGGCGCGGCCGACCAAACAACATTGTCAAACTACCTTGCATCAATCTCCGCTGCTCGCATTCTAGAGCCTCATTCAGGCTTGCCAGAAATGATGGAAGATCGCCAGGACGTTTGCACATCTCGGTCATACGGATGGTTTCAAAATCCTCTAAAGGATCTGATATAATCTTTGGAGTCAGGAAAATAAACATCTCGGTATCGTCATCAGACATTTCATTTTTGCTGAAAAGCTTGCCTAAGCCAGGTATCTCACCTATAAATGGAACATATTCATGATGATCTCGAGCATTTTTCCGGCGCAGGCCGCCAATTATCACAGTTTCACCATCGGGGATATTCACCTCGTTCGTAATATGTCTGCGTGTAACATTAGGTTGTTGGTCCCCGGCCGGAGTAAATGTATCAAAGGTAATATCTGCAACCATATGTACGTAGTTTTCTGGATTCAAGAAAAAATCGTCATCGTCAACAATGTGAATTGTCGGTGTTACAGAAATATTGATACCATATTGAGCGCGCGTATATGCATCTTGAAGGGTTGTGGTCCCTGAAGTGGGTACCTGATATACCCCTGTTTTAAGAGAAATTTCTTCATTGATCGTAATATTTGCAGCAACTTGGTTGACTGTCACTACAGAAGGGCTTGCATTGATATGAATGCCCTCTTGCGACATCAAGAACTTATACGAAATATCAAATGAAGGAATTCCCGTTTGTGATTTGGCACGGCTTAACAACAATTGCAAAATTCCATCATTTTCAGGCAAAGGTGTGTTCCATAATAATGAGGAAACGTGCGTTTGCGATGCTGCACTTCCCATCTTTAAAAGATTCAACCCAAAAGCACTGTTTCTGATGTTTCTCTTTTCGAAAAGCAGGCATTCAATTTGCACCATTCTTTTAGGGACATCAAGTTTTCTGAGAAGTTCTTGAATTTTTGGTACAAGATCAGTCTCCACAACCATCACAATGGAACTCGACTTTGGATCCACCAAGAAGTTGCTTCTGTTTTTATTAACTTCACGTGTTTCAGTCATTTGTGGAACTGCTGGGCGCGGATTTACGATGTATCCACCCTGCTGATAAAAGTTATCTTGGGGTACAAGAGGTATAGGCTGCTGTACAACAGTTTCCCTTTCCCGTTCCTTATCAATGTACACTGACCTGCCACCCTCATTTCCCGGACCGGCTTCCTTTTCTTCTTTCTCCTTCTGGTATCCAATTCTATTTTCAACCATGTTGTAATATATTTTTTCGATCATCACAGCCAACTCTTCAGGATCAGAATGCTTAGACTTATACCAGAAAATTTCCTTATCGCGCGCTTCTCCTATCTGCCCTTCAACTTCTTTAATTATTTTTTCGGCTTTCGCAATCTCTTCTTTTGTTCCCACAAGAAATACTGCTTGAGCCATTGCCGGAAGAGCTGTAACACTTAATGTATTTGAAACTTTTTGCTTTTTAAATGGACTTCCCTGAGGAAGGGGCTTCATCTGCCCGCCAAATCTTCCTGCAGGCGGCTGAGGCCTTCCTTTCTTTTCATTGGTACGTTCTTGCTCGTACTCTTCATCCAACTCCTGAAAAATGGAGGTCAATATCTTTGTCATCTCCTCAGGATCGACACGTGTCAGCGGGACAGCTTTAAATTCTAGCTCCTGCTTATTCGCAGCAATAAAATCGTAAATCTTCAAAAGGTCCTTAACTGCGGAAACTTCTCCCACAACCAAAATTACTCTTCCAAAGCGTTCCATAACGGTAGCATTTGGATTAATAAATTTTTCCAGGAAGAACCATACGCGCCGCACATCTTCGGGCGGAGGGCTCAATAGAAAGCTAACTCGAGTATTCCCTGGAAATACTTCCAACTCCGTCGGATCATTGGTAATTAACTTCAAATCTGAGAAATCATCATTCAGTCGATAGAGTTCTTTTAAATAAGGATTTATCGCTTTCATTCCAACGCCATTCTGCAGCAATATTTGCTCAAGCATCTGCGGCCATGCAGCCCTAGGAATTGGTATATTTGAATTCAAACTGACCTGAATCGAACCAATCTCCAAAGGTATTAAAAATACATATTCCGATGAACCATAGTCGAGTACAATTTGTTCTAAAGTTGTATCTGGTTGATGCCATAATGCATATCCTTCGTCCCTTGCACCTGGTTTTGTCACCATTTCGCGCCAGCTTTCTTCAAGGATATGGATATTTTCTTTAATGTCATTGATCTTAAGCAATAATTCCTGATAAGACGCGGGAGGGGAATTCTTGAGATATAGTTCCATCACCTGACTTTGAAGTTTGACAAGTTCCTCTTGACGAGCCCTAAGCTCGTTATTGAGATCATTTAAAAACTTTTGCATGTCAGGATTAAGATCCCCAACGGTACCCATCAATCCAGCTTTTTTCTGGGCGATGGTCTGGCCCTGGACGAATCCAAGCGTCAATATCAACATTGCAGCAAATACTTTTTTCATTCTCTCTTACCTCTTGGCTCGGGTGGTATACTATTAATATTTCTCATTTCACGCATTTCTTTTAACTTTTCTTGAATCTTTTCCTTTATTGTTGCCTCATCCTCATCATCACCTTCGGAATCCTCTGGTTCCTCATAACGTTTCAAAGATCTTTTTTCTGAGGGTTCCCTATTTTCCATCATCGGCGCTCCGCCCTGTTGCAAGACAACCTCAATTGTTTTCATGTCTGTTCGTGTTTTGTTAAACAATGTACCGACAAGCACCTGCTTTCCATCAATTTTTTCCACCCCATCGAATACAAAAAGCGGTCCCACAATACGCCTATCAACATAATCATCAATTTCCTGCGAAGTTGTTAATTTCTTCCAACCCTCATCTGTACGAATGAGCCAATCGGAAGGGCTCAGTGTCATTCTTTCATTATTTATTTCAAACAAAAACTGAGAGCGCGTTCTGGCGCCAATGAAATTAAATTCCTTCTGGATGCTCTGTGGAACCCATGCTTCCTGCGACTTAATCAGATTTAATGCCATTTTTCCTCTGCCATCGACATCCCAGAAGTCTAATTTCATGATCCTGTCTTCTATCTTATTAATAGCGATCATTGGATATTTTCTCGTTTCCTTGCTCGGTTTCTCCTGTTTCCATCGATCATTAACCCATACAAGAGCATCTTCTGGGCCTACATATACTGAATAAGTAGAATCACCTGTTCCGAAATCAATTCGCTGTTTGCCTATGAAATCTTTATATTCTTCACCACCATGACGTTCCATGAACTTGTCAGTTCCATACCACTTTGCACCCTGACGAGAAAGCAATGTCCCATCAACTCTGAATTCCCCAATTTTTCGCTCCTCAGAGTTGTCACGGGGCTGTGGTTTTTCCTTTAAATTAAATTCGGCATTGGCCTCAGGCTGCCGCACAACTTCTCCTGCCTCATTCGTCATCGCAGCACTTACCACGACATCCCCAGGCATCGTTGCTGGTGTTGCATCAAACCATAAAGTCGTCACAGCATTTCCAGGGCTAAATTTATATTTTGTCTTTGGATCATTTTTGTCATAGACGAGATAAATTGGTTCCTTAATGCTTGCAGAAACTATACCTTTGACTCCATTGAGCCCGAAATTGAGCTTCATATTCTCTACGCTTGCATCAGGTCGGTCATTTCTTCCATAATAGATTAAATATCTTTTTAGATCGGGCACCTGCAATGCCATAGGAGAAAAATCAAGAGATAGAAATGGGGGGCCAATAGATTCATACCTCTCTGTGGACTGAGCGAATGCATTTTGCGGCAGCTTCGTTTTTTCAGACACTTTTTCCACAACAGTAATATGCGATGGTCGCAAAAAAGTGAAGAGAAGTGCAAGCGCGGCAAGAAAAATGATTATGCCGAAAAGTGCGTAATTGATCCAATCCAGTCTAATATTATTCATAAACTATAATATTGCCGTATTTGGCATATACAAAACAATAGCAAAATAGAATTCGAATTCTTCCTCGTCCATGGAATTAATTTCGCGAAATATAGCCTATATTTCGCTGAATTATGTTATTTTTATTGTAATTCCGCGGAATATATGCTATATTTAGCGCAAAAGAGGACACATCATGGAAAATATTTTTGCTAGAGAAAAAGAGATTAAAATTCTAGGTAAAATTTATCAATCGAATCATCCCGAATTTTTGGCTATCTATGGACGGCGTCGCATTGGTAAAACTTTCTTAATACGTCAATTTTTTAAGAAAAAAGGTCTTTATTTTGAGCTAACGGGAATAAAAAATGGATCCCTCCGACAACAACTGCGTAATTTTTCTATAGAATTTGCTCGTGTCTTTGGCAAACAACCAACAAATCCACCTACTAATTGGTTAGAGGCATTTAATCAACTCAGAGTTGCCATCGAACAACTTACCAGTTCTCAACGAATCATTTTTTTCTTTGATGAATTACCTTGGCTTGCGACGCCTCGCTCTAACTTTATTCAGGCCCTGGACCATTTCTGGAATAGGTATATATCTGATGATAATCGTGTAATTCTCATTGTATGCGGCTCTGCTGCTTCTTGGATGATAAAAAAAATAATTCGCGATAGAGGAGGACTCCATGGACGTTTAACAGCGAAAATCCGACTCCTTCCCTTCGACCTGCAAGAGACAGAGAAATTTCTTTCCAATCGTGGGGTTTTGTTAGATCGCAAACAACTCATCAATATATACATGGCTATAGGAGGCGTAGCAAAATACCTCACATTTATCGAAAAAGGGCAATCTTCGCTGCAAATTATTAATCAACTATGCTTTAATGGCCCCCTATTTAAAGAATTTGATGACCTTTATTCCTCACTATTTGAACACCATGCACGTCACATTACCGTCGTGAAGGCTTTAGCCGAAATATCAAGTGGACTAACAATCAAGCAAATATGTGAAGCTACGGGTCTTTCTTCGGGAGGTGGAACGACCAATATTTTAAATGAATTAGAAGAGTCTGGATTTATTACTCCTTTCAACAGTTATGGCAAAAAAAAGTATGATATCCGTTATAGACTCGTAGACGAATACTCTCTTTTCTACTTAAAGTGGATTAGCCAAGCAAAAAGCATCGATCTAAGTGGAGTCGATGAGAATTTCTGGCTTAAAATAGGCAACACACCTGCTGGCCGTGCTTGGTCAGGATATGCATTTGAAAGCCTTTGCCTAAAACATATTCAAAAAATCAAACAAGCGCTTGGTATTAGCGGAGTCACGACTAATGAATCTGAATGGATTTACAGACCCTTAAATCTAAATGAGAAAGGTACACAAATCGATTTAGTCATTGATCGAGCTGACAACTGTATAAACCTGTGCGAAATTAAATTTTCAAACGATGAATTCATCATCGATAAAGATTATGCTGCACAGTTGCGATCAAAGAAGAGTATTTTTATAGAAAAAACAAAATCCAAAAAGAGTGTATTCCTAACCCTTATCACAACTTATGGTATAAAAAAAAATGGAGCTGGACTCGGCGCAGCCGATATCGAGCTCACAATGGATGATTTATTTGGATTTTCTCTATAGTTTTTCTGCCTGGCCGAATTCTAGTGAAAACTGAGCAGGGCCGGGCATTTTTGCTTCATTATAGATTACTTGAATCTGTAGCTTGTTATAATTTGTTATAATGAGCCAACTTGATTCCACATGGTGAATTTCTGTGATAAATTCTCCAGACTGCAAAGTTTCGCCTAATTTTTTGTCTTCGAGAATGGCTTTAAGTTCGGCCACACTCTGCCATAATGGGGGCAATGCCGCAGATGCCGACCCATGTAATGAGCAACATGCGATTAAAGTTAATATGATTTTTTTCATTTTTCCTCCAGTAAGAGATACAATATAATATAAGTATCACAATTTTTTATATAGGTAAAATTTTTTCTTGCTTATTTGGACAAAAGTGTCCTATAAGGAAAAAGAAACAACTAATGGAGCATTATTATGAGCGCACAAAAACCTGAAGAACAAAAAAGCAAGATCGGGGAGACTCTTGATTCCCTCAAAAAAAATCAAAAAGTCGAAAGCCTCGTTAGCTATGCAAAAACCAACACTGTTGATACCATTGCTTACATTCTGGCAATCCTAGGTATCGTACTTATCCTCTTTAATAGCTTCTATGGAGCAGTAATTATCGGACTCGTAGCTGGTTATTATTACAGTGCCGAGTTAGTGGCAGTTGCAAAAAATGTAAATCAGACCATTCACGAAATGGGCATTCCAAAGTCTTTGATCTTAGGATCAGTACTTGTTGCCCTCTTTATTTTGGCACCTGGTTTATTCATTGGAGCTGCAGTAGCAGCTGCACTTACTCATGTGATCAAAGGGTAACTATTGCAATAAATAGCCCTCTTCGAATACCTTTTTAGTATTCAGGAGGGCCTCAATGCACATCAAAATTAAAAAAGGTCTCAACATACCCATATCCGGCTCCCCAACCGGTAATCCGCAACCTTTTGTTGAAAAAAAGGTTTTAAATGTAGCTCTCAATCTTGAACCTTTCGATGACATTCATTTCAAGCTTAAAACGGAAGTTGGAAGTCAGGTAAAAATAGGCCAACCTCTTGCTGAGGACAAAAATTGTCTGGGACGTTGCTTTGTTTCTCCAGCATCAGGCACAATTTTAGAAATACGTCGAGGACTTAAAAGGAGACTCCTCGACATGATCATAAAAATCGACCAAACAGAGCAATATTATCCGCATCGAGCTCTAGATATTGAACATGCATCGCCCGAAGAGATAATTGAAGTACTTAAAACTGGTGGAATTTTTGCAAAAATACGCTCACGCCCCTTTAATAAGTTGGCAGATCCCCATAAGCCCCCGCGAAATATTTTCATTAAAGCTGTCGAGTCTGCTCCGTTTATTCCACCGGCAGAATTTCAGGTGCTTGGACACGAAAAGGAATTCCAGGTTGGACTGACGGCATTGTCTAAACTCACTTCGGGCAAGATCCATCTTGTTTATTCTAAGGAGACAGCGTGCCGTGCTTTCGTAGAGGCAAAAAATGTAGAAAGGCACACGGTAGAAGGGCCCCATCCTGTAAGTAATTATTCTCTGCATATTCAAGAAATAGATCCTGTAATTGACTTTGAGGATACTATTTGGACTTTAACAGCTCACGACGTTGTTTGCATTGGAAACTTGCTCACCACCGGGAAGGTACATATTCACAAAGTGATTGGCATCGGCGGTCCTGGAATCCTTCCCGAACAAACGGGCTATTTTAGGATTAGGGACGGTTTATCAATCAGTATTATTTGTAAAAATAGGCTTAAAAATGTGCCGCTAAGACTTGTCTCTGGTGACCCCCTGATGGGCAGGCAGGTTTCAACTACCGATTTCCTGGGATATGGCCACTATGCATTTTGTGCCATACCTGAAAATAATCAACGGGAATTTCTCCATTTTTTTCGTTTGGGAGCAGATAAGTATTCAATGAGTGGAGCCTATGTTTCGGGGCATTTGAGCACAGCAGGACGTTCTTTTGATTTCACTACGAGTCTGCATGGTGAGGAGAGAGCATTTATTGATGGTTCTCTATACGACAAAGTGATGCCCTTAAATATTTCTACAATGACCTTAGTGAAGGCTGTCATGGCTGAAGATTATGATCGTGCTCAAGAACTTGGCTTATTAGAGGTTGACAGCGAAGATTTTGCCCTTCCAACATTCGTTTGTCCCTCCAAGATTGAAATGAACGACATCATAAAACAGGGCCTACGTGCTACTGCGGCTGAGATTTTTGGATAATTTTTGGAATTACGAAGCTTTAAAAACTCTCATTAGCGCTCTTATTTCGTTGAGGCCGACGTTAGTGCGGCGCAAAATGAGGTATGATGGTTCTGTTTTTGGATTATACCTAAGCCAATATAGCTTGCGTTTTTTGAATCTAAAAATTGTACTAATTATTTTGTAGATAGTTTTTGAAGCACATTTGGTTATTGTATTAAAACCCTTGATTTCTCCCAAGTTGTCTATTGGCGCCATTCCTTTCGTTAAGAATCGGCAATGTTCATTCTTGAGAATTTCTAAAAGAGAATCCATTAAAAAAACTGAAGTGTCGTAATAGGCATCTGGCGATGAGACAAAGTACTTTAAAAACCAGCCATGACGGGATTCTATCTTGCTCAACATAGCCATTGCTGTTATTTGTTTTTTGTCTTTAACATAAATCCACCGTTTGCCTATATAACTTTCAAAAAATTTAAGATCACCTAAATAAAGGTGAGGGCCCCCAATCGCCTGCTGCCATTTATTTCCTATATCCATCAGAGAATTTTCAATTTGTGCATTATGAGGAATATATTCGTGAATGGTCAAACCATGCCTTTTAGCCTTATCTAAACTATGTTTGAGCTTATTATTAGCTTGGTGCAAGTCATGTAAAGGGTTGAAGACAAGCTCCTCGCAGACTTCCATTGAAATGCTGTATCCGTGACTCATAGCCCATCTTGTAAATGATTCCGAAACTATGATGTAAATGATATTCAAATTCGATTCATCGCAGAATCGATGAAAAGCCTCCGTAAGTTTGGGAATTTCATCCTGTGGGCATATGGGATCTCCAAAGACGATAGCACAGGCGAACTCAATGCGATAGGCTATTATGCCTGTGCATCCTGGGACTCGAAAAAACTTGGATGGATAGTCAAACATCACTTCAGAGGCTGACGACCCAAAACGGAGACATAGTTTTCTTTCTAATTTGTTTTTTTCATTCATACAAGTAAAATTCTCGACAATAATTATATCTTTATCATATCTCTGAATTAAATAGAAAAAATGTTTTAAAGAGGATGGTGCTGTATGGTTTGGGATAAATTCTTTCAATGCATTATGGTTATGCTGATTGGCGCGATTCCGCTTTTCAGTGCTGATGATTCAGCCAAGCAAAAGAATAAAAAGAAACCGAACATTCTCGTCATTATGGGTGATGACGTTGGCTGGTTCAATATTGGCGCTTACCACCAAGGCATTATGTCGGGCAAGACACCGAATATAGATAAACTTGCCAAGGAAGGAGTTCGGTTTACTGACTACTACGCCGAAGCTAGCTGTACTGCGGGAAGAGCAAACTTTATTACCGGAGAACTTCCAATACGAACAGGTTTAACCACAGTTGGACAGGCAGGAGCAGACGTTGGCATTCCTGAGCAAGCATGTACATTGGCTACTGCACTGAAGGAACTCGGTTATGCCACAGGCCAGTTTGGGAAAAATCACCTCGGCGACTTAAATAAATACCTCCCAACGGTCCATGGGTTTGATGAATTTTTTGGATACCTATATCATCTAGATGCAATGTCGGACCCTTATTGGTTTGACTATCCGCAGGATTGGATTGAAAAAACTGGTCCACGTAATTTAGTGCATTGCTGGGCCACTGATAATGACGATCAAACTGTTCAACCACGCTGGGGCAAGATTGGAAAACAAAAGATCGTAGACGAAGGTCCTTTGGCTCCATTTCCAAACATGAAGGACATGCAAAACTGGCAGGTAAGCCGTCCAGCAAAATACGATATGCAGACTTTTGATGGGGTGCTTGTCGATAGTTCCTGTAAATTTATGGACAAGGCAAAGACAGATAACAAGCCATTTTTTGTATGGCATAACACTACACGCATGCATGTTTTCACCTACCTTTCCCCTAAATATCAGGCTATGATGAATCCATCGAGCAACTATGGCCTTGAAGAAGCTGGCATGGCTGAACTGGATGATTGTGTTGGTAAGCTCCTAAAACACCTCGAAGATATCGGTGAAGCTGAAAATACCATTGTCATTTTTACAACTGACAATGGCGCTGAAGTATTCACTTGGCCCGATGGAGGGATGACTCCTTTCCGGGCGACAAAAGGTACGGTCTTTGAAGGCGGCTTCAGGGTCCCCTGCATCGCTCGTTGGCCAGGTCAAATTAAGGCGGGAGCAGTTGAAAACGGCATATTCTCTGGTCTTGACTGGTTCCCAACCCTTGTCGCTGCTGCAGGGAATCCAAATATCATCAGCCAGTTGCTTAAGGGCGCTCAGCTTGGAGATCGAACATACAAGAATCATTTAGATGGATACAATCAGATTGATCTGCTAACGGGTAAAGCCCCTTCGGCTCGTCATGAAGTTTTTTACTTTGCTGGACCTCACCTTGGAGCTATCCGTATTGATGACTTCAAGTTTCAGTTTTTCCAACAACCCTGGGGGTGGCCTGGAGAAAAAGTTACTACTGACATGCCTACAATTGTAAATCTGCGTCAGGACCCATTCGAAAGAACACCTGCTACTCGCGGTGAGAGCACAAATAACATGGGTGGAGGATACTTAAATGATTTCTACGCACGTGAATTCTGGCGTTTTGTAACAGTTCAGAAAGAAGTAGAAAAGCTTGCATTAACGGCCCTTGATTATCCGCCGATGCAGGCTCCAGCTTCGTTCAATCTGTCTGCAATAAAAGTTAAAATTGAAGAGATGTTAAAACAACATGAAGGTCAATAAAGGAGAAATGATGAAAGGAATTCTTAAACTACTTATCTGCTTTTGTGCAGTTTACTTCACACAGTCGCTAGATGCTTGCACAGCCTTCCAGTTAACATCTCAGGATGGAGCACATGTGTATTGCCGTTCTATGGAATTTGGAGTCGATTTTAAATCGAATTTATTAGTTGTACCAAGAGAATTTGACTATAAAGGGACTGCCCCTGAAAACAAAACTGGGCTCCAGTGGAAAACAAAATATGGTTTTGTTGGCATGAATCAGTGGATTTCTCCGACACTAGTAACTGATGGCATGAATGAAAAAGGGTTGGTTATCGGTGTGTTATATCTTCCTGGGTTTACAGAATATGAAAAGCCCGACAATGCACGTACAAATCAAACGCTAGGAGCTTGGGAACTGGCATCATATTTGCTCGGTACATGTGCAAATCTGGATGATGTAAAAGGAGCTTTGGAAAAAGTTCTTGTTGCTCAACAGAATGTCCCAGAGGTTAATTTCTCGTTTCCTCTCCATTATTACATAGCTGACAACCAGGGCAAAGTTATTGTTGTGGAATATGTAAAGGGAAAAAGAGTTGTATACGATAATCCAGTAGGTGTTTTAACTAACTCACCTTCGTTTGATTGGCACCTCATCAATTTATCAAATTTTGTCAATTTATCCCCAATTAATGTCGCTCAACTGCAAAGTTCCGATGATAAGGTTAAACCTATAGGACAAGGTAGCGGACTTTTAGGAATTCCCGGAGATTATACTCCTCCTTCTCGCTTTATTCGTGCTGCTCTGTTTTCACAATGGGCAACCTCTCCTCCAACAGGCGAGGAAACTGCACGGCTAGGATTTCATATTTTGAATACTTTCGATATCTTTTTCGGCATTATTCGGGAAAAAGCCACAGAAACACATCCTACAGTCTCTTCTGAACTACAAGGCCATATCGCTAAGGGCCCCGCAAAAGAATCTAAGGATTCCGAATATACACAATGGGTTGTTGTTCACGATCGCAACAATCTCAAAACCTATTTTAGAACTTACAATAGCCTGCAAATTCAGATGGTCGACTTGAAAAAGATCGACTTTACTCAAAAAACAACCCGAGAAATTAAAGCACAGCAGAACTTTGTCGTGCAAGATGTGACTAATTTACAATAATCGTAAAATAGTATATCATCCCCTGGAAAAGAGAATAGCATGGAAAAAGTTGTAAAAAAAACAATCAAAGCATCGCCAAAAAAACTTAGATTATCTGTTCCTACTCGTACAAAAAAATCGGAGGGGTACGAATCTGATTTTTACAAGTGGGTGAATGATCAAGCCAAACACCTAAAGAAAAGGGAGTTCTCAAAATTGGATATGGATCATTTGATAGAGGAGATCGAAAGCTTGGGAAGATCAGAAAAACGAACTCTAACTAGCTACTTAGAAGTTTTATTAATGCATATGTTGAAAATAAAATACCAGCCTAATTTAAAGTCGAAATCCTGGGACGTTTCTATTAAAGAATCTAGGCATAAAGCACATAAAACTCTAGCAGAAAACCCAAGTTTGAAACCAAAGTTAAAAGAAATTGTGGCCGATGCCTACTTCTCAGCGCGACTTAAGGCTTCATTAGAAACAGGATTAGAGGAAAAGACATTTCCCGAGGAATGTCTATGGGATCTAAAAACCATATTTCCCGATTTAGAAAAGAAATATTGTTAACACTGTGGTCTGCTGTCTCTGACAGCAGACGCCAGCTCTCGGAGAGAGCTGGCCACAGGAAATTTGCTAAAAAAATAACTTTATGTTAGAAATTGCAATATGAGAATTCATTCTTTAATCCTGATTTTGTGCACCTATTTTACTACGGTATTTGCCGAAGAAAAACTTATCATTCACGTCGGACATTTTCCAAATATCACTCATGCACAAGGACTTATCGGTCACCACTTAACTCGGCACGGAAAAGGTTGGTTTGAAGAACGACTTGGAAAAGATATTCAAGTACAATGGTATGTATACGACGCCGGCCCAAGCGCCATGGAAGGAATATTTGCTGGATCCCTTGACTTGACATATGTCGGTCCTAGCCCGACAATCAATGCTTTCGTAAGATCCAAAGGCGAGGAAGTCCGCATCATTTGCGGCGCTTGCAGCGGCGGAGCTGCCCTTATCGTGCAACCTGATGGCCGCATCAAAGAACCCAAAGACTTTCGCGGAAAAAAAATTGCTACGCCTCAATTCGGGAATACGCAGGATATTGCTGCGCGGGCCTGGTTGCAATCTCAAGGATTCAAAGTTACAATCACAGGGGGGGATGTCTTTGTCATCCCAACAGAGCCTACTGATCAATTAGAACTGTTCAAAAATGGCTCCTTAGATGGGTCATGGGCTATTGAACCATGGGTCAGTCGGCTAATATTACAAGCAAATGGAAAAGTTTACTTTGAAGAAAGTTCTCTCTGGCCAGAAACTAAGGGCCAGTATGTAACTACCCACCTAACATCTAGCAAAGCATTTTTACAGAAGCATCCGGACATTATAAAAAAATGGATAGCTGCACATCTCGAACTTACAGAATGGATCAAGACCCATGAAGAAGAAGCAAAGAAAATGATTAATCAGGAATTCAAAGAAGAAACAGGTTTTGAACTCCCAAAAGAAATTCTAGATAGGTCCTGGCAACACCTTGAATTTACATATGACCCTATTTCAACATCTCTTTACAAGTATGCAAAAGAGGCATTTAAGGTAGGATTGATTAACCATGAAATGGATTTACATGGCATCTATGAACTAAAACTATTGAATGAACTATTAACAGAAAACGGTAAACAAACAATCGAATAATATGTATATACCCAAAGTGATAGTCGACAAGGTCTACAAGGTATTCACCACCTCAACAAATGATGTGACTGCCCTTGAAAATATATCTCTCACAATTGCAGATGGCGAATTTTTATGCATTTTAGGCCCTTCCGGATGTGGAAAAACAACATTATTAAATCTTATTGCAGGCTTAGATTTTCCCAACCAAGGCACAATTTACATGGATGGAAAGCCCGTAGTGGGACCCGGAAATGATCGCATCGTCCTCTTTCAAGAATCGGCTCTCTTTCCCTGGCTTAATGTCTTCGATAATGTGATGTTCGGCCTAAAATTAAAGCCAAATTTAAGCGAAAGTGAAAAAAAAGAAATCGCAGTGTTCTATTTGCAAATGGTGAAACTAGAAAAATTCATGTACTCCAATGTTCACGAGCTATCTGGGGGAATGAAACAACGCGTAGCCCTGGCAAGAGCTTTAGCCCCTAATCCTCAGATACTTTTAATGGACGAACCATTTGCATCCCTTGACGCCATGACGCGGGAACAACTCTATCTTGACATTCAAGAGATCTGGATAGAACAGAATAAAACAATTATATTCATCACTCACAACGTTGCTGAAGCGGTTTGCTTAGGGAGTCGAGTAGTTTTATTTTCACCCAATCCTGGAAAAATTCGGGAACAATTTGAAATTATACTGCCTCGACCCAGAGATATCCGCGACCTTGAGGTGGCAATGTACGCATCGGATATTACGTTATTTCTCAGGCAACACCACACAAATTTACCTGAGAGAATGACATGAGAAGGACAATTATTTCCGCACTATTCTTTATTGTTTCTATTGTTATTTGGGAGGTTCTAGCACGTATGAACCTCTGGCCTGACATACTTCTGCCTGCACCATCGGCAGTATTGAATTACTACTATATTTCCATTTCAGATGGATCGCTCCTTGAAGCCATCTATGTTACCATGGTTCGACTCATTCAAGGCTATTTTGTCGGCCTCTTGATAGGATTGCCAATGGGGTTGTTGAATGCCCGTTTTGAGATTTTGCAAGATACTCTTGGTGTGATAGCGCTCGGACTTCAAGCGCTCCCCAGCATTTGTTGGGCTCCATTGGCTTTGCTTTGGTTTGGACAGACAGAGGATGCCATGTTTTTCATTGTGGTGATGGGATCTGTATGGTCGATTGCCTTGGCGGCTGAATCAGGCGTCAGGCATGTCCCGCCGATCTACATACGTGCAGCCCGCACCATGGGGTCTAAAGGGCTTCATACGTGGATATATGTTGTTATTCCGGCTGCACTTCCATTTATTGTAAGTGGAATGAAGCAAGGCTGGGCATTCGCTTGGCGCTCACTAATGGCTGCTGAGATTTATGTAACCATTCTTACCGGATTTGGCCTTGGACACTTATTGCACTATGCCCGTGAACTTCATGCTATGGAAGCTGTTGTCGGCATTATGATCGTTATTGTTCTTATAGGTGTAATCATCGACAAAATCTGCTTCTGCCCCCTCGAAAATTTTCTCCACCGCCGCTGGGGAACAGAGAAACCCTAGAAAAGGGTGTTTACATAAATCCTGGGAAATTGGTATAATAAAGCCATACTAAGGAGGTAAATTATGGGAACATACTCTCATGCACACCACGAAAAAGTAAAAATGACCATTGAATGCACCCCCGATGAAAGGGCCTATATTAAAATGCTTGCCGCAAAGGCACATATGAACCTTAGTGAATTGATTCTCTCTTATCTCAGGTCAGATTTCCCACATAAGCCAAATAAGGACACCCTTGCTGCTATGAAAGAGCTTGATGAGGGAGGAGGCCATTCCTTTGATTCCATAGATGATTTCTGGGAGCAGATGGGAATGAATCCTGATGAATGACACACTTCTATACCTCTATCGAATAGCAAGTCATTCGGAACTATTTTAACTAATTCTTATACTTTCTGCAATTCAAATAATGCTGAGCGGCCGTAGGCACGTTGGCTGATTAATTTGAGAGATGTGAGCGAATTAAAATCGAGCTTGGCTCGTTTGCTTTCCTCAAAAAAGAGGATCCCGCCTGATTTAATCAAAGACGATTGATCAATCTTCTTCAGAACGAGATTGCTATATTGATCTTCATAGGGAGGATCGGCATAAATGATATCATAACGACATTCTTGACGGATCAGACGGTCTAACACTTGTAGAACATCTCCTTGAATCACCAAAGTATTATCTTGCAATGCAGCATTATCTATATTTTTTTTTATGGAGCGGACAGATTCACGATCGATATCGACAAAAGTGGCAAATTTTGCTCCGCGGCTGATGGCCTCGATCCCCATCACACCTGAACCAGCAAATAAATCCAGAAAGTTTGATTGATCAATATCTTGCTGGCAAATATTAAACAATGCCGCCCGGAGCAAGGCTGAAGTTGGACGAGTGACATCCCCCTTTGGGGCTGCAATTTCTTTGTTCTTGAGAGTTCCAGCAATAATTCTCATGACTATGCACACTCACCATAAAAGTCTATGAGCTGCTCAGCCTTTTGGCCGTCTCGACACCGAAGAGCTTCATAAACTTGAAGCCCCTTTGAATTGTAGCCCTGTTGAAAGTAAAGACGCCCTAATTTTAATAAGGTATCGTAATCATTCGGACACAATTGGAGAATTGCTTCATATTCCTTAATTTCATCCTGAGGCATTCCTAAATCATGATAACTGAAAGCAAGCTGCATATGCACCCAGGGATCATCTGGAGCATAATCATTCAAGATTTTAAACTCTTCAATGGCCTTCTCAGCCATTTTGCGATACTTTTGCTTTAAATTATCTCCTGATTGCTTTTCAGCATTGAGAAAGTCAAGATATAACCCCGTCAACATCACATAGACATTAGCTAAAGCTACGTGAACTTCTAGACTGGTCGGCTCTATTTTAACTAATTTAATATGCTCTTCTGAGGCTTTTTTGAGCAAAAGTTCTCTCATCGCCAAAACATCCTGCCAATGCCACCAGTAACTCCACTGTTCGGCAGCGGCGGTCAAAACAGCCAACCATCCAGGTAATCGAAAGTATTTGTACTCACGACCACTCAGTTGTGTGGCGAATTTTACACATGCATTTGCCAAAATAAGATGGTGCTCGGGAAGTTCGTCTTTGTAGCCAATTAGTTGCTTGCAGGCATCTAAATAACGATCCTGGATTTCTTTAAATTGTTCTGCTTTTTGTGTTTGTAGGTAAAGTCTGAGGACAAAAATAAGAAAAAATGGTCAAAAAGATAAGTGCAAGGCAAAAAGCTAATAGGGCCGATTGTACGAGGGAAGAAAAAAATATAATAAATAAAGTTGCTTCGATTACTCCGAGAACGAGATAAGTCATATTAAATAAAACGTAAGACTTGGCTATTTTATCGAAGCGGGGCAGAACCTGCTGAATACTTTTATTGATCTGATCATTATAATAGAGGGTATCAGACTGAAAATAAACTTCGTTTTCTGTTTTCGTGTAAGTCATTGCCACCTCAGGCACTAGAATAATCAATTAGAGCTTAAGGAAGCAACTGAATTATTCGTATATCCTTGCTTCAACTCTTCCTTGTTGAAGATGGTTAGTCCTATTAGGACGATGGCTGTCGACAGATAGAACGAAAAGGTAACATTTTCTCCAAGATAATACCATCCGAACAAAGCCGTGAAAAGCGGAGTTGTGAAACCTGCTAAAGATATAAATGTGGCTGTGTAACGTGTCAGAAGCCATCCATAGAGGTTATAGCAAATCAGGTTAGAGACCACAATGAGCCATAGAGCACATTCTAGAAAGGGCATGGTTTCGGTAACAGGAATAGGATCCCAATTTTCTGTGAAATAAGAATGAGTTAACGCCATGATTCCGCCAATACACATGCTGCCTGCATTAGCAAGGAATGTGGAATATCCGTTTTCTTTGACCATTTTTCTCAATAAAATCCATCCAATGACGCTGCATGCGGCCGCTCCCATGACGGAGATTTCGGGCCATGATAGAAATAAAAAATGTTTAAGACTTTGTTCAGAATCGGATTGGTTTAGAAGGATAGGAATAAATCCTGCAAAACCAACAATGAGCCCGAGCCATTTATTGTAATTCATTTTTTCTGTCAGCATAAAGTATGAAAATAAAGCTGAAAGAAAAGGTGAGAGACTGTAGATAAAGCAGGTTTTGGATGACGTCAGGTATTGCAGTCCCCAAAATTCGAGAATATTGGTAAGGTAAATATTAAAAACTGCCAATAAAATTAGACTCCAAATATGTCGCTGTTGAATGCGTAATTGGTCCCTTTTAAAAATGGCAAGATATGCGACCAGTATAAGTCCTGCAAGGAGCATTCTGGATCCGACAAAAAATACCGGCGAACTATATTGTAATCCCGTTTTTGAGGCGGTGAATACACTTGCAAAAAGAGCATACAGTAAAAAGACCATTGCCATTATTCATCTTCCATGGTGATTTCTTCGTCGCTCTCCAATTGCTGGAAAAGGAGATTTTTATCGATTATATCCATTTTAAAATTAGGAATATAAGGGAATACGTCTTCGGCATTAGGCTCTATTAAAATATTATTTATTTTTCGACTAGGCGGTAACTTTTCATTCTTAACCACGACATTTTCAGCAGATTGTGGAAAAAAATTGTACCAGCCATAGACGATGCCTAATACGACAAGCGCTACTATTATAAATTTTCGTGGAAGCATCCTATTTATCCCTTATTTTGGGCAGTATTATACACTTTTCGAGGATTACTAGCAATTAATTTCTTACAAGTATAGAATGAAATCAGAAATGGGAGTTATTGGTATGCAAAAACCTCGGTTACTTTTGATAGAAGATGAAGAAGATATAGCGGCGCTGATTAAATTGCAGGCTGAGATTTCGGGGTATTCTCTTCACGTGGAAGTCGATGGCCTAAACGGGCTGATTGCTATAGAGCGTGAAAAGCCCGATTTGGTTGTCCTAGATATCATGCTTCCTGGCCAGAGCGGGCTAGATGTCTGCCGGAAGATGAAGCATAATTCTACTACTAAGGATATCCCTGTGATCATGATTTCTGCCAAGACGGAGGAAATAGATCAGGTTCTTGGGCTTGAGCTTGGTGCTGACGATTATGTGGCCAAGCCATTTTCTCCAAAAGTCTTATTTTCCAGAATAAAGGCAGTTTTAAGAAGGGGCAAGGAGCCTGAAGCAGGACCAAAAATCGTAAAATTTGGCTATTTCACACTGGATACAGAGGGATATCAACTCTTTAAGAAGGATAAGCTGATCCCAGTGACCCTTTCTGAATTCGGCATATTACGTAGACTATTGCTCCACAAAGGTAAAGTTCTTTCAAGAAATCAGTTGCTTGATGACATTCAACATGAAGAAGCTTTTATCATTGATAGAAATATTGATGTACATATTGCTTCTTTAAGAAAAAAGTTAGGTCCCAACTTTACGAGCATTGAGACTGTCCGCGGTGTGGGCTACCGTTTCAAAGAAGATGAATAATAATTAAAATGATCCACACTATCCTTGCATCGATTCTTGCATTACAGGACATTTCCGATCCGGAATACCTCGATACAATTGTTACGATCCGAGGATTTCCTCAACAGTTGCCTAATGGAGAATGGGTATTATCCAACCTGCCGAATGCTCGATCCTGCTGTGAAGGCCAAGGCCACCCCAAACTCGTCATTGATGGTGAATTCTCTTCTATACCAACCTCAAAAGTTGTGACCCTGGAAGGAAAGTTAGTACACAAAGATGGGCGTTATCTGCTCGAAATCAATTGACCTAGTAAAAAAACCAAACCGCATTTCCAAAAACTTTTTACAACGCAAAGGAAGAAAAAGGTTTGAAAAGTGACTTAACCATATCAACTATGAGAATGATCTATCTCCTCCTTTGCGCCTTTTGCTCCTTTGCGTTGTAAAAAGTTTTTTGAAATGCAGTTTGTGCCTCTCGCATAAGCTTGTTGCAATTTAATTGGGAAATTGGAATAAGTTGTTATATGAATATCGAACAAATAACAGCAAAAGTCAATCAATCGAATCAGAAGTTTCACGCCGCCATGGATGAAATGAGCAGGGTTATCGTTGGACAAAAGGAGATGATCAATCGACTTTTCGTGGCACTTTTGTCAGACGGGCACATTTTGCTAGAAGGACTGCCTGGTCTTGCTAAAACAATGGCCGTTACGTCCATGGCCAAAGCTGTTGAATGCAATTATAAACGGATCCAATTTACCCCAGATTTACTCCCAGCCGATCTTATTGGAACTACGATATACAACCCCAAAGATGGCACCTTTAGTGTTAATAAAGGGCCTATTTTCACCAATATCCTTTTGGCCGACGAAATAAACAGAGCTCCAGCAAAAGTGCAATCAGCCCTTCTTGAAGTGATGCAAGAGCACCAGGTGACAATCAGTGGAACAACATACCCCATCAAAGAACCCTTCTTAGTTCTGGCAACGCAAAACCCGATCGAGCACGAAGGGACCTACCCGCTCCCCGAAGCCCAGACAGATCGATTCATGATGAAAGTGAAAATCGACTACCCCTCCATCGAGGAGGAAGGCGAAATCATTAAAAGAATGGCAACCCTCGGCGAAATCCCTGTCGTTAATCCCATACTAAGTGCTCAAGATATCTTGGAATCAAGACAAGTGGTCAATGAAATTTATATCGATGAAAAAGTTATAAATTACATCCTGCAAATCATTTGCGCTACACGAAGACCTAAAGATTTCAAAGTTGATATTGAAGGACTTTTACTCTATGGAGCCTCTCCAAGAGCAAGCATTGCTCTAACTATTGGAGCTAAGGCATATGCTTACTTGGCTGGAAGAGGATTTGTGAAGCCGAATGATATTAAAGAGATCTGCGGTGACATCTTAAGACACCGACTAAGAAGGTCGTATGAAGCCGAGGCGGAAGATATTTCCCCTGATGATATCATCGATCGTATTTTAGCCACCATTCCGGTTCCATAATGCCATGAGCGATGTATTTCGAAAAATTCGAAAAATCCAAATCAATACAACTCAACTGGCCAATGATATCTTGGCTGGAGCCTACCATTCTGCCTTTAAAGGAAAAGGGATGGAATTCGAAGAAGTTAGGGAATATCAGCCTGGTGACGAAGTACGAAGCATTGACTGGAATGTGACAGCACGAATGAACCATCCGTATGTGAAAGTGTTTCGCGAAGAGCGAGAGCTCACTGTGATGCTTGTGGTAGACGTATCAGCTTCGACTCAATTTGGGAGTGGCTCCCAGACCAAAAAAGAGCTGATTGCGGAAATAGGAGGTGTTTTAGCTTTTTCTGCGATTAAAAATAATGACAAAGTAGGGTTGATTCTATTTTCAGAGGGGATAGAGTTATATCTTCCTCCGAATAAGGGCCTAAGGCATGTTCTACGGGTCATTCGAGAGTTGCTTTTGCACGAACCAAAAAAGATAAAAACTGATCTATCGGCAGCCCTTACCTTTTTGGGCAATGTTCATCAACGAAAAACTATCTGTTTTTTGATCTCCGACTTCATTTGCGCTTTGCCGCAACGCGAACTTTTGATTACGGCGCAACATAATGATCTTATTGCAATTCATACTCACGATCCAAATGAATGGGAATTTACAAAAATGGGATTAGTGCATTTTCATGATCTAGAATCAGGACAAAGTGAGATCGTCGATACCTCAAGCAAGGCAGTAACCCATGAAATGCAAATAAATGCTCAAAAACGCATAGATGCATTATATAACCTCATGCATGAGATTGGAGCAGGCATTGTCCCTGTTCAAACTAATGAACCCTACATAAATCCACTAAGAAAATTTTTTAAACTTCGCCGGGTAAGACACTAATGATGAAATGCTTTCTGTTATTATTTTTCCCGGTTTTACTGCATTGCGAAGTAAATGTCATCTCTTTAGACAATGAATATCCTATTGAAATGAACGAAATAAATACGAAGAATGTCAACACGGAAAATCAACTTCAACCGCCCATAAACGAAGCCATCATCAGTGCAAAAACCTTTCATTGGGAATACATTATAGGTCTTTTTGCCTTGGGAATGCTTTTTCTCGTAGCAAAACAACAGCCTGAAATACCCATCAATCAAGAACTTGAACTTAAGAAACTTAAAAAGTTAGCGACCATTAGGGCACTTAAATACCTCCAGGATCTAGACACGGAACAAGAAAATAAACAAGAATTTTACAGCAAATTATCTGAAGTCCTTAGAAACTACATGGAAGATTACTATGCGGTCCATGCACCAAAGGAAACGACTGAAGAATTCCTCAATCAAATCAGAAAAAATCCTTATTTTGACAGCAAAACTCAAAATGCACTTGCAGAAATTTTGTCAAAAGCAGATATAGTAAAATTTGCAGAATATACACCTACAGAGATCGAATGTAAAAATGCCCAAAGTAGTGCTGCAAGACTTATTAATACCGGAGGTAATGTATGACCGCCACTATTCTAAATGTTTTGGCGCACATAGCGCCAAATGAGAAATTCTCTATAGTAAATAATGCCTTAGAGAATAAGCCAAAGGGAGATTCAAAGGTTGATCAAAATCTTAGACATGTCTTTAATTTTGCCAATAAGATCATCCAAAATTCAAAAACAGCCAGAAGATCTCTCAAAGATTCCGAACCTGCATGGTTAGCCATAAGGGCTCGATTCGAAAAAGCGAAACAGAAACTTGAAATGAACTACAATGCCATTCAAAAGCTATTACTTAAGCTTTGGTGCTGGATCACACGCCAAAATACTCTAGAGAAATCCTACTTTCTCCTCTCCGAAAATATTATCAAGATGTCAGGAGCCTGGAAAAACTATCCGCATAAAGGATCCGAAGAAGACAAAACGCAATATATGGCTGATATCGTATGCGATCACCATTTTCTTGCCGAAATGATATTGTTGTTGGCTAAAAAAGAGCCTCCGCACATAACTTTGAATTCAATTCGTTCTTATCTGGAAAAAATCAGTCACGGTGAGGCCTCCAATTACCTTATAGAATCTGGTAAATTGAATCAAATAACACCACGAGGGAAGGAAATTGTACAAATTTTAAATATTGCTCAATCATGTTTAAAGCGGGTAGATCTTTATACAAGGACAGAACTTTTAAAGTCAAAATGGTTCGCAGAAACCCTTTTTGTTTACAGTATTGATAATGAAATCAATTCACTGGTGCAATATCTAGGAAACCATATGACCCAACAGCAACCGGACCATTTCGATGGCGATGCTCTGGGACGATATTTATTTCGAGGGGTCCAAGCAAAGAATTTTAATGCTGTTAAGTGGGCCATTAGACCCAATACGGAAATGAACTTAACCGATGCCGATGGTAATACGCCTCTCCACAATGCTGTGAAGTCAAGTAGTTGCAATATTGCAAAATACCTCATTAAACACGGGGCAGGCAAATCAATCAAAAATAACGATGAAAAAACACCCAAAGACCTTGCAAGCACCCCCGCCATGGTTGCATTATTTTAAACCCTAAAAAACATTTTTAACCACAAAGATCACAGAGTTCACAAGAGATCACATAAGAGTAAAAACATTCTCTTTGTTTCCTGACTTCTGCCATTTAGTGCGGTTTCAGAAATTCAACAAGTTTACTTTCATTAAAATCTTTCATGTTGGTTTGTAATGTAATGGTTTTTCCTGTTAATTCGTCCTTGATGTGAGCTTCTTGAACATTCCAGAGAATATCTCGCACTCTTCGCAAAGATAGACCTGTTTTAATTTCCAAAAATTTTCCCATCATTAGTCCCATGAAGCAGAGCAAGACATGAGCTTTAATAGCATCGTGTGTATGATGAAAAATTGGACGAGCTTTAAGATCTGTTTTTGACATGCGAAATGCTTGTTCCACATTCCAAAGCGCATGATAGTATTCAATAACTTGAATATTTGATAAAATGCCTTCAGAAATATTTGTGCAGTACCCTTTAATACCAATAAGTTTTTTTGCCTTCTCTTCTAATTCTTTATTTAAAACAAATGCATCATTATGGGCTTTTGATTTTTTGACAAATTTGGCTCGTTTTCCTGATTCCTGCTTTACAATTATCTCTTGGGCTTTCATGATTTGTTTTTCAAATTCATATTGATCTTTCTTTGCTCGTTTTTCCGAGTAAGAACAGACTATCTCGTAAGAACGATTAGGATAAGGTAAACGAATGATATCTCCTTCTTTCTTTTTCAATCGTGATGTAATTAATTCAATAAAAGCTTTCGAACCATTTGCAAGCCGAGCACCTACAATATATTGATAGTTTTCAGCCTCCAGAAGATCCATATTTTCTTGAGAAAGCATGGCGGCATCAGCAACAATGATCGGCTTACAATTGGAATGATGTTTTTGAAATACCTTAACTACATCCAGCATTGTATGTCCTTCAAAAGTGTTCCCTTTGTAGATTTCATGCCTAAGAGGAAACCCTTGTTGAGTTACTAGCAATCCTACAACAATTTGCGGTTGTTTTGATTTGTCATCTTTGGAAAATCCTCGAGCTCTTAGCTCATCATTAGGTTCGTGGCTTTCAAAGTACAAAGTCGTGACATCATAGAGAACAAGAGCAAACGACTCGTTAAAATGTACTTTAGCAGTATGATAGGCTGCATTTTCAATAGCATCTTTGTGCTCTAAAAGCTTGGGAAGTAAACGATAGACAGATCGTTCTGCGTAAGATATTTCAAAATAATTTTCCAATAATTCAATTGTGCGTAATTTTGAAGCAGGCTCTACTATACGCATCAAAGCAAGATCTTGATATAAAGGATGAAGAAATGCCAATCCACATAATTGAGAGCATTTTTTCAAGGCTAAATGAGCAAAGCGATGGGTGATTGAAGTTAATTGTAAATGGTCTACATGTAGGATCTTTGAGGGTTTTTCTATTATTGAAAAAAGAGAGGGTTGAAGAGATAGTTGTTCTCTTACAATTTCAGCCTCTTGATAAAGCACAGCTAATTCATCATCAGTATGAGAGCTACCAATATGACGAATGATAATACGTTTGCCTTGGGCGTAACGAATTATTTGTACAGCAATCGCACCGGATGAAGTGCGAACTTTTCGAATAGAAAGATTTCCCCGCATCTACTAAAAATAGAGCTTAGTGCGGTTTTTTGCACTAAGAAAAATTGCAACCCATTGCAAATCAAACCTCTTTTTTTGGATATTTGAGGATATTCAAATTTTGGCAGAAGTCAGGAGATACAGTAAAATTTGCAGAATATACACCTACAGAGATCGAATGTAAAAATGCCCAAAGTAGTGCTGCAAGACTTATTAATACCGGAGGTAATGTATGACCGCCACTATTCTAAATGTTTTGGCGCACATAGCGCCAAATGAGAAATTCTCTATAGTAAATAATGCCTTAGAGAATAAGCCAAAGGGAGATTCAAAGGTTGATCAAAATCTTAGACATGTCTTTAATTTTGCCAATAAGATCATCCAAAATTCAAAAACAGCCAGAAGATCTCTCAAAGATTCCGAACCTGCATGGTTAGCCATAAGGGCTCGATTCGAAAAAGCGAAACAGAAACTTGAAATGAACTACAATGCCATTCAAAAGCTATTACTTAAGCTTTGGTGCTGGATCACCCGCCAAAATACTCTAGAGAAATCCTACTTTCTCCTCTCCGAAAATATTATCAAGATGTCAGGAGCCTGGAAAAACTATCCGCATAAAGGATCCGAAGAAGACAAAACGCAATATATGGCTGATATCGTATGCGATCACCATTTTCTTGCCGAAATGATATTGTTGTTGGCTAAAAAAGAGCCTCCGCACATAACTTTGAATTCAATTCGTTCTTATCTGGAAAAAATCAGTCACGGTGAGGCCTCCAATTACCTTATAGAATCTGGTAAATTGAATCAAATAACACCACGAGGGAAGGAAATTGTACAAATTTTAAATATTGCTCAATCATGTTTAAAGCGGGTAGATCTTTATACAAGGACAGAACTTTTAAAGTCAAAATGGTTCGCAGAAACCCTTTTTGTTTACAGTATTGATAATGAAATCAATTCACTGGTGCAATATCTAGGAAACCATATGACCCAACAGCAACCAGACCATTTCGATGGCGATGCTCTGGGACGATATTTATTTCGAGGGGTCCAAGCAAAGAATTTTAATGCTGTTAAGTGGGCCATTAGACCCAATACGGAAATGAACTTAACCGATGCCGATGGTAATACGCCTCTCCACAATGCTGTGAAGTCAAGTAGTTGCAATATTGCAAAATACCTCATTAAACACGGGGCAGGCAAATCAATCAAAAATAACGATGAAAAAACACCCAAAGACCTTGCAAGCACCCCCGCCATGGTTGCATTATTTTAAACCCTAAAAAACATTTTTAACCACAAAGATCACAGAGTTCACAAGAGATCACATAAGAGTAAAAACATTCTCTTTGTTTGACCTCTTGTCAGCTCAGTGATCTCGGTGGTAATATTTAGTTTAAGTAGATGAAATTACGAAAGAGATAGAGGCTGGGACGCGGAACTTGTTTAGGAGACGTTTAAAGATGCGCGGCTTCTTCTCTTTTGTACCCTTTTCTATTGTTACCGGAATCATTGGATAATCGGTATCCATGAGAACTTTCTTGAAAGGATAAGAATGATTGAGTTTTTCAATAGCCGTATTAATGTCTGGATCGTCTATGAAAATGCAAACAGATATTCCAGCATCTAATATTTTCCTGATTTCAGATAGACAAGCCTCATTTCTCTCTAAAGGTTCAATAGAGGGGATATTTACTGTTCTAAGTAAATGATAAAGTCTTTTCAACCATTTGGTATGCTCATGCTCATGCTCAATAAAAAAACGCATCCGGCGTCTTTGTGCACCTAACATGAGGAGAGTATCATTCCAAGCTGTATGCTTGCAAATATACAAAGCAGGTGACTTGGGAATATTTTCAATTCCATAAAATGAGATGCTAAAATGAAGTCTCGATAGAATCATTGCAACAAAACGACTTAAGTAGTCGTAAAATTGATACGTGATAACTACTGTAACTACAAGAGCTATATCACCCATAATGGTAAATCCCTTATCCGCACTAAATCCAAAAAATTCAGTAATTAAATACAGTAAAACAGAAGCACAAAGAACCCCGCAATAACTCAAGAAATTGGTTGCAGCAACCACTTCCCCGCGGCTTTTCTTGGGACTTGCTATTTGTATGTAAGAATCTAGTGGAATCTGGTAAAAGCCACCAAACATTCCTACCAACACGACCAAAGGAATAGCCGCATACAAATGTTCGGAAAGAAGATCTAGCAAATAAAGACAAACGGTAATACCTGCCCCTGCAACAGGCACAATGCCGAGTTCGGCGAGCTTCCCCGATATTTTTCCCGCCAAAAGTGATCCACTGCCTATGCCTACAGCAGTAATTAGGAAGAGGTAGCCACCCTGAATGTCAGAAAGGTGAAGCGATTGTACAGCATATGGAATCATGTTCAGTTGCACAAAGGCCCCAAGGAAAAGAAAGAAGGCCGATCCAACAACAGCTGCAAGAAGGGATGGTTCTCTTGTGGTGCTTTTTAATGTTTTGATAATTTCGGAGATGAATAATAAATTAAATTTTTTGTGTGATCCTGATGGCGGGGTGTATTCAATGCAAAAGCTAGCTATTAGTCCGATGATGCTGACTGCTAAACAAAATCCACCCGCAAAAATATAATGTCTGCCTGTTATATCAAGTAAAAATGAGGCAAAAAAAGTTCCCAAAATAATGGCTAAAAATGTAAATGAGGTCATCAGGCCATTGGCTTTGCTGATTTTATCGGTTGCTACGAGTTCGGGAAGGATGCCATATTTGGATGGACCGAAAATGGCGCTTTGCAAGGCGAGAAGGAACAAAATAGAATAACACCCGAATTTACTATCGTAATAAAATGCGAAGATTGCTGCGACCATTGAGATAAACTCTAGGATTTTTGTCACAACAATAATATTTCTTTTGCTGAATCTATCTGCTAGTTTGCCTGAAGATGCAGAAAATAGCAGAAAGGGGAGGACAAAAATAACACCTGTGATGGCTAGAAAATGATGACTGTGTTCGATGCCTTCCAAATCGATAAGAAAATAGACGATCAGCAACTTGTAGATGTTGTCGTTTAGCGCCCCGAGAAATTGGGTTACGTTTAAGTAGGTAAATGAAGAAAACCTACGTACAAAAAAAGAGCTGACACTCTTTGTTAGGAATGATTTTATCATATTCACAATTTTAATGGATTAGCAAATCGAAAGCAAGATGTATTTATACCAAAGGACATCATTTATGATCTTTCTAAAAGTGACATTTGCAACTCTGTTCTATCGTTAAACAATGTCATTAATACTTCTTTTTCATCTACAGTTTTATTGTCTAACGCTTTGTCAAACCAATCCCATTCATTAAGTTTATTTAAGAGCTCTGAAATGGTTTCGAAATTTTTGTACTCCAGCGAATTTTTATCTTTTAAGATGTTAGGGTTTCCGGCCAGGGCTAATTCCAATTTTTGCTGTTCTTTATGTATCATATCGAGAACAGTTTCAACTGCCCTTTTGGCATTAGCACTTGTCCCGACACGTTCGTCTGGCTTTTTATTTTGCTTCAATATAAGTATTGGATCATCATCTCCCTTCTTGTGAATCTTATAATCATTACCTGCACTAGCCTCACCAATGAATTTTGAAAGGGCGGCGAGCCCTGCTTTGGAATCGAGCGTCTTCTCTTCAACATCAGTACTAATATTTTTGTTATGAATCTTCATCGCTTCCGCATATTCCTTTTTATAATTTGAAGGAGGCACATTTACAGGATATTCGCGATCATTTTTAGTGTAAGATCTACTGGTTCTAGACTCTGGTTCCTTCTTAATAAGACCAGTTACCTTGTGTGCGACACCCATTACTACAGAATCTCTGTTCCCTCCACCGAGCTTCGTCCGTTCGACTAAACCAGTAACTTTACCTTCTGCTTTACTTTCTTGAATTGTTGCTTTTATTTCCCGATCAATTTTCTTACTGCGCATGTGGTCAAATTTGTTTTTTGTAAATGTGTACACCGTTGAATTTTTGAATGCCTGGGTCATTTGGGTTGCCTTACACTGAATTTTTTGTGCGCCAGTCTTTAGCAATTGGACGCCTCCCTTTGCGATAATGCCAATATTTTCAAGGGGAAGATTGAATCGGATATTATTCCAGAGTTTCTGAACTGGATTTTCTTTTTTTGGGGCAACCGTTTTCTCTACGGGTGCTTCATGGTTAACTGGTGAATTTCTTTCTGTATTTTGTGGACCGATTGTTGACATAATCACCCCAAATAATTTACTAACTATATAACGTAATTATATTATTTTTTTAATTAATTGTCAAATTAGAAAGAATTTAGTAGTCTAATCGAATCTGATGTTTTAAAACGATAGAGAGCTTCGTTCATTTTATCGTGCATTTCGAGAAGAGCTTGATTGAGCAGATGCTCTTTCTTGGAACGATCGAGGCCATCTGAAGAGAGGATTCGTTCGATTATATGGATAGTTTCATCTTTAAAATGATAGACTTTATCGAGAGTTTCATGGTAGGCTTGGTTGAAATTATTTAGATATTCACGTTTTTCACCGCAGGTGAAGAATCGTTTAAAGCCTGTTTTTGAAATATTTCGTTGATAAAGTCTTTTCAGTTGGGCCTTAGTTTTTTTGTAAATATAGTAAGTTGCCTCCTTCTCGGCACTTAGGCAATAGGATAAGCCTATAGACAAGAGCGATGCAAATATACAAGCCGCACAAATGACGTTTTTAAGGATAAAGCTATAGGAACCAAGGATGAAATTAGTCATATAAGGAGAAAGGAAGTAAAAAAAGACGATAGCGAAGGTGACATACAGAGCTGCAAGCCCAAGAAATACAAGGCGATAGGTATTTATTTTGCTTTTATGCATGCTAAATGGCCTATGATTTACCGTGTGAATTTCGATTTGCTCTTTAAATAATTTTAGATCCGTATAAGTTTTCTTATTCGCATCTTTTATTACTTTGAATTGACTATTATTTATTATCATACAAAAATTTTACCATAATAAACATTTTTTTGTCAAGATGAGTTTATCCCTTCTAATCTACCACGCCGCGCGACATGGCATGGCTATATTTTATTGACTAGCAAATTTAGTTTTCCCCAGTTATAATCCAGGTTTATTGCAGGGCAAAAAATGTTAAGGATTAATTTCAGCAATAAAGTTGAACTCTTGTTTGAGAGGATGAAGAATGAGCTATTTTCTTCGGAAACGACACCGTTTACTCAGAGATTAGTCATAGTTCCGAGTCCAGCCATGAAATCATGGGTAATGCTGCAGTTAGCCAAAGAAGAAAATATAGGCATTGCTGCTGGGTTGCGATTTGCTTATTTGGATGCAGCTATCGAAGAATTAAGCGAACAGGCTAAAAAGCCTTCCCCCCTCGAAATTGCACTCCTTATCGAAGCTGAAATGCACGGAATCATCGAAAGTGAACATCGGGATGAAATTTGGGATCCTTTGTTAAATTATTTGGGCGCTCATGAAAAATTAACAAGAAAAGGTGAACGACGGATGGTCACCCTTTCGCAAAAGTTGGCATCGTTGTTTGATAGATATGAAACATTTGGCGAGGGGATGCTTGGAAGATGGAAAAAACAGGGTATTGGAGGCTGGCAAGGGGAACTGTGGAGAAAAGTCATCTCTCGAACTACAAATCAAGCTGCAATACAAAAAAAAGATGTGCAGGTATCCCTTTTTTCAATCAGTTTTATTCCTAGAAAGCATCATGAGTTTCTAAAAAAATATTCAGAAGTAAATCCTGTAAATTATTTTATGCTGTCGCCATGCCAGGCGTTTTGGACGGACGTTTTGGGTGACCGGGAAAGTAGGCGGTTGGCAAAATATTGGGGAAAACAGGGGGTCAGTGAAGGGCAACTGAAGGCTTTGGATGAATTACTATTTGATAGAAATGCCCTTTTGGCAAATTTCGGCAGGATGGGTCGGGAAATGGCCGAACTTCTGGAAGAGGGCAATGTAGAAACTAATGAGGATTATCAGGTCTCCTCGGGAGTACAGAGTTTTTCACAATATCATGATTATTTGTATGAAAATGTTGAATTAATAGAAAAAAAGACATCCTTAAGTATGCTAGAAGCCGTTCAGGCTGACCTATTGATGTTACGGAATCCTTTTGAACAGGAAAAACTCTCATTTACTGAGGATCAATCAATACAGGTACATGTTGCAAGTTCGAAAATGAGAGAAGTGCAAATTCTTTATAATACATTGATGAATGTGATGGATATTGAGTCGGTTTGCCCTGGTGATATTATTGTGATGGCGCCAGACATTTCAATTTACGAGCCTTATATACGGGCAGTGTTCAATGAGAAAGTCGATTTTCAGATCATGGATTTGCATCTTTTAACACAACATCCTTTGATACAAGGATTTATGCATATGATTTCACTTCCATTTTCCAGATGGGACGTTATTTCGATATTGCAATTGCTGGAATATGGATCATTTAAGAAGAAGTGTGGATTTAGTGCGGATGATGCGCATCGCATTAAGGGATGGGTGCGTGAGGCTGGAGTTCGATGGGGAGGAGATCGAGTGCATCGCGAAGAATTACTTCAAAGAAATCACTGCGATATGGGAATGGTAGAGGAAACCGCAATAGGTACCTGGGAGCATGGTTTAGACAGACTTTTGTATGGATGGATCATGCGTGAAACTGACTCTGAGGAAGTAAATGCAAGCATGGATGTTGTTCCCGTAGAAGCTGTTGATTTAACACAGGGCGAATTATTGGGAAGGTGGATGCAAGTACTGAAATCACTAAAACATGATCTTCAAGAACTTACGGATGGTTCGAGACACACACTGCAGGAATGGACAAATGCATTGTCAAAACTATTAGACACCTATTTTACGAGCGAAAATTCAACCGAAGAAGAGAGCAAAGAACAGATACTTGAGGCGATAAAATCGTTTGGAAAGCTATCTAGAAACAATAATTTGTATTCATTTACATCTATTAAATTTCATTTGGAATCGATATTAAATAGACAACGAGTGTGTTATCGAGAACCGCATCTTCAGGCCATTCGGTTCTGTTCCTTGCTGCCCATGCGAGCACTCCCCGCTCAGGTCATCGTATTATTAGGAATGGAAGAGGGAGCGTTTCCCAGACAGGATCAAGTTCAGTCGTTGAATTGCCTCGCAAATGAAATTGATGCCGATTATTGTCCCACACAAACTAATTTCGATCGTTATTTATTTTTAGAAATATTAATGTCAGCAAGGCGAAAACTAATCGTCAGCTATACTGGAAATGATAAAGATCAATCACCATCATTGCTAATAGCTGAACTTATGAATTATCTGGATGCAGCATATATTTTGGATGGCGAAAAACCTTCAAAGAAATGCATGATAAAGCATCCTTTTAAGGAATTTGATAGTAAATATTTTGATGGAACATTGCCAAATTTTTCACAAGAAAGTTATCTAGCGGCATGTGCCTATTATGGAAAAATCAGAAAGAAAAGGCATCAATTTGTTCCACAATTTAAACTAGGAACTCGAAAAGAAGTTAATGAAAATCGCACAATTGATTTAAGAAATTTGATAGCAATGGCCAGAAATCCTGTTGAGGCCTATTTTAACAGGACTTTAGGCATATATTTAGAAAAGGAAGAAGATAAGAAAATTAAATCGGAAGAAGATTTTGTTCTTCAAAATCTTCAAGGTGCCGCCTTAAAAAAAGCTTCTTTAAAAACACCGTTTGCACAAATCATTCAAATTGCAGAAAAAGAGGGAAAGTTGCCTTTGGGGGCATTTAAGGAGCTCGCCATTGGAAAAATTGAAAAGGAAGTGCATGAATTATACGAGAATTTATTACAGGCAGGAGTAAATAAAGATAAAGTTATTGAAATTGAATTTTCAGAATTGCACCAACAACCATTCCAGAAAGATGATGGAAGTTGGAATCTTCCTCCGCTTGAAATAAACTATAAAAAGAATTGCAAGATAAAAGTTGTCGGAAAGTTATCTGATGTATACCCAGAAGGATTTTTGGGATATATTAAAGATGAAAAAGGAGATGTCACTAAGGTATGGCCGCAATATTTGGTTTATAATGGATTGTGTGAAAAATATGGTCTTAAATTAGGAAGAAAACTCATTTTTGCGAAAACAGGAGTTGCCCGCGATCCTTTTTTTAATGACTTTGAATCACTTCTAGCAAAATATCTTGATTACTATTTTATAGCACTGGAATCGGTCTCTCCATTGATACCAGAATGGGTTCCGGAGATCGTTAAGTCTGACATAAGTTCTTTTGAAAAGAAAGTCAAAAGCAATTTATCTGATCAGTCTAAATATTTTTACAATGATTATATCCGATGGATGATGAAAGGATCAGAAGGGAAATCTGGATCTGAAATATATGAGAATTGGAAATCGATTGCATTGAACGTATATGGGGAGCTCTATGAAAACTGGTATCAATAGCTTTGATGTGCTCGATAGAAATCTCCAATTGAGAAAAAATTACCTTCTGGAAGCCTCTGCAGGCACTGGAAAAACATTTTCCATTGAAAATATTGTTGTAAGACTATTGATCTGCGAAAATCCAATCAACTTAGAAGACATTCTTGTAGTGACTTTCACAAAAGCTGCAACACGCGATTTGAGATCGCGCATCCGTTCAAATATCGAAAAAATATTGCAAGCATTGAGAACAAAATCGACATCCATTGATTTTGTAAAAGCACTTATTGAGAATGGTGAAGGAGAAATAGCAGAACGACGCTTAAAGATGGCGCTATTGACATATGATCAGTCTCACATTTACACCATACACCAGTTTTGTTATAGAATGCTGCGAGACTATGTTCTAGAAGGAAATTATTCGATGGAATCTGTTTCTGGAGACAACCCTCTTCCTCGCACCTATCTTTTGACGATCATTCGAGACTATTTTAGGACAGAAGTTAGGAATAATGCATATAGCAAGGCTCAGTTGAATTTGTTATTGGAGGATCATGGAAATTCAATGATCGATTTAGAAAATGCCATCCTAAATACTGTGACAAAGGGAATGGATATCGAAGAACAGCTTTCGTACCATCAGCAGTTAGAAAAATTTAAGTGTTCCATGAAGAATCTCAAAGAAATTTATGGGTTTTCCAAGGACTATATACTTGAAGATTTCATGAAACTTTCCTCATGCTATAAGCAAATTTGCAATGTCAAAAAGCAAATTAAACCCGAAGTCATTAAAAAAGTTGAGTCCTTCGCAACTTTATTTGATAAAAATTCATGGGATGCTGACGATTTTGAACAAGTTATTGAAGATCAACTGTATATGGTCAAATTATACGATCCAAATAATAAGCAAGCAAAGGCAAAATTTCCTGAATCGGGTTTGCATTTTCCTGAAATGAGAAACCTCCTGATGGATGCTTTGTTAGATTGTGTCTCTGTCCAGATTGTGTTTGCTCGCATGGCATTTGGTTGTAGGAAACTACTAAAAAAACATTTGCTTGAGGAGGAGAAGCTTGGTTTTGACGAATTGCTAGAGGCAGCACGTGCCGCCATTGGGAATTCCAATTTTGCAAATGCAGTAAGAGAAAAGTTCAAAGCGGCGATTGTTGATGAATTCCAGGATACAGATCCCGTACAATGGGAAATATTTAATCGATTGTTTTTATCTTCAGATAAAAACTGGGGGAATTTGTATCTCGTAGGAGACCCAAAGCAGTCCATTTATGCATTTCGACAAGCCGATATTTACACTTACATAGATGCAGGAAATGCAATTGGAGAAGATAATCATTCAACGCTCGACACAAATTTTAGGTCGCAGTCAAGTTTGATTATGGCGCTGAATGCCCTTTTTAACAGTAATAATTGTCCAGGTTTTATCAATTTACCTAAAATAGAGAAATCACTTCCCTTTCAAGAAGTAAAATGTCCTCTTGAAGCCAAAGAGAAAACATTTTCTGATCAGTTCGGATCAGTACATTTTTGCATGGCAAACGAAGAATCGCTGTTTCTTCCCTTTATCACTCATGAAATTCAAAAATTAAACGGGGTTGATGGAATATCCTTCAAAGAGTTTTCCATCCTTGTAAGTGATAGGTATCAAGCCCAGAGAGTCAGTGAATTCTTGCGAGAATGGAACATTCCTTGCATGACTCAACGAAGTTCTAGCTTAGCCGAGTCCGAAGCATTATCTACTTTCAGGGATCTATTAAAGGCTGTTCTTGCGCCAAATCATGAGAGTTCACTTAAAACCGCTTTGGGCGGTCGAATGATTGGTTGGACGGATGATAAAGTCAAAAAGTTAGATCAATTGGAACTGCTGCAGGAAGTCCTAACTCGATTCTATACAATGCGCACAAAGTTATTTAAGGAAGGATTCTACCCATTTTTTGAATATTTTATGGGGCTTTCCTGGGATGAATCTCTAAAAACAGTTAGAGAAGAATTGCTTCTTCAGCAAAGCGGTCTTGAATTTTATCAAGACCTGATTGCCATAGTAGAGGTTCTATTGGATGAGCAAACTCAAAACACCCTTTCCCCCTCTGGTTTATTAAAATTTTTGGATGATTTTAAAGTCCTAGCACAAGACGAAGACGAAAGGATGAAAAGACCTCTAGATAACTCCCAAGATGCAGTAAACATCATCACCATTCACTCAAGCAAAGGATTGGAATTCGGGGTAGTGTTCACTCTTGGATTGATAAAAAATACTCGTGCTCCCGATCTGCTTATTCCGCTCGTTCGCAATCAGAAGAGAATGCTGGTTCCAATAACCCATATAGGTGACTCAGAATATATTCAACACTGTCAGGAGATTGATGCCGAGAAAATGCGGCAATTATATGTGGCCATGACACGCGCTAAATTCCGTCTTTATTGTCCTGTAATGGTATCTGAAAAAGAAAAAGTCATGGATATTGGAACTGCTTCTCCTATGCAGTTATTCTTAGAAAAAATCGGTCATTTGAATTTGGAAACATTGTCGCCTTACATAACAACATGTTGTATAAATGACAGCGAATTTAAACTTGAAATATTGGATTCGAATGTTGAACCAGTTTTAAATAACCCTATAAAAATGATTATTCCAGGATCCTCTCAATATATTCATTCTTTCACATCGTTATCTAAACATCATGCAAAGGAATTTTACGAATTTGAAGCCCCGCGTGATTTCAATAATTTGATCAAAACACCTCATACGCTTCCTTCAGGCAGTGACACCGGTAATCTATTGCATTCAATACTCGAGAATTTTTGTTGGGGACAATCCATTGAAAGTCATGTTAAAGCCTGCATTCAAGGAACAGCATACCAAGAATGGGAACCTGTTATCTCAAATATTATTTTAAATGCTTACCAATATCGATTCTCAGATGGATTTTCACTATCAGAGATTGACCATTCTAGGAGTTTTAAAGAGACAGAGTTTATGTATCCTTACGAATCAAATTTCCTAAAAGGAATCATTGATTTCGTATTTGAACACAAAGGAAAGTACTATATTATCGATTGGAAAAGCAATTATTTAGGCCCCGATTGTACATACTATTCAAACGAAAGGTTAATGGCAGCAATGGACGAAAACAATTATTTTTTTCAGGCACAGTTATATGAAGATGCCTTAAGAAAATACCTTAAAGTTTTGGATAAAAGAGACTTCAAGGACATATTCGGGGGTACATATTATCTATTTTTGCGCGGCATTGATTCTACTTCAAACACCTCGTATGGAGTTTTTAAATGCTGAATACTGAAATATTGCCCATCGATATTGCCATTGCTGATCGCATATTAACTCGAAATGGATTCCAATCGGAACAGGCCATGCAGTTTATATGCAACTTATCCAAAGCCACTCGCGAGGGTCATCTTTGTGTTAAAATTGACGAACATACACCAGAATTTCCTTCTTCAATTATCACCGATTGCACTAATCGTTCAAATATAATCCCAAATACTCCCCTATGCAAAAACGGAGATAGCATCTATTTTCAAAAGAATTGGCTTGATGAATGCCTCTTTAAAAATAATCTAAATAGAATTCTCTCTGATGCACCAGCGATTACCCTTGATCACCTACCAGAAGAAAATGGCCTCCAAAAGGAACAGCAACTTGCCATCATAAAGTCACTCAAGAATTCGTTTACTATTATTTCAGGTGGACCTGGAACTGGCAAAACATATACTGCCGGCCTATTGATTAAAACACTTTGGAATAGCCTAAGTACTGAACAACGATCAAAAATTTCTATTGTTCTTGCCGCTCCTACCGGAAAAGCGGCTTCTAACTTGCAAAAAAGCATTCAAAATGCTTTGAAGAATATCCAAGATTTTCCCCCATTGTCTGCTCAGACACTTCATTCCCTATTGGGTAATAAACGAGGATCTTCCTTGACACAGCTACAAGCTGACCTCATCCTGATCGATGAATGTTCCATGATCGATGCGAATATTATGTCACAACTTTTTTCTAGAGTGAAAACTGGGTCGCGCCTGATTTTTCTTGGAGACCCCCATCAGTTGCCGCCTGTAGAATCTGGAGCTCTTTTTGCAGATATGACTGATATGCTTGCAGAAAACTGTGTAGAACTGAAAAAGTGCCTCCGATCTGATCTTATAAATATTCTTGAATTTGCCTCAAGAGTTAATCAGGGTGATGCTGATTCAGCACTGAAGTTATTATATCAGTCCACTTCCGATTCAGGGCTTAAATATATTGATCAAAATGAAGTTTCTGGGTCTAAATTGAAAAAATTTATTTTGGAATATGCTTCAAAACGTTTTCCCTTACCATATATAAAAAATGATTCTTCTGAACAATTGATTGATCACTTTAATAAGTTTCGTTTGCTTTCACCCATGCGTCGCGGTTTTTTTGGGGTTGATGAGTTAAATGCATTATTTTTGAATTATTTTAGTTCGAAGGTTCCATATGGAGCATCCTTTGTTGCGCCGGTCATGATTACAAGCAATGATTATCGACTGCAATTATTTAATGGGGAAACAGGTATTTTAATGCGGGAACCGAGTGGAGAAGAACATTTTTTTCTCTATTCACCGACGGGTGTTCGGAAAATTCCGGGTATATTGCTGCCCAAATATGAATTTGCCTATTGTTTATCGGTCCACAAAAGTCAAGGGAGTGAATTTGATGAGGTATTAGCCTTATTTCCTGAGGGTTCCGAGGTCTTTGGTCGCGAGGTCCTTTATACAGCTGCTACACGAGCCCGAAAACTTCTTGAGATCTGGGGTCACGACGAAACACTTCGACAGCTAATCAATCGCAAAATTAAAAGAGTTTCAGGATTGTCTTAAAATTCCACCTATACAAGCATGAAAAACAAGATATGAAGGATCGCAAGCGGCAAGATATGAATGATACTGCGACTTCTTATTCTGGCTTAAAATAAAAAAATTTTCTTCACAAATAATTTGATTCCGAAAAAGGGATCATTTTTACATTGCGCCTACATCCTTCTTGTCAGTTTTGTTGTTTTTGTGTATAAAAGATGCAAAATGATAAACAAGGGCATAAAAAAGCTAAATACTTGCATGGGGTGCAAGGGATCGGAGGTTCGAATCCTATCACCCAGATTCTTTTTCCTAAGTACTTATGAAGGCTTGACCGCTTTTCTTAAGTCCTTATTTTTGTAACGTGTGGCGGATATGTGGCGGATGATTCCTCGGCAAGAAAGCAATAGATGGCAAAAAAATAAAAATAGAATTGCTTACCCAATGATACAAAAGCTGTTGTGTCTTTTTCTATTTCCCCTATTTGCATTGAAAGCCGAAACCCATTTAAGTGAATTTTCTGAAAAGGAGCCTTCTCAAAAAATGTTTGCAGTTATTTATCAAGGATACCTTAAAACAGGTAAAGAAAACGAGTATCAAGAAGCCTGGAGTAAAGTTGCTCAATACTTCATTGAATATCGTGGCGCTATCGGTTCTTGCTTACATAAAACGTCTGATGGTTTATGGGTAGCATATTCTCGTTGGCCCGACAAAAAAACTCGGGATAACTCTTGGCCTGGAGAAAATGCGCCTTCCGAAAAGCTGCCTCTTGAAATTCGCAACGCAGTTCTCACAATCAAAGATTGCTTAGATTCTGATCGGAAAATTCCAGATCTGTGCATGGAAGTTATTAATGATCGTCTTCTCTCACCCAGTCATACAGAATCAAGCTTCGTCTTATCTCCAGAGCAAGAAAGAATTATGAATTTGATTTATGATGAAGTTGAAGTCGCCATTCAAGAAGGGAATCCCCCCTTTGCTGCTATCATCACTGATTCTGAAAATAACATCTTATCTATCGCTCATAACAAGGCAAATACAAAGCAACTAGCAATTGCTCATGCGGAAATAGAAGCAATTCAATTAGCTTGCAAGTCTCTTGGGAAGAAAAAACTTAATGACTGCATTCTTTATGCCAACGCAGAATCTTGTGCAATGTGTTCAACAGCGATTATTAAATCTGGAATCTCGCAAGTTTTTTACGGTGCTCCTCACGAAAAGGGCAGCAATCCAGATGTACACCTTCTTGAGATAAATAAAAAAGCAACCCCTCAACTAAGAGTCCATGGGGGCTTCATGAAAGACAAATTTATCGAGCAGATTAAAAGAGGAAGAAATCAATAGTTTCAGAGACAACTCTAGAGATACCTCGGAATCTAAAATCGACATATCGTTGTGCATACGAAAAATTATTTACAATGTTTTTAAGGCCATTAGAAAGAAAGTTTGGTTCATTTTTTTAACTTCGATTTTGTGAATTTCAATAATTGAAAAATAGGGTGATAACAAAATATTCAATTCATCTTGTGTAAATTTAGAAAAAAAACGATTTTTACCTTTTCCTGTAGGGTCTTCATAACCCTCACAATCACCTTCAATAAAGCTAATAAAAACCATTCCGCCAGGCTTAATCAACTGCGATATTTTTTGTACTTGCAATGTCATTTCTGACCTTGGAATATGAATTAACGATGAAATTGCAATTACACTATCAAATTTTTGGCGTACGGAAAAATCCTGAAATCTCATTAGACAAACATTTAATCCCTTTTCTATGGCCTTTTTAGCGGCCTTTTCTGCGGGTTCAATGCATGTGACATTATGTCCATGTTTTGTCAGCCACAAAGCCAACGCTCCAGCTCCTGAACCAATTTCAAGAACATCGCATGGAGATGCAGACAAACACTTTAAAATTAAAGGAACGAGCACATCTACAAATGGAATTTTGTCAAAGCTATCAGCATAGATGTTGTAGAATTCGTTATTCAATAGATCTATGTTCATTTTTTTCTCTAATCGTTTGTATTTTTCTTCCACTGAATGGCCATCCCAATCATTTCCATCTCGAAAAGCTAAATGTTGGAAATAACACAGTTCACTATCGTGAATATGCCAGCTACACTGACCACCTGGGGTTTCAATATAAACAATGTTTCTCCAATCATCATCCCAATTGGTATCCTCCAGAGGATGTTTTTGTAACCAAGAACAATAAATTTTAGAAAGATGGGCTACTAGTTGGTTCCGCTCCCAATAAGCTAAGTCTTTTCCTTCTTTGTTGATCATGATCGTCCTTCTTTCACCCACATATTTTTCTAGTTTTCTTGGCTAAGTTTAATCAATTTTTCCCAATCATCTGGTTGCGAATCTTCTTCTGCAATTTTATTCGCCTTCTCGACACCACATTTTTGACATTGATGAATGATCTGCCATCCTTTTTTACCATTGTAATTCAATCGACAAGCTACCATCACACCATTACATGTGCTATTTCTGTCTCCAGGCTTATTGTCTACGTGAATAGACCCCAAGCAAAATGGACAATGATTTCGATAGCTTCCATTCTCCAAAGCCCTCACGTCCTGATTGCAAATTGCACAAATAAAAGGCGTATTTTCTTCTTTTTTGCCCATTTCCTACCCTTCTTGAATTTGTTTAATTACATTTTCAAGAAAGTAGGGTTCCGTTTAGGTCTTACTGTTAACAGCCATCGGGCTTGTCCAAACTAGTGACACATTCACCGCTGTTCCTTTAGGGTTTGCGATTACTTTCAGCTCCAGCTTCATTAAGGCTTTCTTTTCATCCTTAAATCCGAACCTCTGCCAATTTTCATTTTTGTGTTGGCCACTGTAAGGCGGCCTTGAAGCCACCTTCCGCTGATATGTGTAATTTTAGACTCACTGATCTTTGGCATCGTCCCCTAGAAATGAGCTTTTAATCTCCATTTAATTTTGTTCATAATTTCCTTGTTTTTATGCTTCAAGAGTGCGCATGACCTTGCAATGTGATCATGAAACGAAGTGTCGTGAAGCTATTTTCAGTTCATATTTTTCTTGTTATCAATCTGGTCTACTATATATCATCTGATATATGAAAAACAAGACCAAAGGTAACTGTATGTTCCAATTTAATGACGCGCAAGAAGGCGCAGAAAAACAGATTGGTCAACAAATCCGTAAATTGCGATTAGAAATGGGATTAACTCAGGCACAATTCGCAATTAGGCTTGGTGTCTCATTTCCCACAGTAAATCGTTGGGAAAACCAAAAAGCAAAACCCTCACCACTGGCTTTTCAAAAATTGCAAAAGCTAATTTTGAATCTCAAAAAGAAAAATCAATTGAAATATCGAGATCAATCAACTTTTGATTTCATTGTTGGAGGATTAAGGATTTAATGACTGCACTTCCCATAAACATTGATGAATTACTTAAAGGACAAATTGTTGAATGGGAACGCTTGAATTCAAAGAAGGTTGGAATCCCGAGGCCTTTATTCGTACAGTTTCTGCATTTGCAAATGATATTAACAATTGGGGTGGAGGTTATCTTATCATCGGCGTCAAGAATCAGATGGACAACCAATTTTCCCTCCTATTGGCTTAGCTTCAAATAAAATAGATGCAATTCAAAAAGAGATCTTAGAGCTAGGTTACAGAATTCGACCTCATTATCATCCTGTGTAGCACCAACCGTATTTTCAAGAAAAAATGATTCTTGTCATTTGGTGTCCAGGTGGTCAAACAAGACCCTATCAAGCCCCTGAGACATTAGGAAAAAATGCCCCTATGCTTATTTCATTAGACGAAACTCTTCGACAGTCAAAGCACAAACAAGTGATATTCAAAAACTTCATGAAATGGCAAATCAAGTACCTTTTGACGACCGCATTTGTCATCAAGCTCAACTCACGATCTGAATATTGGGATTAATCAAAGATTTTTTGCGTGAAATTAAAAGCGATCTTCTCTCCGAAGTGGATAAAATTCCTTTTACTCATCTTTGCGGCAAATGCAAATTGCTCAAGGTCCAGAAGAATATTTAAAGCCATTAAATATTGGCTTAATGATGTTCAATAATCAACCTGAAAGATTTTTCCCATGTGCTCAAATAGATATTGTCGATTTTCATGATGAAATTGGGGATAGCTTTTCGGAAAAGATTTTTAAAGGCCCTGTCCACATCCAATTGAAAGAAGCCTTGAGATATCTTCAGTCAATGTTGATTAAAGAGGAAGTACGCAAACGCCCAGATAGGGCAGAAGCAGACCGTTTTTATAATTATCCTTATGAGGCTTTAGAAGAAATCTTGGCCAATGCTGTTTATCATAAAGACTACGCTCAAAGAGAACCGATTGAAATCAGTATTCATAGCGATAGGATTGAAATCTTATCTTTTCCTGGCCCATTACCACCTCTCAAAATTGAGGATTTAAATAAAGGTTCTGTCCGTGTAAGGACCTACAGAAATAGGCGGATAGGTGATTTTCTTAAGGAGCTTCATTTGACAGAAGGTCGCTGTACTGGCGTCCCCAAAATCCACAATGCAATGGAAGTTAATGGATCCCCTCCTCCAATATTTCAAACTGATGAAAATCACAGCTATTTTTTGGTTACTTTACCTGTTCATCCTGAAGCAACTAGAAAAATGATTAACAAGCAAAAACCAGTGTCATTGGAAGACAAAACACACCAGCTAATAGGCGAAACACACCAGCTTGAGCCAAAAACACACCAGTTAACGGACGAAACACACCAGAATGAAATATTTTTGGAGGAAGAAAATCTCCCTCAAGAATTAAGGTTAAAAATTGATCAATTAGGAAAAAGGCCCAATAATGAAGAGCTTAAGTCAATTATTTACGCTCTTTGCACTTGGAAACCTCTAACGGCTCAGCAAATAGCAGAGTTTCTCAATAAGAAAGATAAAAAACACTTAGTTAGGCAATATTTAACCCCTTTAGTCAAAGATGGTTTGTTAAGATATGTTTATCCAGAAAGGGGGAGTTCACCAAATCAAGCTTATAAAGCAGTAGCTAAATAAAAATAAGTGTTTTACAACTATAACTATCAATTTGATTATTTTACGAATATTTAATTAAATAACCTTCATTCGACAGAGACTTTTCATTAGGTAATCTAAATCCATTATCAGGTAAATAGAGTATAACATCTGCTTCGATAGGTGGAAGATTATCTTGTGGGCAAATTTCAGGATCGTAAATGACGTGGGCAATTCGTCGATTGTTTCGATTAGCCTTTTCAAAGTGTTGTAATCTTTTTTTAATTGATAATTTCATTCCCTAACTATTTCCTCTATTTTAATAAGGCGATTATCGAAATCATAAATTTCAATTGCTTTGACATGAATGTCGATAATTCTCGATAAAGCTTCTCCTTCACTTGGTGAAATTTCTCCATTTCCTACCGCTGTTGTAATTATACTTATTGCCTGTAAAGCATTTGAAGAGTTTTGAATCTCAGGAAGTTCGATATGAATCAGAGAATCCTTTCTCAAAGGAAACACTCGATCAAGAACCATTTTGATAGCTTGAATATTACCTAGTAGTGCTTCTTCGATAAGTTTGCGACAAATATTTTCTAATTCGCCTTTTAATAAGTTTTCAGCAGTCAAGGTTGCCTTATTTCTAGTACCTTTTGCTTTTCCTTTTGGATTTCCTGAATGTCCTTTCCGAAATTTTCCTCTCTCCTGCATTTTTGCTGCATTTTCAGGCATTTTTCCTCCTAATTATACATTCCTTTATATTGTTCATAACATTCTTGAAGCATTTTTTGAAAAACATCGACGGGCAATTTGTATTGAAAATCCTTTGAAGAAGGAGCATGAGTGCAGTATCTTTGAGTAGTATGTAAATCGTTCCATTGATTGCTTTCCTTAAATTGTTCGGCAAATTCGCAATTTTTTTGAATATTATTGTTTTGGCCTACATAATTATCTTTTAATGCCTTCTCCAGCCATGCTTCGTGTTTTTCTATCTTATTTTTTTTCTCATCTAATAATGCTAGATGGCCAATAATATGATCGATTTCGTATTTGCAAAGCCATCTGATTAGAGATGGTTCAAAAATACGAAGTTCTTTGCTTTCACAATAGGCAAGGAAAACGGAAAGATCTTCTTTCTGTTTATCAGAAAGGTGCGACTTATCAACGTTTTTTGGAACGTTAGACGTTTCTTTTATATTTTGATTTTCTTTGATTTTCGTATCTCGTTTGTGGTGAACCAGGTGATCGACCTGTTGTTCATTTTGCTGGTGAGATTGCTGGCTAGAGTTTTGTTTAAATGCTGTTGTCACTAATTTGTAAACAGAAAAAGTGCTGGTGCTTTTATGAGAAATTTCAACTATGTATCCAAGACCGATGAGCTGTTTTATCCTTGTGCGGACTCTATTAGGAGTGGTATTTAGATCTCTAGCACAACTGTCTCTTCCATACATAAATTCAAAGGGTTCAAGATATAATTGCGTAGCCGATTTTTTCAAAGCCACATAATGAGAATCGGGGTAAGCTCGTTTTATTATCCAAACGCCTAATCTAAACATCGTTGAGTCTTTCAAAAAATCTTCCGTTAAAAACTCATCGGGCATTGGCCTGAAAATATAAGGTATTTTAAACATACATTTCCCTCTCATCGAGAAAAATGTCTGAAAAAGAATTCTCTTTCATATTAACCGCCTTGGATTTGGGATTGTTCCCACATTTCCAAGTCGGAATAACGCCAGCGCGTCGAACCAGCTCCTAATTTTATTGGTTTGGGAAATTTACCTTCTTTTACCCATCTCCAGATAGTCGGTCTACTAACCGAATATCGTATGGCAACTTCTGTGTCTCTAAGGAAAGGTGCAAAGTTTTTCATCACATAGCCTTATTTAATGTTACTATGTGATTTATTGTCTCATATGCAGATGCAACTAACGCCGCTATCTGCATTTATTTTTTTCGCGATGCTTTCGAATGTGGTCGCAAAATGCACGAAAACCTATCGAAGCATGTGAACCCTTTGAACAGCATAACTTATCTCCATCACGATAAATAGCCTCATCTTCGTAACTATCAGGTAAAGCGCTCCACAATTCCTTGTTTATCCATTCTGCTTTAGATTTGAATTTTCTCTTAATCCATTTAGCAAGAGCAGGCCATGGACGTTCTTTTTTAGCTGCCTCTATTCTTTGACGTCGGCTTGCCTCTAATTTCATACCAGCTTCAAACATGGCTAATTCTTGAGATACAAATGTTCTCAAAGGACTATCCACTGACTCCTTGGATGAATAGAGCCACATGAGCTTGAGAAGAATCTGCACGACATAAATATCGGAAGAATTAATATTCAATTTTTCAGAAGGCCAACTTACAAGCCAACCAACACCAGGAAAGTACTCTTCGGGTATTTCTAATGTGCATTCATTTAAAATTTTATCAATGGTCAGCCCTGTTAATTCACACACCCCTTTTCCAATAGGATGTCTTCCTATGAATTTCAAATGATCGGGAGTTGTTAATGCTTTAAAAGACTGATTCATCTCTATTGACCTCTTGTTATTATCTTGGCTAAGTGATTCCCTAAAGTTTCCCAGGCATGTTTCATTTCATTTTCATAGCCATAGCGCTGATAGATGCGTTTAATTTTATTTTCTTCGGTATGATTAAGACAACGCTCGGCTACTTCAGGAAGGACACCTAAAGAACTCATTAAGGTCGCACCTGTTCTTCGCAGATCATGCGGCTTCCAAATACCTCTCGATAATATGAGCGTAGAAGTTTGCTTTGTTCTATTTAAATAAGAGCTTCCGTTTCTTTGACGATCGGCAACTTGTTTAGTGATAGTTTTTGGACAAACATGAGAGTTTGTTCGACTGGCAGGAAAGCACCATTCCGAGCCTCCTGATATTGTATGAAGCTTTTCAAATTGGTTAAAAGCAAAATCAGACAAGAAAACAATATGTTCTTTTCCATTTTTGCTATTTTCAGGCGGTATTCGCCATATTTTTTTATCTCGATCGACATGAGACCATTGTGTTCTTAATATTTCGCCTATCCGACAGCATGTCGCTAGAGCAATCCAAAGGGCTATAACATTAATTTCCGTAATATTCGCGTCTAGCAGTTTGATAGCAAGTTCACTTATTTCCTCATTGCTTAAAACACGATCGCGTTCAACATTTGAACCGCCTATGCTTGTTTTGCTAATCATAGCGGTAGGGTCGATTTCCAAAAGATCGCGGTTTAAGGCAAAACGAAACATTTGCCGAATTAGGCTAAAGACAACTTTAGCCATTCGATTGACTCCACGTTGAAGAAGTCGATCGGTAATCTCGGCAATATGGCCTTTTCGAACATCTTTAATGTTAAGATCTCCGATGAATGGAATGACATCTTTCAACATCATTCGCCGAGCTTCCATCCCCTTGTCTTTGCGATTGATAAGATCTGTCGCATACCAACGTTCGAATAGATCTTTGACGAGCACCCTGCCAGCCTTTTCTTTGGCTCGTTCAATTGCTTGCTGTCGCTTGTCTTCAATCGGATCGGCCCCTTTATGCTTAACTTGATGCTTCATTTCCTCCGCAAGACTGCGAGCGGCGGGAACGGTCAAGCCAGCCGCATCATTTCGACCTTGCCGAAAAGGGCCAAGTCCTTTCCTTCGTTCGCGCCATTTATCACCTTCTTTAACCGAATAGCAAAAAATCCATGATTTGGAACCAGCAGGCATTATTCGAAGAACTAAGCCTTTAACTTGAGAGTCCCTTACATAAATGGGTTTGTCTCTAGGCTTAAGTTTTTGACAAAACTCGTCTGCCAATGAACGGGGAATTTTCTCCATCTGCTTTAACCCACGTCATCAGTGTTCTGTATGTTGCAGGAATTCGCACCAACTTTTTCTATGGATTTTTGGCCGACTTCTTTTTCCAGTTGTCTAATACTCTTTTTTGCAACAGGTAAATCTTCTGGCATAGTACCACCTAACCTCTCGATAGTTTGACGTACTATCGTGCCAACCTCAAAGTGAGTTTGATTTGCTTGGTTTTTCCCTTGGATATTCTCTCGGCGAAGTTTATCTTCCGCTTGAGTGGCTCTAAAAAGATTTGCAGCAAGTTCGGTACTTCCCATGTGGTCTAAAATTTTCTGATTCTTTTTCAGTCCCTTTCTTTCATGAATATCCTTTGCGTCGAGACCTCCATAGAGACCTTTATAACCATGATTTTGGAATATGGCAAAATCAAGGGTAGTTTCTATACCAGATTGCTGAGCTGTTTCGACTAACTGTTTATTGTGCTCTCGAAGATCTTTGCGGAGATAAATACGTTTTTCATCTTCTTTTAACTGCTGAAAAGCTTGATTATCAGCCAATTCTTGCCGCCGTGTTTGGATTGCAAAATAAGTTTGACCGTTAGCAATGACAGGCTTCGCAGGATCACCATTTTGTACGACCAGATAGCAAGCATAGCGAGATAATCTTACGTCAGAAGCTTGTCTCTGCCCTCCCTTACCAATGTCGATCATATCGGTGACATCAACGAAATGATCGACAATATTGTGTCGGCTATTCTTGCAAGCTTCTTTAGCTTTTTCGATGACGTTAAGAAAATTACGGTAGTCATTGTAATCCAAGACCTTTGCCAATTTACGGGCACTCCAAAATTCACTCCCTTCCTCTTCTTGTCGGAGTGATTCAAAAGTTTGATGATGAGTTTTTTCTACTAAATCTTTATTCATGTTAAGCTCCTACAGCGTTCAGGTACATTTTTCCTATTTTTTGTGTGGCGGATATGTGGCGGATGAAACCACCTGATAAGTGCCAATATTTAAAGCTACAAGATAAGACAGCGATGTGATATAAATCAATCTTAAATAGCATCATGAATACGATTATGATGGTACTGAATGAGACATGATGATATGGTTAAAAACAGGAAAAAACTTGCATGGGGTGCAAGGGGTAGGAAGTTCGAATCCTCGCACTCAGATTCTTTTTCCTAAGTACATATAAAGGCTTGACCGCTTTTATTAAGTCCTTCTTTTTATCTCTCGTGCCAGGTATATGACAGGTAATGTACAAATCGAAACAACATTCTCCAACCTTTAAGCAGTCAAAAAAATATGGACTTTAATCAAAATTCAGGTTTTATAAATGCAAGCCTGAATAACATCGAAAATCTCGTCTTAAAGTGGGGAGAGGCTGCCGGGCCGTTTTTATCAATAGAGCCGCTTATGCGATACATCGCAGAGCTTCATCAACCTCTACAAGATAAAATTGCTGAGTTAATCAAAACCGATAAGTCAACAAAAAACAACCAGTATGTCCATTACTGGGATTGCAACCCAAAATATTTGGTTGCTGCTGTCGAATCAATATTTGGCAATAGCATTCTACCAGAAGCTCTTACCAAAATTTGTAAATACTCGGCTTTGAGAGACAAGTTTTTACATGGCAATTTTATCGCGCTTATGGAAATCATGGGAGTGGAGCCATCTAGTCGTATGCAAGAAAGCACTGGTAAGAGAAAAAGGCTAAAACCTGGAGAAATTTACGAATCATTCTTAAGCATGGAAAGAGACGATGTCTTTGGGAAATTGCGTCTATATTCAGCAGAAGTCACAAGAGCTTTAAAAGAAGTGGCTCAAAGTTTAGCAACGCATTAATGCTAAATCTTTGACATACTCGTTTGAGTGCAAACCTAGAAATCTATTTCTTCTAGGTTTTTCTAGGTTGATTCCTAAGTCGTGTCAAATCATTGACAACATCTATTCAAATTAAATAGCGGTAGTCAATAACCTTTGAACATCCCCTTCAATGTATTGATTTGGTTTCCATCCTGTGGTCAATTTATCAAGCAGGAAGGAATCGCAAGCATTTAAACAAAGCCCTGTAATCGAAGCTTCTACTATAGGTAGTGCGTAACCTGCTGCTATACCCAGCCCACTACAAATAGTAAATCGAAGGATTTTACCTGGTAGGGTTTCGATAAAAGATTTTTGACCAATTGCTTTAAAATATTCTTTCAATAAATCCGACAAAAAGATTTGGCCTTTATTTAATTTTAAGCCTTCATTTTGAATTTTCACAAAATTGTCAACGGCAGTTACATGCCAATAAGTTTTCATAAAGCACTCATTAAGTTATATTTTTGATTTTTTGCTGCTTCTACAAAGTGCGCACCCTCGGCCCTTTGCTCTGTTGTTAATAGAAGCCTCCCATTCATGTCCTTCAGAACATTGCCACCAAACTTTTTTTCCTGAATTTGGAGTGACATTTGAAGGTAATAGAGGGAGGTTTTTTTAGGATGCCATTCTCTAGACAATATTGGATTAACAACAGCCAGGCTGTAAAACGATGAAGTTTTTTTTCCCGCACAATAGGGGCATCCATTGCCTGTGGTACGGCTGTTGATAGTAGCCTCCCATTCATGTTCCGTATGCAATGAACAGATCCACCAAACCTTTTTATTGGATTTTGATCGAAAAGTTGAGGGAGGGCTGTTCAGATCATTTTTGACATTATGCCATTCCTTTGCTACTTCCGGATAAAGAATCGCTAAGTTATCCCCACTGTAGGCTTTCTTTCCGGCACAAAAGGGACACCCTCTGCCTTTCACTCGTGAATTAATTCGTGCTTCCCATTCATGACCTTTAAAACATTGCCACCAAGCTGATTTGCCGCTTGATTTAGTCACTTCTAAGGGGCTTAAAATATTTTTTGTTGGATGCCATTCGTTTAGGTATTCTTTAGGTTCTCAGGAGGTGGGGAGGAGGTGAACATTTACCAATCTTAAGATTTCACTTTGCAATAAATTTAAAACTTATATATAATCATTAATATAAACATATATTAAAATCGAGGTATTATGCGTATAGATGATCCAATAAATAATCTAAAATTACTGCAAATTGATCCAAACTTTAGACACTATGTAGTTGATAAAAATAATGGCTCTCTAACACAAGTAAAAGGTTGGAATCGATTCTGGCGACTCCTCATAAATATTGTCACGGCTGGTGGACCAGATAGATTAGTACGACAAGTATACAATGAAAGTATAGCTCTTGCTGTGAATTCTGGGCTTAAGCCTTTAACATTCTGGCAATTTACAAGTGGAAATATTAATTCGGATTTAAAAGGTAAAACGATAGAAGATTTTTTTAGAAAAAAAATATAACTGATATTGAAATAAACGAAGAAATGAATGAGATTGATGAACCCAATCCTGTAACCTTACCTATTCCTACCGAAACACCTAAAAAGGAAGAATTTATAGATGTCGAGATAGAAAATGCTGATCCTTTCCCAGAATTAGAGGTCATCAACCAAGCTTCACTGAAAGAAGAAGTAAAGATTAATAAATTTAAAGATGAGATAATTGCTGAATTAGCAAAGGATGACTTGGATGCGACAAAAATCGAGGAGCTTATACCAGAAGAAAAATTTACTACTGAGGAGTTCAATGAACTACATCCACTGTTTGAAGATATTTTTAATAAATTAGCTACCCAGTTATCTATAGTAACCAAAGAAAAGGACAAATGGGATGCGCTTATGGAATCTACTGTTAGCTTCGGACGGAAACTTAGAGAACATTTCCCATCCGAATGGAAAGAGCATGTTCAATTCGAACAAAGGATTGAAGAGATTTGGAAAACCTTAAGCAATGCTAGAACTGAGATGATCAACGTATGGTTTACACTTAATACCACTAAAAGGGGCATAGCAGCATTCAACTCACAAATAAATAATACATTACAATCGTATGAAATGTCTGAAGAAGCAAGAACCAGGATAAATAAGATTAAAGAAAAAGAGCGAGAAAAATACAATCAAAAAATGGGCGACTTAAAAGCAAGGACCGAAGAAGTTGAGACCAATTTGAAAAATCTGTCAAAAAAGACAGAATAAATAAGATAAAACATCTTAAACTATGAATCGTGGTGCAATTATGAGAATAAATGAAAGAGAGTCAAAATCCGTCGAGTTCAAGCCCCATCCACCGAAATTCGAATCGTTGGTCAAAACTTGCATTGCCTTTGCCAATGGCGTAGGAGGGAAAATTTACATCGGCATTGAAGACAAAACAGGAAGAATTCTCGGTGTTGACAATGATACTCGAAATAAACTTTATGATGAATTTCCCAATAGTCTTTATGATTCTTCTAGTCCAGGATTACTTGCTCTAATCTATGAGAAAAATTTATTTGATAAATCGATGCTCGTATCGCAAGACAAATGGGTATTATTGAAAAAATGGGGACTGAAATTAGATTGATATTTGATTCATGTGAAAAATCAGTAATTAAACGCCCAGAATATCATGAAAAAGGTGACTTTGTTAAAATAGTATTTTTTTTCGAGCCTTCCATTGGAGTAGGAAAATCGGAAAAGGAAATAATTTTAGCGCTCATTAAAACCAAACATTTGATTTCTATTAGCTATGTGACGGTTCATTTAAATGTTTCAAGAAATACAGCAACAAGAAAGTTGCAAAAGTTGATGGATGAGGGCAAAATTGTTCGACATGGTAAAGGACCTTCTGTCCGTTATGGTGCGAAATCTTCTTGAAATATAGATCAACGTAGGGCATAATGCATGCTTTCACTTAAATCCTTAATTTCGGAGGAAAACATGCTAGCCTACATTCGTAAATCAGTAATTATTCTATTTTTCTGTCTAACAACGTTTCAGGTGAATGGTCAAATCATCGAAACAATGAACATGTACGAGCTGTATCCATTCCTGAAGCCAAACATGCTTATCGTTTTTGATATCGATAACACTCTCATCGAACCCGTCCAAACCCTCGGATCCGATCAATGGTTTCACTTTAGATTAGATCAGTATATTTCCTTTGGTTACAAGTATGAAGATGCCTTAGAATTTTCACTCAAGGAATGGATGGCCGTCCAAAATCTGACAAAAGTGAAGCTAGTTGAGGCAGGTACAGATCAAATTATTGCCGACTTGCAAAGCAAAGGTTATCCAATCATAGGACTCACCACCCGCGGCTTAGGAATGTCTATGCGCACTCTTCATCAATTGCAGTCAGTAGGTATCGATTTAGAAGCCACAGCCCCATCCAAAGCTGAATTTCATTACATGAACGGTCGTGGTGTTCTATATCGAGATGGTATATTATTTACAGCGAATACACATAAGGGTGAAGCATTGCGCAAATATCTTGAAATCGTCGGATTCACCCCCACATCAATTATGTTCATCAATGACAAATATTCTCATATCGTCCCAGTAGCAGAATATTGTGAAGGCATCAGTATGCCATTTGTAGGACTACGATATGGCTACGTAGACCAAAAAGTTAATAATTTTCCAAAAGATATCGCCATGGTGCAGTACTATAATTTCGGACACATCATGTCTGATGAAGCTGCAGATCGAGTCCTTCACGAACATTTAAAATAATTATAGGTATTTAATTGAACTTAGACATGGCAGGAATTTATAAAAGGTTATATGAAATCCATAAAATGATTTCACCAGAAGATGGATTTTCTGCTGATGATCATGACGGAGCACGGATAAGCGAAATCGCTTATAGAATTTTGCGTGAGGTTTGTACAAAGTTTAAGTTGATCGAGGAGCACTCAGATTGTAAAAATTTACTTATTAGTGAAGTTAACAAAATTACTTCCGAACCTAAGTACTTGGAAATTGTTGAAGATAAAACACAACAAATAATGGCTACGATATGGAATTTAGTCGATCCAAAAGCAGTTCCACTTCCAGTACAACAACACCCTGCTTTTCATCGCATGGTTTTGGAAGATGCTCTTGTAACATTGGTGAACCGAGACAAATTTCATATTGAAGTCCCCTCTGTCAGGGATTTTGTCGAATATCATTGTATCAAGATCCTCGAAGAGAAATGGCATGAAGTTGTCGATCAAGAACGGACATGTGTGTATTTATTAATGCATAGCGACAGTGCAAGGGTCAGCCCAAATATTATTGACATACAGTCTTTTACATTCTCGAGAATTGTTATGGAAGATAATGAACCTTTAATCAAATTCAGTCAAATGTTCTTTAATTCCGCACCTGGATACTGGTGGTTTAAACATAGTGAACTTCTCTATAAATCACTTGAAAGAGTTATAGAAGTCTTGCATCCATATAAAATTTTAGTGCCGGTTATTCCGGTCGAAAGCGAAGGCCTAAAAGTGCTTTCTAATAAGTAAAGCCGAAATAGAACAAAGGAATTTCATTGCCTGCAGGCACTAAAATGTCGTCCTTGATGAGATAACAATTTTCTTCAACTGTTTGAATTTGGCGGTTCGTTTTGTTTTTGCCGCCAATTTCAAAGACAGCATCTTTTGTGCGATAGTCTCCTTGTTTTGAGAAGAAAATATCTAGGTTCGCATCCATCAAAGATTGAATAAAAAAGAGCTCTCTGACGGCCCCTTTCCTGACTTCTGCCAAAATTTGAATATCCTCAAATATCCAAAAAAAGAGGTTTGATTTGCAATGGGTTGCAATTTTTCTTAGTGCAAAAAACCGCACTAAGCTCTATTTTTAGTAGATGCGGGGAAATCTTTCTATTCGAAAAGTTCGCACTTCATCCGGTGCGATTGCTGTACAAATAATTCGTTACGCCCAAGGCAAACGTATTATCATTCGTCATATTGGTAGCTCTCATACTGATGATGAATTAGCTGTGCTTTATCAAGAGGCTGAAATTGTAAGAGAACAACTATCTCTTCAACCCTCTCTTTTTTCAATAATAGAAAAACCCTCAAAGATCCTACATGTAGACCATTTACAATTAACTTCAATCACCCATCGCTTTGCTCATTTAGCCTTGAAAAAATGCTCTCAATTATGTGGATTGGCATTTCTTCATCCTTTATATCAAGATCTTGCTTTGATGCGTATAGTAGAGCCTGCTTCAAAATTACGCACAATTGAATTATTGGAAAATTATTTTGAAATATCTTACGCAGAACGATCTGTCTATCGTTTACTTCCCAAGCTTTTAGAGCACAAAGATGCTATTGAAAATGCAGCCTATCATACTGCTAAAGTACATTTTAACGAGTCGTTTGCTCTTGTTCTCTATGATGTCACGACTTTGTACTTTGAAAGCCACGAACCTAATGATGAGCTAAGAGCTCGAGGATTTTCCAAAGATGACAAATCAAAACAACCGCAAATTGTTGTAGGATTGCTAGTAACTCAACAAGGGTTTCCTCTTAGGCATGAAATCTACAAAGGGAACACTTTTGAAGGACATACAATGCTGGATGTAGTTAAGGTATTTCAAAAACATCATTCCAATTGTAAGCCGATCATTGTTGCTGATGCCGCCATGCTTTCTCAAGAAAATATGGATCTTCTGGAGGCTGAAAACTATCAATATATTGTAGGTGCTCGGCTTGCAAATGGTTCGAAAGCTTTTATTGAATTAATTACATCACGATTGAAAAAGAAAGAAGGAGATATCATTCGTTTACCTTATCCTAATCGTTCTTACGAGATAGTCTGTTCTTACTCGGAAAAACGAGCAAAGAAAGATCAATATGAATTTGAAAAACAAATCATGAAAGCCCAAGAGATAATTGTAAAGCAGGAATCAGGAAAACGAGCCAAATTTGTCAAAAAATCAAAAGCCCATAATGATGCATTTGTTTTAAATAAAGAATTAGAAGAGAAGGCAAAAAAACTTATTGGTATTAAAGGGTACTGCACAAATATTTCTGAAGGCATTTTATCAAATATTCAAGTTATTGAATACTATCATGCGCTTTGGAATGTGGAACAAGCATTTCGCATGTCAAAAACAGATCTTAAAGCTCGTCCAATTTTTCATCATACACACGATGCTATTAAAGCTCATGTCTTGCTCTGCTTCATGGGACTAATGATGGGAAAATTTTTGGAAATTAAAACAGGTCTATCTTTGCGAAGAGTGCGAGATATTCTCTGGAATGTTCAAGAAGCTCACATCAAGGACGAATTAACAGGAAAAACCATTACATTACAAACCAACATGAAAGATTTTAATGAAAGTAAACTTGTTGAATTTCTGAAACCGCACTAAATGGCAGAAGTCAGGATTGTATCAAGATCCTCGAAGAGAAATGGCATGAAGTTGTCGATCAAGAACGGACATGTGTGTATTTATTAATGCATAGCGACAGTGCAAGGGTCAGCCCAAATATTATTGACATACAGTCTTTTACATTCTCGAGAATTGTTATGGAAGATAATGAACCTTTAATCAAATTCAGTCAAATGTTCTTTAATTCCGCACCTGGATACTGGTGGTTTAAACATAGTGAACTTCTCTATAAATCACTTGAAAGAGTTATAGAAGTCTTGCATCCATATAAAATTTTAGTGCCGGTTATTCCGGTCGAAAGCGAAGGCCTAAAAGTGCTTTCTAATAAGTAAAGCCGAAATAGAACAAAGGAATTTCATTGCCTGCAGGCACTAAAATGTCGTCCTTGATGAGATAACAATTTTCTTCAACTGTTTGAATTTGGCGGTTCGTTTTGTTTTTGCCGCCAATTTCAAAGACAGCATCTTTTGTGCGATAGTCTCCTTGTTTTGAGAAGAAAATATCTAGGTTCGCATCCATCAAAGATTGAATAAAAAAGAGCTCTCTGACGGCCCCTTTCTTTACATCTTGTCCAAGATAGGTTTCTAGAGCATACATAAGGGTGGTATTATGTAGAAAGATCTTTGAGGGCTTACGCAAGATCTGGCTTCCCCCCTCAAATGGCTCTATAAATCTTGCTAGCCCGACGGTATTTAGGATTTGAAGATAGTGAAAGGTGGTTTTATTATCTAATCCAAGATTATTAGATAGATTATTTGTGTTTACTTCGCCTGGTGGAATGGAGGCAAGATAACTCAAAAGTTTTTTGAAATAGTGAAGATTAGGTGTTTTAAGGTTGTAAAAGTTGGATATATCTTCATAAATTGTTTTGTCGACAATTCGTAGAATTTTTTCATAATAACTTTGTTCATCTTCAAAAACAAATGGATAATATCCAAGACGCAGGTATTCGTGGAATGCGGGTATTATTTTTTCGATGAGTCCTAATTTGCCCCCAAATTTTTTATAGTTTTTCATTAGAGATGTGTAGTCGATGGGGTCAAGGGACAGCTTTTGTTTGAAGTTGAGATATTCTCTGAAAGACATTCCGCCAAGACGATAAAGGGTAGCGCGGCGTGATAGGTCGTGACTTCCTTCTACTATATGCATCATTGAGCTGCCTGAAAATATAATTTTCATGCTTGGGAAAGCATCGTAGAGATTTTTTACCTCCTGGATCCAATTCTTGTATTTATGGATTTCGTCGATAAAAAAAATACGATACCCTTCATAATTGTAGAGCTTTGTGACGAATTCCAGCAATGTTGTTTGATTGAAATAAACCAGATCGGCAGTGAAATAAATGGTTTTTCCTTCAGAATAGAGATTGTTCTTGATGTATTGAAGCAGCAGGGTGGTTTTTCCGACGCCACGGGGCCCGATGATGCCGGTTAATCTATTTTTTATAGAAAAAAATGGATAAAGATATCGAGTAGTTTCTGTATTTAATTCTTCGATCAGGCGATGAAACGTCTGAATAATAAATTCATTCATTTGGACTGCACTCCAGAAAATTAGTCTATAATCTGGAGTATACTCCAGATCACACAAATAATCAAGATGTTTGATTAAAAAGAAGTTACATGTATCATTCGTATCCTGCCGCTTGCGATCTTGCATATCCTGTTATTTTGGAGAAATAACAAGAGATTGATACCTTGTTAACCTCCCTGTAAAAGGAAAACAGGATATGAAGGATCGCAAGCGGCAGGATATGAAGGATTATAGGAAGATAATATCAATTACTTTTTATTATAAAGCAGGGTAAGAAGTTACATGTATCATTCGTATCCTGCCCCATCACTACTCAATTGGCAATTTTCATAAAGCATTTTCGGTGATATGCAATGCATGATTTTTACCTCGCCTTTGGTTATGATAATTTTTTCAACTATTAAACGCACTAGTTTTTGCTTCTCATTGAATGGCAAATCTGGAGCCGATTTTTTAACTCTTTCTAAAATACTTTCAAAAGCATGCTCCCAACCGGATCCTATTTCTTTCATAAGTTTTAAATTTAATCGTTCCTTTTTCTCGTTCTCAAGTTCGCCTCTTCTTTTTTCTAACCCCTGGGCTCTTTGACTTAGAGAAGTTAAATCTAATAAACCACTTTGATATGCATCTAAAAGTCGCTCTCGTTCTTTTATAAGCTTTTCTAATTCTTTTCTCATCGAAATTTCCTGCCTCTCGATTTCCTCGATATTTCCGCTTTCCTTTTCTCTTCTTTTAAACTCTTCCTGCAACATAAATGGATTTTGAAGCATTTGAATTATTTCATTATAGACCAAATCATCGAGCTCATCCTGCTGTATATATCCATTAGAACATTTTGGTATTTTATTATCCGAATGGCTTCGACAATGATAATAATTTTTACTTATTCCCTTATATCTTCTCATTCTTTTATAAAATTGACAACCACATTCGCCGCACGTGATTAATCCTTGAAGCAAGGAAGGTTCTTTGGTATTTCTTAAGGCTAATTCTTTATTTTTATTTATATATTCCTGTGCTGTTTCAAAATCACTTTCACTAATTATAATTGGAATATTTATCTCGTACCAAGAGTCTTCATTAGTTTTTTTTCGTGGATTTTTTGGCTTCAGCCGTCTTAAGCCTTTATAATGCCTTATTTTATCTATACCCTCATACTTTTCTGATTTACCATAGGCTGCAGTGCCTATATAAGCCTTATTTTTTAATATCCCTAAGATGGTTGCTGGAAACCAATAGGAATTTCCTTTTGGGCTTTTAATTTGGACCTCGCTCAACCTTCGACAAATTCCATTTAATGAAAGCCTCTCATGAACATATAAATAAAATATTTTTCTTACAACATTCGCGTCTGTTTCAACGATTTCAATCACCGTTTGACGTTCATTTTTTATCCTCTGATAGCCATATGGTAGCTTAGGAAGAATAGCTGGATCTCCGCTTTTTGCTTTATGAATAGTACCTCGACGAGATCGATCTAATATTAATGCTCTTTCATATTCAGCAAAAATCCCCTGAAAATGAGTAAACATTATTGCTTCAGGAGTGTCACCTTGAGGAACATTTCTAATGAAAAGAACCTTCACTCCACATCGTCGAAATTCATCTAACAAAATAAGTTGATGAGGATAATTTCTGGCTAACCTATCTGGTGCATAGATCAAAATCGCGTCGACAGACTCTGTTCGTATCAAATCTCGTAAATCATCTAAAGCAGGTCTTTGAAGACTTTGACCACTTATACCGTTATCAAGAAAAAGCCACGTTTCTGGAATTTGATATCCTTCTTTGAGTCCAAATTCTCGAAGAACCAATTCTTGACTTTCGATCGTTTCATCTTCTTTTTGCTTCTGTGAGGAGACTCTGGCATATATTGCGGCTTTCTTCATGATGGAGCTCCTGATTGATGGATGACCGAATTGATATTGTGCTGTTGAGCAATATCGCTAAGCCCTTGATTAATTTTGCTCTTTGATTCCTCTGAGGGTGATATTCGAGTACAATTTTTTGGACTTTGATGCATTTTGACAATGTTCTGAGCCTTGTTTCGAGAAGAATATTTACCGATTGTACTTCTATCAAACATTTTCTCAAAACAAATTTTGCCAATTGAGTATTGATGGGGTGCCGCTTGCGATCTTGCATATCCTGTTATTTTGGAGATTCCGCAAGATGTTATTCATTTGTCGCATTAAATTTCCAACTTAGCTAACTTGTGGTCATGAAAACACTACTATTTTATTTTACATTTTTTTGTTCGGCTACAATGTTAAACGCTGTTACTATTGTCGGGCATAGGGGGTCGCCATGCAGCGCGCCTGAAAACACCCTGGCATCGTTTAGACAGGCAATAGACATTGGAGTCGATTACATTGAGTTTGATGTTCATTTGACAAAAGATGGCGTTCCTGTGGTACTCCACGATGTGCAATTGGGCAGAAATGTGAACGTTGCCTCTCCATGCGGGGTTAATTGTTTGACCCTAAATGAGTTAAAATATTATGATGCAGGATCTTTGTTCCACCATGATTTCCGAGGGGAATCGGTGCCGACACTCGAAGAAGTTTTCGAGGCGGCACACGAAAAAGTTGGGATGATGATCGAAATAAAAACGGGAACAGCATCCGAAAAAAGACTTGCTGATGCTGTCATGCAGGTGATCAAGAGCAGGCAAAAAAGTGAAAAACCCATTTTGGTCGGGAGTTTTTCATCGAAGGTTCTAGAGTGTGTGAGAGAAATTGATCCGCAACAACCCATTATTGCTCTCTCACAATCTGTGGAAACGATTGATCACCACTTTAGGAACAATCCAGAGTACTATGGATTAAAATGGACAATAGCCTCTCCAGATCTAGTACAAATGGTGCATGAGCAGGGAAAAAAAATTTGGGTATGGACAGTAAACGAAGAAAAGGAAATGGTACAATTGGTTAAGATGGGTGTAGATGGCCTGATCTCCAATAGACCAATGGCTATGAAAGAATGCAAAAAAATGATCGACTCAAAATTGCCGCTCTAGATATTCCTCTTAAGGCGAATCGGATTCTAAATTGTGTTTTGATTGGAATGGTATTGATTTTACTACGGGTGTGGCATCTGGCAGTGATTCAGCACGATCAAAGGCTCGAAGAAGCCCGAAAGCCCCAAGTACGTACGGTGATATCCCCAGCAAAGCGTGGAACAATTCGCGATCGCTTCAATATCCCTTTAGCGATCAATAAAGTCCAATATAATGCCTCTGTATTGTATTCACAGATTCGACAGATTCCATCAGTTGTATGGGAAAAGAAGGATGGCAAGCGGTTCCGCGTCTATAAGCGACGGGAATATATTACAAATTTATCAAAAATGATTGAACAGGAATTGGGAATTGATGCCCAGCGCATTGAGGATTTGATTCATTCTAAAGCATCGTTCTACAACAGCCTTCCGTTGGTTATTAAAGAGGATATTTCTGAGGAAGAGTATTATCGATTAAAGATGATGGAACGCGATTGGCTGGGTATTCATACGCAGTTGGTTCCGAAAAGATATTATCCCATGGGTAAGGTGGGAGGGGATATTATAGGTTATATGGGGGCAATTAGCAGTCAAGAATATGAAACTGTGATAGGTGAAATACGCAATCTTGAGACGATGATTGAACAATGGGAATTAGGAGAAGAAATTGAGTTGCCTCCGGAGATATTAACGCTGGATGAAGTCAAAAGACGTTTGAGCGATCTTATTGAACATGCCTATTCTATTAATGATTATGTAGGGAAAACAGGAGTGGAGGGAAGCTATGAGGAAGAATTGCGTGGATTTCATGGAAAGAAGAGTTATTTCTCAGATGCGCGCGGTAATTATTTACGTGAGCTTTCTGGATCGCGCATGCCGCTTTCGGGTCGTAGAGTATTGTTGACAATATCATCAGAATTGCAAGAATTTGCTGAAAAACTGTTGATACAAAATGACGAGATAAGAAAGCCCCGATTATCTCGCGTAGAAGCTGATGTGCGAGAGATTTTAGAAGAAAAAGAGCCTTGGATAAAGGGAGGAGCCATTATTGCTATGGAGCCGCAAACTGGAGAGCTCATTGCTATGGCTTCGCATCCAAGATTTGATCCAAATGACTTTATTTCTTCTGGAAATATAGAGCTTAAGCGAAAGAAAAATGCAAATATCAAGCGTTGGTTTGAATCAGAAGGCTATATTGGGGATATATGGGATCAAAAAAGACCTCTGGAACGAGAAATATTCAATCTGAAAAGCAAGGAAATTCAGGATGAAGGCCAGTTCCTGACATGGGAGCGTTACCTTAAGTTTGTTTTACCTGCAGAAAGTTCTGTAAGAGATGCTTTGGAAAAGGTTAGGACTATAAAAAATGCAGTTGAATTGCAACAAGCTATTGAAAAATTGATGCAAATTACGGAGCAAAGCAACGTATACTCATTAATGAATTTTTTGTTTTCCGGAACAAATCATATTGCCTATGGGAAGAAGCTTGAGGGAAGGGTCAAAGATGAATGGTTTACTGAAATTGCACAGGCAAAAAAGACTTTGGATCCAATTTTAGGACCTATTGTGCGCAATTTTGATAAAGTATTAGTTCTAGATCTCTGCCGCATTGCTGTTGAGCATGATCAATTTAATCAGAATTTGTTACAATCCGTCGGAAATCAGACCATCTCAAGTTATAATAATGCCTCTTCTGCTCTTCGGATCATCGAAGAATTGCTTCAAGGAATGGCTAAAGATATGTTTCACGAGCTTACCTTTGTTCCCTGGCGCGTAGAAAACCAAAAAGCATTTCTGAAGGAGATGAGAATTCAGGAAAAGATCGCTGGAAAAAAATATGCTGCTCCTTACATTGATTTGTTAGATGCTAAAGAGAATGAACTATTTCGTGAATTTTGGAGTGCGCATCGAATGGAATTCGTTGAAGCATTCTTAATTGGAAACCAAAGTTCACTTGAATTATCCTTAGCACCATATTATGAACATTATTTGAGTTGGCATGCTGAGCTTGAAAAGGGGGCGCATCAATCAGTATCTTGGAGGCCCCAATATGATACTTTACAGAAGAGCATTGCAGGGCTCTCTTCAGGTAAACTCAAAGAGTACTTGGCTACCATGCGGCATTATGATCAATTAAATCGCCTCTTGTTTGGAAAATACCCCAGATTAAGGACTTCTCCGGAGGGGCAAACTGAGAAACATTTGGCTGCCGCTTTTTATCCTGTTTGCGGCTTTGGTTATGGCCGTTCATATGCTTTTAGACAAGCAACAACTCAAGGTTCAATATTCAAATTAGTCACATCATATGCTGCTTTGATGCAAAGATATTATGAATTAGGAGGTAATGAACTCACTTTCAATTCATTAAACCCATTAGAAATTACTGATGATTACTTTAAATTGGGAAGCAAAACATACGTAGGATATGATTCTCATGGCTCTCCCCTTCCCCAAAAGTATAAGGGAGGACTTTTACCACGAAGCCCAAGGAAAGGTTTTGGCAAACTAGATTTATTAAGAGCTATCGAACTTTCGAGTAATCCCTATTTTTCTGTAATAGCCGGAGATTATTTGGAATCTCCTGATACCCTTTTACAGGCGGCCAGAGGGTTTTCATATGGAAATCGAACGGGTGTCGATCTCCCAGCTGAGTTTTCAGGGAGACTTCCTCAAGATTTAGAAACTAATAAAAACGGTCTTTATGCTATTGCTATTGGTCAGCATTCGATGGTTGTGACTCCACTGCAAACTGCTGTAATGATATCTGCCATTGCAAACGGGGGGAAGATTCTGCGTCCGAAAATCGTTCGATTTGTTGCAGGTGAAATGCCTAAAAGATCCGAAATAGCTTTCGGTGATATTGTAATGCCTATTCCAACTGAGGTTGTTCGTGAAGTTGAATTTCCTCCAAAAGTACGTGAAATGCTCCTTGAGGGGATGCATAGGGTTATTGAAAACATTCATACGACTAGCCTTAGGGCTCTTTCAACAATCTATCAGAGCTATCCCGATGCCATTAAGGATTTTAAAAATGTCAGGAATGATCTGGTTGGTAAAAGCGGTACGGCAGAATCTGTTGAATTTACCGATTTAGATTCAGAGCATGGAACAAATATGTACAATCACGTTTGGTTTAGTGGAATTTTATTTAATAAAGAGTCTCCTTCGGAGACTTTTGTTTTTAAGGATCGATTTGGGGAGCCCGAGCTTGTAGTTATCGTATTTATGCGCTATGGGAATTGGGGAAAGGATTTGGCGCCAGTGGCTTCTCAGGTAGCTCAAAAGTGGCGTGACATAAAGAAAACTGCCCAGTTTAGGGAGTCGTTGTGATTCTATTTATCGAAGAGTTTCCTTTTGAGGTAGGAGGCGCTGAAGAAGAGAGTGCCTATGATGATCAGTGCGGCGATGAAAAGGGTCACGCTACCCTCGATTTCATCCTCAATTACCTCAAAGAGCGATGTCCAGTAATCTCCAAAAAAGTATCCTATGGATAAGAATGTCGAAACCCACAAAGCGGCTCCAAAATAGGCAAAAAGTGCAAAATGCTTATATTGCAATTCCGTGATACCTGCTGAAATCCCAGTAAAATGACGTACTCCAGGAATAAAATATCCAAAAAATAAGCTCCATTTTCCATATTTATCAAACCAATTGTGTGCTTTCTCAAGCCTAGATTCAGTTATACCTATCCAGCTTCCATATTTGTGCAAAAGAAAATGCCCTAAATTTCTTCCTAGCAAGTAGCTGACAGTTATCCCGCACATGCTTCCCAAAATAGCTGCTAAAACTGTTATAGAAGGATTTGCAAAGAGTCCTTTACTTAACCAAACCCCAGTGATGGTCAAAAGCGTTTCTTCTGGCACGGGCAGGGCAATGATGCCCAGGGCAAGCAAAACAAAAAGGGTCAAACTCCCGTAATTTTCCAGCCAATAAGTAATTGTTTCTATAGATATCCAATCATGCATACTCATAAATATAACCCATTTTCTATTTATGCGATAGGCTCTTTGCTGGCAAATTTTATTAAAAATTGTGCCCTTGCAATCCAATATTCAAACCATTCGTTGAACTCTGGTCGAATTTTTTTATAGCTAAGGAAGACCACAATTGATTCTTTCATTGAAATGATAAATTCTTCTTTTCGCAAAGGATGAAGCATCTTTAACATATCGTTATTACCTTCCTCCGGTTTTTCAGCAAGTAGAAACCATTTGTCCAAGAATTTCGGGTGATTTACAAAGAGATATTTTACTTCTATAGAATCTATTACTTCCGAATTAATATAAAAGGATTCTTTTCCTGACGGTGGTTGAAGAGGCCCGCAAAGAATGCTAAGGTGTAGAAAGGTAATTTGAACAATTGATGTAAGAGCAATGTCTGCTTCTCTTACCGGTTGATCGCCTCCGTTGATCAAATAGCTAAGAAATTGCATGGATGTTAAACAAAAATGTGAATCAGACATCAAAGCTTTTTCCATGCAGAAAAGATTGACAATTTTATACTTAGTTACTGGATCCAGGCCTTTTAATGAGTTGACATTTTGGCTTGTTAATTTAACGAAATTTGTTAAGTTTTCATCATATTCTTTTGCATTATTAACTTCTTTAAATTTATTGAGAACTCGTTTTAGGGCTTCAAAATAGATTATTTCGAATCTTATTCTAAATCTTGAGGGATCTGTATTTGTTTTACTACCAAATTCAAAACAAAGCTCATGGGCATTTTCCAGGGCAAGCTTGAAAATATTGTCATCTTCACAGCCATTTGATATGAGTGCATAATATGCCTCAATAGGGGATGTCTTACCTTCAAAATAATCACAGACTTGCAGTAGTTGCACTACTTCGGGCAGTGAAGGAAGCAGTTTAGTTGTCAATGCCTCGCAAATCTGCTTATTCACATCTTGATAGTATTCGACGAGATCTTTATTTTTTAGACCTTTCATATATTCTACAATGAATTCTTTAAACCATTGATTGGCAAAGTCAGGATTTAATTTGGCGGTGCTTATAAACGATCTTCGAAGAATTTTTTCTAGATCTTGGGCCAGTTTGGGAATAAGAGATTCTCCCAGGGAAACGAAAGTGCATAAATGGAGGCAATCAATGAAATTGCTTTTTAGGTTTTCCAAAAGATACATTTGAACTTTGTCGTCACGCGATTTGATGCAAAAATTGATCATCTTCTGGCACCAGCGATAATTTTTGATGAGATCAATTGTTGGATGACCAAGTGTTAATTTCGTGGGTTTTATTTTGATTAATTCATCATGTTTATTTATACAATTAAGTGTTTTTTGGTAGTCTTTTGCTGTTTTTTTGTAATCTCCATGGGAGTTCGGGTTATCTATTACAGTGAATTCAAATTTAGTAAGATCCGTATGAATGCAAATAAGAAAATTCATTTTATCTTCGACAATTTTCCACTTTTCTACCCTTTCATCGTTTTCCCTCGTTTCATAGTTTTCCCCGATTATAACCATTAGTTTAGGCAATATCTTGGGAAGAAAATCTGGGCGTTCGCTGTAAAAATTTGGTGAAAGTTTTTGAAGTTCGGTATTTAGAAAGTCCAATATAAGATGAAATTTTTTTGGAAAAGCATCACAAAGTACGTTAACATTTAATATGATTAAATCCAATAGATTTTCTTTAATTATATCATAACGATCGAGCTTATTAATAAATGCTTCTTTAGATAAATGCATAAAAAAGCTTCTGAAAAATCTAGTGAATTCGCTCTCACTTTTTAATTCTTGATTATTTACGCCACAACTTAAGATGAAGTTGTTTGCGATTTTCAGAGCATCTGGATTTTTATAGAGAACTTTACGAGTTCCTAAGAGCAATAGTTCCATTGCACGCGATAAATTATGGGGATTATATGAATCACAAAGGGTTTTGATTGATAAAACAATTGTAGAGGACAGTGGTAGAGTTTCCTTTTTGCAAAGAACCTCAGAAATCTTTCTTGTCAATGCTAAATGCATACCATCTAACATTTCGAAGTCGGGAACTTTTTCATTCGGAAGACTATTGGCAATTTGTTTGATTCGTACAGAACAAATACTACTCCATGCAACTTGAGAGGCTTCATTATTGAGGATCAGGGCTCCAATTGCTAGATAGAGTCGACTCAAAAACTTCCTACTCGATGCAATAGTGGTGGAAAATGGGATTCTATGCATAGTGAAGTTTACAAGTTCTTCGATAATCCCAAAGTCTGTTCTAATTAATTTATTATCAGCTAAATTAAATAGTAAAAATAGATGGAATTCAAAGTTATTATTGTGATTATTAATAATATTAAGAAACTTAGTTATAACTTTAAGATTGCAAAAACACTTGTGCCCCATGACCTCAACGATAAATCCATAAAAATAGGCATATATATCAGCTTTGGGACAGATTTCGGGTACTTTCAAATAATCGGTTATGTATCTCCATGCGCCATACTCTCCTTCTCCATTTTCTTTCAAATAAACCCAAATATGTCCAAGAGAATCCATAAAGTCGCACATCGTTTCTGGTGTTGGATTGGCTACTGACTGTGCGTATAGGAAGAAAGCATTTAGATAAGCTCTTCTTTTCTCATCTTGGACTTTGTCTATAAAAGCTTTAACTTTATTCTCGAATATTGGAAAGGAAAATGCCCGAATAACCGTCACTGGCGCAAATAGAGGGGTGTCGATTGATGACTCCAAATAGTCAAGAACAGCACCAAAATATTTTTCATCTTGTTTTGCAATGGTTAATGCAATAATAATTTCAGAAATATTCTTTATTTGCATCTTCGTGCGATTAACGAACTCTAAAATCTTATAGATTTGATCTAGTTCAAGAGCAAGGTGATTATCCACCAGCAGGATGAGAACTTCTTTTACAAATAATTCATTGTAATCAGATGATATATAAGACATCCATGCCTTGTGAATCAATCTTACATGTGTTTTATCGGGTTTGTGTTTTGCAGCAACTTGAACCAATTGGAAAAGAAGCTTTTGGTAATAAGCTGGGGTTGGTTTCAGTAAATCTAATTCTTCCGGAGTTACTATCTTATCATAGTCAAGTTTCCAATAGATTTTCTGTGCAGTGATATTTTGTTTTAGAGCCAAGGGTTTTACATAAGTACAAATTGAATCTGTTGCTGTTTCATCAAGAACGTTTTCTGCAATTTGTTCTAATATAGGAAGAAGTATTTCATGTGTGTTCTTGGGGGCTTTATCTATTAACCATTTAATGAAGGTATGTTTAGGAGATGTTAAATCTCTCTTAAGAAGAGAACATCCTGCTTCCCATAAAATCTTTACATTGACTTTATTTGATTTACGTAAGGCTTCCCACAATTCATAGGCATTTGGGAGATCTATATTAGACATAGTATTAATTAGAATTTGCACTATGTCGTTATTTATATCCTCGTGGATTTTTTTGTATTTTGAAAGAACATGGACGGCGCATCTTGCCACTGTTGTTGTGGGTAATTGTAAAATGGGCGAACAACTTATGAGGCTGATTAATTCTGAAGGAGAGAGCTCCCTATCCAAAATTGTTTGCTCCCATACCCTGCGGATAGGATCAGAATGAACTTTACATAACAAAAGAATATTTCTTCTGGATAATGGTTCTTTTACCTTTCGAAGGAGCAAGTTATATAGATCAGCACCAATTAATTCATTATTTTTATTTTCTTTGATCATTGAGATCACCCATTCGGAGTGTCCGTTATGGATGAGCTTAATCAGATTCGCAGAAGGAGGCAGTTCTTTTGGAAGAGAAAAATTTTGGATGAATTCCCATATTGCAGCGGTAATTTTAATATTGCCATCTTTCATGAAAAGATGCCTATGAGCTAACTTAAGCAAATTTAGTTTGTATGTATTATTATTTTTGCATTTTGCATTGACATGATATTTTAAGAATAGTCTAGAAGCTGTTTTCGTATCATCAAACAGAATAGCTTCATCCATCAATTTGTATAGCAAATCTTGAGAAACGTTATCAAGGATGTCAATGATTAGGCTCTGCCCCCTTTCGGATTTCATTATCTTGGTTATAATGGGAGATAATTCTTTCTGGGCTATTCTTAAGCAATCTCTAATTTTTGGTTGTTCCAGAATACCAAGAGTTTTGTCCAAAGTGAGTTTTTTGGAATTTTCCATTATTTCTTCGACCCACCATTTGCTGTAAGGGCCCGAATCAGGCTCCAACACCCGGAATAGTGATGAATATATATTAAGTGATTTGCCTTTAAGAACCTTGAGGAGGGATTCTGCATCGTAAATTCCTTCGATGAGATCAGCCCACTTCCAGTCTTTCTTTGATGTATCAAAAAACTCTAGGAGCTCAGCAGAGGCCTTTTTATTTTTCCAATTTTTGAGGAGTCTAATAAGCATTGAACCGCGAAGCTGCTTATCTAGTGTTCCTTCAATTTCCCTTAAATCTTTTAAGGCACCCTCATCAGCACGGTCAATAATTTTGAAACAAGATACAATTGCTTTCGATCCTATGTCCTCAAGCACTTCCAACTGTTTAGGAAGAATTTCACCCTGACTGATGCATTCACTTGCAATATCGTGCCATAGCTTGGTGTCGTTTATTTTGAATTTGTCGAGTAAATCAGCCTTCTCCAATACGGGAATCTGCGTTGAAATCATGTATGAACAGAGTTGTATTTTCTGTTCCATTTCCCCTTCAAAGCGACATGTTTTTAGAAATTCTAATAGCCAATTATGAGAAAAATCGTAAAGATTTTGCAAAATTATTCCGCTTAGCGATTTTTTATAATCATCCGTAATAAATCCAGGTTTATCCATTTTTTCTATCCAAGCACATACTTCGACACCGTTATTTTTAATGATGCTGCAAAGCATTCCTTCGCTCATGCTTTGTTTTTTCATATCGGAAATACGAATCATATCCAAGAATAGCTCAGCGGGCACATGAGCCCCATCACATATTTTAGCAAGATTTTCTCGGCTGGGATTTTTTATTAAATCATACCACTTTTGTTCATCTTCAAGAATGAATGGACTGCATGCCTTTAAAATACTTTCATTGCAACCAGAGTTAAGCGTCCGGACAAAAAATGCTGTATAGCCCTCCTCTGGGTGCCTATTAGCTTTACGCATCTTATGAATCATTTCAGCGCCATGAAAGGACCATTTATATTCTATACATTTATTGACAACCTTCCAACATAAATTATCTCGTAGAATTGGATCGTACTCATAAAAATTAAAAATAAAGTCACCCAAAATCAACATTGCCTTGGGATCATTGCATGTATTAATCTCAAGATCTGCCAAGGAAATCTGTTCCGAAAAAAAGACATTCCGATCAGTGCCTAAAAGTTCCTTTCGTATCGATGCCTGCGTTTTCATGTCCAAATCATGATGAAACAGTGATTTTTTATAATCTTCTGTCAATTCTCGAAAGCCGAATTCTTCCTTCCAAAGAGAATGCAGGATCTCTCTCAGATGATTTTGACTAAGTTTTTTTAAAGCAGCTAACGACTTTTGTGGTTTGAATTTAATAAGTAGATCTCTCTTACCAAATTTGCCTCTAAAACGCATCCGCATGACCCATTCGGGTTCGTTAGATTTATTGAGGCCATGTTTGACGAGTTTTACCTGAAACCATTTTTCATTTCCTTCACACATGTACATAATTGCAATGCATTCAAGAAGCCCATGCAAAGCCTCAATATTTGCCCCTTTTTCTTGCATGGCTTTAAATAGATGAATAATAAAAGGTGGAATATCGCTAAGGTCTTTAATAGTATCGATTATTGACGCTTGCATCAGCAGGTCAGTATTCCCAGGCGATTGCTCAAGTATCACCTGCTGGGCTCTTAAACTTAATAAGTAACGTGCGATTGGTACTTTTGAATCGTGATCTTTCCATTCTTTATTGAATTGATCTTTAATATTTCCTGATTTTTTAATCCATTTTAGGAATAGGTCTTTTTCCAAAGAATCTATACAGACTTCTCCCTTTGATTCCTTACCCAATAGACGAAGAAATAGGCGAAAATCTTCTCGCCCTCCTTCATTTTCGGCAATTTTTAATACTTTTGATCGCCAGAAACTCCAAGGGTTTTTAGAGACTAGGGCAGTAATATTATTATCAAAATCAGAATTATTCAGGTCGATTCCGAAATCATCGCCATAAAAGGCAAAACTAACTCCCTCTATATTGTAGAAGGTGAAATCTATCTGAGGTTCATTTTCCTTTCCTATGCGTACAATTAAAATATTTTTATCATTATACAATATTTTGCAGTCAGCTTCATTTTCTATCTCTGCTTTTATATCATATAAAGTTTTTGATGCATTTACTTGGATTTTTATATCAACATCGGAAAAATCAAGCTCCATATTCAGAATTTTACCTGAAATTTTGGCATAATCACTAAGGGGAATCCTGTCATAAAATTTATTAAGACAATATTTAAGTAGGGGAAGGCCCGTTGTATAGTGTGATGAGCTACCAGGTTGGATAATGTTTAGGAATTTTTTTTCGCCATTTTTTCCATCTTTAATTATTATTTTAAACCATTTTATCCAATCGTTAACAGATTTCCCTTTGACCATGTATGCTTTATTAAGTAGTTCTATAGCCCTGCCAGCTATTCTACTGTCTTTTACCTTGAAGGGAAATTCCGCAATTCCCATGGTTGAAACGGGTCCTGTGGCATCGAGGAAGCGCAGTCTCAATTCGGTAGTTTTCGAGATAATCGAAACCAGCGGTGGTTTACAACTTTCCGGCAAAAAAATTTGCCAAGAAGTGTCGATTAAATTTGAAATATCTGGTATAAATTCCCTGCTATTCATATATTAAATATTATTTTGTTTTTTATTCACTTTTTTTTGCTTCTGCGATTAGTTGAAGTATCATGTTAATTGAATTGTTTAACCTTTTACTTATATCAGGCACAATTTGTTTAAAAATATTAAATTCACCAATTAATTTATTCATACTAGCAATAAACACCTTTCTAAAATCTCTATCGTATGTTAATTTTGAGTGTCTTTCCAATAGGAATTTTGGTTCGCAAAAAAGAAATATTCTTTTACAATAGTATTCAACACGTTCTGCTTCATCCTCTAAGACCAAATCCTTAATGTTATTCTCTTGGATTAAATTGAATGATATCGCAGGAGAATCACTACAAAGTAATGAAAATATTAAAAAGTTTATTTGAGCTCGTGAAAGGGCATTTTTATCTTTCACGTCGATTGGTTTTATAGTTGTAGTAAATAAAAGGTGAAGGAATTCCATTGTTTGCGAACGAAAGACCAAATCTTTCATCAGATCTTTTACTTCATACAAACTCATCATAATTTGCTCAATAATTAAACCGCTAAAGCCATCTAATATTCTGATCCCAGCGTCCACTCGCATAGTGAAATTCACGAATTCATTATCAACTTTATTTCTATTTTGACTAGACAAACGATTTGAAATGAGTCGTTTGAATCCTGCTAGATAAACAACTTCAAATTTCGCTTGAAAATTTTGAATGGGTAATTTCTTTTTACTGTTGAATTCAAATTGAAGAAGAAAGTGGTTAGTTATGGCCTTATCAATAATTGCGTCATCTTTACAGCCGCAGGATATAAGTTTGTAGTAAGCATCAATGCATAAATTCTTGCTATAAAGATTATGCAATTTTTCGATATCAGGCAAAGATGGAAGAAGATGAGGAGTAATTCCTTCACAAAATTGAAGTATAATGTCTGGATAGAATTCGGCAATCTTCCCGCCTTGCGTAGACTTCATAAATTTTTCAATAAATTGTGTGATCCAACGATTTGCATTAGCCGCGTCTGTTTTTGCTAGAAATCCAATAAGTTCAACTATAATTTTTAGAGTGTGAATCAGTGGTAAAGTCAGCGAACATCCTGAAGATAAGGGGGGGGATAAACATAAGCAAGTGATAAAATTATCTGTTAAATGGTCCAAAAGTTCTACTATAACTTTCTTGTCATGCGATATGGAACAAAAATTGATCACCTTCTGACACCAGCGATATTCTATTGTTAAATCAAGTAGATTAGTAGAATTTGGGTCGGTTTTCGGTTTGATTTTAATCAGACCCTCATGATGATTGATTCTATTAATCTTTTTTTGGTAATTTAATGAATCTAACAACCAATCAACAATTTTAACTGATTTTGTTTTTTGACTTTTCATAAAAATTAAATCTTCGCTATGTGCACTATCCATATTACAATGGATGGCCATTAAAAAAGACAACTCTTCTAGAATTTCATCCTTTTGTTCTAAATCTTCACATTCACTCCAATTTTTGGCGAATGTCGGAATATAATCCTTGAGAACATTGGGGCGTTCTAGAAAGAAATTTGGCGCAATCTTATGAATATCGCGATTTAAAAATTTTAATAGAGCAGGGAATAAATCCTTTCCTGTTTTACAAATCTTTAAAATATTTAACTCTATTATGTCAAAAATTATTTCTTTGACTGCACTATATAGTTTAAGATTATGAACAAACATATCTTTAGATAAATGCCTAAATAATGATGGAATAAGATTAGATATATTTTCTTTAATTAAAGGCCTTTCCAAAATGGAACTCACGTATATATAGTTTGCGTCCATTAGACGCACAGTGTTATAACAGAGGCAGCGCTTTATTCCTTCGGCTAATAATTTCTCTGCAATATGCACGCTTTTAGGATGGGGGGAACGAAAAAGGGCTTTTAGAGCGAAGCAAATTGCTTTTGATTCTACATCTGGTTCTATGTTAGATTGAGAGAATTTCTCGCTAAGCGCGATGCATATACCGTACAATTTGTGGAAAAAGTCATCCTCTTCACTCTTGGAAGAAAGGTTATTATCCTTTTCTTCGTAGTTGTCTATTAAAGCATGGATCTTTTCGGCAAAAACTGTACCCCATGAAGCTTGAAGGGATAGATCTTCGATAATTAAATTTGCTATTGAAAAATTAAGCATACAATAACTATCTATTGCTGTAGGGTGTATGGAATCCATCGAAGTCCTATTTACTATAAACTTAATAACTTCATTAGCTATTTCCATGTTTTTTGATTTTGATATAGCAACAACTAATCTTTCGAGAACTAATAATAGTAATTTATTCTCATTTTTTTGTTTATCAACGATATCTAAAAACTTGTTGATAATTTCGACATTAAAAAAGGCATCATTTGGCATCAAGTTCCCTACGAGGAAATTGTAAAAGTATTGCATTGTTTCATCAAATTCTACAGAGTTATCCCATTTAAACAGATTGATCCATACATAATTCTCTTCTTTCTGATGTACTTTCAAATACGAAAAACATGTGTTGAAATTATCCAAAAATTGAAGCATCCCTTCATGCGTTCCATTTTTTTGTAATTTCGTATAATAAAAAATGGCATATAAGTAGCCTCTTCTTGCTTCGTCTTCCACTTTTTTAATAAGGGTCTCAATTCTATCGGCGAACACCGGAGAGTAGGAGATAAGGATAAGAACCAGCGGAGTAATTAATTTTGTGTTAGATGAGAATTCCAAATAACTCAAGATCGCATTGGCATATTGCACAGGACCACCGCTTAATAATAACGGATTAATTAAACATTCAATATCACTTCTAAAAAGTTTTTTCTCATTGTTAAACAATAAGATCTCGTGCTTTTCACTCGTCAAAAGAGATTCGTGGTTTTTGATAAGCTGATCGAGAACATCCGCCATATATGTTTCATTGTATGCGGTCTCTTTATAGGACATCCATGCTTTATAGATTGACCTTATAAGTTTTTGATCGGGTTTTTTTCCCTTAACAATTTGAACTAAACGGAAAAGAAGATTCTGGTATGACTCAGGGGTAGCTCCTAACAGCTCCAGTTCTTCTACAGCGACATCGTTGTCAATATCAAGCTTCCAATAAATTTTCTGTGCAGTAGCATTTTGTTTAAGAGCAAACGGTTTTACATAGGTGCTAATCATAGGCTTTGCAACCTCATCAATCATCCCCATAGTAACTTTTTCCAATAATAGAAGAAAATTATCCGACGGATTTTTGGAAGCCTTATTAATTATCCATTCAATAAAAGTATGTTTAGGAGATGTTGGATCTTTTTCGATAAGAGAACATCCAGCTTGCCATAGCATTTTGGAGCTCACTTTATTGGATTTACGGAGCATTTCCCACAAATCATAGGCAATTGACAATTCCATCCTAGACACAATATCGATAAGAATTTTCACTACATCTTCGGCTAGTTGCGGATCTGCCTTATTATATTTAGAAAGAACATGCATGGCACATCTTGACACTGTTGCATCGGACAGTTTCAATATCGACGAGCAACTGACGAGACTCATTAAGTCGGAAGCAGGGAGATCTTTATCCAAAATTGTTTGCTCCCATACATTGCAGATAGATTCAGAATCAACTCTGCATAACAAAAGAATACTTCTTCTGGATTCTGGATTTTTCACTTTCTGCAGAAGGACATTATATAGTTTTGGCTCGATGGAATTAAGCTGATCTTCTTTGGATTCTTTAAGCATTGAGATGACCCAATCAGCACAATCAGCGTTAATAAGTTTAATGAGGTTTTGTGTAGCGGGCAGTTTAGTCAAAAAAGGAATATTGCCTGCAAATTTCCATATTGAAGCAGCAATTTCATAATTACCATCTATCAAAGAAAGATGCTTTTGTGCGAGCTGAATCAAGTTAGCCTTATATGCATTATTTTTCTTTGATTTTGCATTATCGTGATATTTTAAGAATAATCTAGAAGCAATTTTTGCATCATCGTTAAACTTGATAGCTTCATCCATCAATATGTAGAGTAGTTCCTGTGAGGGCTTATCAAGGACATCGATGATTAGGTTGAGACCCCTCTCAGATTTCTTAATTTTATTAATAATAGGCAATAGTTCTTGCTCAGCTATCCTTAAGCAATCTCTGATTTTTGGTTGTTCTAGCAGAGTAAGAAATTTTTCAAGTGAAAATTTTTCTGTGAACGCTAGACACATATTTACCCACCACTTGCTGAAATAAGGCTCTTTGGGTTGCAATACGCGAAATAATGATGAATATAGAGCGAATGCACCCTTTCTATCCTTCAGCTCTTTAAGAATGCTTCCGGCATCATTTGCTTTGAAAGCAAAATCAGCCCATTTCCAATCTTTCTCACTAATATCGAAAAACTCTAGAACCTCGGGGGATGCTTTTTTGATTTTCCAATTTCTGAGGATTCTAATAAGTATAGCACCGCGAAGTTGCTTATCTAATAGTCCATTAATTGCCCTTAGATCCTCTATGGCTTGTTCATCGGCACGCTCAATAATCTTGAAACAAGAAATAATTTCTTTTGCACCAATGTCTTGACGATTTTCAATTGATTTAGGTAGAACTTCACCATGGCTGACGCATTCATTGGCAATATTACGCCACAGACTTGAATCGTCTATTTTTAATTTCTCGAGTAATTCTGCCTTTTCCAATACGGGAATCTGGGTTGAAATCATGTATGAGCATAGGCTGATTTTCTCATCCATTTTACCTTCAAAGCGCTCTGTTTTTAGAAATTTTAGTAGCCAATTGCATGAAAAAACACCGCGGTTTTGAATGATTACACTGCTTAACAATTTTTTATATGCATCGGTGATAAATTCGAATTTATCCATTTTTTCAATCCAGGCATATGCTTCAGCAGGGTTATCTTGTATTATTCCGCAAAGCATTCCTTCACTCATGCTTTGTTTTTCCATATCCGATATTCGAATCATCTCCAAGAAAAGTTCTGAGGAAATATGAAGCTCTGCAACTATTCCAGCGAGGGTTTTTCTTGTCGGATTTTTTAATAGTTTAACCCATTTTTCTTCATCCTCAAGATTAAAAGGGCAGCAGGCCTTTAATAAATTGTCATCGCAACCATTGGTGAGTGCGCGTATAAAAAATGCCGGGTAGCCATCTTCTGGATGCAGCTCGGCTCGGCGCATCATACGAATCATTTCAGCACCATGAAAGTACCATTTTTCTCCAATACACGTGTCGATAACCTTCCAACATAAATAATCACGTAGATTAGGATCATAGTCATAAAAATCAAAAATAAATCGACCTAAATTCAACATTGCCTTGGGGTCTTTACACGCACTCATTTCAAGTTCAGCCAACGAGCTAGGTTCAGTAAATACTACGTAACGATTAGTACCAAAAAGCGCCTCGCGTATCGCCGCTTGTGTTTTAGGATCCAAACCATTACTAGAAAGAGATCTCTTATAATCTGTCGTTATCTCACGCAGATTTGATCCATCAATATAAAGGGAATGAGTAATCCTTCTTAGCTGATCTCGATTTATATTTTTTATAGCGTCTAAAGATTCCTGGGGTTTAAATTTTAGAAGCAGATCCCTCTTCCCAAAATTGCCTCTAAAGCGCATCCGAATGACCCACTCGGGTTTGTCTTCATTCCAACCATGTTTGACAAGTTTTACTTGAAAACCCTTTCCATCCCCTTCGCACAAGTGATTAAGAGCAATACATTCAAGCAGTCCGTGCAAGGCCCTAATATCCGCTCCTTTTTCTTTCATCGCTTCAAAGAGTTGGATAATAAAAGGGGGAATATCTTTAGCATCATCAATTTTGGCTGCTTGTTTAATTAATTCCTTATCATTAGGCAATTGTTTAAATATCACCTGCTGAGCCCTTAAACTAATTAAATAGCGTGCAATTGGAGCTTTTGAATCGTGATCTTTCCATTGTTTATCGAGCTGCTCTTTAATATCCTTTATTTTTTTAATCCATTCTTTGAATAGCTCACTTTCCAGAGAATCAATGCAGACTTCTCCCTTTGATTCCTTGCCTAATAAGCGAAGAAATAGGCGAAAATCTTTTCGCCCCCCTTCATTTTCTGCAATTTCTAAAACTTTCGATTGCCACCATTTCAAACGGTTTTTTGAAGTAATGGCAATGATGTCATTATTAAAATCGGAATTTTTGAGATCGATTCCAAAATCATCGCCATAAAAAGCAAAACCAACTCCTTCAATAGTATAGAACGTGAAGTCTATCTGAGGTTCATTTTCTTTTCCAATGCGTACAATTAAAATATTTTGATTAGAAAATAATACAATGGATGTTTTATCTTTTAATACATTCTCATAAAGATCTGATAAAATTTTTGATTGATTAACTTGAATTTTTATATCAACATCTGAATAATTGAATTCTTTATTCATGATTTTACCCGACATCTTTGCATAATCTTGAAGGGAAATTTTGTTATAGAATTTATTAAGACAGCATTTAAGGAGGGGAATACCTGTGGTGTAGTGTGATGAGCTGCCAGGATGAATAATTTTTAGGACGTTTTCTTCTCCGATTTTTTCTTCAAACGTTTTTATCCATTGGTTAACGGATTTCCCTTCGACAATGTAATCTTCATTAAGTAGTTTTAAGGCACGTTTAACGATTCTGGGATCTTTTAGAAACTCGGGAAAGTCATCATCATTCATATAAGAAGCCGGACCAGCCGCATCAAGAAAACGTTCACGCAGTTGAGCCGTTTTTGAGACAACCGTAACCAATGGGGACTTGCAGACTTTTTGCGGCAAAAATCTTCCCCATGTGGCATCTGGTAATGTTGAAGTATCTATTACTTTTTTGCTTTCATTATTCATATGTGAGGAAACTATAACACAAATATGAATTATCTAAAAGGAATTTTTGCAAAAAATTATATAATAAAATTATAAAAGATGTCTAAAATTCAGAAAAGGGGGCATCTGATCGCTAAGCCCATTTTTTTTCATTGAGGAGTTTAATGCCGCGCTGTAATTGATCCCAAAATTCATCTCCAATGAGCATGGCGCCTTCAATGATCTTTTTGGATTCTTCTTCGTAGTTAGCACCCGATTCTTTGCATATTTTGGGCAGTTCATTCTCAATATAAGCGTAGTAGAGTGGAAGCAAAAAACGTGCTTCGGCAGGATGTTTTAATGGTGCTTTTTTAGCCATGAAGAATAGCCTCCTTTAAATGTTTAGCAAGCTCTAAAGTATCTTTATCCTCTGCACGCGGCTTGCCCAATTCTTCCATTTGTTTCAAGTACATCAATGCAACACCTTTTTTTTGCAGTCTGACAGCGCATTGAGCGGCAAACAGATAGGGTGCCACAAGGTCGGGTGCTAATATGGATGCATGTTCATAGGCAGATAAGGCCATGTCATATTCCTCACGATGGTGCTTGCTCATTCCATACGAAATCCATACACTGGGGCGATCTGGACATAATAGTGTGAGAATAAACAATACTGCCCCTGCATCCTCAAAACGACCTTCCAAAAGTAATTCTTGAGCATAACCATAGAACTGCTCTACAGATGCTTCGGGCAGCTCTAAAGCCTCCTGAATGCTCCCTTTGGCAATAACCTTCTCAGCGAGTTCTTTGGCTGCGGCATCGCTCTTTTTATCAGGTCCTATCCAGTGATGATCTTGTAACTTTTTCATCCATGCCCCCTTCTCATTTTTTTAACAGATGAATCTGGCTTACTCTTCGATTCCGCTATTTTGACCTGATATTTTACCATCTTCTTCCTCCGATGAACTTATAGGTCTTTCATAAGGTTTTTCAATCAATTTTTTTCTCTTTAAAGCAACCGAATTAGCAATTTTTGATTTATGAACTTCAGCGCCAGAAGAAGATTTTTTTATAATATCACCAATTCTTAGAGAGGCACTTATAAAATCTTTCCCTGGAGCAAAGTTAGCCCATTTACTACCAGAATGTATTCCATCAAGGAATGTAATTCTATCTAATAAAGCGTGTACCCTAAATGGGGGGGGGAGGACTAAATTTCCAAAAAATTTATAATATAATGTATTCCAAGCAACTTTCGGAGCAAGCAATCTTGTTTCAGTCCACATCTGTGCTGTCCGAACGATAGGCTTGCCGACGATTGGATCAACTATCGAACCAAGGGCAGAACCAAGGATTTCTACTACGCTGGTTAATGGACCACTAACCCCCATAACAGCATTACTTGCGGCAAAATTTATAATTTTTATGCCCAATTCTTTATCTTTTGCAAAAGCAATTGCTCCGGCGAGTGCGATAAATGGGCTGGAAACTAATCTTAATGCACTGAGAGGTATTCGGACTAGGGCGCCAAGACTGGTAACTCCAAGGCGAACAAGTGCACTACGTAACATATCTGGCCTAGACTTTTCTGATATTTCGTAAATTCCATATCCTTGGACCTTAGGTGGTGCTGATAATTTCTCTAGTTTATTAGGTTCTTGTGACTGTTCCAAAACAGATGCTGTGCTTACTCGGCTTGATTTTACGGAATTTCGAAGATTTGCGGGAGGATTTGATAATTCCTCTAGCTTATTAGCTTCTTCTGACTGTTTCTCGACACGTCCCTTGCTTACTCGGCTTGGTTTTAGGGAAGCTCGAGGATTTTCGCTAGTTTTTCCATTGCCTTTGATGATGGAGAGAAGCATGTGTTTCATTTTTTGGGTAACTCCAGAACGTTCGGGAGCTTGAGTCGAAGCACTTATTGAATGACTTCTTCCCTTTATGGGAATTTCTTTCTGTTGCACAGTCGCCTGCTGATCTACTATCCGCTGTCCTGGAGTCAAGCGATTCATAAAACCTCCAACAATAATTTCACTACCTATTCATAATTATATCATAAACATATTATTTTAATCAAAATTTGTTTTTCACGCTGTTTTTACTAAATTATTAACTCAACTTTTAACTTCTTTTTCTGCCCGACGTCTTCCATAAAGATCTCCCAATGGTGTCGACTTAAAGAAAATTCTATTATTCATAATGATGCGGACTTGGATGGCCTCCGGAAGGCTGAAGGCCACCGCAGTGTGGCAAGCGCAAGCTAGCGGAACGGAGGTCTGGGTTGGGTGACAAATAGAACGCCGAGGGCTGAAAGCCCGACACATCGAATGACGGCCAGTATTCCAATCATATCCTTAAAAACTAAGGAGCAAAATGTCGCGACGCGGCCTTAAAATAACGAATAATTTCTAACAAAACACGAAAGAAACTATTGTTTTGGGGGGAAGTGCTATTGCTTGATCGATGAGGGCTGAAAGATCTTTGAGCTTTTCATCGTGGACATTAACGACTGCACAGTCGAAAAGTCTAATCATGGCCTCCGCTTCGGGAGCGTCAGGACCAATGTAAGCGTCAAACCGGAGCTGTTGCCTAACTCAACGCTCAGTCTAATTTGGAGTGACCTAATTCATTAGGTCTTTTTCAGGGCTGAATTTATTCGGCCCTGTGCATGGCAAGATTTCGCCATTCACCTAAGGGGGGCAAGGTGTCGCCCTCCACCGAGCCGAATAAATTCGGCTCGGAAAAAGACCCAATGAATTGGGTCACTCCAAACCGGAAATACGTAAGCGTAGCGAAGCGACGGCAAATATCAGGATGGGTTAGTTTGACGCTTACGGACCAATTGAATAGCTGGCAATAATCCAATCATACGCCTCACTAAAAATATATAATAAAATTATAAAAGATGTCTAAAATTCAGAAAAGGGGGCATCTGATCGCTAAGCCCATTTTTTTTCATTGAGGAGTTTAATGCCGCGCTGTAATTGATCCCAAAATTCATCTCCAATGAGCATGGCGCCTTCAATGATCTTTTTGGATTCTTCTTCATAGTCGGCACCTGATTCTTTGCATATTTTGGGCAGTTCATTCTCAATATAAGCGTAGTAGAGAGGGAGCAAAAAACGTGCTTCGGCAGGATGTTTTAATGGTGCTTTTTTAGTCATGAAGAATAGCCTCCTTTAAATGTTTGGCAAGCTCTAAAGTATCTTTATCCTCTGCACGCGGCTTGCCCAATTCTTCCATTTGTTTCAAGTACATCAATGCAACACCTTTTTTTTGCAGTCTGACAGCGCATTGTGCGGCAAACAGATAGGGTGCCACAAGGTCGGGTGCTAATATGGATGCATGTTCATAGGCAGATAAGGCCATGTCATATTCCTCACGATGGTGCTTGCTCATTCCATACGAAATCCATACACTGGGGCGATCTGGACATAATAGTGTGAGAATAAACAATACTGCCCCTGCATCCTCAAAACGACCTTCCAAAAGTAATTCTTGAGCATAACCATAGAACTGCTCTACAGATGCTTCGGGCAGCTCTAAAGCCTCCTGAATGCTCCCTTTGGCAATAACCTTCTCAGCGAGTTCTTTGGCTGCGGCATCGCTCTTTTTATCAGGTCCTATCCAGTGATGATCTTGTAACTTTTTCATCCATGCCCCCTTCTCATTTTTTTACAGATGAATCTGGCTTACTCTTCGATTCCGCTATTTTGACCCGATATATTATCATCTTCTTCCTCCAATCTACTTGCATCTGCTTCAGTTTGTGTTTTAGCAGCTTGTTCCGCATCTGCTGCAGCTCTACGTGCCTCTTTTTCTGCATCTCTTTGAGCTGGTGATTTAATAGCTTCTCTTCTATGTACATCAGCGCTTGCAACGTACACAAAGGGCTTCTTTTTGGCCCAAAGCATCTTTAATCCGTATGTGGCGTTCATTAAATCTTTACCTGGAGCAAATTTAGCCCATTTAATACCCGAATTTTTACCATCAAGGAGTGTAATTCTGTTTAATAAGCTGAAAGCCCGACACATCGAATGACGGCCAGTATTCCAATCATATCCTTAAAAACTAAGGAGCAAAATGTCGCGACGCCCCTCTAAAATGTCGCGACGTTGCCTTAAAATGTCGCGACGCGGCCTTAAAATAACGAATAATTTCTAACAAAACACGAAAGAAACTATTGTTTTGGGGGGAAGTGCTATTGCTTGATCGATGAGGGGTGAAAGATCTTTGAGCTTTTCATCGTGGACATTAGCGACTGCACAGTCGAAAAGTCTAATCATGGCCTCCGCTTCGGGAGCGTCGGGACCAATTGAAGAGCTGGCAATAATCCAATCATACTTCTCACTAAGTTGGAAAAGAAGCTTGTCGAAGAGGGCAGATTGAATCAATTCAGGTCCATGCGATGAGTGACCACCCGAAGAAATTGTGTCATAATATTCTTCATTCTGAATAGTCGGAAAAGGAACTTTGTTCTCAATATATTGAATTAATCCTGACTCACTGATAGAAGCATCATTGAAATCGAGCGAAAGAATTAATACCTTTCCACCCTGCTTTTTTAAAAGTTCTCCCAAATTCCGAGAGCAATCGGGGCCTTTTCCTTGTAAAATAAGAATTGAGCGTCCCTCATACGATTTTTCTTTAGAAAATTGAGTAATGAGACGTCGCAATACACTTAAATCAGTCTCATTCCCAGTCCAAGAACCTGCCACATGAAGTTTTGCTAGCTCTAAATTCTCTTTTGAAACGGGGATGCCTCTATAAATTGTAGAGCCAACAGCCCAGGAGGCTGCAGCAAAAGCACCTAGAAAAGCGCTCAATAGACCCCATAACATCAATTTTGGGGACTTTGGATGAATTGGAGGAAAGGCAAGATCTATCGGAGCTGACTGAACGGATTCGAGGTTTTTAGAAATATTTTTGGATTCTGCAAGTTTCGTGATTTCCTCAACCATTTTTTCATTCATTTTGAGGTGAAGTTGAATCAGATTATCTGCGACCCATCTTTTTGGGAGTTTTGCCATTTCTGCTCGAGTTTCATCTCGATGCTGAGCCACCAAAAGACGCTCTTGATGCAGGTTATTAATGCGTGTATCAATAAATTCTGCTAGCTGCCTATCGTAGGTGGCGATTTGCTGATGGATTAGGTCTAAAGTAGCACTTTGGATGGAATAAATTTTTTCTTTTAGAAGATATTGATTTAACTCTAACAATTGTAAGTTCTGGCTTAGATGACGATTCAGAAATTTTTCTTGTATGCCAAGTTCTCTTCGAAGCCGTTCTTTTTCTAATTCTGATCTATTACGGTCATCGTTTAGTTGCAAAACAATTTGTCCAGCAACATCGATCATTTTGTTGCTAATGGGATCTTTTAGGACGCTGCTGAGGGAGCTTATTTCAAATCCAGGCTCTTTTAGCTGGCTCATAATAAATTTTCGTTCTGAAATATCCGATTCAACTTGGCTAAGCGCGGTACTATATTTAACATACAACTCATTTGCTGTTTGCAAATTCATCCCTTGGAAGTCCTTAGTATGCTGTTTTCGGTCTGGGAAATGGCGCAACGCTTGTTCTATAGTGTCTTTCTGATGTTTGAGCTGTCGCATTTCAGTGAGCGAGGTCTGGATGCCTGCAGTGCTTTCATCAATCTGATAGGATGTATCATAAACCAAAACCCCTTCTTTGGCTTTTTCAAGCCTTTTAAGTTGAAGTTCAATAGAGGAGGCCTTTTCTTGCAAAACTAACAGCTGTTTAGTCAGAAATTCCATGGCCGTTTGGGTAGAGGCAAATCCAACGTGAGTAAGGTCTGCGGTCACTTTTTCCCCATAAGCTTCCATCAACTTCTCAAGATGAGCCGCCATTTCCTCTTCACGTGACTCAAGATATGAAATTTGTTCGGAAGAAATCCTCTGTTGCTCATCCCGGAGATGGTCCTGATAGGCATACATGAGCTCATTCACAAATTGACTTGCTGCGTATCTATCTGGATTCAAAAATTGAATTTTAATGAGTTTAGAATCTCTTAAATCGGATGCAAAATCGACTCTTTTTGAAATTCTTTTCGTGATGATAGGGAGAGGGTGCAGAGTAATAAAAAAGGTTTCTGATAAAAGGGGGGCTTGCTCCTGAGTGTATAGCGTAAATGAGACTCCTGGTATATAAAAAGGGATGCTTAAGGTTCCCTCGCCTAGCTTATCGTCACTGTAAAATACCTCATAATCATTTTCAGATAAAAACGTTACCTTAAGAGAAATTGTATTGTCCCCTTGGTAATCCAGGTCCCTTATCCGCAAAACAGGTGGAGGGTCTTCTAGAATTCTATTTGTGGAATTTGTTAGGGAAGCATATTCAGCAATTAAATTTTCCTTGATATTTCGCAAACGAGGAAAATTCAAACCCTGCTGCTTGATAGTTGCCTGCAAAGCAAGCTTCTGAACAACAACATCAAGTACTTTTCTCGATTTCATAAGGCTAATCGCTTCGCTATCTTTGCTATCTTTTGCTCCAGAGAATATCATTGCAGCAACGGATGATGTAGAAAGCCCCGAATCAAGATTTGTCTTTTCGAGAAAAGACCCCTCAACCTGGTACTCAACTGGCTTCTGAAGAAGATATAGAAGGGTCAGGCAAGAAAAACCAATCGCACCCAAGATGATTTTTTTCTTGGCATTTACGCATGCCCGAAAAAGATCAGCAAGAGTTATGGTGAATTCTTCTTTCAATCAACACTCACAGGATTAAAGGTTCGATAGGTACTTTGTCCAATATTCAAAGCCGTAGCTGTCGGGAAAAGCTGACTGATAAATCGATTCCACTTCGTAATCGGTGTTTCTGTAACGTACACTGTATCTCCAGGCATCAATAACATGCTGCTATTGGGAAGATTGATCACATGCTCCCAAGAAAGGACATATATTTTTGGATTTGACAAATCTCCCCGAACAACTTGAATGCAGTTTTTGTTACCTGTAAAAGGAATGCCCCCGGCTGCTACTAAAGCTTCTGGAAGGGTGGTGAAGCCATAAGGGACATTAATCGACTGCGGATTCCCAACTTCTCCTATAACGACGACAGTGGCGTCATGTGCATTAGCAATGTATATCCTGTCTCCACCCTTCATCACTATATTCTGATCCATATCTCCAAGATTCACCAGTCTGTAAATATCAACAGCAAGGGGTCTGCCATCGCGCAGAACATAACTCATAAATAAATTAGCTTGGGGATTGTATTTTGCAATGGATAATACTTCATAAAGCCTCATTTTTCCGTCAACAGGAACCGAATTTAAGGTGACCTGGCCAGCCAACTCAACTCTCTGACGAGTTCTATCTTTGTATTTAATGAAAATTTCAGTATCGTAATAGTGAAGTTTGATCTCATTATTCAGTTTATCCTTAGCAGCATCCAGCGTCATGCCAACAATTGAAATCGATGGTAGATTTGGCAAATTTACGCTGCCATCTTTGACAATGAATCCGCCCATGGCATGGTCAATGTAGTCGAATGCCTCTCTCAGATCATTTCTAGAGGGATTATAAAGTGCAATATTAAGAATATCCCCCTCTGAAATGACATCTTGATATTCCTCCATGGCATCTTCAGGTAATACCCCAGTGTCTTCTCCCATCATTTCAAGGATGGCTAGTTTTCCTTGTTTAATTTGATACGAATCAATAACAAATTCATCAGCGCCGACGACGTTATAGTCGCAGCACGGTTTTGTGCATGCAGTTGCAAGTAGCAGTAATAGAATTGCGCATATAAAGTTTTTCATAATTCCAGGATAGTACAACAATTCATATTTAAAGTGAATCCCAATAAAAACCTTGACTCGATAGGGCTTTTTTGATGAATAACGGAGCACCTGAACTCATGGATCCTATCTTATATCCTAGAGCTTTCAGCACGCTTTGGGTAATTCCGTAAGGAATGAGGGTGGGTTTTTCTTTCGCAAGTGTTTTAAGCATTTCCATTACATAGGCTCTGCCTCGCTTATAATCTGTGCCGGCTCCTGATAAAATCTCCCTATATTCTTGACGAGCTAGTCCTGTATCGAAATTGCGGCGAAACTCCTGCATTAATGAATAGCGATGTGAATGTTGCACGATGGCATCCGCAGCATAGGCAGCTTTGTGCCCTTTATGGAGCAGTTTGGCGCATGCGACGGTGTCTTCTCCAAGGAGGACATGTTGGAATCCTCCAATCTCGTCTAAAGCGTTTTGATTATAGGCCGCACATGAATCCGAAACAAAATAGGTATAGATGCCATATTTTTCGACATCTTGAATGGTTCGAACATGGCTTTTCTCAGGATAATTAAAATTCCGCGAGAATGATTCAAAAAAGTTTGCTCCTTCGTGAGGAATTTGTCGTGCATATGCAAGACTTGCCTCTTTTTTTACGATAGGCCTCACCAATTTTTCTAGCATCAATTCATCTATTGCATAGGCATCAGGAGTCATCATGACGACGATATCGGTATTGAGGTATTTGCGAGCCTTTTCTCGAGTCATCCCATGATTGAATTCAATTTTTGGAATTTGCAATATTTCAGCGCCATATTTTTTTGCCTCCATTTCCGTTTCTGCATCACCGGAGGAATTGACCACAACCACCCTTGGCCTAAGAGGCGAGTTCACAATAGGCGGCAAGCAATGCTTTAAATGCCTAACCGAATTGTGAGTAATAAATGCTACGCCTATACTTATAAATTTCATGCTATCCTCCCAGTCTAATGTTTAACGAAGTTTGGATGCGAGTGCATGATTGCTTCGTTACCCTGGCTGTTTCTGCAAAATCCTTCCACTTTGATACTGAATTTTTAACCTGATCGATTATTTCTAAAGCTCTTGGTTGATTGATCAGTGCCGCTTCAGCTAATTTTAATAGATGAGATATCCCAGGATTTTTCCCTTCTCCCATTACCATCGTACAATGTTCACCCGCAGGGCCTGACGAAAAAATAAGATCAAATGCTGGTGATACACGCCATACACCATTCTCATCCATTAGAAAAGAAAAATTTTTGGCATGATCATCTCTATTGTGCGAAAACACATTAAAGACTGCGTTTCGAAACATTTTTTCACATTCTCGCACATCTTTAGTAAGCCATGCCGTAGCCTTCATTATGGTTCCATAATCAAGGCTGGGAACCCTATGATCTGCGTGTAGCAATCCACTTAAAGAATGCATATGAATAAACTTTGAGCGCTCGCGGTCAAAGCGCTTCACACCATAATATCCAATACATTTTTTTGAATTGAAGAGCCTCGCCTCAGGTACATTCAGCCCGGCATCAATTGCCATGAGATGATAAGCATATTCGATTGGACCGTTATCTTTCGGGTCAATTGAAGATCTAAATTTAATTATCCAATCATCATGATCATGAGATTGACTATTATCTGTGAGATCAAAATTTATATTATCTTTTCTTAGAGTAATTAGCATTTTCGGGCGTGCCCCTGCCGAGGACCCATTCATCAGTAGCAAATCGTCAATAAAGTGTTCGTCATCCTCATCCTGAAATTGTATGCACTCATCAGCTATTAGGTCGAGGTCATCCTCTGTTTTATGTGGGTAAACATCGATAATTTCAGGCGCATAAAACAGGGCGCCCATTCCCCTGCGCCCCACATGCCTTAATCGATCAAGAGGCGTTAAACTATCAGGATTGATTCCTAATTTTGCCAATTTTCTATCTAAAAGAAGGCGCCCCCAGCCGTCGGGCAAACTATCATTAAAAACACCGAAAAGTCCATCAAAAACGCGATCTGTGCAGGATGCAACACCCGGCTTTAATGGGAGTTTAAATGGAGAAAGTTCCAAATTAAGTTCAATAAAACTAGGGGCATATTCAAAAAATATGGTTCGATTTTGAAAAGCTAATTTCCCCATGGGAATAACAGCGCTGCCGTGGCAATATTCGACATTGATTACATTAACTTGTTTATACGTCATTATTTTCGCCCTCGTTTTCTGTTTTTTATTGAAATAATATCTTCAATTGAGTGAAGGTTTTCAGGAGGTGTTGCGGCAAATAATTTGGTAAAATCATTTAATGAGTCCAAGGTAAGAGCTATTTTTAATAAGGATTCAAGCGAGATTTTCCCTGTTCTTTCAAATTTTTTCAAAACACCGAAACTGACGCCGGAGCGTTCAGATAAACTTTTTTGGCTTAGATTCATAGACAATCGCCTTTCTTTTGAAGCCTTCGCGATGCGTTCTGCAACCTCTACTGGCGTCATAAAAATAATAGTCACTATGGTATCCTTTATAGCTCTAATTCCTCTCTAAAGGATATCATAGTATACAATATATATCAAGAAATTTAACATTGACTAGATTTTGCCTTTATCCTAGTATTTCCATAAACAATGGAGGATATATGTCAGGCATGAGCATAGAATTGGCAAATCAGATTACAGATGTACTAGGAAACACGATTACCCCTGAAAATAAACCTCTCTTAGAAATGTGCGTTCAGATGATCCTTAATAGACCTAATGACTGGTACATTACTCCGCCACACCCATTATTGGCTCATCGCATCGTGCGACTACTTCGACAAAATGTTGTGGATTTCATCAATCAGGATCAATCCCAAAAAATTATTAGTATGTTTTCTCGTCTACCGGAAGAAAGCATCTATGAAAAATTAAAACAATATCCGCTCCATGTACAAAAGGGAGTCCTTTACCGCGATGAACGCACAAAGCTTTCTCAAATTGAACTAGTCGATTTATGTAATTATGCAATAGAGAACAATGATTCTAAAATATTACAATCTGCTCTTTTAATTTTGTTACCTTGCGAAACCGAATTATTTTTTTCAACGGACTTTGCTATAAAGATTACCGGCCTTCCATTTATGCTAGAAAATTCTCCAAGAGGTGAATTTCTCCGTCAAAATTGCCGCACTGTAATCTTAGAAAATGATTCATTGACGCTTTTACTTTTGAATACGTTCTTTGATAAGAGCGTCTTGGACCGAATAACTAGCGTTGTTGTCACAAAACAAATTTTCAATTGCCTAGAAAATTATACAACTGTTTTTCCTAATATGCATCAGTTAATAGTTAAAGGGGGCCTTCGTGATTATGATCATGAAATTACAAATAATTCGTGCCCTCAAAATATTCGTGAAGTTGTTTTTCAAGAGGTCAATTTTACTGAAAACATGAAAAATTTCTGGATGCTGTTGACCGATCGAAGCGTAGCTTTATATCGTTGCCGCATAAAATCTATGGAACACAAACTTCATTTTGCCAAATTGCTATCTCTTTCCAAAAAGGATATAAATTGGGATGACATAACCTCAGATCCTGTCTCCATGCAAATCGACAATGAACAACCCATACAAACGATTGAGAAGCAATATAACAACGAAATTTTAAACTTTTTCTTTCCTAATATTAAGTCATGCGTGGAATCGGGAGGTTTCGGACTCCTTTCTAATATCTTTGGTTCTGCTAATGACTGCCTCATTGCATCAAAATTGGAGCCTAAAATATTGAGGTGGTTTTTAGAACAAGCAGAACATTGTGCTATCGCAGGAATAGGGATGCGTCAAGAAATAACTAAATGGATTACATCTCTGGGTTATAAACAAACTTCGGAGTTAATGCCTACAACTGCTGTTTTGAGTTCTGATAATGAAATTGTAAATCTTCCGTATCTACTTTTTTACAAAAAGTTCCCCTCATTTACATCCTTTGATATCTTTAAAGAATGTCCAGTTTCTTCCGCCGGCCTAAGATGGCTTATAGATGAAGTAAGGGAAAACATTAATGCTGATGATATTCTTCAAATAAACAAGGTGATGATAAGATTAAAAATTGATAAATTCTGGGAAAATTATTCGAAAAAAGAACATGAACAGCTTTGATACAAATCAACTTCAAAGTTTTTTTGCCGACATTAACCCCGAAGAGCGCCAGAATGTGATTAATAAGCTTGCAGGTTTAACTTATTTGTGTATAAAGTATCAAGAAAATTATTATGCATCTCTTCACACCTTCATCGAAATATTAAAAAATCCAACTCCTTGGAGTAAAGTTGTAGCGTCATTAATTGGCGGTGTCTGTTTTACATCTTATATAAGTATTTGTGAGATGCTTGAAGCATTGTCAAATCCGCAAATTAACCGTTCCATTCATGAAATTTACTACGATGAAAATAAGGATAATAGTCATCTTAAATTATTTGCGCAGGGATGTCCTAATTTAAAGCGTATAATTTGGAAAATTAATCAGCATGATATAGGACCTGGTTTACATGCAATGAAAAATATTTCTTCCTCTTTCCCAGTGCATATCGTATGGAAAGAGATAGGGCTTAATCTTAGATACCAAGATTTAGAATATCTGACGCAAATCCCGAAAGGTTGCGAACTTGTCATTGATTCATGGAATATAGAATGTAAACCGAATGATAAATTATGGGTTAAACTTGACAGGAATGTTCCTGTTTATTTTTAGGAATGTTACAATTAACAGCAAAACTGTCGCCAAAGACCACCCATTCCTTGCCTTCAGTAATGTAACAATTGAGCCACCGAAATCCCAGGATCTTTAGATCTTAGGCTGCTTCATAATAAAGGTGAATTACATGATTGAGTTCTTCCGCATATCTTTCATATCCCATACGCATCAACTTAAAAAAATTTTAGATTGATGTGTATGCCTTCATATCCTGCCGCCTGCGATCATGCATATCCTGTTTTTTTTTAGGGATTATCAGGATATCTATGATCGCAAGTAGCGGGATACGCAGGATGTGATTGCTCTTGTGGCAAAAAACACATTAATCCCTGATGGTGTGGGGGGCGCGGTCGGAGGGATCGAAGCCGATGGGGGCGATGACGAAGACGAGGGACAGCTTCGGGTAAATCATTTCTAGAGAATATCTTAGCGTACAATATACATATCAACAATAAATATTATTGTTGACTCGGATTTTGCCTTTATTCTAGTATTGCCATAAAAATTGGAGGATTTATGTCGGGCATTAGCATAGAATTGGCAAATCAGATTGGAGATACACTAGGAAACACTATTACCCCTGAAAATAAACCTCTCTTAGAAATGTGCGTTACGATGATCCTTAATGGATCTAAGGAGTGGTACAGTACTGCTCTACACCCATTATTGGCTCATCGCATCGTGCGACTACTTCGACAAAATGTTGTGGATTTCATCAATCAGGATCAATTCCAAAAAATTATTAGTATGTTTTCAAATCTACCGGAAGAAAGCATTTATGAAAAATTAAAACAATATCCGCTCCATGTACAAAATGGAGTCCTTTACCATAATGAACACATAATGCTTTCTCAAAATGAACTAGTCGATTTATGTAATTATGCAATAGAGAACAATGATTCTAAAATATTACAATCTACTCTTTTAATTTTGTTACCTTGCGAAACCGAATTATTTTTTTCAACGGACTTTGCTATAAAGATTACTGGTCTTCCATTTATGCTAGAAAATTCTCCAAGGGGTGAATTTCTCCGTCAAAATTGCCGCTCTGTAATCTTAGAAAATGATTCATTGACGCTTTTACTTTTGAATACGTTCTTTGATAAGAGCGTCTTGGACCGAATAACTAGCGTTGTTGTCACAAAACAAATTTTCAATTTCCTAGAAAATTATACAACTGTTTTTCCTAATATGCATCAGTTAATAGTTAAAGGGGGCCTTCGTGATAATGATCATGAAATTACAAATAATTCGTGCCCTCAAAATATTCGTGAAGTTGTTTTTCAAGGGGTCTATTTTACTGAAAAAATGAAAAATTTCTGGATGCTGTTGACCGATCGAAGCGTAGCTTTATATCGTTGCCGCATAAAATCTATGGAACACAAACTTCATTTTACCAAATTGCTATCTCTTCCCAAAAAGGATATAAATTGGGATGACATAACCACAGATCCTGTCTCCATGCAAATCGACAATGAAAAACCCATAGAATTAACCGAGAAGCAATATAACAACGAAATTTTAAACTTTTTCTTTCCTAATATTAAGTCATGTGTGGAAAGGGATGGTTTTGGACTCCTTTCTAATATCTTTGGTTCTGCTAATGAATACCTCTTTCCATCAAAATTGGAGCCTGAAATATTGAGGTGGTTTTTAGAACAAGCAGAACATTGTGCTATCGCAGGAATAGGGATGCGTCAAGAAATAACTAAATGGATTACATCTCAGGGTTATAAACAAACTTTAGAGTTAATGCCTACAACTGCTGTTTCGAGCTCTGATAACGAAATTGTAAATCTCCCCTATCTATTTTTTTACATAGAGTTTCCCTCATTTACATCCTTTGATATTTTTAAAGAATATCCGGTTTCTTCCGCCGGCCTAAGATGGCTTCTAGATAAGGTAGGGAGAAACATTAATTTTGATGATATTCTTCAAATAAACAAGGTGATGAGCAGATTAAAAATTGATAAATTCTGGGAAAATTATTCAGAAAAGAACATGAACAGCCTTGATACAAATCAACTTCAAAGTTTTTTTGCCGGCATTAACCCCGAAGAGCGCCTGAATGTGATTAATAAGTTTGCAGGTTTAACTGGTTGGTATAAAAAGTATCAAGAAAATTATTATGCACCTCTTTTCATCTTTATGGCGATATTAAAAAAACCAACTCCATGGCTTAAAGTTGTAGAGCCATTAATTAGAGGTGTATATTTAGAACCTTGGGGAATTACTGATCATCTGCTTGAAGTATTTTCAAATCCGCAAATTAATCGTCGCATTCATGAAATTTATTATACTGAGAATAATAGTCATCTTAAATTATTTGCGCAGGCATGTCCTAATTTAAAGCGTATAATTTGGAAAATTAATCAGCCTGATATAAGACCTGATTTACTTGTAATGAAAGATATTTCTTCTGCTCTCCCAGTGCATATCGTATGGGAAGGGACAGGGCTTAATCTTAGATACAAATATTTAGAATATCTGAGAGAAATTCCAAAAGGTTGCGAACTTGTCATTGATTCATGGAATATTGAATGTCAACCGAATGATAAATTATGGGTTAAACTTGGCATTAATGTTCCTGTTTACTTTAGGAATGTTACAATTAACAGCAAAACTGCCGCCAAGGACCACCCATTCCTTGCCGACAGTAATGTAACAATTGAGCCGCCGAAATCCCAGGATCTTTAGATCTTAGGCTGCTTCATAATAAAGGTGAATTACATGATTGAGTTCTTCCGCATATCCTTCATATCCCATACGCATCAACTTAAAAAAATTTTAACACAGAGTTCACCGAGAAAACAGAGAGGTCCAATAGGTCCAATTCACAGACATAGGTAACACTTTTCAAAATATGACATAATACTCTCATCATTTTTTTATATAACATTTTAACAATAAAAGTGTAACCTATGTCTATGAACTAAGTGTTACTTATGTCTGTAACCGCACCATATTTTAGATTGATGTGTATGCCTTCATATCCTGCCGCCTGCGATCATGCATATCCTGTTTTTTTTAGGGATTATCAGGATATCTATGATCGCAAGTAGCGGGATACGCAGGATGTGATTGCTCTTTGTGGCAAAAAATACATTAATCCCTGATGATGTGGGGGGCGCGGTCGGAGGGATCGAAGCCGATGGGGGCGATAACGAAGACGAGGGACAAGTCGTCAAGGTTGTCAACGACAGGTCTAGCGGTTAGAGAGCAGGTATAATCTCCCTCTTTGAGAGGAGTGATCTCTAAGATTGTCGCTACGTGAAGATCTGATGGAAAGACACCATCCATGCCGGTGGTGATAAGCAGATCATTGGGCTGAATAAGTGAAATAGGTGTTGCATTCTGGTCGGCATTGAAAGGAAAACCGGTGCGCAGATCTCGCGCAGGGCCGAATTCATCAGGAAAATCATAGTTAAATCCGGACCCATGTAAAATTTGCGCCTGAGATCTCCATAAAGGGTGACTGCTTCCATGAAGCTCTCCCTTAGCCAAACGTCGCAATTCGCCATCTACCTCACGCACGGCCCTTACAGAGGGGGTCAGACCAGTATCTGTAATAAGCCTGACGCGGCTTTGATGCTTTCCAACATAGTCAATCACGCCTACCACAGCCGTACCTAATGTGACAGGGCTATTTTTCAATATAATATCCCTTCTTAGTTGATGATTATCCTCTTCTCCAACATTGATCCATAACGAGCTATTCCACGAAGAAAGAGATCTATAAATAACGCGAGCCGGTACAGCTTCGGGTAAATCCTTCATCTGAAGGTGCAAAAGTTCTGTCAGCTGGGAAATTTCGTTTCGTAGTAGATGATTTTCTAAGTGCAGTTGTACAAGTTCCTGGTTTTCGATATTTTCCTTTTTGTGAAATAATATTGGAGAAACCCATGCGATTATCCTGCCTCTGAATGATTCAACAAATGAAATGGGGAGGCTCATAAACAGAAGGAGCAAGAATAAGATCAGAAGGTAAGGTATCAGAGAGTTTTTTTTCATTACTTTATAACATTTAGGATTGCATCAATAACTGATCCAATATTTTTTTCATTTAATCCAGCAATGTTAATCCTACCACTTTTGACCAAATAGATCCCATATTCTTTTTTAAGACGTTCTACTTGGTCGACATTAAGTCCTGAAAAGGAGAACATACCTCTCTGATGTTGAATAAATTGAAATTTCCCGTCTAGTCCTTGATAAAACGTCTCGCGAGTATCTTGAATGCGTTTTCGAATGGTTTCAAGTTCTGTCAGCCATTCTGCTCTCAGGTCAGGATTTTTTAAAACTGTTGAAATAATCCGTGCTCCATGAAGGGGAGGATTGGAATACATGGATCGAATGACGTTCTTAATAACGCTAGCGGCTCTTTCTGTCGCCTGTTTCTCATTCGTTATTACAGCCAAAAGCCCGGCACGCTCACCATACAAGCCAAAGTTTTTGGAATAAGAATAGGCTACGAGCATTTCGTGTCCATCTTCTCGGAATTGTCGAATGGGAAAGGCATCTGCTTCCACGCCAACACCGAAACCCTGGTAAGCAAAATCAAAAAATGGGAACAAATGTTGCTCCAAAATCAATTTAGAGAGTACTTTCCACTGTTCAACTGTGGGATCGATTCCAGATGGATTATGGCAGCAACCATGCAAAAGTACAGCGCTTCCCCTTGGCATCAATTTTATTTTTGCTGCCATTCCCTCAAAATCAAGCCTATGCCCTTGCAGGTCATAGTATGGGTATTGTTCGATAGCCATGCCTGCTTGCGAAAAAATATTTTGATGGTTCGCCCAGGTAGGATTAGAAATAAATATGCTTTTGGTGATGTGTTTTGAGAGGAGTTCGGCTCCTAAGCGCAGCGCTGAAGTCCCTCCAATAGTCTGTACGGCAAAAAAATCCTCGGTTGTCTTCCCTAAGATAAGTTCAAGAGTCATTTTAATGTAATCTTTCTGACCCTCGATTCCTAAATATTCTTTATTTAAGTTCTGATTGAGAATGAGCTGTTCCGCTTTTCGAACGACATCGAAAACTTGGGGTTTCCCCTCGCTATTCTGGTAAGCTCCGATGCTTAAATTGATTTTTTGACTTCTGGGATCGCTATTAAATTCTGCTTGCAACCCGAAAATGGGATCTTCGGGTAGTTGGGGGACGGGTAAGAAAAATGATGTCATCAAAACTTCCTATATCCTATATATGGAGCGTAACGGGATCGAACCGTTGACCTCAACAATGCCATTGTTGCGCTCTACCAATTGAGCTAACGCCCCAAGAATCGTCTATTTTAAACATCTTTCTGATTCTGTTCAAGATCTTTAAATCGTTTTTCGAAAATATCCAGCCATCGAAGGCTATCCGACATCGGTTCGTTCAAGATAGGATTCTTTTTTACCTCTTCAAGAAATCGTTTTTCGAATTCGCGAAGATAGTAATTAAATGTTTCTTCATCTTTGTTGACCACAGGTGTGATAACTGGAACTATTTTTGGAGGGATCGGTTTATTTTTGGGCTTATCTTTTAATTTATTTTTATATTGTGAGTATAGTATATGGCCGAATTCTTCGACGGTTTGAGTTTTGGATTGAAATTGACGAGCCCTCCAAGCCAAGTTTTTATCGGAAGTCACGACAATGATCTGTCTTGGTGTTTTGGAGGCTTTTAGTTCATCGATGATATAATCATCAGCCGTTTCCCCTTCGTCAGTGAAACATATGGTCAGGTGTTGAAAATGGGACCTTGAGCCCAATCCTAGCTGGTATTGGGCATCAAAAACAACGGTGGCATCGATCTATCAGCACTTGTACGATATCATTAAGCTGTTCAATGATGTGCTGACGCCTAGATTTAAGGTCTCCCGAGCCAAAAAAGGCTCTGAACATTAGATTATATCCATCAATGATGTAATGCATCTAGCCTATTCACTAACCTTTCGAAGGCTTTTCTTCTGTGGGAAATCTTATTTTTTGTTGTTTCGTCCAATTCCGCGAATGTTTTGTCGTAATCGTTTTTGATAAACAAAGGATCATACCCAAAGCCATGCCTGCCCTTTTCCTGAGTGGCAATTCTCCCATGCACCGTGGCTTCTGCCACCTTTATCAGTCCCTGAGGACCTGCAAGCGCCAGGCAGCATTCAAAGTAGGCTTCTCTTCGCTCATCAATTAATTCATTCATTTCCAGAAGTAATTTTTTTCTGTTGTCGGCATCAGTTGCATCTTCCCCGGCATATCTTTTTGAATAGACTCCAGGGCGCCCTCCAATTGCCTGCACAACGAGGCCTGAGTCATCGGAAACGACCAATTTATTAAGAGCTTTTGCAGCGTGTACGGCCTTCAGAATGGCATTTTCCTGAAAAGTATCGCCGGTCTCCTCCGGAAGTTGATAATCGGGATAATCGACGAGCGATTGCACGTCGAATTTTTTTAATACTTTCATCATCTCCCTAAATTCCCGGATTTTATGGAGATTGTGACTGGCTATAATTATTTCCATGTAATGATTTATTTGGCCAAGAAGCTAGTGATACTCTTGACCTTATACTCCTCTTCACGGAATTTAATCATGTCTCCGATTTTACGGCCAATCATACTTTCAGCTAATTTGGATTGGAATGAAATAATTCCCTCATCTGGATTTGCTTCCCAAGGACCAAGAATGGAATACTTAATCGTATTACCAGTCGTGTCTTCGAGAGTGACGATTGTACCTACTCCAATTTCGTCTTGGAAAATATCCAAGGGAGATATGATTCGGGCGCGATTCAATTGATGTGATAAACTTTTAAGTTCACCCTGAAGTCGTGAGCGCTTTTCACAGGCGGATTTGTATTCTGCGTTTTCACGCAGGTCACCCAGTGCTCGTGCTGCTTCTACTTCGCGAGAGTTTTCAATGGCCTCTACTGTAGCAATCTGTTTGACTCTGTCTTGTGTCCTTTTAAAGCCCTCTTCCGTCGTCCAAATGATATGTCCACTCACTTGCCCCACAGCTTTTGATTGTTTTTCTGGTGCAAGAGATGGGTGTACTACTTGGGCCAAGGCTTTGAAGGTCTTTTTCTCTTGATCTTCAAAGATATGGCACTTAGAAATAAGCAACAACAGTTCATGAATATACTCGAGTGTTGTATTTTCCATTAATTGACGCAATTTCTCATATCTCTTACCAGTGATGAAGTTCGTGATCTTTTTAAGCAGATCGCGGTATTGGGGATCATGCTCAATCTTGTGAATGAGAACAAATAGTGATTCGAAAAATCTACATTGGCCTTCTTTATCATTAAATGGGAGATCCTCAGGACTTTTATCGTTGACTTTTTGGAAATACCAGAAAAATACTTCGGGATTTTTCTCAGGATGATCCAGGAGATTTTCTAGATTTTCCACTAGAATATGCTTTGTCACCACATCATTGAGTTCTGCAACAATAAAATCGCGCAATGTGCTCTGGTGGATAGTGAAAAACAGCGAAGCGTAAATCTCAACCCATTTTTTATTATTTTCTTTAAGGAGTATAAGGGCCCGTTTTTTTAGAGCAGCGATCTCAATATTATTAATTAACTCCTCGATATTTTCATCCTTAGTGAAATATGAAATCAAAGGTTTTTCAGGGATTTTATAGCCAAATTGACCATCTAGGAAAAGAACCAGTTCCAGCTCCAATTCTTTTGTCAATCCAGGGTGACTGAAAAGCCCCGTCAACTTCTCTAGAAGCATTTTTTTGATTTCTTCATTTTTGAGGATTTCGGGATAATCGCGAACATATGAATAGGTAGTTTGGATGATTGCCGAAGGATCCACTTTGTGCTGGATGGCCTTGACAAGGCTGTCCTCATGCGCAACTTCTTGGGCGCGAAGGATAAAAGGATCGCTTAGTTTCTCTGGAGACTGAACCATTGTGTCTTTTTTTATTTTATTACGAGCAGTCTGCCACCATTTGCCCCATTCTTTTTCCGGAATAACGAGTCCTTCCAGTTCATCTTTGATTTCCGATGCGGATTTAGGTCCTAAATCCTTCAGAAGCATTTTTAAGGTCCCTACAGGATCTTTCTTGGCTAGAGCTTCGAGCTCATCTGGTCGAGAAAAACGCCGGGTAAGGAAGTTATCATAAGAAAGTGGAATAAGGGTTTTGAAGGCATTGTCGAAGTTGATGTGTTTTAGACCTGTGACATTTTCGAATTCTAAAGAAATTTGCTGGCGCAGCGGGGAAACCTCAATGATTTCACCTGTTCCCCAACCACCTGTGTGAAATACGCAATTGCCAACTTTCATATGGGCTAGTAATTCATAAGCTGAGATAGCGCCTTGAAAATTCTCTTTATTGCGCATGCCGATCAAACGGAGCCTTTCCTGAAATTCGGGTTCGGCACCATGATTTTTCTCAAGAGCTGCAAGCGTGATTTCAGCTAGTTTGGGAGTATTTGTGTTTTGGAGGTCGATTAGGAGCCTTAGGATTTCGTAGTTCAAGGATTCGTCTTTGACGTATTCTAGAAGGGGTAATGCAGTTTCGATAAATTGACCAAAGTGTTTGCTGAAATCAGATTTCTTGATTGTATTCAGCAATTGGATAAATTCATCGGTATCAACCTGATCATTTGTGCAATACTCTTCCCATAGTTGAAAGAATTTGTGGACATCTTTCTTATCAATTTGTTTTTTGAACTCTTCCAAATATGTCATTTCGCCATCCATTTTATAATTAGTCGAGCTAAATCATACATATTCACTCATTTAAATTCAAGAAACATATTGCGAAATAATTGGGAGATGCATATGAAACTTGGAATGAAGCCGGAAGAATTTGAAAAAACATTCGGGATTATATATGCTCCGCACCTCATATTTTCCCATCCATTTAGCTGCTCTTGGGTTTTTAAAACAGACTTTTTTGCCGATGAAATCAAGGCGCTAGGAAGCCTATATCCAGAAAAATATGCAGGAAAATTTATCGACACAGACATAAAATGGATTAACGACGATATTGGATATGGTCTTTTTGCTGCGCGGGACATCCAGCAGCATGAATACGCAGGTGAGTATACCGGCGAAGTGCATGCAATTAGTCGACTTAAAACATATAATAATGACTATTTTATGAAGTATCCTCAGATGTTTTGGTCTTGGAATTACTATGTCATTGATGCCACCCATTGCGGCAATGAGTCCCGCTTCATCAATCATAGCTACTCACCCAATCTAAAAATCATGGCTGCCCAAGAAGGCGGCATCATGCATGTCCTATTCTTTGCCAATCAATTCATTCCCAAAGGCTCCCAGCTATTCATCAACTACGGCAAAGACTACTGGCGCCAACGAGCAACATTAATCAAATTTGAGTAAATATTACCGCTAAGATCGCAGCTCTATCTTTTTGCGTAGGTAGTTTTTCTAGTTGTCTCTTCAGGTAAATTGTATATTTTTTTTAGACAAGGAAATCCCCTTTCAAAAACTTCGAGGAGTCTAAGGGCGGAATGACTTGGATTGCGAAGATTCTGTTCCCATGCTTTCACAGTATTTAAACTTACATTTAGCCAAAGAGCAAAATCATGCTGGGATACACCGAGATCCGACCTTAGTTTTTTAATGGACTTGGCCTTATAGGACTTTGGTGCATCGGGAATAGCGATATATTTAGTGCGAAGCGCCTTTTTACCTTTTTTATATTCAATGGCTTCTAATAAGCTTTCTTGCAACATTTCAAACATTTTACTCATTTTTACCTGCCTTTTTGAGTTGTTTTACCCATTTGGAGATCATCTTTTTTTCTGTGGATGTTATATCCTCCTTAACATTTTTAGCATAGATTACGAGTAAATACAGTTCCTAAGTTTCAGGTATATCTAAATAGTCTACGCGAAAACCACCTCTTTTGCCTTTATTTGCCGATTTCAACCTAATTTTCCGAATACCTGATAAGCCTGGTATCACTTCGCCTTCTTGCGGATTTTTTACAAGTCTCCATTCAAAATCCTCATAATCTTGAGGGAGAAGTTTCTTTTTCAGTATTAGATCGTCCAACCCATTAGAAAAAGATTGTATTTGTATAACGGTTCTTTCCATAATTTCCTAACCTGAATGTACCACATTGTAGTCTAATATTCAACATAAATTTTTGTGTACAATAAGCCTTTACCTCTATCTTGATATATGGTATAATTTCTCATTTAAACACAATGAGTTGGAGAATAGATGGCGCTTGCTGAAGGCACATACAAGTATGGGTTTGTGACAGATGTTGAATCTGAACGCCTCCCGAAGGGACTGAATGAGGACATTATTCGAGCCATTTCAGAGAAGAAAAACGAACCTGCATTTATGTTAGAATTCAGATTGAAAGCATACCGCCGCTGGCTGGAAATGACCGAACCCGGCTGGCAAAATGTGACCTATCCAAAAATCGATTATCAGAATATCGTTTATTATTCTGCTCCCAAAAAGAAGCCGCAATTAAATACATTGGATGAAGTCGACCCTGAAGTTCTCAAAACTTTCGAACGATTGGGAATTCCTGTAGATGAACAAAAGCGATTGACCAATGTAGCTGTCGACATGATATTCGACTCAGTTTCAATAGGAACCACTTTCAAAAAGAAACTAGATGACGCAGGCGTCGTCCTTTGCTCTGTATCTGAAGCAGTGCACAAATATCCAGAATTAGTCGAAAAATACCTTGGCACAGTCGTTCCTATTGGAGATAACTTTTTTGCTGCTCTGAATTCTGCAGTATTCAGCGATGGATCCTTTGTTTACATCCCTAAGGGCGTCACTTGCCCTATGGAACTTTCAACTTATTTCCGCATCAATGACAAAGAATCGGGTCAATTTGAACGGACACTAATCATTGCTGAGGAGGGATCCTCGGTGAGTTACTTAGAAGGCTGCACTGCGCCTGCCTACGATAATAATCAATTGCATGCCGCTGTCGTAGAATTAGTAGCGTTAGATAATGCCACAATAAAATATTCGACTGTTCAAAATTGGTATGCTGGCGACCCAAAAACTGGAAAAGGGGGCGTTTATAATTTCGTAACAAAACGTGGAAAATGTGCTGGAGTAAATTCGAAAATTACTTGGACGCAAGTAGAAGTGGGCGCTGCCATCACCTGGAAGTATCCGAGCTGTATTTTGCAGGGGGATAATTCGGTAGGAGAATTCTATTCCGTAGCCCTCACAAATGGCAAAATGCAGGCCGATACTGGCACTAAAATGATTCATATTGGGAAAAATACAAAATCCACCATCATTTCCAAGGGGATTTCAGCTGATCAGTCTTCAAACACTTATCGCGGGTTGGTGAAAGTGGCACCGCGTGCCGTGGGAGCCCGGAATTATACGCAGTGCGATTCAATGTTGGTGGGCGATCAGTGTTCAGCTAACACCTTTCCTTATATTGAAGTTGGAAATTCTTCTAGCGCCATTGAACATGAGGCCTCGACTTCTAAGTTGAATGAGGAGCAAATATTCTACTTTCTGTCACGTGGCATTTCGCAAGAGAATGCGATCAATATGATCGTCAATGGATTTTGTAAAGAGGTAATCAAAGAACTCCCATTGGAGTTTGCAGCAGAGGCGCAAAAGCTTCTCACATTAAAATTGGAGAATTCAGTTGGGTAATACTATGTTAGAAATAAAAAATTTATGGGTTAATATCGAAGGGAAGCCGTTGCTTCGCGGAATCAATCTTAAAATCAATGCCGGGGAAATTCATGCCATCATGGGTCCTAACGGTGCAGGGAAATCGACTTTGTCAAAAGTTTTAGCTGGACATCCTTCCTATGAAGTTACAGGCGGGGAAATCTGGTTTAAGGGGCAGAATCTTCTTGAATTAGAGCCGGAAGAGCGAGCTCATAATGGTTTGTTTATTAGTTTTCAGTATCCGGTGGAAATTCCTGGAGTCAACAACGTCCAATTTCTGCAAACTTCCTATAATTCTATTCAAAAAGCACGTGGCAATAAGGAAATATCTCGCGAGGAATTCGAAGTTGTCCTGAAAGAAAAAATGGCAATGATCGAAATCAAGCCCGAATTCATGGTAAGAAACATCAACGAAGGCTTTTCGGGCGGGGAAAAGAAGCGTAACGAAATCCTCCAGATGGCAATGAGCGATCCAAGTTTAGCTATTTTAGATGAAACAGACTCAGGGCTCGACATCGACGCCATGCGCATCGTTGCAAAAGGGGTAAATACCTTGATGCATGAAGATATGGGGCTGATTTTGATTACACACTACCAAAGACTTCTCGACTACATCCAACCAAAATTCGTTCATGTGATGATGGATGGCAAAATTGTCCAATCGGGTGGTCCAGAACTTGCTTTAGAACTTGAAAGTAGAGGATATGACTGGTTGACTGCGGGAGAAATGACGGAATGACAGAGACTTTCCAAGAACAACTGAATGATCACTATCGCGCCACTGCGAAGCAGGACTCTCTAGAAAAGGTCCGTGCAAAGGCCTGGGGGCAGTTTCTGGAGCTCGGGCTTCCATCACGCCATCAAGAGGTCTATCGTTATGTAAAATTGAGAAATCTTTTTGAAACTTCTTTTGTTTCATCAAAGCCTGCAGAAGCAAATATCGATCAAACCGGGCCATACCTTCTCTTTGTCAATGGTCATCTGACGCAATTCAAAAATATTCCCGCGAGAGTTGTAGCATCCCCTTTAAATAGTGCTATAGGTACTTATGGAGCCTTTTTGAACAATCAGTGGTCAAAATCAATTAAAGAAGAAACGGATCCTTTTGCGGTATTAAATGGCGCCATGAGCCGTGACGGTGTATTTATCTATTTGCCTCCCAATTGTGTTGTTGAAGAACCAATTCGCATCATCAATATTATCGATACGCAGGGCGAACCGATGATCATGCATCCAAGGGTCCATCTTTTCGTTGGAGCCTGTTCAGAAGTAACTCTCGTTACAACCTACAAAACCATTTCGGGCGATACTTATTTTATGAATGTAGCTTATGATGCTACACTTGAAGAGGGCGCCCGCCTAAAATACATCCAGCACAATACTCCTGGAGCCCAGAAAGGATGGTTGTTTGATGCGTTGCGTGTTACGATGAAGCGCAACAGTCATTTGAAGACAATTCTTACAACTAAAGGTTCTTCGACTGTTAGAGCTGATTACAAAATTTCTATGATGGGAGAGAATGCCGAAGCGGATTTAAATGGAATTTGGGAACTCGATGGAACAAATGAAGTGCACGCAAACGTCCTGATAGACCACCATGCACCTCATTGCCGTTCGATGCAACTTTATAAAGGTGTGCTGAATGGAAATAGTCGTTCGAGCTTCGAAGGAAAAATTCTCGTCCGGCAAAAAGCGCAAAAAACGGATGCCTTCCAGCTCAATAACAATCTTCTTCTAAGCGATCGGGCTAATGCCGACAGTAAACCTAATCTTGAAATCTTTGCCGACGACGTAAAAGCCTCCCACGGCGCCACAATGGGTCAGCTTGACCAGGAACATCTTTTCTATCTCAAGGCCCGCGGATTTTCCGAAGAAGCGGCCAAGAAGGCTCTGATCGAAGCTTTCTCAAAAGAGGTCCTTGACCAGATTCCGGTGAATTGTCATGAATAGACGTCAAGATTTCCCAATGCTTAAGAAAACCATGCACGGAAATCCATTGATCTATTTTGACTCTGCAGCAACTTCTTTAAAACCTCAATGTGTCATTGACACCATGACCGATTTTTACGAAAACCATTATGGCACAGTCCACCGTGCTATCTACGGACTTTCTACAAGGGCAACTGATGCCTTCCAGCAGGTTCGAAAAAAGGCGGCCGATTTCATTCATGCTGCCCTTCCGGAAGAAATCATATTCACAAAAGGGACAACCGAATCCATTAATTTAATTGCCCGGTGTTTCATTCAACCTGGCGATGAAGTGATTCTTTCCGAAATCGAGCATCATTCCAACATTGTCCCCTGGCAAATAATGGGCGCCGCTCTGAAAATCATTCCTGTAAATGACGAAGGAGAAATAAATCTTGATGCATTCAAAAGCCTTTTGACCTCAAAAACAAAATTGGTTTCTATTGCTCATATCTCTAATGCCCTAGGGACCATCCATCCGATTAAGGAAATCATTAAATTATCTCATTCAGCAGGAGCCAAAGTATTCATCGACGGCGCCCAGGCAGCACCTCATCTTTCTATCAACGTTCAGGATCTTGATGCCGATTTCTACGCATTTTCTAGTCATAAGATGTATGGTCCGACAGGCGTAGGCATTTTATATGGAAAAATGGAACTTCTTGAGCAAATGCCCCCTTTTCTAGGTGGAGGCGATATGATTGATCAAGTGTCCTTCGAAAAGACCTCCTACGCAAAGCCTCCATTGAAATTCGAAGCGGGCACACCCATGATCGCCGAAGTTATCGGCCTTGGAAGCGCCATCGACTACCTCAACAGCATAGGGATGGAAAAGATTTGTCAATGGGAACATGAGCTCCTCGAATATGCCACAGAAAAATTAGCAGCTTTACCCAAATTACGTATTATTGGTACGGCAAAAGAAAAAGGGGCAATAATAAGCTTTATTCTTGATGGAATCCACCATTTGGATGCAGGAACACTATTGGACCTAAAAGGAATTGCCATCCGTACCGGCCACCACTGCGCACAACCTGCCATGCGTCGATTTGGTGTGTCAGGAACAGCTAGAATTTCTTTCGGGCTATATAATACTAAGGAAGAGGTCGATAACTTCGTCGGTCATCTACAAAATATCATCGAGAGGCTAGGAAAATAATGGATGTTACACTAGAAAAAGCCTGCGAACTTTTAGAAAACGGACAAGTTGTGGCCATTCCAACCGAAACCGTTTATGGTCTCGCAGCCTCATTATCACATTCCGAAGCCATAGACCATATTTATACCCTCAAAGGGCGGCCAAAAAAAAATCCACTCATCATTCATATCGCTGATAGTTCTCAGGTTTCTTTGTTTTCCAAGGAGACGCCTCCAGGATTTATTTCATTAGCCAGAACCTTCTGGCCTGGACCTATGACTCTGGTAATTCCAGCTGTGCCCGAATGGGTTCCCAATGATGTCAGAGCAGGATTATCCACGGTTGCCTTTCGGGTCCCAAGTCATCCCTTGACCCTAAAGATATTGAATCGAGTCGGCCCCTTAGTGATGCCATCCGCCAATCTTTCCGGAAAACCCTCTGCAACGCGTCCTGAACATGTCGAAATCGATTTTGGCGACGAATTTCCCGTATTGAATGGAGGAAACTCCTTTAGAGGACTGGAATCAACAATCCTTTGCTTTCGTGAAGGGAAATGGGAAATTGCTCGTTTAGGAGCATTGACTTCTGAAGCCTTCATTGACATCCTAGGATACGAGCCAAAAATATACCACCATGACGATCAAACGACACCCATTTCCCCCGGCCAGCTCCTGCGTCACTACGCGCCACGGGCTAAACTCAATTTGACGACAAACCTCCCCACTAGCGGCTCAGGTATTATCATTGGATTCTCAGATAGAACTTATACTCCCGGATTTCGCGTGATTTCCCTAGGCCCCATAAGTGCTCCTGATAAAATAGCTGAAAATCTTTACTCAGTACTCCGTCAATTAGATGAAGAAAATATCGAAACAGCCTGGGTCGATATGAATTTCCCTGTAGATGGCCTATGGAGGACTATGGCTGAGCGTTTGCAAAAGGCGAGCCAAGAGAAACCGTGAGTAAACTGCCCTGGTATAATGAAGGTTTGAATTTTAAGTGCACAGGATGCGGTCAATGCTGTACCGGAGCTCCCGGCTATGTCTGGATCACAGATGACGATATTAAAAAAATTGCAGCTCATCTTAATCTCACAATAGAAGATTTCAAAGGTCAGTACGTTCGGAACGTCGATGGTTTGAAGTCTCTCATTGAAAAATCAAACTTCGACTGTATCTTTCTTAAAGAGAATAAGTGTACTATTTATCATTTAAGGCCTGCGCAATGCCGCACCTACCCTTGGTGGCCAGGCATCCTTGAATCAAAAGAGCGCTGGCTGCAAACTGCTCGCCATTGCGAAGGAATAGATCCAAACGCCCCAAAGGTCCCCTTCGAAGAAATCGAAACAAACAGAAAGATCTACGAACAAGATCGTTTTTCATCTGACCTTTCTCTCACATAGGCCCTAGTCACATTTCAAAAAAAATTTTCAACGCAAAACGGATTAGTCCCTTTATGCCCTTTATCCAAAAATAACAAATTTTCCTTTCTCTGACTCCTATCCTGCCCATCTTGCCGCTTGCGATCATGCATATCCTGTTATTCCTTAAAAGAACAGGATATGCATGATCGCACGCGGCAAGATGGGCAGGATAAGAAAAAATGAGTATGAGAAAAAAAGGAATGTTTCTTTGCGCCTTTGCGCCTTTGCGCCTTTTGCCCCTTTGCGTTGAAATTTTTTTTTGAACTATGACTCGGGCCTTCGCTATTTAAGGACTACGAGCAGGGAGCGGGGGGCTTAACGTCGTTTACTGCTGCGGATGTTGTCACGGTTAATGGGGCCGTTCCTCGAGTAAGCGAAACATTCCAACGTCCCTTTTTGTAGATTCGATTCGTGCTTGTTACAGTTTCTTTTGTTCCATCGGGATAAACCACACAAACAATTCCCTCTACACGAGTAGAGCAATTGTTCTTAAAGTGCAATTGGCCTGTATTGCCTCCTGTTCTCTCATAACCCTCATAATATAAACAACTTTGGTTAGAGTTATTATAAATTTCCTTAGTTGTCGGCTTATTACTTTCTTCTCCCACTAGGGGAGCAGACAGAAGAACCATCAAAATGGGTGCTAACATATAGTTTTTCATAACGACCCTCCACTTTTTATTTTACAGAAGTTAAGAAATAAATGGTACAAAAAGATTTTATGTGATACAATTTTCCTTTATTAACAAATAAGGAGATATATGAATTACCTAATATTATCAGTTTTAATGTTGTTTGCAATGCCTGTATACAGTGAGGTTAAAGTACTAGCTTTTTCCGGAAGTTTACGTGAGGAATCCTACAATAAAAGCCTAGCTAAAGAAGCAGTGAAAATGGCCAACAATTCCGGTGCATCTGCAACATTTATCGACTTACGAGATATTCCAATGCCCTTCTACGATGGCGATTTAGAGGAAAATGAAGGATTGCCCGAAAATGCAAAGCTATTAAAAAAGAAAATCGCTGAAAGCGATCTCATAATCATTACTTCGCCCATCTATAACGGCTCATTCTCCGGCGTCCTAAAAAATACCATCGATTGGATCTCCCGTTCTGAAGCTGGCGGTGATGGAAGAAGTGTATTTGAAGGAAAAAAACTAATTATTATGTGCACTACCCCAGGAAAAAATGCAAGCTATGGTCTTACACACCTAAATGATGTTGTCAAAAATTGCGGAGCCGAAATGAACATCGCTACTTTTGCCATTCCTTCTGCAGAAAGTGCCTTCGATAAGCAAGGAAACCTTATCGATCCAAACATGAAGACAGCTCTTAACAGCATCATCATACAAGGAATGAATCGCTAAAAACAATCGAATGTGCTATTTTCGGAAACAAAAAACGTCACAAGGAGTACGTAATGGCACAAATAGGTTTTGTTGATAAGGCGAGCATTCATCAAGAATGATTGAACCCATCCAACATACGATCAAATCAGGAGATCTAAACCTGTGCGTATTCGAATGGAAAGGGAATTCATCTCCTTACCTGCTCGTTCATGCAACCGGGTTTCACGCCCGGTGCTGGGATAAAGTGATCAAATTCCTCGGAGGAAAGCATGTATTTGCCATTGACCTCATGGGGCACGGTCGAAGCGATAAGCCCTCCCCGCCAATTACCACTAAACGCTATTGCCAAAATGTCATTGACACCATTTTAGCTCTAAATCTCAAAGAAATTGTCGGAGCAGGACATTCCATGGGGGGAGTAACAGTGACTGGAGCAGCAGCTCAATTACCCGAGAGATTTCAAAGGTTAATTCTTTTGGATCCCGTCATTATGAACACTGAGCTTAGCAAATATTTTGAGGGGGTCGATCCCCTAACCATGCACATTGCCAGAAGGCGTCGTGAATTCGCCTCTCCAGAGGAGATGATGAAAAATCTCGAAAATAGACCGAATTTTAGTCTATGGGATAAAGATGTATTACGAGACTACTGCGTTTATGGTTTGCTAGGAACTAAACTTGCTTGTGATCCTATGATTGAAGCAGCTACCTACGTGGCCTGTTCCGACCCTTGGATCTATGATGAACTCTCAAAGGTCATTGTTCCCGTAGATGTCGTTAGAGCTCGAGATGTACGTCCTGATGACGTCCCTATGTCGTTTGCCTGCTCCCCCACAAATCCCAAACTTGCCTCCCTCTTTCCTCATGGAAGAGATATCCAACTCAAAAATCATTCCCATTTCATCCCCATGGAAGATCCTCAACTCACAGCCGATCTTATAAATCAGGCTTTCTTAAATTAACTGTGATAGAAACGTTTTTGCAGAAACAATTGTTGGCTTGTTGTATGTGAAACAGTCTTGGTCAATATACTCCATGTTGAAGGCTACCTGAAAAGCATGTTCGGCTCCCACTAGTTCCTGAAAATAGCGCAAATTAGGAGAAAGTGTCTCATTTTCCGAGGATTTGACTTCGACAATAAACCATGGCTTCTTATTTTTAATGACAATAAAATCAACTTCACGCTTTTCCTTGTCTCGCAAAAAATTAAGCTGAAATTCGCCTAAGCCCGCATCATTCCAATAATGGACGCTTTTTAGAAGATGTGATGCTACGAAATTTTCTACTCTGGCCCCCGAATCATCCACTAATGACCAGTCCCATAAATATAGTTTGGGCTCCTTAATTAAGGATCGAGTCACATTCTTTGACCACGGGCGTATCTCAAAACAGTAGTAAAAGGAAATTAAAGTCTTAATCCACCTTCTTATTGTATCAACGCTAACACGGACCATCTTCGCAAAAGAAGTATAGCTTGTTAGTTGACCAGCTTGCCTCCTGATAAATTCTCCAAAAAGCTCAATCTGATCAATTTCCTGAATTCGAGTAAGGTCTCTAATGTCTTCCCTAAAAAGTTTCTGGAGTCGCACCTGCTTCCAACGGAGATAAAATGCATCATCCGCTACAATATATGGTTCAGGAAAGCCTCCATACGTATAAAGATGGTTGAAGTTATTTTCTTCTATGGATTTTGGCTGCTTTAATGGGTGGGTGTTGAGAGGATTTGGATTGCAAATTTCACCAATTGACAAGGGGTGCAGGCGCATAGGGAAATATCTTCCCATAAGACTATCACCACCTTTTCTAAAGATATCTATTTTCGCACTGCCAGTCACTAAAATTCTTGTTTTATTCTCATACTTGTCAAAAAATCCCTTGATAAAAACCTTCCAACGTCGGTATTTATGAAGCTCATCAAAAACAATATAGACTAGGTCAGTTTTTTGAGTCTCAAGCTGCACTCTCTGGGCAACTTTTCCAGGACCTGATAGAATTAATTCTCTATCATCTTCGTCATCCCAGTTGAAATAATAAAAGTATTTGTTTTCTTTACCAAGGCTTCGCGCAATCGTCGTTTTACCGACCTGTCGCGGCCCCATCAGGAAAAGCATTTGTCTATATTTGGTAAAATGTTCCGAGATGAACTTTTCGTAAAATCGTTTCATTGTGAAAATGCTCCTATATTGACCATTTTACGTATTATCGTAAATTAGTCAAGACCAATTTACGACATATCGTAAATTAGTCATTCTACCGATGATTTGCTAAATTTGGTCAGTAAATAAAAAACAAGCGATCATACTATTAAATCTTTATATTGTTAAAAATATTACTAAATGATATTATTAAATTGAGATGTAAATTTGAGGTTAGTATGAATAAACCTATAATTGTTGATAGTAGAGATAATATCCCGCATCGCTATGACGGGTGGGTGAATATTGATACACCTTTTAGAAACATCAGATTTGAAGGCAGGCAATATGTGTTAATCGAAGAAAGAGGGAAAAGGTATTCTGTCGGTCAACGCATAGGTAGAGCCATCTTAGGCGCTCTTGCTGTCATAGGAACAGCCTTTATCGGCCTAACTTCCGAAAAAATTCGTGGATTATTTACAGCACAAATACAAACCAAACAATTTGTTAAACTGTCAACAGATTCTGATTCAGATTCTGATTCTGATAGACAAAGCTTCTATCAATTTCGCGCACGCTTACTTTCAGGGTCAGGTCGAATAGACTTAGATAGAGGACCCACTCAAACACAATCACTGCGACCAGATTCTTTGCACGTTCATTCTCACTCAACAGATGCAGAGCGTGCAATTGCAGAACAAATTCGCACTGATGAAGAGCTAGCACGTGCTATTGCGGGTTCAGAAATACCTCAAACTAATGCAAGAATTGACATTACAGCATCACATCGAACATCTCTGCCAATAATGCCTGCTCCAACGCACTCGGAAGCTGTTTCAGCTCAAACGAACACTGGAGCCACAACAAATCCGCCGGCTACTGGAGCGGGCGGTTCAAAACCTGCAGATGCAGAAATAAAGAGTTATTGGAGTAATAGCAGTAATAATTTTCGAAATGGACGATACGAACGGACGTCGCAAGATGGATATATAATAAAAACTAGCAGATGGCTAGTTAAAAATTATCCAGAAAAAACTTTAGAAAAGCTTTACAATAGGTGCTTTAATAATAGTATACCACGTGATTTGATTAGAATAGAGTTACTAACAGATGACCTAAAAAAAGATATTTTTGGTAAGTTTGTAGAGGACGCGGCGACTGATGCAGGCGGCGTTTCACGGGATATAATTGGTGTATTATTCTCTTCGCTAACTGAGAAAGCATTAAGTCGGGAAGGAATACTCAAATTTAACAAAGATTTGAAGGGTGCTTTTCCAGTCACAAAAGACGGCAATCTTACAGGTGTTGAGGCGGATCTTTACGAAGCTATGGGAAAGATTATGGGGATGTGTTATACACAAGGCGAAGCTGTGATCGGGAATGTTTTTCACTCTAATGTTTATGAAGTTCTAAAGATGCTTTCCAAAAAAAATACATCGTATAGACCAGATGATAATACATTACTATCTATCTATCAAACACTTAAAAAAGGATGCAATGATGAGATATTATCGCTTTATAATGAACAGGATTATAGAAATGATGCAATAGTGCAGCAGATGTTCGAAATCGTGGCTGATCCAGTCATTGGTCTACCCGATGGTGCACCTGCAGCCCTTCAGGGAACCCCAACGCCTGATACCATACGAGAGAACATGGATTATATCAAAAAAGAGCTTAAATCTCTTGTGTTAGATGACGCAAAGAGCCATTTCCCTCCTCTTTTGCATATAGCAGCCGGAATGAGAACGCATAGGCCATTTCAAAATTGGACACATATCGATACTGCAACCTTGAAGGACAAAGTTCAAGGAGTTTTTAGTCCGGATGCAGTAAAAAGAGCACTTATAGGACCTAGTCCAATAAAAGAGTGGATGATGAAATGGATTGATGAGAAGTCAGATGAAGAAATCAAGAATTTTGTCCGCACTACTACTGGCTCTGATGCTCTTGGTGTTGGCAAACAAATTGCATTAACTGATAACTTAACTTATCGACGTAAAGATAATTTGATGCCCGAATATCATACTTGTTATATGCGAGCAGACTTTTCTAATTACAGTGATTACGAATCTTTTAAAGCAATGCTGGATAAAAGTGTAGAATACGCCCTTGCTGAAGGCTTTGGACAACTCTAGCTCAATAGTTACAAGAAGCATCTTGAGAAGATCAGACCTTTGACTCTTAGCGACATTATGCTAATAAATAATAGTTACGTATTGTTTAAAAATATTGTTATGTGTTAGCATAAAGTTGAGATGTAAATTGAGGGTTAATATGCGTACGCCTATAATTGTTGATAATGGTGGTAATATCCCAGCAAAATATCAAGGATGGTCGAAGCTTGATACATTTAATAGCGAAAACAGAGAAGTTACACTCAAAGGCAGGCGATATGTCATAATCGAAAAAAGAGAGAAAGAATACTCGGTCGGTCAACGCATTGGTAGAGTCATCTTAGGCGCATTAGCCGTAGTAGGCACAGCCTTCATCGGCTTGGCTTCTAAAGATATTCGTAAATTGTTTACCGCAAAAATACAAACCGAACGATTTGCTCAACTAGTTCAAGAAGATCCCAATAACTTTGGCGCTGCAAACAGTTTATCTGCAGCTGAAGAATATTGGAGAAATAGTAGTAAACATTTTAAAATCAGCAGCGATTACTATGGGAATCCAATCCAGTACGTCATTACAATCAGTAGGCGGTTAGTTCAAGATAATCCGGAAAGAACCTTAGAAGAGTTTTACAAAAGATGCTTTATTCCAGGCATAACAGCCAATAATATTCGGATAGAATTACTGCAGGACGATTTAGCAAAGGATGACTATAGTGGGGGGTATAAGAGAGACGAAGCTGCGGATGTAGGTGGCATTACAAGAGAGATAATCAGCGTATTATTCACTTCCCTAAGCCAGGGAGCATTAAAAAATAAAGATAAACTCAAATTTAATGGTGGAGCTGGCGGATCGCTTCCTGACGCAAATACAGACCCCCTTAGCAATGACGAGGCTCATCTTTACGAAGCTATGGGAAAGCTGATGGGAATGTGTTTTACAAGCGGTGTCGGAGTGATTGGGAATATTTTTAGTCCTGAACTCTATGATGTTCTTGAGGTAATTCTGAATAGAAATAAAGAAGATCAGATCATGCTCTATCAAATTCTTAAAAATAATGAACCAGAAGATCTTGCACACCTTCTTAATGTAGATAAGGATGCAGATGACGCTACCATTCAACGAATGTTCTACAGCGCCTACCCTGATGCGGACTTCGATGAAGAAGGGCTGCCCGATGTGTTTAAGAATGATCGGTCAACAAAAAATATCCTTGAAAATCTTGATCTTGTCAAAGACTCAATTAGAACACAGGTGTTAAATTTTGCCGAACCGGCAATTACTCCTATTTTAGAAATAGCTAGGGGGATGAGAGCCCATCGTCCTCATGAAAATTGGGGAAATGCCAACAACATAATGGACAAAGTTCAAGGGATTTTTTCCAAGGAAATTCTACTAAATTCACTTTCAGTATATTCACCTCACGAGAATAATCCACGAGTAAAAGATTGGATTAAACAATGGATTAAGGAAAAAAGTGTTGAGGAAGTCCAGCAGTTTGTCCGCGCCGCTACAGGATCAGATACTCTTGGTATTGGAAAGAAAATAAATATACATATAAATGCATCGAGTCATGCTTCCAAAAATGGGTTCCCTGAATATCATACTTGTTTTATGCAAGCAAATTTTCCTCGGTATGACAATTACAAGATATTTAAAGAAAAATTTGAGGAAAGCATACTTAATGCTCTTCAGGCTGGCTTCGGTGTTGTATAACTTTGCTGGGAGTTATAAAATTAGTTATTAATTTATTATCTATCGCAAAACATTTGTATTATTAGAATTTAGTTGTTTAACAATATAGTTATATGATAATATGAAATTGAGATGAAAAAGAGAGGTTAACATGCCTAAATTTAAAACTACTGATAATAGCGGGAATATTCCACAACAATATCAAGCATGGTCAGATGCTTCCAAATTTCAAAGTAAAGATAGAGTTGTCACGCATAAAGGCAAACAATATGTTCTGATCGAAAAAAAGGAGAAAAAGTATTCTACTGGAGAAAGAATTGGTCGAGCTATTTTAGGCGCATTAGCTCTTGTAGGCACAGCCTTCATAGGCTTGGCCTCCAAAAATATCCGTGAATTATTTACAGCAAAAGTGCAAACCCAACGATTTGCTCAGCCCCTTATGCCAAATACACCTGCTCGGGAAGGTCAACTAACTCCACCACAATCAGAAGTAATTATATACTGGAATAACAGCAATAATCACTTTAAAATTGAACAGGATTATAATGGTAATCATTATTTGCTCACAACCAGTAGATGGTTAGTTCAAAATAATCCGGAAAAAACCCTTGAGAAATTTTACAGTAATTGTTTTCTCCCAAACAAGCAACAAAGAAGCATGAAAATAGACCTACTAGAGGATGATTTAGCAAAATATAACAACACCGGTCAGTACAAAAGAAGTCCAGTGATTGATCAAGGTGGAGTTACACGTGAAATCATTACCGTATTATTCTCTTCGATAAATCAAAAGGCATTAAACCGGGAAGGTATGCTCCAGTTTCAAGGCAAAGGCGGATCACTTCCTGTTGCAAAGAACGGTATTCTTACTGATGATGAGGCGCACCTTTATCAAGCATTGGGAAAACTGATGGCGATGTGTTTTACAAGTGGTCAGGCTGTGATTGGGAACATTTTCCATCCCAAGCTCTATGAAGTATTAGAAATTATTTTAAGTCAAAATCTGCAAGAAACAGACGATACCTTATTATTTCTCTATAATATGCTTAAAGGCGACGAAGACAATGAACTCTTATCTCACTACAATGAACAGGATTATTCAGATGATAAAGTACAGAAGATGTTCAATTATTTTTCATTCGATTTCGCAACTAACGGGGAACCAGAGGATTTGCCTGATGACCTCAAAGGAGGAAATCCAGCGCCCGATGCCATCCGCGCTAACATGCAATATATCAAAGATCAGCTTAAACTTCTTGTATTAGATGACGCTAGGAGTCATATCACTCCTATTTTGCAAATAGCACAGGGCATGAAAGCGCATAGCCCAAATGAATATTGGGGGAATGCCAATGACATAATGATCAATGTTCAAGGAAAGTTTACTAAAGATGATCTAAAGGCCGCTATTCAGGGGAGCGATAAGCTAAAAACTTGGGTTAGTAGGTGGATTGATGAAATTCCAGATGAAAAATGCCAAGATTTTATCCGTCTTGTAACTGGCTCTAACACTCTTGGTCAAAACCAAAAGATTCATGTTAGCGAATCTTTAAACGGTAAGAATCGGCTAGCTAAGATTCATACATGCAGCGGGCAAATAGATTTCGGAAGTGCTGATGATTATGATAGCTATGAGATATTTAAAGAAAAATTGGAAGAAAGTTTGCTAAACGGACTTGCCGAAGGCTTTGGTGTTATATAACCCAGGCAATAAATAATAAAAATTGAATAATGTTTGTCTATTGTTTAAAAACATTTGTTTATGTTATTACGAAATTGTAATAATATGTGAGGTTTATATACCTAAATTCAATATTGTTGATAATAGCATAAATATTCCACAAATGGCCTACCCCTGGTTGTTGGCAAATCCATCGAATTAACTAAGGCCTTAATTCATCGAGGGCGGACTAAGCAGACTTTTCTAATTACAGTGATTACGAAACATTTAAAACCATGCTAGATAAAAGCATTGAATACTCCCTTGCCGAAGGTTTTGGAAAGGCGTAGCAAAAGCACAGTAAAACTGACTTTCTTTGTTTTTTCTTAAAACAACAAAACAATAAATACCGTTGACTAAAAATAAGAATTTATGATACAATATTGTTTTAATTAAAAAACGGAGAGTTTAAAAATGCCCAGATTTCAAATTTCTAGTAATGGTAGCGTTCCACAACCATACAACACATGGAGGCCTTCTACAAAGTTTAATAGTAGAGGAAAGGTTGTTGCATCAGCTTCAGGAACAAAGTATATCTTGTTCGAAAAGAAAGAAAGAAACTATTCAGTCAGGGAACGAAAAATTCGTATTATCCTTGGGATAATAGCCGTGGCAGCTACACTCTTCATAGGTTTGGCTTTTAAGAGAGTTCGTAAATTATTCACTGCAAAAGTACAGACAGAAAGATTTGGCCGCCCATTTACGGGGAATCCGAGCACAGGATCGGTTCATGTAACACCAGGAAATCAAACAGGTATAAATACATCACCGGCTCAAACAAATACAGCAACTGTAATAGATCCAGATTTCCAGACTGGTCAGTTAGCTCCATCGAACACAGAATTATCAACATATTGGCGTAATAGCGATCAATATTTTACAGTTTCACACGGAGGATATCTGGGGAGTACTTACACGATAATAACTAGCAGATATTTAGTTGATTGCAGTCCGGAAGAGACCTTACAAATGTTTCATAGTAATTGCTTTAAAAACAGTCCAACTACCTCAAGTCTTCGAATAGAATTATTAGAAGACGATTTAGCAAAAGATCATTGGGGTAATTATAAAAAAAGCCCTGCAGTAGATGCAGGCGGGGTTACCCGGGAGATGATTAGCGTATTATTCTCATCGATAAGCAAGGAGGCCTTAGAAAATAAAGACAGATTACACTTTCAAGGTGGGGCTGGCGGGTCGCTTCCTATAGCTAAAACTGAGCCTATGATCATTGATGAGAAGGTTCTTTACGAAGCAATGGGAAAGATTATGGGAATGTGTTTCACAACAAATGAGGCTGTTATTGGTAATATTTTTAAACCTGAGCTCTATGACGTGCTAAAGATTATCCTGACTAAAAATTTGGAAAATAAAAATAATAGCAATGATATTATTATTGAGCTTTATCAGGTCCTTAAAGCACTTGAAAAAGACGATCTTTTATCCTTCCTTAAAGTAAATAAAAATAATAATGATGCTGTTATTCAACATTTATTTGACAACGCATACATCATGGAAGATGAAATACCCGCTGAGCTACAGAATGATAAATCAATTGCTAACATACGTAAGCATCTTGACCTTGTCAAAGATTCTATTAAAACACAGGTATTAGAAAATGCTAAACTGGCAATTACTCCAATTTTGGAAATTGCAAAGGGAATGAGAGCGCATAGTCCTCATCAAGATTGGGGAACAAGCAAAAATATTCAAGACAATATCCAAGGCATTTTTAACAAGCAAAGTGTAAAAAATGCACTTAAGGGTAATCAGGATATAATAGCTTGGATGAACAAATGGATTAACGAAAGTAGCGATGAGGATGTCCAAAAGTTTCTCCGTGCCGCCACGGGTTCTGACACTCTTGGTGTTGGCAAGCACCTTACTGTTACTAAATTTTTATATCGCAATGGACACATTGGAAATAATATGACTCCGAAATATCATACTTGTTCTAGTCAGGTGGATTTTTCAGACTATAGTAATTATGCTAAATTTAAAGAGAAGTTGGATGAAAGTATTCTGAACGCTCTTTGTGGTTTTGGGATGATATAAGCTGTCAGTCAATTAAAACCCGTGGAAAGAGGCTATCTCAGTTAGCGGAGCGCGCTGACTGTGTAGCTTAGCAAGCGGGTGGTTTGGGTCTTCATACCCAATGGACATGCCGCAGAAGAGCATTTCGTTATCGGGGATGTTGAGAGTTTTAATGATAAGCGGAGTCCAGGCAGCCCATGATTCTTGCGGGGCGGTGTGAAGACCGTATTCGCGGGCTAAGAGCATGATAGACTGCATGAACATTCCAAGGTCCGCCCATTGTCCTTGCTGCATGATCCGATCCATTGTAAAAAACATTCCTGCTGGGGCCCCAAAAAATTCATAATTTCTTGCAAACCATTTCAGGCGAATGGCTTTGTCTTCTCTAGAAACACCAAGAATGTTATATAGAGCTTCACCAATTTCAAATCTGCGGGTTCTGTAGGGTTCTTTTAGATGAGGGGGATAGACCTCGTATTGAGCACCTTGGCTCTCGGGGGCGCCTTCGCGGACCCCTTCGATAATTTTCTGCATTACATTGCCGGTAACTACGTAAACGCGCCATGGCTGAAGGTTGCCGCCTGAAGGGGAGCGCATTGCTTTTTCAAGAATTTCCACCAAAATTTCTTTTGGGACTGGTTTATTGAGAAAGCCTCGGCAAGTTCTCCGCGTCTTGATTGCCTCTGATACGTCCATAGTTTCTACTCCGTCGGAGATCATTATGCACCAAAGGTACTATTTTGCATAGACCCGGGAAAATAAGAAAGTTTTTAAAAAATGATTAGATGTGGTACACAGGGTGAAAAGGTGGTGGGAAATGATTACAGCATTGATGAAGTTTATGAAAAAAAAGAAAATTCTTCCTAAGATTTCCGATACAGAAAGACAGGCACTTCGGGCGGGGACAGTTTGGATTGATGGCGAGATTTTTCATGGCAATCCAGACTTTAAAAAAATCCTAAAAGAACCTTATCAAAAGCTCACTGCCGAGGAACAGGCGTATGTAGACGGTCCTGTTGAAGAATTGTGCAAAATGCTGGATGGACGTCATTTCGAGATGACGGAATCTAGAAGCATACCGGCAGAAGCTTTAGCCTTTGTAAAAGAGAACAAATTGATGTCGATGTTAATCCCTAAAAGATATGGGGGATTGGAGTTTTCACCATTGGCGATCAGTACTGTGCTTCATAAGCTGACTCCACACGCTGGACCTTTGGGCTATATGGTCATTATAGCGAGTTCTCTTGGAGCTGCTGAGCTCATTGTCCATTATGGTACACAAGATCAGAAAGATACATATTTAGCAAAACTTGCCAAAGCGGAAATAATTCCATGTTTTGCTTTGACTGAGCCTACAGCAGGATCTGATGCGGCATCCATGAAGGCGGAAGGGATACTTTTTAAAGAAAAAAATGGAGAAATTAAGATAAAGCTTAATTTCAATAAACGGTACATCACGCTCTCCCCTATTTCGGATTTGATCTCGTTAGCATTTAAATTATATGATCCAGAGAACCTTCTGGGAAAGGGAAAGGATCTCGGCATTACAGTGGCAATGGTTAAAAAGGAGATTCCCGGAGTGACAATAGGGGCGCATCATTTGCCAATTGGTGATCCATTTTATAATGGACCTGTGAGGGGGAAAGATGTCGTGATAGCTATTGACGATATTATTGGAGGTCCGGAATATGCCGGAATGGGCTGGAAGATGCTAATGGAGCAGCTTGCGGGTGGAAGGGCGATTACTCTTCCTGCAGGGGCCATTGGGCTGATGAAAACAACAGCAGCGGCAACGGGTGCTTACTCAATGGTAAGACATCAATTTGGAATTCCACTTGGTCAAATGGAAGGAATTATCGAAAAATTAGGAAAAATGGCCTCTTTGGCCTATGCCTTTGATGCGACCAGGGTTTTTTCGTGTACAGCTATTGGCCACGGTCACAAACCACCCGTGATGTCAGCAGTTCTTAAGGCATATTCTACAGAAATTGCTCGGCAGCTGGTAACTGACGGAATGGACATTTTTTCTGGCTCAGGCGTTATGCAGGGACCAAATAATATATTGGGAGCTGGGTACTCAGGAGCTGCAGTAGGAATAACTGTCGAGGGAGCGAATATAATGACTCGTTCGCTTATCATTTTTGCTCAAGGAGCGATTCGATGTCATCCATATGCCTACAAAGTTGTTACAGCTGTTGAGGAGGAAAATTCCTCCGAATTCGGAAAAAACCTATTAAAATGGATGGGACATGTTGTAGTCAGCAATTTGCGAAAGACCATCCGGACGCTTACTCGTGGATTCACAGTGAGTGTTCCTGTGAGTGGACCTACAGCGACATATTTCAGACGTTTGGGATGGGCGGCTTCTCGATTTGCAGTTTTGACAGATCTTGCAATTTTCTTAATTGGGGGGAAATTAAAGTCTCGAGGAATGCTCTCGGCCCGATTTGCAGATGCATTAGCTTGGCAGTTGATTGCACAGTCGACATTAAGACGTTTTGTGGCTGAAGGACAGAAAAAGGAAGATTTGCCGCTAGTACAGTATTCATGTGAATATGCTTTGAATGAAATTCAGCTTGCATACGAAGGAATTTATCGCAACTTCCATGCTCCTGTGGTCGGATTTTGGATGAGAACGATTGGGTTGTTCTTATTAAGGATCAATCCGCTGGGGATAAAGCCCTCAGATGCTCTAGCACATAAGACAGCTCATACCATTCAAAAATTATCAGATCAATTTCAGAGGATCACGGAAAATATTTTTATTTCCAAAGTGGATCTTCCAGGATCGGGAAGACTTTTTAAGGCATTTAGACTGATGAATGATGTAAGTGATTCTGTAAAGAAAATTTCTGCAGCTCAAAAGGAAAGAAAATTGCCCTTTGGAAGCCCCTATGAGATGAGAAATCAAGCTTTGACAGCGGGAATAATAAATGCACAGGAAGCTGAACAGATAAATAAAGCTTTAGCAGCACAAGATGCAGCTATTCAGGTTGATGAATTTACCCCTGAAGAGTTTTTTAAAATTAAAGGGCTGAAAATGGCGCCAGGATTTAAATAGGAGCACCCATATGAAAGAGAGAATCGCAGTAATAGACGGTGTACGGACTCCGTTTTGCAAGGCAGGAGGAGTCCTCAAAGACTATGAAGCTGACAGCTTAGGAGCTATTGTGGTCAGAGAATTGCTGGCGCGGGTTTCTGTGAAACCTGAAGAAGTGGACGAATTAATCTTTGGCAATGTTTTACAACCACCACATCAGGCAAATATAGCTCGTATTATTGCCGTAAAGGGAGGACTCCCTGTCAAAACGCCCGCATTCACTGTAAATCGAAACTGCGCCTCCGGAATGGAATCTGTGGCATCCTCCATCAATAAAATTCTCAATGAAGAAGCCAAGATCATTATTGCTGGCGGCACTGAATCCATGAGTAATGTTCCTATTCTTTTCCCAAAAAAAATGAGGGATTTTCTATTTGGAATGACAAAAGCGAAATCCTTCATTGAAAAACTAAAACGGCTTTTTTCACTTCGTCCGTCGTTTTTTAAACCTTCGACTCCTTCGCTATTTGATCCTCTGTGCGATTTAAGCATGGGACAAACTGCGGAGATAATTGCTCGCGATTTTAAAATAAGTCGAAAAGATCAGGATGAATTTTCCATAAGAAGCCAGGAAAGAGCTGTAAAAGCACAGGAAGAGGGTATTTTTGCTCAAGAAATTGTACCTGTTCCCATTCCTCCCAAATTTGATCGTATGCAAGTTGTAGACGATGGGATACGAAAAGGGGGAACTTTAGAGGCAATGTCGAAACTAAAGCCTGTTTTTGAGCGTGAGACAGGAAATGTAACTGCGGGGAACTCAAGTCAAATCACCGATGGTGCTGTTTCCCTATTGCTTATGCGTGAATCGGAGGCGAAAAAAAGAGGCCTGCAACCTTTAGGATATATTAGCAATTATTCATATGCTGCTTTGGATCCAGCTAGAATGGGATTAGGGCCAGTTTATGCTATTACTAAAATATTGGATAAAACTGGGCTGACTTTAGATGATTTAGATCTTGTGGAAATTAATGAAGCCTTCGCTGGACAGGTAATGGCATGTGTTAGGGCCCTGGCTTCCGATGATTATGCTAAACACTATTTAGGCAGAGATAAAGCAGTTGGGAATCTGGATTACGATAAGTTAAATGTAAATGGCGGGGCAGTTGCCCTAGGGCATCCTATCGGAGCCTCAGGCGCCAGGTTAATACTCACATTATTAAAAGAGTTGAAAAGACGAGGGAAAAATCGAGGCCTAGCCACACTTTGCGTGGGTGGCGGCCAAGGTGAAGCCGTCGTCGTGGAGGTAAAATAATGGATAAGATATTTAAACTCACAATAGACTCAGAAGGAATCGCAAAACTTGTTTTCGATATTCCTAATTCGAAGGTAAATGTTTTGTCTGTGCCTGCTTTTGAGCAGCTCGATGTCATCCTCGAGGACCTCAAAAAAAACAATCATGTAAAAGCTTTAGTTATCACAAGTGCCAAAGAGGGTATTTTTATTGCCGGAGCGGATATTAACATCTTCAAAGGAGCCTTCAAAGATCACACAATTGTTAATAGAATTTTGGATAAAGGTCACGATTCATTGAACAGGATGCAACAGCTTCCTTTTCCAACAATTGCAGTCATCAATGGCGCCTGTTTAGGCGGCGGCACTGAGTTTGCTCTTGCTTGTACCTATAGAATCGTCGTAGATAGTCCAAAAACACAAATTGGCCTTCCAGAAGTCAGTCTCGGAATTTATCCAGGTTGGGGCGGAACACAAAGGCTTCCTAGGCTAGTCGGGTTCAGAGAAGGGGTGCAAATGATTGTCACCGGAAAAGCCGTAAATGCTATGAAAGCTTGGAAAATTAAGCTCGCAGATGCTATTGCCGCCCCTGCATTCGTTGAAGAAAAGACGTCTGAATTCGTTAAACAGTGCCTCACACCCGAAGGAAAAAAACGCATTCTCAATCGTCGTAAGCGCAAAGGCATCCTCAATTTCCTCCTCGAGAAAAACCCTCTAGGGAGATCTTTAGTGAGTTATGTAGTCAAAAGAAAAATCATGAAGCAAACGAAAGGAAAATATCCTGCTCCATTGGTTGCTCTTAACCTCATAAAGAGAACCTATACTTCATCTCTCCAATCAGGTTTGAAAAAAGAGGTGAGTAATTTCATCTCAAAAATGGAAACTGATCTAAAAACTGCCCCAAATTTAATAAAAATTTTCTTCATAAATGAAGCTCTCAAAAATAACCCAGGAATTCCACAGGGAGCGATTGCAAAAAAAATAAGCGCCGCTGCAGTCCTTGGAGCCGGTACAATGGGAAGCGGCATATCATGGCTATTCAGCAATGCAGGCATCCCCGTTCGCATGAAAGACGTTAATTGGGACGTCATTGCAAAAGGATATGGCTCCGCCTGGAATAGCTATCAAGCGCTCCTTCGCATCAAAAAAGTAACGCATAACGAAGCAAATCTTAAGTTCCTTAAAATCGGCGGCACCATCGACTTCTCAGGATTCCAACACGTCGATTTTGTTGTGGAAGCGGCGACTGAAAATATCGAATTAAAACAGAAAATCTTAAATGAACTCGAAAAGGAGGTCCGCCCCGACTGCGTCATCGCCACAAACACCTCTTCTCTCTCTGTCACAGCGCTGGCATCTACACTATCGCACCCAGAACGCCTGGTCGGCATGCATTTCTTTAATCCGCCGAGCCGTATGCCTCTTGTAGAGGTTATTCGCGGAGATAAAACGTCTCCAGAAGCAGTTGCTACAGCTGTTGATACAGCCAAAAAACTCAAAAAAACTCCAATTGTTGTAAAGGATTGCGCAGGATTCCTTGTCAACCGCATCTTAATTGCCGGCATGGCCGAGGCCTTTTATATGTTTGAAGAAGGAACGCCAATGGGAGATATAGAAAAAGCAGTTCTTGACTTTGGCATGCCCATGGGACCTTTTACCCTATCCGATGAAGTGGGAAATGACGTTGGATATAAAATTGGCAAAATTTTTGAAGAGGCCTATGGCGCCAGAATGAAATCCTCTAAACTCCTTGAAAAAATGAACGAACATAAGTTATTAGGCAAAAAATCAGGAAAAGGATTTTATATCTACGGTGAAAAAACTACTGAACCTAATCCAGAAATCGAAACTCTCATTTCAAGATCATCCAAAAACAGGCTAAGTAAGCAAGAAATTACTGATAGATTCGTCCTTGCTATGATAAATGAAGCAACGAGATGTCTTGAAGAAAAGGTTGTTTCATCTCCAGAAAATCTTGACATGGCCCTAGTTCTCGGCACCGGCTTCCCTCCATTCCGAGGCGGACTCCTCAACTATGCTGATGAATCAGGGATAACAAATCTTGTTGAAAAAATGAAAGCTCTAGAAAAAATACACGGGATTCGTTTCACCCCATCAAACCTGCTTCTAGAGATGCAAAAAGCCAATAAGCAATTTTACTAACAGAATTCTAGTTTAGGAAATATTAGTCAATTCTCTAGATATTCGAGACCAGCCTATGACACGCCCATTAGTGCGTTTCTGATTCTCTTCACCCCCATAAATCAATAAAGAGTTGGATGGATTTTTATTAGATAATAGATTCCATTTAACTAAACTATTGAAGTAATCGGAATTAATGGTTCTACTCGATTTGATTTCTACTGGAATAACATCTACACCATGATCAATCAAACAGTCAACTTCAAGACCAACTTTATCACGCCAGAAATAAAGATTGGGTTTCAACCCCTGATTTAGATAGAATTTCATAATTTCTGAAATAACCAATGTCTCGAAAAGAGGACCTTTTAAATAATGATTAGCCAGCTCATGCTCAGATTGAATTCTCAATAATGAACAAACTAATCCGGTATCATAAAAATATAGTTTTGCTGACTTTACAAGTCTCTTATTAAAGTTCTCAAAATAAGGCTGCAAAAGAAAAACAACATAACTTGCTTCAAGAAGAGAAATCCAAGAATGAACAGTTTTTGTTGTTATTCCACAATCCCTCGCAATGTCCGACCAATTAATGAGTTGTCCACTACGCCCTGCACAGACTGCAATAAACTTTTGAAATAAATGAAGATCCAAAATATTATGAATCTGCCTAATGTCTTTCTCCACAAAGGTGGTAATATAATTCTGGTACCATTTCTTTGGGTCAAAATCTTGAAAATGGATTCTAGGATAACATCCTTGAAAAATCAACGATTCGTACCGTTTCGGCAATCGTTCATATTGTTCTAGCTCCTCGATAGAGAATGGCAGAAGTGTTAAAATACAAGTCCTTCCTGCAAGAGTTTGAGAAATTTTTTGGTTTAATAAAAAATTTTGCGATCCAGTGAGGATAAACCTTCCCGGAATATTTTCTTTGTCTACAATTCCCTGTATATACGAAAAAAGATCTGGTGCATGCTGGGCTTCATCAATGATCAATCCATGATCATTTCTATAAAATTCTAAAAATCCCTTGGGATCAGAAATAGCAAATTCTCGCATATCTATCTCTTCAAGCAAGACATAATTATAATGTGGAAATGCAGACTTGACGGATGTTGTCTTTCCTGCTTGCCTAGGCCCCAAGACAGCAACAACCGGATATGACTTTGCTGCGGCCAAAAGTTCTTTTTCAATTTTTCGCTTGTACATAACTCTACTTTTTTTTCTTATCGTATCTAATATTATCAATTTTGACTATAAAAATCTTGTTTTTTCATCCAAATTGAGTAGTCGACTACTCAATTTGGATGAAAAAAAAATATGCCAAAGCCACAACTGTAGACATATGCATTAATTTAAAAAAAATCTAATACAGAGTTCACAAGAAAACAGAGGTAGCACAGAGCTATTTTATACTCAATGATCTCTCTTGTGTTCTCTCATGTTCTCTGTGGTAAAAGATATTTTAGGACGATGCATCTGCCAACTTTGGGATTATAGTTTCTCTATGTCCTTTTTATATCCCTGATTTGTTCTAGGATGGTCTCGGGTGTCAAAATTTGTGGAAATACATAGGGCTCGGCACCAGGCACATAAAGAACGTAAAGAGGAACTCCGTTACGACCAAATTTGCGAAGCGCCTCACCTATGGCAGGATCTTTCTTGGTCCAATCGGCCTTCATCCGCACAATGCCGCTTTCTGTAAATTGGCGATCAACTTCAGGCGTTGTCAAAGAAATATGATTGGTCTGACAAATCAGACACCACTTAGCTGTAAAATCGACAAATACAGGAATCCCAGCCTTCTGAAATTCGTCCAATTGTTTAGGAGAATAATTAATCCATGTCGTTGGTGGTTCGTTTATATCCGCCATCGCAACCTCTGCCCCTTCAATAATTGGCTGATTCGGCATCGTTGAGGATGCATGATAAACGGAATAGCCTCCAAACCCCATGAATACCACAGAACACAAAATTCCAATGCGGCGAACCGTGCCGCTATTAATCGGCGATCCCCACTTCCCATAGATCCACGAACCTACTGAAAAGAAGAAAAATCCAATAAGAAGGTAAATGAGCGACGTTTCATCCGTTTGTGCCGTAAAGACCCAAACCAGCCACAAAACCGTAGCAAGCATCACAAAACCCAAAATTTCTTTAAAGGTAACCATCCAATTTCCTGGTTTAGGCAAGAATCGAATAAGGCTTGGAAATGCACCAATCAACATATACGGAAGCGCCATGCCCATGCCAATCGATGTAAAGACAAGCAATGCCAAAGGAGCAGATAAAGTCACCGCAAATCCTATAGCAGTCCCCAAAAATGGTCCCGTGCAAGGAGTTGCTATCGTCGTTGCCAAAACTCCGCTCATAAACGAAGAGGTCAAACCTTCCGGTTTTCCCTGCGCTGCACCTGCCCTTGAAGCAAGGCCTGCACCTAACTCAAATAATCCAAAAAGACTTAAGCTAAAAATGAAGATAATAGTCGCTAAAATCGCCACAAAAAGCGGATCCTGCAACTGAAATCCCCAACCCACCGAATGACCATATGCACTAAGAACCAAAATGACGCCGGCTAAGACCCAAAACGATAAAATAACTCCGGCCGAAAAGGCTAATCCATGCTTCAATATAAGGCTTCTGTTCTGTCCAGACATCTTCACAAAACTGAGGATCTTAAAGGAAATGACTGGAAGAACGCAGGGCATTAGATTTAGAATCAATCCACCAAGAAAAGCCAGGCCAAGTGTAAGCAAAAATCCATCTTGAACGCTGCCATTCTGTGGAATAACTAGGGAAAGGGCTGCAGTTTGAGGAGCGCAAAACGAGTCATTACAACAAACCCACGCAATATTTGCCAAAATTTTAGCAGTATCGCCGGATAAATGTGCAGGAGGTGTTATCGTCGCATGCAGAATAAGTTCTTTTTCATAGCCGATGATCTCGCCAAGAGGCTTGGGTTCAGGCCAAATTAAGTCGCTTGCAATAAAATTATCGGGGAGAGTCCACTTGACCATAGGGGCCATGCCTTCATATTCAGGAATATTGGCATAAGTATGCCAGGTGCCTTCCATGTGCAATCGGATGGCTATATTAATTGGCTGCCCAGGTTGAATGGTACCATCTTGGTACACAAGCTCGGCGGATATCGGATCAGCCGCAAACACCTGAGAGGTGATTATCATCATTACAAAGAGCACGAGGCTCATCCATTTATTGACAAATTTATTCATTTAAGGTATCCAGTTAGCATTAGTATTAGATAAACATTGTACCAAATTGTTAAATTTTTGTAAAGGAATTATATGGAAAACAACCCTTTCTTTTTGGCCTTTAATACATCAGATTTCCTTGGAAAATTGATATTTTTGGCTCTTTTTGCAACATCAATTTGTTGCTGGATCACCTTGATACACAAGGTGTTAATGACAAAATGGGCAAAGAAATACTCAATGGAATTTGAATCAATCTTTCAAAATCAAATAAATAGGCCATTAGACATACAAAATGATGGGCAAATTAACAAAAATCAACCTAATCCCTTTTACCAAATTTACACGGTCCTAAAGAAACAAACGATTGATTTATTGTACAAAAATCGTAAATTTGGATCAAAGCAAGAGGGAGAAGCAGCATATCTCTCCTCAAATGATATTAATTTCCTCGAATCTCATCTCATGGTTAGCATTGCCAACGAAACAAAAGGCTTGGAGAAAAACCTTTATTTGCTCTCAACAATTGTTGGACTGGCTCCCCTATTAGGCCTGCTTGGCACCGTTTGGGGTATTTTAATCACATTCTCCGATTTACAAAATCAAAGCGGTGGAAACAGCCAAGAAATGCTCGGCGGACTTTCCCTTGCCTTGACCACTACAGTGCTTGGCTTAATTTCAGCGATTCCTGCCTTGATAGCATATAACTATCTTAAAAGTTCGATTCGCGACCTGACAACAGATATGGAAGGATTCTCCACTATGATTTTATCTGCAGTTGAACTTCAATATCGCAAAGTGGACAAACAATGAGACATCGATTTCAACGTGCTAAAGATTCTGCAGCCGAAGAACCTGTAATGAACCTTACGCCCCTCATTGATGTAGTATTCGTTATCTTGATCATTTTCATTGTGATAGCTCCCATTTTGAATGTCGATAATATAGAATTAGCCGGAGCATCGCAAAGTCCCAATGATCGAAATATTACTATGAAAGACAATGGACCAATTACAATTCATGTAAAGGCCGATAATACGATCTATTTGAATAATCGGAGAATTGCAATAAATCAATTAACAGAGGTGTTAAAGCTCGAAAGAAGAAAATATCCCGAAGCAAAACCCCAGGTATTCCACGATAAAAAAGCACATTTTGGTACGTATCAATCGGTGAAAAATGCCGCTGAAATGGCGGGCTTTGATGAACTTGAAATCGTTTTAAGACCGTCGTAAAAAAACTATGTCACACAAAAACACATTTCGAAATATCTGCTTAATAGTTATTTCCTTTCATCTAATGGGCGTCGTCTGGTGCATTTGGTCTGGAAATCTTGCAGCACCACAAAAGCCAAAAGAAAAACTCATCGTTAAAACAGTCTCCCTTTCCACTCCAAAACCTTTACCTCAGCCTCCCGTAGCTATAGCAGAGCCTCCACCCCCCGCACCCGAACCGGAACCCGAGCCAGTCATTGAGCCTGAACCAGAGCCTGCGCCTGTTCCAAAGAAACCAGAACCTAAGCCCGAACCCCAAAAAGCCGTACAAAAGCCTGCTCCAAAGCCAGTCTCAAAACCTGCACCAAAAAAGGAGGCAAAGCCTGTTGCTGCCCCAGCCCCCAAAAAACCTGCTACGCAACCCGCAAAGCCCCAAATTTCCAAGGAAGATGTTAAAAAACGGGAACTTCTTGCTAAAGCTCAAGCAATGGTCGCAAAAGTAGGGACTAAATCAAATGCATCATCGCTTCCTACCATCAACAAATTAGTGTTTGATGGCCCTAAAAACCTCCCTGAAAAAGAAAGGTGCTATCAGGATATATTGGCTTCACACCTTCGTGATGTACTGAAACTTCCTGAATATGGTGAAGTGAAAATCAAGTTGATGCTAGCAAATTCTGGCAAAGTCCTTAAAGTCGATGTCCTCTCAACTCAAAGCGAAGAAAACCGCAAATATGTAAAAAACTCACTCCCAAAGATATTATTCCCTAGCTTCGACTCCTTCATCAAAGAAGACAAGTACTCATTTTCAATAACACTGAAAAATGAATAAAAAATCCTCGCCATCCCGCAAAGCCATTTACAACACACGCCTTTTTACATAAAAAACCTTGCCGATAATTACCTTTTCAGGTTTTATATTGGTCATAACGGAAGAAATATTATGATGCATATACTTTTTGTCATTTTGACTTGTTTACCTTTTATTCTTGAAGCTGATGAAGAAATTATCGTCCAAGTAGGGACTGAAAACACATTAACTCCCATTTCCCTAACCCCATTCAAAGAAGAAAAATCGGGATTCGAAAATGGCTATGTCAAAAAACTAGAAGAAGTTTTCCGCTTCGATATGAACAATAACGGCATGAGCACCCTTTCAACCGACGGGGTTTTCTCCATTGAAGTCCGCGTTCATGACAAAAAACTTGATGCCAATGTCACTTCAAAAACAGGCAAAGGGGGAACTTCAACTCGCGACATCCCCCTAAGCGGGATTCTAAACGAAGATCGTCGTGTCATCCACAAAGTTGCCGATTCCATCCAAAAAACACTATTCGGCATCGAAGGCATTGCCTCAACGCGTGTATTATACACAGTCAAAACTATGAAAGGCGGAAAGCCATTCTCAGAAGTTTGGGAAGCAGATTACGACGGATGCAACGCACGTCAAGTGACTAAAAACGGCGGGTACTGCGTCACCCCAGCCTACATGCCCCCTAGCCCAGGAAAAGCTCCCGGCGCCTTTTTTTACGTTTCATACAAAATGGGGCAGCCGAAAATATTCTTTGCTTCCCTCCAAGATGGCGCAGGAAAACGTCTTAGTTATCTAGGCGGCAACCAATTCATGCCCACATTATCTCGTCAAAGAGATCAAGTAGCATTCATAAGCGACATCACAGGAAATCCCGACCTCTTTATCCTCCCATATTCTCCTGAAACCGGCCCCCAAGGCAAACCTAGAAAAATCTTCACAAGCGGTCAAGCAACACAAGGCACTCCCACATTCAGTCCCGATGGCAAAAAAATTGCCTTTGTTTCCAACAAAGATGGCGCACCCAGAATCTATATCCTGAACATACCCTCTCCAGAAACTGCCCTGAAGGATATAAAGCCCCAATTAATATCAAAAGCTTGCCAAGAAAGCACAGCCCCCGCATGGTCTCCAGATGGTACCAAAATCGCATTTTGCGCCACAACAAAGGGAGTCAGGCAAATCTGGATCTACGACGTAACCAAGAAAACCGAGACCCAATTAACCCAAGGTCCAGGCAATAAAGAGAATCCAACCTGGGCCCGCAACAGCTTGCACCTGATATTTAACTCGACAGGCACCAATAACAGCGAGTTATATCTTGTTAATCTTAAACAACCTAAGGCAGTTAAAATTTCCTCCGGAACCGGAGAGAAACATTTTCCTAACTTTATGCCTTAATTTTTTTGATGAATTTTATGAAATCTGTTATTATCCATTTCCAATGAAAATAAGGACGAGGTTCAAATGAAAACTTTCAAAATATTATCACTGTTGCTTGTTCTCCTAACATTCACAGGATGCACCCGCTCCTCAGAAGATGTGTGGGACGATACAAAAACCGCAAGCAGACACATGAAGCACGGAATCAAAAGCCTCATGGGAATGAATGATGGCTCACGCCCCATCCACCGCAGAGAAGACTTTTTGTGCAAAGAAGATGGCTCCGATGAGGTGGCCATTGCTGACCCAGATTTTATATCAATCCCCGGCGAAGTCATACCCGAAGGCGCTACTGCTCAAATTAGTCCAGGCGATCCCGGAAGCGCAGTTCCTGGCATTGAAAATTTCCTAGATCCGAAAAACATGCCGGAACTAGCAGGAATTTTTAATAACATTTCCTTCCCCTATAATAGCAGTCTGATCAAGGGCACCGAAAACATGAATACGGTTCGTGCAATTGCTGACTACATGAAAGCGCATGAAAACTCATACGTCTTTGTCGAAGGTCACTGCGATGAAAGAGGTGCAGAAGCCTATAACTTTGCTCTAGGTTCTCGCAGATGCAATTCTGTCACTGAACAGCTCATTAAACATGGCATCGACCAACAACGTCTTTTCACCGTATCCTATGGTAAAGAAAGGCCGGTTGTTCCTGGACACGACGAAGAATCTTGGGCAGTAAATAGACGAGCAGAATTTAAGGTTTATTGGCGCTAAGAATGAAAACTGTTTGGATCTTACTATTTTCTTTTGGAATAGTCCTGTATGCCCATGCGGTGCCCAAAAAGCCCTATAGCATACAAGACAAAGTAGACGACCTCCAAATGGAGGTCTCTAACCACACGACTGAACTTCGAATTTTTGATGAAAAGCTCAACAACTCATTGACAATCCTTGAATCCATGCGCGACCAAGTTCAAGATGCCGCAAAAGCCCAAAAAGATGCCGTAAGAGGTCAATCTGTGGGTCTCGAAAACCGCATTCTTTCTTTAGAATCCAGCCTAAAAACTATAACAGCCGACATCAAACAAATTCAAACACACCAAAATGAATCGGCCAACGCTCTCAAACAATACAAACAAAAGATCGGCGAGCTTTCAGATAATACTGAAGCCCTTCAGGGTGCACTAAAAACCCTCATGGAAGCAATGCAAGTAAATCTTGCAGCCAGCACAAAAATATATTCAGTTATGTCGGGTGACACTTTAGAAAAAATTGCCCGAAAAAATAAAACCTCTGTAAAAGAACTGATTGCTTTAAATAGCTTGAAAGGCGAAAAAATTGTTATCGGCCAAATTTTGAAGCTTCCATGACAAAAACAAAGGCCATCGGCATTTTTGATTCAGGAATAGGCGGGCTCACCGTAATGCAACAAATAATGCATACGCTGCCCCAGGAGAACATTATTTACTTCGGGGATACCGCAAGGCTTCCCTACGGAGAAAAGAGTCCTGAAACCATTATTCGCTATTCTATTGAAAATACCCATTTTCTACTTTCTCACGACGTAAAAGCAATCGTAGTTGCCTGCAACACAGCAACAGCTCTCGCTATTGATGAACTTGGAAAGCAATTTCAAATTCCCTTGATTGGAGTCATTGAGCCTGGCGTTGAGAAAGCTATTGAATTAAGCAAAACAGGAAATATTGCTGTTTTAGGAACCCGTGGAACCATTAATTCGGGGGTGTATTCGAGAGAAATTTGGAAAAGAAAGCCAGAGGCAATTATTTTGCCCATTGCCTGCCCTCTATTGGTTCCATTGGTTGAAGAAAATTTCATCGATCATGCCGTCACACGTATGATTCTAAAAGACTATTTAAAGCCGATTATCGAAAGCAATGTAGATACAGTTTTGCTGGGCTGCACACATTATCCTTTATTGGCCAATTTGATACAGGAAGAGGTAGGGCCAGATAAAAAAGTAATAAACTCAGCCTCAGCCTGTGCCCAACGGCTTCGCCATGTTCTCCATAAGAGTGATTTGGCCAATACTCAAGAGCAAAGGTCTTTCCAACGTTTTTTCGTCTCTGATGATCCACACCGCTTCCAGACCATGGGCAAAGGTTTTCTCGGCATCCCCATAGAAATCAACAAAGTGGAAAGAGCATAGGACCCTCTCTAAACAGTGTGAAAGTACTTCTCGTATACATTAGACGGTAATTCAGTTCTCTGGTAGAATGACTGCCAAATTCCGAATCAACAAGGAGAAAAATGTGAATACGCTGGATTCAAATAAAGATTTATCTACAGTACTATTTTATCAGGAACTTTTTTCAGAGTATAATGAGCAGGTTAAATTAAAGATGCCAAGTGATTTTGAATTTGAACAGTCTAATTCGCCCGCATTCAATACAAATTATTATTCTTGCCAACCAATCATACATACAAATAAGTTCCTTTTTAATCCAGAGGGAACCAAGACTGTGTATATTGCCGATAGGTTTTTTTATAATTATACGTATTATTTAAAACATTTTTATATTTATGATTATGGAGGCAAGTTTTGCCGGGATTTCTGCGATGATTGCATGTCGTTTAAAAAGCAATTTGGCGCCTATTTTAATAAATCAATAGTGAAAATTGCCATAGCGGCTCCGGTATTTTTGCCTCAAGACATTAAATTAATAAGTGAAATATCGAAGAACATATTTTTGATTCTAAATAGACTCAAAGTGCCCAAGGAATTAAGAGAAATTATTTGTAAGCACGTGTTTAATTGTGATAACTGGAGAACGACACACAAGTACCCATTTGGTCGTCTAGTAAAGATAATGGAACAAACTTGGTTTGACCCTATTGCACCTAGAAAAGGAAATCTTTTGTCTGAATCCGATACACAATTAAAGGTTGGCACCAAAAAAATAAGAATAGATTCTTCGACACCAATCAATTATATACTAGAAGTTTTGAATGATGAAAGAAAGTTGCATACATATACGATATTACAAGAGGATGGTTATTTAGTCTATGAAGTTGGCGAAAATATCACCAGATTCTACTCCCTGAAAGACGTGTATGACAGTAAAATTTTTAAATAATTCCAAAATGATAAGGAGAAAAGTGTGATTACGATGAATTCAAATATAGATTTATCAACAACACAATTTTATCATAATCTTTTTTTCGAGCACGAAAAACAACTATATTTAAAAGAAGTAAATAATTTTGAATTTGAGCGGACAAAATCACCCAAATTCACTACAGGTCATCAACATTATTGCCAACCAATCATACATACAAATCAGATCCTTTTCTATCCGAAAAATTCCAAGACTGTTTACATTGCTGATAGATTTTTTTTCAATGCTATATATTGTTCACAATTTTTATCTGGATATGTTTTTGCATCCGGTTTATGTAATTATGGCTGCAATAATTGTTGCTTATTTCGTTGGCAATTTAGTTCCTATCTTAATATCTCAATGGTAAATTGTGCCCTATCTGCTCCGGTATTTTTGCCCCAAGACATTAAATTAATAAGTGAAATATCGAAGAACATATTTTTGATTCTAAATAGACTCAAAGTTCCCAAGGATTTAAGAGAAGATATTTGTAGGCTCGTGTTCAATAGTAATAACTGGAAAACGACACACAAGTACCCATTTGGTCGTCTAGTAAAGATAATGGAACAAACTTGGTTTCATCCCATAGCACTTGGAAAAAATGCGAATCTTTTGCATGAATTCGACAAGACTTTGAAAGTTGGCATAAAGAAAATAAGATTAGATTCTTCGACACCGGCCAATTATATACTAGAAGTTTTGAATGATGAAAGAAAGTTGCACACATATACGATATCACAAGAGAAAAATTATTTAGTCTATAAAGTTGGTGAAACAATCACCAAATTCTATTCCCTTAAAGACGTATATCAAAGCCCAATTTTTAAATAATAAATGTGCTCCAGCTCTCTTCAAGAGCCGGAGCAGGATGTGGCCAGCTCTCTCCGAGAGCCGGAACAAGATGTGGCCGGCTCTCTCCGAGAGCCGGCGGCCTGCTGCCGGAGGCAGCAGGCCACAGGAGACAGCAGGCCACAGGAGGCAGCAGGCCACAGCAGCTTAGAATGCGTAGATCATTTCAACTTGAACTTCTGAGAAGCGGTGTCTTCCACCAATTTCTTGATCTGCAGCTCTAGAGGCCTCTATGAAAGCATCGATACTAAGGTTATCAGTAATTGCGTATAAATACTCAACTCTCCAACCCTTGTAGTTGCCATTTCCAAGACGTTCTTCTGATATTACAGTTTCACCGTAGTAATTGCCACGACCGATGCCAGAAACATCTTGATCGGGTATTGCTAAAGCTTCGACATATTGGTACTGAACATCAAATGCCCAATCACCCTGTTCGAAAACTTCGCCCATTCTGTAACCAACGTACCAGGCACTGTTTCTTCTATGTTTGTGATGCTCTAATCTACGTGCATCATGATTTCTCAAATATGCACCATAGAAGTGTGAAGGTCTGCACCATGTCAAGTTTGGATCAACATGATACTTTACCAACCATTGAGAAACCAAGAAATCGGTTCCTTTAGGATCGTGAACATGATATCTGTTTGTACCGTTTTTCTTCCAATCTATGAACGAATATAACGCATCAAAATGTGTATCATTGATATTGGCAGCGCCAACTTCTGCAATCCATCCAAATTGGTTTATTCTTTCATCAATGACAAATCCGCCCACGTATAAATGGTAGTCGAATAAACAATCCCAAGCGCCAGTGTATCTCAAAAGAAGGCCATCAAAACGGCTTAGGAATTCTACTTCTGAATCAAATACGTGGTAGAGGTTTCTGCGACCTAGTTCGATATCAAAACGGGAATCACCGCCGCAGCATATGTTATAGCCTAGATAAGCTTTTTTCAAGTTCAGATTATCATCGTCTCCGCTGCCATCCATACTTTCGCGTTCTCTCCAACTATTGCGATTATGATCAATGCCCATGCTATTAAAATATTCAAGTTGAGCAACGGCCCATGTGCGATCGCACACATAATCTAAGTATAGGTTGAGTGCTACATCGAAGTAGTTATCATGAGAGAAATGATTTTCTCTTGAATGACTTGAACTACCGCTGCTGTCGCTAAATGCTGAAATTTCATCAGAAAAGCTGGTTTCGATCTCTGTACTGCCGCTTTCTTCGCTGCTGCTACTGCTGCTATGGCGTCTGTGAAATACTTCTCTAGGATGTCTCCAAAAGACACGAACGTCGCCGGCAATTGTTAGGTTATTGCTTTTTTCTGCGAGTGTGATTGTTCGTTTTGAGTTAATTAAGTTATAGAGCTCCTCCCAATCTTTTTCTGTGAGTTCAGTTTCATGTCGACTTTCTAATGCAGAGTCGTATGAACGGGTCAATATGTTGCGATTGTTTTCTGCACTCAGTAGAGTTAAAGAAAACATCCCTACCATCATCATAGTCGGTAATAATGCTTTGAAGAACTTCATTGTTTTCTCCGTTTTAAGTTGTTCCAATGGAAAGTATACTTTGGGATTATTCTCGAAAGCCTCAAAAAATCTACTTATCCCAAAGTTCTGGCAATATATATATGAAACATTGCCTATATTTGTAAATGAAAATCCGCAAATCGATGATGATTTTCAGAATTTGTATTCGACGCGTTTTGGATAGATGCCCCATGTGGGGGTTTTGTGAGAGCCATTCAGCCATTGTTCCCAGATGGCCATAGGAGCGCCAACGGAGCCAGTGTAGTCTGTTCTCCATAGTTCTGTTTGATATGTTCCTGGGTTTACAAGGAAAGCAAAATAGTCTTTGACCCAGTTTGTGTCGGCAAAGATAATTGGGCGAGGAAGAGCGAATTCATGTTTCTGAGCCACTTCTGCAATGAGTTTTGTGTAGTCATAAATAGAGGTAGTACTATTTGTTGCTAGCATTATCAATGATTTGATTAGTTCTTTAAATGATTTTGATCCAACTAATTTTGGCGAACCAATTTTTCCTGAAATATCATCATAGATTTTCAAAATAGTTTCTTGAGTGGTTGTATCGATGCCTGGGAGTTCGGAAATCACTATTTGGATTTGATCTTTTAGCTTATATGTCGGGATGATGGGGAGTTGTTCAAAGAGTGTTGCATCAATTTCTTCCCCCCTTAAAACGTGCTGTCGTCTATGTTGAAGACCGATTGTTGATTCCATTGTGTCGATGATATGTTCGCGGAAATCTTTAGTTGTCAGGGCGCCGCCAAGGGAGCCAAACACTTCTTTAAAATAATAGCGATAATTAATCGAAACTTTTTTGGCAAGATGATCGATGATGAATCTCATTTTCTCGTCATCCAAGTATATTTTCTTACAAAATTGTTCATTGTTGCGTAGAAGGTTATCTCTAATCCATGTGTAGGTGAATTCTTTATTTCTCCAAGCTCTAATAAATGGAGAGTAACCAGGTTTTAATAGAAAGGCATGTGTTGGTGAATGCATTAAAAGGGCTTTTTCGTGATTTTGCTCAAATTCATCTTTTACATAATCTGGGATTTCTTTAATGGAATCTACCAAGAAAACAAGGAGTTCCATTGGATTGTCAACCCAGCGTGACACATCAGTTGGCTTTTCGTTTCGTTTAAAGTAACAGCTAACTAGAGTGACCATGGCCCCTCCAGAAGTATATACCCAGGGTTTTTTTTCAATTTTGTCAAGATTTTCAAGCGGATCTTTAATAATAGGAGAGTTGTGTGCGATTGCCATGCGATTGAATGCTGTTTCAAGAAAAACATTTGAACGGACATGATTTACGATGGACGATGTAATTTCTGAAACGTCATCCTGCAGATTCGCCATTTCAGGAGCGCCCGCTATTTCAGTTTCTGATGCGACAAAAAAGTTTGTTAAAGCATCGATAAAGTCGAAATGATTTTCAATTTTTGTCCACTGAGATGTGTTGCTTCTACCGTGTTTGTACACAAGACGAAAACCGGCAGGGCTATCGTCATAAGGTCCTGCGGTCACCTCATGTATATCAGCGTCATAAATTTCCTGGAAAAATTTTGGAAAAATTTTATCATACAAGTGAACAAGTTCGTCAAAAAAATTTGCATATTTTTGTGCTTTGTAATGATACTTATTTCTCAATTCCTCCTGAAGATTAAATTCATTTACTTTGGTTTGGTATTCGATCCTCACCCATTTTGCCTCTTGTTCACTACCGACATTCTTGAGTTTTCTTTGAATGAATTGTAATTGATTGTGCAGCTGTTCGTATTCTGCCTGATGCTCTTTAACTTTTTCATTGCATTCATTAAGTTTTTTTTGAAGGATTTCGATGAGACATGGGCCTATTCCACCTTCTTCATTAGGGCCCAAACCAAGGCTGGAATATAGATTCCATCTTGTAAATTGCGATTTTGTTTCTGAAAATGATGCCAAGGAAAATTCCCATGATTTAAGCAAAGCATTGTCTTCAATCCCTTTAAACGCACTTTTAGCTGACTCTAAAGCTTGAATGTAGTGTTCATAATTCTGACTTTTTCCCTCCAAAATTGATCCGGTCATAGGCGGTTGCATTAATAATCCGCCATGTATCATTCCTTTTGGACGGTTTTCGTACTCCTCAATATCTTTTATACTAATTTTAAAGTGATCTTGAAGGACTAGCTGAATAATCTCTTCTGGAGAAATCCATGTTCTTTCTTCAAGCGAAAGTTGCTTATTGACGATGCCAACTGTTTCAAATGCCAATTGCAATCCAGGAGATTTCCAAATTTCATCCGATGCATGAATTTTTCTCTTCAGATCTCCGGCCCCCCAACTTGTACTTAATGGAACGGCATACTCTACACCCCCGAAAGTTCTTTTTAATCTTCCAGTTGATAATAATTCCTGAAGATCATTAAGAAATACGTCAGGCTGTTCATCATGAACCATTATGGCAGGGGCTGTAGCAAAACAGGAGCCAACATTTTGTCGCAAAAAACATAATAGCGCCGACAAAGCTGCCCTGCGTGCATGAGCATCTGTTACAATGGTTTTTGGCGGGATATTTAAGGTATCTCTAATGATTTGATCGGCATACTTGTGCATGTGAGGCTTTCCGACTCGATTCAATGCCTTAACAAGCGCCTTATCCGATTTCAACTGATTCAAAACCCTAATTATTCGTTCATTTCGTTTCGCATCTGCTTCCCTGCTTGGATCTAATGAGTATAGATTGGCGGACACCTGCTTGATATATTTTTCCAAAATAGGCTCTTCCAATTTGCCATCATCATTGATCATAGCAATCGCCATCTCTCTGGTTTTTAGAATGTTACGAATTGCACATCCTTCTTGAATTCCAGATATATCAGCATTACGCGATATCTCGCCATATTCCTGATCAATTTCTCTAAACAGCCGCATAGAAAACTGACCATCTTCGAAGGGTATCCCTATTTTCTCCAAAAGTTCATTAATTTTTTTCTCTTCCATATTCTTATCATATTCGTCTGCTGATATATACACAAGAATTGCTAGAAAGTTACATTTATTGTAGTATAGGTAGTCAATGAAACCATACTTATAAGGCAAGATAATGAAAATTACTTTAATGGACGATTCGATCATCGAACTCCCTGAGCAAAGCTCAGCTAAAGACCTCGCAGATAAACTTAAACTAAACGGTCCCGACCAAGCCCTAGCAGCTAAAATCAACGGAAAAACTTTCGATTTAAGTTCTCCTCTTAACGATGGCGACAAGGTCATTTTTCTCTCTTTCGACGATAAAGAGGGAAGAGAAGTCTTCTGGCACTCTTCTGCACACGTCCTCGCCCAAGCAATCCTCAGGATCTATCCTAATGCAAAACCAACAATTGGCCCCCCTATAGAGAACGGCTTCTTTTACGATTTTGCCAACCTCACTATCTCTGAAGAAGATTTTGACAAAATTGAAAAAGAAATGAAAGCTGTTGTTAACGAAAACTACAAATCCGAAAGAGTTGTCCTATCCTCCAAACAAGAGGCTTTAAAAACTTTCTCTGATAACAAATATAAAGTCGAACTCATAGAAAGCTTTGATCCCTCATTAGGCCTTACAGGATACCGCCAAGGTGAGTTTTTTGATCTCTGCCGCGGTCCGCATATTCCAAATCTAGGAAAAATTAAAGCCCTGAAAATCCTTAAAACTTCAGGAGCCTACTGGCATGGCGATTCCAAAAACGAGATGCTCACAAGAATCTATGGAATCACCTTCCCCAAACGCGAACAACTAGCAGAATACCTCCACCAACTTGAAGAAGCAAAAAAGCGCGACCATAGACTCATCGGTACAAAACTCGATCTCTTTTCTCTAAAAGAAGAGGGTTCGGGCATGCCATTCATCCACCCAAAAGGCATGATCATTTGGAACCAACTTACTTCCTACCTCCGCGAACGGCTTTTGGAAGAGAACTATGTCGAAATAAAAACACCAACCATGCTCTCAAAAGAACTCTGGGAACGCTCCGGACACTGGATGAACTACCGTCATAACATGTTTACCTCAATCATCGAAGACCACGATTTCGCTATTAAACCAATGAACTGCCCAGGTTGCATGCTATACTATAAAACACACACTCATAGCTATAGAGAACTCCCACTAAGAGTCGCTGAAATCGGCAATGTACACCGCTACGAGCCCTCAGGAGCTCTTTCCGGGCTATTCCGCGTGAGAAGCTTCCACCAAGACGATGCCCACCTTTTCATGAAGCCTAGCGATATCGAATCCGAAATTATAGCTATTCTGAAATTTGCAGATACTTTATACAAAACCTTCGGTCTATCTTACCACCTAGAACTCTCTACAAGACCAGAAACAGGCACCATCGGTACCGACGAAGATTGGGAAATCGCCACTTCCGGCCTCAAAAATGCACTTGATAACTCTGGTTATAAATACAAAATCAATGAAGGCGATGGTGCTTTCTACGGCCCTAAAATTGACTTCCACATCCGCGACGCTATCAACAGAACCTGGCAATGCGGAACAATCCAACTCGATATGGCCCTGCCAGAACGATTCGAATTGGAATATACCGCTGATGACGGCTCCAAAAAACGGCCTGTTATGCTTCATAGGGCCATATTTGGATCCATCGAACGTTTCTTCGGAATCCTTATCGAACACTTTGCCGGAAAATTTCCTGTATGGATCAGCCCCTTGCAAATTCGACTTCTTACAGTGGCCGACCGTCATATTGAATACGCAACCGAACTTGCAAAGAAATTCAAAAAAGCAGGATTCCACTGCGACATAGACCTAAGCAACGAATCCGTCAGCAAGAAAGTCAGAAATGCCCAATTGACTCAAATCAACTACATCCTGACCATCGGCGATAAAGAAGTTGAAAACCAAACCATCAATCTGCGCACCCGTGACAATGTTGTTCACGGAGAGCTTAAGGCTGACGATTTTATAAAAACAATTACCAACGAGAAAAATGAGCGCAGCTTAGTTTCTCCATACGAAACGAAATGAGGAAAATATGAAAACAATTGCCGTAAGCAGTTTTAAAGGCGGAACCGCCAAAACTTCAACCACGCTTCATGTTGGAGCAGCATTAGCAAAATTTCACAAAAAGAAGACGCTGCTTATCGATTTCGATGCCCAAGCAAATCTCACAACAGGCCTTGGATTCGACCCTGACGAGAATGACAGTCTAGCTCCTGTCCTGCAAGGCGATAAAAGCATCAAAGAAGTGATCAAAAAAACCTGCATACCAAATCTCGATATCATTCCAGCTGATACGTGGCTCGAACGTGTGGAAGTAACCGGATCCCTGGCAGCCGATCGCTACTCCCATGAAAGATTGAATGATATCATCAGCCCTCTTAAATACGACTACATAATCATCGACACACCGCCATCCCTATGCTGGCTTACAGAATCTGCCCTTATCGCTGCTCAACAAGCATTAGTTTGCGCAACACCAGAATTTTATAGCATCAAAGGCCTCGAACGTCTGTCTCAATTTATGACAAGCATCGGGCAACGCCATCCCCTTAATATTCTTGGAGTCGTACTTTCCTTTTGGAATCAAAGAGGCAAGAGCAATAAGGCATTTCTCGATGTGGTCGAAAAAACCTTTCCAAAAAAGCTACTAACGACTAAGGTACGAAGAGATGTTAGTGTTACCGAAGCCTCCATCTACGGCAAACCTGTGTTCGAGACAGCTCCAACGTGCAGAGCATCTGAAGATTACATATCGGTAACCAAAGAACTGCTGAAAAGATTTTAAACAGCCGCAAAAACATGAATGTAAAGCGGCTTTACATTACAGGAAATAATCATGTCAGACGTAAACACACTTCTTTCTAAACGACTTAACAAGACAGACTCGTCGACTAAGATGGCGCAGATGTCTAAACAGTCAGCCAATGGAAACCTAAGCGGATTTAGCGGTATGTTCAGTGTTTCGGAACTCAGTGAGAATGAAAAGGGATTTTTAGAAGCCATTCTAAGCGAATACTCCATAGGCCAAGGCAATATAACAGATGATCTGCCCGCTTTGATATCAATTACCTCAGAAGTCAAAGCTATCAACAATCAGGCAGCTATTTTACACGGAGAACGCATTAAGAAAGCACATGATATATTGATTAAATATAAAGAAGGGGCCTTTACAACATGGCTTATGGGGACCTATGGGAACCGTCAAACTCCTTATAATTTCCTTCAATACTACGAGTTCTATCAAGTGATGCCAAAACCCCTAAGGCTCCAAATTGAAGCCATGCCTCGGCAAGCGGTATATACACTAGCAAGCAGAGCAGGACCGATAGAAAAAAAGAAAGAGATTGTTGAAAATTACAAAGGTGAGACCAAGGCGCAAATACTCAGTGTCATTAGAGAGACATTTCCCATTTCTGTGGACGACAAACGGCGCCCTAGCCACGGAGAAACCGCTCTCAATGGACTTCAAAGACTCTGTAATCAATTTACCAGACCTAATCTAGGCATCACCAAAAAGCAGAAAAAGTCAATATTGGATTTAATCGAATATTTGCGTGATTTGGTCGACCAAGTAGAGAGCGTTTAAATTTTTAAGAGGAGGACAGTATGATCGGATCCGGTGAAATTATCGTTATTTTATGCATCATTATGCTCCTGTTTGGAGGAAAAAAGCTTCCGGAGTTTGCCAGAAATCTTGGGAAAGGGATCCGTGAATTCAAAAAAGCTGCCGCCGGAGAGCCTATAGAGGACGCAGAAGAACAATCAAAATCCAAAGATTGATATTTCAATGCCTTTAATAGAAACCCCGGCATTGTTTTGGGAGCACATAGAGGATCTGCGTAAAACTCTAATTAAAATTATTTACACCATTGCCATTGGGCTTGCCATTTCTCTTTTTTTCTATAAAGAAATTTTGAATCTTGTGATATCGCCAGCGCTAAAAATACAAAATGGATTAGTTGTTTTAGGGCCTATAGAAGGATTTATTACTACATTGAAACTAAGTTTTTGGGTGGGCATGGTTTCTACTTCGCCTATATGGATATTTTACATTCTTGAATTTATAGCTCCTGCTCTCAGGAAAAACGAACAGCGCTGGGCCATTCCATTTGTGATTCTTTCGATGATTTTTCTAACAATAGGGGTTTTCTTCTCCTATTTTGTTACGATACCACTTTCGAATCAGTTTCTAAGCTCATTTAATCAGGAGATAGGAATCAACCTATGGACTCTTTCTAACTATCTGGATTATACCCTTATTTTGGTACTGGCGAATGCTTTGGCTATGGAGATGTGTGTGATACTTTTCTTTCTTGTTCATTTTGGAATTCTTTCAGCACAAACACTGGCGGCCAAGCGTCGCCACGCCATTGTTGCTGCCTTTGTTTTAGGGGCTCTCTTCACCCCTCCCGACGTATTTACTCAGTTCATGCTCGCCATCCCTCTCATCGCCATGTACGAACTTTCCATTCTATATTCCAAGGCTAGAGTACTATACTCAAAATCCATCAGGGATGCTTCTCATTAATCATCTTCTTATCCTGCTTATCCTGCCGCTTGTGATCATGCGCATCCTCTTAACCATTCTCATAATCATCCTCCTCTTATCCTGCTTATCCTGCCGCCTGCGATCATGCGCATCCTCTTAACCATTCTCATAATCATCCTCCTCTTATCCTGCTTATCCTGCCGCTTGCGATCATGCGCATCCTCTTAACCATTCTCATAATCATCCTCCTCTTATCCTGCTTATCCTGCCGCCTGCGATCATGCATATCCTGTTAATAGTTTGCATGCACAGAAATTACAGGATGCGCATGATCGCAAGCGGCAGGATAAGCAGGATAAGAGGAGGATGATTATGAGAATGGTTAAGAGGATGCGCATGATCGCAAGCGACAGGATAAGAGGAAGATTGGGGGAATTTGTGAGTACTATCGGTTTTTGTAGATGTAGACGAGATCGTTATTGTCGTGTTCGTCAAGGTAGTCGCGCCATTGCTCGGCGAGCCACCTGAAATCTTCCAAGGCTTGGAAGAACTTTGGACAATCGACACAATCCAATTGCCCTAGATAGCTTAACTTAATCTGAAATGTCTCCTCAAAAATCTTTAGATCGGCACCCAATGCTCCTCGAAGGAACAAGGGCTTCTCGGATACGCACTTTCGAACACTTGGTGGAATATAGTCACCGCCGAAATAGACGGTTGTTGAAATTGAAACCCACGAATTACTTTCATATGTTTCAATTATAATTGCAAAGCCAGATAGATCTATCTCAGCTCGGTTCTTCTGAGATAAATCTAAAACCAATTTTTTTAGCTCTTTTTCTACTATCATAGTAACTCCTACTACAATACCATCCAGCCTCTAACTTCATTATAACAAATTACAAATTATTTTTACAGGGTTATTTTGGATTGAGTTGCCAATTTATTGGTTTTTTTAAAAATTGATTTATTTTAGAGAAGTGATGGGAGCCAAAAAAGCCTCTTCTAGCTGAGAGGGGGGAAGGGTGTGCGGCGGTGAGGACCAGGTGCTGAGGATGATTATTCAAATGGGCGATGCTAGAACATTTTTTTATCGCATTATTTCCCCATAGGACAAAAACTACAGGTTCTTTTCGATTTGCAAGCTTTTCTAGCACCACATCAGTAAATTGCTCCCATCCTCTTCTGTGATGTGATAGGGGCTTCCCTTGCGAAACTGTAAGCGTTGTATTAAGCAACAACACCCCTTGTCTAGCCCAATGTTCTAAACATCCATTTTCCGGTACAGAAAGTCCTAGATCGACCTGTATTTCTTTAAATATATTTTTTAGCGACGGAGGCAAGGGAACGTCCTCCGGAACACTGAAGCATAGACCATGCGCTTGCCCAGGCCCATGGTAAGGGTCTTGACCAACGATAACTACCCTGACTTCATCAAAAGGGGTCATTGAAAAGGCATTAAATATCTGCTCTTTTGGAGGATATATAGGAATATTGCCAGCATATTCTTTTTCTAAGAATGCGAAAAGCTTGACCATATAGGGTTTTTGAAGCTCTTCGCCTAACATTATATCCCAGCTCGATTCTAATTGAAGCTTAAACATTCTATAGAGAATAGCTTATTTTCAATTGACTATAAAGGAAAAAACGCCTAAGATCAGTGCGTAAAACAAAGGATATCTCACATGAAAGACTTGGCAGAAAATAATCTTATACGTTTTAAGAACATAAGCAGAAAAAAAGAGGGCTTATTTGCAAATTTTAAGGCAAAAGGCGTAAAAGGCGGAACATCTTATACCGCATCTATTTCTGTGGCTATATTGGATGCTGAGGTAGATCCAAGTGATACTCTAGAGGATATCATTAAAGCAGCGGCAGATCTTGCTGTTAAAGAAGTAAAAAACTCAAACCTTCAGTTTGAAGGATTGCAGTCGATTTGATCATTTTTATCTGGGTGTAGCGCAGCTTGGCTAGCGTACTTGCCTGGGGGGCAAGGGGTCGCAGGTTCAAATCCTGTCACCCAGATACTTTTTCTTATAGATTTATCATTAAATATCATGATATTGTCTTCGTAACAGGGAGCCAATAATGGTCAGTAATGAAACAATATACCCTACACTACCCCTAGAAATACTTCAGAATATCATAAGTCATTTAGATTTTAAGGATCGCATCAGCTTTTCCTGTACAAATTGGTATCATAGAAAAGTTATATGGTTGGATCCGAAGCTTGTTGCCCCTATTTTGTGCGAGGTTCCTCATTTGCTGCCTTTTGCAACGGAAAAAGTTCTCTGTCGCCAACTCCTTAATGATGCCTCGTATGTCGAAAAAATTTTAAACAAAAGACATTGCAATATCATTGGTGCAATTATGAAATCTGAAGGGGACAAAATAGCCGTTAACTCTCTAAGGCTGATTCCTAAATTTTATGCTCTCACGGGTACCCTTAAAGATGCTCTTACGATAGCACGAGGAATCACAAATCAATATTGCCAAATTGAAGCTCTTATTCATATCGCAGAATTTCTCGATCCACAAGCAAGCTCTGAAATATTTATTGAAGCCCATAAATATGCTTTAACCCTTGATTATCTAAACGAAATAGATGATCTAATTAAATTTCTTGCAAGAAAATGTTCTAAGAGTGATCCACAACTAGCTTTGAGTTTTGCTTTAACAATTACAGATCAGGTTAAGAAAACCAAAGCGTTATTATGTGTTGCCAAAATGCTACAGGATAAACAAAAAAATGAAGTATTAGATCTATGTCTTAAGACTGCTAGTCTAATAGACGATCCAGCTATGAAGATACTCATGTTATGTGAAACAGCTAAAAATTTAGAGGAAAAGAAAGCAGTGGAATGCTTCGAAAATATGATCACTATTGTAAAGGAACAATTAGATCCAAAAATTCATGACGCGGTCATCGAAGATATCATATTTATCATCGCAAAGATAAATCCATTTCTGGCGATACCCCTGCTCGAATCAATCAAGGATATCTTCTTTCGAATCACATCATGTTGCATAATCACTGAGAATTTCGCAGCATCCGACTATAAAATAGCGATCAAAATGCTGAATGAGGCCCATATTTTGGCCAGCAAAATTAATAACCCTTCAAATAGATCAAAGGCTCTTGGAAGCATTGCATATGCCTTCACTTTATGGGCACCAGAAATTGCAGAAGTAGTTTTTAAATCGGCAATGGAGGCAATAGATGAAATTGAATCCCATAAAATTCGGGATTTTAGACTAATCGATTTTTGCAAAAAACTTCCTGAAATAGATCCAGAACTAGCAATCAAAACACTGAATTTGATAAGTTCCAGTTCACTATACTCTGATATTTTTATCGACATGGGAATAGCATATCCAGCAAAGAGAAAAGAATTATTCAAAAATGCTCTTAAGCATATTGAAGAGTCTAATAGCGAAGATTTTGTCCTTGGTAATGATTCGAAAAAAATGTTTCCGTACGATCAAGAGCTTGCAATCGAAATTGTTAAGAAAATGAAAGACCCCTATTATAGAGCAAAGTTTTTCATTGTTTTTTCCAGAATTGTTTTGCCAATTTCCCCTTTAAAAAGCCTAGAGTTTGATAATGAAGGCATAAGAGTCCTTAACCAAATAGAAAAGATATCTCTTAAGATATTAGCACTTGACTGTTTCAACAAAAAAATTGTTTTTTAACCTGCATCCCCCGAGAGGGATGCAGGGGTCGTTTGAATACCTTTAACGAACGATGAATCGATGGTTTTCATGCAAGCGCAAAACACCATCATTCCCGACGGTTATTCTCATCCACGATGCATCATCAGGTTTAAAATCCGCTCGAACAAGTCCTAACTCACCAAGCGTTCTTTGATAAATATCTTCTACTTTAAAGTTATCACCATTTTTCACCTGTAATTTATTCAAGATATCTTTTCCAAATTCAGTTCCCAAAAATTCTGGGGTGCCAACCGAATCCATAACCAAATTTCGGATATCTTCAGTATGGGTGCAAAGTCCTACTGTTTTACCAGCAAATAGTTTTACGGTTTTTTCTGTCGCATTTTTGATTCTTTTACCGAATTCAGGATATGTCTCAAAATGATATTCTTTTTCGTCAATAACCGGCCATTTTTTATTCATGCAATCATTAAAATCCGCAGGTGCTTTTTCTGTTGGAAAATGCTTAAGGTATAGGTTTTTAATGTCATTTGGTGTTAAACCGTCAAGATCTCCCATATTCACCTCTTCCCACTCATTGATTTTGGTCAATGTTATGTTCGCATTTTTTTCTTTGATCTTTTCGTATATAGGTGTAATTGTTTTTACTGCCCGAGACTGTGGAGATGTAGCTAAAGCTTCAAAAGTATACACTCCTAATTGATCTGCTAAATCCTTAATCTGCACCTGACCTTTCGCACTAATTTCAAACTCTTTATGGCTGGCCACTACACGATCTGGATTAGGATAAACTGGAGTTTTTTCCACTGTATTTGCTTGTTTAAAAATGACTAATGTTGTTATTGTTGTTAATATCATAATTTCCTTATTGTTATCTTGTTAAATTAATTTTAATTACTAACCATATTAATACATTTGATCATTTTTCACAACATTTATTTCAATAGATGTAGGCGCAACGTAAAAATGATCCCTCTCAACAAAATAGAAATGATCCCTAATTAAGAAAATCCTATTATGACTTCTTTTAATAAGAGAAGCCAATAGGAGGTAAAATTGGAGGATCTTTTTATGAGCTCTAAGGAGATTCAAAGAGCATTGACGCTCGAGAATGTCAAATCTAAAGTAATTAGCCTAAAGCAGGCATCTGCACTTTTAAGTATATCTTATCCACAGGCTAAAAGGCTGTGGGCCAAGTACAAAATTGAAGGTGCAAAAGGCCTTGCATCCAAGAAACGAGGTAAAAAAAGTAACCGTGCCATTCCCCTTGAAAGACGCCAACAAATAGAGAAAATCATTAGTGAATATTACAAGGGTTTCGCCCCTTTATTCATTTCGGAGAAACTTGAAGAAGCACATGATATCAAATATTCATCGGAATTCATAAGGCAGTTAATGATTGAGTACCATTTATGGACCCCAAAGAAGTCTAAAAAAAGCATTCATCAACGTAGAGAAAGAAGGGAATGTGAAGGAGAACTTGTACAAATTGATGCATCAAACCATAAGTGGTTTGAAGAAAGAGGGGCAAAATGTCATCTCCATCTCCTGATTGATGATGCATCCTCAACCATTTATGGTGCATATTTTGCTAAGGAAGAGACGACCGAGGCATATTTTCAAACATGTTTGCCTTATTTTTCGAGTAGAGGACTTCCTATTAATCTTTACGCAGACAAAAGAGGGACTTTTAAAGTTAATCAAGGTGGAAAAGAGGGGGCCGAAACACAATTTTCAAGAGCTATGAAGGAGCTTGATGTAAAAATAATTTTCGCTCATTCGCCACAAGCAAAAGGGCGCATTGAGAGGGTCTTTGGAACTCTTCAAGAACGTTTGGTATGGGAGATGCGTATTGCAGGTATCTCCACTATCAAAGAAGCCAATAAGTTTTTGCCTAACTTCATCGAGAACTTTAACAAACGGTTCAGGGTTGAACCCGCCAACACTTTCAATGCACATCGCAAATTAAAGCAAAACCAGTCTTTAAAGTACACACTTTGTAAAAAGGAACAATGTAAAGTAACACAAAACCTAGAAATTCAATACAATAAGATAACTTATCAACTTAATCCACCCGAACATCTACGGGAGGCACTAAAACGGGCAATGATTGTTGCCATTACGACTCTTGATAATGAATTGATATTTCAATACCAGGGGATAATGATTGAATATCAAATATTTGATGATTTACCATATAAGCCAAATCAAGTAACTGAAGAAGAAAGGCTTAAGAATTGGAAGGAAAGAGTTAAACACAACCCTGGAAAAGGTCACCCTTGGAAAAGACATAAGCTTAATCCCAAAACAATGGAAAGGTGCTAACTATAAGCTTATAACTTCAGACTCGTCCCTGCAAAAGGGCGAGGGGGGCTCCGCGCCCCCCTCGCCCTCCCCTGCGCCAAAGGGCAGGGCCCTCTGGACACCCAAATAATTGGGGGCTCCTCGCCCCCTTTGCAAACCTCTCCTGAAGTGTTTATCTTTACGTTCAAGTCTTAAAACTACATAGATGTTAAATAAAAGGTTTTATGCTATAATGAAGATGTCTCGAAAGGGATCATTTCTAATTTGTCGGAAAGGGATCATTTCTATTTTGCGCTAACACATTTATTTCAATAGAAAGGCTAACTTAATAAACGTTATATCTTGGAATTAACTTATCAATATTTCTTATCAGCTTGGCTTTTAGACTTGGATTGTACATCACAATGTTTATAATTTTATTTACAATGTCCTTTGGCATCCCTCTGAAGCATGAATCCTTTCGAAACTTCCAAATTGCATAGATAGTGCGTGCTGCCTCATACTCAAATGGAACCTCAGTCAAATCATCGATTTCTAAAATATATTGTTTGTGCCCAGGGTTATAATTATTATCCGAATCATAAAACAAAATCTTTCGCGCAACTTCCTCAAAGTTTCCAATACGGAATTTTTTAACATCACAATTATCATTCAATTTATTTAATAGATCGTTATCAAAACTAAAGACTTTTTTCCCAATCGATGTAATCTTATAAATTGGGAATATATAATCAGTGGGGAATGAAGAAACAGTTAAATCAATCACATTTGATAATGTTAACTGTCTAAACTTTACCGAGTTAGACTGAATTAATACATATGCCAGCAACATTATAGCTCTATCACATTCATGCTGATTGCATTCAAACGTGGGGACTCTTAATAATCTTACCATTCTCAGGTAGTTTCGAGCTAGTTTACGATCTTGAATATTTTCTTCAATACGAGCTTTCTTACATAATATTTCTTCATCCATTCGACCCGATTTGTCTATTTCACCGTTTATAAAGGGGCAGGCAGCTGTTGCTTTCCATGATGCTAGGAAATGAAGATGATTATAATCAAACGATTTATCTAAAATCTCTTGAGATCAGATTTGTCCTCCCAAATTTACTAATGGATTAAGAAATGGGGCTGGGCCATCATTAGGCATAATTCATTTATGCCTATTGCAGGTCCGGCTCTTTTCACTTACAACCAAATCATTCTGTCGAAGAAGAACGTGAGTCTGACTTTTTACCCAAAGATATCAAGTAAGTATTCATTTTTTCAAGATTATCTTCATGCAAGTGATACAAATTGAGGGCTGTGGGCCAAAAATGGAGCACTGCCTCTTTGAATGGTCCAAAAGAGTATATGTAAGAAACTAAAATTGAGATCTGACGATTAATTTCGGTTTCTTGATCGACCATGTTTTCTCCCGGATCATAATAGGAATTGGAACAATGATGAAAATATCTTTTGTGTGGTAAGGCATTCATTAATTCCTGATATTGTCTGGTTTGCAAAATCCATAAATGCCAAATCTCATCTATTTCATTTGAAAACGGAATTGGGCCACCACTATATTCAGACAATAAGACATATTTCAAAAACTCAATAATTTTCAATTTAATATTTTCAGGATTTTCCGATGGAAGTTTTTTATAAAAATACTTTTCCATCTTCAGTGGAAGATAATTTTTCAATAAATCATTATTTGAAATCATAGCTTATTACCCCGAGCAATCTCCATCCCATCCATCCTTTTTGGGTCCAGTGCTACACCCATCGCATTTACCTTTTAACGACTGAATATTCTTTAAATAGTCCATTGTATTACTGTCGAGCTTTACATTAATCCAGGTGGTTCCATTTTTTTGTTGTTTTATAGCCGAAGCATCCAAATTTAAGAAGGAATATATAGTGGTTGCAATAACCACTAACGATCTACATGTTTTTTTTATTATTGACATACTCTCTCCATTTCTGTTATTTATCACAATAACATTTTATATATTTTATTTTCAATAAAAAAAACATTTATTTTAACAAACAACATAAAAAATTAGAAGTATTTTATGAAATCAACTTTGTACAATTTTTTACATCGTGTATTCTTCAAAAGCTTTGAGTGCATCTGCGGCGTACATAAGCGAGGGGCCTCCGCCCATGTAAACGGCCATGCCGAGGGTTTCGAGAAGTTCTTCACGGGTAACACCTAACTTCACTAATGTTTGTGTGTGGAAGCCAATGCATCCGTCACAACGGGAGGCTATGCCTAAGGCCAAGGCGATTAACTCCTTAGTCTTTTTGTTAAGAGCTCCATCTTTTGCGGCAGCTTGGCCCAATGCTCCAAAACCATTCATTACATCGGGGATCTCTTTTCGCAATTTTGCCAGCGAAACGGATATGTCAGCTGTAATTTCTTTATAACTTTTTGTCATGATATATCTCCTTCTTAGTTAATTTCTTTCAATTGGAATATGGCAAAATCAACGCTCGTTTCTACGCCAGCCTGTTGAGCTGTTTCTCCGAGTATTTTGTTGTTTTCCCGAAGATCGTTTCGAAGATAGAGACGCTTTTCATCTTCTTTTAGCTGTTGGAAGCTTGGATTGTCAGCAAGTTCCTGCCGACGCGTTTGCATCGCAAAGTATGTTTGGCCATTGGCTATTACCGGCTTAGCCGGATCACCGTTTTGGACAACCAAATAGCATGCATAGCGTGATAATCGTATGTCTGAAATGCGACGCTGTGCCCCGGATCCTATTTCGACCATATCGAGGATATCCTCGAAATGGTCCTCAATAATGCTACGACTGTTTTTGCAGGCTTCTTTTGCTTTTTCAATGACTGGTAAAAAGTGACGATATTCAGAGTATTCAAGGGCCTTCGACAATTTGCGGGCGCTCCAAAATTCGCAACCATTTTCCTCTTGTTTTAGTGACTCAAAAGTTTGATGGTGAGTTGTTTCAACTATATTTTTATTCATTATTTTCCCTATCTAGAATTAGGCTGGAGGGTCATATTATTTGAAAAAGGATTATCAAGACAAGATAAAAAGGATCTAAAATAATCCCTATATTTCTTTGGTCATTTTGGTCCTTTTTCCCTATCTTTCCACAATTCCTGTTCATAACACCCGTTTTTTGGTTGATAACTTTGTTTATGGTTTCGTTCACAATGAAAATTTGTTCACAAGTCAAGCTTTATCAACAAGGTGTGAACGAGTTATAAACAGAGGGTTTTACTCGGAAAAACAAGGGGTTATCAACTTTTCCACAGCCTCTGAAGAAGAAGAAATAAGATATACTAGTATTCTTCTTCTTTAGGGGCTGTCGAACTCGTCGATCCTTAGATTTTTCATTTTTCCACAGAAATGGTTCATAACCCACCCCTTTTTAGTTCATAGAATTGTTCATGGATCAGTTCACAACTGAATTTTGTTCATAAACTCGAGGTTATAGACACTTTGTGAAACAGTTATGAACGGCAGGATTCTCTCGTGAAACATAAGGGTTGTCAACATTTCCACAGGCTCTGAAGAAGAAGAAAAAAGAGATATTTATATTATTCTTCTAAAGAAGGTGTTGAAATTATTCATGATTCCGTTCAAAATCTAGTATAAAAACCGAGATCATAGATTGGACAAGCTCAAACCTTCTTACTTTTTCGACCTGAATTCGTTCGAGCACGCAAGCTTGTTTGCAGATATCACCTATGTTTGGGAGGCGATTTCCAAAATTGATTCCTATCTTAAATCGTTGAAGCTTGGAAAAATCGAGGTGCCAATCCCCGATGGTGCACATCTCGTTAACCCTGAAAGTATTTCGATAGGTTCTGGAACAATCGTTGAACCAGGAGCTTATATCAAGGGCCCTTGTGTGATTGGGAAAAATTGTTCGATCCGTCAGGGGGCTTACATCCGCGGCAACTTGATTGCCGGTGACAGTTGTGTGATTGGTCATGACACAGAAGTTAAGAATGCTGTTTTTTTGAACGATGCTCATGCGGCTCATTTTGCTTACGTTGGGGACACTATTCTTGGAAATCGCATCAACCTAGGGGCTGGCACGGTTTGTGCGAACCTGAGGTTCGATAGAGGCTCTGTGAAGGTGCATGTCGATGATGTGTCCTTCAATACCGGACTTAAGAAATTTGGGGCGATTGTTGGCGATGATGCTCAAACCGGCTGTAATTCAGTAATGAATCCGGGGACGATCTTATGTAAAAACACTCTTTGTCATCCCTGTAAAAATATAGGAGGATTCATTTGCCAATCTTAAAAAACACAAATATTCTCTCGAAATATCAGGCTGCAGTGGAACGGATCATCGAAGAAAATCTTTCGCTATTTGGTTCTAGCAATAAGCTTGCGGAAGCTTGCCATTATGCTCTGACGAATGGAGGGAAGCGTTTCCGTCCAGCGCTTGTACTTATGGTCGCCAAGGCACTCGGCTTCGGTTCGGATGTGTCATATGCCGCTCTTTCACTTGAATTATTTCATACAGCCTCTTTAGTTGCTGACGATCTTCCTTCGATGGATGACGATGACGAGCGCAGACAAAAGCCGAGCGTTCATAAGGTTTATGGAGAGGCAACAGCTCTTTTGGTTACCTATGCTTTGATCGCTGGAGGAAATGAATGCATTGCAAGAAATGCGCAAGTCGTTAATAATTCGACACTTGCGTTTGCATCACGAGGGCACGAAATTGGAATTTTGGCTTTAGGAAATGCTGCTCACAATTCAGGTGTTTTTGGAGCCACTGGTGGTCAATTCTTGGATATTTATCCTCCGGATCTTACCGAAAAAACTATTCGGGAGGTCATGGAAATGAAAACAGTCTCCCTTTTTGAGAATGCTTTCATGTTCGGCTGGCTTTTCGGGGGCGGACCTGTAGAATTAGTTGATCAGGTGAAAAAAACGGCCTATCACTTTGGCATGGCATTTCAAATTGGAGACGATCTAGGGGATATGCAACAGGACATTACTAATGAAAGGCAGATCAACATGGCAAATCTTCTGGGCTATGAGAAAGCTTTAGAAATGTTCCACGTGGAACTTAGGGAATTTGAGCGTTCGCTTAAGCAGCTTCCCCTCAACAGTGATGAATTACTTCAACTTATAAATAACATCAGTCAATAACAATCATCTCCCATCTTCTTCCATCCTGCCTATCATGCCGCTTGCGATCATGCATATCCCGTTTTCCTTGGAATTTACAGGATATGCATGATCGCAAGCGGCATGATGGGCAGGATAGAAGAAGATGGGAGATGATGATGCCCTCTCCTTAGGGTTGTAAGGAGAGGGCTGGGTCGCTGCTAGGCCTCGACGGGGGCGGCTTTGGATTTTTCTTTGTACTTTTCCATGATGAGTTGTTCGAGCTCTTGGAGAAGCTTTGTATTGGTTTTGAGTTCTTCACGGACTGCTTCGCGGCCTTGGCCGAGACGGGCGCCGTTGTAGCTGAACCAGGCACCTTTTTTGTCGATGATGTTGAGTTCGGTTGCCATATCAATTGCCGAACCGGTGCGGGAAATTCCTTCGTTGAAGAGAATATCGAATTCTGCGGATCTAAATGGAGGCGCCATCTTGTTTTTAGTTACTTTTACTTTTACGCGGTTGCCAACTTCTGAAGTTTCTGTTCCTTTAGCTCCATCGGGTTTTGCGTCGGCCCCTTTGATGCCGCCAACTCTGCGGATTTCCATACGAATTGACGAATAGAATTTCAGGGCGCGGCCACCTGTTGTTGTTTCTGGGCTGCCATACATCACGCCGATTTTTTCACGGATTTGGTTAATGAAAATGGCGCAGGTATTGCTTCGCGAAAGGGTTGCTGTTAGTTTTCTAAGAGCTTGGGACATCATGCGGGCTTGGAGACCAACGAATGCATCACCGATTTCACCTTCCAATTCAGACTTAGGTACTAATGCAGCCACTGAGTCAATAACAATGACATCAACCGCATTTGAACGGGCAAGCATTTCAACGATATTAAGTGCTTCTTCTCCGCAATCTGGTTGCGAGATAATGAGGTCGTCAATATTGACTCCAATTTTTGCGGCATAACCGGGATCCAGTGCATGTTCTGCGTCGATATAGGCTGCAAGCCCTCCCTTTTTCTGGGCGTTGGCTACGATATGTAAAGCTAAGGTTGATTTACCTGAAGATTCGGGACCATAGAGTTCTACGACTCTCCCTCTGGGAACGCCGCCGATGCCGAGAGCGACATCAAGTGCAAGGGCTCCGGTTTCAATGACGCTGGCTTCATGCACAGGGCGTTGTCCTAAGGTCATAATGGCGCCATCGCCAAATTGTTTTTTTATGAGGCCGACCGCAAGCTCCAAGGCTTTTTTGCGTTCGCTATCGGGTTGTTGTGACATAACTTATTTCTCCTGAAATTTGATTTAATGCTCGATTATATAGAATACGGAAAATTGGGAATCGTGTCGATTAGATTTTTATGGTGAGCAGTTCATTCCATCGAGTTGTAAAGCGTGAGGTTCGGAGTTGTCGTTTCATGTCCCACCCTTTGATGACGCCTTCGGCAGCAGAATGGACGATGTCGTAGCCGAAATCAGCATTAATTTGATCAATTGTCGACATAATAGATTTTTGTTTTTCGTTACTGATATTTGGAGAAGAAAATAGATCTTGTTGAAAGCAATCATCGGGTACCAAGCCATCGAGGATGATGCCAGATTTTCGATAGCTATTTCCAGCTATATATAGTTGTTTGAGAATAGTTTTTGCATAGGTAATTAGATGCGGAGTGTAGTTTGTAGGTTGGGGAAAAATGATTTTGGAATAGAAACTATTGGGGACATCACGGCGAAAAGGATGAAGTTCAATGAATACCGTCATTTCTGTTGCAAGCGTATTTTGGGAGCGAATTTTCTCCAGCTCAGCCGCATATGTGGAAATGGATTCGCATAATTCATCAAAAGAATCGATTGGCCTTCCAAAGCCTCTAGAGTGTGTTATTGATTTTTTTGGAGCTGGTATTTCGTTTAGTGGAAGGCAGCTAATTTCGCGCAATTCCATGGCTGTGCGCAGACCTACGACAGTGAGATGTTTGCGGATGAGGTGGTCATTAGCATCTTTAAATTGTTTTGCTGTAAATATTCCTAAAGTGTTGAGTTTCTTTCCCAAACGATTTCCTATTCCCCACAGTTCTGTAACGGGTAAATCATCGAGAACTGAGTCGACTTGTTCGGATCCATGCAAAATAAATACACCTTGCGTAGACGTATTTTTTTTCGCATGTTCTCCGGCGACTTTTGATAAAGTTTTGGTGCGTGCAATGCCGACAGAAACAGGGATTCCAGTCCATTTAAGTACAGTTTCCCGGATTTTCAACCCTTGCTCTTTTAGGTTTTCTCCTTCAAGGATAAGAAAAGCCTCGTCGACAGAGTAAATTTGCACATCAGGTGAGAACTGCCTCAAAGTTTGCATAACCCGTGCTGACATTTCTCCATAAAGTGTAAAATTTGAGGAGCATACAATAACGTCATGAGCCTTCATGAGGTCCTTGAATTGAAAATATGGGGCGCCCATTGGAATTCCAAGAGCTTTTGCTTCATTTGATCTGGCTATGACGCATCCGTCGTTATTGGATAGAACAACGATAGGCTTATTTTTCCATTTTGGATTAAATACTCTTTCGCACGATGCGTAAAAGTTATTGCAATCGATGAGAGCAAACATAGTTATCGTGCTTTGTGAATAACGAAAGTGACTATTCCCCAAACTTGAAAATCGGTATCTTCTTCAATTTTAATGGTTGGAAATTTTGGATTCTCTGGAATAAGAAACGTGCCGGAGGAATTTTTTTGGAATCGCTTGACGGTGAATTCACCGTTGATGATGGCGATAACAATTTTTCCATTTGCGGCCTCAATAGAACGATCAACAACAAGAATATCTCCAGATTGAATATTGGCATCCTTCATGGATTCCCCTTCAACGCGAACGAAAAATGTGGAGGCAGGATGATCAATGACAAGATCATTGATGTTCAACCTATTTTCGATATAATCATCTGCTGGCGATGGAAAACCGGCCTGAACCCCTGATAAAAAGGCAGGAAAAAGTTGGATGGAGTCCCCTTCGGGCTGACTAATTTCTACGACTTTCATTTCTAAATAGTTATCCAAGAGGTATTCCGCTGCGGTAGTTGATTTTTCTGACGAAGTTTCCTTCCGAGTCAAACATAGTGGCCACGCCTTCCCCTAACTCTATTGTAGTTATCGGCATACGATCTTTCTTTCTATAATACTCGCCTTTTGTAAGCTTTCCCTGCTCATATTCCTCAAGCATCATTAAGCTTCCATCGCGATACCAAGCGGACGCAATTCCATTTTTCTTGTTATTGCTCATCTCTCGCTGGCTTTCTTGCATGCCATTATCATACCAGGTTCTTACAGTGCCTTGTATTTTTCCCTCATGCCAATTGATCGACAGTTTTGGCAGATTTCGGATAGCCGGGGTATCGTAGTATTCAATTTCTTCCCCATGTTTGATCCCATTTTTGATGTGATGCGATCGCAATACCAACTGGTCTGATCCAAAGATTTTGACGATTCCTTCTTGGATGCCCTCTTTATATTCGTCTAATTCAGAGATAATTTCTTTTCCAAATACTGCTTTAAACCCATTTCCATTTGTGATTTGGCAAACAATATTGGAATCAATATCGTAGTAGGTAGCTTTCATAAGCCTGCCATCAACATATTCCTCTTTGGAGGCAATCCTGCCGCATTCCCAATAGCGAACCGAATTTCCCTCTTTCTCGCCAGATTGAAAGGCTGTAGATTGTAGAAGCATTCCATTTTCGAGATAAAGATCAAAAGTCCCAGTGATCTCATTGGAGACATAATTGATTTTCTTCCAGATTTTTCCATTCGCGTGATAATAAATGCTGTCTCCATGAAGGTTTCCCTTGAGGTAACTGATATCCGCAATCAAGTTTCCTTCTTCGTCCCAAGCAAGTGCTTGGCCATCAAAGAGCCATGTTTCTGCGGCTGACGGGCTAATATCAGGCTCTCCGCCAATAATGGTTGCATTCAATTTTAGGGTCCCATTCTGGTGCCATTCTTTATAATTACCAAATGCTCTTGTGTTTACAACTTCTAGATACTGTTTAGGCTGTCCATTGGGATGGTAACTCGTCACGAATGAAGCAATGTCCCCCATTTCATCGCGGTTATAAATTTGCAGAACTTTTTGATAAGGCTGCTGTTTAAGGAAGTCAACATTTGAATATTGTTTTAATCGATCTGGATTACTGATCGTTTCCGACATTCCATTTCGGTCGATAATATTAATGGTTGTCAGTTGCGGGCCATTATTTCCGTAATCCATGGTTGAACAACTGGCGCAAAATAGTAAAGGTACTAAGTAAAGGTATTTCATGGCGTATATTCACGTACTAAGAGTTTTAGGTTTAAAACAAAAACTTGGTTATTAAAAGTAATGTCCTTTCTATCCAAGCGTAGATCAAGAATTATCAATTGCGGTCTTTCCGAGGGCGAAACATTTGGCGGAATGTCAATCCCCTCAATCATAGTTAGTACCTTTTTTAGGTCGGAAAGATTGACTTCGACCGGATGGACGAGTGTGGCGATTGTCTCTTGTAGATACTGATACGATTGCATATTGCCTTCAGAAAAGAGCATGGAGTTGCCATCTCCAGAAAGGAATTCGATCCGCTGTTTGACATTTTCGTCGCCGGCAAAATTTTTATTGCTCTCAAGCTTATGCAAACTTTCAATTTCGGGCTCAAGAAATTTTAGCTTTTCCAGATATTTATCGAGGTAGAAGTGTTCTGAGTCCATGTAGTACTCTTTTACTGCTATATTCACCGATTGCTTTTTTTCAAGAATAAAGGCTTGGTCGCCTAACATGGCAACTTGTTCCTGCGCTGCCCTTACTTCTTTAATTTTACCATAAACATTCATGAAAGTAAAAATAGAGGGAATAATCCCTAGAATAAGCAAGTAAAGCAACACTCTTTGCTTTGGAATATTACTAAACACTGGAACCCCCGGACTTTGAAGGATAATACGTTTTATCCTTCAGGAAGAAAGAAACTCGATATTTTCCACGCTCAGCATTCCACTTGACTTCTCCTGTGGGGTCAACAAAATTATTGGGCTCCAACAGGGCATCATGAAACTCTCGTGCATTTCTCGGAACGGCTGTAGTAAATTCTAGTTCAACTTTAGCCTGATAGGGTTCCTTTTTCTTATTAAATTCGGGACGTTTCATCATCTTATAGCTAAAACTAGTAAGCTGTATCTTGCTATCTTCTATTTCCGATGATTCAGATGCTGCTTTCACCGCAGGGAGATTCGATAACCATGCCAAAACATCGGTGACCCGTGGAATATTTGGGAGTAATGGAAACATGTCTGGTGTGCTATTGAGCTCTTTCTTAAGGAAATCGAGGCGGTATAGGATATCGTTCTGTGATAGGCTTAATATATCAACCTTTGCCGTTTCTGGCTTCTTATTGGGTTGTGTTGCTTCAAGAAATTCGGTTTCAAATTGACTATAGGGCTTTTTCATCGATGCTAAGAGGTGGACATACTCGGTTCGTAAATTATCGTCTTGCTTTGCAACATAAGCGTTGCCGACTAGATAAATGGATAGGGCAACACCGATGCACAGGGAAAAGTAGGCGATTAAAGGTTTTTGCAGTCTTTTCCAGGGGTGAGGATAACTGTATTCATTCTGCCGGAAGTTTATCCCGTTGTTATTTCCATGAAGTCCCGACAGGGCGGCTCCTATAGGTATGGCATATTTGTGAAGCGTTTCTGGAGTGGTTTGAAATTCTGATTTTACGAGGGGCTGCAGCGGAGTTAATTTCTGATTCTGATAAATAACTTTTACAAAATTGAGCAGTGTCGCTCCTTCTCCTGTAGCAAAGACATTAGATACTTCGTATTCTTGAAATTTCTTGATAAGCGACATGGAGTTCTTAGCAACTTCCAGTGTAAATCCATTGATGGCAGCAGTGAGTTTAGGATAATGCTCCCTGTCGAATTCTGCGAAATCAAGTTTTGAAAACGTTCCCAAAATGGCATTTGGAGTAATATGTGTGTTTTCGGAGAATGCCTTCATAAGGTCATTAGTTCCAAAATTGAGTGACTGTGCTGATAGCAGCTTCCCAGATTTAACTAAAGCAAATGTTGTTGAGTCTTCTCCAAAATATACTACAAGATGCGCGGTATCGATGGGACAAAAATATTTTGAAAACTCAGCAAGCGCGGCGGGGATGCAACTGATAGTTTCGGGCTCAACTCCGTACTCATGCCATCTTTCTAGGTGCTTTGCGACGAAGTCCTTTCTTGCAGCCACAACAGTTAGGGATGTCCCTTCTGTTTCTTTCTCAACAATGATGCGGTCGATGAGTCCTTCATTTGTTGGATAGGGTAACAATGGCTCAGCCTGGAACTCTAGCACAGCGTCGATGTCATTTTCCTTAGTCAGTTCTAGCTCAAGCGTTCTAGCCAGAACCTCAGAGGTCTCTAGGCAAGTTATAGTGAGTGTCTTGCTTAGCAATGTCTTTAATTTATTTTGTTCATCTCCAATGTAAAGCGGCTTTACATTGACTTCGAATGTTTCGATGAGTTGAGGTATATTTTTTCGCAGGATTAATTCTGCCCCTTTTATAGACGATGTACTTAGTTGCAGCCCTAATGTGTGGTATGCCGTTGGTATTTCTCGCATCTATGTTCTTACGTCCTCATATTAAATTAACATCATATCCCATCAGTGATAGTTATTACAAGATAAAAGAGGGGTACAGGTTCGAGGTAGCTCACGGCAATTAAGCGATCATTATTTCATCTTATCCTCCCATCCTTCATATCCTGCCGCTTTGCGATCATGCGTATCCTGTTATCCCTAGGAATAACAAGATATGCATGATCGCAAAGCGGCAGGATATGAAGGATAGGAGGATAGGAGGATGTAATATTTGACTTGTCAAAAGAGCGGTTTTGTGTAAAATGTATCATCGATAAATGTGGGAAATAGAAAATGATGCAAAATGGTCAGTCGCTGTTGTCGAATGAAACTGAAGTAATTTTGGGATGCTGTTTTGATGTGATGAATGAGCTTGGTTCTGGCTTTTTAGAATCGGTTTATAAAAATGCTCTTTTCATTGCTTTAAAAGAGAAGGGATTTGAGGTAGAAGTAGAAAAAAGGTTTGAAGTGTTATTCAGGGGAAGGAAAATAGGTTTGTATATTGCAGATATTGTTGTTAATGGTGTTGTAATTGTTGAATTGAAATGCTGTGAATCGTTACTTGGCGAACACCAAGCACAATTAATCAACTATCTGAAAGTTTCCGATACATATATAGGGCTGCTGGTTAATTTTGGAAAACGAAAAGTGGAATACAGGAGGCTTTATCATCCTGACCATTATGCCACCCACAGCATATAGATAACCATCATTTCCTCCCATCCTTCATATCCTGCCGCTTTGCGATCATGCATATCTTGTTATTCCTAGGGATAACAGGATATGCATGATCGCAAAGCGGCAGGATATGAAGGATGGGAAGATGTAATATTTGACTTGTCAAAAGAGGGGTTGGGGGTAGAGCGATCATGCATATCCTGTTATCCCTAGGAATAACAAGATATGCATGATCGCAAAGCGGCAGGATATGAAGGATGCTGCTGCTGGGTAGGGACGGTTATTGTTGACGCCCGTTAGGCATGCGGGGGAAGAAAATGCTAGTTTTTGATTGATATTCTTTGTAGGCACGCCCCCTGGTTTTTAGGGCCTGGGCCTCGGATGGGGGGACTCCAGAGAGGTATCTGAGCAAGTAATACATGATGGCGACTGAAATGATAGATGTCCATCCATATGATGCAGGCAGAGCAAATAGGGAGAATCCGATCCAAATCACCCATTCAAAGAAATAATTGGGATGCCTTGAGTATCTCCACAGGCCTATATCACAGACTTTTTTCGAACCCTTATGGATGGTTTTAAATTTTGACATTTGCTGGTCGGCAATGGTTTCTCCAATTAGACCGATAGTCCAAATCAGAATACCTGCAAATTCGAAAATGCTCCAATTGGAGATTGAATTTGTAGAAACAATGACAAATGGAGTGGATAAAACGACGACCAAAAACCCTTGAAATAAGAACATAAGTAATATTTTTGAATTTATCCATTTGCTTCCCATGTTCTTTTTTATTTGAGTATAGCGGGGGTCTTCGTAATTGAGACGGAATCTTTTTATAAGATAGAATCCCAAACGAAGGCTCCAAATGAGGACCATGAGAAGGAGAATTCCTTTCTTTAATGGATCGCCTTGTCCAAAAACAACAGCGCTAACGCCGCAGACGACGAATCCGAAGGCCCATCCAATGTCGACTACACTTATATTTTTAATTCGGGTTCCGAGGATCCAAAAGTAGGTCATGAGTACGAATACCCAGAGGATGTTGGTTGTATAAATTTCTAACATGATGTCCGTTTTTGCGGCATGCCGAGTCCCACGGCATGCAATTCTCAGTAATTAATCATTGACAAATACTGTCAAATATCTGACACTAGTTATATAAAATTATAGATAAATATGCTAATCATTATTATTGACAGGTTGTTTTTTGTGTACACGATGATGTTGTTCATCAGAGTGTTGGGTTCGTGGGTTCCTGAATTTCAACAGTATAGGGTCATGCAATTTATCAATTATTACACGGATCCTTATCTAAATTTTTTTAGAAGATTTATACCCCCATTGGGAATGATGGATTTTAGTCCTGTTTTCGCATTCTTGAGTCTTGGAGTCATAAATTCATTTGTTAACCAACTTATAATCAAACTGTTTTATTAATATGAAATACCTGAAAAGACCATTTGCTTTAGGGGACACTGTCCTGCCGAATAACATTTTTTATGCTCCGCTTGCTGGATGTTCCGATTATCCGTTCCGGATGATGTCGGCTAAATTTAATCCGGGCTTGATGTATTGTGAGATGGTGAAAATGGACGCAATCATAAGGAGTAATGAGAGATCGTTGTCCATGCTTGATTATGATGAGTCTATGCGGCCTATTGGTGGTCAGCTTGTCGGCAGCAATCCCAAAATTGCGGCTCAAGCAGCTAGAATGATTGAAGAAAAAGGGTTTGATGTTCTTGATTTGAATTGCGGCTGTCCTGTAGACAAGGTGACGAAAGATGGAAGTGGTTCGGGATTATTGAAAAATCCTGAGATGATTGGTGAAATATTGGTTAATATGATTGCTGCTGTGAAGATTCCTGTGACGGTGAAGATTAGGACGGGGTGGGATGAGAATTCGATAGTGGCGCCTGAGGTCACTAAGATTGCAGAAAAGGCTGGTGCAAAGGCAATTACAATTCATGGCAGGACGCGCCAACAGGGATATACCGGGCCAGCGAATTGGGATCATATTAAAAGTTGCAAAGATGTTGCCAAAGATATCAAGGTTATTGGAAATGGCGATGTATTTGATCCTGATGCCGCTAAGCGAATTTTTGAATATACGGGTTGTGATGCGGTGCTGGTGTCTAGAGGGACTATGGGGCATCCTTGGATTGTTGAGGATATTATCCGTTATTTTGATGGCCTTGAGGGCATAGAACGGAGCGTTGAAGAGCGCAGAAGCAGTCTTTTGGAGCATTTTAATCATTCTATTGCCTATAAGTCTGAACTTGGGGCATTAATCGACATGCGCAGGGTAGGGTGTTGGTATTTCACTAAGTCGCGCAACGCGCGGGAATTTCGAGGTTCTATAAGCAAAGCCTCGTGTATAGAAGAGGTCAAAGAGCTTATCACATCATTCTCATTTGAGAATCGTTAGGGTCTTAAGTTTATCATAATAAGCGACTTTCGTTAAAAGTAATTGTGCATAAATGAGTTTCTGTTTATATTTTTATTAATTAATTAGGTGGTGTTATTATGATAGCAAATTTTCTTGATAGATCTTTTGAAAAAAATGAAAATGGCAAGTGGACAAGTCCTTTAAAAAATCTGGATAAATTAGAACACACCGTGCGAAAAGTAAGGATGATCTGTCTGGATGAATTACCAGCTGAGGTCGATGTCCCAGTGACTATTGAAATAACTGACAAGTTCTTGTTCAAAAACTATCAATATAATTTTTCTTTTCCACCTTTTGGAGTTAATGTCAAAAACTTTTTTGCTATTCGCGATCAGGTAATGGAAATAGAAAAAATGTTGTATCGACTCGACAATGTTGAATTAAATGAAAAATGTCGAATTAGAATTCGAGGCCTTTTGTATAATGGCGATTACGATTATAAAATATCAGAATTAGGAATGATATTATTTTATTTGGATTCTTCAAATGATATACCTGACGAAGAGTTGCTTGTCGCATACCGTGCAAAGGTACTTCAAAAAGAAGCGGATTCGTATATACGAAGTCATAAGGATAATGAACTAGATTCTAGAATTCCGAATGGAGCAACCCATTATTTGTTGAGGGCATTTGCTCACATGGCATTAACATCTATGCAGGTTTTTAATCGAGGAGGGCTTGTTGCAATTGAGACTGTTCTCACAGTGGCTTGTCATAAAATTGTAAAATATCTACAGCCGGAACACGCGGCACATATCGTTATTATTGTACGGCAGATTCTTTCCGATAACAATTTTGAAAAGCTCTTCAACAGCAAGGTCACAGTTCATAAGTCACTAGAAGATCTTATAAGGCTTGATTTGAAGCTGGCCAGGATCGAAGGGGTTGAATCTGTTCATGTCTTTTATGATTGTTTGATGGCTCTTTTTGCAGATGTCAGACAGGAAAATACGCCTAATTGCTATGCGGTTAGTTCTTTGATTTACGCGACTGAAAACAACACCTATGACGTTTTTAATAAGATATTAGACTGGCTTAAGACTGGTCATTGTTTAATGGGGGAATTAAATTCGATACCGATTTGTCCTTTGATTGAAGAGCGGTTGTCGAATTCAAAAGATTTTGAAATATTTGTAGATCCTGTGAAAATTAAGGGGGCTGTGCCTATACAACATATGAGGGGGGTTTTGGACCTGCCTGAAACTATTAAATGGAAAAAGCCGAAAGTAACATTAAAAGAGCTTTTGAATGTTGCGGAAGAGGGGCGTTTTGTAGAACAGATGTTTTATTGCTATAAATATAGTGGGTTGATGCACATGCAAGTTGCTCTTATTGAATTCATGTATACGAACTCTATTGATACAAAACATAGGCATGAGGTTATTGAGGCTTGCATTGCGGGGATTGAAGATGGTGGATATTTAAAACTTCAAAAAGATGTGCGAACGAAAATTGAAGACAAATTAAGTGCTCAATTGTGGTTGGAAAATCGTTGTGAAAGTGGTGTCCGTTTTGAGGGAGGTGAACTTTGGGTAGGGACTCAGAAAATTAGAGGTTTAAAAGGAAGTGGAAAAAAGTTAGAGGCCTTATTTAGACTGCTAGAAAGGTCTTTGCGAGTCATTTCGTTAGATAGTCGTGGAGGATATCATCTTATTTATTCCATTTCAGACTTGAAAGATGTGGTAATAGAAGTAGTAAAAGAGGCCATCAAGGAACTTTCTTTTACTGGAAGGAGCAGGGAGCAGGAAAAGAAAGGAATTCTTAAGGTGGTTGAATCCGAAAGATATAAAACATATTTGGCAAATTTTTGTGCTAAAAAAATAAAAGATGAACAAATTGAGGCTGAGGATTTGAAGAAAGCAGATTTGATGATATTGAATCAGAGAGGAGGGATAGAAAGTATTTCTCTTAGGTTAGTATATGGAATTGAAATATCTAAGCATCGGATAGATCAATGCCTTTCGCCCTATCAATTTTTAGAAAATTTGTTAAAATGGATGCAATCCATGAATCTCGATAACATTCGCCGTGCTCCAAAAATATTGATATCTACAAGAGGAAACCATTCGTGGACCCTTACTCCAAGTTGTTGGGAGCTTTTATTGCAGTATCGAAATTCTTTCCGTAATTTTATTCAAGAAACTATGTTTGATCCAGCTAAGAAAAGGTTGGCTAGTCTTGTGTCCCCTCAACTTATTAGAAATGTCATTAAGAGATTTGCCAAAGATAGAATCACGACGGAAAAAATGACATCATACTTTTCTGACAAGGGTAATATGACTTTTGCTATGTTTAGAGATGAACTTATCAGCCATACAGACGATGATCACATTCAGCTTGTAAAAGATATCATAGAGGATGAATTTTCGAAGGTGTCTATTAGCTTAAATGATTTGACTCAGATTTTAGCACGCCTAGGGATTAAAATTTTGTCTAAAGCATTAGAGAAATTATTTAGGGTTATACCATGTGATGAATTGAGTCCATCAGTTCTGGCGAAAAAATTGCGTCTAGCCCTTATTGAGGAGGGCATTCAAGTGGTGAATCCTTATCAATTAGAATTGTGTATTTGTGATGTTAAGAAGTTGCCTTTATTAATTAACGTCGGAGATTTAAACTGGGTCATAAATGATGAGCATGAACATTTACTGATCAAAATTAGTTATGTATGGGGAATACCAAAATTCTTTTGCAGGGAAGGTGTAGTTGATATCATTCAGGGCAGCGATAATTTCACTAATTTTGTGATTAGCCATCCAAGCTCATTGCTCCCGGTTAACAACTGGTAGAGAAGAAAAACATTGTAATAAATACTTTAATCCATTACTGATTGAATTGTAGTATAAATTCTTTTAAAATGGAGTTCTTATGAGAAATATTTTATTACTCTTATCCATGCTTATAACTCAACAATTATTCAGTGCGACAAATTGTACAGCCAATATTACCTATTCTGTGGGTTCAATTGATTGTATTTCTATTTCTGGTGATCCAGCAACTTTATCTGTAGGTGCAGCTACACCAGGTCAACCACCAACCATGTGTCTGGATTCTTCAACTAGTTATGCTATCACGACTAACAATACTGGAAGAAATATTTATGCTTCGTTGGATTCGACATTACCGACGGGGGTCACTTTGGGAGCTAGTTTAGTTGCCCCTTCAGGAGGGACGTCTGCTTCGGAGGTAATTCTTACTACTACGCCTCAAAGTTTAGTCTCTGGGGTTACTAATGTTGCAGAATCGGGACTCACTATTACTTATTGCTTATGTGCAACAGTCGAAGCCATGGCCGTAACAAATGCAACAAACACCGTTACGTACACCGTTGGGCCTTAACAATTCAGGTTTTGCGTAGGTAGGAGAGGGCTGATTTGACGAAGATTTTTAGTATTTCGGGAAAGACCTCTGTTAGGTCATTAAAGTCTTCCTTATTGAGAAATAATAACTGAGTATCTTCCAGAGCTGTGACTGTGGCAGCTCTTGGAGCGTTGTTAAGGAGTGAAAGTTCTCCGAAGAACTCACAGGATTGGCAACGGGCTAGTTCTTTGCCATCGCGTGTAATGCAAACTAATCCTTGCCCAACGATATAAAAGCCATCACCTTCATCTCCTTGGTTGAAAATCACCTCCCCTTTTGAGGCATTTTCCAAAACCATTACTCCTGCGATGTCTTCTAAGGCTTCATAGGAAAGTTTAGAGAATACGCTTACCTTTTTTAAAGTTGCAATAATTTCTGGATTATCCATAATTAAGTTCCAAACATAAATGATTCAATAGTACATTCTTCAATTTGATACTCAACTTCTAAATCAAAACTTTCTTGTTCTCTTTGAAGGTATTCACAGGCAGTCTCGCAAGGTTCTTCTTTTTCGCTTGTTATTAGGTAGGGGGTAATTATGAGTACTAATTCAGTTTGCTGGTCTTGATATGATTTGGAGCTGAATAGAGCGCCTATGACGGGGAGTTTGCTTAGCCCGAAGAGGTGACTATCCTCTTCCGTAAGTTCATCTTGGAGCATTCCTCCTATGATATAGCATTGTCCTGGCCACAATTTTACCACTGTATCTACCCGTCTAGTGACTAATCCAGGAATAACAAAACCTTGCAGCGTAACGCTAAGGCTTGGGTCAATGGTGCTAATTTCGGGTACTATGTGCATGGTAATGAGGCCGTTAAGATCTACCGTTGGGGTAAAATCCAGAAGGACGCCAAATTTTTTAAAATCTACAGTTACGGTTCCAATGAGGTTTCCGCCTTGTGGAATTAGAATTGGGAATTCACCACCTGCAAAAAAGTGAGCTGTGGCACCGGATACAGTTGTTAAATTGGGCTCAGCAAGTACTTTGCCGACATTATCTTGTTGAAGCAAATTTATTAGGTAAGAAAGAGCAAATTTACCGAAGTTAATACCGCTGCCGCTCAAAAGATATGCAGCACTTTGTGTTCCCGAGGGCGGGTAAAATGATGCAACACCCACGACTTCTCCAGCGTTTTGATATAATAGTTGCCAGTTGAGTCCTGAGTTTGCCATGATATTTTTTGTCACTTCCATTACTTTTACACATATGAGCACTTGTTGGGGATCGACTTCCATAAGGTCGACAATAGCGGTATCTCCACCTGGTGAAAGCTTTGTGAGAACTTCAATTATTTTTCCTGCCATTTGCGGATCTGGCACTTTTCCTGAGACAATATATCCCTTGGGTGTAGCGCGGACATAAATATTAACGTTGGAGAATAGGCCGCGCATCATGTAAGTTATCAAAGCTGATTGAAAGTCACCCGTTGAGTCTGCATCTAACAATGATTCAATAAAATTACCCTTTTCCTCAGGTTGTTCGGTATCCATGAGGTCAAGAGAGACTATGCCGGCCCTTTCTGCGAAAGAGAGAATTTCGGCTTGTTTCGGTGTCATTTCAAGTAATACTTCAATAGGTGAATTCGGTTTAAATCCAGTTGTATTCTTTTCAACGGCCACACCGTCGACGGTGACGCCGATGGCAAGTATACGGACATTTTTTATTAAATTTAAGCTTACAGAGCCAAAACCGGAATCTGGTTTTGATGTAAATGTAAGATCCACATACATGCCAGGGGTCATAAACTGGGCGATGCCTGACCTGGCATTGAGTTCAAAAGGAACAGCACGTTTTCCTGGTGCAAGTTTACCCGACACATGATTGCGAGATTTTGCATTTGGGTCAACAGGCTGAACTACTTGTGCAGGGCCGTCTTTATCTTTTGGCAGATCTTGAACTTGTGCCAGGGCAACAGGGGGTCTTTCGTCGCGGCGGAATAGAAAGGCGCCTACGAGCCCTAGAAGAGCGAAGGATATCAGGAAAAGTAATCTGTCTCGAGCCATAAAATTATTTGTCCTTTTTCTTTAAAAGGTAACAATAACGATTTGATCGGATCGATGCAACAAGAAAAATATTTACTTGCATTATGACGTTCAGGTATGGTGACATTTTAAAAAACAATTAGGTGTATATGACAACTCCTGAAACTGAAATAAAAAAAGAAGATCAAGTGGATCTCGAATTTTTACAACAGGTTCATTATGTCCATACGCAGTTGCTCGAAAGTCTTAACTATAATCAAATTGATAAACTCCAAGATGATCCGGAAGCTCTAAATCTCTATTTGCTTCACCACATTGAACAACTTATTGCAACTAGTGAAGTGCTTCCTAAGGGAGAAGTAAGCAAAAAGCTGGTTGACGCAATTTATGATGAGGTCACAGGATTTGGACCGCTGGCGCCTTTACTCAGAGACGAAGACATAACTGATATCTATGTGAACTCACCTGATATAATTTATATTGAAAAGCTTGGAAGAATTCAAAAATCAAATGTTCGATTTCTTGATAACGAACACATTTTTCGGTTGGTGCAAAGGGTCGCGTCGAAGGCAGGAAGGCACCTTGACTTAGGAACTCCCTACTTTGATGCTCAATTAGAGGATGGAAGCCGTATCCATGCAATCATTCCACCCGTTGCTATAGATGGTATTAAAGTTTCGATACGAAAATATCAATTCTCGAAGTTGAATCTCGATCGTCTTGTCGAAACTGGAGCACTCACGGAAACTATGGCGCGTCTGCTCCAAATAGCTGTTAAGGCTCGTTTTAACATTGCTGTCTGCGGGGGTACTGGTTCGGGAAAAACGACGTTGATGAACTCATTATTAACCTCGATTAGACACGGGGAAAGAATGATTACAATTGAAGATACGCCCGAACTTGAATTGGTTCACCATCACACCGTACGTTTGTTGACAAGGCTTCCGAACCCTGAGGGAAAGGGAGCTGTAACTCAGGCTGACCTCATGATTAACGCATTGCGTATGCGTCCTGACCGTGTAATTTTGGGGGAATTGAGAGGAGCCGAAGCATTTAACATGTTGCATGCTATGAACACCGGGCAAGATGGTTCTATGGTCACACTGCATGCTAGTGGTGCTGAGGAAGTTATTTCTCGATTACTCAACATGATTTTAATGGCTAGATATGCTCTTTCTGTCGAAAGCATTCAGCAGCAAATTGGAAGTGCACTTGATTTGATTATTTATGTTAGCAGACTCGTCAGTGGTGCTAGAAGAGTCATGACAATTTCTCAAGTATCTTGCAGTATGAAAGGAGAGCTTGTGATTGAAGAAATTTTTAAATTTGAAATTGAAAAGATCACTGCGGAGGAGCTCGTCGGAGAATTCAAGCAGTTTAACGTACAACCTACAATGAAAAATTATAATAAACTCGTAACATCAGGCCTTTTGAAAGATTATTTAGAGCTGCTCAACATTAAAGATGAGAGGGCAAAATGAAAACCCTGTCGTTAAAAAAGCACAAGTCGCTTAGATCAAAGGCAATGGGTGTTAAAAAAGTGACTGAAGCATCATTAATTGGCGGCATGGTGAATGATTATCTTATGGATCCGCAGATTAATGTTTCATGGACATATATAAATTGCGTTTTTGCCTATTTTCTATTTTTGGCAGCTGTTGCAGGAGTAAATTTTGAATATTGGATGGTTCTTGTCTATTTTCCTCCTGTTTATTACTTTTATAATTGGCGTCTAAAAATAACTGAAAAAGAAAGATTAGTAACTGCCCACTCCATCCCATTTTTTGCCGATGCTCTTGCTAATGGACTATCAGTTGGAATGACCCTTGAGCAAGCTTTTGAGCAGTCTGCATATTATCTTAAAGGAAAAATTAAAATTGCTTTTAATGAACTTATGATAAAAAATGCCTTAGGAATTGAGCTTGGAGGACTATTGCGTCGTTTGGATGAACGTTTTCCTAATACTGGCCTAAGTTACATGATATCGCTTTTAGAAGAATATCATGATCTTGGCGTAGGCATCAGTCCGCTTTTAAAGAAAATTGCCGAAGCCTTGACTGTCAAAGAGGAATCGGAAGAAAAAATTCGGACAATTTTAGCTGCAGGCAGTAGTTATGCTCGAATGTCCATAGGCATGTTCGTCTTTATTTTTCTGGCACTCTCTTTGATGCTTCGAGATCAAATTACAAAATTATTTTCTCCTCAATTAAAACCCTATTTTATATTTTTGATTGTATGGGCAGCAGTCGGAATATTTGTCATGTCACGCATCACCGGGATGGAATTTGCTAAGACATTTGCTTTGAGAAGCTTTACCCAGCACTTTCTTGAAGGTAAAAAATTGACCGTAGATGATCTAATGGATTATTCTGGATTTGACTGGAGTCCATGGAAAAAGAATCTCTATCATTGCATGCCGATTTTTGGCGGTTTTGCCATGACCTACGTTTTTTCCCTGTATGCAACAAGCATGGGGGCTCTTATAGTTGGATATTTGGTGGGAGGAATAATCGCTTATAAGCTTGCAATATACGTATTAAAGGGACTTGTAGAAGATCAATTGGTCAGAACGGTAGAAACTTTTCCCGATGTGCTTCGGGTCTTTGTAATTGGTCTAAATGCAGGTTTGAACACAATTATGGCCCTTCAATTTGCAAAAGATTCTGTTAAGGAATCGGCTCCAAGATTATTGATGCAGGAGCTGACAAGAGTCAAATTCGCGATGGAATGCGGAGAAAAGCATTCCGTTACCTGGCAGCGTTTTGCCGAAAAGCTTCCATTTCAAACCATTATAGATTTTTGCGAAATCATGGTAATTGCCCCTACACACGGAGAATCGATTGTTCACGAGGTGATTCAAATGACTAACGGTTACCAAGTAAAGAAAATGACTCTTATTGAGAAAAAGGCTGTAACACTTGGCCAGATAGTAATTCCGATTATTGTACTCTCATTTTTCCCGCTCTTTTTGTTTTTTGTGTTCGCTCCTTTGTTTATTCAGGTCAATAACTCGGTTAGGTAGAATAAAAAATGAAAAAAAAATCTAGTTTTGGCACAGCATTAATCGAATTTGTTCTTATTACTCCGTTGTTATTGATATTAATCTGCGGAATTATTGAATTCGGCGTCATGTATTATGATTTAGCTATAATTACGAATGCTGCTAAGGAAGGGGCTAGATATGGGATTGTCAATTCTACCCCATTTGCGACTAGTGCTCAGGTTAATACATTTATACAAAACTATTGCGGCAAGTTCTTGATTACATTCGGAAGTTCTTCAACTGTTACGGTTGCTGTATCGACATCTGCCACCCCGCCAGTACAAGGCTCTACGATTACTGTCAAAGTTTCTTATACCTATGGCGGTCTCATTCTGTATAATTGGATTGCAACTAATAAAAATGATCTTTTAACTGCAACCTCTATGATGACTTATGAGTAGGTATTCGTTACTCATACAACACAATGCCGCTGCTGCTGACAGATGATCCTCCACCATATGAATTGGTAAATGTTATACTGCTTGCACCGGTTATATTAATACTTTGCGCCGCGGTAATACCAACAGGTTGTGCTAAACTTGAACTTCCCGAAATTGTTATGGCTGCGCCTGGAAAATACAAATTTCCTTCATAAAAACTATTTGTAGCTCCAGAAAGTGATGCTGCAACGGTATTTTGGGGGGCTTGCATGAACAACATTCCAGTGTATGTGCCAGAAGTTGGGGCAGAAAGTGTTACTGCAGCTGAACCAGCCACAGTTATGCCGCCATATTTATATGTACCACTGGCAGTGCCTGTATTAAAAAATGTGACGCCTGAACCAGTTGCTGTAGCGGCGCCGCTGACGCTGAAACCACCTCCATATATAATATATAAGCCTGGATTAAATGTTACTTTAGCACTAGCCCCGATATTAATTCCGCCGCAATAGACGCCGGGGGATAGTGTTGCTACAGTGACTCCGCCGGCATTATAGTTTGTGTAATTGCAAGTATATGGCGCTGATGGTGTAGAGATACTAGCAAATGGATCCGATGCAGGTGTAGAATAGTTTTGATTTAATGTCCCATGAACATAATTTGTAGACCCGCTAAAACCTCCGACATCGTTAACTTGGCTTGCTGTTATGGTAGATGTTCCAGTGAGTACTATTGCACTAGAGCTGGTTGAATTCACATTGATTGTGCCTCCAACCGCGGTAATCGAGGAGCTACCTTGTATATTCAGTCCACTGCCTGAAGTTGCTAAGGAAACAACAACTGGAGCGCTTGAACCTGGACCTGCAACGGCATTGGTGCTAACGGCCATTGTAGAAATCCCCACGAAGCCTCCAAAAAATAGGGCGACCGGTTGGCTGATTTGGACTCGCGCATAATTTGAATTATTGGCATAAGAACTAGAATGCCCATAGGGATTGCCCGGGGGAATAGAGACGGTGACTACAGTATTGTTAGAGCCATTTGTAAAATTATTTTTGGTTGCGATCTGTTGTGCTAAGGTAGAAGCGCTAGAATTATTTCCGGGTGTGATTGTGTTTACACTAGTAGCTGCTGCTAAAGCTGCAGCATCCGCCGCAGTTTGCATTTTATTATGAACGAAATAGATATTTCCTACATCGATAGCCATTGAGGTAAATCCTAAAAGCGAGGGGAGAAGGATCGCTAGTAGTATCATCACACTGCCTTTTTTCTTTTTTCCTAATTTTTTGTCCATTTTCTTCTCTTATTGATAAATCATGGTTGCAGATTCAGATAAATTATATGTCTGCGATTCATTTATGAGGTTGTGGAGGATAAGATCTTTATACGTATAACCTATAGTGACAGTTAAAGAGCTTCCCGTTACAGGAGAGCTTTGGGATGGAGTAGCAGTAACCGTCGGGGAAGTAGCAGTTGAACTAAAAGTAATGAGATTATTATTGCAAAATGTCTTGGTGTAAGTAATTACCTGAGCCGCCGTTGGGTAGCCTGAGCTGCCTTTCGTAATGCCATACCGTGCACCTTCTCTGCTTGCACTGCTGATGACTCCCTTGTCATAAAAAAGTATGCTGAATTCAAGAATCCCAGTCACGAGTAATATCAAAATAGGAAGCATTATTGCAAATTCAATCATTGACTGTCCCAAAATTTTTTTCATATATTTATATCTTCCTGAAGATAGCCATAACAAATACATTATTTTTTTACAATTTTTATTGGTCATCTAGAAATAAAAATCACAGGAAGCATAAGAAAAAATAGGCAGCCCTCCTATGCCTCATTCCAAATCTACGTACATTAATAATATAAATATTAAAATTTTCTACAGCATCAAGCTTGCTTAAAAAAATGTTATTTTGATATATCGAGTTTATGATTTTATTGAATACCATTTTAGCGATGATTTTGGGATATTTTACCGGGCGGTTTATGGGGCTGACGGTTCAATTTCTCCCAGAAATCCTTCTTGAGGGATGCGATGAGGGTCGAGAGCCCCGCAATATTATAGGGTGGTTTTTTCAAGATAAAATTCCAAAAACCACAAAAATATTCTTATTCCAGTGGCTAATGGCAATTCTTTTTGGTTTTTCAGCATTGATTTTTCCCCTTGAGATATCCCTTATTTTTCTATTATCTGCTAATTGCATTCTGATATGTTGCTTTTTTACTGATTACGAATATGGAATACTACCCGATCAATTGACACTTTCTTTTGTGTGGCTAGGGTTGATCGGTTCTCTTTTTTCGATTATTATCAGCCCTTCAGAAAGTATTGCAGGGGCAATTTTCGGATATGGCATCTTTTGGATGTTTAATGAGATTTATCGCCATTTTCGGGGTATGGAGGGAATGTATCCTGGAGATTTCAAATTGAATGCGGGAATAGGCGCATGCGTGGGAGTCAAGTTATTAATCCCCATCCTAGCCATTTCTTTGGTTCTATTAATTGTTACGAACATTCTAAATGTACTGTTGAACAAGAAAAATGATGAAGAGAACTTCCTATACAAAGAAGTTCCCTACGCTTGCTCGGCAACAATTGTCGCCATAATGGCAAACTACCTAATATTGGCAAAAATAATTTAAGGCTTGTCAAGACTAGCCTTAAAAGTATATTTCTGCTATTAAGCAGCTTTTACAGTTGTGTCGATTGTGGTAAATAGTGTTATAATATCTTTACCCAATGTCGTCACAATGGCAGTAACTGCAATAGCAATCAAGCCTACGATAATCGCATATTCGATCATTGTAGCACCCTTAATTTTATTTTTTGAATACTTTGTCATATAAATCCCCATGATTATTTAGCAATAATTTAAATTAATTTAAGGCCTGTTAAGACAGGCCTTAAAAGTATGTGTTTGCTATTAAGCAGCTTTTACAGTTGTATCGATTGAGGTAAATAGTGTTATAATATCTTTACCCAATGTTGTCACAATGGCAGTAACTGCAATAGCAATCAAGCCTACGATAATCGCATATTCGATCATTGTAGCACCCTTAATTTTATTTTTTGAATACTTTGTCATACAAACCTCCTTATGGTTATTTTCTAAATTTGTCGATCAGCAATCTTTTTGCCGATTTATGACTCTAAATAACATATAACATATAAAATATTTTTTTTAACAAATATATCATTTCTCCTTATGCAGCCTTTACAGCCGTGTCAATTGTAGTAAATAATGTTTTAACATCTTTACCCAATGTGGTTACAATGGCGGTGACTGCGATAGCAATCAGACCCACGATGATTGCGTACTCGATCATCGTAGCACCTTTTATTTTATTCCTCTCATGAGTTGACATTGTACAACCTCCCTGAAGGCTTTAGATTTTTATGATGGACCTAAAACATTTGTTACTTAACTTCATAATAACATATGTAATAATTTTTTTAACTAATAAAGTTAGAGTATCTATGTCTTACAGTGCATTTTAAATTTTTAACTAATTGAAAATAAATGGCTTATATTTAAATTTAACTTAGTAATTTTTTTTAATTCAAGTGCATTGAACTCATTCCAGCGAGCTTATCTTGTACAGCAATTCAATATCTTGTGTTTTTAATTTACCTTTAAAATAATCCGTTACCTTGGTAAATTTCCAGTTTAAATGTGGGGAGTTTGCGTTGTCGGACGAACAGGTAAAAGCTGCATATAGGGACATTTACGATGTGGTCATACCGGATTTAGACTATTATATTCGGCAGATTGACTGCCGGGATGGGTGTCCTGTCAATACAGACCCCAGAGCCTACATGATTGCCTTGCATGCAGGGAATTATCTTGAAGGGTATAAAATTGCGAGGGGACCGAATCCTTTTGCTTCTATTTGCGGGATGATTTGCGGTGCGCCGTGTGAAACATCTTGTCGACGAGATCGGGTTGATAAGACATTGACCATCAGAGCTCAAAAGAGATTTTTGGATGAATGGTTTGGGTTGGATGAGGAAGCTCATATTAAATCATTGGAAATGAGTTACTCTCGGGGTTCTACGAAACCTACTCCGAATGGGTTGAAGGTGGCCTGTGTAGGAGGAGGAGTTGCTTCTTATGCTGTTGCACATGACTTGCTCCGCCTAGGTTATGCTGTTGATATTTACGAAATGATGCCTTTGCCTGGAGGCATGTTGATTTATGGGGTGCCTCCGTATCGATTAAAGAAAGACATTCCTTTAAATGAGTGCCATGCCATTGAACACCTGGGTGCTAGAGTTTTGTGTAATCAAAAAGTAGGTCGAGACATCACCTTGAATGAGCTTGAAGAGAATTATGATGCCATTTTTTTGGGTGTTGGACTTTGGAAATCGAGGGATTTGCCTATTCCTGGAGCGGATGCTCCGGACATCATCCGTGGTATTGATTATTTGGCAGTGAGGTGCGTTGATGGTGAATGGAAAATAGGAGAACATATCGTTGTCGTCGGGGGTGGAAACGTTGCTTTTGACGTTGCCCGTACCTCGGTAAGAAATAAGGCTAAGACAGTTACGATGGTTTGTTTGGAATCGAGAGATGAGCAGACAGCTGATGAATTTGAAATCGAGGACGGCATTGAAGAAGGGATCACGATTATAAATCGAGTTGCTCCGAAAGCTATAGAACGAGGTCCCGATGGAAAAGTAATTGGGCTGCGCGTAGAACGCATTTTAAGGCTCTTTGAGCATAATGGAAGATTTAATCCGCAAGTGATACCTGATACTGAATATGTCATTCCTTGCGACACTATTGCGTTAGCTATTGGTCAAGGGATGGATGCAAGTTTTCTCGATGGATGGAAAAATAAGGAAAAACTCAAAATCGATCGAGGTGTGATACAAACTGAAAGACAAACAGGGCGCACATCGGTGCCTGGAATTTATGCAGGAGGGGATGCTGCCTTTGGACCAGCGTTATTTATCACAGCCATACGGCATGGGCAGGATGCCGCAAGAGCCATAGATGCCGACCTTAGAGGTACGACTCCTTATCGTGAGTTTGTGGGAGAATTTACAGAGATCACACCAATTCGAGATAAAACATATCTTAGAACTAAGTGGGCGCTGCCTACAATGCTTCCTGTAAGTCAACGAATCCATAATAATGACATGGTAGAGAATAATTATACTCCAGAAGCAGCGCATCAACAGGCAAATCGGTGTCTACAGTGTCATGTAAGCCCTGTTTTTAATGGAGAATTGTGCATTAAGTGCAATGGATGCGTCGATGTATGCCCTTGTAACTGCTTAAAATTGATTCCGATTAGTAAATTGAATCTCGATTTAGGAGAAGGAAACCTTAGAAAAGCTGTTGACAACCTATATGGAGTGGATTCAGCAAGTATGAATGAAGAAGAGATGGATTTAATGGGGTCAGCTATGTTAAAAAATGAAGATTTATGTATTAGATGCGGACTTTGCGCTGAAAAATGCCCTACACAGGCGGTAACAATGGATGCAATGAATTACTCTTTTAGGTGGATAGGATAATGATTTTGTATTTAGCAGGAACGATTTCATTTGCATTGTCAGGGATGCTGATTTATATCTATTATCTGCGAAATGGACAATTTGAGGATCCAGAGGACGTTAAGTACCAGATGTTTCGTAATGAGGAGACGGATTAGATGCCGAAATATAGGAATTCGCTGAATATCGACAAGGACGATAATGATCCTAGGATTACTCGCAGGTCATTTTTAGCATTGATGGGAGCCGGCGCATGTTTGTTGGGAGCGGGAGGAGTATTTAATGCCTCTTTACTTGGATTTCTCTATCCGAATGCGATGAAAATACCTCCAAGTGTATTTTCGATTGGAAGACCAGAGGAAGTTCTATCGCGCGATGGCAAAGTGTTTAATCCGAAGCAAAAAGTATTTATTGAGACATTGTCGGGAAAGGTGAGAGTCCAAACGGCTGTTTGTACTCATTTGGGATGCACCGTTAATATGGTGGAAACAGGTTATGCCTGTCCATGTCATGGTTCGACATATGATCGGTATGGGAAAAACACAGGTGGGCCGGCTCCACTGCCCTTGGTTTTTTTTCATGTATTTAAAGGTGCTTCGGGCGACTTGATGGTAGATAAGAATAAAACAACGCTAAATTGGGATGAAGCCTGGTATACGCCAGTTGCTTAGGAAATATTATGACTGCACTAAAAGGGAAGCCAAAACCTACTTTGGGACAACATTTAAGAAATCTTCCGAGGGATTTTGTCCGTTCCATTTTTCGTCATAATTATCCAAATAATGATGTTGACCGTTCAGAAATTGTCTTTAAAAACTTTTTCCTCCATTTTCATCCAGTGAAATGCCATAAGAATTCTCTTGATCCTTTTTATACATTAGGCTTGGGAACAATCAGTGCAAGTTTGTTTCTTCTTCTGACGATTACAGGTGTAGTTTTGATGTTTTATTACATCCCTGCTGAGGATCGGGCATTTGATATTATGAAGGATTGGCAGGATACGACTCCTTTTGCCATGATGTTCCGCAATATGCATCGATGGAGCGCCCACATGATGGTCCTCTTTGTCTTCTTGCATATGTCTCGTGTATTTTATACGGGATCATATAAAGGAATGCGAAAGTTTAACTGGGCTGTGGGAGTCATTTTGATGGTTTTGACCTTGATTCTTTCGTTTACTGGATATCTGCTCCCATGGGACCAGCTTGCCTTTTGGGCTATTACTGTAGGTACTAATATTGCCGGATATGCTCCGAATCTCCCAGGTTTTGAATACAATGTCAACCGCGTGATGCTCTTGGCTTCCACAAACGTAGGACAGGATGCTTTGATTCGTTTTTATGTTCTGCATGTTGCCGCGTTGCCTTTGTTGACAGGTACGTTGATTGGCGTTCATTTTTGGAGAATTCGCAAAGATGGCGGGTTATCGCGTCCTCCTGAAAAAATTATGCCCGATCCGTATCGAGTGGTGCAGCGTTCTGACACAAAGGAATCATTTGCTCCAGGCGTCAAGCGTACTTATGGGCTCATGGAACTTGTGCGAGGCACTTGTCCGCAGGTTGACAAGGGACCTTATAACTTTGTTTTTACATGGCCGCATTTGTTGCGGGCGGAAATGGTGGCATTTTTATTCTCATTAGTGCTTGTGCTGGGGCTTTCATTTATCGATGCACCTCTTGAGGAACCGGCAAATCCGACCAAACCCCCGAATCCGTCGAAAGCTCCATGGTATTTCTTAGGATTGCAGGAAATGGTTGCTTATGATGCCTTCTGGGGCGGAGTTGCAATACCTGGGCTGATGGTAGTTGGGTTGATGGCAATTCCCTATTTAGATCGCAATCCTAAGGGAGAAGGGGTCTGGTTCCACCGAAGTCGTTATTTGGCAATTTTTTTGTATACCTTATTTATGACATGGCAAGGGATTTTAATTATTATTGGCACCTATTTCCGAGGGGCAAACTGGGGATGGATATGGCCATGGACCGAAAATTTTTCAAGGCATTAAAATGAGATCCGAATATTACTATCAATTGGCATTGATCTCTTTAGGTGTTGTCGCAACCGTTTTTTTTGGAGCTTTTTTCTATAGAGAAATATTCCCCGAGTATAAAACCTATCAAGATATTTATTGGGATTTGGAGAAATTGCGATCTGAATCGAGCGGGAAACCGCCTCCTCCGTTTACTTTCGGGATAAAACAAATAGTTTTTGAAAAGGAAGATAAGGGAAATCCAACAATAGACCGATGTACTTCATGCCACTTAGCCTTGGAATATAAACATTTTTCTCCGACGAGTGAAGACTACGTCTGGAAAATGGTAGATGAAAAAATTCTCGCCTATGAGAAAGAAGGGAAAATTAAAGAAGCTGAAAAGCTTAAAGCACTTAAGACTGTTACGGTTGGAGAAAATACCTACGATGTGACAAAAGTGCTTCGCATGCATCCACTTATAGGCAAAGAAACACGTCCTTTTGAATACCATCCTATGGAAGAATATGGGTGTACCTCATGTCACAATGGAAATGGTCGAGGTTTGACAACAATGAATGCCCACGGACCTGTTTTTGATGATCAATATGAAGAAGAATTCTTGGGGCCAATGCCTGTATTTACTGAATCTGATCCTAAAAATGATCCATTATTTGCCAAAGTATTCAATCACAAGCCCGGACACAGTCTGTTGTTCCAAACAACCCCAATTTATGTAGGCGGTCTTATCGACGCAAAATGCGTGCAATGTCACTTGCAAAAAAGTGGAGAATTGGGTCTCAAGCATTTCGATCGGGGTGAGGAATTATTTGTAGCACAGGCCTGTTATGCCTGCCACCGCGTCGATGGAATTTCTCGTGGAGGTGTGGGACCAGAACTTACCAATGCAGGGTCGAGGTATCCCTGGTACCTCAAGGAAAAAATGGTTTGGCCTCAGGGGGACCTCCGTACTTCCACTATGCCTAATTATCGATTGGATCATCCTGAACTCGAAGATTTAATGACGTTCATGTTAGCACAAAATGGAAGAGGAAAATCGAGATCAGAAACCGATTATCGCAAAAAAATCATGAAGTGGGATGGAGGAGAAAAAGTTGAAATTGAAAAGCCTATAAATCCAGCTATGCTGCACGATCTTCGTCATTCAATGATCATATTTGCTACTGAAGGGTGTGCTGCATGTCACCGTCTGAAAGGTTTTGAATCGAATGCAGGCTATAGCGCAGTCAAGAAAAACGACAATTTTGACACCCGTTATAATGAGACGCAATGGTTTAAAAAGTTGTTTCCGGAAACAATTGTGGGATCAGAAATTGTAAAAGTGATTGAAGACAATGCATCCGAAATTGACCAAAGAATTGTGGATAATGTACGTGAAAATTCTATTCTTGAAGAAATTGAGAGTCAATATCCGCAATTGATTGAATCATATTACACGCCATTTCGATATGCATCGCGAACCAAACAGAATGATAAGGCATGGACAGAAAGAATCCGTCGTGTTCTCATGACATTTATCCAAGAATATGGCCTTGGACGCATTGTTGGACCTCGACCAAATTGGTCTGGAGTCTATCGTTCAGATGAATGGCTCATCGAACACTTTCGCAAACCGAGCCGACATATCGCACGCTCTATTATGCCTGCATTTCCTTTTGACGACAGCAAATTTTATGCTCTGACTTATATGTTAGATACTCTTGGCAAGAAAAATAGAGATGAAGTTCGTGAAATTTGGGAAAAGAAGGGCTTCAGTCCAGAAGTTGCCTATCAAACTTACTGCTCTCAATGCCATGGCGAATACCTTCATGGCGACGGTCCTGTAGCACAATGGATCTATCCTATACCCAAAAACTTGAGAAATGCCGATTTCCTTCGAAATTTCACAAAAGAAAACGTCATCAATTCGATCATTCATGGTGTAAAGGGAACCCCTATGCCGCCTTGGGGGGAAGCTGCAACCGATAAAGCCACCGCCGATGGTATTCCTGTTATTTCAGAGAAGGAAATAAAACAACTTGTCGACTGGCTATTTTCTTCATTGCTTGGAGGCGAGGTCATTAAGAGCTCAAAAGATGTTCCAAAATGGCAATATAGCCCTCAAGAGGCCTTAAAGGAAATGAAACTGGAAAAAGGCGAGCTAAAATCAGGGCCTCCCCCTGAATTTTTCGAACTCAAAGAAGCCAAATCAAAAGTTGGCATGCTAAACGCCGCTGAAGAAGCTCCAAAAACATTAGATGATGAAGTAGAAGAAACATTTGATATTGCTCCAAATACCCTTGGAGGTTCCGATAAAAATGTATACTACTTTAAGAAAAAGTATTTCACTGAAGAAAATATTAAAGCTGGGCAAAGTTTCTTCGAACTCAACTGTTCCGTTTGTCATGGAATTGAAGCCGATGGCACCGGATACCGAGCAGGTACTATGTTTGATGCAAAGCCCAGAATGTTGACAAACCTTCACTGGATTGACTCCAAAGATGATTTGAGATTGCTTCGTTCCATCAAATATGGCGTTCCAGGAACTGCTATGATTCCTTGGGGAGATCAAACAACGTCGCTCCAAAGAGCTCAATTAGTAATTTTCATCCGCTCATTAAGTGAATCTCAAGATGAGCGAGATAAATTATTTAATGCTTTATATGAAAAGTTTGATCGGGCCGATCAAACTATCGACGATGCCAGGGTTGCTGGTTACGCAATTCTCAATAAGTATCAGCAACAAATTACCGACTTGAAAATGCGGCAAGAAACTGCTTCAACAACACAGGAAAAACTCGACCTCTATAAAGAGGAGCTCAATCTACTCCCCCTGCTTAAAACGCAACAAGAAGACGATAAACTTCTTGTAGAACTCAAAAAAACCGTAAAAGAAGAAGGATACATCTACCAAGTTATCGGAATCGTGCTCATTGGTAAATCATTTGTGGAAAATCCTTTACGGATACTTTTAGATCTTATTTCATCTGATAGCATCACCTATTTCATGAAAGATGGCAAATTAGATGCAACATACGATCCTAAAAAGGAAGAAAAAATCGAAGCTTTAGCAGATCAAATTACCCTAAATCTCCCAGATAAGCTAAAATTTGAAATCCAAAAGGGATTCAACGAAGCAAAACAGCTCAGAGAAAAACAACGCACCATCTTTAAGGAATTGACACATGACAAAGTATGATGATCTCCCAGTAAAGCTCATGATCTATCCAGCCATCATCTTTATGCTGCTTGGAATGACCATCGGCACCTTCATTGCCTTCAACACATTCATATTTCCCGATTATTTCTCTGGAGAATACATTCATTTCGGAAAAATTCGCCCGATACATGTGGGTTCTGTAGCTCTTCTATGGCTTTATTCAGTGGGTGTTGGCTTTTTTTACTACTTCGTCCCCAGACTATGCGGTGTGTCCATCTGGAGCTCCAGAATGGCCTATTGCTCTATCGCTCTCTGGTGGCTAAGTCTTGTCACAGGAGTCTATTCCTATCCATGGGGCACCAACTTCGGTTGGGAATATGCCGAACTGCCTAATTGGGTCTGGTGGATCCCAGTAAAACCGATCTTTGTAATAGCTTGGGTGCTAGTGGGAATAAATATTTTTATGACCATATTCACTCGAAAATATCAAAAAATGTACGTTTCCCTTTGGTATGCTATGGGAACTCTTATTTGGGCCACTTTCACCTATCTGGTCGGTAGTTATGGAATAAATTTTGTCCCAGAAGGGATTTCACGAGTTAATGTGAGTTGGTTCTACGTGCACAACCTAGTTGGTCTAATATTTACTCCTATGGGTCTCGCAGCTGCATACTACTTCCTCCCAAAACTTGCTAATACCCCTATATATAGTCATAAAATGTCCATGATTGGATTCTGGTCCATCGCCTTTGTCTATGGTTGGATTGGCGCCCACCACATGATGCATGGACCCATTTCCCAATGGCTCCAAACGGTCGCCGTGATTTTTTCCATCTGGCTTTTCATCCCAGTATTCACCGTGGTCCATAATCTGTTCTATACGATCCTTCCAGAATGGAAAAAATACACTCAATCCGCTCCCGTTCGTTTTATCATCATGGGAACCATGTTCTACTTCATCACATGCATTCAGGGCCCCCTGATGGCCCTCAGAAACATTAACGAAATCACCTCCAAAACAGACTGGGTTATCGGACACTCTCATATTTCCCTCTATGCTACCTTTACATTTTTTGCTTTTGCCGGAATCTACCAATGCATTCCGGTGATTACGGGAAAACCATTATGGTCTGAGCGGATGGCCGATTGGCATTTTGGACTTAATATCATTGGTACAATCCCATTTCTCTTTGCATTATCTGTAGGCGGATTCTATCAAGGGATGCAATGGTCCACATGGGCCGATGGTTCAACCTATGCACAACATCATACTGCTCTGAGCGTTCTTCCATTCCTCCAAACTGTTGCCGATATGAGACCTTGGTGGATTCTAAGAGGCGTTGGAGGAGGCATCATACTTATCGCCAATATCATTTTTGCCATTAACATCTTTAATACAATTATGTTGAAACCTGAAGAGGTGTCCGCATGAGTTCAAACCACTGGGCCTACAAAATTGAACTTTCAGCAATTTTAACGATTATAGGGATTATTCTCCTATTTTCCGGAGCCGTCGGCGTCACCCTCATTGCACCAAGCTATATCGACCCTACCTGGACGCAACCCACAAGTCAATATCAGGTTCAAATGTACGAAGTTGCTGATCCAAATATCTACCTCAGCACCCTGCGCAGCGATAGTACAGCTCTCCAAGCTGTCTACCACCTCAAAAAAGACTTCACTCTATTAGCCTTTCAAGAATCAGAAGCCCTTCGTTTCATAGCGCCTCCCGAACTCGAAAAATATATAACAAAATTGGGAGACCAAAAACTAAAGCTCACATCTCAACTAATCTTGCTCCGCCGCCCCGCAGAACAGAATCAAAATGCTTCCTACGATGTATTTGAACTCTTTATTCCTTCAGGTGATGAAGCTTTTGCCGTTGCCCAGATCGATCGGATCATCGAGGATTGGATCGATAAAGATTTCGTGATACTTGACGAAACCACTAAACAGGAATTCCATAAAGACCGGGGGGTCATCTATGTCAATAATCCCTTTGAATTCAAGATCGCATTTTTTAAATTTGGAGGCCAAGAAGGTTGGAAATACGATCCAATCAATGGCAAGTCAGTCGCAAACATAAATGAACTCAAACAACATCCGCTAGGATTCCGTTCGCGAAAAGAAATGATCCAGTATGGAGAACATCTCTACGCTATCGAAGGATGCTGGTACTGCCACACCGACCAAACTAGAACTCTCATTCAAGATGTAACTCTCAATGGTTCAGACTCATTCCCAGCTCCACCTTCCTCCGCCAATGAATACATCTACCAAAAGATTACCTTCCCAGGAACCAAACGCAATGGCCCCGACCTTTCTCGAGTCGGCGTCAAGCGTCCAAGCCGCGACTGGCATCAGTCACACTTTTGGTCCCCAAAAACAGCCAGCAAGGGATCTATCATGCCCTCATTCCAACATTTCTTCGACTATGATCCTAGAGGCACAGAAAAACGCACCACAAACATCCCAAATTATAAATTTGAAGCACTATTCCAATACCTGATGACAAAAGGGACCCGCATCACCCCTCCTACAGAGGCCTGGTGGTTAGGAAAAGATCCAGTAAACACACTCGATATCATTGAGGGCAAACGAAAATGAGAGATGGCAGTGGAATCTATGGAGCGATATTTCATTATTCTTTATTATTAGCCCTCGCAGGAAGCACCATCCTTGTCTTCTTGTACCTCTGGAGAAAAGGGCGCCTGGATATGGATGAAGGTGCTAAAGATCAAATGATGAAAGGAGATGACTAATGGATCATGAAATCGAAGAATATGGCGACGCAAACATCAACTCTTACGACAAAAAAATCCCAGGCTGGCTAAAGCTAGTCTATTATACTCTTCCTCTATGGGGAATCTTCTGGTTCTACATGTACTGGAACGGCTCCCACGGCTGGCTCGACCGCGGCCACTGGGGCGCCCTCCAAAAGGCTGCCAACACTACATTTACAAAAAAGAAGTTGTAGTATGAACCCATTATATCAAAACAACCCCACCATACCGAACATCTCAATACTAAAAATTTATGACATTATTGAGCAAAGGCAATTAACAAATTCTCAAATGAAAGAAATATGGGAGATTTTCGATAAAATAAACGAAATAAGCAAAGGGATATCCAATCTTTCGCCCCATTATTATGAGGATGTGAATGTATTTTGCATTCCCGTTAATAAGATGTTATCAAAATATGATCTAGTCGAAGATAGAAATAGAATATTAGAAAAATGCAAAAAAATATTATTTGTAATAGAACAAGCTGACAAGGAGGGCCCAACACGACAATTAATAAACACCCTGATATCAAACGATAAAGTAGATATAAATGAGGTTAAAGAATTACTTGCGAATGGTGTTACGAATGTAAACGCAAAAGCTGGAAATTTGAGAGAGACACCATTAATTTGGGCAGTTCATAATAAACGACCTGACATTGTAGTGGAGTTGTTAAAAGAGTCAATAACTGATGTTAATTGTATGAATAGCATAAATTTTACTGCCCTGTGCTATGCCCGAGAACCGGCTATTGCCCAGTTGTTAATTAATGACCCTAGAACCGACGTGAATGGAGGTAGAGTCCCACTGCTTGAAGCGGTTCTCTGTGAATGTCCAGAGGTTGTAAGAGTTTTATTGAGCTGCAAAGATATAGATGTCAATAAAATCTATAGAGACGACAGTCCTCTTATGGCTGCATGTCGACGAAACAATACTGAAATTATAAAAATATTACTAAGTGATGATCGTATTAACGTAAATCAAGATTATGGTGGTGGTAAGACTCTATTATTAACATCAATGCATCATCAGAAATGTGAAGCTGCAATGATACTTTTAAATGACAAGCGCATCGATGTAAATATAGCTGAGATTAACTTTAAAACACCAATCTTTGTCTTAGATTTTTGTCATGGATTAGAACTTGCTAAAATTCTAATAGAGCGTACAAATTTTGGAGTTGAAAACGAAATAGGAAAAGATCTGCTGATCCATACAGAGAGGAAAATGAATTATTACAAACCTTGTGATGAGGAATATAAGTTCTGGAAAAAGTGCATGGAGTTCATTCAATTGAAAATGAATCCTCAAGAAAATTGTATTGATGTCTTTATAAAATTTCTAACAAACTTGTAAAATGCCCTATCTAACTATTTTAAAAAACTCAATTCAACCGAAAACGTTCTCTGTCCAATAACTAAAAAATCGATACACATAAGCGAATTAAAAAACCAACTAACATCACCATAAAAAACTTAACCGACATTTACCACAAGAACAAATCCATAATAAAGTGATGGCAAAGTATTGAATTAGAACTATCTTTCTTGATAAACATTTCCACGGTGGGCAATCTTAACAATACATATTGTGAGAATTTTGTCTTCTATGTTGTAAATAACTCGATAATTACCAATTCTAAATCTGAAAAATCCATGCCAGTTTCCCTGAAGAGAACTTACTCCAATTGGCCGTGGATTTTGAGAAAGAGCCTCAATTTTTCTTAATATTCGAGATTGTTCCTGTTTTGGCAATTTTTTTAGGGATTTGCTCGCTTCCTTATCAAAAATGATTTTGTACATCTATAAATCGAGGTCATTTTTGACTTGTTCAAGTGAAATTCCGCCATCTTTTTTTATGCGCTTCATTGCAGCTTCGGCATCCCGAATATCTCTCTCATCTTCACGTTCTTGAAGAGCTTTTTCAATAGATTGCCATTCTTCAAAGGAGATAAGAACGACAAGTTCATTGCCACGGCGTGTTAAAGTGTAGCGTTTATGACCATAGGCCACTTGATTAACGACCTCAGCCATGTGATCCCTGACTTCTTTACATGAAATGGTTTCCATAGAACTAACCCCTTGTACTGTATGCCTCTATTGTACCAAATGTACATAATGTTCACAAGATATACTTTTGAATATCTGATTAATTTTATACCCCGTATTTCCGGAGTTCATTCCGGAAATTACATGAAAATGCTTGATTAAACCGTAAATCCGGAGTACATTGAGTCAGGATCGATTCACGAAAAAATTCGAACATGTTACCTGTTACCCATGGCAACAAGGCTTGCAAGAACTTTTTCCTCAGGTTTAGAAATAACCGATAACTTTTCGCAATTTATGGCATTTTGATATATCATGGGTGTATGAGAGCGCGTAGACTTGCGACAGAAATTGTGAATACTTTGGTAGATGCCGGTTATATGGCCTATTTTGCCGGGGGATGGGTCAGGGACTACTTGCTTGGCCATCCCTCCGCAGATGTCGATATTGCCACGAGCGCTACACCTCAAGAAATCGCCAAAATTTTTCCGAAAACTGTTCCTGTCGGTGCAGCTTTTGGAGTGATGATCGTTTTGAAAGAAGGAATGCCTTTCGAAGTAGCCACCTTCCGAAAAGATATCGAATACCTCGATGGAAGAAAACCATCAAAAATTGAGATGTCAACTCCATTAGAAGATGCCCAACGACGCGACTTCACCATCAACGGAATGTTTTACGATCCATTAAAAGACGAAGTGATCGACCTTGTTGGGGGCAAAGACGATCTCGCTCGGCGCCTAGTCAGAGCTATCGGCAATCCCGATGAAAGATTTGTGGAAGATCGCTTGCGGATGATTCGCGCTGTGCGCATAGCCTCCCGTTTTGACTTCAAAATCGACCCTGAGACCGAAGAAGCAATCAAAAAAAATGCACATACTCTTTTCCCCGCCGTTGCAATGGAAAGAATCTGGCAAGAGCTCAAGAAAATGGGAGAAGGAAAGCACTTCGACCGCTGCATTATCGACCTTCATCGCTTTGGTTTATTGCAACAGATATTTACTTCTCTAAAACACAAACCATTGCACGAAATACAGGCATGCACCGCCTTTTTTGCAAAATTTCCTCAGGATTGCCCAACAATTCTCTATATTATGGAATTATTTCCAAATGCACCCCTGGAAAGGTTTCTCGAAATATGTTTTTATTTGAAGGTGAGCGCCAAAGATATGGAATTGGTTGAATTTATGGACCGCGGCAAGAAAATAACTGATCCTGTTCATTGGGTCTATTTCTATGCTGACCCCCGCTCACAACTTATCCTGCAGGCGATTGCAGCCCACGAACCTTCCTCATTTCTCCACCATCATCATAACCAAAGAAAGAAGCTTGAGCAGCATATTGATAGAATCATCCATAAGACCCCTCTCGTCAGCGCTAAGCTGCTGCAAGAAGAGGGCATTCTCCCAGGAAAACAAATGGGAGCTCTAATTAAAGAGGGCGAAAGAATCGCTATTACTCAGGATCTGCACGATCCCCAGAAAATTATTGCCAAACTCAAACAGAGTACATTTTGGAATCCATGAAGCCTATCACCAGCCTGCAACATCCTCTCGTTAAACACCTCCATAAGCTCAGGACAAGCAGCAGCTATAGACATGCACAAAAGCGGGCATTGATTGTCGGACAGAATCTTGTTAAGGAAATCCCGATAAAGACTCTTTTAGTAGTTGGAGAACCCCCTAAAGGTTTGAAATTTGAAGAATGTTTCATAGTGACCGAGTCAATCATGAAGAAAATTACCGGATTAGAAGCTCCGGAAGGAATTGCTGCGGAAGTAGAATTGCCTCCCTTAGCCACTCTTAAAAATAAAAAGCATGTTTTGGTGCTTGATGGAGTCAGCGATCCTGGAAATATGGGGACACTGCTTCGCACGGCGTTGGCTTTAGGTTGGGATGGAGCCTATATCCTTCATAACAGCTGCGATCCTTATAATGATAAGGCGCTTAGGGCCGCAAAAGGGGCAACTTTTCGATTGCCTCTTAGGACGGGAAATTGGGAGGAATTAATCGAATTAATTAAGGAAAACAAGCTCGAACCCATAGCAGCTGATATGGGAGGCAAGGATGTAAGTTCAGAAAAATCTAAACAAATTGCATTGGTCGTGGGGAATGAGGCGCATGGTCTATCCGAAGAGGCACGTAAATTCTGTACCAAGGTAGCTATTCCAATGTCGGGAGAAATGGAGTCTTTAAATGTTGCCGTTGCTGGGGGAATTTTGATGTATTGTCTTGTAAATCAATAATTTAAAATGTTATAATTCAACTATGAACGATAAAGATGAAAAAAATCCGAAGCGCTGGGTAGCCTGTCCTATTGAGGACGAGTACTTTTCCGATTCCCTAAAACAGAGTAGAAAAGAAAGAAAGCGTCTTTCTGCAAAGGATCGTTCTAAATACAAGAAAACCGATATTAAAGAAAAAGAGCGTATTTCAACCAAAGATCTTTGCCGTGGCAGAGTACTTTCAGTAACTTCGCGGGGAATGGTTGTTGAGCACGAGGGACGCAATATTACTTGTTCATTAAGAGGCAACCTCAAAAAGGAGAGAAATCTCTCGAAAAATTTGGTCACTGTAGGCGATTTTGTTTTTTACGAGAAAGTCTCGGAGGACGAAGGGATTATTTCCGAGGTGGAGCCCAGGAAATCTATTCTGTCTCGTGCTGATAATCTGTCTCGACGAAAGGAGCAGCTCATTGCGGCGAATATCGACCAGGTTTTAATAACCGCTTCGGTTGTTTCTCCACCCTTGAAAACATCTTTGATTGATCGATACATCATAGCTGCCCGCAAAGGGAATATGACTCCTATTATAGTGATTAATAAAATAGATCTTTTGAAAGATTCACCTGATGAGGCAGATTTGTTCCAAGAGTTGTTGTCGGCATATAAAGAAGCTGAAATTCCGGTTTATCCTGTGAGTACTGTGACACAAGAAGGGATGGATGCCCTTCGTGGTGCTATGCAAGGAAAGGCATCTGTATTTTCGGGTCAATCTGGAACAGGTAAATCTTCTTTGATTAATGCTATTGGCGGTCATGATTTTCTTGTTGGAGAAACAGTAAAAAGGACAAAAAAGGGGGCGCACACTACATCTACAGCTCAGTTAGTGCCATTGTCATTTGGTGGTTGGTGCATAGACACTCCAGGAATAAAGAGTTTTGGGGTCTGGGACCTTGCTCCAGACGAGGTACGCCATTATTTCAACGAAATCCAGGAGCATTCAAAAGACTGTAAATATCCAGATTGTACACACACCCACGAAACAGGCTGTGTGGTTAGAGGTGAAGTCGAAAAAGGGAACATCTCCCCCATCCGCTACGACTCCTATCTTTCCCTCATGGAAACCATCCAAGAACAACATCGCAGAAGATGACAAAGAATGGTTTTCTCCAGGACACTTATATTTGACTTTTTATGTTACCTTGTAGTACAATTAGGCTATGAAGCGAATGTTTATTCAGACCACAGTTTTTACCAGAATCTATGATCGATTAGTTGAAGAAAGGAAACTTTTAGAAGATGATTTTGTAGACTTTGAAAAGGAGCTACTTCAAAATCCTAAACTTGGGAAAGTCATTACTGGTATGGCAGGCTTGAGGAAAATTCGTCTGAGATCAACCAATAAGGGGAAAAGTGGTGGTTTTCGAATTGATTATTTAGATTTTCCCGATGTAGGAATAACGTATCTTGTGGTGTTGTACCCCAAAAACGTGAAAGAGGATTTGACCTCTGATGAAAAGCGGTTGTCCTTAGTATGATTAAACTCATCAAAAAAGGAGTTCAAAATGGGTGAGATGTTTGACCTTCTTAAAGAAGGTTTAGGTGATATTCTCGATCACCAAAAAGGTAAAAAAAAGTTAAGGATACATGAGATTGAAGTTCCTGAACCAGCAGCAAGTTATACTGCAAAAGAAGTGAAGAGAATCCGTACAGAATTACACTATCCTCAAAGTCTATTTGCTAAATTTCTCAACGTTAGTCTTAAAACTGTACAATCTTGGGAGTCGGGAAGACGTGTTCCCAGCCACGCGGCTTCTCGTCTTTTAGAAGTTGTAGACAAGGGCTATTACAGGCCTCGCCACTTACTATAAATTTCCTTCAGTTAACAATTTTCGCACTCTTGGAATTGCTGCATTTGCTATTGCTTTGATTCCAATTTTGGCGTCCTAAATATATTCACAAGTAACTTCAGAAAATTTCATTTTTTTCATTGACTGTAAAGCAAAAAATCCAATATAAAGATTTTCCTTCAAATTGAAAAGGAATATCGTGGGATCTTATCTATTGTCATCTCTACTTTCCCCATTTTAAAGAAAAGTGGGCATATGCACCAACCTAAAACATCTTTTACCACAGAGAACACGAGAGAACACAAGAGAGATCATTGAGTATAAAATAGCTCTGTGCCCCTCTATTTTCTCTGTGAACTCGGTGTTAAAATTTTTTTTTAGTTGATGCGTAAGGGACAAAAAGGACCTAAAAACGGCATTTAGGTCCTCTATGTCCTTTTTTTAGTTATCAATTTTTTCTATGTGAACGATAATGTCCTGGTCGTATTGCAAGGTAATCCTTCCAAGCTTTTTGAGTTCGCCTACATCGGGATGCATTGTAATTTTATAGCCTTTTTTGAGTTCTTCAATTAAAGCTGAAACCTCATTAACAGCAAGGTTTTCTCCGGGACACCTATGCAGTCCGCCACCAAAAGGCTTCCATTTTGAATAGGGTGGCAGTTTGCCTTCTTCAGGAAGAATAGTTTTTTCCGCTATAGTGATGATACGTCCGGCTAAAATATCGTCTTTAGGAAAGAAGACATTTCTGAATTTGTTTTCACCTTCTAACTTATATTCAAGGACAATATTGTCCCTTGCTACCCGTCCTACGGCAAATGCAGGAGTAAAATCATGAATGGATCTAGTAAAGATATTCATGATACTATCTTGATTTAAGCGTTCAACTTGTTCCGGGTTAATACCAAGCTGTGCCATTATATGGCCCATCAAAACAGCCGTAGTTTCTTGCCCTGCGAAAAGTGCAGTGAATATCATTGCTTGCATTTTTGCATGGCTAAGAATGCCATTGTCCTTTCTTTGACGGTAGATGTCACTTTCTGCATCTCCAATATTTTTGGATGCTTCTTTAAAATGTTCCAGCTCTTCAGGAGGAAACGTTTCTATTACTATGTCAGGGTCTTCTTTTCGTTGAGGTGGAGGGGTCTCAAGTTTTTCACCAAAAAGGGGTATCGGATGCCTACTGCAAATAATTATACCTGTGGCAATTCGCAAGTCATTTAAGGCTTTACCAAACTTTATTCGATCTTCCGCTGTAGCTTTTCCTGTCATTTCTTTTACGGAAAAATTACTGATAAAATTTAATGAATTACAAAGTCTTATATCGTCTTGTTTTTGACCGAATAAAACGCGGCTGATGATTCTTGATGCAAGAACTCGAGTTTCCTCAGTGATATTGATGTAACGATTGTTGGCACAGCGTGCTGTCCAGTCCTTAAATGCTAATTGGACTTCCTTATTAATGATTTCTTTCATCCAATCGCCTTTCATTGGGTCTGCAAATAACTTGTGATAAAATTTGGTGGAATCCTTGCCACAGGTTAATATGAGGTCTTCTTCTGTAAATTGTGTTTCAGGAAATGTCTTTTTTACGATCTCGAATAGCTTTTTAAATGACTTATTAGGAGTAAAAATTTCATCATTTCGATGTTCCTTAAAAAAGGCTTTCATGACAACTTCATTTGTTATTTGGTGTGTGTGCATCGGAATAAGCTTATAGTTTTCATAACGATAATTCATTGTTTCTTTAAAGAGGTCGTGGTGTGGAGCCCAGCCTAGCTGTTTAGTGATCCAATGCGCTGCTTTTAGGGTCGGAGGTGTATCCCAAGCTAAAAGGTCTGCACCTTTCCACAAAAGGTCAATCGTACCTTGAATGTAGTTAATCCCTTGCCAAATGCTTGAAAGTCTTTGTTCAAGGCAATCGCCTTTGGCTTTCACAGTTTCTTGCCGCGTTGCTAATCTGAAATATGCTTCTTGAACAATCATCTTATTCTCCTCATTATTGAATTATTTCAAACCTAAATGATGATTAAAATGGAGTCAAGAATTTTAAGGCGGATAAAAGTTTTCGGACTGTTGGAATTGCAGCTTGTGCTGCTGCTTCGTCTTGCGTGAAAAGACGGGTGCGGCGAGATAAAACATCCATCTCTGTGCAGGCATATTCATGTTTTGCGGCGTAGATCACCTCGGCCTCAATGTATGGATAGCCAATTGCCAGCCTTTGGGAATAACCCGATTCAGCGATTTCAACTACCTGATCAGCCCGGTCTCCATAGGCATGCAAAAGATGAGCAATGATATCAGCATCAAGCTTGGTTTCCAATACAGGAAGCGGATTTTGCGCACCAACAAGAGACGTTATTTTGGTCACACATTTGCCTTTAAAGGGTAAATCACCATTAGTTATCGCCGTATTGAGAAGATCTTCCCCCATCAAACGATATGAGGTCCATTTCCCTCCCATAATGGAGTAAAGTCCTGTTGTTGAAACCTCAATTTTATAATCTCGGCTTAATTTTGCCGTCTCCGTTGTACTATTCTCCTGCACCAATGGACGAATCCCGCACCAGCTCGATTTAATATCAGCACGAGTCACCTGGCGACTTAAATATTTATTAATGGTATTAAGGAGAAATTCAATTTCTTCATCGGTAGGTTGGGGATCTTGAACAATTTTCGCTGGAATATCAGTGGTTCCAACTAAAGTGCTTTCTTCCCATGGCAAAATAAAGATAACTCGACCGTCGGGTGTCTTGGGAATGAGAATTCCTGTTTCATGAGGACAGAACGAGCGGTCTAACAAAATATGAGTTCCTGCACTTCCTTTCATTACGTTTGGAGTATGTGGATTGTCCATGAGTCTAATACTGTCGGCAAAGGGACCCGTGGCATTGACTATGAGGTTGGCATGAATTTCCCATTCTTTGCCGGAGAATTTGTCTTTGACGATGGCCCCATTTTCTTTCAAGGCTACTACAGAAACATAATTTGCAATGGCTGCTCCATAGGAAGCCGCAGTGATAGCGAGGCTGATATTCATGCGAGCATCATCAAATTGCCCATCGTAATAGATGATTCCTCCTTTCAGATTTTTGTCATCTAATAATGGAAAAAGCTTTTGAGACTCCTTCTTGGAGACAAAATGACTCGATTTTAATCCATGTGACCCTGACATAAGATCGTAGATTTTCATTCCAATGCCATAATAGAATTTATCCCATAAAGTATAGGTTGGAATGAAAATGGGAAGCAATTTGGTCAGATGCGGGGCAATCGAAAGCAATGTAGAACGTTCGTGGAGAGAATGTTTGACCATTTTGAATTCATTGATGTTGAGATGCTTGACGGCTTCCTCAAGATACCTGACACCCCCATGAAGAAGCTTTGTGGAGCGGCTTGAAGTTCCCGATGCAAAATCTTCTGCTTCGACTAATGCCGCCTTATAGCCCCGTGTAGCAGCATCCAAGGCGATGCCAGCTCCTGTAGCGCCCCCTCCAATGACAAGAATGTCAAAAGAATCGCGCTGCAGTTTTTCGAGTTGATTTTCTCTTTCTGTTTTCATATCATCACTATAATATAATGATATATCGAAAACAAGACGACATTCACTGGCTGGAATTTGAATTATTGGCGAATGAGGGGCTGAAGCACGGAGTTTTCCTCAAAAACGGCGACTTGGATTTTCGAAATAGCGTTGCGAAAAATAGTGTGATGCAAGCCTTGCAGATTACTTCTGTATCATCTTCAAAACAGTGTCATGGAAAAGAGGTTGCTTATTTTGCTGATGACAAAATCATTCCATTTTGTGATGCCTTAGTGACAGATGTTCCCGGATTGGGTCTAATTATTTGCCACGCCGATTGCCAATCTGCAATTTTTTATGATCCAATTCATCGTATTTTGGCAAATGTTCATTCGGGTTGGCGAGGCAGCGTGCAGAATATCTATGCGGAAACTGCACAATATATGAAAAACAAGTTCAATACAAAGCCTGAAGACTTATTGGTTGCTATTTCGCCGAGCCTAGGTCCTGAAAATGCGCAATTCATTAACTACAAGCAAGAGCTTCCTGAGTCCTTTTGGGAATTTCAGGTAAAGCCTTATTATTTTGATTTTTGGGCGATCAGCCGCTTGCAGCTGCAACAGGTAGGCATCCTTCCTCATCATATACAGCTAGCCGAAATGGATACCTTTTCCGACACAGACAAATTTTTCTCCTACAGAAGAGACAAAACCCCAAGCCGTAACGGGACTGTTGTTTCTCTTTGAGGTATGAATTGATCTATTTTGATTTTGTATGCATTGCCGGAAGAGATTTGCGTGTATGAGTGATGGGCGATACCTTTCTTCGTGGAGTTTTTGGACTTGTTTTGACCACCTTAACTGACTTTCCTATTTCGTATAATACGTCAGGACAAAAATCCACCTCATTTGGCCAGCACACTGTCGTATCATCCACAGATTTCAAAAGTTCCCAATTTTACCTAATTTTGCAAAAATTTACTAGTCGACTAAAAAGCTTTCGGAGTATTAGTCTCGTTTTTCGTGATTTTTTGTACCTACTTTTGCATGACAGTGGACAAAGTTGGCGGGCGCCGGTATAATCCATTGAATGCTGAAAGCGGTATTAAAAGATTCGATGATCTATGGCTTGGCCGATGTGGTGTTCAGGTTTGTAAATTTCTGCACGTTTCCAATTTTTGCCCACTTGTTGAGTGTGGAGGAATTTGGAACCATCGGATTGACGTTAACTATTAGCGGGTTGCTTTCAGTCTTTTACGGCGGTGTTCACAATACCATTCAACGATACTACTTTGAAGAAGGGATTTCCCACGAACGAAGAAAAGTCTTGGTGTCAACAAGTCTATTATTTCTTCTGATCTCCTCATTGACACTTTCTTTGGCATTTATTTCTATTCTTTATCCCCTTCGTATTGCCCTTTATGATAAATTTCTTCTTGAATGGCATTACATTGTATTTTCAATTTTAACCATCATCCCTACCCAAATCAGCATCCTAGCCTCTTGTGTTCTGAGACTTAATTTTTCACCATGGAAGTTTTCTTTGCACACTCTTTGTTTTAACACATTCAATGTGGCCTGTGGGCTATTCTTGGTGGCGGGGCTCAATTTGGGAATCACGGGATTTATTTTAGGAGCCTTCATCGCCAGCATTTTGGTTCTTCCCATTGGGTTATGGTTCATCAAAAATGAGCTTACATGGAGGTTTGACGTACATTTTGTGAGAGAAATTATGTCGTTCGGCAGCCCATTTATTATTACCGGGGTTGCTTTCTGGGTATTCAACTCTATGGATCGATGGATGCTAGGCGAACTCAGTACATTGCATGAATTGGGATTATATAGTATTGCTCTAAAAATTTCGTTAATTCTCATGATGCTTAAGACTGCTTTCGGACAGTCTTGGAATCCCCATGCCTATAAATTATATGAAAGCGCGGAAGATTATGCTTCCACGTACAGCCGTGTGTTTACTTCATGGTATTTTGTGTTGATATTATGTGGAACATGCCTCATGCTGTTTTCTCCAGAGTTCTTTGCTTATACAACCCCAAGGGAATTTAGCGATGCTAATGCGATTGTCATTTTCAGTGTTGCAGGAATCATTCTTTTTGGAACGACAGAATTTAGTACGATTGGCATTTCATTGAAAAAGGAGACTAAATATTTGGCATATGGGGCTTGGTGGGGAGCCATCACAAATGTCATCCTTAATTACATGCTGATTCCTTCTCAAGGTGCATTGGGAGCAGCTTTTGCAACATTTATTTCATATGGCGTATTAATGATTTATTATCTTTATCATAGTCAAAGGCTGCATCCCATTCCATTAGAGAATAGAAAACTGGCAACGAACACTGCCCTTCTCGGAAGTTCCATAATACTTTCATTTTATTTCTTGAAATTTCCCTTAAGCATCGAATTATTTCTAGTGAAAAGTTCCTTTGTGATTTTTTTACTTATACTTGGAGTCATTCAATGTATTGGATCTTTTTCTCGATATCCAGGTTCATTTAAAAGCTTTTCAACTAAAATGTGAACAGTTGTTGAAGGGTTGGTGTTCGCGGTTGTTTTTATTAACTTCAATAATTTTTTAGCCCTTTTTATTGCGATTGTTCTGAAGTCCTTGATTTCTTCATATAAACAGTCCGTTTTTTCATATTTTCCATTTCTATGTATGGATAACATTTTATAAAGTTGATCTCGATGAGTCGCCGTCCATAGATCTTGGTAATGCAGGAGGAGCCATAATTCAAACGCATCATTAGAGTATGCAACGAAAATATTATTTGCATTTGCAAGTTCTAAAGCTTGATTAAAATAAGATTTATCAAATTTATTTAGGGGATCTGCATCGCGATCTAGCACAACCCAAACTTCATCAATTTCTGCATCAAATTCCCCATTTAAGATTCTTGTATTTTTTTCTTCTATTGTCTTTTTGACCAAGCTAACTTTTTGATCAGATTTATCTAATGGAACGACAATGGGTCCAGTAGAACTTTTATAGTGACTAAAGTAGATCGCTTCTGTCTTACCCTCTGTACAGATCAAGTACCGTTTGCGAAAAGGGAAGATCTGTTTTTTGCGTTTTCTTTCCTTTCGGAGATGCCAGGGTTCTATTTTTTGTTTTCGCTTAGGCATTCCGGTTAATTCCCTTAAGACCAAATCACAGGAACTGCACCAAAGCGACCTTGACGATAGTTTTTTTCAAATTCGCATTCACTTCGCATATTGTATTCAGATAATGAATGCAAAACAGTTTCTTCTTGCGCATTTTTTTCTGTAAACCAAATCTGATCCTGTCGTAATCCTACCTGGTTTGAGAGCAAATAAGTTTCATGACTACAGAAAATAAGTTGCGCTCCTTTAGGATTTGTATTGTGATTTTGAAATAAAGCAACAATTTCTCTGCTCATAAAAGGATGAATACTAGAACCAAGTTCATCCAAAACAAAAATTCCTCCTATATCCAAAATCTGTACTAGTAAAGTCATTAGGACAAACAAACGTCGAGTTCCAAATGATTCCTGATTATTGAAATCAAATTCTACAGTGTGATTTTTTTCTGAAGATCCATACATTTTGTGAAGAGTAACAGCTCGAAATATATCGCTTGGTTGATTGAAAAGGGACTTTAACTCATTAGGAATAATTTTTAGATGGGCTTCAGTGAATGGTTCTCGAGTAACTTTAAGGTCCTGGATACTTAAATCTAATTTCTTTAGCAATTGCAGTACTCTAACTGCAAACTCGGGATTTTCATGGTATTGTTGCAAGGCATATCCCATTGGATCTATTGCTCCCCCATCAAATATCATAAAATTAGGTCGATTCATTAGTTTTATAACTTGCGAAGAAATAGGATCAGCGAATTGAGCAAAAACTGTTAGTGCTAAAGCAGTGGGTCTCACATTATTGACCAAATGACCTACACTGTTTTTAACGCTATCATCCAATTCAGGAAATTCTTGGCCCTTTCTAAGGAAAATCATTCTACGTCGTCGATTTTTTTTAACTTTAGCAAATGTTTCTAACCATTCGCTAACGACATTTTCTGAATTGATTTCAAATCCATATCGATATTCCGAGCTATTTTCTTTGTCCCAGAGGACAATTTGGAAAAAGGAGGGTTCCTTACAACTCTCAACATTTAAAAGAAAGGGTTGAAGTAATGGAAATTTCGTTGTGGGCTGATTAAGATAATCTGAGTTGAGCATTGCCCATTGCATATACATAAGAGCTTTAATAAGGTTGCTTTTACCGCTTGCATTATGGCCAAAGATTCCAATCGTGGGAAGAAGTTCCATCTCAAATTCAGTGGAAATAAGACCGTTTTTTCCTGTTTTTAGAGATTCGGCTTCTAGAGAAAGAGTTGCCAACTCTTTAAAAGACCTGAAATTTTTTGTTGAAAATTCTATAATCATAGAAAAATGTTACCTCAAATAATCATATTTATCAAGAAAAACACGAAAAATCCTCCTAAAAATAGAAAAATGTCATAATTTCAAAATGCATTTTTGGTTACTTTTTGTAAATATCTATTTTATTTACTCCAGAAGGATTGACAAATAGGTCGGGAACTAAGTAGAGTATCTGTAATATTTATAGCGGGATTGGAGCATGAAAGGGATTGTATTAGCAGGCGGCAGCGGGACGAGGCTTCACCCGCTCACTTTGAGTGTCTCAAAACAATTATTGCCTGTTTATAATAAGCCCATGATCTACTATCCTTTATCAATTTTAATGATGGCGGGTATTCAAGACATTCTAATCATCACAACGCCGGCGGAACAATTCCTCTTCCAACGTCTATTAGGCGATGGCTCTAATTATGGAGTCAAATTTACCTATGAAATTCAAGAAAAACCCAATGGATTAGCCGAAGCTTTCATCATCGGTGAGAAATTCATCGGCCAAGATCCTGTTTGTTTGATTCTCGGAGATAATATTTTTTATGGCAATCACCTTGGACCATTACTTGCCGATGCACAGTCTAGGAAGAGCGGGGCTACTCTCTTTGGATACGAGGTGAAAAATGCAAGCAGTTACGGCGTCGCCGAAATCAATGCAAATGGAAAAGTTCTTTCAATCGAAGAAAAACCGAAGCATCCTAAGTCCAATTTGGCTGTGACAGGACTCTATTTTTACGATAATCAAGTCGTAGAGATAGCCAAAAGTTTAAAACCCTCCACAAGAGGAGAACTTGAAATCACCGATGTCAATAATGAATACCTGAAATTAGATCAGGTCTATATGAACGTCATGGGTCGAGGCTTTGCCTGGCTGGATGCAGGAACATATGAAAGCTTGATGCAGGCTAGTCAGTTTGTTCAGGTGATCGAGGAGCGCCAGGGGCTATTCATAGCAGCCCTAGAAGAAATCGCCTACAGACAGAAATTTATCACTCGCGAGGAATTAATGCGTCTAGGTAATAATCTCGGTAAAAGCGCCTATGGACAGTACCTTGTACATTTAGGAAGTAAAAATGTTTAGAAATCCAAAAAATATATTAGTGACGGGCGGTGCCGGTTTTATCGGTTCGGCATTCATTCGATACCTATTAAAGAATCCCGAATTCAATGGGATGATTGTCAATTTTGACGCTCTAACTTATGCGGGAAATCTAGACAATTTAAAGGAAGTAGAACGCGATCCCCGTTATTCATTCCAAAAAGGGGATATTAGAAATCAGACTCTTGTTAAGCATCTTTGCGTCGAACAAGAAATCGACACTATCATCCATTTTGCTGCCGAGAGTCATGTCGATCGCAGCATCTCCGGCCCACAGCAGTTTCTCGAAACAAATATCATGGGAACATTCGCATTGCTTGAAGTCGTCAGGGGTCTTCCTCATATACATTTTCACCATGTTTCCACAGATGAAGTATATGGTTGCTTGGGCGAAACTGGATATTTTTCGGAAACATCTCCTTATAAACCAAATTCACCTTATTCGGCCTCAAAAGCGGCTTCTGACCATTTTGTAAGGGCTTATACTACAACGTATAACATATCGACTTGCATCTCAAATTGCAGCAATAACTATGGCCCCTATCAATATCCAGAAAAATTCATTCCCCTAATGATTACAAATTGTCTTAATGAAAACCCCCTTCCTATCTATGGTGATGGAAAAAATGTGCGCGATTGGCTCTTTGTAGAAGATCATGTAAAGGCTCTTTGGATGTTGCTAAAAATGGGAAAAAAGGGTGAAACATACAATATTGGAGGAGAGTCCGAATGGTCCAATATTGATTTGGTACATCAAATTATTTTTGTGTTATCGAAAACTCTTAATAAAAATCCCCAGGATTATAAAAAACTGATCACTTTTGTTCATGACCGCCCCGGGCATGATTTCCGTTATGCCATCGATTGTTCTAAAATAAAATCAGAACTCGGCTGGCATCCCGAATATACCTTTCAAGATGGTCTAAGAAGGACAATTGAACTTTCACTAATGCTCCCTAAATAACATAAGTGAAGACAATCGCCATATAGGAAACTTCATCAAGTTCAGAATAGGTTTGGATCTGGGGGTTCTTCGCCATTGTAATTGGTGCATTTGAAGATATAAGCTGTTTTGCCAGAGTTGGTTAGCTGTTTGGCTCCTAAATATTCTACCTTTGAGAAGTATTTTTGTAGGAGTTTTACATAATCCTCGGGAGCCACCTTTTCGAAAAGAACAAAATACCCTGTGCGGCCTTTCTGTTCTTGAGGCATTCTCGGCCAAAATAAAAATTGATTTTTTCTTGTTCCTTGAAGATTTAAAAAATAAGCTCGATGTTGTTCAGGGCCATAAAAACTTAAAATACTCGTTGTTTGGTATTTATCACCGAAAAGAAACTCAGTTTTTGGATCATAGCCAGTTTCAATGAGTGCATCACTAATGCCATTCCAACCCAAAGTTTGCTTAAAAGGGTTGAAGGCAATGACTATGGCAATTAAAATAAGTGCAACTAGAATTCCCCATTTTAACCTAGAAAAAGCAGTAGACCATGATCGCTCATACCAGGCAATTAAGACAAAGGCTGTTGGATAGGCAAATAGACACCAATTTCCTTGCATTTTGGTCACGAATGACATGCCCAAAAAGATGACCAGCACAGACAAAGATAATATCCCGCAGAATTGGATCTGGCGCGGCACATTTTTGTAGTTTCTGATGAGATAAATAAATGCCAATACGAGCAACACAAAAAGAATAGGAGAAAAAATAGCTATTTGAGACCCCAAAAATTCAAAAAAATTACCCTTTAGTTCTGACCGTGCGCTCCCTCCGGTACTTTGGGTCAACACATGCTTGAATGTCACCCAGTCGTGCGAATAATTCCACACCACCGAAGGGAAAAGACCGAGAAGCGAAAGAAAAAGTCCTCCAATGACATGCTTATTCTTACTTCCAAAGAGAATAATTGGTATCCATACAAGGTAAATCGGCCACTTAAAAAGAGCCCCGCAAAGAATCATTAAACCGGTAAGATAATAGTTGCCAGTCGATAGAAAGCAAGCGCAGGAGAGGGTCCAGAAAAGGAGCATTCCCCCGTCGGTTGTTGCTAGAAAGGAAGAAATCAGTCCTATTGGAGTGAAAGTTAATGCAACGGCAGCCCAAAATGAGGCGTCGTCTTTAAGAGAGCACGATTTAGCAAGAAAAAAGGCTGCAAGCGAGAGTGCTGTCGAGAGAATAATCGACATAAAACGGACCCCGAGCACTGTATCACCGAAAATTTCAGTTCCCAGCCAAATCTGCCAGGCTATTCCGGGGGGTTTACTATAATATCCCCAATCCAAATGCTTGCTCCAGGTCCAGTATTGAGCCTCATCAGGGGCCAAACCCATCTCGGTGTGCGGAATCCATAAAAAGAACAAAACTGCCTTCAATAGAAGAAGCAAGACTAGGACTGCAAAGTATTTATTTTTTACATATGTCATTCCTTGAATCATACCAATTTACGTTAAACTTTGCAAAAAATAATAATAAGTTGTATGTGTCAAGCATGGTAAAAAAAATGGTGGGTATGATGTTGCAACCTACATTGACTAAATGAGCGTCGACACAGACAATAGACTGTTGCTGCATGCAGACATATGTTATATGGTCTTTAAAGATTTCGATACTGTTGGTCTTGCAAACGTGCGCAGTATTTGCAAAAGATGGAAAACAGCCGTCGACTGCATTTCCTTTGCCTTACTTTATTCCTTAGGTATTCGAGTAAGGCAGAAAGAGGAAACAACTATATTGGTTTTGCAAATCACAAAAATCTATCATGATATTGTTTCTAAACGCTCGCCAATCTTCCATGCAGAAGAAATGCGAGCTTATTTGCCAAGACTCGAACGCATTACAGATATAAAAAGAACTGTCTGCAAACTTTTCGAAAATAATATCAAATTGATTCCCTTTCTAAAATCGCTCGACGCACACTTGCCTAATACCTCTTCACTTTTAATATTCAAAACAATTTTTATCATATACATCAAAGATTTAAAACTGGCAACGCAGCACAATTCGATAAAAGCATTCAAATATATTCTAAAAAGAGAAATTCCTTCAAATGAAGTCATTCAATCATGCCTGCTTCCTGCCTGTGGAGTCGGTAATTTAACGATGGTAAAAACTTTAATCCAGTTGGGAGCGAATCCTAAACAACGCTTAGGAAGTGAGACCCAAACGCTTCTGACAGCTGCCTGTAAAGCTAAAAGCAAAAGTGTTGTTGAGTTGCTCATAGAAAAAAAGGCTAACCGAAATAAATCAAATAGCAGCAGAGAAAAACCAATAGCTCTGGCTGCAAGCATTAATATGGATTTCTTTAATTTGTTTGTCGCTCCTAATACAAACTTTAAAGAGAAATTCGGACCGAATGTAGATAAAACTTTGGCTCATTATGCTGCAGAGGGCAACAATACGGAACTAATTTACACTTTGATTTCGAATGAAGTAAATATTGATGAACCCGATTTGGAAGGAATTACGCCTTTGATGATTTCGATCCAAAAATGTGCCTATTTGACTTTCTCAATTTTAATATGTGGTGGAGCAGATCCGTCAAGGGCATCAAATAAAAAAATGACTGCTTTGGACTACGCTGTAGAATCTGAAACAGAAGATTTTATGACAGAGCTCCTTGAACTGGAAAAGGTCAAAAATAATACCAATCTGTTATTTCAAGCTTTAAAAACGGCAACACTCTCTAGAAATAAAGGTAGAATGAATGTCCTTTCGAAAGCATTAGGCATTACTACGACTGTAAAATATGGGTTAGTCGCCCTCGCAGGAGGGGCCATTGCTCTTGCGATAGTAAATAAATGGTTTAACTCCAGCAATGAATGATTCACATTGAATCTGCTTCTTCGGATATTGTCGGCCAGAGGAAGCTGTAGGAACCAGTATTTTCCCACAAATAATTGAGGCGTTCAGCCTTTAGAATCCTTCTTAGACGGATAATTTCAGGGATGAGTTCTTGGGCTCTGTTTATAACCTTCTTTCCTGGAAATTCATATTTGGCAACGATGTCAGGAATGTTAGGATTTTTACCGTTTATTGTTTTTTTTATAATTTTTTTAAAACAAAGAGCTTCAGGTGTTCTGTTCAGGCCCGACCATTTCATGATATTCATGAATACCGGAAGAATTCTTTTAGAGCAATCATAGATAAATTTTTCGACCTTTATAAAATTATAGTATTTTTTATTAGACAACTTAACTGATACTAAATTCAATCCATCTCTGAGCTGCCTAAGCATGATATATTTTGGATCTAGAAAAGAGTACATCCGTTGTGTGCTATGCATCTGCTGTACATAAATGCTGATCAATTTTGCATAAGGGGTGTCTTCCTTTGCAAATCTTTTCCCTTCAGTGATCCAGGTTCGTTCTTCAATGCTGGTCAGAAATTTTTCTACGATAGCATACCTGCCATTGGGGTCTATGAAGTAAAATACGGGCGAAGGAAGGCCTTCATATCCATGCGAGGCTGCAAAGTCTATGTCTGTAGACAAACATTTCTGAATCTCAAGACAACAGCAATTGTTAGCAACCATAAATAGTCTTTTAGGGTGATTTGCAATATCAAAAAATATTTGCCCATCAGGAGCTCCGACTTTTTCCCCAACTTGATTTGACAGGGTATAGCCATCAATGGTTTGACCTGACTTCAAAGTTTTTCTCCATGCCAAATGTTTGAGATCATTTTTCTCAAAAATATCGCAGCCTTTGTTTAAACAGTTGATTTGAAGTTTGACAATATTATCTTTTCCGATGAGATTGTCCAGTGCTAGAAAAAACTTCTGCAAAGGGTGTATGTCTTCGAATTTAGAAAGCCATCTAATTAATTGAATCCAATCGTATTCTTTGCAATCTTCTTCTTTCGCTAATCTATAAATCAATTCCAGGGGTAAGGGGCCGCGGCATGTTTTTTCTAGATTAATGATGCGTTCTAGGAATGTAAATGACCAAGTTGGCATTGTTAAAAATGACAGGTTGTTAGAATAAGGGGCACATAAGTTTTGAATAGCAGCGAACCATTTCGTCTTATAAAATTGTTTTGTGGAATTTTGCCATGCAATGATTCCTTCGCGTGCCTTATGGTAGTCCTCTTCTTTAACGACCAGGGTATTCATTTTGCGTGTAAGATAAGTCTTGTATAATGTTGCGTGCCCTTGGACTGTCGCTAATTCATTGATAAATGCCTGTTCAGTCTTCTGGAAGGCACTTATGAGACGTTGGCTGTCAGAATACTTCCCGACGGCTCCAACAATAGTGGCACGATTATAGATATTAGAACCGCTTTTATCGGTAACAATTTTGCCTCCATTTTTTGAATTGGAGACGGCACAAATCTCAATGAGATTGTGCCGGAGAAAATCAATTGACATTACTTTGCTGGGACATACCTTTCTGTTTCAAAGAGTGTTTTAAATTCACTCTTTTTGGGCGCCACTTCCTTCTTTCCCTCGCGATTATACTCGACAAACATCTTACTTTGCCAGTAATTTTCGATGCGACGGTCATAACAATCTTGAGTGCAGTCAAGGGCTGTAAAAGTGTAGTAGCTTACAACGCCGCCGTAGAGGATGGCAAAGGCTGATACTTGAGTATCAATATATTTTCCAAAATAGGTGCTGAACTTAATGATGACTTCCAGGTCATCCGCCGTAAATGGATAGTGTTCCATTTGAGCGACGATCTTATCGTTATTATTAATTTTTTCCAGAAAGCCTTCGACAGTATCAACCATGAGTTCTCTTGTGCTCCAAAGATTGTCGTAGATGGGTTGTATGGTGAAATCGAGGCGAATTCCTTGAATTGTGTCATCGTAGTAGACGACAGAGTCATCAAGAAACAGCAACTTGTCGTGATACTGTTTGGCGCTATAAACTAGAATTTCGCGAGAGACCTCGCTAATATCCACTTGGGATGCTCCACGACCATTATAGTAGTAGCCGAAACGGGCGCAACTTGCTAGAGAAATGAGTAGAATAAAAATTGATAGGTACCGCATTACAAAGTTTCCTGTAAAATGTCTAGTCCAGATAGTATTTTTTTGCCTATTATTTGGAAAGGAAAATTGTATATTCTTTGTACCAATCTACAAATTTAGCTATTCCTTCCTCTATGGAAGTATGAGGCTGAAAGCCCAATTTTTGTTGACTATGCTCGATATTGGCATATGTTTTTTCGACGTCGCCTTTCTGCATCGGGCAAAATTTTAAATTCGCTTTTTTCCCTGCGGCCTCCTCAATAATTTTAATAAAATCAAGAAGTTGTACGGGGTGGTTATTTCCTAAATTAAAAACTTCGCAGGGGGCATTGAGATCCAAAGCGGCGGTTGTGCCATTGAGTATGTCATCGATATAGGTGAAATCGCGGCTCATTTTCCCTTCATTGAAAACTTCGATCGTTTTTCCTGATAGTATTGCTTCGGTGAAAGAATAATAGGCCATGTCAGGACGTCCCCATGGGCCATAGACGGTGAAAAAGCGGAGGCCTGTTACTGGCATCCCATAGAGGTGGTGGTAGCTATAGGCCATAAGTTCGTTGCTTTTTTTTGTCACTCCGTAGAGGCTTGCTTGTTGATCGGTCTTATCGGATTCTGCAAAGGGAATTTTTGTGTTGTTTCCGTAAACAGAAGATGAAGAGGCGTAAATAAGTGGGAGCTCGTGTTTTTTGCAAGTTTCTAAAATTTGCAAAAATCCTTCAATATTGCTTTTGATATAGGCGTGGGGGTTGATGAGCGAGTAGCGGACCCCTGCTTGGGCAGCCAGGTGGACGATGTGTGTGATTTTATGATTTAGGATTGTATTCTCTAGTGAGACAGCATCGCATACATCCGCTTCTATAATTGTTATACCTGCTTTACGCAGTTCGTTTGTACGGTCGAGTTTGAGTTTTGGGGTGTAGTAATCATTGAAGTTGTCGTAGCCTGTAACCAAGTCCCCTCGGTCGTGCAATTTCTTTGCTAGGTGAAATCCGATGAAACCGGCAGCACCTGTGATTAAGACGTTTTTTTTCATAATACTCTGGATTATATAGCATCTTATCGTTTTTTTCCTTAAAATCTATCACATATGAAAACTGTAGCTGCATTTGATTTTGATGGAACGATTACATACAGGGATTCGCTGCTCCCTTTTCTTTTTTTTACCCATGGTTTTATTGGGGCGAATTTTAACTTATTTTTGTGTCTGCCTGTGTTCATCGGATTTATTTTCAGATTAAGTACCCGTCAAACAGTTAAGGAAAGGATTTTGAAGCAATTTTATGGAGGTTTGCCTCTGAGTGAATTGCGTTTGATGGGTGAAAAATACGTGAAGCATGGAATAAAGGTCAGGCCCGAGATGATCGAAAAGATTCGATGGCATCAACAGCAAGGGCATTTGTGTGTGTTGGTGAGTGCATCAATGGATGCTTATCTCGAATATTGGGGAAAATCTATGGGATTTTACGCCGCTTTGACTTCAATCATTGATATTGACAAAGAAGGTAGGGTGACTGGAAAACTTAAAGGATTAAATTGTCGAGGTCCAGAAAAGGTTGTTAGGTTGAAGCAGCTGATGGGAGAGAATAAAAATTACATTTTATATGCTTATGGAGACAGTGCAGGTGACAGAGAGTTATTGCAATATGCCGATTATTCCGTCTACGTTTAATATCGACATCCTGCTTGCGACTTACAATGGCGAAAGGTTTTTGAGAGAACAAATTGATTCGATTTTGAATCAGAGTTATCAAGATTTCCATTTGATCATTCGGGATGATGGTTCAAAGGATTGCACGTTGGCAATTGTGCATGATTATATAGCTAGGCATCCAGGTAAGATTACACTGATTGAAGACTCAGTACACCGCGGAGCTATCGGCAGTTTTTCACACTTGTTAAGCAGTTCTGGGGCCCCTTATGTGATGTTTTCCGATCAGGATGATGTTTGGTTAGCAGACAAAATCCAAGTAACAATAGCGAAGATGAGAGAGATGGAATCGCTGCATGGCAAAGAAGTACCTCTATTGGTTCATGGCGATTTGATTGTTGTTGATCAGGATCTAAAAGTAATTTCAGAATCCTTCTGGAAGTACATTCATTTAAAACCAAGCGAAGGATTTCGTTTGAATAGAATTATGGTTCAAAATGAGGTTACAGGATGTACCATGATGCTAAATCGACCGCTTGCTGATTTAGCAAAGCCTATCGCACCTGAAAGCATTATGCATGATTGGTGGATTGGGCTCGTGGCATCTGCCTGCGGGCATATTGGCATTGTGAAAAGTCCCATAATACTTTATCGTCAGCATGGAAAAAACACACTGGGAGCCAGAAAGTACAAAACAATAGAACAGATTATGCTGGCGTTAAAAAATCGCTCTACAAATATCAATCAAAAATCCTTTCAAGCCTATGCCATGATTGATCGTTATGAACATATATTACCGGAAAAAAATTTAGAAATGATTTCGGACTATGCAGCAATGGAAAGCGCAAGTATCTTGAAATGTAAGTACCTTTCCTTAAAGCATCGATTCTTTAAGCATGGCATAATCAGAAATTTATATTGTTTTTTTCTAAAAAAGGTACCTTAAATGAAAATAATTGACACAACAATCCCAGATGTAAAAATTATTGAGCCAAAGATTTTTTCCGATGATCGTGGATTCTTTTTCGAGAGTTTCAACCAAAGAGAATTGAACAAGACTTTTGTGCAAGACAACCATTCTCGTTCACAAAAAAACGTCTTGCGGGGACTCCATTACCAACTTAAAAATCCACAAGGGAAATTGGTTCGCGTGGTAACCGGAGAGGTTTTTGATGTAGCAGTTGATTTGAGAAAAAATTCTCCCTCATTTAAACAATGGGTGGGTGTGATTTTAAATGAACAGAATAAAAGGATGTTATGGGTTCCAGAAGGTTTTGCCCATGGTTTCTTGGTGCTCTCTGAAAATGCCGACTTTTTATATAAAGCCACTGATTTTTATCATAAAGAAGATGAGCATTGTATCCGATTTGATGATCCTGAATTGGCAATTAAATGGCCCTCAAACGCTCCTATTTTATCTGAAAAAGATAAACAGGGTTTCTTTCTGAAGGATGCCAAAGTATTTGTATGAAAAAAATTCTTGTTATCGGAAAAAATGGGCAAGTTGGTTTTGATTTAATGCATACTCTACAGGGTTATGGAGAGGTTATTGGAACGGATAGAAATACGCTTGATTTATCACGGCCTGAGACAATTTTTCCATTCATTGACTTGATAAAGCCCAGCATCATCGTTAATGCCGCTGCATATACGAATGTGGATAAGGCTGAATCGGAGTCTGAACTTGCCTTTACAATCAATGCAAAGGCTTCTTTAGAAATGGCTAAAGCAGCAAAAAAGCACAATTCTCTTTTTATTTACTTCTCAACAGATTATGTATTTAATGGAAAGAAAAGTGGAGCCTATGAGGAGACTGATTTGCCGGATCCTATAAATATATATGGGAAATCAAAATTATTGGGTGAACAGGCTGTAGAGAATGTTGGGGGAAGATATTTTATCTTTCGAACCAGTTGGGTTTATTCGAATCGGGGGAAAAATTTTCCCTCGACCATGCTGAAATTAGCTAAAGAAAGAGCGGAACTAAGAGTTGTTAATGATCAATTTGGGGCTCCTACATGCAGTCTAGATATAGCTAGAGCTATATCAAGTATATTAGATCATGAAGCCTATGGCCTGTACAATCTGACTGCAGGGGGGAGGACGTCATGGTATGAATTCGCTCAAGAAATATTGAAGGACACACAGGTGAAATTGATCCCAATCCCATCTTCAGAATATCCCACACCAGCAAAACGACCTGCCAATTCAGTTCTATCACACAAAAAACTCAATGATACTTTAAACATCTTCATGCCAAACTGGAAAGACAGCATTAAAGCAAAAGTACATCCCAAATAACGATTCCTCTTCATTCCCATTTTTTTCGTATCCTGCCTATCCTGCTGCGTGCGATCCTGCATATCCTGTTATTCCTTAAAAGAACAAGATATGCAAGATCGCAAGCGGCAGGATATGAATGATATATGTAACTTCTTGCCCTGTTTTAAAATAAAAAGTAAATGATATCATCTTCCTATAATCCTTCATATCTTGCCGCTTGCGATCCTGCATATCCTGTTATTCCTTAAAAGAACAAGATATGCAAGATCGCAAGCGGCAGGATATGAATGATATATGTAACTTCTTGCCCTGTTTTAAAATAAAAAGTAATTGATATCATCTTCCTATAATCCTTCATATCTTGCCGCTTGCGATCATGCATATCCTGTTATTCCTTAAAAGAACAAGATATGCATGATCGCAAGCGGCAGGATATGAATGATATATGTAACTTCTTACCCTGTTTTAAAATAAAAAGTAATTGATATCATCTTCCTATAATCCTTCATATCTTGCCGCTTGCGATCCTGCATATCCTGTTTTATGTTAGAGAAATAACAAGATATTAATGACTTCTTTTGTGTTCCCCGTGATTTCCACGGTAAAAAATATTTTAGGTTGTTGTGTATGGGATGGGCAGGATTAGGAATCAAAGAAGGTTTTTTTATATTATCACTGTTGCTTTTCTGTGGGGCTTTTCCATGACTGGAAGAAAATCGTGAAGGGGTGTGCTCTCAATGTCATATTTTCTTGAAAGTGATCTGACAACTTCTAGAACAATCTCATGGGGATTGGTAAAATGTTCTTTTAAGGTACATAAAAAGTCGCTATGGGCGCGCTCTTTGCGATAATCAGGCATTTTGGGCGGGATCTTGAGACTTTGCATGTTATTATGATCATAGTCCCACAAAAGTGTGCTATGGTGAAGCCACCGGTTCTTCTGAAGGTATTGTGCATTTCCTCCAAACTTCTTGTCTCCAATCACATAATCATTCTCCCTGACTCGAAATTCCAATCCTTCGAACACAGGATCATAGATCCCTTCGGTCCATTTCATGATGTCTTTAGGGAAACAGGGGACGCTAAACTCTTGGCTATTGCATATGTAGGTAATAAATAACGTATTTTTATCTACGAACACAGTACCGCCGCCACTGAAGCGACGAATTAGAGGTACCGGATTGGCATTGTGGTGCACATTATCGACAAGCTGCTCTGTCTTCCCGGAAATTCCGAGAACAATCGCGGGGGCTGATCCCATATTGAAAATGCACCAATTCCGGGTATCAGCTCGTAGTAATGCCTCTTCAAGCTTTAATTGATCAAAGATCGACCATTGCTCAAGATATAGATACTGAAATGTCGGCTTTTGACTCACGTTTCCTCTTTTCTAATTCGATGATGAGTACTGAGATATCGGCAGGTGAAACTCCTGAAACGCGAGATGCTTGCCCCAGATTTATAGGATTCGCCTTGCTTAACTTCAGTCGCGCTTCTGTTCCCAATCCAACGACCTTATTGAAGTCAAATTCTTTGGGTATAACTATTTTTTCGATATGTGAAAGGCGCTCGATTTCACTGTTTTGCCGTCCAATATATCCAGAATATTTGAGGTCCAATTCAATTTGCATGTTAATTTCGCTTCCAAAGTCAGTTAAACCATTCTCAAATTGCGCCAAAAGTGATGCATAGGAATTTTCCGGACGACACATCAGCTGCACCAAAGAATATCCTTTGCCATCTACTTGCTTGAATACCTTTGCAAGGCGCACTTTTTCCTCTTCAATAATCCTGATTTTATCGCAAAGCTTTGCATAGCGACCATGATCAATAAGTCCCATTTCATATCCATAGCGACGCAAGCGGAGGTCGGCATTGTCCTGGCGTAAAATTAAGCGGTGCTCTGCACGGCTGGTAAACATTCGATAGGGTTCGTCCAAGCCTTTTGTAATTAAATCATCAATCATCACCCCAATATATGCCTCGGATCGCTTCAAAATCAATGGATCATGTCCCTGGACCTTGCGAGCTGCATTAATGCCTGCCATCAGCCCCTGGGCCGCCGCTTCTTCGTACCCCGTAGTTCCATTAATTTGCCCAGCCAAGAACAATCCTTCAATTTTTTTAGTTTCCAACGAGGGATGAATCTGTCCACTAGTCACATAATCGTATTCAATGGCATATGCAGGGCGCATGATTTCCGCTTCTCTCAAAGCAGGAATGCTTCTCAAAAAGGCATACTGGACATCCAATGGCAATGAAGACGAAATGCCGTTCACATAGACCTCTTCTGTCTTCAATCCTTCAGGCTCCAAAAAGACCTGATGTCTATCCTTATCAGCAAATCGAACAATTTTATCCTCAATCGATGGACAGTAACGGGGGCCTACGCTCTTAATTCTACCTGAATACATTGCCGAACGGTGAAGGTTCTCCTGAATGATATTCTTTGTCTCAAGTGTTGTATACGTAATATGACACGAAACTTGGGGTAAGCGGGGAATCCCTTCGTCATCAAAAGAAAATTTAACCCCTTCATCTCCAGGCTGTTCCTCTGTCAAAGAATAATCGATTGACCTCTTATTAATTCTAGGCGGCGTCCCCGTTTTTAATCTGCCTAGAACAAGTCCATGTTTTTCCAATGACCCCGAGAGCCCAACGGCAGGTAAATCGCCCGCCCTGCCTCCAGAATGCTGATTTTCTCCAATATGCAAAAGGCCCCTCATAAAGGTTCCCGAAGAGATAATCAACGTTTTACAATGAAAAATAATCCCTTCTTTCGTGATCACGCCGCAAACTCTATCGGAAGAAACAATTAGTTCTTCAATAGTGCCCTGTTTAATTTCAAGATTAGGAGTTTTTTCGAGACGGTGCTTGATTTCAAATTGATAAGCGACCTTATCTGCTTGAGCTCTAGGAGCCCAGACTGCAGGGCCGTTCGTTGAGTTTAGCATACGAAACTGAATGCCGGTAGCATCAGTAACTTTGCCCATTTCGCCGCCTAAGGCGTCGATTTCCCGTACCATGTGGCCTTTGCCAATCCCGCCGACTGCGGGGTTGCAACTCATTTTACCGATCGTATCTAAATTCATCGTCAGCAAGAGGGTGCGAGCACCCATGCGAGCGGCAGCGAGGGCTGCTTCGCAGCCCGCGTGCCCGCCGCCCATGACGATAACATCGTATTCGACAGGATAATTCCACATGGGATTTATGCTATGTTGACTTGTGACGGTCGCGTCTGCTGCGCTTTTTGCGCTTGTGCTTGGCGATCTTGTCTCTACGCTTCTTTTTAACAGAAGACATGTGTTCTCCAAAATGTTTTCAATTTACTCGCAAATTTTACCTGATCCCGAATAATTTTGCAAACGATATTCTGATATTTTGGTATCGGGTTCACTTTTTTGTCTAAATGCGCTATACTTGTGGTATGTCATCAAAAATTAAAGTATTAGACGAGATCACCATTAATAAAATCGCTGCTGGTGAGGTGATTGAAAATCCGTCGTCGGTGGTGAAAGAATTGGTGGAAAATTCCATTGATGCTGGTTCCACTGACATTTGTGTTGAAATCAAAGGGGGCGGCAGGCAGCTCATTAGAATTTCGGACAATGGATGCGGCATGAACAAGGATGATGCGCTTCTTTGTTTGGAAAGGCACGCTACCTCGAAGTTACGAGAAATTGATGATATTCACTCGTTGGAGACCATGGGATTTCGTGGTGAGGCGATGCCATCGATAGCTTCTATTAGTAAGTTCATGATTTTGACCAGTGCAAGCGATGCAGAAGAAGGGACCATGGTAATTGTCGATGGCGGACATATACTTACTTGCGGCGGTGCGGTGCGGACCAAGGGAACGACAATTGAGGTGAAGTCCTTATTTTTCAATGTTCCTGCAAGAAAAAAATTTCAACGCTCTCCAAATTACGACGCGAATGAAATTCTCAAGGTAATTACTGACCAGGCATTGGCGCATCCGCACATCAAATTCACTTTGACGCATAATCAGGAGAACATTTTAGCGGCGAATCAGGGTGAGCTTAAAGGGAGGATCACTGATATATTAGGGGCTGAATTTTTCTCGGGATTGTGTCCGATTTCTTATGAAAAAGAAGAGTTTAAAGTTGAGGGTTATATTGGTTTACCGTCGTTTACGCGACATAATAGAACCGGGCAGCATCTTTTTATCAATCAACGTGCTGTATATTCTCCACAGGTCAATTATGCGATAAAGGATGGATATGGGACATCTCTTGGATCTAATCGACATCCTGTTTATGTTTTACATTTGACGGTTCCCGGATCTGCAGTGGATGTGAACGTTCACCCACAGAAAAAGGAAGTTAGACTGCGGCAGGATTTGACCATTAAGGAATTTATTTCGGAAGCTATCGACAAGGCCCTGGAAGGGACGAGAGTTACTTTTTCTGCGCCAGAACTAGAAATTCCAAAGATAGTACCTGCCTTCTCATTTCAGCAAACATATATTCCACCGCAGCCGGTAGTTCCTGTAATGAAGGTTGAACAAAAACCTCCTGAGCTCTTTCCTGTGGAGGAGAAAAAGGAAGTTCCAAGGGTCATCACGACGATAAAAGGGTATTTGCTCCTGGATTCAGCTAATCATGGTTTGAAGTTGATGGATCAGAGAGCTGCCCATTCCAGAGTTATTTTCGAGAGATTATTGAAGACAGCTGCTCCGATAGAAATTCAGACCCTGTTAATCCCCTATACTTTAAATGTTACGCCGGTAGAGAAAGAAATTTTGAGAGACAATTTACCCATTCTTCATTCATTGGGAATACAGATTGAGGAATTTGGTCAAAACAGCTTTATTGTTCAGGGGGTTCCCAATATTTTTACTTCAAATGATATTCAGGAACTTGTTCGAGAGATTTTGTCAGCCCTGCAGGAGAACCAAGGACCGCAAGTCGCACGTTTAGAAAAAGAAAAGGTGATTGCTCTGGCGGCGAGTCGAGCAAGCATTCCAAAAAAGGCACAGCTATCTCCTATGGAAGGGCAGGCTTTAGTGAATCAACTGATGAAGTGTGAAAAACCTATGCATTGCCCTCTGGGAAGACCTACGATGATAGAAATCAGTCCAGAAGACATCGTCAAACAGTTTCAAAAATGAGGAAAAAATGTACAACAAACGAATAGAAGCTCTACAAAAGACAAATGAAACGGCTCTATTGATCGATGATCCGATCAATATGTATTACCTTACAGGGATGGAGCTTACCGCAGGAAAAGTCCTTGTCCATAAAAATGGGGCCTATCTCATTGTGGATAGCCGGTATTTTGAGGCCTGTTCAAAGAAAAGTCCAATTTCTGTTGTTCTTAGCAAGCCTGATACTGTATGGGAACTTCTAGCATCGAATGGATTAAAAAAACTAGCTTTTAGTAGTGAAAAAACATCATTTCAGCAATATGTGGAATTGCAGAAAACAGCACAGATAAAAAATATTGAATTGATTCCAGCTAATAGACCTGTGGAGACTTTACGTCTAATTAAAGATAAGTATGAAATCGACCTCCTTCGCGATGCAGCTAGCGTGGGATCAGCAGGATTTGACTTTGTTTGCACACTCCTTAGAGAAGGCATTACCGAAGTTGAGATTGCTGTTGAACTAGAAATATTCTGGAAGAGAAGAGGAAGCAAGGGGCTTGGATTTGACCCTATTATAGCATTTGGGCACAATTCTTCCATGCCGCACTATCGACCCGGAAATACTCAGTTGCTATTTGGACAACCAGTCCTTATTGACATCGGCGTCAACTGGAAACATTACCATTCGGATATGACACGCGTGGTCTTTTTTGGCAATCCCGATCCGCGTATAGAAACCATATACGAAATCGTTCGTGAGGCACAGGAGAGAGCTCTGCATATTTGCAAGCCAGGAACGACAATCGGGGAACTTGACGATGCTGCGAGAGGATTTATAAATTCCAAGGGATATGGAGATCAGTTTACACATAACTTAGGTCATGGAGTCGGCCTAGAAATTCATGAAGCCCCAACAGTGCGAAATATACCACCGCATGGTGAAATGCAACTTAAACCAGGAATGGTCATCACGATAGAGCCAGGAATATATCTTCCTGATGTTGGCGGTGTACGTATTGAAGATACCGTTGTTATTACTGGAGAGGGGCATGAGAATTTGACAAAGAGATCAACCCAGCCGCACACAATTGGCGGGGCATTATGCTGACATTTAGGCAAAAAATCCTTGCAACCTATCTTTTTGTATTTTTTCTCATCATAGGTCTCTTGTTTCCCTTTGCCCATAGAACTGTTAAGGACATTTCATTTACCGCAATGGACGAGCGAGCCGAGGAACTCATTTCAAGAATCAAGGATTCTCCAGATGACGATTCGCTGATTCAGAATCTGAAAGAACAAAAGTCGATCATTTACTTCCGAGTAGCGGTAATTAGCAGTGAAAAAAAGGTGATTTACGATTCCCACGTGAAAAGATTTTTAGGTGAGGATTTTAATCCTGAATATATTGTGAATCATATTGAAGTGAATGAGGCCTTCGAGAAAGGCGTCGGTTACTCCGAAGGATATTCCAAACTCTTTGATCAAGATTTTGCTTACTTTGCAAAAGCATTCAATTTTCATGGGGAAACATACGTGCTCCGGATTGCATTTCCTCTAAAATATGTAGAAGCCCTCACAAATGAGTTTGAAATAGGTATTTTTGGAGCAGCGATATTTGTCCTTATTTTATTTAGCACCATGACCTGGTTTGTCATCAATTACCTCACAAAACCCATCCAGCAGATAAATAAAGCAATCATCCCCTACCAACAGGGTTTGACCACTACCGTTCCTGAAATACAATTGCAACCCAAGGGCAGGACAGATGAATTTGGAAAACTGGCCGATACCCTGAATTCTCTTTCTATCAAATTAAGCGACCAGATTAATTCAATAACCCACGAAAAAAACGAGCGAGATACCATTCTGGAGTCCCTAGTTGAAGGGGTAATTTCTCTCGACTCAAATATGATCGTCGAATATGCAAACACAATGGCTATCAAACACCTTAAAATTAAGGCGAAAGATTTTCTCGGTAAAGCCTTCACAAGTGAAATACATGATAGATGCTATTTCATTCTAAAAAAATGTCTAGATGAAAAAATTATTATCACTGAAACATTAGATATTAAAAGGAATGGAGAAAGGATTTATCTCAATGCCATTGCCGCTCCTACACGTGATGGCACTGGAGCAATTTTAGTTCTTCATGATACAACCGAACATTATAAACTCATTGAAATGAGAAAAGATTTCATCGCCAATGCCTCGCACGAGTTAAAGACGCCCATTACTATCATTCGTGGATTTGCTGAAACCCTCTATGATAATCCTGATCTAGACAAAAAAATTACTGAGGAAATTACTCGGAAAATCGTCAAAAATTGTGAAAAAATGACGATTCTAATCAAAGACCTTCTCACTATTACCGATATCGAGCGAATTCCAGAAACACGTCTTTTTGATTGCGATCTTGTCGATTTGGCAGAAAGATGTATTGAGAGCATCCACGATGCCCATCCTGATGCTAAAGTTAAATTAGTCCGTGTCTCCAATAGCGATTTCCACCTTCTTGCCGATCCAAATCTTCTCGACCTAGCGATCATGAATTTGTTGACTAATGCGGTAAATTATTCCGAGCCTCCAGCAGAGGTAACCATTTCTCTTAAAGAAGAGGGAGGCTGGATTTATCTTTCCGTCACCGACAAAGGGCTTGGCATCCCTGATAAGGACCTAAGCAATATCTTTCATAGATTTTATCAGGTTGATAAGGCACGTTCAAAAAAAGTTGGCGGCTCTGGCTTGGGTCTTTCAATCGTCGAAATGATCGTAACCAAGCACTTCGGAAGGGTTTCAGTAGAATCACAAGTTGACAAGGGGTCAACATTTACTATTGCACTGCCCTCTCAAGCAGGAAAATAAAAAAAGAGGTGATGCGCAAGCACCACCTCGCTAGTCACTGATCATTAGGTCATGCGATCTACTGTAACCCATCTTGATATTTGCCTTCGCTTCGCTACAACGAGGGCAAATATCAGGATGGGTTAGTTTGACGCTTACGTATTTCCGGTTTGGAGTGACCCAATTCATTGGGTCTTTTTCCGAGCCGAATTTATTCGGCTCGGTGGAGGGCGACACCTTGCCCTCCTTAGGTGAATGGCGAAATCTTGCCATGCACAGGGCCGAATAAATTCAGCCCTGAAAAAGACCTAATGAATTAGGTCACTCCAAATTAGACTGAGCGTTGAGTTAGGCAACGGCTCCGGTTTGACGCTTACGATCTACTTTCTCTTCTTTGGTTTTTTAGTGTCAGATTTAAAATCTTGGATTATAGAGCCTAATCTTGCAAGTACAGCTGACTTTTTCGCTTCTCTTTTTGCTTTTTTCTTTCCTGCTTTCTTTGTGTTGCCTTGTGAGACTTGCTTGGGTGCAACTGCTTTAGGGGATCTTCCTGTTACAACAGATGGGGAATCTTCAACCTTATTTTCGAAAACAATATTTTGACTTTTGATAACCATTGGTGCCATAACAATTGTTTCTTTAGACTCTTCTTTTTCTTCTTCTTTTTCAACCTTTTGCTCTAAAACAGTTTCTTCTGTTTCGATATCCTTTGAAGGAGTAACAATTGCTTCTTTAGGCTCTTCTTTTTCTTCTTCTTCAACCCTTTGCTCTAAAATAGTTTCTTCTATTTCGATATTCTTTGAAGGGGTAACAATTGCTTCTTTAGACTCTTCTTTTTCTTCTTCTTCAACTTTTTGCTCTAAAATAGTTTCTTCTGTTTCGATATCCTTTGAAGGGGTAACCATTGCTTCTTTAGGTTCTTCTTCTTCTTTTTCAACCTTTTGCTCTAAAACAGTTTCTTCTGCTTCGATAACCATTGGTGCCGTAATAATTGCTTCTTTAGGTTCTTCTTCTTCTTTTTCAACCTTTTGCTCTAAAACAGTTTCTTCTGTTTCGATATCCTTTGAAGGAGTAACAATTGCTTCTTTAGACTCTTCTTTTTCTTCTTCTTCAACTTTTTGCTCTAAAATAGTTTCTTCTGTTTCGATATCCTTTGAAGTAGTAACAATTGCATCTTTAGGCTCTTCTTCTTCTTCAACTTTTTGCTCTAAAATAGTTTCTTCTGTTTCAATATCCTTTGAAGGGGTAATAATTGTTTCTTTAGGCTCTTCTTTTTCTTCTTCAACTTTTTGCTCTAAAACAGTTTCTTTTGTTTTGATATCCTTTGAAGGAGTAACTATTTCAGCCAGAGAAGCATTAGCCACTGGTTTTGTTTCAGTTTCTACAGGTTTAAGAGTGGGTATTTTTTTGGTCCTTGGTGCTGCGGCTAAGACAATTGCAGCTGGTATAATGTATAAAAGTCCGATACCGCTAATTACGAGGGCAAGAGCGAGTAGTATTCTTGCGGCGAGGTTAGCTATTTGTTTTGCCTGCAAAGTACCATCTTGCATACGTGTAATTTTTTCTGCCGCCAAGTAATGCGCGCAGTGGTTTTGTAAATTTTTGGCCATTTGATTCTACGCCGAAAGTGTCTATTGATCTAACTATCATGATTAACATCTCCTGTTTTTTGTTTTTATTAAAAATTTATCATTTTCTCTAATAATGACGCAAGAAAAATATTAATAATTTTAAAATTTAACATTGGTTTTGCATGCAGTTAGCCTTAGAAAAATTTGAAATCACTAAATTTTTTTATTTACATAAATAAAAAGAAAGTGTATTAAAAGATTATAAAGTAAATTTTATAGATTTAAATTAGTTTTTAAAAACCAATAGGAGGATAAATTTTATGTATAATGCAAAAGCTTACTCTGCTGTTAGTTCAACCTCGCCGCTGGCTCCCGCTGAAATCAAGCGTCGCGATATAACTGAAAATGATGTTCAGATCGAAATCCTCTTCTGTGGCATTTGCCACTCAGACCTTCACCAAGTCCGTAATGAATGGAGTGGTACTGTGCCCACTGTTTATCCTATCGTTCCGGGCCATGAGATCGTGGGCCGTGTTACTAAAATTGGACCATCTGTTACTAATTACAAGGTCGGTGACATAGTGGCAGTTGGCTGTATGGTCGATGCGGATGGCACCTGTCCCAATTGCAAGGCTGGCCTTGAACAATTCTGTCCTAACTTAACCCTTACCTTTAATGGACCAGACAAACATCTTGGAGGCGTAACCTACGGTGGTTATTCTACTAGTATCGTCGTAGACAAACGCTTTGTATTGCGCGTACCCCCTAACCTCGATCTTGCTGGAACAGCGCCTCTTCTCTGTGCTGGGATCACAACTTACTCGCCAATGCGACACTGGGAAGTAACAAAAGGCAAGAAGGTTGGTGTGATTGGCCTTGGAGGACTGGGTCACATGGGTGTTAAGTTTGCCCATGCATTTGGCGCCCATGTAGTTGTATTCACCACCTCTCCTAGCAAGAAGGAAGACGCTCTCCGCCTTGGCGCCGATGAGGTTGTTATTTCCAAAAATAATGACGAGATGCAAAAACACGCCGGTAGTTTTGACTTCATTCTTGACACTGTTTCTGCCGATCATGATATCAACGTCTACCTCAAATTGCTGCGCATCGACGGTACCATTACACTGGTCGGTGTATCGCCGAAACCCTTGGGTTTTTCGCCATTTTCTCTTATCATGGGACGCCATAGCCTCTCCGGTTCCCTCATCGGCGGCATCGCCGAAACCCAGGAGATGCTCGACTTTTGTGGTGAGCATAATATTACTGCTGACGTTGAAGTTATTTCCATTCAAAAGGTCAATGAAGCCTATGAAAGAATGCTCAAATCCGATGTGAAATACCGCTTCTCTATCGATATGTCTTCTCTTAAGGCTAAGTGAGTTAATTAAATAGTGAAGGGCTCGCAGGCAGAAAAAAAAGAGGTGGTGCATGCGCACCACCTCGGCAGGTTCCTCACTGATATTTAGATCGAGTGATCTACTGTTTTTTCTTTATTGTTTTATTTGATTCTGTTAAAGTGATTTCGTTATATAAATCGTTTACTTCTCTTTCTTTAGCTAGTTTTTGCGCATTTTTAGTCGCTTTACTATTTAATTTCTTTTTTGTTTGTTTATTAGCATTCTTCGGTATATAAGCCGGTTTCACGTCCAGAACTTTTTTTTCGGAATCACTAATCATAGATATTGTAACTGTCTCTACTTTTTCAATATCCATTAAGCATAGAACGGTAATTTTAGATTCCTCTTCAGTTTCCTTTGATAATTTTGGTTCAACAAGGACTGCCTTTTGAGCAAATGTAAGTTCTTCAATTTCTTTTTCTTCAGTAATTATGTTTTCTTCCTCTGTGTCTAAAACAGTCACTTTTGTTTCAGTTTCTTTTAACATAAGAGCAGGTATTTTTTCTGGCTTTGATGCAGCAGCTAAGACAATTGCGGCAGGTATAATGTATAGAAGTCCGATACCGCTAATTACGAGAGCAAGAGCGAGTAATATTCTTGCGGCGAGGTTAGCGATTTGTTTAGCCTGCGAAGTGCCATCTTCCATTTGTGTAATTTTTTTTCCACCAAGTAATGCACGTAGTGGCTTTGTAAACTTTTGGCTATTTGATTCTACGCCATAAGTGTCTATTTTTCTAATATCCATGATTAACATCTCCTTTTTTTTGATATATATTAAAACTTTACTGTTTTAAATAATAATTATATATCATAAGTATTAAGGATATATAAAGATTATGTTAATTATGTGTAAAGTTTTTTGAGAAAGCGCAAATCTACGCCTTAGAACTGAAATTCAAGGAATAAAATAGTGGCGAAGGCGGCATAGAGTGCACTCTAAATTTTCATCCATTAAAAACATTGAGCTATAAATTGCCTCAACAGGACGATCGCAATCATGTACAAAGACATGACAGTTTTCACTTTTATAAGCGAGATATGCTGCTGTAAAAATACTTTTCATCCTACCGGGTTTATCATCAGACCATCCCTCTGGCCCATCAACAAAAATAATGTCCCACTTAGTCTCCATTATTTCTGATGGAAGATCTAGCAAGAGTTCTTGCGCCTTAGATTCCTCAAGCCAATATTGCCAATCTTTTCTTTTTGTGTTGTACTGTACAAGGCAGGCATTTATTTGCGGAATTTCCGAGCATATACGATTAAACCAGGTTTTATTGTCTTCCAGAAAGATAGTTTGACCGAGGAAGTTACTTTCTATCCACAGCTTACTATCCCGACCTACGCCAAAGACAAGCATATTACAAGGCGATTTATTTATTAGTTTCTCAACTATTAATGTGTATTCGACTTCTACAAGCTGATTTGGATTATTTGCTACTAGATGTTTAATATCTTGTTTAATTTTGTCATCAAGCGCATCTATATTGTGCGAAATAATTAAAGATATGATGTAGAATATTCTTAAGTATAGATTCAATTGACTACCAATTTTTCATAGATGATGTTCCAAAGATAAAAAGATTTTCCATTTGCATGAATCGCACACGGCTCAGAACCCGTTATTAAACAATGTACCACTCCATTGTCATCATCAATTGCAATTTCTTGCTCCTTTACATGATATAACGACAAAAACAACTCGCAGTAATAATCTATAGCAAATGCCTCTGGATTGCTTAAGTAGTGAATTGTAATTTGACCTTGATCGCTTTTTTGTAAATCGAAAGGGCTAAGGTCCTTTAACCATGTTTTTAGGTTCCGCACATAACCAATAAAAGCCCCTGAATTGATAAATTTAAATAGACTGGTGGTTTCAGGATATTGATCAGCAAGATTAGCAAAAGGAAAACAATTTTTTTCTGCAGACATGACAAATGGGACATTCATATCTAAAAATTTCTGTAAAATCACTTCTTTATCAACAATGATTAGGACGTCGAAGGCATCTACAAACATGACGATATCATCGTCATCGAGTCCGCTTAAGTATTCACTCAAACGAAGAAGTTTTGTTCCATTACCATAATAAGGTAAATCTAATCCAATAATCTCTAAATCTATATGATGCATGTTGCATGATGTATTGAGTTTATTTAAATAATCGTTTTCAAATGAGGCCACAGTACAAATATGGAAGCGATCTAATAATAAAGGTTCTTCAGCTGACAATGGATGAAAAGATAGGAAAACAAAAAAAAGACTGTAAATAAAGAGATGCATTCTCGCCAGAGTGATGTGCTTATCTAGGCAATTTATTGTAGGTGCACAGTACATTATTGACATAAATCCACTTATCCTTGTTTTGTTTATAGCATGCATTAAAGTAAAAAAAATCTGCTCCGTATCTGTCCAGAATCCATCGTTGGTTTCTACATAGCTTGAAATCGATTAAAATCATAGCTGTGTCTATTTTAGCCCATGCAATGACATTTCCCTTTAATCTGTTTTCTTGATCAAAAGTGTATATTTTGCCATCATCTATAATATCTAAGAGTTTATATAAATCTTTGTGTATCACATTATCGTCATCGACAAAATACAGATATGTGTCTTCATTTTGAACAAGATCCAGGGCATAATTTCTTTGAGGATTTCCGCTCATCCCTTTGCTCTCGTGAATATACTCTTTAATTTTTCCATTTTCTTCATCTGTAAACAGATGAGGATTTTCTAAGATTTTACTTCCGTCATAAACAATAATCCATTCATCCACGTAATCAAAATTTATAGAATTTTTTACTGCAATTAGATTGCCAGGACGCATGGAAGGAGTAATGATTGTTATTTTTCTCTTGTTTTGGAAGATCGGATTAGCTCCTCCTTTTACTAACACAAACAGTTTATTGTCATCCCACCCGGACGAATTTCTATTTTTGTGATCCATCGAAATAAAATAATAGTCTTGAAATGTTCCTAAGATTGGACTCAGTCTATCAATATAATCTTGCTCTTGAAAATTCTTAGATATACCTTCAATGATAAGGATTCCACCAGGTTTCAAATATGAATAGACATTTTCGATAATCCTTATTTGATCTTCAAGCAGATGAGTGGTATTTTCGATAATTAGATCGTATTGTTCTCCAGTTGAATGTAGTGCATGTACAATGCTCGATTCATCTTGTATGTCCATGTGAGCTAATGTAATTCGATCTCTATCGAAATTATTTTCAAATGCATTAATAAATTGAATGTTAGATTCAAATCCATACAACTTCGCATGGGGAAAATACTCTTTCCACATTAATAGTGAAGCGCCATTAAGTATTCCTAATTCTGCAATCACAAGTTTGTGATCTCTTTTGTCTTTGAATAGGGAGTTGTAAAATAAAGTATATGGGTGACAACGGCTATTGTTTGTCATATTTATTTGTTGTGGTGATTTATCTGTGTCGTATTTTGCCCCTATAAGACACAGTTCGGATATAGATTCTTTATAATCTATATGAAAAGACATGATTTCTTTAGGATGGAGCTCGTATTCTTCAGATGCAGAATATGATTGATCGATGGAACTCATCATCAAAAACAAACTTAAAAATAACATCTTTAGAGGATGTTCCCAAAATTTCGATAACATGTGCAACCTACCCCATTTTGTCCAATGCATGAAACAACAATCAAATACAATTACCGGAAACGAAGATTTTTTTCAATAATATTTGCTAGAACAAGGGTATAGCTGTTTTTTCATGATTATTCCGACAATGGCGCAATTGTAGTGTTGCGAGCGACTCATGGTGCCCCGGAACCAAAGCACAGCGCTATTGCCGTCATTCCACGATACACAAATAGGACGGAGATTGTCGACGCTGGAATCCCGTGTGATTGATGTCCAAGTCCAAGTGGCGCCGCCGTCGGTAGTGATGCCTTTAAAGATCTCGTGGACGTTCAATGGCTTACCGTCATGCGGATCAATGGTGGTGGAAATGTAGACAATATTGGGATCAGCCGGATCGACATCGCCTATGCCGGTATAATCTTCTTCGTCAGGCCAAAAGACAGGCGCCAGCTTTCGCTAAATGATGTACCTGCCAAGTATTGCCATCGAAACGAACATAAAAAAAGCGGTGGTCGTTAAAGTTGGTGTTCTGTGGAATGTCGTTAGCACGACAAGAAATCAAGCCATATGGATGCCCTAGAGCATCAACATGCAAGCAGATTGTCCAAGCATGGCTCATCACATCCTCTTCAACGATGAGGCCTGTGGCAAAGACCTTTGTCAGTAGCTTCTGCGTGTGGTCTTGGCCATTGAAAACATTATCATCGATAATATTTCCTGTGGAGTTATGCAAAGCATCGCCTTTGATATATCCATGATAAATATTGTTGTCAAAATCGCGCGGGTGATGCTCTGTCGAGAGAAAATCAATCCTATCTATGCCATTGGAAGCATATTTGGTATAGCTATTAACGTACCCTACGAGCTTCTCAGTGAGAAGTTTGCCTCCAAATGACCAACTGTTGCCATGATCGGTGGAAATAAGAATTGTTGGATCGCAGTTAATGGCTCGGGAAAAATTGTATGTGCGATTTTCGGCTGAAAGATGAAAGAGATTGGTATAGGTGACGTGATTTCTTTGATTGAAAGCATTGAGATATGGAAGCCAGTCGAAAGTAAGCTCTGGTCCCCACTCTGAAGTATCATGAGGATGAATTGAAACGCGCCAGTAATGATAGGCGTCTTTATTATGGCGTGAGTACATTGCTAAATAACGGCCATCAGGTCGAATCAACAAGGCGGCGGCATTATGATCATCCTGCTCCAAGAGGTTGTGTTTTAGAATAAAACGATCTGTCTTGCCGCTATTGAGATGATAAGTTACTAGATCGACATCGCCGACACGCTTATCTCCATCTACCCCTTCCGCAGCGGCGATAGAAGTGATAATCAGAGTGTTATTGACCGTATCCACTACCACTCTTGGGTCCTGATACCAGCACCAGGCTCCGTTATCGTTGAAGGTGATGAGGCCGCCTTCGACGTGATTGGCCTCCGTGGACTTTAAACCAGTTATCGGCAAAAGTCCCAAGGCCAGAACAAAAGAAGCTGGCGCCCAAGAGTAATCATTTATATTTAACATTTTTTTTGCGTTCTTATATTATGTTCTAGAAATATTCGCAATGGTTTAGCACCTGCGTGAATAAAAATCTTCCTTTCAATTTTTATAATAGTAAGATTCTATTAATGGAATCAAAATTTACGTCGATAATGATGGGATCAAGACTGGCATGGAAGTATAATATGACGATTAATATTTGTTAGTCTCCATCAAGGAAAAATGATTCTTGAATATTATTCCAAAATTGTGATAGTTTCTAATTTTAGATGACTATCCTTCTTCTGAATGATTTATGAGCGGTTTTAGTAAAACCACAATATGCCAAAAAAGGCTTTGTTTATACTGGAGAAAACTATGCAAAAAATCAAAATTTGCGCATATGATGTTCCATGCGATTCTGAGGAATCTGACGGGACGTTAAAATGGAAAAGTACTACTGTAGTATTAATTGTTTTGCAATTTCAAGATAAGGTAGGTCTAGGCTTTAGTTATGCTCATGAAGCATGCGTGGATGTTATCCAAAAGAATTTTGCACCTATTTTGAATAATATGTCCATAGACAATCTTCCTCTAATACATGATCAAATGTTGAATTCGGTTAGAAATTTCGGGTCGACAGGAATTGCCGCCCATGCTCTTTCAGCTGTAGATATTGCTTTGTGGGATTTGAAAGCAAAAATATTAGAAATTCCACTTTGTCACTTATGGGGCATGGCACGTGAAAAAGTCCCTGTATATGGTAGTGGTGGATTTACTTCTTATTCAAATGAAGAAACTGCTATTCAATTCCAAAAATGGAAAGAAAAGGGAATTAATAAATTTAAAATGAAGGTAGGAAGAAATCCTTCTCAAGATGTCACTAGAGTAAAAGAGGCAAGAAATGCAATAGATGCAACTGACGCTTTATTTGTAGATGCCAATGGAGCTTATACGCTAAAACAAGCTTTAAATTTTGCTGAAAAATTCCGTGAATATGGTGTTACATGGTTTGAAGAACCTGTTCCTTTTTATGATTTTCAAGGGCTTCATTTACTGCGAAATCAAACATCGATGGATATCACTGCTGGTGAATATGGTTATAATTCATTCTTTTTTAAAGATATGCTTCAATCTCAGTGTGTTGATGTCATTCAAGCAGACGCCACAAGGTGTTGTGGTTATACAGGTTTTTTTCAAGCATGTAATCTTAGTAAAGGGTTTGATATTCCTTTATCGAGTCATACTGCCCCTTCTGTCCATCTACATGCCTGTTTAAGTCAATCAAACGTTTGTCATATGGAGTACTTCCATGATCATGTGAGAATAGAAGAAACGTTCTTTGATGGTTTTCCAATATTAGAAAAAGGTCATCTTTTACCTCACCTAGATCGCTATGGGCATGGCTTAGAGTTGAAAGATAAAGATATTCAAAAGTACTTAAAACGCGAGGTAATTATATGAAAATCGGACACAAATGCTGGGCAATTCCTGAGGGGTATATTCCTCCTTATAGCCATACAACGGGCCCTGAATTATTGAGCCATGAAGCAGCTTGTATTCTCAATGTTTCTGATCAAGAGGCTAAAATTGAACTTACGATTTATTTTTCTGATAAAGAACCCATAGGACCTTACCATATTTCTGTTGCCCCCAAGAGGACTAAGCATCTTAGATTTAATGATTTAAATGATCCTGTCCCGATCCCTAAGGGAACAGACTATGCAAGTTTATTCATTTCTAATGTGGATATTATTATCCAACATACAAGATTAGACTCAAGGCAAGCAGAAAATGCCTTAATGACAACTATTGCTTTTGGATGTTAAAACAAATAAAAGGAGAATTAATATGTCCGATACAACAGCAGATATTATAATAGAAACAATTATTGATTGGGGTGTGGAGGTGATTTTTGGCCTCCCTGGCGATGGAATCAATGGAATTATGGAGGCACTTAGGAAAAGACAAGACAAAATCCGCTTTATTCAAGTGCGTCATGAAGAATGTGCAGCCTTTATGGCATGCGGCTATGCAAAATATACAGGAAAGTTAGGAGTTTGCTTAGCTACATCCGGCCCAGGTGGAATTCATCTATTAAATGGCTTATATGATGCAAAATTGGATGGTCAATCAGTACTGGCAATTACAGGATTACAGTTTCATGATCTTATTAATACACACACACAACAAGATGTAGAATTAGATAAACTTTATCAGGATGTAACGGTTTATAATGCTAGAGTTATGGGGGCTTCTCATGCTGAAAACGTCACTGATCTAGCCTGTCGAACAGCTTTAGCAAAAAGAGGAGTTGCACATATTACTGTGCCAGTTGACCTTCAAGACCAAGTCCTTAATAAAAAAGAAAAATCCGATCGAAATTTATTGCATCATACTTCTGATATTTTTAGTTATATGGGAGGAACACCATCAAACGAAGATTTAATAAAGGCGACAAAACTAATTAATGAAGGAAAAAAAATTGCTATTTTGGCTGGACAAGGAGCCATTCATGCTACGAATGAGCTCATTGAATTAGCTGAAAAATTAGGAGCTCCCATTATAAAGCCATTATTGGGCAAATCATCCATACCTGACGATAGCCCCTACACTACCGGGGGGATCGGATTGCTGGGTACTTTGCCCTCTTCAGAAGCAATGGAAACTTGCGATACACTTATTATGGTAGGAACATCTTTTCCTTATATTGAATTTTTACCAAAGCCCGGAAAAGCAAGGGTGATTCAAATAGATATAGATAATTCTCGCATAGGATTACGTTGTCCCGTAGAAGTAGGCTTAGTAGGAGATAGCAAGAAAACATTGCAACAACTCATTCCATTATTAGAGAAAAATCAGAATCGAGACTTTCTGTCTTATGCACAAAAGTCGATGAAAGAATGGAAAGAAAAAATGCATGTTCATGAAACTTGCATGGATAAACCTATGAAGCCGCAAGTTGTTGCCCATGAATTAGGCAAACGATTGAAAGATAATGCTATCGTTTCTTGTGATTCAGGTACCATAGCGACATGGTGGGCCCGGCATATTCCCTACAGACAAGGACAGAAGTTTTCACTTTCTGGTAATTTGGCTACAATGGCCCCAGGACTGCCTTATAGCTTGGCAGCTCAAATTGCTTTTCCTGATAGACAATGCATTGCATTTGTTGGCGATGGTGGTTTTTCTATGTTGATGGCTGATTTTGTCACAGCGGTTAAATACAATCTTCCAATTAAAGTTGTGATCATTAAAAACAACTGTCTCGGACAAATTAAATGGGAACAAATTGTTTTCTTAGGAAATCCGGAATATGCAGTGGATCTCCATCCTATAGACTTTGCCAAATTTGCCGAGGCTTGCGGGGGAAGAGGTTTTACTATTGAAGATCCTAAAGATTGCGGGCACATTATGGAACAAGCTTTAAATACCCCAGGACCCGTTATTATCGAAGCAGTTGTTGATCCATTTGAACCCCCAATGCCCCCTAAAACAACTCTTAAGCAAGCTATTCATTTTGCAGAGGGGCTTGCTCGAGGAGAACCTCATGCAGGATTAATTTTGAAGACAGTGGTTGCAGATAAAACAAGGGAACTCATTTAAAATGGATGTTAAAAAGCTCGAACAAGAATTAAGAAATTCTATTGAGGGAGAAGTTCGATTCGATGATGGTTCACGCGCGCTGTATGCAACTGATGCCTCAAATTATCATCAAGTACCTATTGGTGTTGTTATTCCAAAGAATAAACAAGATATTATTACAACAATCAACTTATGTAAGAAATATCAAGCTCCTGTTCTCAGCCGTGGCGGCGGGACAAGTTTGGCGGGACAGTGTTGCAACGTAGCTGTCGTTATAGATATGTCGAAATATTATAATAAAATTATTAAAATCGATGTTGCAAACAAAACTGCAATCGTAGAGCCTGGAATAGTATTAAATACATTAAAAAAAGCAGCTGAAAAACACAAATTAACTTTTGCTCCAGATCCGTCCACTCATTATAATTGTACTTTAGGCGGCATGATAGGAAATAATTCTTGCGGCACGCATTCCGTAATGGGCGGAAAAACAGATGACAATGTTATCGAATTGGAAATTATGACCTATGACGGTTTGATTATGAAAGTTGGCGCAACTTCTCAGGATCAATTAAAACTACTGATGCAAGAAAATGGAAGAAAAGGGGAAATATACAAAAAATTAAAGGAATTTACTGAAAAATACTCTTCCTTGATTGATGAAAAATTTCCTAAAATTCCTCGCCGTGTTTCGGGGTATAATCTTCCATGGTTATTGGAAAAGAATGGATTTGATATTGCCAAATCCTTAGTGGGTAGTGAATCGACTTGTGTTACCGTTTTGGAGGCAAAATTACGTTTATTGGATAATCCTCAAGCTAAATCGATGTTAGTTTTGGGCTATCCCGACATTTATACTGCCGGTGATCATATACCTGAAATTATGGCTTATAATCCTATTGCCCTTGAAGGATTGGATGATATTTTGATAAGTGATATGAAACAAAAAAAAATCCATCCAAAAGATATTAATCTTTTACCCGAGGGAAATGGATGGCTAGTCATTGAATTCGGGGGAGAAACAAAAAAAGAATCTGATGCCAAAGCAACGAAATTAATGACTGCACTTGCAAAAATTAAAAATGCTCCCACAATGAAATTGTACGATGATAAAGAAGTAGAAGAAAAAATAACGGAAGTTCGGGAATCAGGTCTCGGAGCAACTGCCAGAGTACCCAATCGAAAAGATACCTGGGAAGGCTGGGAAGATTCTGCCGTACCCCCTGAAAAACTTGGAAATTATCTACGAGATTTAAGAAAACTATTTCAGAAATATGAATATGGTTGTTCCCTCTATGGCCATTTTGGACAAGGATGCGTTCATACTAGAATTGATTTCGATATGTATACGACTGAAGGAATAAAAAAATATCGTTCATTCATCCATGAAGCTGCCGATTTGGTAGTGACTTATGGAGGTTCTTTTTCAGGAGAGCATGGAGATGGACAATCCCGTGCGGAATTATTACCCAAAATGTTTGGACCTGAACTAATACAAGGATTTCGCGAATTCAAATTAATTTGGGATCCTGACTGGAAAATGAATCCGGGAAAAATGATAGATGCATATAAAGCAACGGATAATTTACGTTTAGGCCCCAGCTACGATCCTAAACCTATTAAAACACATTTTAAATTTCCGGGTGATGATGAAGGAAGTTTTAATCGTGCAATTTTGCGCTGTGTTGGAGTTGGAAAATGCCGCAAGAACGAAAATGGCACCATGTGCCCGAGCTACATGGTTACAAAAGAAGAAGAAGATTCCACAAGGGGGCGTGCACGTCTTCTTTTCGAAATGCTCCAGGGGAATATTATTGGAAAAAACGGTTGGAAAGATAATGCCGTAAAAAAAGCTCTGGATTTGTGCTTAGCTTGCAAGGCGTGTAAAAAAGAATGTCCGATGAATGTTGATATGGCAACTTATAAAGCTGAATTTTTATCTCATTATTACAAAGGTCGTTTAAGGCCCCGTTCTGCATATGCCTTTGGGCTCATTTATTGGTGGTCTCGTGCTGCTTCATATATGCCGAGAGTAGCGAATTTCTTTGCTCAGCGATCTCCTTTTTCCAATCTTCTCAAATGGGTGGTTGGTACAAGCCCCAAGAGAACAATTCCAGCATTTTCTCATGAAACTTTTAAAAGTTGGTTTTTTAAAAGAGGTGCATCAGAAAAAAAACAAAAAAAAGTCATCCTTTGGGCAGATACATTTAACAATCACTTTCATCCACAACATGCTAAGGATGCCGTTGAAGCATTGGAATATCTGGGATTCGAAGTTTGTGTTCCAAAGGCATCTTTATGCTGCGGCAGACCATTGTATGATTATGGAATGCTTACATTGGCAAAAAAAATGCTAAAACAAATCATGGAAGAACTAAAACATGAAATTCTCGATGGGACTCCCATAATTGGCCTTGAACCCAGTTGTATATCTGTTTTTAGGGACGAACTTACAAATCTGTTTCCTTCAGATATCAATGCAAAAAGATTAAAAAATCAGACTTTTATGTTAAGTGAATTTCTATATCACAATTTGAAAGATTATAAATTTAAGCCATTACATAAAAAGGCTCTAATACAAGGTCATTGCCACCATAAATCGGTTATCCATTTTGAGTATGAGCAAGAGATATTAAAGCGCTTAGGATTAGATTTTCAAATTTTGGATGCAGGCTGTTGCGGAATGGCAGGTAGTTTTGGATTTGAAAAAGATCATTATGACATATCTCTTAAAGCAGCAGAGAGAGTCCTCTTGCCAGCAATACGAAACGCACCTCCCGAAACCCTGATCATTGCCAATGGTTTCAGCTGTAAAGAACAAATCGAACAGGCTACTGGAAGAAAGGTTTTACATTTTTCTCAAGTATTGAAAATGGCCTTGTTTCAGCCTAAATAAAACCCATCTTAATCAGGCTTCTAACTTTATCGTTTAGCCACTTGCCCCGAAAACCTGCTTTATATAATCCTTTTAAAATGTATGGACTCTCTTTCATCAATGTCCATATGAACTCTGTGCGATAATTTTCAATCATCAAAACAACAGATCCTTGATTAATCCCCAAATGAACCGAAGAGGACCAGAATTTGAAGTTTTTCTTTCTTTGTGGGAAAGTAGAATTAAAACTCGATACAAATCCATATCTACTATTTTCCTTTAGACCTAATTCTTCAGTTTGATAACGAATTGTTTTTAATACTTGATTAGGAGAAAAAGGTAAAGAAGCTACCATAGTCCAAGGTGCCAAAGTTCCATCATCAGGGCCATCAGTGACGCCTCGAGCCTTATAATTATAAAAATTTCTTAATACCCCATCCACAATCATAGATTTTGGTCCTGGCCCATAGCAGGCTGAAATACCCCAATTATTTTCAGAATATCCTTTGAAGCCTTTTGGATTTTCCTTCGCATATTTTTGCTGAATGCGGACAGCTCTTTGACTATTTTTAAAATAATTTAACCCATGAGTTTTGCAAAAATCATCTTTAATGGAGCGAAAGTCGAGCCAAATTTGTGATAATTGATGAATAAAAAGCGGTCCTGCATACAAAAATTTCAATCCATAGACCCTCTTCATCTTAAAATTTAATGTCCATTTTTTATAAGATAATGGTGGAATAGGAAAAGTTGGAGAAGCAATAGCTAATATGTAAAGAATATGAGCTTCACTATAATCTTTACTCCAATAACTTTTTAAAAAACCACTTTTTGGTTTCCACCCATGACATAAAAATTTTGTTCTGTTTAACGCCCAACCCCAATCCACTCGTAGATACAATTTGCCTGCAAGATCTCGAATTTCGTTTTCTTTTTTATTGTTTTCTATGTAATAGACTTGTGCAGATAACACTCCTGCTATGAACAAAGCAGTATCAATAGTAGATAATTCACAACTGCCCTGCCTTTTTCCCGTTTTCATATTTAAAAAATGATAATAAAATCCTTTATAACCAGTAACATTAGCTCCGGGCCCTTGATCGCTTGAGTAAAAAAACCTCAAAATTTTTAAAGTTTTATCTACAGCAACTCTTCTGGAAATGAATTTCCTTTCAACTCCAACAATATAACAACTTAAACTCATGCCCACCGAAGCTATACTAGCAGCAGATCCTTCCTGACTAGTATCTGAAATAAGTCCATTTTTTGTATTTATTTCTTTCAAAAAATAATGAAATGTTTCCTTCTGTAAATGATGCAACATTTCAGAATCACTTATTTTGGAATGTTCTAACTGTTTTTTAGTTTTTTTAATCATCAATCTCCAAAGTAATACAAGCTACTGCCTGGGGTGGTATAACAATTTCAAAGATTGCAATAGAGCCTTTAAGTTTTATTGGAATAGATTCTTTAATAAGTTTAGATTTCAGAGTTAGTTCCTTCACCATCTCTTTAGATAAACTTCCCTGTTTTCCCGAATTAATCCAGGCACGAGTTGCATTGGCATGATTATCATCAATTCTTTGCAAATATGTTCTCTTAAGGTTTTTTATTCCTTTAATAGTTATTTTTGCAGTTTCTGTTTTAATTGGATGTTTTGGCAATGCACTATTTGTAATTAAAACAAAAATTTGTCTATTTTTTCGGGTGATCCAGACATCTAATGTTTTATGAGTTCCTTCAACAAGAAGTGATTCTGTTCCAATATGGTGTAATAATTCATATGCTCGATAAGAGGGTTTTGGAATACCATAAATATTCATCAATCCAAATCCGCCATGAAAAGGTATGGATGAAAAATAATTTTCCTCGAAAATATCAGAAAATGTCCAATAACTATAGCCCTCCACCAATCCTTGGGCTTCCATAATAGTTTTTACAATATAGGCCGCAGCAAAAGAATGGTCATGCAATTCATCGAAGGGATTCGAGGAAGAATTCCATTCAGTATAATAAATGGGCTTGCCTTGAGCTTTACTTTTTACCTCTTTCGCCTCCTGCCTTAGAATATGTCGTTTACTCTTAGCTAATTGTAAAACCGTATTATCTTTTATGCTCCCTAAAGCATCCGTTGGATAATGATGGGTTGAAATAAAGTCAACGGGGACAGTTTCTTTTTTACAGAACTCTAAGAATGATGTTATCCATGCATTCTTGGCTGTTGCCGGCCCCCCAACTTTCAGCTTATTATCAACAGATTTGATTGCTTTAGCGGTATATTGATAAAGTTTAAAATAATCCTTTTGCCTCCCTTTCCAAAATGCTTTTAGATTGGGCTCATTCCAAACCTCAAAAAACCATTTCCTTACTTCATTCTTACCATACCTTTGAACCCAATGCTCTACAATCTTTAAGATTAACTCCCCCCATGCATCATAGTTTGAAGGAGGAGTAATATTTCCTTTATAATGAAAAACTGTATCGTTCCCGGAAGAAAGATTTGCAGGCATAAATGATAATTCAATAAAAGGCCGCATCCCGATGGATAACAAAAAGTCAAAAATTTGATCCGAATTAAAAAAAGAATAAATAGGTTCTTTAATTTCATATTCATATGTACTCATATCATCGGAAAGTATTCCGTGAAATCGTACATATTTGAATCCAAGTTCTTTATGGCAAGATGTCATTTGTTTCTGCCAATCTGCCCTTAAAGCTAAAGTTGCATGGCAACTTCCCACAGTATGTTCCCAAAAATGCGGGAAGGGGGATGAAGGTTTAGTTAAATCGCATTTAAAACTAACCTGTTTCATTTAGCCTCCTGATGTGACATACCAAAAAATGATAATAAAAACTGCTAAAATAATAAACTTCCGATGTTGACTCATCCATAAATAAGGGCTATGAAAATGAGCTCTTTTATCAAAGTCTCCATGTGCTCCAAATGGTCCATCAACGCTTTTAAAAAGATTATTCGGTAAATTAGCATCCGCAGTTCCATTATATTGTTGCGAACTCACTCCTGATTTAGCTAAATACCAATCAGCAAACCAAGGAGCAATTCTATTCCCCCAGACAGTAATTAAAGTGCTTAAACCTACATACCAAGAAGGTCTATAATGAAAAGCAGCATGGACGATAGCATTTGCTGCCACTTCGGGCTGATAAATAGGAGGAACGGGTTGGGGTTTTCGCGGAAGATAGCTTTTCACCCAATTAAATTGAGGGGTATTCAAAGCAGGCATGTTAACTTCAGTGATTTTCACATGACTTTTTACGTGCAATAATTCAGAGCGTAATGATTCAGTAAAACCCTTTATAGCATGTTTTGCGCCGCAATAAGCCGATTGCAAAGGAATTCCACGAAAAGCTAAAGCGGATCCTACTTGGATGATGATTCCCTTGTTTCGAATGAGCATTCTTTTTAGTACAGCTTGGGTACAGTAAACAAAACCCAAATAGGTTACTTCTGTGACTCGTTTGAATTCTTGAGGAGGTATATCGTGAAAAAAGCAAAATACTGAAGTCATTGCGTTATTTACCCAAATATCTATAGGGCCTAAATTATCTTCAATATTCTGAACTGCTTTATCAACTTCTTCTGGATTCGAAACATCTGCTATGACTATATGGGCTTTCCCGCCTAAATTTTCAATTTCAATTTTAAGGCTTTCTAATCGTTCCTTGTTGCGAGAAAGCAGTCCTACATGCATTCCCAATTTTCCGAACGCAAGAGCTGCAGCTCGACCTACCCCAGCGGAAGCCCCTGTAACAACGACAACTTGTTTCTTTGTGTTCAACATCTTACTCCATTAACATTAGACACTTAAATTAATATATTCAACTAATATATTATAAATATAAAAATTTAATATTAATGTCAAGTTCAATGCACTTCTTGCTGAAAATTAGAAATTTACAACGTTTTGATATCAATACAAACTAGTGAAAACACCGCTCTCTAAAATCTGTACATTTCTATACAGGGCTTAGTTCCTGCTTCGACCAAGCTGGTTGTTGTGATGTTTTAAGCATCACTACAGAGCCGTCTTGTCCACAGGCGTCAATTCCGGTAGAGCTTACCGTACTAAGTAATTGTTCTAGGCATATTGCTGCATTATGATCGCGATCCATTTCTAAGTCACATTCATGCAATGTATGTTCTATCTGAAGGTAAGCTCTTTTTTACAGTGCCCACATCCAGAACATCGTTTTGATGAGGCATACCAGCTTGTCCGCAATAAATATTTTATTGCCTCTAAGTTCGGCTTTATAGCTTAGCTGCCTTCGAAATTCATAAAAACCACAATCCATGATCGCTCGTGACATTCCTTTGTGTTGTACCATTTCGGAAATATCTAGATCTTCAATGACTATGTGTTTATATTCCTCTGTCAATGCGTGTAGTCAATTTATGCAAAAAATCATTTCTGGCATTGGCAATTTTATAGTGCATATTTGCCACTGCACGTTTTTGCCTTTAGACGATTTTTAGAACCTTTGTTTCTTCGAGAAAGCTTTCGTTGAAGTCTTCGTAATTTACCAAGTTTTCTTCTTCAATGGATGGTGTTTGCTATCGTTTGACCATTTGAAAGTGTGGCAAATGTCTTAATTCCCAAATCCACTCCAACAACTGCTTGGTTTTCGCAAGCTGCAGGAAGTTGATTTGTCTCGACATGTACGCTGATGAACCAACGATTTGCTTTATGGGAAATCGTTACACCATTGATTTTCCCTTCGAATCGTAAAGCCTCCCTCAACCGAACCCATCCAAGGTTTGGAATCTTTACATACTTTCCTTCGACTCTGACTTGATCTCCTCCAATGTAAAAGCTATCGTGCATTCCTTTCTTTTTATATTTTGGGTATTTTGTTTTCTTATTAAAAAACCCCTGAAAGGCTCTTTGAAGATGGATGAAAGGCTGCTGGCTTGCATACTTTGTCACTTCATAGATCCAGGGAAATTCTTGTTTCTTTAACTGATTAAATTCTTTTTTAAGTTCGAAATGCGTTAACTTTCTTGCCTGACTTGTAGCTCTCTTCCCATTTCGATAATGCCCAATTCCATGTAAACCGCGACACCCCGCAGGCCTTGGCAAAATAGACATGTTGTTTGCATATGGGATCCATTTGGATTTTATGTGTTCGAATGACTGTTTTCATTCACCTATTCCACAATATACTCTAAAAGCCTTTTTAAACCCTTTTTCCGGTAATTTATTACCGAAACGAGATCTTGAACTACTTCATGTTTCCAGCCATGGACAGTGCAATAGGCTGCAAGCATTTTAGCTTGCCATCCTAAATCTTCCTTCTGATCATGACTTGCAACATGCGCATAAGCGGTTATGCCATGACTTTCAATATTTTTCAAGCCCAAAACTTGTCTACATTATAATAAAGAGTCTTTCCCGTCGCTTTAAGCTCCTGAATAATTTCACCAAGTACTTCCTAACACTTCATGGACTGAATTGAAATTCCAAGCAGTCTTGCAGCTTCTACTATATTTACAAATCTACTCATATGAATAGAAAACATCAGATTTGTACAGATTACTGCGAGCAGTTACGAACCCACATAACGAACCATTCCAGCTTTATTTAAAGGAAGAAGCATATCCCATTCGGATGTACGGTCAATCTGTTCCCCTTTTCATTTGTGTGATAAGGGGATCTGTAAATCGTTCTCGATATATATTTCAACAAAACCTGGCAACTTTGTCGGGTCTTTGAGTTTTTTAAAGTGTTCTATAAGTTGCAAATCTTTCCCTTCGGTGAGATGAACAATACGCCACACGTTAAGAGGATTGCTTTCCTCACCCCCAACAGAATGTTGAATATAAAAAAGAGGTTGTTGATTTTCCAAATGAAGAGATTCGCCAAAGCTATCTCTTAAATTTTGAGTCCCAATAAAAGTTGCTATTTGATCTTTATGATTTAAATATACCTCTTCAAAAACTTCTTCGTATACCTCTCCATTAAGCCATTGCTTTTGTTGAGATGACCTAACAAGAACCTCATCTCCATTTTCTAACAATTCTCTTCCCCATGATTGCCCATCTCTCACAACATAGGGAATGTAAGTTTTAGGATCCCATGCTTTTTTGGTTTCCATATCCCACAACATTTGTCGAGTAAAATTTACGGGAATTAGAGTTTCATAATGCTCATCGAGAACTTTATTGATATTGATATCATCAAGTTTAATTTGTGTGTAATTAGCATTATTCCATGCTTTTTCGAACTCTTCTTCTGCATAATTCATACCTGCCGCATACCCTACTGAAGAATACAACGAAAGTAATAAAAAACTAAGTACACATACTATTTTATATGAAATTTTACGATTAAATATATCCATTTTTTTTATCCTCATTTTAAATTGATTTAATTCTAATTTATTTTTTTTATTTTCTCCAACCTCTTAATAAAACCTTTAAAGCATTTTCAGTTATTTCCAATCCTCTTGTTTTACCTTTTAATGAAGTTTCCGATACCATTAAATTTGAAACTCCTATGAATATACTACGGAGAATATCTAAAGAGGCGAGCATATCATTTTCTGTCTTCAGGTAAGGACTTTTTAAATTTTTAAGAGCATAAACATATAATTGTTCGATTTCTAAAAAAGCTTCGGGAATTTTAAAGCGTTGCGGCCCGAAACACACTAGTGTTAATAGAGTATCTGAATGAGGGTGTGAACCGTGAAATTCCATGGTTTTTAGAATTAAGTTTGTTAAATACTTTTCTGGATCCTTTTTATCTAAAATTTTTTGTAAAAGCCCTAAAAGTTTTTCACAATGTTCTTTGCAAAGAACTTCACATAATTCATCCTTGCTTGCAAAAAACTCGTATATCTTCGATTGACTATATTCAATGTGATCGGCAATAGATCTCATAGTGAGACCGTCTAACCCACGCTTCATTAAAATCTCGTGGGCATTAGCCACGATGAGTTTTCGAAGGTTTTCCTTTTCACGGATTTTTCTTTCATTAATACCCATAAATACCTCAAAATTAGAACATAACTCCATTTTAGAACATTGTTCTATTTTTTGTCAATGAAAGAGTGAGGCCCGTTTCATAATTATTTTTTAAACCGAAACATCTCGCGAGAAATTGGGATCATACCATCCCTAAGGGGTAGAAATAATGTTTGCACAAGTGGGTGGTCTGGATTTATCGCATAATGCGCAAAATCTTCAATGCCTGTCTCGCGTAGTAAAACTTCATCGATAAAGAATTGACCTGAAGCTTGCTGAACTGTGCGAAGTGAAAGGGTATAAGCAGCATCCGCCATGATCGAAGGCCAACGACTTCCAGCATAAACTTGTGGAGAAAGATGATCTTTGAGCCTTTGGGTAGCAATATTTGTTTGAGGCCAAAGAGAATTAACAGCAATGCCAGCTGGAAGAAACATGGCGGCCATTCCTCTTGTGCATAAGCTCATTCCATATTTACCCAAAGAAAATGGCAAGTGATCTTTTAACCATTGTTCTTCGAGATTTAGCGGAGGAGCTATATTTATTATGTGAGGATTTACGCTCTCTCTTAAATAAGGAAAACAAGTTTGAGAAAGAAAAAAAGTAGCCCGCACACTCGTTGAAATAATGAGATCAAATTGTTCTGGTGATGTATGAAAGGTGTCATTAAAACAAGGAGCGCTGGTATTATTGATTAGGATATCAATCCCGCCAAAATTTGCAATAGTTTGAGAGACTAGGTCCTTTAATTGATCGCAGTCGCGAACATCAACATCGCATGCTAAAGCCTGTCCCCCCATTGCAATAACTTCAGCTACTGTTTCTTGAATTTGAATCGCATCATCTTTCGATGCAATAACAATATTGGATCCTTCAGATGCAAAACGGTAAGCCATTGCTTGGCCAATTCCTTGTCCAGCACCCGTGATAAGAATTGTCTTTTTGTTATTTTTCATTAATACCCTTAAAATCCGATGTCACACAAGAAAAAGGTAACATTTTCAGAGAATAAAGAGAAATACAAAATAGAAAGGGACAGGTCCTGCATTAGGAATTACTTTATAGTTAAAATGGGAGTCCTGAGGGTCTTTGGCTTCAATATGCGTTCAACACGGAAGATTCTAGCCTCAGAGCTTCCGACAGGCAGGAGTGTTGCCCAGCGCTACTGCGCTTCGAATAGTGTTTCATTTAAATGTTATTAGTAAAGTCAGGCACGAAGCGCGGTAGCGCTGGGCGACGTCCCCGCCGTAGCGGTAGCGAAGGCCTGTAGTTGCATTATACTCCAAACTATGACAAAATATTATTGTTCAATGAATAAGACAAAAAACAAAATGAGATGGAGAGAAGGTGTCAATAACTTGTCGTTTGAAAGACTTATTGAATTCCAAAAAAGAAATCTGAACGAACCCCTATTTGGTCCACCATTGGTCCACAGAACCTTGAATTTCTGAATGGACGATAAAAGATAGCATTTGCATTTAAAATGATTGCACGCTATTCTCGGTCTTTTTAAAAGGTAAAACGGGTTTCACTGTGAACATTAGAGAATATCTGTTTAAGAAGCGAATGACCCAAGTCGACTTTGCAGAAAGATTGGGGATTTCCCGAGGTCACCTAGGTCAGATCTTACACGGCACTAAACATCCCAGTCGTAAGCTTGCAAAAAAAATTGAAGAAGAAACTGAAGGAAAAGTGACGGCTGTAGAGCTTTTGTTCCCAGAACAATTTGCAAAGGAAGAAAGCATATGAGCAAGGAAATTGACACTAATCACCATATGATAGTTTTTAAAGGTAAAAACATTCGAAGGGTGTTGCATAATGATGCATGGTGGTTTGTTGTTAAAGATATCGTTGAAGCTTTGATAGATACATCCAATTCTACCGACTATATAAAAAAAATGAGAGTGCGGGATCCTGCTCTTTCTGAAGGGTGGGGACAAATTGTCACCCCCCTTTCTATTGAAACATCCGGTGGCAAACAAAATTTGAATTGTGCAACAACAGAAGGGATTTTCCGTATCATTCAATCAATTCCTTGAAAGTTAGAAAGTCAGGAAAATATGTATAAATTCGCTTATAAATTTAATGATGATATTATTTTTTATTTTGACGCATGCGGGAATAAATATGTCGCTTCAGGTGGCAATTTGGCATGGCGGATCAATAATCCTGGATTAGTACGTAGTCATAGTCATTTTTCTCGCGCTAATGGTTCGATAGGAAGTTGCGGTCGTTATGCGATTTTTTCGCATCCTCAAGAGGGACGACAAGCATTGATAGCTTGGCTTCAATCGAAAAAATATTTTAATTCGACCTTAAAAACCATTGGAGAGCACTATCAACCTAATGCCTCAGATGCATTTGCTGATCAGCTTTCCTCTCTAGCTAAAGTTTCTCCTGAAAGCAAAATCAAATCTCTCAACAAACTTGAGTTCGATCGCCTTGTTATGGTGATTGAAAAACTCTGCGATTATACTTCTACTAATAATGAAAGTCTCTCACTTCTCCCCAAAATTACTGCTAAAATTGAAAATGGAGAAGGTCAAGAGGATACTTATTTAATTGGTGATAGTGTAGTTCTATCCAAAGAAGAAGCAATAAATTGGATTTTATCCCATCGCTTAGATGCTGTGATTGTCCATGGAAAAAATGATACGGTGCATCTCCGTTCCAGGCCTAGTCATTGCATTTGGAACATAAAAATGCATGAAGCCATGCTTCCTCCTTTAGAAGGTCAAATTGATACTCTTATTAGAACCTTAGGGAAAGAAGCAAACCATCAATGCATTTGGGCTTTCATTAATGGGGTAAGTAATTCCAAAGGTGAAGCTTTAGCATCGGCAGAATTGATTTCAAAAGCAGCGAAGAATGAAATGGTTCTTTCAATGCCAAATGATACAGATTTTTTTGGATTGAAGGATGGTGCTGCATGTATTGTTTTAAAGCTTGGTATTGATACACCTATTGTCCAGTGGACTGCAAAATTTTTCCGGTATCTTTTAAAAAAATCTGACGAACAGAGCTCTCATCCACCTGTCATTGTATTTGCACATAGCCAGGGAGCTATTATTAGTGAACATGCTCTTGAATTACTTAAGTCCAGTGAAAGAAACAAGATTCGCATTTTTACGTTTGGCGGAGGATCCTTTATTGCACCTGGGAAGTGCCATCCAGATTCTCATAACTATGCTAGTGCAGCCGATTTAGTTTGTAGTTTGGGGTCTCCTAACCTTCGATTTCTGGCAATGCAAATTTACCTTGGCGACAAAGAAAGAAAGAGTAAAGAACAAGTTATTAACCAATTAGCTATGTTAGATGCAATGTTAGATTTGGATTCTAATGATCCTAAAGTATTTGAGATATATCTAAAGCAAAGAATCAAGCACTATAACCAAGAAATTGCACAACTTGCCAATGTAACCATCCTTGATCCAGATACTGACTGCAAATGGAAACATGAATTCAAAAGCGAATGTTATCAAAAAAAGGTCAAATCAAAGATCGATGAATATCAAAATATTTTGAAAACCCCCAAAGTCAATTAAAAATTATGAACATTGAAAATGAAAGTGCTGAGGAAGGTGGAATTGAAATATCCCCTGAACAGAAAAAGGCGAGACGTTTTGTGACTGTTTGGACCTGTTTATACGTGATCTCCTTTCCTTTGGTTTTTTGGATGGCTCTGTGGAGTATTTTAATATTTGATAGCCCAAGTATTACTGTTTTTATAGGTATTCCAATCATATGTGCATTTTTATGCATTCCTCTTTCGATGTTGGTAAGTATTTGGAAAATGTGGTCATACTATTTTCATAATCAATATCGCAAGATTTACTGGTTTTGTGCATTGCCATTTTTCATGTTTCTGTTTGCTATCAGTATTAATATTGTTGTACAAAAATTATTTCTTGGAAGGTAAGCGAAGATGAGAGTGAAGGAACTTACCGACACCTACCGGAGAACGCTAAATTTACCACAAGCCGATTTCCAATATATCGACCATGAAGATGCAATGGTAGCTAAAGCTTTATCAATTCAACCTCCGCCATCTTGAATCTCTTGCCACCCGAGAAAAATCATGATATTCGCACAAAAGGATTTCGAGATCGAAGATGTACTTTGCAAGCCGTTGATGGCTCATCTATCGACGATTGAGGATGGAATGCCTCGAAATTCCCCGGTATGGTTTCTATGGGAAGATTCTTGCCTTTGGATTTTTGGGACATCAAAGGATAGCTTTATTAAAAAGCTTCGGGAATTTTAAAGCGTTGCGGCCCGAAACACACTAGTGTTAATAGAGTATCTGAATGAGGGTGTGAACCGTGAAATTCCATGGTTTTTAGAATTAAGTTTGTTAAATACTTTTCTGGATCCTTTTTATCTAAAATTTTTTGTAAAAGCCCTAAAAGTTTTTCACAATGTTCTTTGCAAAGAACTTCACATAATTCATCCTTGCTTGCAAAAAACTCGTATGTTATTGTAAATGAATATGTTATCACATTGATTGGTTTCAGGGAAGCTAAATGTTTTTGAGAAAATTTAATCTCAACTGTAAATGATCTATCAAATAATTCTCGGATTGGGTAAAGTTCTCACATAATTTTGATAAATTTGGTAGGATAATGCTTTCTGATAATGACATAAAAGAAGAGTTGAGCTGTGTGTATGTTCACGCAGTAGCAACGAAAGTTGGTTATTCAGTTGATTATGTACGCAAAGACCGCGATAGTGTTGATATGAGAATTTGCACAAAAGGTTTTTTAGGACCTGAATCATTTCTACAATCGCCTTCATTAGAGGTGCAGTTAAAGGCCACATCACAAGAAATAGATGGTAACGAAATTCCTTTTTCGTTATCAATAAAAAATTACAAAGATCTCAGTGGGTATACGATGATTCCTCGCATTTTGGTCGTTCTTTTACTTCCTTCTTTGAATGAAGAATGGGTGAGTTGCCAACCAGAACAACTGATTGTACAAGGGAAAGCCTATTGGATTAGCCTTGCAGGGTATCAATCAAGCGATAACAGTACTTCTAAGACTGTCAGAATTCCTAAGAGAAATGTTTTTAATGACGAGGCCTTAGTAAAACTCATGTTAGCAGCTTCCAAGAGAGGAGGGATTACAAATGAACTCTAGTGAATATTATTCCCCGTTACCATCATCAATCCAAGCCCGACAACTCATTAAATACCTTAAGTCCTATCATTGGAGTATGATCGATCTCCCTGATATAACAGACATAATTGTATTTCGCAAGCTATTCGGTGATAAAGAGGAAGAAATTGTAGTACCCAATGATTTAAATTTTGCCGATTACTCTGTGAGGATATTAGATGTTATTCACTCTCTATCTAAATTTGAGAATCGGAATTTAAATGATATTATAGAGGATTTGCTGACATTTAGTTCTGATATTTTACGTATAAAAATTTCTGGAGGAAACGTTGGCAGCGGGAAGATTTCTTTTTTGGATGAAATGACAATAAAAGATGGGTTGAAGAAAGTCTTGTCCTCTGCTGCATGCCAAGTTTTAGACCCTAAACCTTTTTACAAAAAATTACATCGTACAGAGGCTGAGCAATTATTGCGAAATTGTCAACTGGGTCAACCTGAACAAGGAAGCTATATTATAAAGTTTTACTTTCCTGTTCTTGACGCGCCGGGTGCCTCCATGGAAAAAAATAAGCCTTTTGCGCGCCAGGTGGCTGAGCACTTCATGATTTCATTAAAGAATATTGTGAGCGCTATACAAGAAGAAAATTTTCAGTTAATTCCTAAATTAAATGCTAATTTATGTTTTGGATTAGTAGAGATGCCCGGTGATAGTAGAGTAGATTTAAATTTTCAGATGTCATGGAGTGAGGAAATTCCAACAAACATTAATACCCCTCGGGAGGTGATAGTTTATAATAACTATATGCCCGCGATTTCAAAAATTGGAGAGGTGCTTAGACCACAGGAGGGATCAACCGAAAGTGATTTCATAGGAAAAATAAGTACTTTGAGTGGATCGGAGAATGAACAAGGAACTATTGAGGGTGATGTCATACTGTCTCTTTTTGTTGACGAAGATATTAAAAAAGCAAAGGCACTTTTACCTTCAAAATTTTATAGTGAAGCATGTGATGCGCACAAAAAAGGGAATTATGTTAAGGTCTCTGGTTTGTTAAGGGAAAAGCCACGTATGAGTTTATTAGAGAACATATGCTTATTTGAAGTAATTCCCAAATAAATTTATACTTTGTCTGTAAACAGCATTCCTCTCTTCCGAATTAATGAGAATATCAGAGCTCTTCTAAAGACCCCTACTTTAATGCTGTACAAGTCCGTGCTCCTTGATATCCTCATTTGTTGCTCTAGCAAATTCGATCATCTGCAAGTATAGATCATCAATCATCTCTTTTATATTAATTCAACGTAATGCTATCATGGTTGCATTATGAACGAAGAAATATGGCTCGATGATACTGAATTAAGAGAAATGCCACTTGATTTCTCTCTGCTAAAGCATTTAAAAAGGTTGAGCGTTTATAAAAACCTTTTAACATGCCTTCCAGAGCCCCTTTTTGATTTGAATAACTTGGAGAGATTGAATATCAGTGTGAATTGTCTGACGTCAATTCCGGATGCCATTGGTAAGCTGAGCAACCTCAGAGTACTAGATATCAACCATAATAAACTATCACAAATTCCTTTAGCGGTCGGCGAACTTACAAATTTACTATTTCTCTATCTTGCCGGAAATCTATTGACATCGTTACCTGAATCGCTTCTAAATTTGAAAAACCTTGCCTACCTGAATATTTCGGACAACAAGTTCACCGTATTGCCGGATTGTATCTGCGGCCTAGAAAATCTAGTAGAATTGAGATTGTACAACAACCAAATTGTTGAGTTTCCTGAATGCATAGGAGAGCTCAGGAAATTACGAGAAATTCATGCTTTGAATAATAAAATTTCTTTCCTTCCTCCCCTGCTTGGCCAACTGAGGAGTTTAAGAAAATTAATATTAGAAAACAATCAACTAGAGACCTTGCCTGAAAGCATTGGAGATTTGAAAAATTTGACGGACCTAGATTTAAGAAGCAACCAACTTAGAACCATTCCAGATGTGCTTTGTAATCTTACAAATCTTAGGTTTCTCGATTTAAGAAATAATAAATTGACATTTTTACCCGATCGCATTGTCAACCTCATCCACCTTGAAAAATTAGATGTTCGACTTAACAGGAACCTGATCATTCCACCCTGGTTTGAGCAACTCCAGCAGCGTGGATGCTCGGTTTTTTATTGAATCCTGCAGTATAATTTTTAAATAGAAAAAAATCATTGTGTAAAAGTAGAAGTGTCATCATCATAGGCAAGATATCCTTTAAATTCTTTTGAATCGACAGTGTAATTGATTTCTTGTTCTTGAATCGCGGCCATAACTTGGGTTGTTAAAATGGATAAAATTAAAATTCTGAATATTTCTTTTCTCATAGCAAAAATGCCTACATTTTGTCATGATGTTTTTTTTTATCATCACATATTATATCTTATTTTACAAAATGGATTTTCAGGAATTAGAATCTAAAATCAATTGTAATTTAGTCGTAATTTTTTTATAATTTTATCCATAAATGGAGGAATCATGAGTATTTTTTTAGAAAAAAATTATTATGATGATGTATCATCTGAATCTAGACTTAGGTTAAAAAAAAAATCCAAATGGTCGGATGTTGAATGGAAAACTTTAGAATATAAAGCTGATGTGACCTCGGCTGGGTCTTATGCAGTAGCGAATGGAATTGCCCAAAAAACCTTGAATATTACCGGTGACTATTTAGGTCAGGCAAAGGCTTGGAAAGAGGTCCGAGAACTGGCCCGCCAAGGAGCAATAGAAAAGATTACACCAGAAGAATTTTTCGAAAAGAAACAAAGAGTCTATAAAGATTTCGGGCTACCCATTCCTTCCGAAATTCACCTATATGCCCGTTACAATACCTTAATGAAGTGGGCAGAATATCCTCCCAATTATCCCAATCTCCTGGACTTTAATTCTTTCATAGAGTTCCAGACTCTCGAGAAAGACAAAATTCCAAAACTGGCTGATACTCTCAGAATCATCTCCTGTAGTAAATGGAATACACAACCTGTAAATAATCAAATTATTCCCATCCTTCAATCGACTGAGAAAATTAGCAAACTCCTTGCTAAGCTTGATCAGAATTCCGAACCACTTGAACAGAAATTTTCCATTTGGTTTGGAAATGATGAGGGAGGCTTTGCCAGTACGTTGATACATCATCTGAGAGAAAACGCTGATGCACCTTGGACAGAATGTTGGCATCCTAAGATGCACGTAGTGGGTAGTGCTCATCATCGCACAGCATTGTATGGAGCGGATTTGGATATCGTCATTGAGTTGAATCCCCGCCCAGAAGATGCTGTAACTTATGAATGGTCTGTGGATGAGCGGGTGTCTGAAGTTAAACTTAAAGGTCAAATGTTGAAGTCTAAACAAATTATCCGGTTATGTGCTGCATTTTTAAATGCTTATGAGAATCAGAAGACCCAGGCTCACCCTAAAGATAAATATGAACTCAAAAGCGCAAAAGCCCCCAACTTACGTCGCATGCGTTTAACATTGTTACTAGGAAATACTACAGTTGACCTCATTCCAGCGTTACGGGGCTCAGATGGATCTTCCCTCTTCTTTGGTAGTGATGGAGAACAAGGAAACTTAATGTATAGCAATGCTTCAGAGGCATCAAGAATTTTTACTCCGTACAAGGAATGGAATCAATTTCTCGACGTCATAAGATGTCTAAAACTCCTTTTTCAAGAAGAGTGGAATAGCAAACATCCTAAGGTCTTTGGCGCCATGTCAGAAACACTGGCGGTAGATATCGCTTTAGAAATGGGTAAGAGACAATGGGAAAAAAATGACTTTCTTTTTTTGTTGCATGCATGTCTTGACAAACTGCTATGGTATTTGGACAAGAACCAGCCTCTCCCTGCACTCAACGACCCCTCTGCAGACCTTTTGCCTGCACGTCATGATGTTAACTTAGTTACTCAATTAATCGAAACAGTCAAGCAGTTCAAGGCACTTACTGCAGAAGAAATCTTTGGGAAGATCCAAGCAGTGATAGACAGTCTGAATTTAGAAAATAGAGAAAAATAAATGCCTTGTCTATGCGTCGAACCCATTTTTCTGAAGGAATCAATCACTAAACTGCGTTAAGATAGCACTTTGAAACTTTAAAAAATAAATTATACCATGGAGCCAATTTTTAATCTAAACGTTATCACAGCTAATATTCAGTTTGCACCTTATTGCTATCTGCGTTCTGTACATATTACTGGATTCTGGAGTGGAGCTGTAAACAATCTCAAAATGTTAGAAGGTAAAGTAAATGTAAATCCTGATGACAAAAAATTAAAGGATTAATTAGAAAAAGCTAAACAATCATATTTGGAATTCATAGAACAGTGCAAAGAGGGCTCGTAACTGCTCGCAGTAATCTGTACAAATCTGATGTTTTCTATTCATATGAGTAGATTTGTAAATATAGTAGAAGCTGCAAGACTGCTTGGAATTTCAATTCAGTCCATGAAGTGTTAGGAAGTACTTGGTGAAATTATTCAGGAGCTTAAAGCGACGGGAAAGACTCTTTATTATAATGTAGACAAGTTTTGGGCTTGAAAAATATTGAAAGTCATGGCATAACCGCTTATGCGCATGTTGCAAGTCATGATCAGAAGGAAGATTTAGGATGGCAAGCTAAAATGCTTGCAGCCTATTGCACTGTCCATGGCTGGAAACATGAATCAGTTTTTTTTTAATGAGGTCGATGATCATGAGAAGGTCTCATGACAAAGGTCGATCAGAATCCAACCAGATTTTGCGCCCATAGGTACAATGTCAATATTTGTGGAGAATACGACCTTTAAACTCGTTAAACAACATATCAGTTTACGTCAGCTAAACTGGAGGTCAAAGATCCTATGATGCAAGGAGCTGGTGGCTTATGGAGCTGTATGGATGATATGGCCAAACTAGGCGATGCCTTAGGAAGAGCTTTGCAAGAAAAAAGCGATGTAATAGGTCAGAATGGCTTGATGTTTATTAGCAGACAAAACCTACAAGTTATGGTGACATCACAAGCGGTCAATGCATCATGTGGATTAGCCATGGACGCGGAAGGCGGCCCGGTTATAGCCCACGGTTCCGATGCGTTACCGTGGGCTATAACCGGGCCGCCTTCCGTGAAGCGCTCCAGGCTCAAGAAAAGAGTTGGTTGTTATGTAACGGTTAAAAATGGGAGTTCAGAGGGTCTATGACACTTTGGCAGGGGTTTTTAGGGGGCGGAGCCCCCTAAATGCCTGAAGCCGGGATCGAACCGACGGCCTGCGCGTTACGAATGCGAAGTGGTGCAATAAATCACAACACTCTACAATCTTTAGCAACTGATTATTAAAGACTTTAGTTGACTCATTCTGTTGTAGATTCATGTCCTTTTTGGCCGTTTTTTGTGGTTGAGAGTGCCATTTATGTGCCACAGAATAGAACAGAGCCTATTTAAAAGTGAAGATGAATGAATTTTTTGATAAAATTCTGTAAAAAGGGCCCTTATCATTGCTGAGACAAATTTCCTACGGAGGGTCCCCTGTGGAAGTCCCCGGAAATTTTAGATAAAAGGTTTGATGTTGTCCGATATTTCTTCGACCACTTTTTTTAAGTCTACCAACTCCTCGCCGATACCAGATAAAAAATTCTCCCAGCGTTTCGTCTTTTCAAGATCATCAGTGAAGTTGCTTGTAAAGGCAGTTGGATACTCAAGCTTCGTTCTGCGGTTGCTGAAGACTTCATAGATGGCTCGCTTCAGCTCGTCATGGTTCAAATCTCCTCTACGGAAAATTGACCAAAGATCATAAAAATCTTTCATTCTTGTATTTACGGTCCCCAATTTTACGATGGATTCAAACTTCTTCGCTACGACTGTTTCTCGAGTATATCCAAGTAAAAGCGGTTGTGGCATCTCCAAAAGCGTTGGAAATTGTATTTGCTCAGGTTCTGGGACGATGATGTCATTGAATCCAATATCAATTAGCACAGGTATTTTCGTCTTAAACAGATTTGCCGAAAAGCTGGCGCTCATTCCCTGGTAATCGCCGCCTGTTTGAGATTCTCGCAGAACTAGATTTTGAGTGTCGAAGATGATGGCGTCCTCTAGGTGTTCCAGGGCGGATACACTCCTAATTATATTTTGGAGGTTGTCGAAACTATTCGACGTGCGCGCTAGTAGGTCTATATCCATGGTGGCTCTATGGTCCAGGCTATTCCACACTTTGAGCATGAGTCCGCCCTTCAGAAAAAATCGATTCACATATGGGCTTATACTCAGGCGGTAGAGAAACCTTTCCATCGCATAGTATCGGAGGATTTCATCAAAAGGACGGTTTCTATTCTTCGAAATATTTTTTAATTTCTGTCGTATCGATTCTCCAAGATTTTTCTTAGGCTTTTCAGCTGTATCAACCACTGGTAATTGTCTCCATGATGGGCTTCAATATGCGTTCAACACGGAAGATCCTAGCATAATTGAATAATTTATCGATATTGGTTTCTCGTCTTCTCCAGTACAATTTTAGCGCCTCTAGGACAACGTCCATTCCTATTTTATTCCTGAATTTAACACAATCAACGAGTGTCTTTTCGATATCAAAAATCTTAACGGTGCAACCATCAATTTTATGATCTTCTGCACCTGTTTTCAGAAGTTTTTCATTGTACCAAAAGTAGCGCATCGGAGGGTAAATGATTCCTGGTCTATGGGAATTCTGCGGAATAGCAACATAAACGAAGTGGGGGATTTGAGTTGTGATTTCATGAAATGCGAGAGCGGAAATCAGGCAAATAACTCCTTCAGGAACCCTCTTAGCAACGGGGATAAAGTCCGGTAGTAAAGGCTCTGGTGTATCTGTTAGCCTATACAGTCCTCTACTCATTATTTCCAGTTTGCCAGCATCCCTCAGCTTATATAATTCTCGCCGATGAATTCCCAGCTTCAGAGCTTCCGACATTCGAAGAATGCCTCCAGCTTCCTGAAAAACCTTTATCGCTATCTCATATTTTGACAATTTTTTCATGGTACAAAAATTCGGATATATTTTCCTATATCCGCGATATTGTACTATTTAACAAATGAAGTCAATATAGAAAAATGCATGGAAATTTACAGAAAAATGCTCAGAATTTGATGTTAATTACATCTTTAATTTGACAGCAAAAAACTGCTAATGTTATACCAAATGTAGATTAATATGGACAGGTTATATATTTAAATGAGGCAATTATGGATCCATTGCATTCAGGATTTACACTCCCACAATCTTCGGGGGATATTACAATTAAACCTAAATCAACCAGCAGGATTCCCGAATCTACAGCATTACCCGAAGATCCAACTATTACAGGGTCTACTGCCTTTGTTGTTCATGATTCTGCTGCCAATTTCAATACTGATAAAGGGAAAGTACAACAGCTTTTTACAGACAATTCTTATAAAGGATCACAATCTACACCCAAAGACACGCCAGCTGTTAAGTATGGTGATGTTATTGTTCTTGCAGGAACATTGACAGCCGGGAAATCGTCTATTGTCGGTGCTTTAAAAAAACTAGATCCAGAAATTAATGAAAAACATAAGTTCTCGTGTAGTGTTTCATTTAAATGTTATTAGTAAAGTCAGGCTCGAAGCGCGGTAGCGCTGGGCGACTCCTGCCGTAGCGCTAGCGGAGGCCAAATCGATGGTGTTTAAGTTCTCAGACACACTCTTGGATGTAACTTTTTCTGGCAGTGAATAATTGCTTGAGCCTGGAGCGCTTCGCGGAAGGCTGCCCGGTTATAGCCCACGGTTCCGATGCGTTACCGTGGGCTATAACCGGGCCGCCTTCCGCGAAGCGCTCCAGGCTCAAGAAAAGAATTGGTTGTTATGTAACGGTTAAAAATGGGAGTTCAGAGGGTCTATGACACTTTGGCGGGGGTTTTTAGGGGGCGGAGCCCCCTAAATGCCTGAAGCCGGGATCGAACCGACGGCCTGCGCGTTACGAATGCGCTGCTCTACCAACTGAGCTATTCAGGCAAAGTTAGATGGTAAGGGAAATAAAATTTTCAAACAACCGCTTTCACACTTTAAGCAAATATGCTATAATATAAATAGTATGAAAGATGATAAATTCTCCAATATCTTTGAACACGCCGCAAAGAAAGTGGCAAAAAAAAAGGATCCTGTTGTCCAGACTCCTTTTCAACCCGTTGGCAATAAAGAACTAGAAGAAATGTTCAAAAAAGTCTATGCCATAAAAGACGAAGTCGAAGCAAAAATAAACAAACTCTCCGAACTCAGCGGCATGTCTCGACAAGAAATCGAAATCTACCTCGGAAATCCCAACAACTTCGCTCCTCACATCTGGACAAAAATCGAACGGGAAAAAAAAGCAGTCGAAGATAAACTATATGCCGATCTCGGAATAGGCGCCAAAGAAACCAGAGCCAAAAAACTCAAAGAAAAACAAGAGAAAAATCGTAGCGGCAAAACATTAGGTGCTAGAAAAAAATGGCTCCAAATGTAAACTGGACTCCCCTCAAAGAATGGTTCCTTAATGAAAAAAGAGATCTCCCTTGGAGGTCTAACTGTTCTCCCTATCACGTCTGGATCTCCGAAATTATGCTGCAACAAACTCAAGTGTCCGTTGTCATTCCCTATTACGAACGATGGATGAGACAATTTCCTTCTATTCAACATCTTGCAAATGCATCGATCGATGAGGTGATCAAGGCGTGGGAAGGATTGGGATATTATTCCCGCGCAAGAAACCTGCATCAGGCAGCTAAATACGTAATGGAAGTGCATGGTGGAGACCTTCCAAGGAATAAAGATGAACTGGTGAAGATTAAAGGGCTGGGACCTTATACTATTGGGGCGATTCAGAGTTTCGCTTTTCATATGAAGTCTGCAGCGGTCGATGGAAATGTCGTCAGAGTGTTATCGAGGTATTTTTATATCGAGGATGATATTTCCAAGGGAAAAACAATCGCAGGGATGCGTGAGTTATTGGAAGAGGTGTTGCCCGATGAAGAACCTTGGGTCATTAGCGAGGCTTTAATTGAATTGGGAGCGACGATATGCCAAAAGAAGCCTCGTTGTGGTGTTTGTCCATTGGCTTCGTCGTGCAAAGCACGTCTTAATGGGGTTGCAGAGCAGCTTCCGGTGAAATCGGCGAAAGTTATTTATGAAAAGTTATATCGTACGGCTATTGTAATAGGATGTGATGGGCACTATTTGGTCAGACGGGGTGAAAAGGGGAAAATAATGTCAGACTTATACGAATTTCCATATATTGAACAGTCCGAAAAAGTGAAAGATCGATTTAATTTTAGGCTCGATTTTGTAAAGGAATTTCCAAAGGTATCTCATTCATTTACTCGGTTCAGGGTAGAGCTGATACCCCAATGTTATAGCGCAAAGAATATGTACCCTGTAGAAGGGCATCAGTGGCTTAGTTTGTCTGAGTTGAGAAAGCTAGCTTTTTCCTCGGGGCATAGGCGAGTTTTTTCTTTGGTTTGCCTCGAATAATTTGAGGTACTTGTAGTAGGCTGTGTGGCCGTTGTAGGCTGAGATGACGAATCCTTCGTATCCGCCGAGGAATCCTCTTTTGAGTATATAGCTTTTGAAAAATGCAAAGATTCCGTGAGCTAGGGCTTTTGGAAGAGAGGAAGATTTTTTTCCGGCATTTTGCTTTGCAAATAGGTCTGAGTAGAGTTGCATTTTTTGAAGAAAATCGGAAATAGAGGCGTAGGAATAGTGGATGAAGGGGGATTTTAGAGGGATGTGCTGCATGTTTTCTATGATGATGGATTCGTGGACTTGGGCTTCGGAGAAGTGTGTTTTAGTGCGGTTGTAGAGGCGATATTGGCGGTCTGGATGCCATCCGCACCACTTAATGAATTTTCCGTTAAAGTAATTATTTCTCGGGAATGAGTAGACGCAGTCTTTATTTAAAGTTGTTTTGGCTATCTCTTGAGCCAATTCTAGGGTTACTACTTCGTCGCTGTCAATGGAAAGAATCCAATCATTTTTTGCTGCTGCCGAGGCGTTATTGTGAGTGGGTCCGAAGCCAATGAATTTTTCTTCAATGATGGTGACATTTGGAAATGATCCGGCGATTTCCATGGTTTTATCGGTTGAACCGGTGTCGTAGAGGAGGACTTCATCAAAGGTTTTCAGAGCCGAAAGGACTTCGTGGATGTATTGTTGGCTATTTTTAGCTAAAATTGTGACGCTAATCATATTATCGATGTTTCATGCCTTCTAGGATTCTTTCTACGTGACCTTCGACTTTGACGTGTCTTTCGATCCAGATGATTTTTCCAACTTCATTGACTCCGAAGGTGGAACGGATGAATTTTCCTTCTTGGATAATGCCGAAGCTGTGGCACATTTCTAGATGTGGGTCGCTGAGGAGGGTGAAGTGGAGGTTGTGATTTTTGATGAATTGCTTGTGCTTTTCGATGGAGCTGGGGCTGATGCCGATTACGTAGATGCCATGAGAGGAGAGTTCATTGAGCTTTGCTTGGATGTCGCATGCTTGTTTTGTGCAACCGGGGGTATCGTCTTTTGGATAGAAATAGAGCACTGTAAGGGTTCCTAAAAGGTCTTTGTCTGTAACTTGGTATCCTTTGTGATCTTTCACTTTGAACAAGGGGATTTGATCACCCACTTCGATTTTTTCCATTTGAACGTGCTCCTTTTAGCTGATTGTAGCAAAGAGAAGATTGTTCGTAAATATGGGCTTTGATACCATTTGAGAAAAAATGGAGGAAATATGGCAGAATTTACATTAGATATGCCCCGTCGCCCTAGGAGAAATCGGAAGAGTGCGGCGGTTCGCTCTTTGGTTCAGGAAACGCAGCTTCTTCCGCACCATTTGGTTGCTCCTTTATTTGTTCTTGAAGGGGAGAATCAATTGGAAGAGGTTGCGACTATGCCAGGCATTTTCAGACGTTCGATAGATTTAGTGGTTAAAGAAGTCATTGAGTTATATGGACTTGGAATTCGTGCTGTTGATTTATTTGCTGTTGTTCCTGTGGAGAGGAAGGATCGGTTGGGTTCTGAGGCTATTAGGTCGGATAATTTGATGTGCCGGGCTATTGCTGCTTTGAAAAGGGAGATACCCGATATGTGTGTAATGGTTGACATTGCTTTGGATCCATATACTGATCATGGACATGACGGCATTATTGATGACCATGGAAATATATTGAATGATCCTTCGGTGCAAATGTTGGCGAAGATGTGTTTGAATTTAGCGCGAGCTGGGGCGGATGTGGTGGCGCCGAGTGATATGATGGATGGAAGGATTGGTTATATAAGACATGTGCTGGATGAGGAAGGTTTTCAGGATGTTAGTATTTTATCATATGCTGTCAAGTATGCTTCGGCATTTTATGCTCCTTTCCGGGAGGCTTTGGGCTCTGCTCCTAAATTTGGGGATAAAAAAACTTATCAGATGAATCCAGCAAATAGACGAGAAGCTATTCTAGAGTGCACTTTGGATGAATTTGAGGGGGCGGATATGTTGATGATCAAGCCGGCTCTACCTTATTTGGATATTATCACAAAAGTTAGAGAGCACACAGAGCTTCCTTTAGCGGCTTATCATGTGAGTGGCGAGTATGCTATGGTGATGGCCGCGGCTCGGAATGGGTGGATGGATGAGAATCGTATTTTTTACGAATCTTTGACATCAATTAAGCGTGCAGGAGCCGATTTTATTTTAACTTATGCAGCAAAAAAATCTTTAATCACATTTATTTCCAAGGAAGCTTCTCATTAATCCGTTCGAAGACTAGGTAGAGGATTGGGGTAATAAACAGAGTGATTAGTTGGGAAAGAAGGAGTCCGCCAATGATGACGATTCCTAAGGGGCGGCGAGCGATGGCCCCTGCGCCAAAGCCGAGGGCTATGGGGAGGGCGCCGAAGATTGCTGCGACTGTGGTCATCATGATGGGTCTGAATCGTACGAGGCTGGCATCGACAATTGCTTCTTTGGGGGTCATACCTTTTGTTCTGATATTTTCAAGTGCAAAGTCAACCATCATGATCCCATTTTTCTTTACAATGCCGATTAATAGAATAATGCCGAGGAATGAGTAGAGGGAGAGAGGGAGCCCAAAAATCCATAGAGATAAAAGACCTCCAAGAATAGCTGGAGGAAGGGTTGTGAGCACGGTAATAGGGTGGATAAAGCTTTCGTAAAGCATCCCTAAGATTATATAAATTGAAAATACGGCGATAAATAGTAGAAAGCCTGAATTTTGCACAGATTCCTCGAAGGCTTGGATCGCGCCAATATTTTGTGAAATTACAGCTGGGTCAATGAGTTCTGTTTTAAGCTCTTCTAATCTTTGTAAAGCAGTTCCTAGGGATACGCCGGAGGCAAGATTGAAGTTGATAGTTACTGAGGGAAATTGACTGATGTGGTTGATGCTGGAGGCGCCGAGGCCTTCATCCCATTCTGCTACTGCGCTCATGGGAACAAGTTCTTGAGAGATTAGGGAGCGCATCCAGAGAAAATTAAAGGTATTTGTGTTGTATTGGTCTTTTTTCTTCAGTTCTAAGATAACATTGTATTGGTCTATGGGAGTGTTGATTCTGGTGATATAGTTGTAAGAGTAGCTGTAGTTGAAGGCGTTTTCGATGTCGGTTGCTGTCAGTCCTAGACTGGAGGCTTTATCTCTAAGTATTTTGACATTGATTTGTGGAGAATCGATTTCTAGATCGGTGCTTACATCTTCGAATAGGGGGTCATTTTGCATTTTTTCGATTAGTTTTTTTGCTGATGAATATACTTTATCGGAATGGATGCTGTGCATGGCGATTTGGTAGTCTCCTCTGCTTTCTTGACCAGTTGACAAGTCAATGAGAGGAACTTTTTTGATGAAAACTTGAATGCCGGGTATTATTGAAAGTTGGTCATTGAGTTCATTAATAACTTGTTTAAGAGGAGGTCTTTGATTTTCGGGTTTAAGGAGTATAAGATTTTGTGCTTTACGATATTCAGAATAGGAGGTCAATGCGACAAGACTGTCTACGTAAGGACTGGAGCTTAAAATATCGACAACTTTATTTTCGTAACCTAGCATTCTCAAGGAGGAACCTGCCTCCATCCCTTGTGTGTATGCGATAAAAAATCCTGTATCCTCATCTGGCACAAAGTCAATTGGTAAATAAAAAAATAGGACAAATGTTAGTATAAGGCAAAGAATGCCAACTGCAAGGGCGGTGTAGACGTGATCAATAACACTTCTGAGCATTTTTCCATAACGATCGCGCATTCTAATGTTTAATCTTTTTGACCATTCAAAAATTTTGATCGATGATGTCTTTTCATTGATATTTGGAAGGAAACGACTGCAAAGCATGGGCGTTAGTGTTAGGGAGACGATGCCTGAGATTAATGTTACTGCGATTAGTGTAACAGCAAATTCCTTAAATATTTTTCCAATAAGACCTCCCATAAGCAACATGGGAATGAATACTGAAACAAGAGATAGTGTCATAGAAATTATTGTGAAGGAAATTTGTCGGGATCCTTCTAAGGCGGCATCTATCCGGTTTTCGCCGGCTTCTTGTCTTCTGACGATATTTTCGAGAACAACTATGGCGTCGTCGATGACAAATCCTACTGCTAGAGTTAGAGCTAAAAGGGATAAATTATCTAAGGTAAAATTATAGTTATCCATGACGATAAAAGTGGCTACTATGGTCATGGGTATGACAACTGATGGAATTATAGTGTCAGCTAATTTTCCAAGGTATAGGGAAATAACGATTATGACAAGTATCAGGGCGGCAATCAGAGTGTAATTCATATCTTGAATTGCTGCGATGATAGAGGCTGAATGGTCATAAAATGTGCCTACTTTGACTGCAGCCGGTATTTCAGCTTTTAATGTATCTAACAATTCGTGAACCGAATCAGAGATAGCGACTGTGTTTGCATTTGGTTCTTTTTGAATGGCGAGAATGATAGAGGATTGTGTTTTACCATTTTTGGCATATTGAACATTTATTTTGTCATTTTGAAAGCTTTCGAGACTTTTTCCAAGGTCTTTTATGCGTATGGGAGTTCCGTTGCGGTAGACTGGAATTAGGGCATCCCAGGCATCAGCAGTTAAAAGTTGTCCATTCACAGATATGTTTGGGGCTTCGATGGGACCGTCCAATTGACCTGTGGGAATGTTTGCATTTCCTAGGAATATAGCTTCAGCTAATTCGGAAAGAGCGATATCATTAGCGACCATTTTTTGGGGATCAACTTGAATTCTAATAGCTAAGGGAGACCCGAAAACAGTGACTTGAGATACCCCTGAAAGCATTGAAATACGCTGACCGATAACGTTATTGGCATAGGTATATAGGTCGGTGAGAGGAAATGTTTCAGAGGAGATGCTTACGTAGATAATGGGAAGTTCGGCTGGATTCTCTTTGCGGTATGTTGGTGCATAGGGAAGTTGCGGAGGAAGGGTTGGTGTGGCCGTAATAATTGCCGATTGTACGTTTTGGGCGGCTTCGGTCATACTTTCATCTATGCCAAATTGGAGAACAATGCTGCTGCTTCCTAAAGTGTTATTTGAACTGACAAGTTTTACTCCTGGAATAGCCATGAACTGCTTTTCCAATGGAAGGGCAACAGCATGAGCCATCATTTCGGGTGACATGCCAGGAAAGGATACGCTGACTGTAATTGTGGGGTAGGTGACATTGGGGAGGTTGCTGATGGGAAGTCGGTTATAGGAAATGAATCCTCCGATGAGAACAGCGATCATTAATAGTGTGGTCATGATGGGTCTGAGTATGAATGGTGCTGAAATATTCATGCAGACCCCTTGTGGAGTTTTTCGCTTAATCTTTCGATTTCAAAGTATATAATGGGAGTGATGAATAGGGTTATGAGTTGTGAGATGATCATGCCTCCAATAATAACGAATCCAAGAGGTTGTCGAGCTGCAGCATTTGCGCCAAGTCCCAGAGCGATCGGAAGGACTCCAAATATAGCTGCGACTGACGTCATGAGGATGGGACGCAGACGGACCATGCTGGCATCGACTATGGCTTGTCGAACTGGCATTTTTCTATCTCGTACATTCTCGAGAGCGAAATCGACAAGCATAATTCCATTTTTTTTAACGATTCCGATAAGAAGGATGATGCCCAAAAATGAGTAGAGGGAAAGAGGAATATTAAATACCCAAAGGACCAGGAGACCTCCGAAGGTAGCTGGAGGAAGTGTTGTGAGAATGGTGATGGGATGGAGGTAGCTTTCGTAGAGGATTCCTAGAATTATATAAATCGAAACTATAGAGAAAATGAGGAGTATTCCAGCACTCTCGATGGATTCAAGGAAAGTTTTTGCGGCTCCTATGGCTTCCGCGTGAGTGCTGGGACTTAAAATTTCAGTTGTTAGATCATTTAGTTTGTTGAGAGCTGTTTCTAAAGGTACTCCGGGAGCCAAATTGAAGGAGATGATTACCGCAGGAAATTGGTTGATGTGGTTGATGCTGGTAGCTCCGAGTTCTTCTTTCCATTCTGCTGTTGCGCTGAGAGGCAGTAAATCATTTGTAATAGAGGAGCGGAGCCAAACGTTATCTAACGTGCTGGCTTGCTGTTGCATTTTTGGATATAATTCCAATATGACATCATATTGATCGATAGGAGTTTGGATGCGTGAAACGAGATTTCCTGAGTAGCTGTAGTTGAAGACGTTTTCGATATCAGTAGCCGTTACACCCAGGGTTGAGGCCTTATCTCGTAGTATATTTACATTCATTTGAGGGGTATCGATTTCTAAGTCGCTATTTACTCCTTGAAACATGGGTTCCTTTTTCATTCTATCGACTAGTGCTTTTGCGTTTGGATAAAGTTGATGCGTCGAGATATTACGTAAAGCAAACTGATACGCTGCGCGGCTTTCCTGACCAGCTGCTAAGTCAATTAGAGGGATGTTTTTGATAAAAGATTGCATTTCTGGAATTTGTTCTAATTCTGCATAAAAGTTCTGAATAACTTGGCTGATGGGAGGCCTTTCTCCAATGGGTTTTAGACCAATTAAATTTATCCCTTTTCGATATTCGTTGATAGAGCTAATGGCAACTAATCTGTCTACTTCTGGGTGCTTTCTTGCGATTTCAATAACTTTGTTTTCATTGTAGAGCATTCTTTGAGAGGATCCTCCTTCCATTTCCTGTGTATTGATCAAAAAGAAACCAACATCATCGTTAGGCAAAAAATCAATTGGGATTGTTTTTAATAGCAAAAATGTTGCGAACAAGCAACCTGCACAAACACTTAAAGCAGTCAGCCGGTGATCGAGAACGGAATCCAACATTATATGATAGCGTTTTTGTATTCGATTATTTATTTTATTACTCCATTTTGACATCTTTGTTGACTTGGTTTCGCCATTTTTTGCTGCAGGAATGAATCGTGCACAAAGCATTGGCGTCAAAGTTAATGAAATTAAACCTGACAATATGGTTATTGTGGTAAGTGTGACAGAGAATTCGTGGAAAACTTTCCCGAGCAGACCTCCCATAAATAACATTGGAATAAAAACGGCAATCAGGGACATTGTCATCGAAATAATTGTAAAACAAATTTGTCTAGACCCTTTTAATGCAGCGTTTATCGGAGATTCACCAGCTTCGATTAAACGGACGATGTTCTCAAGTACAACAACGGCATCATCGATGATGAATCCAATAGCCAATGTCAAGGCAAGCACTGATAAATTGTCTAGAGTAAAATTGAGAAACCTCATGACGATAAAGGTGCCGATTACAGACATGGGTAACACTAGTGAAGGGATAATGGTATCGGCAAATTTGCCAAGAAAAAGGAAAATGACAAGAACTACTAAAAGAAGGGACACGATTAAAGTGATATTTGCATCTCTGATCGCATCACGTATTGGGGTGGAGCGATCAAAAACGACGTGTACATCAATTGCGGGGGGAATTTCAGTTTTTAGTTCGTTTAAAATTGCATAGATCTCCTCAGCGATTGTAACCGTATTTGCACCTGGTTCTTTTTGTATTGATATAGTAACTGAAGGTTGAATCCCATTTTCATCAACAAATTGTGAATAAATCTTGTTATTTTGAAAATTGTCTACCGCCTGTCCAAGGTCTTTTATTCGTATAGGGGTTCCGTTTCGGTAGGCTACAATCATCGATTCATATTCCCTTCCGGTCAATAGCTGTCCATCAACTGATAAAATCGGGGCTTCGATATTTCCATCTAGCTGACCCGTAGGGAGAAATGTATTTTCTAGCTGAATTTGTTTAGCTAACTCGGCTAAAGTGACATCATTCGCGGCTAATTTCCCTGGATCTACTTGCACGCGTATCGCCTTAATTGAACCGAAAACGTTTACTTGCGAGACGCCGCTGAGCATTGAAATGCGTTGGCCAACTAAAGTATTTGCGTAGGTATACAAATCAGTTCGCGGCATAGTTTTTGATGTTAATGAAAGGTAGAAGATAGGCAATTCAGATGGATTAACTTTTCGATATACCGGCCCATATGGCAAATTAATTGGGAGATAGGGAATAGCAGCTGTAATGGCCTCTTGGACATCTTGTGCAGCAGTAATCAAGTCTTTGGTGATTTCAAACTGCAGTACAATGCTGGTATTTCCAAGTGTATTATTGGAGCTGACAAGTCTTAATGCAGGGATTGCCATAAACTGTTTCTCTAAGGGTAGAGCAACTGAATCTGCCATTATTTCCGGCAGAGCTCCGGGGAATGAAATTTTGACATTAATTGTTGGATAGCTCACGTTTGGCATGCTGCTGATAGGGAGAGAAGAAAAGGAAAATAAGCCAGCAACAAGCAAAGCCGCCATTGCCAAGGTCGTCATGACGGGTCTTTTGATGAACGGCTCGGAGAGATTCATTTTCCCACTTCAGAGGTTTTAACTTTCATGCCAGGGGCAATATTTAGTTGTCCCTCGATAACAATAGTGTCGCCTTCACACACATCCGATGCGTCGAAGGCAATATATTCATCCGTACGAATTAAAACTTTTACGTTATGCACACTTGTCATTTGTTCTGAGTCAACAGTATAAATATATGGTCCGTCTTTACCAATCAAAACACCACCGGGAGGAACAACAAACGCATTAGGAGCAATTCGATGAAGAACCTGCACTTTGACAAATTCTCCTGGCCAAAATTCCCAATTTTCATTATTTAATTTTCCCTTCATCAGAATTGTACCGGTATTTTGGTTGACTTGGTTATCAATGAAGTATGTTGTACCTTCAATTTTTTTATCGGGGTGTTCTGGAAGGACAACGGTAAACTTCCATTTTCCTTCGTTACCTTGGACAGCTCTGATCATTTCAAGTTGTTGTTGAGGTAGAGAGAATAGGATGTCAATCGGATCGAAGGGTTTGATAGTTGTGATAGCTGTTGGGTTTTCAAGAATAAGAACGTTGCCGACATCGATGACAAAATAACTGATTTTTCCAGAAATCGGAGCCACAATATCGCAGAACTCAACATTAATTTGAGCGGCAGTTATTGCTGCACGGTCCAATTCCACTTGAGCGCGAGCAGCTGCAGCATTGCTTAGATAGCCCTCAAAGGTCAATACGGCAATAAAATCTTCATCTACAATAGGTTTATATGATGCCACAGTTTTTTCGGCGTATTCTAAAAGGGCCAAATCGTGCTCAAGTTGAGCTTTAGCTTCTTCTAAGACAGCTTGATATGGTCGAGGATCAATTTGATAAATAATATCACCTTTTTTAACAATATCACCCTGCTGAATATAAGTTGAAATCAGTTTTCCGGTAACCTGAGGCTTGATGTCGACACTTACGGGTGAGATTGATTGACCAATAGCATCGACATAAATGGGAACATCCCGTTGAGCAACTTTAGCAACTACAACGTGAGGTGGATGTTTTTTTTTCGAAGCTTGTTTGCAACTATAAACACCCAATGTTAATAGTGACATAAGTAAAAAATTTATAAATTTATTCATTTGTTGTCTTTGTATTTAAGTTTATAAAGTATTTCAGGAGGCTTTTCCTCCCAATTGCCGCTGTCGTCGCCTAAAGTGCCAACAGAGAATGCTAAATTGGCAAGTGAATAAGCCCATTGAGTGCGGGTGGCGATTTGTTGAGCCCTAGCGTTGCTTAATATTGTTAGAGAATTAAGGACATCCAGAATCGAGGCCGAGCCCACTTTATATTGGCTTAAATACCCCCTATAAGATCTTGTGCTGTATTCCAATAATGCTTCACTTGAGGCGAGTCCTGCCTCGGCAGTCGTAAAAGCGTAGTAATTAACAACGACCTCTGATACCACCTGGGCCACTTGTGCGTCTAAGTTGGCTATCGCTTCGGCGATTTGCGCTCGTATTTGTTTTTGTTGATTAACGTAGTAAAATCCATCGAAAATAGGAACATTTACATTTAAAGCAATATAGCTATTGCTATTATCGATTAAGGGCGTTTTAGCTTTCAAATAATGTGTCTTATCAGTGATACCAGTTAGTGTCAAAACTGGCATCCCAGCAGAAAATGAAATCATTAACTCTGCTTCCTGCTCCTTTACTTGTGAAATCGCTGCACCAATGTCAGGACGCCGCTGTTTTGCTAGCTCGATCAAAGAATTTACATCTCCTGAAATCTTTACAACTGGAAGCTTGTCCGGTAAACCCTCAACAGAAATTCCAGTGTTAACAGGCAACCCAAGTGCTATCAATAACTGAGCTGCAGATGTTTTCTCAGCTCCTTTTGCTTGTTCCCAATTTAATCGCATTTGCTCAACATTGGCCTGAGCTGTCAGCACATCTGTTTGCGTTGCTACACCCCATTGTTTCATTTTTAATGCTGCTTGGAGGGTTGTTTCTGCGTCATGAAAGTCCTGTTCTGCAGCAACTACAAGAGCTTTGTTGCTAATATGCGAAGTGTAAGCATTAATTACAGAAATCATTACTTGTTGCATGACTAGGTTGTGCTGCCAATTGGCTTGTATAAATGTGTGGTAGGCAAGGCTTGCTTGGCCATATCTGCCTCCAAAATCTAGAACAAGATAAGAGAGAGTAAGTTCATTAAAAACGCTCCATGATTGTGCTGAAGTGGCAGGCACAGTTGAAGTCGCATCGGTGTGTACGTACTGATCTTCTATATATCCGGAATAATTCAATGCAGGATAATACTCGCTTAGAGAAACATGATATCCAAATGCAGCGGCCCGTGCAGCGTTCCAGCTTGCCCTTGTTGTAGGATTATTGCTGAGAGCAATATCTAGAAGCCTTTCTAAGGGCATTGTTTCTTTAAGTTCTTCTGCTGTGAAGTGTGGAGGCACAGTTTCTTTATAAACAAATTGTTGCTCAGCCATCGAACTTGGGGAACTCGACGTATCTCCTCTCAATGAAGGTTCATACGCCAATTCGCATCCGCAGAGTGAAAGGATTGCAATAAAGCAAAATATTGTTTTGGCTCTAAATTGTGTCATGCTTCACTTTTATGTGTTTCTTCTTTATGCCGAACATAGCAAGCGCATATTTTAAAGTAAATTTTTTAAATCACTTTTTATTGACATGGAACATGGATAATTTGTAAAATTTCTTCATTGTGGTACAAATAAAGGATCCATGAAAGCCGCTTCAAAAAACTACTTATTATTTTTTATTATTTCTGCATTCGCTTTAGTCCACCCGCTTTCTGCTCAAGATGTGTGTACTGCTAGTGAATGCGTTGTTCCAACTCGAGCCGATCTGATGGTTAAATACATCTACGCAAAACATAGGGAATGGGGGGTCACTTGTTCATTTTCAAAAGACATGTATTACAATCATCTGAGGGTTTGGAATGGTTTTTGTGAGAGGATTCCCCCAAAAAAGGGATTTGAAGATTTTCAAAATAGCTTCCATGAGGTGCTCGATTCTATAAAAAACAAGGGATACAATCCCAAAAATGGTTTAGTTTTGATCGATAAAAATGGTGCTATAAGAACCGGCGCCCATCGGGTTGCCGCTTGTCTTTGCTACAATAAATTAGTTTATACCCGAGAAACAGACCAAATGTGTCCCGATTGGGGATTCGATTTTTTTCGAAAGCAAGGCCTGGAAGAAAAATACCTCGACGCCATGGCCATTCAATACTGCGAGCTGAAGCCAAATACTTATATTTTGATTCTTTTTCCATCAGCTGTTGATCATTTAGAGGAAGCGGAAAATTTGATTAGAAAATATGCCAAGATTGTGTATAAGAAATCGATTTTTTTAAATGAAATCGGAGGATTGAATGTGATCCTGCATGCTTATGATAATGAACCATTTATTTCTGATCAGGGGAAGATTAGTACCGCAGCGCGGAATAAGGCAAAAGCATGTTTTCCTCCGGATTTGGTCTCGAAAAATCCGGCGAGAATTTACCTTGTAGAAAGCAATGCGTTGAAGAAAATACAGGATTGCAAAATGGAAATACGTAATATTTATAAAATTAGTAATCATTCTTTCCATACCACAGATACGCATGAACAAGCCATTATGCTTTCACGGGCCTTTTTTAATAAAAATAGCATTCATTTCTTAAATAATGGAAAAATTTTAGAATTTAATAACACTAAAAAATATTTTGATAAGTATAAAAATTGGATTAAATCAACTAATCAAAACAATGAATGGTTTGTAGTAGATGGCAGTGCGGTCATGGGAATTTATGGTCTAAGAGATTGCAATGACTGGGATTATATTCACTTTGATAATGCAGCTTCCACTACCAATATTGCGGGTATTTCAAGTCATAATGGAGAACTCAAGTATCATGTGAAGGATAAGGACGCCATTTTATTTGATCCCGACAATTATTTTTTCTATAAAGGGATAAAATTTTGTTCCTTACCCATTGTAAGGGGTATGAAAGCCAAAAGAAATGAATCAAAAGATGTGCGTGATATAGCGCTCATTGATGCAGTCATCATTTCTGAGTATTCTGCAAATCATGCCGCTTGCGATCCTGCATATCCTATATGCATCAACCTAAAATATCTTTTACCACAGAGAACACGTGAGTACACAAGAGAGGTCATGGATATCTCGTTATTTCTCTAACAAAAAAACAGGATATGCATCAACCTAAAATATCTTTTACCACAGAGAACACGTGAGTACACAAGAGAGGTCATGGATATCTCGTTATTTCTCTAACAAAAAAACAGGATATGCATCAACCTAAAATATCTTTTACCCCAGAGAACACGAGAGTACACAAGAGAGGTCATGGATATCTCGTTATTTCTCTAACAAAATAACAGGATATGCATCAACCTAAAATATCTTTTACCACAGAGAACACGAGAGTACACAAGAGAGGTCATGGATATCTCGTTATTTCTCTAACAAAAAAACAGGATATGCAAGATCGCAAGCGGCAGGATATGAAGGATTATAAGAAGTTACATATATCATTCCTATCCTGCCGCTTGCGATCCTGCATATCCTGTTTTTTTGTTAGAGAAATAACAAGATATTAATGACCTCTCTTGTGTTCTCTCGTGTTCTCTGTGGTAAAAGATATTGTAGGTTGATGCATATCCTGTTTTCCCTTTGCATGGAGGCTAACAAGGCATCAATATCAATGATCTCTCTTGTGTTCTCTACTGATTTCTTTCGTCTTGGATGAGACGGTATAGGGTTTTGCCTGTGTAGGCGCTGACGCCGACATCACGCAACCAGGCTGACATGCTGTAGATCCAACGGGATTTCGATGTGTAAGTGTACAGGATATCTAGGGGGATTGAAATGGCGATTCCCTTGTCGTAGTATCTTCTTCCATTTATTTTATCGTTCCCATTTGTGAAAGTTCCCCAAACGTAGACACGTGTTCCACTCGGATAGGTACGGGATATTTCAGCTCGGACTCCAAGATCATTAGCCAAAAATTTACCCGCTTTTAATTCGAAGTCCATATCCATCGGATCGGCATGATAATAGGCGCTGACGAACCCTTGAGTTCCTAAAAATCTTTGGTAGGAAGGGTGGAATCCGTGTAATTTTCTGACACTGTCGCTAAAACCAAGGCCTGTATAACATCTTTTTCTGACTACTGCAGCTTCGATGCCGAAGGCATAATGTGAATTTGCAGGGTACCAGAGGGCTTCGGAAGCAATTCCCCCATATTCAACCTCAAAATACCCGAAAGACACCCTTGAGAACCACCCTTTCCCTAAATTCCAATTCTTTTGCAGGTAAGCTTCGTCCACATGCAATCCGTCGCGCTTAAGATAGTTGACAATATCTGTGCGGACGTTGATAAGTTGTGATGGATTAAGACGATCCATATCTTTTAAGTCGTATAGGTTTGAAAAAACATTGTATCCCAGCAAAATGAAATAATTGACATTTTTCCAAAGGTATCCATTGAGACCTAAATTTACTCCTAGGGCATATTTGAATTTACCTGTAGAACTTCCAAAGAATGATGCATATCGGGGATAGAGGTCTACATTCCATAGCCTTTGCTTTTGATAGAAAAGGAGTTGATCGCATTCTGTGTTTTCAAATTCTACATCACAGAGGGGGCTCAGAACACGTAGTTCATAGGGACCAACTTTGTCGTTGCCATAAAGACGAACGTAAGCCATTAAGTAGTGATATTCTTGAATTGGCAATCCCATAGTTTTGATGGTGACTACAACATAAGCGATATCCGTGGGGATCAAGGCTGCTAAGAGGTCGTTGAGGCGGCGGCGGACATCACATTCGTAACGATAGCAGTTATTTGTGATGGTTAAGCGTAGAGTTTTTTCGTTGAAGCAGTTTTCTGAAAGCCAGGCTTCTACTAGTTGGAAACCTTGGTTTTCTAAGGGGGGGCATAAATTTGTCACAAGGGCATCATCGAGTTCTAGCGGCCCCGAAGGTGATGCTTTGCATGGGAGAGGATTATCCCGTTTGCATTGGAGTCCCTCGGTGTATCCAAAATTATAGAATGTAGAAATTGAGAAGGCAAATTTTTCTCCTCGAATATAACTTGAACTGAAGTCAAAACTATCAAAAAGGCGATATTTAACACCGTAATTTATTTGTGATCTGGACTTGTGTCCGTCAGGATGGGGTTCCCATCTTTTGCTTTTGTATGGAATTGCATCGTATTCGGCCACGAAAGCTAAGTCCCTCGTGTATCTGTTTCCAATGCGAAGAAAAGGGAACCACGAAATCCCTCCAAACCACCCTCGGATTCGTCTATTGCCATAACCAATGCTAGCTTCGGCATTGAACTTCAGGAAACTTTTCGTTGCGACAACATAATTGCTTTTGAAACTTTTTGTCCCAACAAAATCTTCAAGACCAAATGCTATAGAAGGCAGAGTATTTTGAGTGTCTTTTTCGGTTAAAAGAGCAAATTTGACGTTTATCCCTTTGTCTGACTTATCACCGAAACCATGTGGTGATAATATGGGATCATCAATTCCGCGAAAAACTCTATAATTTCCTGACAATTCGATACGATCAGTGAACTGAAAACGAAGACTATACATATGGTAAGGCGGGACATATGAAAGACCTACACCGATTTCGCCTTCATCCCCCATCAATGCTGAAGGCATATTGAAATAACCTCCTTCCAAAAGATTGTTGTAGGTTACCGGTATTTTTTCATTTGCACAGCGGTTAACCCAGTCCACAATCATCAGGTCATGAAAAAGTGTGGATTCACCTTCAGCAGCTGTTACAGTTGAAGTAATGATCAGAAATATTATTGAAACAAGTCGTTTCATACGTAAGAAAGGATACACATCTATCCAGAAATTGAAAAGATAAAAAAATCGTATTGCAATTAACACTAAGATTAAATATGAGGAGAAGTTGCCGGAGGTGCAATTATGAGTTATGACGTTATAGGAAAAAGAACGAGAAGAGATGATGATGATTATTATTTAGATTACGAGTCCCCTAAAAAAAATTCAAAGGATAAATCACGTATTTCTAGTTTATACGTAACTTATGATACTTTTTATGATGAGACAGCCCACAGTATTAATGCTGTTCATATTTCATCTACAACTCTAAAAAAAATTGGAAATCCCCCATATATCCGTATCGGCAGGTACGTTGCGCCAACTGTCATAGATCGAACATGTTGCGAAGATGCAATAAAGGTTTTTGGTCTATTTCGCGATAAAATAATCTATACAGTATTTAATGAAAGAATCGACAACACAATTGAAATTAAACCATATCCTAGGAATGCTCCAAAATGTGTTGACTCAGCTTATGTTCAGTTTAATGTTCGAGGATGGAGAGTGTTTGACAATATTGGAGCCACAAAAGGAGAAACCATTTTATTATCAAATAGTTTAGCAGCGTTAATTCCAAAGCAATTAGGAAATCAGGTCCTAAGAATGGGACAAGAATTTTTTGTTCGCCATCCCGTTGTTGGGCCTTTACGACTAGTAGTCGATCGTTGCAGACTAATAGGCGAAGACCAAATTGATTTGCTGCATGCCGCTAATAATGTTGAATATGGATTTTTGGATTCAGAAACACAAGTTGGCTTTAGATCTGACGACGTAAACATTACCATCGTTGAAGAATATGATTCAAGAGATGTAGAAGAATTTTGCATGAAGATATTGAATGTGAAAAAAGCGGTTCAGAGAGGCTTTGAGAATGCATCTTCCTTGACCACAGTGAATGAGTGGAAAAGAGGGTTGAGCCCGTTGCCTCTTATTATTTCCAATAGTAAACTAGAAAATAGGATCAAAGAGACTTGGGTAGGAAAACTAATCTATCCCGGCATTGAAATGAAGGTGATAGTCGGTGATTGGAAATTTTCCGTGCGATTTTCTCATGTTCAAATCAAGAAAAATGTGCAAATGGAGCCAACAAATGGAAATAAGAAAGCATTCTGCCTGTATAATCAACACAGAATCTATGTCGAAGGCGGCAATAATGTAATTCTGACAAGCTCTGATATTAATATAATACACCCAGCTTCTCAGGTTATTTTAAAAGTGAATTCATGGGATATATCTCACCCAGTTGAATCTAACAAACTAAATTGGGCTAATGTACACGAAATAAAGCGCTTTGTGAGAGAGAATATAAGTAATATACCCCTTAAGGGAACAATAGTCGTTTCCTCGGGAGATTTAATGATGCAACTTAAAGTAGTTGATGTAATTGGTCCAAAAATTCCCCAACAAAAAGGATTGAGTCAGTTGTGGAAATTGTCAGATAGCACGGAAATTGTAATTGACGTTGGAGTTTTTAGTAAAAGTATCGAACTTGTTCGAGACGAAAAAATATATCCACTAAAATCAATCAAAGTAACCGTAACGAAAAAAGGAGCAGATGCGACGAAAAGCGTTTTGCATGAACACGATATCCTTTCAGCATTTAGAAATGCTCTTCCTATTGATGGAATTGTGTCAGAGATGAAAGAAATCTATGGAATGTCCCACCAAGGGATCGAGCTCGCTTTTAAATTGAATCAATTTGTCATAGAGGGAGATCTCTTGGTTCCAAGTTTGTATAGATCCTTGCGTACCGTTACTCCAAAAACACTCATTGAGGTCAATGGTGAAAAACAAGGAAACGTCCTCGTAGAAAGACCTGTAAACTTGAAGGATTCTGAAGACATTTATAAAAAATTGGTGGAAGTGGGTCTTGGCGGTGCACCAGAAGAACTTGTTGACTATATTAAATGGATACTACTTTCTCGCGGCAAATATCGGCCATACTTTCTGAAGAATAAACTAGGATATTCTCGAGGCTTATTACTTCATGGGCCTGCTGGAACAGGAAAAACTCTAACGGGAAGGAAAATTGCACAAATGCTAAATATACCCGAGGAGAGAATGCAGTTTCTTACCGGTTCGGATATATTGAGCAAGTGGGTAGGAGAATCAGAGGCGAATATCAGGAAAATGTTTGAAAATGCTCGGAAAGATCAAATAGAAAGAGGCGATGATAGTCCTTTATACGTATTATTCATCGATGAAATCGATTCCATTCTCTCAAACCGTACATCAGAATCAAAATCTTGGGAAGTAAGCCAAGTAGGGACATTTTTGGCTCAAATGGATGGATGCCTAGAACTAAATAATATAATTGTCATTGGCGCCACTAATAAATTTGATAGAATTGATCCAGCCGTCAAACGAATGGAACGCTTAGGAACACACGTTTTTATGGGCCTGCCCAACTTCGTGGGGAGAAAAGACATTTTTACAATCCATACAGAAGGGCTTCGATTGCAATCGAAAATTTTACCAGATGTTGATTTTAATGTATTAGCTGAAGAATCTGCCGGATTAAGTGGCGCTGACATTAAAGGTATCGTTAACAAGGCTGGGACTTATCATATTCCGCGTTGTGAAACAGAAAAAATCGATTGTAAAGACCTAATCAACCACCCTTCTGCAAAAATAAGCATGGATGATTTTAGACAAGCCATTAGACAATGCATCAAATCTGAAAGACTAAAACCCAAAGAGGAGCTTTTTGTGCCGACACCAGGCGCCAGCATACAATCGATTACCTTTGATCTTCAAAGACTCGGCATGGTTGGAGTTCCCATAGGTATTTTGAATTTTCTACTCGATCTTCGAATTTCACAACTTTACAAAAAAGATCGCATCACCACCAAACAAGAGCTTCCAAAAGGTGTGTTACTTTATGGACCTCCAGGGACAGGCAAAAGTATGATTGCACGCTTGGTAGAAAAATTATTGTTTTTGGACAAGAATCGATTTCAGTACTACTGTGCCTCGCAGCTTTGGCCGCAGCAAGGAGAAAAACTATTACAATCTATTAGTGCAGCAATTCAACCGGCAAAAAATGCATCAAGAGACCAAGGAGCGGAAGCTCCATTGCACGTCATCGTCATAAATGAGATAAACTGGATTTTTGCCTCAAACAAGGTCTCTGAAAGAGAATCTGGAGTTCAGATGGGCCACTTCATTAAAGAAGTTCAAAATTTATTTATAAATGAAGGCTTGGCAGCGCACAATGTATTGATTATAGGAATCACCTCTGGAAATATTCCAGCAGAGATTTTAAAAGGATTCAGCATGAGCACCCCTGCAAAGTTGCTTGAGGTGCCATTGCCTTCATCGAAAGAACGAAAAATCATGTTCGACTATTTCCTCGATGAAATAATTAAACGTAAGCAGGTCGATGAGGAGACGATATCTGAGATTGTGAGGAAGACCGAGGGAAAATCGGGATTATTTATTAAAAAGTGGGTTAGTGAAGCTGTTACTTTGATGTATCGTAAAGCTGCCGAGGAAGGAGTAACACCTGATGATGTTGCTAATAAGGTAAAACTTGACTTTTCCTTTTTTGATGATACCTACAATGATGTCGCCGGGGAAGAAATACATAGAAATAACTATATGTAAAGAAACAGCCCAAACCGGCCCTTTTTTTCATCCTTTGTAGGACTTTAAGATTTTTCTAATGCTGGGGATTGTGTCGGGTTGTCTAATCCATGCGGCAATATCTTTAGGCACATAGACTCTTATTTTCTGCTCCTTTTCAATAGTTTTGGGGCGGCCTGCACCCTTGCGTTTACCGCCATGCCCCTTTGTCTTTTTTTCCATTAGAGGGGAAAGTCTATCTTGCAGTCGGTGTTTAATAAATTCTTTTAGGTATAGAGGATAATTTTGAATAACCTCTTCTTTCGTGTCTCCAGAATACTCTACAGGGTATAAATCATTGTGATAAACCCATGTATTAAAATTCTTGCTGAACCATGGCTTTATTTCCCCAATTTCCTCAAGAGCCACTTTTAAATGAGCTTCTATTTCTTTATTTTCTTTGGAGGCCATGATAAACCTTTCTCCTTACAAATTTTTTCTGTTTTGTGGACACTATAGGCAACTACCTCTTCTTTTGTCCTCCGGCCGTGTGCTATCTTAATAGAACACAGCAGGACATCATTATCGTCATACAAGTTCCAGTCAATACCGCCTTTTTTAAGAGACCAGCCTATTAACTTAATGTATTGCAAGAATATTTTTCTATCAAGGGGCTTGTATATCATTCTGCCGATGTCCTCTTTGGGCAGGGTCTTATTTTTTTACAGATTCTCGGGTTTGATTTCGCGGCGCATTAGGGCTCGTAACTGCTCGCAGTAATCTGTACAAATCTGATGTTTTCTATTCATATGAGTAGATTTGTAAATATAGTAGAAGCTGCAAGACTGCTTGGAATTTCAATTCAGTCCATGAGTTGTTAGGAAGTACGTGGTGAAATTATTCAGGAGCGTAAAGCGACGGGAAAGACTCTTTATTATAATGTAGACAAGTTTTGGGCTTTTACCGCTTTGCTACACTCTAAGCTACCGTGGCCTCCAATAATGATCGCAAGTTCATTAGAGAATTTACCTTCTCCGATAATATCAGAACTTTTTGTAGAGACGCTCAGTATTTATTTCCGAACTCTTCCTTAGAAAGGATTCTACCTTTAACCTTTTCTTTGTATGTAAAATACCACCATTTCGTTGGATTTGGTCCAATGCAACCTGGGGATAATTCACATAAATTTCAGCTCTCTTTAAAATTTCCCTTCCAGAGGACTGTCCAAGCTCGACACGTGTTATTGCTGCTGGTGAAAAACCAAAACAAATACTAAATTCTTTCACAGTAAGATTAAGCATTTTTCTAAAATTGCGAAAATCTTCAGCATTAAAACTGTCCTTGTAAAGTGGTTCAAAAATAAACGATGAAGGGCCCCGGTGTGCAATTGATATTAGAAGTGTCATAGGATCCGATTCCTCTAATGTGATTCCTGTCGCTATGCAATAATCAGCATAAGCAGGATTTTCCCGAGATGGTATCCGATCTAAAAATGGTACAAATAGTGTGTTAGATTGAAAAGATCTTTTTGTTAGGGGCATTTCAGGCCCTAGGGGGATAACTCCAGTGCTATTTAAGTATTTATTATCATATATAAAATGAAATGTATGATTTTCTCTCGTTAAGATTCCAACAAACTCACGATGTGATTTTGTTTCCAGAAAAACCTGTACCCCCGTTAATTTTTCAAAGTATTTTTGAGGCATCAACTAATTCCTCCATTCGACGTTTCACCAATTTTATAAAAGCCTGTTTTCTTTTCTCAGAAATATAACTCTGAGAAATTAAACATATGATTTGCTCAATATCTATCTGATCCCTGAATTCCTTGATGGGCTCATCGAGCTCAAGTCGCATCCATTCTTTTACATAATCTTTCATCATCGGTTCTGATGTGTCAACAGTTCCAATGGCTCCTCGTGGCTCGTGAAAAGCACCTAAAAGCAGCGGGTGTTCTAAAGCCAAATATGATGGATTATCGTAAAAAGGGGAAAGCCGAAGTTCCTGGCCACTCTGAATGAGACCTAAATTTCTACCATGACGATCATGGTTTCCGATAAGTGAATCGAATAAACAAAGCTTAACAAATCTTTGAATATCGTCATATCGCTTCACATTTTGTTCCAAGACCTTCAATAAGCCTTCGCAAGTAAATTGATTAGGTGCATCCAAATATCGATAAATGTGAACAAGATCACATCCTGGATAGAACTGCATAAAATTTTCGCTGACAAAGGTGTCTAACTCATTTTGGAAGCGAATGAAAAAATAACTTGGGATCTGAAATTGCAGACTAGATGCTATTTGATTACATAGGTACTCCATTGCAGGCAGTTCGGGAAACTCAGGTTGTTGAACTTTTAATAGATAACTTTTTGTCCCCAGTTGGGCGGAGTATTTACGAAACTTACCATGAAAAAAACTGGAAGCAATACGCACCCAATCATTAGAAGCGAGAGCTTCGGATGAGCGTGCGACCACGTCTTCAAAATCTTCCAACGGCTCAACCTTGAACCATGAACTGAAGCAATGTGGGTGAAGGCCTGATTGAACAGGACAGCCGACTTCTAAAGCTTTATTGCATTTATAGCACTTTTGATCAATGAGTTGCATAACATCTTCCTTGCTTTGTCCTCATTATGACATTTTCTCAATTCAATGTCAAGATATATCAAGAATTTCTGATATATTACTATATCAAAAAATCGTGATATAGTAATATATCAGAGAATGAAAGGAACATAGTCGAAGATAACACTCTCTATTTGAATCAAGAATAGAGATAAAAAATTGAATATACTAACATAAGCATTGAAATAAATTAAATTTTAGTGTAAGATTATTGGTATAGATAATACTATAAAAGGAGAAAAATAGTGAATCCGATTATTAATGCAAGAGATAATTTAATGGCTCTCCAGGCCAAACCAAATTTTAGACGCTTTACCTATGATGAAAGTAAAGGAACGCTGGTCGAAGTAAAAGGATTTGGTCAGTGGATTATAAGACTAATTAAAAATATTTTCACAGCGGGCGGTCAAGACAGGAAAATACATGAGGTATACGTAAATAGTTTGATTCAGGCAGGTTTGGATCCTAATAGTGATCATAAATTTTCAGCGATTGCAATTAAGGCTAAGTTACAGAACCTAGATCTTAAAGCAATTTTTGATAGAATTCTTTACTCTAATATTCCTCAAGCTAATACAGAACAGTCAGATGAAGAATTACCACCTGCATTGCCTGACATAGTTGACGATGATTTATTGAACTTCGATATTCCAATGCCAAACATAGAGCCGGCTGCTTCACCTGTAAAGTCAATTAATCTTGAAGAATTAAGAGAAAACGTACGAAGTGCACTAAATGTTGAAACGTTTGAGGGGCATTTACTCGAAGATGCAGTTAGGGAGCACGCAAGAGCATCGGAAGGAAATAGTACAGAGAAGTTTACGATGTGGCAGGAAATCCTTAAATCATTGGCTAATAAGTTATATGGTGCATTTAAAATTAAAGCACAATGGGTACTAATCATGCCTGTAACGTACGATGTTTTAGAGGTTATGGAAAAATATAACCCTAGTACTTTTTTGGATTCGGAAAAGAGTGCTTTATCCGAAAGAGTAAATCATATGCGTTTAAAATTAGATGAAGTGGATAGAGAAGTGGGAGGAATTAATGCTCAAGCTAAAAAGATTGGACAACTCCGCGACACAGGTATTAATGAGTTTAATGCGTTAGTTAGTGGGGGAGCATCTGAAGCAACAACTCGCAAACTGCAAAATGAACTTGACCAGAAGAACGCAGAATATAAGCAAAAGTTAATTGATTTAAGGCAGGAGGCCGATGAACTCCTGGCCACTTTATTAGAGCTGTCTCAATAGGTGTGTTACTTTATGGACCTCCAGGAACCAGCAAAAGTATGATTGCACGCTTGGTAGAAAAATTATTGTTTTTGGACAAGAATCGATTTCAGTACTACTGTGCCTCGCAGCTTTGGCCGCAGCAAGGAGAAAAACTATTACAATCTATTAGCACAGCAATTCAACCTGCAAAAAATGCATCAAGAGACCAAAGAGCGGAAGCTCCATTGCACGTCATCGTCAAAATGAGATAAACTGGATTTTTGCCTCAAACAAGGTCTCTGAAAGAGAATCTGGAGTTCAGATGGGCCACTTCATTAAAGAAGTTCAAAATTTATTTATAAATGAAGGCTTGGCAGCGCACAATGTATTGATTATAGGAATCACCTCTGGAAATATTCCAGCAGAGATTTTAAAAGGATTCAGCATGAGCACCCCTGCAAAGTTGCTTGAGGTGCCATTGCCTTCATTGAAAGAACGAAAAATCATGTTCGACTATTTCCTCGATGAAATAATTAAACGTAAGCAGGTCAATGAGCAGACGATATCTGAGATTGTGAGGAAGACCGAAGGAAAATCGGGATTATTTATTAAAAAGTGGGTTAGTGAAGCTGTTACTTTGATGTATCGTAAAGCTGCCGAGGAAGGAGTAACACCTGATGATGTTGCTAATAAGGTAAAACTTGACTTTTCCTTTTTTGATGATACCTACAAAGATGTCGCCGGGGAAGAAATACATAGAAATAACTATGTGTAAAGAACGGCATTTTTGGGTCATTTATTCTGTGCACCATGGTGGATTAAAGCAAAAATCGTTATTTAGAAGTGAAAACAGGGAATCAAAATGTCGCTGAATCGGATTTTAAAATCGTTTTTAGCTGTTCAATGAGCTTTGGAAGATGTTCAGTGGTGGTAATCCAGACGACATCATGATTAACATCAAAATAGGCATGAATGAGACGATTACGCATTGCAATCATCTGCTTCCAAGGAATTTCGGGATATTTTTTCTTAAGAGTAGCAGGTACTGAATTTGCAGCCTCACCAATGATTTCAAGCTCTCTAACTACTGCTGATAAGACCATTCTGTTCGTATCCAAATCCTTTCTTTTTTTCTTAACAAGATGCTTAACAGCGGCCTGAGATGCCTCCAGCATATACACTAGTGGATTGTAAAGTGGATCCTTCATATTTTTTACACCAATCGAAGGGAGTTTGAAACTACATTTTCCCTAAAATGGATGTTTAAGTCCTCTGGTGTACGCAAATCTACTCTTCGGTCAAATAAATCTTCAAGTTCGAACTGCATATCAGCAAGACCGAAAAATGAGGGGATATGCGCGGAATCAAAATCTACAAGTACGTCAATATCGCTTCTTTTATTAAATTTATCAGTTAGCACTGAACCAAATAGGCAAAGCTTGACAATGTGATGTACACGACAGAATTTTTTAATTTTTGCAAGTGGTACTTTTATTTTAGGTTTCATATTTGTTACAGTAATATATCTCACACTGTATTGTCTCTTTTATACCATAATTCGGCAATAATTTTCTGTAATATTTGACGCTTTGCCATCAGAGTCAGAAAATAAAGATAAGATACAGTTGTACAAATTGGGAGATTAAATCCTTCATTTTCTTTTCAAATATAGTTCATAGTGCTTTAATTACGCTCAAAGGCGGGGGTATTTTGCGAATTTTTAAGACATATCGACGCTGACGGTGCCATCTTAATAAATCAGAAAAGTCACCCAAAATTGATCCTATAACAAGCAAAGAAATTCGCGCATTAAGAGAGAGGGAATATATCTCAAGCTAAAAGAATTCGACAACTCCGCGACACAGGTATTTATCAGTTTAATACGTTAGTTAGTGGGGGAGCATCTGAAGCAACAACTCGCAAACTGCAAAATGAACTTGACCAGAAGAACGCTGAATATAAGCAAAAGTTAATTGATTTAAGGCAGGAGGCCGATGAACTCCTGGCCACTTTATTAGAGCTGTCTCAATAGGTGTCAATTGCAGCCCTGCTGTTTTTCACGGCAGGGCTTATTTTTTTTAAAGATTTTCAGGTTTGATTTCACGGAGCATTAGGGCTTTTACTGCTTCGCTTGGCTTGAGATTGCCTTGAATGATCGAGTAGATGCATTCGGTAATAGGCATGGGAATAGCAAGTTCCTTGCTGAGCTGATAGGCCGATACAGCAGTGTAGGCTCCTTCGACAGCCATTTTAACCTCTTTGAGTGCCTCTTCAGGGCTTTTTCCTTGTGCAAGAAGCAGACCGAACTGGAAATTGCGACTGGTGGTAGAACTGCATGTCACGCAAAGATCGCCCATTCCAGATAATCCATAGAGAGTTTCCTGCTTGGCGCCTTTAGCGACTGCGAGTCTTGACATCTCAACAAGTCCGCGAGTCATTAAAGCAGCTCTAGCACTGTAACCCAGGCCCATTCCCTCAGCAATGCCGCAGGCGATTGCGATAATATTTTTCAAGGCTCCGCCATAAGACACTCCAAGTACATCTGAGTTGGGATAGACTCTAAAAGTATCTGTCGTAAAAGTTTGGCAAGCCATCATCATGACATCCTTCTCGTAGGCAGTTCCTACAACAGCTGTCGGCAGGTTTTTGATTACTTCAGTTGCGTAGCTTGGTCCGCTGATGCCGCCGATTTGAGAACGTACATTTTCACCCAGGATTTCGGCAATTACATCTGACAAAATATGGCCCGTATTTTGTTCGATTCCCTTTGAAGTGGTGATTATGGGACAGTTAGGAATTCCGATTTCTTTGATTTGTTTGAAAACGGGTCTGATTCCAGCGGAGGTAACCGATTCGACAAGAAGATCGATGCCTGTTAAAACTTCTTTAAGATCGGTTGTGAAGTGCATATTGCCTTTGACCGCTGTGCCGGGAAGCATGGGATGCTCGCCTGTATCATTGAGTTTTTTCGCTAGCTCAGGGAAAATCGTCCACGATTTTAGTTCGTATCCTTTTGAAGCGAGAAGCGCCGTTAATGCAAAACCCCAGGCACCGGCTCCTAAATATCCTATTTTCATCTTCATTACCTTATATTGTTATGTATTCTTCGGGAGGCAGTTCTTTGCCTTTCCACTTAACACGCATTTCATCAGTTGGATAGTAAAATGCGGGATCAAGCTCAAAACGTCTCTGGGGAGGCTCTTTTCCTGTCAATTCAGCAAACACGGCACGATCTCGTTTTTGCAAGGCGTCCCGTACTGTTGCGGGACTATCATCTCCGACGTCATTTTTCAGAGGGGCAAAGCAAGCCTCTCTCGGATAGAGAAGTGCTCTTACAGACATTGCAAGAGGCAAAACATCAAAAATAAACTTCTCAAATTTCCATGCATTGAGCGCCTTTGGTTTGACTCCGAGGCACTCCACTGTCTTATGAGCAATGTGGAGTGGAAGAGGTTCTTTGGAAATTTGTTTGATAAAGTCCATCGAAAAACTGAATAGACTTAAGTTGGCGGCGATATGCTTTAATCGCCCTTTTTCATCAGTAGCAATTCGTTCGGCCTCGGGAAGTTCACTATATTCTATCACATGAACTTTGTCTTCCATCTCAATCAAAACACCTACATTTTCACGGGGATTTTGTCTTGCCGTACATTTCATGACAACGTCGACTCCTTCGAAATGGTGGAATCCGATAAGTTCTGCATCAAATGGATCAGCCAATGGATTGTCGATTAGAGTAAAATTTAGATATCTGATCCCATTTTCGTACCATTTTTTCCATATTCCAACATTTACAAACTGCTGTAGGGAGCCACCGTTTCCATCGGGTCCGACAGCAAGATGATCAATCTGATCTAAAAACAAATTTCCAGAATGATCAAGTAAAGGGAGCATTTCTTGAGAGAAGAAATCGATCTGATCTTTGTGAAGGCCAAAGTAATCATTTTCTTCGAAATACCTGACTGTTTCTATGTGGTTCAGCGGAGAAGTCATAATGGCAATCGAGAGATCCCTGCCAGCTTGATGTCCTGCAGCTAAAGTCTTTTCTGCTACTAATTGGAAGAGGGTTTTCTGATTAATCAATGAGATCGGATACATTCCTTTTGGACCATTGAATTGCAAACGTGTACCCATGCCCCCGGCAACGATTAGGCACCCAACTTTTCCCTCTTTAATTTGTTCTTGACCAATTGAAGCAATGTTTTCATCTCCAGATAATGTAATTTTTTCGAATACATCGAGAAATCCAGGTGCCTTGTGTCCATGTTTTAAGAGCATTTGCTGCTGCAACCGGAATGTAGGGATGTTAATGGATTCGACCTGTTGAATAAGTCCTTCAAAATCGTGAAAAATGTGCTGCTGCCCTATCAAGCGTAGCTTTTCAAGGGCGTTATCTTTTTTCACTTTCTCTAAGCACCTGGAGGAGTTCATGATATACCTCATCTACTTCGATGCGTTTCATGCATCGGAAATCTATTGGACAGACCCTTTTATAGCAGGGGGAACACTCCACATGCTTGTGAATTACTTTTCCAAGTGGTGCAGGGCCAGTTTTCACCTCATTAGTCGAACCAAAAAGGGCAAGTAAAGGGATTCCCAAGGCTGCAGCGATATGCATGGGGCCGCTGTCATTGGTAAGAAATACGTTGCAGCAATTAATCAGAGACAGCAATTCCCGCAAAGTGGTCTTACCGGCTAAGTTGATGACTCTATCACTGAAATTTTTGCAGATATTATCAACCAAGGGAGTGCCTGTACCATCGCCAAAGTACAAAATAAACGTATTCGGATCAGCCTGAAGACGTCTTGTAAGTTCTTCGAATCGCTCCGGAAGCCAACATTTTGCCGATCCGTAGGCGGCGCCCGGATTTATCCCTATGATAGTATGTTTCTCGGGATCGACTCCAAATAATTTGAGAAATTCATGAGCATCTCTAATTTCTTTTCCAGAAAGATACAGCTTTGGCGGAGTATCAGAAGATGGAATCCCAAGAGGAGCCAAAAGCATTTTATAAGTCTTTATTAGGTGTTGCTTTTCGATGTTTTTTGGGAAAGAGATTGCTTTATTCAGCAATAGGCTTCGAAAGTTGCCAGCGAATCCGATGCAATACTGTACTTTTCCTCTCCAAAACCACCAAGCAGTGGAAAATGAATTCGTCAAAAGAATCCCTAGATCGTATTCACCTTTTCTGATATTTTCGATGATCTCATAGTGCTTTTGACGATGAATCCAACCACTGGGACGCTTGTAAGAATAAACTTCATTGATATTGGGGTCTTGTGTCAGCAACGGAGCAACATTTGCCTGGCACATTACAGTGATCGTTGCCGTCGGGTATTGTTTACGCAAATCGGCCAAAATCGGAGTCGCCATCACAACATCGCCTAGCCAGTTTGGCATTTTGACCAAAATATTTTTCGGGGTAAGAGTCATTTTTTTTACCTGTATAATATTGATAATAATACCTTAATTATCCATTATGTAGCAATAGATTGGAGAATTTAAAAATGCCCTTAATCATTCTGGGTATAGACCCCGGAACAAGAGTCAGCGGCTATGGAATCATAGAAGTGAGCGGTTCTCAGTTCCGTCCTCTCGACTATGGATGCATTCGACCCCCTGCAAATGAGGAATTGTTTGACCGATATTACGCTTTGTTCGAAAATGTAGAATTGCTTTTGGAGAAATTTCGTCCAGATGCAGTAGTTGTGGAAACACAATATGTGAATAAAAATGTACAAAGTGCCATGAAAGTGGGAATGGCAAGAGGAACGGTAATTATTGCTGCACGGCGGAATGGGATAGAAATGTTCGAATATTCCCCAAGTACAGCAAAAAAATCGGTGGTAGGAACAGGTCAAGCAAGCAAACAGCAGGTTCAAGGGATGATCACTCGTCTCTTGGCGCTTTCTAAAGCCCCTCCTGAAGACGCCGCCGATGCCCTAGCCCTCGCTATTTGCCACGCACAAAGGTGTAATAAACATGTATCATTATGTTAAAGGTCAACTGACCGCTTCAACTCCCTCGGCTGTGACCGTCGAAACAGGCGGCATCGGATATAAAATTTCGATCCCCGTCAGCCTCTATAGTCATTTACCACCCATCGGAAGCGATATCCTCTTGCATACTTCTTTTGTTATTCGAGATAATTCTCAATCGCTTTATGGCTTCCTTTCAGCAATTGAGCGAGATCTTTTTGAAGAAATCATCAATGTTGTTACCGGATTCGGCCCAAAAATTGCCTTGAATTTGATCGGTCATCTTCCTACCGAGCAACTCTATGCTGCGATTCAGCACAACGAAATCGATGCCATTTGCAAGGTACCTGGAATTGGCAAAAAAACTGCTCAAAGGCTCATCATTGAAATGAAAGATAAAATCCCAAAAATGCTTGGCGGGCATGTTCCTTCCGAGTTCGCAATAAATGTGGGATTATCACCTAAGTCCCAAATGATATCCGATGCTATGAATGCTTTAATCAATCTTGGATACAATAGTGCTACGGCACAAAAAGCAGTTCAAAAAACCCTGAAAGAGGCCGATGACGCAATCGACCTCCCATCATTAATCACCACTTCACTGAAGAACGTATCATGATATATCGTATAACCAAGTACTTTTTGATTTTTTTTGTTTTATATATTGCTCTCGGACACCTATACGTTTATTTTACTGGTGATTTCAGAGAAGGGAATATTTTAACAGAAGGACCTCCTTTTACCGTGTCTTCATCTGAAATTGATCCGAATCCAATTTTGGATCAAAAATACTTCTATCTCGACTCTGGAAATCAGGTGTTCGCCTTAGTCAGCGAAGATGGAAAATATGTTCTCAAACTATTCAAAAGCCAAACACTCCAAAGGTCGCCGTTAATTCACATTTTTCCAGCCATATTTCCATTCAAACAGTTTTTAGTGCGCTCAAAAGAGGACGAAGTATTAAAAAGAGATCGTATTTTTGTTGGTTATCAACTTGCCTATGATCATGATCGGGAAAATACAGGGCTTATTTACATGCATCTGACTCCAAAAGCAGGTCTCCTTCCTCGCGTCCATACGGTAGATGCTATTGGAGAATCTAGAATGATCGACTTGAACATTGTTCCATTCGTCTTGCAATCGAAAGCCATAATTACGAGACAGGTGCTTAAAGAGTGTTTGGACAAAGGTGACCACAAACTGGCTCAGCAAAAAATTGATCAGATTTTTGCCCTGTACATTGATGAATACAAAAAAGGCATTGTCGATCTAGACCATAACGCCTTGGACAATACAGGATTTGTAGGCGATAAAGCCGTTCGCATCGATATCGGCAAGCTTATCTATGATGAACGATTCAAAAATCCCGAAATCTACGAAAAAGATCTCGATAAAGTCAAAAAACGACTTGAAGATTGGATGACTAAGCATTAAGTCACATTGGCCAGCTCTCTCCGAGAGCTGGTCGCCTGCTGTCGGAGACAGCACAGTGGCCAGCTCTCTCCGAGAGCTGGTCGCCTGCTGTCGGAGACAGCAGGCCTCAAGTTTGGCGGTTTCTCATATTTTTGAGAAAAAACTTTCAAAAAAAAGAGAAGACACATAATATTTTTGTTTTTCACGCAAATGAGGACAAAAAAATATGTGCCTTCTCGAAACTTTTCTATCACTAGTCTCCCTATGGAGACCAGCATTTTGTAAACAAGACACCTTTAGAAGAGTCAAAGATCACGCTGTCGCGACTGTTTGCTCCTTGGGACGCCATACGATCACAAATCTTATCATTTGGCTTGGAAAAGATCAATTAGATCCTACAGCCGATTATAGATTATACAATGAATATAAGTGGAATGTCGAGGATCTTTTTAACCCTTTATTGGAAAAGGCAATGCCGTTTTTTGGAGATGATTATGTTGTTGTTGGAGCCGACGACACTCGTATTCGCAAAAGAGGAAAGAAGATCCCTGGAACATCTTGGGGAAGGGATCCATTATCACCCCCATTTCAAGTTAATTTAATGTGGGGGCAAAGATTTCTTCAATTTTCATTTCTACTTCCTATGTACAATCATTCATCAGTCAGTGCACGAGCATTGCCTATAAGATTTATTCATACTCCTCCTTTAACAAAACCTGGTAAAAGAGCAAATGCAGCAGAAATATTAACATACAAGAAATTATGTAAGACTCAAAATTTATCGACTCGGTATATAGAAGAGGTAAGAAAATTGAGGGAGCATTTAGATGCAATAGGGTGTACAAAAAAACAACTTATGGTCACTGACGGTAGTTTCTGTAATAGAATTTGCATGAATTTAAACATGCCAGGAGTTGAAGCACTAGCACGCGCCAGAAAGAATTCAAAACTATGTTATCGGGCTGAAGGCAATGGTAGACGCACATATGGGGTTAATAAATTCACTCCAGAGCAAGTACGTCAAGATGATAGTATACCATGGCAGTCTGCAATTTTCTTTTATGGTGGTGAATGGAGAAGAATAAGATTTAAAGTATTGCGAGATGTATTATGGCAATCTGGCACAAAGACTAGACCGATGAGATTATTAGTCGTAGCACCGTTGCCTTATGTGAAAAATGGGATTAGAAATTACCGCCAACCCGCCTATCTATTAACAACTGATCTCGAGGCCACAGCAGAATTCCTTCTTCAGAGTTATTTAGACAGATGGCAGATAGAAGTAAACTTCAGAGAGGAAAAATCTGTATTGGGTGTTGGAGAGGCCCAAGTATGGAGTGAAAAGTCAGCTGAAAGACAGCCATCATTTAGGGTTGCAGTATATAGTGCCTTATTATTGTCTAGCATTCTGAAATACAAGGATGTGCCACCAATTGATGAAGAGATTCCGAAATGGAGAGACAAGCCACAAAGAAATACCTGTAGAGCATTAATAGGGATGATTAGAAGTGAAACTCTAGAAAATATAGAAAGTATAATAGATTTAGAATTAACTAGGCCGATGTTATCGGCAATTTTTCGAAAAGCAGCCTAAAAAACCGCCAAACTTGAGGCCTGCTGTCGGAGACAGCAGGCCACAAATGGAGACAGCACAGTGACCAGCTCTCTCCGAGAGCTGGTCGCCTGCTGTCGGAGACAGCAGGCCACAAATGGAGACAGCACAGTGACCAGCTCTCTCCGAGAGCTGGTCGCCTGCTGTCGGAGACAGCAGGCCTCAAGTTTGGCGGTTTTTTAGGCTGCTTTTCGAAAAATTGCCGATAACATCGGCCTAGTTAATTCTAAATCTATTATACTTTCTATATTTTCTAGAGTTTCACTTCTAATCATCCCTATTAATGCTCTACAGGTATTTCTTTGTGGCTTGTCTCTCCATTTCGGAATCTCTTCATCAATTGGTGGCACATCCTTGTATTTCAGAATGCTAGACAATAATAAGGCACTATATACTGCAACCCTAAATGATGGCTGTCTTTCAGCTGACTTTTCACTCCATACTTGGGCCTCTCCAACACCCAATACAGATTTTTCCTCTCTGAAGTTTACTTCTATCTGCCATCTGTCTAAATAACTCTGAAGAAGGAATTCTGCTGTGGCCTCGAGATCAGTTGTTAATAGATAGGCGGGTTGGCGGTAATTTCTAATCCCATTTTTCACATAAGGCAACGGTGCTACGACCAATAATCTCATCGGTCTAGTCTTTGTGCCAGATTGCCATAATACATCTCGCAATACTTTAAATCTTATTCTTCTCCATTCACCACCATAAAAGAAAATTGCAGACTGCCATGGTATACTATCATCTTGACGTACTTGCTCTGGAGTGAATTTATTAACCCCATATGTGCGTCTACCATTGCCTTCAGCCCGATAACATAGTTTTGAATTCTTTCTGGCGCGTGCTAGTGCTTCAACTCCTGGCATGTTTAAATTCATGCAAATTCTATTACAGAAACTACCGTCAGTGACCATAAGTTGTTTTTTTGTACACCCTATTGCATCTAAATGCTCCCTCAATTTTCTTACCTCTTCTATATACCGAGTCGATAAATTTTGAGTCTTACATAATTTCTTGTATGTTAATATTTCTGCTGCATTTGCTCTTTTACCAGGTTTTGTTAAAGGAGGAGTATGAATAAATCTTATAGGCAATGCTCGTGCACTGACTGATGAATGATTGTACATAGGAAGTAGAAATGAAAATTGAAGAAATCTTTGCCCCCACATTAAATTAACTTGAAATGGGGGTGATAATGGATCCCTTCCCCAAGATGTTCCAGGGATCTTCTTTCCTCTTTTGCGAATACGAGTGTCGTCGGCTCCAACAACAACATAATCATCTCCAAAAAACGGCATTGCCTTTTCCAATAAAGGGTTAAAAAGATCCTCGACATTCCACTTATATTCATTGTATAATCTATAATCGGCTGTAGGATCTAATTGATCTTTTCCAAGCCAAATGATAAGATTTGTGATCGTATGGCGTCCCAAGGAGCAAACAGTCGCGACAGCGTGATCTTTGACTCTTCTAAAGGTGTCTTGTTTACAAAATGCTGGTCTCCATAGGGAGACTAGTGATAGAAAAGTTTCGAGAAGGCACATATTTTTTTGTCCTCATTTGCGTGAAAAACAAAAATATTATGTGTCTTCTCTTTTTTTTGAAAGTTTTTTCTCAAAAATATGAGAAACCGCCAAACTTGAGGCCTGCTGTCGGAGACAGCAGGCCACAAATGGAGACAGCACAGTGGCCAGCTCTCTCCGAGAGCTGGTCGTCTGCTGTCGGAGACAGCAGGCCACAAATGGAGACAGCAGGCCACAAATGGAGACAGCAGGCCACAAATGGAGACAGCAGGCCGCAATTATGCTGCCAGGAGCTCTCTTTCCTCTTTGGGTGCAAAGAGATGACGATTGAGTTGATAGAGAGCTACGAACCAGATGGCGAACATCACAAGGGATGCCCCAGCAAGGTACGGAGTAAGCGACACCGTAGAAGCAAGTGGGAAAATTGTCTGTAAGATCGATAAAGTGAGCGCTCCGCCTGACTTTCCAATTCTTCCTCCAGCAACATCCACAGCTGCCTTTCCCTTTGTCTTGATCTCAGGATCAAGCGGTATGTATGCCATTTCCTTAGTAGCATCAAAGAGTGAATATTTAGAGGCCTTCGTTACAGCTCCCTGCCAGAATCCAACCTGAACTGCCACTGCAACCGCTGCGACTGAAGAACCTAGCATAATCGAGCCATAGAACAACAGTCCCGTTGCAATAAGCGTTAATGGCACAAGCGCTGCGGCTTGGAGCCAAGTAAATTTTCGAAGGATGTTACCGCCAAGAATCATGAGGACCAGAGTAATTACACCTGTAGTCGAAGAAAAATCACCCATATAGGCTTGAAATAAGTTCTTGTCTCCGGCAGCAAACACTTTTACCTGCCCTTTCCATAATACGTCGATGTAATTAATTGTAACTCCATAACAGAGGACAAGCAGTGCGATGCATAATAGCTCTTTAGACTGGACTACGAGCTTAAAACTTTCAACCAAAGTCGGCTTCTTTTTCTTTTGCTTCACAGTTGTCTCTACAACCGGAACAACATTGCGGTTCATCCAATAATAAAGTCCGATGATGCATAGACCTGAAAAGACAACAATTGACATCAGAAGATAAAGTGATGCACTATAACTGTCCACGCCAGAGATAATCGAACCCCCAGTTCTTGACAATGAAGAAACGGTCACACCTGCGATAATCAATCCAATGTTTCCTACAAATCCAAATAGAGGATAATACCTTTTAGCTTCGTCTGTTTTAATAATTTCATTAGCAAACTGCCAAAACATCAGGGATAACATCACACTTCCCCATAGTTCTGCCAAAATATAGAACAAACTATAACTCCAAGTCGCACCCATTGCAATAAACCACTTTAAATACGGATACGATGCCTGCAGGGACACTACAGTTTCTTGGGATGGATGAAGATAGGCACTATTTGGATACACGAAAAACGCAAACAAGCCAAAGAAAGCAATAAATGGTACGATAGAGATATAGAAAATTTTTTCTCTAGAGAAAATGTTTGTCAATTTAGCATAAACAACCATGAATAAAATAGCAGATGGCGTTGTTCCATAAAGTTTTAAGAAGGATATGATTCCTTCATCCTGACCTTCAGCGTTAACGACTAAAGAATCCTTCACATTGCGCAAAATAGTATAGTTTAGCAGTATGAATAGCATCATAAGCGCCATAGGTATGAATTTTTTTAGTTCACTATTATGAAGTGGAAATAAAAAGGCTCTTAATTTTGAGAACTCTTGTGTTTTTGCTAACATAATACCTTCCTTTGTTTGATTAGTTTAAATTAAATTATACTACTCAATTAATAAGAAATAATAAAAATTTTATTAAGAATAGGTAAAGATGCAAACTTTCCTTCCAAAAAAAGATGAAGTAAGGTAGAAGTATACTCAACAGTGCAAAAGCTATTTAGTGGAGAAATCATGCGCAAATTCGGTGTAATTTTTGGACTTATCGCCCTAGTCCTCGTAACTTCTATAGGAATCACTTTGTGGTCAGCAATGTCTGATAAGACCGTTGCAAAAGAAAAATTGACTCAACATGAATTGATAAATCTTAAAAAAGCCCAACAGCTAATGACAGAGGGCAAAACTGATGAAGCCATGACAATCATCAGTCAACACAAAAATGAAATAAAAACACTTTCTCCTAATGGTGTAAAATGGCTGGATTTATACATACGCGCCCTAGAATTGGAACATAATGACGCAGAACTCGTCGCTATTTATGAAGACAATAAAGACGCTCTAGCGAAACACGAAGATGCCTCTATTATACTTGCCAACAGTTTTATTCTATCAAATCAGGGTGATAAATATGCCTCTTTAAGGTCTCTGTGGAAAAATCGCGAATTGGACGAATCAGCTTGGTTTCTTCTGGATGCAGATTATCTCCTTTTACAAGGACGAAGAAAAGAGGCTGCAGGTTTCTTACAGTTGCACACAATCGAGGGAAACGAAGATATTGGACGTTTGCTTCGCCTCGCCCTTCTTCGGGCCGATGAGAATCCTAAAGAGGCATGGAGTTATCTTTCAGAAGCCTATAAAATTTCTCCCTCTGATCCTGACATCAGAAGTTACAGGGCCCGTCACCTTGAAAATAACGGGAAATTGGATCAAGCACATACCGAGTATCGAGCAGCCGTCGCCTTACTTCCAGGAAATTTATACCTTAAAGATCAGCTTGCTGATTTTTACTTACGGCATGAAAAGTATGAACCTGCTCTCGATGTCTTGAGTGCTAATTTATCGTCGAATTCAATTGATGTGATATGGGAAAAGGCCTATTTCTGGAATAGAGTTATTAAGCCAATTTCTTTTGATTGGAAGCAAAATACACTCCCGCAAGGATCTTTAGAGCCACTTATTGCTTACTACGTCGGGCTAAACGACGGCCAGTTTTGGAATCAGGATGCTTTTGCAAAAATAGAACATGGAGAACAGTTTTTAACAACACAACAATCTACTTACTGGATGAGGTTGCTGCAAAGTTTAAAGGATAAGGATGAAAAAGAAGCTCTTCATTTGCTTACATATAATCCTTTTGCGACGTCTTCATGGAATCCTGAGTTAGAACTAAACTTAAAGTCGATTTTGAGTGAAGAACATAAGTCGATTGAAGATGCCTTTGCAGCAGCTTTATTTACTGCAAAATGGCCAGAGGCCGCGATAGGTCTAGATTCTACTTTAAGTTACAATACATCTCTTCAAGCTGTTAAAATTTTTATGGAGATGAAGGAATATTCAAAGGCGAAGCAAGTGATTATGAATCAACCGGAACTTCTCACAAGCACTGTTGGAAGGGAAACGCTGGGCCGTATTGCACTTCAAGAAGACGATGCAAAAACAGCAGATGAGATCTATTTGTCTCTAGAAAATTCATCGGCTGAAGCTCGTTCATATCTTGCTAAGAAAGCATATAACGAAAGAAATTGGGAAAAGGCTCGAGAGCTTACAGAATTGTTAATCAAAGATTATCCTGACAATAAAGTGCTCAACGATAACCTTAAAAAAATCGTCGAAGAACAAGCCAAAACAAGCTCATTCCAGCATTCCGCTGGGGATGAGCTTAATGACTAGCGCTTAATAGCGCTACGTCATAGGCTATTATTAAACTCATCCATCTTTTGCCACAGAGAATACTAGAGAGATCATTGATATCGATACCTTATTAACCTCACTACAAAAGGAAAACAGGATATGCAAGATCGCAAGCGGCAGGATATGAATGATTTATGTAACTTCTTACCCTGCTTTAAAATAAAAAGTCATTGACATCATCTTCCTATCATCCTTCATATCCCATACGTATCAACCTAAAATAATTTTTACCACAGAGAACACGAGAGAACACAAAAGAGATCATTGAGTGTAAAATAGTTCTCTCTGTTATCTCTGTTTTCTCGGTGAACTCGGTGTTAAAATTTTTTAAAGTTGATGCGTATGCCTTCATATCCTGCCGCTTGCGATCCTGCATATCCTGTTTTTTATTTGGAATTGTCTTTACATCTAGGAAACTGTTTTTTGGATGTGTGTGTATTTAAATCTAGGAAGCAATGTTGAACTTTACGTTTAGGCCTTGACCAGTGATGGATAGTTTACCTTGTTGATCCTTGATGACTTTGACTCTCATTGGCTTCATTTTTTTGAAACGATTTTTGAATGATTGCTCGAGCTCTGCTTCAGCTGTAGGTACCAAATCGTATAGATGTGAATCTTTGCCGGTAATCAATTTCTGGATAATATTTTCTTTTCTATGTAAGAAAAACATAACCTTTTCTCCATCCTTTACATCAGCATAAACTGTATTTTCATTGAAGTTATGAATTGAAAGGTCCACTTCCTCAATCCTTCCTTTCCAGTTCTTAACGGAATTAGGCGGCATTACACTTTCTTCTTCTACCATAGGAGCTCCTATCTCATCTACACTATGGGGATGAAAATTCCATTCTGCCTCGTTTAAATTCTTGCTGAAAAATCCAGGGACTCCCTCTTGATCTCCAAATACCCTCATTTCTCGAGCATCATTTCCCAGGCCAGTTTGAACTATTGTGATGGTAGAGGTTATATTTCCATCTGGTAATTTATGTGTTTCAAACTTTTTTTGAGTCGGCAGTATCCGTTCTTCAGAGTTTTGTGTATTTTCATTATAGGTATATTTTAAAATAGGATTCCATCCTAATGAGTCAATGTCGCACATAAATGTTCGGATTTCCGGAGTTTTGACAGATATTCCGTTTTCATCATTCTTATACGAGTAACCAATTACCATTACTGTAGAACCAGCAACATTTATGTTTTCTGCAACGAATGGTTCGTCGGCAGTTTCGGTTATGGGAACACTGACCTTAATGGTTTGTGGTTTCCAAGGGTCATAAAGAAATATGTCTTTTCCATTTTTATCCAATACGTACATTGTTGTTACACCAGCATCCACTTTGTGAAATCGTCCTTTAGCATCGTTTATCCCGCCGGTCAATTGGCCTCTATGTCCTATAGCCCATGCTTTAGTTTGATTTGGAAGAAACAATTTGCGTACCGTGAATAAATTTGTAATTTTGCTTATTCCGGGAAGCGTAAACCAGGTTTCCTTCCAATTATCTTTTGTAGATTTGTCGGCATAATGGTAATCATCGCCTATTCTTTTTTCTTTAATTGTCTTTTTGTAATGAACTTCCCCTGTATTATCAACGACCATTAAATTAGCTCCATCAGCCCTGATTTCTATGGGTTTTTTTTCTGGATAACCATCCATAAACATGGGAGTCCATTGGGCATTCTGATCCATCTTGGATTTTGTCCAAACGATATCATCATGGATGATATAGCTTGCAATATGATTGGAAGTTTCTACTTTGGTGTCGATTAAAACTTCACCATGCACTGGAGGGGTTATGGTCTTAACATCTTTTTCAAACTGATTTTTTTGAGCTTCAATTTTAAGTCTTTCGTTAAATCGAACAGCTCTTGGAATAAAAATAATAGTGCAGAAAAGAAGTATGGGGAAAACTACAGACCAGACTTTTGCAACGGAGCTTGTAAGTATATTGCCTTCTTGAATTTTTTTATAAATTTTACCGACGTGGCGTTGGGTTACGTTGAATCCTTCCTTGTAATCAGTATTTTTTGTAAAATTTGTACTATTTATATTATTCATTTAATAGACTCCATCGCGTGGATACCTTAATTATACCAAATTATTTATTAAATGTATAGGCACTACTTAATTTTTAATTGGGAGAGTAAACCAGAAGGAGCTTCCTCTGGGGGAAGTGTCAAAACCAATAGATCCGTGGTGCTTTTCCACTATTGCTTTCGCTATAGTTAAACCGAGGCCTGTGCCTGTTTTTCCTGTCTCAGGAACCTGTGAAAACTTCTGGAAAATGAGAGAACGGTATTTTTCGGGAATGCGCGGTCCTTGGTCAGAAACGATTATGCGCACAAAACTGTCATGGATGTCAGAACTTATAGTCACTTGACCATTTATAGGTGTGTATTTTATCGCATTTGAAAGAAGGTTATTTAACACCTGTATCAGCCTATCTTGATCGGCATAAACGGTCACATCCGGAGGATTTGAAGCTACGACAATCTTCGCTTTTTTCCCCATGGCCAATCCCTGATTAGCCTCAGTGGCCTGCTGAATGAGTACAGGTAGCCATATGTCGTGGAATTCAAAATCTTGGGCCCCCGATTCCATTTTCTGAATATCTAAAATATCATTAGTTAGGTGGACTAATCGATCGCAGTTTTTAATGGCGATTCCCAAAAGACTTTGCTGATTTTCTGGAACTGTAAGGAGTCCTAGGCTTCCTCTAATCGCGGTAATTGGTGAACGCAATTCGTGACTGGTAATGGCGATAAGTTCATTTTTTAATCGTTCAGATTCCTTGATTTGTGTGATGTCTTGAGCGGTGCCGAGGTATCCTATAAGTCTATTCTGATCATCTTTTACGGCTGTTATAGAGAGTGCTACTTGTAAACGTTTACCATTTTTGTGGATATATGTCCATTCTCTAGTTTCTACAATTCCATTTCTAGCTAGCTTTACAAAAACTTCGAATCCTGGATTGATGCCAAATTCCTCGGCTCTTTTGATTATTTCATTTTTATCGTGGAATACTTCTGGAGTTTGTTTTTCGACCATTTCTTTTTCTGAGTATCCGAGAAGATGTTCAGCAGCCTTATTAAAAAATAATATTTTTCCGTTTTTGTCAGTTGCTATAGTGCTGTAGGCGGAGCTATCCAGGATAGCCTGTCTAAATGCAAGGTTTTGTTCCTTCATTGACAGCAACCTTAAGACCTCTTTTTTCGATTCGGTGGCAAAAAATGCAAGAGAAATGACTGCAATAAGCAAAAATGTAGTCAAAGCCCCAGTAGTTAAAATTAAAGCTGGAAGTAATATAACATGTGAGGGGAGAAGTTTTTTGGATGGAAAAATTTGAATCATCCAGTTTTCATTTTGATAGTTCATATTATAGATATAACTGTTTTGTTTATCCGATAATTGATCTGGATTATTTTCATAAATGAGGTCATTTCCAATATAAATTGTAAGTAAATAATCATTTAATACGTCTTTTTTTAGAACATTTTCAATCAAAATAGGAAGGCTGATTTCAGCAGCTAGGATCGTTGAATTTTGTTTTAATGGATATATAAAGAAAACGGATTTCTTAATTCTAAATATCTCTTTAGAATGATTGAGGCTTAATGTCTCTTTTGCATGTTCAAAATTTCCTTTGATTTTAATGGAATCTAATTTGTCATCGAAAATGCCCATGGCAATGATCCATTGAAAATATTCCATATAGGAATTGAATTCCAAAGTTAGAAGTTCATCGTTTTTTATATCAGTTAGAATAAGGCGCTGTTCAAGTCTTTTAAGTGCGTTGCTGGTTTGGTCCAAATTAATCGAGATGCTTTTTGAGATATATTCCGCCTCTTTTTCGATGATCATTCGATCTGAAATAGATTCTTCGTTTTGAAAACTACGCCAAAAGATGAGTGTGAGTGTGATGGCAAAGAATGTTATTCCTAAGATAGTTTCCGGAAGGGAATAGTTCGATGCTTTTAAAGTAAAGTTATAGATAAAGATGCCGGCGCTAATTACTAGCAAACCTAATGAAGTGTGAATTGCCATTCCAGTTAGGCTCCACCAAATGGTTAAATTCACGACCCCGAAAATATAGCTGAGAAATACGGCAAAGGTAATTGCAGATACAATGCCGCTTATTGTTTGAGCTATGAAAATATAATTTTGTGAGCGGGGGAGGGTCATCAATATGATAGCTATTCCAAGTAAAAGGAAGGAAATTGCTGTATTTGGGGCGATCCGGCCTGGAAAGGGGTTGTGTGCTGCATAATCGTGGTGAATGAACAATTGATCGATGCCAAGGTTTATGTGAGATACGTACTGTACGACTGTTGTTCCAGCTATGAATATTACAATAAAGGTAGCGAGCCAGCTAATAAATTTTCGATCTAAAGAAGTTGCTATGAGGGCCAAACCACTTAATGCAAAGCAAATTGCAGTATTGGGTTGCATTTGTGGATAGGTCGGAAGGACTTGTATAATGGCAGAATTAACCGTTATCCACCCGAAGATAACAACGATTCCTAGAATCAAAGACAGAAGGCCAGTTAGTTCCAAAATAAAATGGCTTATTTCGGAGTCTTTGTAACGTTGGATTATCATATAATCCTAAAATATCAAATATTAATTTATTAGTCCTCAAGAAAATTTATAACAAATATTATTCATAAATTTGTACTGGCCCATATATTGTTGCCTCTAATTGATCAATTTTTCTATTTAAAGCCAAAACTGTCTCTGATAGTGCACGATTCTGCCACTTAAGAAAGATGATATTTACAGCATTATGCAAGTCGGGAGGGGAATTGGGAATTTCCTTATGGAGAAGAAATTTACAGGCCCCTTCAAGGGGAATGATATGTGTTTCAACTATTACGGCATCGAGACGACGTTTCATGACCTCTCGAAGAACATTAGTTTGAAGCGATTGGGCAACTTCAGCGGCGAGTTTAGGGTCAGTTTCTACCAATTCAACGAGATGGATGCCGAGCTCGATATACGTTTTTTCAGACTCACGGGATTTGTTCTGCATATTGTTGGCTTTTTGGCTGGCTGTATCTGGGAATTTTCCAGTTGCAAACCAGCTCCATGTAAGTGCAATTTGGTTTGCGATTCCCGTGATAACTTGGGCTGCCAAGCCTGCAGGAAAACAGCAAGGAGTTAAAAGTACGAGGTTTCCAATAACGGTAATTCCATTAAATGTGCAATCAAGCCATAGGCATCTACTGCTCAATTTATCAGCCTTTATGCTAGTGTCAAAAACCTTTTGCTGCTCTTCGGTAAATGGACTGAAAGATGAATTTTGTGCAATTTTTGTAAGATAGATTAGTTGCTCTGTTTTACCAACATCCGTCGGAAGGAATGCATCGCCATCGGCCATCCTAATTCTTTGCGGAGGCGCTGCAATCATTTGGCTTTGCCTAGCCGGGTTCCCATTTTGCAAAGAAGTTCGAATTCATTTTGTTGAGTAAGGTCTGGATCAAGCACGATTTTCCCAGGTTCAAAAAGGATGACGAGGGAAGATGCACCAAATGAAAAATAACCCTTTTCCTCCCCTTTCTTATAGGGAAAATTGGGTTCAAAATTTTCATGGATGCTTCCTACATTTGTCGCTCCAACTTCAATAAAAATAACTTTTCCAAATTCTTCAGATTCCAAATGAGTAATTTTTCTTTTATTTTTGGTAAAGATATGAATATTTTGCTTTAATGCAATGGGATTGACGGAGTAGAGGTAGCCATTGATCAGGTGACTGGAACTGGGAGTGCAATCCACAGGGAAGTGGAAACGATGGTAGTCAGTGGGACATAATCGAGCCATCACCATTGTTCCGCTTGCGTATTTTTCGGAGAGTATAGGATCACCTATGAGTTTGGAGAGATCGAATTTTTCTCCTTTCACAATAAAACCATCGGTTTCTTGAATGTTTTGAAAAAATCTATACCTCCCATCTGCGGGCATGACTGCAATATTTTGTCCTTGAGCAATAGGGCGGCATTCGTGCTTAAGTTTTCGGATAAAAAAGTCGTTAAATGACCTAAATTCTTCGATGGGTTGACGGAATTCGGATTTATCAATTTGATACGTTTTAATAAATGGTGCAATGTTCTTTCGGGTAAGGCTTGTCTTTTGCCAGGCCCCATAAAGCGAAGATATGAGAGGTATTCGAGATATTAAATGGGCAAATGGTCTTCCGAAAGGATTTCCGTAGAAAGCTTTTAATAACCCCCCGCCAAAAACTTTTTCTTCAATCTTTTTACCTGTTTCTCTATCAATAACTATAATAGGTTCCATTTCAAATATTATCCCTTATTTTAAATACCTGAGACGCATTTCTTGTTGTGCAATGGGCCAATTCATCCAAAGAAATATTTTTAACATCGGCTATGCACTGTGCCGTTTCAACTATATATGAAGGTTCATTCACTTTTCCACGATGGCCTTGCGGAGCCAAAAATGGAGCATCTGTTTCGATCAACAGGCGATCAAGTGGAACCATTTTAGCCACTTCACGCAGCTGTTCACTTTTTTTAAAGGTCACAATTCCGCTTAAAGACAAATACCATCCTCGCTTGATCACTTCTTCCGCTTCCGCCACTGATCCAGTGAAGCAATGGAGGACTCCTGGTGCATTTGCATACTCTTCGTCAATGATTTCAAACAGGTCCGCAAATGCCTCGCGGCAATGGATAACAACCGGCAGTTTACATTCTAGGGCAAGGTGCAAATAGCGACGGAGGAAAAGCTTTTGAGTTTCCTTTGGGGAATGTTCATAATGATAATCAAGGCCTGTTTCTCCCACAGCTACGAGGTCACCGGCTTTCGCATGCTTTTCCATTATTGGAAAGACCATTTCACCTTCAGTCTCTACGTCATGAGGCGTGGTAGAGGCCACATTGTAAATAAATGGATATCGTTTCTTTAGCTCGATACCCTTCACCAACGTGTCAAGATCTGTGCAGATATTGATGATTTTAACCACTCCTGCTTCCCGAGCCCTGCTTAGGATGGCATCGATTTGATCGTACTGTTCAGGATAGGTGATATGTGCGTGTGAATCGATAAATTGTATTGTCATAACTTTTGCAAGGCACAGGCAAAACCGCCATCCCAGCCTTCATGGTTTGGTAAAATTGTTTCTTTTAATCTAATACGAACATTGGGAATTTTTTCCATGAGCCTTTCATTTTCCCTCTTTAAAATACTGCATGTAAGATACCAAATTTCCCCTCTGTTGGAAAGAAGAGTTAACGCATTTTCAATTAAATCAAGCTGTGTTTTTTCCAATCGTTTCACATTTTCGTGCGAAAGTCTCCATCTTGCCTCCGGCCGCTTATTCAATACCCCGCTATTGCTGCAAGGAACATCTAAAATAATGAGATCAAACTTTGTTTCGTTGCGATATTCTTCCCCTTTCGAACAGCTTAATTCTGTTTGAATTCCGTATTTTTGACAATTTTCCGCCAATGGAATTAATTTTTCGTCTGAAACATCATTCGCATGCAATTTAGCATTTGGAAAATGATCGTGAATGGAGATCAATTTTCCTCCAGGAGAGGCACATAAATCCAATACATTCTTCGGAGGCTCGATCCCCTCGCAAAGTCGATCAATCAGAGCCGCAGGTGTGGCATTTTGGATGTAATAGTCTGAGGATTGTGCAATTTCCGGGATTATGGAAACATCAGTTACCGTCTCGACTACCCCAGTTTTTCTGTTGCGAAACATTGTACATCCCGATTTATTTCCAATTTCTAATAGGCTTTCTGTAATTTCTTGACCGTAATCTTTCAAAAGATGTTCGACGTAGTATTCTGGATAAGAATAGCGAATACTAAATTTATCCTCAGGGAGGAAATAATTTTCCTTCGATAAGTTCCTTAAGATAGCATTTAAGAATTTGACAAAACTCCCATGGCAATACTGTTTTGCTAATTCAGTCGCTTCATTTGTAATTGCATAAATAGGAACCCGATCCATAAAAATGAACTGATAGATAGCCATCCGGAGCAACACTTTTTCTTTAAGCTTTAGATTGAGCTTCTTATTGTCGGAAAGGTTTAATCCAATGTGATCTAAAGCCATCGCCATTCTAATTGTTCCAAAAGCAAGTTCTTGGGCAAAATTAAAGTCTCGAGATGGAGGATTATCATGTTCCCTCCATTTTTGTAGGGATTTACAGGCATATTCGACATCTTTTACAGAGGCTAATATGGCAAGAAAAGCTGCTTCACGTGTTTTTATTATCATAAATATAAAGGGCCAGCAATTGCCGGCCCTTCATAATACCAAAAAAGGTAAAAAAAAGATACTATTTTGAAGGAGTCATCGCAGGAGTCATGGTATCGGTAGCTTTCTTTTCTACCATTTTCTTGCTTGCTTCTTTAACAGCGTCGTTTTTGTCTTTGCCTTCACTAGCCATTTTCATAGCTGAGGCTTTACCTTCAGCATTCAAATTATCGTACATAACTTTTGCTTCTGGATTTAAAGAAGCTCTAAATTGAACGTCATCCATTTTCATGGCTGAAGTTTTTGCTGTTGGAGCAGCAGGAGTAGTTGGAGCAGCAGGAGTGGTTGGTGCAGTGTAGTCTGCTGACACGTTAACTGATGCTACCAACGTAAGCGCTGTAGCTAAAAATGCAAATTTTTTCATAATATTGTCCTTTTTGTTAAAAATGTTTTTCGAAAACTGATTTCCTGTGTATCATAAATGCCATTCTGATGGCAAGAAATTTCTTTTTTCCTGTCAATTTATGTGTCGGTGTGGTATGATAAGGAAACAATTTATAATATTATGAATACAAAATCCAAAATATATAGTACTCTTATTATCATGTCTTTAGGACATTGTCTTGTTGATTTAATGATCGGCTTTTGGCCTCTTTATAAAACAATGTTTCATTTAGACCTTGCCATCGCCGGAATGATCGCCGGCATCTGTCCATTCATCGGTGAAGGAATGCAAATAATTTTTGGAGCATTAGGAGATAAGGGATACCGTAAATTGCTCGCTTGGTTGGGGATATTAATAACTGCTACGAACACTATATTACCTTATTCGCAAAACTATTTATTTATCTTTTGGATTTACCTATTTACTTGCATTGGATCAGGTGCGTTTCACCCCTCCGCCGTTGCTGTGATCAGCACCCTAACTGAAAAGCGCAAAAGCCTTTTCATCGCCATATTTGCAACAGGGGGTGCCATAGGAATGGGATTCAGCCAACTGGCTTTTTCAGAAATTTACGGACAATTCGGAAATACTCTGTTACTAGGAATCCCATCACTAATGCTTTCCGGTTATCTACTCTTTTCAGGCACTTCTGAATTGCATGGCACCCCTGCACCTCCAGGAAGAAGATATGGTTTCAATGCAATGCTAAAGATGTTTCAAAACCGCGATCTCACCATTCTGTACATCACGCAAGTGTGTAACTCTACAATATTCTGGGGATTCATTTTTCTCCTCCCCGATGTTCTAATCGCTAAAGGATATCATAATTGGGTTTCTATGGGAGCCGGTCACTTTTTCTTTATTATAGGCGGAGCCGTCATTTTAGTGCCCGGAGGATACCTTGCAGATAAATATTCTACCAAATTTGTTGTATTTGCTTCGGTAGTAACCAGCCTTTTTCTTTTTTACAGTTTCCTGCTACTACCAGTTATGCCTGAATATGCTATATTAAGTTTGCTGTTCTGCTTAGGTGCCACCTTAGGAGTTGTTACTCCAGTTATTGTTGCCCATGGCAATCAATTGATGCCCAGCAGACCCGGATTGGTCAGTGCCTTCCTCATGGGTCTCGTATGGTGCGTTTCAGAGGCTGTAGGGCCTGGCGGCGGTGGCCTCTTAACAAAATGCTTCAGCGACAATGCTGCGGTAAAAGCTCTGCTGACATTTGGTATTTTCTTTGCAGGAAGCATTATTTGCATTTTATTTCTGCCAAAAGAAGTCTCTAAAGAATATGAATGGGAAAGTGTTTCATCATGAGAATGGACTATGTTTGAAGATTGGAGACCATTTTTATATTATCCTTTAGGACTCCTTCCGTCGATATTTTTTACATTAAGAATGCTCGTCCAATGGTTTCAAAGTGAGAAAAGACAGGAATCATATGTAGGAAGAACATTTTGGCGATTATCTCTTGCTGGAAATATCCTTTTGTTACTTCATTATTTTGTACAAGTGCAATATCCCTTTGCGATACTCCAGACAGGAAATGCTATTATTTCATGGAGAAATCTGAATTTGATGAAAAAAGATGGCATTCAACCTTTGAGCTCTGTTTTTTTGTATCTTGGCGCCTCGATTAGTCTTGTTACTTTGGCTTTTTTGGGACAGAGTTATTTTGTTATTGGGGAAATCGATTGGATCCGAACTCCGACAAAACTTTGGGATGTTGCTAGACAGTATCATCACATATCATGGCATATTCTGGGGTCATTGGGTGGACTTTTATTTGCCAGCCGACTTTGGATTCAATGGTGGCAGATTGAAAAAACAAAGAAAAGCGAACTTGGCCCCACTTTTTGGTGGTTAAGCATTGCTGGAAGTCTTCTTTCTTTGATTTACTTCATCAGAATTCAAGACATTGTAAGCATCACTCATTTTAGCTTTGGCCTCATTCCCTACGCAAGGAACATTATTCTCCTTAGGAAAACTAAGCAATATGCATAAAGCTATAGGACCAAAGGGCATACGCATCAACCTAAAATGTCTTTTACCACAAAGAACACAAGAGAGATGTAAGCGTCAAACCGGAATCGTTGCCTAACTCAACGCTCAGTCTAATTTGGAGTGACCTAATTCATTAGGTCTTTTTCAGGGCCGAATTTATTCGGCCCTGTGCATGGCAAGATTTTGCCATTCACCCAAGGAGGGCAAGGTGTCGCCCTCCACCGAGCCGAATAAATTCTGCTCGGAAAAAGACCCAACAAATTGGGTCACTCCAAACCGGAAATACGTAAGCGTCAAACTAACCCATCCCGATATTTGCCTTCGCTTCGCTATGGCGAAGGCAAATATCAGGATGGGTTAGTTTGACGCTTACAGAGAGATCATTAAGTATAAAATAACTCTGTGATACCTCTGTGAACTGGGTGTTAAAAATGCTTTTAAGTTGATGTGTATGGGACCAAAGGGACATAAATGTCCTTTTGGTCCTTTTTAAGAGATTACTTACTAGCTGACTGGAACCTTTCGGCAACGTTTTTCCAGTTGACGATTTCCCAAATCATTTTGACATAGTCGGCCCGTACGTTTTTGTACTGGAGGTAGTAGGCATGTTCCCAAACATCGACACCGAGCAGGGGGACCAATCCTAAAGTCGAGGCTGGATCTTGATTGGAAGTTGTTCCGATTTCAAGTTTCCCCGATCTCCTTATTTAGTCCTAGCCAGCCCCAACCGGAACCTTGGATAGCAATGGTTTTTGCGCTAAACTTTTGGACTAGTTGATCGAGTGATCCAAAGTCTTTTGTAATGGCATCTGCCAAAGGTCCGCTAGGAGGAGTTCCGCCATCTTTATTTTTTGGAGAAAGATTTGTCCAGAAAATGTTGTGGTTGACGAATCCGCCTCCATTGAACTTAAGTGCAGGCTGCAACGCAACCATTTTCGCAACATCTTTGTTCTTTTCAGCCTCTTCGTACTGTTCCAAAGCCTTATTTAGGTTTTGAAGATATGCATTATGGTGTTTGTTATAGTGCAAATCCATGATCTCTTTGCTGATCACAGGTTCGAGATCTCCCAATCCATATGGGAGCGGTGGCAATTCAAACTTCAACGGCATGATTAAACTCCTTGTTTTTGTTCCATTCTGTCTGATTTGACAAATAAGCACAAGTGACACGTCCGATTGGAGTCAAAATTATATCTTTCGGCGGTTCCTTGAAAAAATGGGCAAAAGCATCGACTGTGGATGGACTTGTAAACATTATTTCATCAAAATCGTTAAGATTCAGATGAGAATAAGGTTCGTTAAAAACGGTGTCATATAAAATCCAGTCTGTGCATTTATCACCCAAAAAGTCCTTGATTACTCCTCTGGATAATACCGAATGGGGCCATAGTATTTTGGCGTTGGTTAAATCCATTTGTTCTAGCATTGAGACGATCCCTTCCGAACATTCATCTTCTGCAGTGAAAGAGACGGGATGCCTAACGATAAAAGCTTTTGTGTCGTTTTTTTTCCAACTGAAAGAATAATTTTGTCGTTTAACTCTTTAAAATGGTCAAAGAAGATCTTAACTGAAGTTTTACTGGTAAAAATAACGTGGGTGAATGACGCAATTTCCGGGTATGTTTCAATTTTTCGGGGAACAATTTTGATGATAGGGCAGTGAACATATCTTGTTGTCAAAGTATTTTGGGGTATATCTAGACCTAAATAGAGGCATTTTTTTCGGGAATCAATGCATTCAAAAAAATCTTGTATTTCTTGATCATTTTTTCTGGCTAATACTGCGAGTTGGCCTTGGCCGGGTGTAGTGGTTCCTGGAAGAGTGATGCGATTTAGGTGTGTCCATCCGAGTCTAATGAGAGCAGCTTCAGCGATGACTACTCCTTGAATCTTGCCGTCATTGAGTTTTTCCAGCCTTTGACCGATTGTTCCACGAATATCGACAAAATTTAGATCGGAGCATAGCTGTCGAACACTTTCTTCTCGTCTCTCGGATGATGTGGCAATGGTATCTCCCGGTTTTAAAGTGCAACCTGGAGGCAAAACAAGGGAATCGGATGAATCAACACCTTCTGTCACTGCAATAATTGATAAACCATCAGGAATGGGATCAGGAAGGTCTTTTGCTGAATGAACGCCAATGCGGCATTCTCGATTTAAAAGAAGGTGATCGATCTCTTTTGTGAAAAAATCGGTTTTATCAAGCGTTCTGAGTGATGTTTTTTGGTCGTGATCCCCGGTAGTTGTCACCAAAGTTGTCTCAAAAGCAATTTCAGGATAGTATTGTCGCAATTCAGTCAACACTTCAGTCACCTGCGCTCTAGACAGAGGCGAGCTCCTCGCCCCAACAGATATTTTCATGTAATCAGTCTCTTATAATTATTATTGATCAAAACCTGAGTTTGTAACTTTATCCCCTTGTATTCGTAAAAAACTTTTGCACGGCAAAATTAAAGGCTCACTCCAAATTCCTTGCGCCTTTAGTCTCGCCATGCATCTATTTTTTGTGTCTATCTGTATTTAAGCTAAGATATTAAAATTTCAGTGAAATTTCGTCAATCAATGTTCGAAAATTCAGTGAAATTTTCATATTTCGCAGAGGAGTTTAAGTGAATTAGGGTTGATTTTAAGACATGCGTCTTTATTGAAGGTGGCGGGTTCTCCATCCATATGTGCTTTGAATGGACCGCCATGGATGATGACCTCTTTAGCCGGGATAATTTCTATGTATTTCGATGGTTGAGATCGGAGCAGGTTGAAAAGCATCGATGGTGCTGACCATGTTGAAAAAGGGTGGAGAATGACAACATCAAGATATCCGTCATTGATTTTGGAATGGGGCGAAATGCGAAAGTTGTTCCCATATTGTGCACTATTGGCGAAGCTGATCAAAAATGACTGCCGACTAATGGTTTTTCCATCGATCGTTAGATTGTACTCATTATTTTTATAACTAAAATAATCAAAAAGGATGAGTTTGATGTAATTGAAGAGCCCTCTCTTTCCATGTTCTGCAAATCTCCATGCAATATGGGCGTCAAATCCTATGCCAGCCATGTTTAGATAATGATCCATATCGACTTGAATGGTGTCAATATCATGCAAAGTCATCCGATTAATCAATTCGATAGCCTTTTTTGGATCAGTAGGAATATTACAATGAAGGGCAAGCCCATTGCCAGAGCCTGCAGGGATAATTCCTAGGGCCGTATTAGTATGAATCAAGGCTTTACCTACTTCATGGACTGTTCCATCACCACCGACAGCAATCACTAGGTCTAAACCCTTTTCACTTGCATCTTTGCTTAAGCGTGTGGCATCTCCCTTAGCTGTGGTATACAAAATTTCGTAAGTAAATTTAGATTTGTCCAGATATTTTTCGATGAGCTCAGCTATCCCTTTTGCCCGTCCTTTTCCTGAAATAGGATTGATGATAAAGCAGATTTTAGAAATACTTTTTAGTTGGGGCATCATGCAGCTCCTTGCTTAGGGTTTTGTGGATCAAACCATTTGTGGCAAGGATTCTGCCAGATTCGAGAATTAGGGGAGTGTCTTCATATGAAGTCACTGTACCACCAGCTTCTCTGATCAAAATAACCCCCGCGCCTATGTCCCAGGGCTTTAGTCCCCGCTCCCAAAAGCCATCGAGCCTTCCAGCTGCAACATAAGCAAGGTCAAGCGCTGCTGATCCGCATCGGCGGACTCCTTGGCTATGATGTGTAATATGAAAAAATTCGTTGTAGTTATTGTCAGGAGTGGTGACTCTGTCATAGGCGAAACCTGTCGCGAGCAAAGAGGATTTAAGCGAATCGACTTTAGAAACAGCAATTTTTTGTTCATTTAGAGTGGCGCCTAAGCCTTGAGCGGCTTGAAAAAGTTCTTGATGAATTGGGTTATAGACCACTCCTATAATGGGTTGTCCTTTGTGTAATAATCCAATGGACACAGAAACCATTGGGTATTGGTGGGTGTAGTTGGTAGTGCCGTCTAGGGGATCAACTACCCAGACATAGTCGGCGCCTTGCATCATCTGAAGTCCGGACTCTTCACCCAATAGCGTATGAGTTGGGAATTCTCTATGCAAGATTTCAAGAATTTTCTGCTCGGATTCCTTGTCGGCTTCAGTAACAAGATCCCAAGAATATTTTTTTTGTTCTATTTTTGAAAGCTTTCCCCAATATTTTTCTAGGATTATGCCGCCTGATTTTGCTGCTTCTGTAGCAATTTGCAGAAAATTTTTCATTTTTCTTTTACATCCGTTTTTTCAGTGGGTTTAGGAGCTGTTGGATTGGAAAGTTTTATCCCTGTGAAACCGGAGAATGTCATAGACATCAGCCCTGTCATCATGAAGGTGATTCCCATTCCTCGCAGGGACGGGACGACGTTTGAAACGGCTAGTTTTTCACGGATAGCGGCAATGAGGGCAATGGCAAGCCACCAACCTATGCCAGATCCAAATACGTAAATGAGATTGGGGAAAAAGGGATACTCACGCGTCACAGCAAAGAGGCAAGCTCCAAGGATGGCGCAGTTTACTGTAATCAGCGGTAAATAGATCCCAAGTGTTTGGTATAGTGCTGGGGATACTTTTTCTAAGATGATTTCCAAGACCTGTACGAAAGCAGCAATCACAGCAATAAAAAGTAGAAATTCGAGGAAGTTGAGATTGATGCCGACAGGATTGATTCCTATATAAGTTAACCAAAATAGAGCATTTGGCCCAGTGACAAAATAGTGTACAAACCAGTTTAAGACTCCAGTAATAGTTAGCACAAGAACCACGGCAAAGCCAAGTCCATTTGCTGTAGAGAGACGTGTCGAGCATGCTAAATAGGTGCACATGCCAAGGAAGTTGGCCAAAATAAAGTTCTCTATAAATACCGCCTGAATCAGTAATCCGAGCAGATTAATTGGCTCATATAGTCCCATCCACATAGTCAAGCCTTCTTTTGATTAATAATATTGTAAATCCAGATCATACCGCCAATGATGAAAAACGCTGCTGGAGGACTAACCATCATTGCAAAATTTTCATAGCCAAAGGGATGTTCCGCTGTGGCATACCAAGATTGAGGAATCACTCTCATATTAAGAATTTCTCCAAATCCAAACACTTCTCTAATTACCCCGACAATAACCAAAACTGCTGCGTAGCCTGTTCCTGCACCAAAACCATCGAGAAAGGCAGGAATCGGCTGAACATTTTTTGCCATTCCTTCTGTCCGTCCCATTACGATGCAATTCGTAATAATTAGTCCGACAAAAACACTCATTACTTTTGATATCGAAAAAAAGTAGGCCTTTAAAAACTGGTCGATAATGATGACGAAAACAGATATGATTGCAAGCTGTGCGATCATCCGAACACTATCGGGAGTTATTTTTCGAAATAGTGAAACAAAAAGCGACGAAAAAGCTGTCACAAATGTAACGGAAAGGCCCATCGTAATAGCCACAGAAACGCGATTTGTAATAGCTAGAGTTGAGCAAATTCCCAAGACAGCCACAAGAATTTGGTTGCTATGCCAAAGTTGGTCTTTGAGGTACCACATGTTTGAAGGTTTGTTACTCAATGAGCCCCTCCCTTTTGTAATTTAATGAAAAAAGGTCTGTACGCCGAAAGAACGTCTTTGTAAGCAGCGGTGACTCCATTTCCGGTAAGAGTTGCTCCCGACATGCCATCCACAGCACTTTTAGCTTTCGGAATATTGCCCATCACTTCATTGACCTTCCCCTTGACCACTGTAATTCCAATAGGTGAAGTTTTGAAGTTTGAGCTGCCATCAGGTCCCTGTTGAAATATCTTTTTTCCATAAAATAGGCTTTGCCATGATTCTTCAATGATGTTTGCTCCTAAACCTGGAGTTTCCTTTTGATCATACCATGAGATTCCAATGACGGTATCCCCATCGGGTTCAATGGCAATATATCCATAGATTGCATCCCAAAGTCCATATCCATTCACAGGGATAATGTAGCCTTGATTGGGTTCGATTTCATAAATGAGTTTGAGAGGTTGTTTGTAGTATCCCTCTTTTTTATAGGCTGCAAGATATTCGGTTTCGTTAATTCCCGCTTCTTTAAAAGAGGTTAAATTCCCTTTGTCATCGACTAATTTAGGAGTCAATTTTGTTTTATAGATGTCAATAATTTGACTCTTTGTAGCAAGGTCATTCACTGTCCCAGGCTCAAGTTTTCCATTTCCGGCATATTTTGCAGGAACATATTGCCCATTATTGTTTTTTATCTGAAAGTAGCCCTTGTGAGTGTAAATGCGTGCTGCGATTAGCATCTGTTCACTTCGGTCCAGCTCTTTTGCCAATTCTTGTGGTTCCTCCAAAGCGCTCGCCAGCATTGAAAGAATAATGGCACAGACAAGGCTAAGTACGATCATAAATATATAAACTTGCTTATTGCTAGGTCCTGACTTAGGCGGCACGAGGCACCTTCCTTTTTCGTGTGAGTTGAGAGGCGTAAAAGTCAAATAGAGGGGCAAAAACATTTCCCATCAAAATAGCGAGCATGACCCCTTCAGGATAGGCAGGATTAATCACTCGAATCGTAATCGTAATCACCCCGCAAAAAATGCCATAAATCCATTTGGCAACATTTATTGCCGGCGAAGAGACAGGATCGGTGGCCATAAACACAATGCCGAATGCCAATCCCCCAAGAAGAAAATGTTTGTAGGCAGGCATCCCAAAAATCGCCGGATTCCAAGCCCCGCCGCCCAAGCCCAATTTTGCACCCCATTCGAAAACAAGAGCCGTGACAAATGCTCCAAGGGCCATTCCCAAAATCGTACGCCATGAAGCTATTCCCGTATAAATCAAAAATAGAGCCCCTAATATGCAGGCGAGTGTCGATGTTTCACCCAAGCAACCTATTTTATCTCCGAGAAAAAATGCCCAATCGCTATTTTGTCCAAGGCCATAATTTAATTCAGAAAACTGATAAGCATCTTCATAGAATCCTGGAGATAGTCCTAGACCTCCTTCAGGCAATGGGGTAGTAATGAAATTTTTCAACTGATCTTGTGTGAGTTGACCTAATGTTGCATCGTGATTGCCCGTCGTATTCCATGTTTGAAAATAGTGTTTAATAGAATCTATTGTCCCAACATTTTCTCCAATTTTATTTGTAGCAATTGCGTCAACATGGATTTTTTTGATTTCAAATGGAATATTGTACTGGGCAAGCTTGCTTGCCTGAGTGTAGCCATCAAGAGTTGTTGTACCCGCCTCTTGATTCATTTTAAGAAGGCTTTCCCGGATTACTGCTGGATTGGCCCCGACCCAAACATTTCCCGACATTTTTCCGGGGAATCCAAAAAAAAGAAAGGCTCTGCATGCAAGGGCTGGATTGACAATATTCATTCCCGAGCCGCCAAAAATCTCCTTGGCAAAAATAATTCCTGCTGAAACACCAATTGCTGTCATCCAAAGAGGAATAGTCGGAGGAAGTATAAGTACTACGAGAATTCCTGATACCAAAAAACCTTCCGAAATTTCATGCTTCCGCACAATGGCGAACAGTGCTTCCCAAAATCCACCTACAGCATACACAACAAATGTCAATGGGAGAAAAATCGCTAATCCCTCAGCAATAATCGTCAAATACCGTCCATTTTTTCCTGCAAAAGCAAAGTAATCCCAAATTGAAGAGCGGCTGGCTATGTATTCATTCATCAATTGATAATCACCACTCGAATATACATACTGCTGCAATCCAGTGTTCCAAATCGCCATTAAGATGCAAGGCAGTAAAGCAACAACGACGAGCAACATCCATCGTTTGACGTCAATAGCATCACGAATGTGCGGTCCCTTGGTTGTATTATGGGGAGCCTCGTATAAAAAGGTATCCCCAGCCGAAACTAAAGGCCGAAGCCAATGAAGAGGTTTCCCTTTTTCAGTAAGATTCAATTGATAATCTAAAAATCTTCGAAGCATTGATTTCCTTATGTCGTTTGCAATTGTTTTCGTAAGGAAAATGCACTCATAATGACTAACCCGTAAAAGAGGTCTCCAAGTATTTGATTTCCGAAAAAGGGAATAGCTGCAACATAACACAATTCAAGTCCGACGATAGTTTTTGGATATAGTGTCCCATATAACCACTCAGTGAAATTCGTGACGATAAAGAATAGTACCGATGAAGCTAGCATGTTCGAGAGAACTCGAGACCTAAAAAAATAACCGAAAAGAACCGTGACACCAAAGCAAAAATAGACAGAAAGCACCTGACTATGGAATCCAAGAATGAGATCACTGAAAAACATACTCGCAAATACAACAAATAACGAGGCATTCAAACTCACCAAATATGTTGTGCTGAATAATGCTATAGCATTGATCGCAGTAAAATTACCCGGATGCGGTATAATCCGGCTTAGAATGGCAATGGAAATAAACAAAAAAATAGTGAAAATACGTGAATGGGTCATCGTTAGGCTCCTTAATTGTTTCTAAGGTAACACTGATTTCGTTGACTTGTCAATGATGATCGGTACAATTATTGTTTGCCATAAACTCAAACCACAGGCAAGTAAGAAGGGTCCCCAAATACTGTTTCCGAGTCTTATTAAAATTAGTCCTAGAACACCAATCGTCCCAATAACTATCTTTCTTGAAAGAAATTGCGGCGGTGTAAAGTCGATATACTTTTCCTCGAGAATGAGCCCCGTGCCCTGTACAAGTATAAGCCCGCATAAGTATGCAGTTGCTACTTGCATTTGTCCGGGATAAATGCCTAGCCATAAGATGGTCGAGGCATACAAAAGACTAAGTTGCACCGGCAGGCTCAACCGCTGCCTCCAAAGGTCAAATCGCTCTCTGTAATGATAAAATAGAGCCAATGTAAGCGCTCCAAATAACAAGCCAAAACAGACATCGTCTAAATCATGAACTCCCAAGTAAATACGACTGAATGACATGCCTAGAGTCACTAATGAACATATGGCCCATGCCCAAGGACGATTTATTTCTAGGGCAAGTCCGATCCACATGACCATCGCAATTTGTGCATGTCCACTAGGAAATCCATAGCCTTGTACCTTGACTAATTGATAAGCTTCCGGCGGCCTTGGGTCTTTGACAAATTCTTTTATCGTAAAATTAATCACCAAGGTCAGAATTAATAAAATTATCAATCGGCGGAAAGTTTCCTTTCTCCATAACCAATATCCTAATGAAAGAAGGATAAATAAAGAGAGTGGATAAGCAAGAGCGGTAAAACCTTCCATTATAAAAGTCAACTTATCCGAGCGGATGGGCAGCACCCACTCAACACTTTTCCAAATTTCCATATCTATCAACAATGATTTTTTGCCCCATAATGCCAATGCAGTACCAATAAATCAAGTTAAACTCGACATTGTACAATGTTCGGATTCAGAAACCTCCTCAAGTTAAATGAATTTCTCGATTTTTTAAAATTATTATAAATATTAAAAACATATTGCATTTTATGTATTATTATTATATAATCTCGCATTAAATTAATTATAAAAAAAAGTAATGGAATATCAAAATGCTTCCATCCAGTTTGATTATCGCCGCTGAACATGATGCGCTTAAGCATGAGGGAGCAGCTTATGCTTCTGAATTGCAAAAAGCTGGAGTGCAGGTTCAATTTAAGTGCTATTCAGATGTCATTCATGGTTTCTTGGACTTGCCGATCTTTGCATCAGAGAAGCAAGAAGCTATGAAAGATATCAGTTCTTGGGTAAAGGGATTGTGAATAGTTATTTGAATAAATCATCAAGGGTTACAGTTGATTGAATTAAATCTTCCGACCAAATTGAACTTTTTAAACCAACTGTTGTAACGAGTGCCATAAATATCTGTTTGTGGGTTTTGAAGTGGGCTGAAAAAATCTCGATTTTATTTTTTAATACTTTGGCATAATCCTTATCAACTGAGAACATATTTTCGGAATACTTGATCTCACATAATGTAATTATTCCATCTTCACGGTCAAATAGGAGATCAATTTGAGCTCCCATTTCCTTTGATCCTTTGGTTGAAATAAAACGCCAGCTGCCGCAATCACTAGATATCGTTTGGATTTCCAAAGCCTCTCGTATTTGATCCACATGTTTAAGACAAATCGTCTCAAACACATATCCTGCCCAAGATAGTGCTGCAGGTGTTTTTGATTTTGTCTGCCAATACGATTTTCCTCCCTCAATTCCTTTTGTTTTCATAGGTTCAATCCAAGTAAGGTAAAAATGACAATATTCATCAATTACACGATAATAACGTTCTTTTTTCTTGTGGCCATACGGAATAAAAGATTGAATTAATCCAGATGATTCCAGCTCGTTAAGGCGTTTATTTAGCGTCCCACCCGAGCTAAATTTAGTTTTTTTTATGAGTTCATCTCGTGAAATACCATACCTTTGACTGGCTATTGCTCTAATGATGCTTAGACTGTCCTCTGAATGTTCAAACAAAGACTGAAACAAACGATCGAATTCTCCATAAAGCAGACCGTCATTTTGAAAGCAAACTCGATTTATAATTTGAGCAGCAGATTTTCCACTTTCAATTTGTTTTAAGTAATGAGGAATGCCTCCAAATACCATGTAGAGGTCAAGAACCTGTTTTGCAGAGAGATTAATTCCCCGGAAACTTAGGTAGTCCTTGACGTTTTTGAGTGTATAGGGCCGAAGCAAAATCGCTTTTGTTATTCGATTATACAGTCCCCCTTTTGCGTTTATGAGGTTTTCCAGCATCCAAGAGGCAGCCGATCCGCAAACAACTAAGATTAAATTAGACTGTCGGCTCCAGTATCGATTCCAATAGTAGTCAAGGGCCTGTATTAATTTTGACTTTTTTCCGGCTAACCATGGAAGCTCGTCCATGAAAATAATGATTTTCTTTGATTTTGGCGTTTTTTCAATTTGCTGTGTTAACAATTCGAAGGCATCCTTCCAACTTTTGGGTCTCTGCAAGGATATACCATCGAAAAAAACATCCGATAGTATTTTAATGAAATTTTCAAGTTGGCTGTGCAGTGATCCATCTTTTTCTCCGCTGACTTCGAAATATGTCGCATCTCTTTCTGAGAAGTATTCCCTGACGAGGTGCGTCTTTCCCACCCGACGCCTACCGTAGATAGCCAAAAATTCGGCCTCTTTGGAATGAAGAATTTGATCTAAAATCTTTATTTCTTTTGTTCTCCCGATGATATTTTTTAATGCCATTGCATGCTCCGTAAAAGATTTGGCTGGTTATCTATTATTATATCCAGCCAAATCTATTTTTTGCAATGAGATTTGGCTGGGTATGATAAAATATACCCAGCCAAATCTCTTATTAGCAATTTTGCTTGCAAAATGAGAGTGATTGAGTGGACAATATAAGCATGAAAAAGATACTGATTATCATGCCATTGTTGTTAGTTTTGATCGCGGCTCTTCTATGGCAGCCAATGGCCTCCTATTACGTGCATTCTTGCCTGACAGGATTTTGTAATGAATATTTGGCCGGCGAGCTGGCATACGATTCATTTGACCGTGGGGATGGAAAATGGGTAGTTGACAATTTGACCATTGATACCGAACATCGGAAATTTCAAGCGGAACAAGTACATATCGAACTTGGATTCAGCCCTTTCAGCAGAGAAATCGACCTCCATGTAAATATCGTCAATCCCCGAATTGATATCCAAAAAAAAGCCTCGGAACTTCAAGCATTTCTACTAGAATGCATGCCCATTAATCTTTCAAATTGGGCATTTAAAGTAAATAGCAGGCTCACGGTAGAAGAGGGAGTGGTTGCTTGGCATCCCGACGAAGAAGCTTCAGAGCAGCGAGCAGTCTTCCGCTTGAATGGCTCATGTACAAAAGGTGTCCTTGATGGTCGGCTTGTCATGAAAATTGATGAAGGTGATATAGATAGAAATATTTTCGAAATGAAAGTCGCGCAATCTGATGGAGATCCAATATTGGCAGAATTAACTTTCCATGAGGTTGACTGCGCTCAATTTTGCGAGGCAGCAGCAGGTTTTGGCGCATCCTTAAATGGATGGGAAGTTTCCGAAGGAACTATCAATGGGAAAATCAGTTTCAGTTTTGATGGAGAAAAGCGCCCCCAGGTTGTTGGAAAGGCACTTTTAAGAAATCTTGCTTTCCATCATCCCGAGCTTAAGGTTGAGGGAAAGGTGGAAGAAGCCAGTTTCGACGTCCGAACTGATAAAATGCGCGACGGACATCAGGGAGTTGTGGGAAAATTTGAAGTGAGTGAAGACGCTTCAATTGTCCTCCTCAATGAGGGTATACCCTATTGGGAAATAAAACGTATATTGGGAGGCATTTATTTCCAGGGTAAAGACCTTGCTATCGTAAATGTAGAAGGTACATGCACTCATCAAGATGTCACTTTTGGACTTAATATTGAAGGAGATATCCGATTCCCAGATGCTTATCAATCTTCTCTTGACATAGCTGTAGAACTGATTTCTCCCGATGAAAATATAGCTTCTGCTCGATTGGTCGCAAGGCAATTGGGTGCTTTATATAACTCTGCGGAAATTGAACTCAAAAATATTGGAAAAGAAGAATTTGCCTTTGTTCAAGCTGCATTGGCTCGCTATTCACCCGAGTGGAAAAAAATCCAAATGCTAGGGGGAGGCATAGATGCTTCTGGCATTGTCTACATGCAAAAATATCGGATCAATGAAATAAACATCGATAATATTTCTGCACAGCGGCTTAAGTTCGAGGTTATCCCCTGGGAGACAGTTTTAAGCGTCACAAAGGCTCATGGAGACCTATCTATGAGTCTTCTGAAGGAAGATCTTCTCGAAACTATTAACTCGAATATTATCATCATTGGCGGAAATTTCTGGGAGTTCACCGATATCAATACAGAAATCAGCGTGAAAAACGGAGTGATGCAAAAGTCGATCATGAAAGGTGCTTTTGCGGGTATGGAAGGGACGGTAGAACTCGATTGGATGTCTCCTCAGGAGGTGATGAAATTTAATTTTAACGGTGGGACTCAGGGGCTTGTTGCGTATTTGCCCGAAATTCTTAAAAAAGGAATCGAGGAAAAATTCATTGACGACCATTTGTCGTTGATTGCCAGAGTCAATAAACAACCATCCGGGCTGAAAGTCGAAGGAATCATGTCCTTTGTAAGCCCCTCTAATGAAAATATAGATACAATTTCCTTTGGCGTTGACCTCGAAAGAGGTTCCAAGCAACAGCTTCCAGAATCTCCCGCCGAACGTCTCAAAGCCATAAAACATCTTCTCCCAAATATTAGTTCGGCAAAAGAGTTGCTTGTAGGACAGGTCATTAATTCTGACTCTAATATCGCTGGATTCTACACAAGAAATGGCTGGTTTAAGGTCTCTCATGTTTCGTTAGAAAAGTATTTGTCTCCATTCCTTTTTCCAAACGGAGATATAAAAATCAGCGGATTTGCAGATTTTTCAGGTTTTTTGGATGTGAATCAAATGGCTGTTGAGTACGAAGGACGGAATATTGTCATTGATAGCCCGCATTTTCGAATAGAATTGCCGAAAATTTCAAAAATAGCAGGACATGATCCTGTCCATTTTTTTGATTTTGCTCAGGGAACCCATTTTGGGTTTGTGCCAATCTTTGAAGGGACATATTTACAAAAACGATATGGCCTGACATTTAATGATGTAAGTGGAAATCTATTTTGGGATGGCGACAAAATCCGTCTGGCGGATACGAAAGCATTAGCACATGGTGTGAGTGTGTCGGGTCAAGTCGATCTAGATTTAAGTGTCCCGGATGTGGTAGCAATGGAGATGAGTGAGTTCGTAGCGACTCTTTCTTCATATCAAGCCAATGGAAATATAAAATTTGAAGACTTCAAAAAGGATTCAGGAAATTTCAATTTAAGCATATTAAATGAAGAAAAGGAAACTGCCCGCTTGGCAGGCAGGGTTTCCTCAATTGGCACCAATAGCACCCTTATAGACCTCAATAACGATCTCACAATAATCGCTGAAGTCCATCCAGAAGATTTTCACTTTATCTTCAATAGCGAACAGCAAGATATTAAAATCGAAATGAACCTCAAACTTGATGAAATGAGTCTTACAAGTGAGTTCATTCCTCAATCGAATAAAATTAAATTTCAATCATTGCAGTATAAAAATGGCGGCTTGTATTCGTACCTTCTTCAAGATTTTGTACTCAATATCGATCCCGATTCTCACAAAATGCATTCGATGTACCATTATGAGAATCATCCATTTCATGTTGAACTAACGTATCTGTCGCCTGATTTAACTTTTGGCGATCTGACTCTAAGCGGAATTGACGATCATCAAGAGGTGATGAAAATATCATGGACAAAAGACCCTGAATTTGGATTCCAGATAAAACGTGTTTTAGGAGGTTTTTCGGGTCTCCAGATAGATCTGAATGCTAATGGAACAGTCTTGCAGGGGAATGTGCAGGTTAAAGGCGCACGTGCTGTTAACTTGTTTCCTTTTGAAATACGCGATAAATTCCAAAAGTTAGGTGTTGGGGATGGTTTTCTTTTAAAAGGGGACTGGCTCGTCACGAACACCATTCAATTCAATGGCCTTCTTTTAGGAAAAGATTTCAAATTTTATGGGTATCAGTTCGAAACTCTCACCTCAAAGTTGGATTGCTCCTGGACTGAGATTTCTTTACGAGATATAAAAGTGTCCGATCCAGCAGTGACCATTGACGTGAATAAATTTGATATGACTTTTGCAGATGACAATTGGCATTTTTGCCTCCCCGAAATGATAATTACAAAATTACGTCCAAGCAAACTTTGCATGGCAGGTGGTGGAAGGCCAATGTTTGAAAAACCCCTCATTGCAAAGGAAATTGTACTTAATGATTTCCACGGCATAGTTTCCGATCCAACCTCCTATAGAGGTGAAGGGTATCTTTCGTTTACAAATAAATCGAAAAATCCCTTTCAAAATACCATTTTTGACGTCCCAGCTGAAATCATGGCCCGCTTAGGTCTAGATCTTTCTGTGATGACACCAGTTATCGGTTCGGTTCATTATGAAATCAAAAATGGAAAAATCGTACTAAATAAGTTTAAGGAAATGTTTAGTGAAAGAAAACTCTCTAAGTTTTATCTTTCAGAAAAGCATATATCGACAATAGATTTTGATGGAAATCTCGATCTTCAAATTCGAATGAAACAATACAATCTGCTTTTTAAGTTGACTGAGCCCTTTTCATTTAATATTCAAGGACCATACACAAAACCAAGTTATCGATTTAACGCTGAAGGTAGAAAACCGGGAGTACTTTAGAATTATGCATAAAGGAAGATTAGAAGCTTTTAGTGATGGAGTCATTGCAATTATCATCACCATCATGGTTTTGGAGATGAGAGCTCCAGAAACTGTAGACATAAATGCCTTGTGGCAGCTCCTACCCATTTTTTTGAGCTATGTATTAAGTTACATGTACCTAGGAATTTATTGGAATAATCATCACCACCTGTTTCAAGCCGTTAAACGTGTCAATGGCCGTGTTCTTTGGGCGAATTTACACCTTCTTTTTTGGTTATCGTTAATTCCCTTTGTCACCCGTTGGATGGGAAAAAATTATCTTTCGCCGTTAGCCGTTGCGCTATATGGAGTTGTTCTTCTTTGTGCAGGGACAGCCTATTATATTTTGGTGCATGTACTATTGTCTAAGCACGGGAAGGATTCACTTCTTGTAAAAGCCATCGGCAGCGATTTTAAAGGTAAAATATCAGTTGCCATCTATTTTATTGCAGTATTATTGACTTTATTCAATACCTGGATAGCCCTAGCATTATACTTCTTTGTAGCAATATTGTGGCTCATTCCCGACCGCCGCATCGAAAAAATCATAGATGAAAATAACTGAAAGGGTTAAATAGTTATTAAATCCCTGATGGTGTTGAAGCTTCTTTCGCTGAAGTAAGGAAAAAATTGGCCTTTAAGATCCCCTTTCAGGGTTATTTTTATTCCATATCTATTTTCATCATCAATGTATTCACAAGATTTTATCGACAAAAGCGGGATAATCATGTTTTGATAAGTCAGAAGGCCATCATTAGAAATACAAATTTTTTCCGGTTTTTTTTCAAGTCGTGTCAATTTGCGATAGGGCAATAGACCCCATGTCACCAGACCTAACGAAAATAAATAGATGGGAATGCCCCATAATGACAAAAGTCCCACCGGAAGAAAGATTCCCGCGAGAACCAAAAAAATAATTCCAATACCAGCAATCAGCGAGCCTCGAAATAACGTGCGGCGCATCAGCTCGGGCCTAATTGTCGATCTCAAAACTATTGCATCATCATTCATTTTCAAAAAAGGGGTAATATATTAGTATAATGTAAAAGGAAGATAACATGTATCCGAAAAATTATAAAGATTATCCGCAAGATACCCAGCTAAAACAACAACAGGTTGAATCCGGCAAAGGAATCATTGGTTGTGAAATGCATGAACTCAATGGGTGGGGCAGCAGCTATCATATCCAAGAGGCCAAAAATTTCTCCACAAAAGGACATCCATCGCAACTCGCTTCGTACCTCAAACAAAAATCCCTGTGGAGCTGATAAGCACCTTGTTCTGTATATGCACGATTCAATACAGTCCCTTTAGGATTGTCCCCAAAAAAACGATGGATTAGATATTTGCTTTTCCCAGATTTCAACGGAGAAAATGACGCATAAAACTGTGCAAAGTCTTCAATTTCTGCAGGAATTTCCCTCTTACTAACTTCGTGAAAGAGGAATGGCAAGAAAACATTAATCAACATTTCCCTCTTTAAATTGCTTCCAATCAAGGAAATAGGTTCCTTTAATGGATTAGTCTCAAAAAAATAATGGTAGTTCCAATAGGGATCTGCATATTGTGGTACAACATCTGCTATGTTGTCCAAATCTCTTCGATTCCAGCATTCCATTAATCGATCGTATAAATTTCCAACTTCAGGATCTTTTAGAAGCTTGATGAGATACACTATTCGACGAATCGGATGATTCAATGGTCTGATCTGATTCAATTCCAATTTGATCATAGGTAACATATCGAAAGAAAATTCTTGCAGGCTGCTGTATAAGATCGATTTTTCCCATCGTTCTAGAAATTTAGATTCAAAAAATCCCGTAGCACGCAATGCCGCACTTAAAAGATATTCGAAAGGTTCATAAGCAATAGGCTGCAAAAGAGAAAATAGCTGCGAAAATGCCTCGGCATTATTTTTGTACCCCAAACATCTAGCAATGCCCTCAAGAAATGCCAGAGATTGATTAGATTGCCTCGATGACAAGAAATCCCTTTTCTGAATCAGCCTCCAATCTGCTGCACTTTTAAAAAAACTCTCAATTTTCTGCTTAGGAACAGAGTTAAACAAGGTCGTAGCACACTTTCCAGATCCTATAAATTTTTTATAAGGATAGAGATCGAGATCAATATAGTTGACAATCCGCTGCAATGAGATTGTTAAAGATGGTTCCAAGGCGCATCGAATAATAGAATGACCTTCATGTGTGCATATAGGAGTATTTGATTTCCATAAAGATAAATGAAGAATGACCTCATTATAACGAGGATCGTTGTGGTGATGATGCTGCTCCCAGCCGGATTCGGATAGATGAATTTCGATATCACCTTTGAGTTCCTTTTCACCAATAAAAATATGCGCTTTCTTGAAATCAGGTCCCGCTTCGAGATTCCAGATGCCCGGAGAAATCACGTGAATTGCCTCTCCAGTCGATGTTTTTAAATCTTTAAAGTACTTTTGTTCGAACCAAATTGCCTGTATGTGACGCTCTGTAACGAACGCATAGGATTGCTTTTTTTCACATGCTTGTATCGCGAGAGGATTCAATATTTCTGAATAGCAATTTCTCAAAACAATTCCCCGCAAAAAATGACCCGAATTATAGCATTCTTTCCATAATCCGTCAATTGGGAATACGATGTCAATAACCTAGATAGTATAAAAAAGCCTTCTTAATACGTATGTACAGTGGTTTTGATGGTGGAATGCTAAAATCATATATACTAAACCGGTAAGTATCATTTTCATCACAAATTGCATGCAGGAGCCTAGTTCCATCAAAGTAAACGTAGTCCAAATAATTGTAATTGATTTTTAACTCACCAATCACTTTGGATTGTGTTAGATCCCAAAAAATTATTGCTTTTTTTCCCACTGAATGAAAATAGCAGATATCACCTTGCTGGCAAATTAGAGACACTTGACCATTGAATGTTGTCAATATTGCTCCGGACTGAATATCTCGAATAATTAAACGAGCTGGGGCTTCGCAAGTTAAAAAAGCGGTATTTTTTATTATGAACATACTAGAATAAAATCCCGAGTCAAAAAAAAATGATTTATTGACCAATTTAGCTTCTAGATCCCAAATGGAAATAGACTTCATATCCCGCCAAAGTACAGCAAGTAGATTTGTATTTTTAGAGCATACATTCCAGAAACCAGCCTCAACTTTATAAAGTTTTTCCCCCGTCATTATATTATAAATGAGCGCTGCATTGTTTAGAATACGTTCAGGATAGCTGAAAATAAGAAATTTATCTGTTGTTTCAAAGTAGTGAGGAATATCCATAATTTTGATGGTATAGAGGACAGAATCATTTTCAATATCAATGGCATATAGAGCTCCATTAGTAAACATGGAAAACAATAGATTGCCAACCAAACTGGAGTGATTAAGTTCATGTTGTAGAATCGGAATCTGAAAAGATTTTTTGAACTGTGTATTTGAACGATAATCCCAGAACTCTAAATTTCCTTCAGGAGTGCTATAGATCACTCCAGAACTACTGACATTAAAAAAGGCTTTATTAGATATATGTCGGGCAAAAATGCATTTCATTGCTGATCCGTCCCAGATCGATAATTGAAATTCGCGAGTGCTTCCATTATCAAGAATAAGAAAAAAAAATTGGTTATCTATAGATTGTAGTTTTAAAAATCTTGGAAAAAAATCTATCGAATCATTAAGGGAATTTTCGAGTCCAAAGGCAGTTAAGGGGATCGCTTTGAAATGTGCAAAAACTGTATTTGACGTAAAGTCATAACAAAATAGAACATTTTTTTTAAAATTGTACACTTTGTTGTTGTTGGTGACAAATTTATCATCAAGATAATCAATGTTTATTCGAGATTCTGATGCCTTATAATTTTGCGTAGCAATATTGCAAACAAGTATATGCCTTTCAATGCAAAATGTTTTCCAACTTACGGGTTGCATATTCCTTAAATCGACAAGTGAATGAGAACGTTCATAGACCACTTTCCATAGCCAGTCAGTTTTATCAATAATTTCCTTGCTTGTCTTACAAAGACGTCTGCATCTCCCTAACGTGCAGATATCATCCACATGTTGAAATAAATAAGACAGTAAATCTTTTGAAGAAAATAATTCAACGTTCATAATTATATTGCACCCGTAAGAATGACCACTAGTATAGTATTCCTTTTACAATTAGTCAAGAGGTTTTGAATTTCTCTTGTATGATGTTGATAAAGTCATCAAAATTGACTAATTTTTTTTCAATTATGGATTTTACTATATCTAGATTGACCTTTTGATAGTCGTGGACGGCTATATTTCTGAAACCGACCATTGCTTGTAGATTATTGCTTAATTCGGATGGAATAAAATTGGCATTTTTAATCAAAATGAACACATCTCGACTAGCTTGCGGTACATCTAAGTCTTTGATTGCAACGATTCTCATTCCAAGATCTATGGAGGATTCACAGGCTTTCTGTAAATTCAAGATGATTGAATCTTGCTTTGTATAATTGGATTCGAATTCACTTTCGTGACCTTGATATTCCTCGCGAATGCGTTTGAGGCATCTTTTTATGATTGCGATTTTGTTTCTTATTACTTCATCCATAGGGCTCGGTCCTCTTTAAATCTTAAGTACATTGAGGTAAAACAATTTTCAATAAAAGCGCATTGTGTTTCATCATGACAATATATTCGTGTGCCGCTTGAAATTATTTGATGCCTAAATACGGTTGATGCGCTTGTGAGATCTATCAGGTCTACATCCTTATTAATTTTAATGGCAATCTCCTGTGCAAGATTCCAAAGTACAATGGTATCTACGCCTTTTGTTGGTAATATGGCCACATCCAAATCGCTATCTTTCTTTTCATATTTAGTGCCAAATGATCCAAAAATATAGATAGCCAAAACATCCGGAAAGGCCATTAATATTTTCTCTTTTGCAACATTTAGGATATGTTCATGATCAAGGTCAAAATTCATAATCATAACATAATTGCCAAATACATAAAGTTCAAGGCGGGATTTAATATTTCTGAAGAAATTGCAAACATCCTTCATATTTCATGCGCATCAGCTTTAAAAAAATTAACACCGAGTCTGCACATTCTGTTATATCCCGGTATTATTTAAGAATTTGGTGAAATTTCTTGTTCCTGTTCGCTCGGCTCGTGATTTTTTAGGATATTAAGAATCTTGTCTTCGAGATCTTGGGGTGAGTTGATTTTGCCGATGAGGGATTTGCGGTAGGTTGATTCGGTTCCTTTTTTCTTTTCTGTTGTGAGGGAAACTGATTCTAGTTTGACTAGAGTGTAGCCGCGGTCGGAGGCAAAGACACGGATGCGGGTGATGTGGATGAGCCATAGCACAGGCAAAGGGGGCGCGCCGTAGCGGTCTTTGAGTTCAGCCAGGATTTCATCGACCTCTTCCCATGAAATTGCCTCGCCTAGACGCTGATAGATTTCCATGCGCAGGCTAGCCTCATTCACATAGGACTCCGGAATGCGTGCATCCATCGGGAATTCCATCTTTGTTTCGGTTATAATGCTTGGAATCTTGCCTTCGAGGGATTTAATGGTCCTTTTAAGGAGTTTAAAGTATAGGTAGAAGCCAATAGCTGCAAGATGTCCAGATTGTTCGATGCCGAGGATGTCTCCAGCACCGCGGATCTCTAGATCTCTCATCGCAAGCCTCATTCCGCCTCCATATCCACTCGATTCCGCCAGAGCATTTAATCGCTTTCTGGTTATTTCAGAAAGAGCGGCATGCTTTGGAATGAGAAAATAGGCATAAGCGCGACGATTCCAGCGTCCTACGCGGCCACGAAGCTGGTAGAGGTCAGCCAGTCCAAATTGATCGGCTCTGTCGATCAAAATGGTATTAGCGTTTGGGATGTCGATGCCGTTTTCAACGATAGAAGTAGCCACGAGAATATCGATATTTCCACTTTTGAAGGCATGGAAGACTTGATCGATCTCATCGGCATGCATCTGGCCATGTGCAACGCCGATTCGCGCCATTGGGAGAATTTTTTTAATCCGGTCAGCCATCCCAAAAATAGTTTCTACCCTATTGTGGATTACAAAAGCCTGTCCGTCTCTGGAAAGCTCGCGATGCAGGGCCGTTTTAAGGATGGCATCGCTCGGTTCTGTGATGACAGTTTTTATTGGGAGGCGGTCCTGCGGCGGAGTATTGATGATAGAAAGGTCTCGGGCGCCTATCAAAGACATATATAAAGTGCGGGGGATTGGAGTAGCTGAAAGAGTTAAGCTGTCGACCCCCTCTTTGATTTTTTTGAGGTGTTCTTTGGCTTTGACGCCGAAGCGTTGTTCTTCATCTATGATGACCAGCCCTAAGTCTTTAAATTTTACGTCGTCGCTGATGATGCGGTGTGTTCCGATAGCAATGTCAATGCTGCCTTCTGAAATACCTTCGAGAGATTCTTTGATTTGTTTGGAAGTTCGGAATCTGGAGAGCACAGTGATATTGACAGGGAAATTGCGCATTCTGTCGACAAAATTTTCAAAGTGTTGTGTTGCCAGCACTGTAGTTGGCACAAGAACTGCGACTTGTTTTCCACCTTCAGCGGCAGCTTTGAAGGCGGCACGCATGGCTACTTCAGTTTTTCCGTAACCGACATCGCCGCAAATGAGTCTGTCCATCGCCTTTCTGGAAGACATATCTTTTTTTATGGCTGCGATGGCCTCAAGCTGATCTTCAGTTTCACTGAAAGGGAATTCGTCTTCGAATGCGGCCATGTCGGGGGTATCTTCGGGATATACTTTGCCCCCAATAACTTCGCGCTTTGCATAAATTTGAAGAAGTTCTGCAGCATATCCTAAAATGGCTTTTTCAGTAGCTTCACGGGTCTTTTTCCAGCGGTTGTTTCCCAGGACATGCATCTTGGGAAGCGATTCATTGCTTCCGATATATTTACTGATGAGGTGCGCCTGATTGATCGGGACATAGAGTTTGGCATTTTCGGCATACTCGATTAGAAGGAATTCACTTTCGATCCCTTGATTATTGGGCTTCTTTTCGATTCCAAGATATTTCCCAATGCCATTATGAAAATGCACGACAATTTCACCTGGAGTGAGCTCAAAAGCCTCCGAAGGGGCCGTATGGTATGTGCTTCGCTGCTTTTGCCTTCGTATTTTGTAGCGGTGCGTGATCTCAGTCATAGGAAGGATTACAAGATTCAAATCATGCAGAACGAATCCACTGGAAAGATATCCCAAAGTGAAATGAGTGCGCACAGGAAGATGAACAACAGCATCAGAAAGTCTTCTGCGGAGGTTGGTTTGTTCTGCCTCGGAACTAGACAAAAGATATAGTTCGCAACTCTCTCGATTCAATTTGCTGATGGAAGCGAGAATTTCATCCCCGGTGATTTGTTCATCATCGGGTTTATCAGGGAGCATGTATTGCGGAATGGGAATAAACGGATTACTCCATCGCATTGCTTGAAGAGGTCGAAGAAACATCTGGAATGAGATTTCGTGCATGGGCGCCGATGTGGAGTAATAGCTAATATTCCGTTTGTTGTGGACCCTGACCTCCGTAAGTTCTTCGAGCGGTTGTTGAGCCCAGAATATCTTTTGCAAAGGGGTGACCTGATCAAGAAAGGTCTCAATACTCGAGAAAAAACTGCTTGGTTTTTCGCTAAGGTTCACTAATGATGCATAACGATCCTCCAAAGAAAGAAGATCATCAAAAATTACAATGGTGTTTGATCCCAAATAATCAAAAATGGTGCTTAAATTTTTTTCAGCACCTAAAAATTCCATCTCCAAAGCAGGAGTAATTTGAATCTGTTTCACAGCTTCAACCGTTTTTTGACCGATGGGATCATAGATTCGCAAGGATTCAATCTGATCTCCCCAGAATTCGATCCGGAAGGGATCTGGAGAAGACACAGGGAAGACGTCGATGATGCCTCCTCGGACAGCAAATTCTCCCTTGTCGGAAGCTACTGGGCATCGCTGATATCCGCTTTCGATCAGCCGTTCAATAAGAAATTCATAGGATTCATTATCACCTACCTTAATGTCCATGTATAGGGAATCAAATTTTTTGGGCGAAATGATCTTTTGAAGGCATGCACTGAGGCTGCTGATGATAATATGCGGCTCTTTACTGGAAGTGATTCGATTCAGGATTCGATACCTTTCACCTACAATATCAGGGCTTGGTGCAATATTTTCGGAAGGAAGAGTTTCCCAAGCAGGATAGTCGACAACCGATCTTTCGGTAAATAGAGCAAAATCGTGGTAAAGTTTTGTCTCCTCCACACTGGCGCCTGTCAAAATCAGAACATGCTTTCCAGTTGCCTGTTGAGCCAGCGCCGCAACGAGTGCTTTGGGAGAATTCCAGAGCTCCTCAATCAGGACCGAATCCTGTTTTTGGAAGGCCTGATGGAGCTCTAGAATCCTTTCAGAATTTAAAAATTTATCAATCACAATATCAAAACAGCTCTCTTGCCTTTGCTATAGCTGCGGGCAGATTTTCTGGGTTTTTTCCTCCTGCTTGAGCGCTATCGGCCTTTCCACCTCCGCCACCGCCTACAATCGGTGCCAAAGTTTTAATAATCTCATTGGCTTTTATCCCTTTTCCAATGAGGTCATCGCTTATGCGGACCAAAAGATTGCATTTGTCCTCAGTGATTGCCCCAAGAACAAGCGCTCCTGAATGCATTTTGGAAAGGATTTCATCGGCGCTTGTGCGCATTTCTTCCGGTGTCAACTCAACAATAGCAGCAAGAAGTGGAATTCCATTGATGATTTCTACCTTTTTGACAAGGCCATTAATCATTTCGCCAAGCTGTCCCTTCTTGGCAGCTTTGAGTTCGAGAATGAGTTCCTTATTTTCTTCGATGAGCTTATCTATCCGCTGTTCAAGTTTCGGAGAATCTGTCTTGAGTTTTTCAGCAAGGGTTTCGATTAGCGCATCGGTTTTGCGATATAAGGCTTCTGCGTCAGCACCCGTGACCGCTTCAATACGTCTCACTCCTGCAGCAATACTTCCCTCTTTGGAGATGCGGAAGAGGCCAATATTTCCAGTTTTTGAGGTGTGCGTCCCCCCGCAAAGCTCTTTTGAATAATCGATATCAATCACTCGAACTTTGGCATCGTATTTTTCTCCGAAGAATTGTTTGATGTCGCTGCGTTTCTGTACATCTTCATAGGAAAGCTCATACCATTTTACATTCTTGTTTTCACGAATCTTGTCATTGACCAAATCTTCAATCCTGCGGATTTCATCAGCCGTCAAAGCTTTGTGATGACTGAAGTCAAAGCGGAGTCTGTGCTCGTCCACAACCGATCCTGCCTGCTTGACATGTTCTCCTAAGACCCTAAAAAGTGCCCAGTGAAGCAGGTGAGTTGCTGTGTGGTTGTTGGCAATCTTTTGGCGACGTGGAGCATCGACGTTTGCCGTCAAGGTGTCGCCAATCTTTACATCTCCCTTTTCCAATTTCCCTATGTGAACAGTCAATCCTTTGTACGGTGATTGACAATCAGCGACTATAAAATGGCTTGTAGAAGATTCCAAAACACCATGGTCTCCAATTTGCCCCCCTTTTTCTGCATAGAATGGAGTTCGATCCAAGATAATCATCCCTTCTTCCCCATTCTTCATCTCAGTCACAAATTTATTGTCGATGACGATTCCAATAATCTGGCCATTGTCGTTAGTTTCGTCATATCCCAGAAAAACCGTAGGCCCTTTTTCTTCCACAAATTTTGCAAAAAGACTCTCTTCCGCAACCTGTGAAGTCGTTTTGTGTACTTTTCGAGATCTTTCTTTGGCTTCTTGCTCCAATTTTTGGAACTTTTCTGTATCAACCTTGAGGTCTGCATCTATAGCCAATAGCAAAATTTCCTCCAAAGGAAATCCATAGGTGTCCTTAAGCTTGAAAGCATCGTCTCCGCTGATAGTTTTGCCGTGAGCTCGTGCATGATCCATAATTTGATTCAATATATTCCCGCCGCGATGCAGTGTTCGGATAAAAGCTTCTTCCTCGGCGGTTAAAATCTCTTGGATTCTATTTTCGCTTGCCTTTATCTCAGGATAATCGTGTCCCATGGTATCTATCAGTCGAGGCATCACATCAGCAAGAAATGGCTTATCCATATTCAACTGTCTTCCATAGCGAACTGCACGCCGGAGAACCTTACGCAAAACATATCCCCGATCTGTATTGCTTGGTTGAACACCATCAGCAATCGCAAAGGCCAAACAACGGAGGTGATCAGCAATCACACGAAAAGCCGGCGCCCGTACATCATCATTGTGATAAGTAATTCCCGTAATCTCTTCCACCCTGGCAATCAAGCTCCGCAATACGTCAGTATCATACACACTATTTGCGTCCATCTTGAGGTCAACCACTCGTTCCAAGCCGGCCCCTGTATCAATGGAGGGCTTTGGCAAGGGATTCATTACTCCGGCTTCATCCTTATTGAATTGCATGAAAACCAGATTCCAAAATTCCAGAAAACGTTCTTCCGTGACATCTTCTTTAGGAGTACGGGCAGGGCCGAATTTTGGACCTCTATCATATAATAATTCAGAGCATGGACCGCATGGACCGGTGTCTCCCATAGCCCAAAAGTTGGTTTTCTCGTCCAGGCGGGTGATGCGCTCTGCAGGCATGTACTTTGTCCAATATTCGAAAGCTTCGTCATCTTCGCGGAAAACAGTGGGGAATATGCGCTCTGGATCAAGTCCAAAAACTTCTGTAGATACTTCCCAAGCAAACTGTATGGCCTCTTTTTTGAAATAATCTCCAAATGAGAAATTTCCCAGCATCTCAAAAAAGGTGAGGTGGCGTCTTGTGTGACCCACATTTTCCAAGTCGTTGTGCTTTCCACCCACGCGGATGCATTTTTGACTGGTGACTGCTCGGTTATAGTCTCGTATGCTTTTTCCAAGAAAAACATCCTTGAATTGATTCATCCCAGCATTAGTGAATAGCAGCGTGGGGTCATCGTGAGGGACTACCGCCGACGACGGAACAATTGTATGTCCACGTTCTTTGAAATATTTTAAAAATTGCCTGCGAATGTCTGTTGTTATCATCTGGTAAACCTTATTTTTAGATATAGTATAACAATTCTAGCATTTTACAGCGACAATTACATGTCGAGGAGCAGGCTCAAAATATTTGTCTAAGCGGCTATCCTCCGGCCGATATTCTTTGGGAAGATATTTATAAAAACCAAAAATCGAACCGAGGCCTGCAATAACGGTATTCCTGACATCTTTTAATATTGAATCTTTTGGAGGATTTAGATTCTCATTCATCTCAACAACTTCGTCCAAAACCATATTAATTTTTTCTATTAAGTCCTTAGTTTTTGTCTTCGACTTCAAAGCATCTAAGACTTTGTGGATAATGGGCTTATTTCCGGAAATTATCCTTTTTAATTCAGGGACGCAGGAAGATATTCCATCGATAAGAGTGGATCCATTGACAAAAAATTGATTAACAGCTTCATCTACTGTCTCTTTCTTAAAATTTAATGTGTCCATGGCATCCATAATGCGCATGAGTAAAATTGCCGCATTTTTAATCAGATGAAGTATGCTAAGGAATATAGTTTTAATTCTAGATCCCAGTTTTACTAACTTATATCTAGCCTGTGAAATCAAAGTGGCAGAAATTTTTGACTCTGTAATCCATTTATATTTTACTGGGGGTAAAAATTCATTTCGGAAAGCGCTTTTTAACCTTTGGGCAGATTCAGATAGCTCTTTGATTTGCAGAACGATAGCTTCTATGCGTGCCGCCGTTTGTAAGAACACAGCTGTGATGCGTATGACACCTATATTTCCTGCTATAAGATTAAGCCCATGCCCTCCAATTAAGCTCAAAGCATTATCGAGATTCGTATAAATTTGTCCTTTTCGACACCAACTCCATATCCCGTGCGCCTTCTGTGCCACCAAAAAAGCTCCCCTGACAGGCAATGAAAATCCAACAATTGGCGCAGCTGCACTTGTAGCTCCTATGCTGCTCATACTAACTCCATGTAAATTGACGTAATTATATCTTATAAGTCATGTTTTTCACAATAAAATTATGATATGTAATAAAATTGACGTTAATGAATGCTTCGGGCATGAATTATGCTGTTTACTATTCCGATGCTTTTGATAAATTTGTTTGCCCGATGCATACTTATTCACCTGTGGATATGCAAAATGAGATAGAAAAAGTAGGTCTGGTTTGGGAAGAGGCCAGCATTTGGAGAAATACAGAAACTTTTGAAGATGCAGATGGTTATAAAGCATATGTTAGCGGTTGGCTTCCGCATCTTTATCACCTGTCGGGTAAAGATCGTGACGATTTCCTAGACGAAGTTGTCAAAACACACTGTGCTCGTCCTGACAGAAATAAAAATGGTGAAATCACAGTATGGGTTAGTTTGACGCTTACGTATTTCCGGTTTGGAGTGACCCAATTTATTGGGTCTTTTTCCGAGCCGAATTTATTCGGCTCGGTGGAGGGCGACACCTTGCCCTCCTTAGGTGAATGGCGAAATCTTGCCATGCACAGGGCCGAATAAATTCAGCCCTGAAAAAGACCTAATGAATTTGGTCACTCTCAAATTAGACTGAGCGTTGAGTTAGGCAACGGCTCCGGTTTGACGCTTACCTAGAACAGGAAATAGCTAAATTGAAGGATCGAATATCGAAGGTAAATCGTATTTGCAGTTCTCAGGGTGTAAATCCTCGACGTTCACCTCCCTCCTTTGTCGGGAGGTGAACAGTTACAATTTATAGAGGCAATATATTAGAAAATCCAGTAATAATCTAAATGTCTAACTAATGACTTATATTAGCATAAATTTCTTATGCTCAAAACTAAAGAATAAATATATCATTTTTTATTTTATAATTAATATCAAAAAATTCGAATATTGTTCTAAATTTAAGTTTTTTTGCTATTTTGGATACGGTCCTGTGTTTATTTTCAAGTATAACGTCATCTAGATTTCGCCACTTTAGGAAAACTTCTATCATTTGAGATAGATTAAGTACCGACCTTCCCTTGCCAATGTCGTTTTTACACAATTCTAAAGGTCTTTCTAGAGCACAGAACAATCTGCCTCTGCCTGATATGAGGTTGTTAATTTGCAGATTACTTAGATTTAAGCCATCTAATTCTATCTTTTCATCCGAGAAGACCAAGACCATATTGAAATCGTTTTTTTGTACATTTACTATCGGTTTAGTAGGGTACATCAGCTTCATTGTGAACATGAATTTTAAGGGATTGATCAATTGGAGCTTATATAAGGAATTTTTTCTACCATCGTCTTTAATTGCATCAACAATCGCTTGTGACTTAAATGCTGTTTTCATCCAAATAGTTGCTGACTCTACTTCATTATTTCCCAATACCCCCATCATCGGATCTGCAATGTGTAGGCAATCATGATATTGAAATAACAGTACCACATGATGTGAATATACTATTTCAAAAAATTTTAATTTTTTATCTTCGTTTTGACTAAAGTATCCAACGCGCATTTTATTTCGTATATTTTCTGGGAGCATCAATAAGATATTATTGACATTGTAATCACAATCATATCTTTTATTATCATCCTTTAGGATTTCTAAAGCAAGTTCTTTAGTTTTATTTTCAACTTCTTCCATTTCATTTTGGTCCAAATCTCGAAAATTTCCAGTTGGAAATTCAGGTGTTGGATCAAAATAAGCTTCTGTAATTTTATCAACAAACATATTAGCAAACATATTAGCAACTCACTAAGTTTTTTATTTAAATATTCTACAACTGCAAAATCAAGTTGAATTTCAATCGACTACTATTAATAACATTTTTATATTTATTATAGCCATGATATCACAAATCTGAATTTAATGTACATAAAAAGTTCTAAAATGTAGACACAATAATACTTTTATATGCCTAGATTTTGATATATTATAACATATCAATTGAGGAGAAAAATATAGTAAGGTATATAAAATGAGGTATTCAATACAATATACACTTATAGAAAATGGAAAAGTCAATAATGTGAAATGAGACTCAATATTACAAATGAGTTGTAAAAATGCGCCTTATTAAACGATTATTAAAGGATCCGAAGCAAAGCTTTTTTCTGCTGGGGCCTCGGAGAACTAGAAGACTAAAGCAAGACAACATATTATGTCTTCCATTAGAAGAATTTCTCCTCACTTTTTCCGACAAGCTCTTTGAAAAACTTATCGAGTGATGAAAGTTTAACGTTGCGCCATTTTAGGGGGCGGGGTTATATTGGCGAGTAAATTTAAGGAGAAAACTATGACATCAAGGAAAAGTGAAAAAGTAGATAGACTAGATCCCGAACAAAAGCAAATATTAGCGAAAATTGCCAATACCATTCGCGGACTCGCGATGGATGCAACACAGAAAGCGAATTCCGGCCACCCAGGCCTGCCCATGGGATGTGCAGAAATTGGCGCCTACCTATACGGCTATTCATTAAAACATAATCCACACAACTCTCACTGGTTTAATCGCGACCGTTTCATTCTCTCAGCTGGGCACGGATCACTGTTGCTCTATTCCTGCCTCCATCTTTCTGGATTTAAGCTTTCCTTAGACGAAATTAAAAAGTTCCGGCAGCTTCATTCACAGACCCCAGGACATCCAGAAGAGGGCGAAACCGATGGTGTCGAAACAACCACTGGGCCGCTTGGACAAGGCGTTGGCAGCGGTGTCGGTCAGGCACTCGGATTTAAAATGTTAGCTGCAAGGTTTAATACAGTTAATCACAAGATTATCGACAATAAAATCGTCGTTTTAATGGGCGACGGATGTACCATGGAAGGCATTTCTTCAGAAGTCTCCTGTTTAGCAGGCCACTTAAAGCTCGATAATTTAATCCTCATATATGACAGCAATCATATTTGCCTAGATGGACCAATTTCAGAGTCATTCTCCGAAAATACACGTAAACGTTATGAGGCATATGGATGGGATGTTTTTGAAATAGATGGTCATAATTTTGACGAAATTCATGAGGTGATGACAAAAGTAAGGCATCATCAGCAAAGACCAACACTGATTATTGCTACGACAATCATCGGCAAAGGCGCGCCTACAATGGCAGGAACAAGCAGGGTGCATGGCTCTCCTCTTGGAGCAGAAGAAGTACGCGCTGCAAAAGCAGCGCTAAATCTACCTGAAGAGCCTTTTTATGTTCCTCAAGCGGTATACGATTACTTTGCTGAAAAACTTAAAGAAGACAACAAGTTTGAGGCTGATTGGAATGCTTTATTCGAGACTTGGAAAAAGCAAAATCCTGAATTGTTCAAACAATTTGATGCAATGTCGAAAAATTTTCTTCCACCTGACCTAGAAAAGAGACTTGAGTCTATACAAATAAAATCCCCTATAGCTGGTCGAAAGGCATCAAATGATGTGATACAATCAATTGCGGAATATCTTCCACAAATTGTTGGAGGCTCTGCAGATCTTTCTTGTTCAGATTTAACCATGATTTCAAAGTATCCAGTTATTACATCATCCGACTTCTCAGGACGCAACATCAAGTTTGGCGTTCGAGAATTCGGCATGGCGACTATTGCCACAGGTTTGGCACATACTGGAATGTTTGTACCATTCATTGGAACTTTCTTAACATTTTCCGATTACATGAGAAATGCTATTCGATTGTCTGCTTTGATGAAAACTCAAGTGATTTATCAATTCACACATGATTCGATTTTTCTCGGAGAAGATGGTCCCACACACCAACCAATAGAGCATTATGCTGCACTGAGAGCTATGATGAATTTGCGCGTTATCAGACCGGCAGACAGCCATGAAGTAAAAATGGCATGGTTCGCAGCTCTCAATTACAAAGGGCCTACAGCATTGATTCTTTCAAGGCAAAATCTGCCAGATTTACCTGAAACAAATATTCCCTATGCCGACGGAGTCGGAAGAGGGGCCTACATTTTAAAGAAAGAAAAGAAAAAGCCTGATTTCACTTTGGTTGCAACTGGATCAGAAGTATCCCTAGCGTGCGATGTGGCTGCAGCATTGGATAAAATGGGTCATGATGTGCGAGTGATTTCAATGCCATGTTGGGAAATCTACGAACAACAGCCGCAGGAATACAAGAAAATGATCTTCGGTGGAGACATCGGTAAGAGAGTTAGTATAGAAGCCGGAGTGGAAATGGGATGGCATAAATATATAGGTTTAGATGGCATTGCTATATGTATTGATAGATTCGGAGCTTCTGCACCTTACAAAGATTTGACTGTAGAGTATGGATTTACGGTAGAATCGATTCTTGAAAGGATTCTGTGATGCAGAATTTATTGCTCGATGCGTTAAAATGCAAAAATACTTCGAGACCTCCTGTCTGGCTGATGCGTCAGGCAGGTCGTTATATGACGGAATATATGGAATTGCGCAAGAAGTATTCGTTGATTGACATGTTTCACAATCCAGAGGTCGCTGCAAAAGTAACGCGGCTTCCCATTGATAAATTCGGTTTTGATGCGGCTATTTTATTTTCAGATATCCTTGTGATTGCTGAAGCCTTGGGTGCAGGGCTCAACTTTCATGAGTCCGCAGGGCCAGTAATATTGCGTCCTGTAACACAAGAGTCGGATATTGACAATCTCAGTACAGCTCCTGTTCGAGAATCACTATCCTATGTTGCTGAGGAAATCCCCTTAATTTTAGAAGGGATCGATGTTCCGCTCATTGGGTTCTGTGGAGGCCCCTTTACTGTTGCTAGTTACATGATTGAGGGCGGCGCTAGCAAAGAACTTCAAAAGACAAAAAAATGGCTGATGAGAAATCCAGAATCATTCCATAAACTTCTTTCCAAAATTACTCAGGCAACAATCGACTATGTCAATATGCAAATCGATTGCGGTGTTCATGCGATTCAAATTTTTGATTCCTGGGCCAATTATTTATCATATAATCATTTCTTAGAGTTCTCAATGCCTTACATGCAGCAGATCATCCAAGGAATAAAGAAAACCGAAACACCAGTGATTTTATTTTGTAGAGGTTCTTCTGTATTTGCGCGGGCTCTCACAACGATAAATCCTGCTTGTATAAGTCTCGATTGGAATATCGATATTTCTGAAGCGAGATCAATCATACCTTCATCTATTGCAGTTCAAGGTAATCTTGACCCCGATTTCCTTTATGCTTCTCCTGAGGCACTTAAGAGTGAGGTTCGAAGGATGTTGGATGTCATGCAAGGAGATTGCGGTTATATATTCAACCTTGGCCATGGGGTAAAACCAGATATGCCTGAGGATTCAGTAAAACTTTTAGTGGACACTATTCATGAAGCACCATGTTATCTTGGGAGCCGGGGTTAGCGGTCTAGCGTTAGCCTGGAAACTTAAGGACAATTCCCGTGTAACAATTGTTGAAAAATGCCATCGGCCCGGAGGATGGCTGCGCACCATCCATCAAGATGGATTTCTTTTCGAACAGGGGCCTCGTAGTTGTCGTCCTAAAGGTGCCGGTATAAACACTTTGGAGCTTATCGAAGCCTTGGGATTGCAAGATCAAGTGATTACTGGGAAGACACTTAAACGATATCTGTATGTTGATGGTCAGATGCGCACTATACCTTCTGGCCCTTTTTCTGTTTTATTTTCTCCTTTGACCAGAGGAATTCTTCCGGCTATTTGGAATGATTTGCGCACCCCTGGAAATGTCTCGCAGGATGAGTCCATTTATGAATTTTTTTCACGGAGATTTAGTTCTCAAGTAGCGGAGAAATTGATTGATCCGATGACTTTGGGGATATATGCAGGTGACATTCGGAAATTATCTTTAAAATCGTGTTTTCCATTCTTGCATCAGTTGGAAAGAGATCATGGATCAATCATCAAAGGTCTATTTACAAGAAAAAAAGAAAAGAAAGTTGGTTCGCCGTTCATTCGCGAGATACAGAAGGCCAGTCTTTTTTCATTTAAAGGGGGAATGGAGACCCTTTCCAATGAACTGGCAAAAAGGCTTGAGTCAGATCTTATGCTTGGAACTGGTGCGGCATCGTTAGCTTTCCACAACGATTTTGTAGAGGTCGGACTTTCAAATGGTACAAAGATTCATGCCGATCATGTTCACTCGACATTGCCAGCAAGGGAACTAGCTCAAATATTACCCGATCCTAAATTAAAGCAAATTCCTTATGTTTCCGTTGCTGTGGTCAATTTGGGATACCGTAAACAAATTCTTGAGAAGCATGGTTTTGGGTATTTGATCCCTTCAAATCAACGTGAGCCTATCCTTGGAGTCGTTTTTGATTCCTGCATTTTTCCTCAACAAAATAAATCAGCGGACGAAACGCGCATCACAGTCATGATGCATCTTCGTGGAACTAATGAAGAATTGAAAAATACAGCTCTTGCAGCTGTTTCAAAGCATCTAAATATCGATGATTACCCGGATGCAATATCGGTCTTTCAAGCAAAAGACGCCATCCCCCAGTACCACGTGGGGCATACAGAACTAGTCAATTCCATACTACCCCCATCACATCGTTTATCAATCCTCGGCAGCAGCTTCAATGGCGTTTCTGTCAACGATTGCATCAAAGGCCGATAAATCAATCATCTTCCTAGCATCCTTCATATCCTGCCGCTTGCGATCATGCGCATCCTGTAAATTCGCATGCATGCAGAGGTTAACTGGATGGGTTAGTTTGACGCTTACGTATTTCCGGTTTGGAGTGACCCAATTTATTGGGTCTTTTTCCGAGCCGAATTTATTCGGCTCGGTGGAGGGCGACACCTTGCCCTCCTTAGGTGAATGGCGAAATCTTGCCATGCACAGGGCCGAATAAATTCAGCCCTGAAAAAGACCTAATGAATTAGGTCACTCCAAATTAGACTGAGCGTTGAGTTAGGCAACGGCTCCGGTTTGACGCTTACGTAGCACAGAGCTATTTTATACTCAATGATCTCTCTTGTGTTCTCTGTGGTAAAAGATATTTTAGGTTGATGCGTATAGGTCTGCCTGCACCTTCTCTATGTTACTCGCCTAGGAGGGCTTTGGCGAATGTGTCGGGGTCGAAGGGTTCTAGGTCTTCGAGGGATTCACCGGTGCCGATGAATTTGACCGGGATTTTCAATTGGTGCTGAATATTGATAACTATGCCGCCTTTGGCGGTGCCGTCGAGTTTGGTCAGGACGAGACCAGTTATAGGGGTGAATTTATTAAATATTTTAGCCTGATCAATCGCATTCTGCCCCGTAGTGGCATCTAGCACAAGCAACGTCTCATGTGGTGAACCCGGAATAAGTTTATTACAAGTTTTTCCAATCTTCTGCAATTCCTGCATCAGGTCGTGACGAGTGTGCAATCTTCCTGCGGTATCGATAATTACAACATCCGAACTTCGCGATTTCGCTGCGGTTAATGCATCAAATGCTACTGCTGACGGATCAGCTTTTGAGGCTCCTTTGACGATATCAATATTTAATCGTTTAGCCCAAATTTCAAGCTGTTCTATAGCCGCTGCACGGTAGGTATCCGCCGCCGCAATCAATACTTTCATCCCAGAATCCTGGTACCGTTTTGCTATCTTGGCCACAGATGTAGTCTTTCCATTTCCATTGACTCCAACAATCAGCATGACCAGAGGTCCTTCAATCGTTCCTTTTGCGGTTGGTGGTAAATCCGAGAGAATCCCGACAATTTCCTTGTGGATCTCGTGAATGAGCTCATCACTTTTAAGACTAGGATTCTTCCAATATATTTTCTTTACCCTTTCCTTAAGGTCTGCGGCGATCTCAATGCCAACATCGGCTTCGTAGAAGAGCTGCTCCAGCTTTTCGAGTGTTTCATCGTCAATTTTTCCACCAAAAAGCTCGCGGAGCTTGTCGCCGAGGATAGAACGTGTTTTACTCAGGACTTTTTTGACCTTTTCGAAGCTTGCTTTTAAGAATTTAAGTACCATTTCAATAGTCTCTGTGTTATTGTTAAGAAATATAGTGTATCATAAACAGAATATCTAATAAAAATGAATATTCATGAATTTCAGGCTAAGTGGATTTTAAAAAAATATGGGATTACCATAACAGATTTCGCTGTTGCCTCAAATATCAAGGAAGTTGAAGAGGCTATCCTCTCTTTAGGACTAAATTCCGCCGTCGTTAAAATTCAAGTTCATGCTGGCGGTCGAGGACGAGCGGGTGGTGTGAAGCTAGCAAAAGATAGACAGGAAATCCTCAATTATTCCAAACAGCTTCTTGGAATGAAAATGGTAAATAATCAAACAGGCCCCGAAGGTGTTATTGCCGAAAAAATTCTAATAAGCGCCATAACTGATTTCAGTAAAGAATATTATATTGGCGCCATCATTGATCGCGATAAGGCTCAAGCTACCTTGATTGCATCTCCTGAAGGGGGAATGGAGATCGAGGAGGTGGCCCGCACGCATCCTGACAAAATTTTAACTCTTCCAATAGGCCTAGATGGGAAAATAAGGCAGTATCGGCTGCTAAAATTAGCAAAATTTATGGGATGGAAAGGGGAAACAGCGCGCCAAGGCTTGCAACTAGCAGCGAATTTAGCGCGAGCTTTCATCGAAACGGATGCTTCCCTGCTCGAAATCAATCCTCTTGTCGAAACTGATCAAGGAAATCTCATTGCATTAGATGCAAAATTGAGCATAGACGAAAATGCGCTCTATAGACAACCTGAAATTGCTTCGTTCTATGATCCAACACAAATTTCAAGTTACGAAGTTGCAGCAAAAAAGTTTGATCTTGCCTATGTGGCTCTTGACGGAGAAATCGGATGCATGGTCAATGGTGCTGGTCTGGCTATGGCTACGATGGACTTAATATATCTTCATGGCGGAAAACCTGCTAACTTTCTCGATGTGGGTGGCGGCGCAAGTAAAGAAAAAGTTGCTGAAGGATTTAAAATACTTCTCTCAGATCCCCATGTAAAGGCTATTTTAGTCAATATTTTTGGCGGCATCATGAGCTGTGCCACTCTAGCTGCAGGGATCATCGATGCAACAAAGCAGCAAGGCATCAACGTTCCTCTCGTTGTCAGAATGGAAGGAACTAATGTTGAAGAAGGAAGAAAAATGCTGGCTGATTCCCGCCTGAATATTATCATTGCCAATGACCTTACAGAAGCAGCCAAAAAAGCTGTCCAAAGTGCCAATGGAGGGGAAAATGTCCATACTCGTAAATAAAAAAACGCGCGTCATCACCCAAGGCATCACAGGAAAATCAGGACAGTTTCATACTGAGCAATGTCTCGCATATGGCAGCAATTTCGTCGGCGGTGTCACACCAGGAAAAGGGGGGCAGGCAATTTTCAATCTCCCTATTTTTGATACTGTTGAAGAAGCAAAAATCGCAACAGATTGCAATGCTACCATGATTTTTGTTCCTCCCCCTTACGCTGCTGAGGCCATTATAGAGGCAGAAGATGCCGGAATACCTCTCATTATTTGCATCACCGAAGGTATTCCCGTCCGAGATATGGTTGAAGTAAGCCGCATCATGCGACAAAGCAAAACAAGTCGTTTAATTGGCCCCAACTGCCCTGGAATCATCACCCCAGATGAATGTAAAATTGGAATCATGCCCGGATATATCCATAAACGGGGAAAAATTGGTATTGTTTCACGCTCAGGTACACTCACCTACGAAGCAGTTTGGCAAACGACACAACTTGGTTTAGGCCAATCGACCTGCGTGGGAATTGGTGGAGATCCATTGAATGGCACCAATTTTATTGACGTTTTAGAGCTTTTTGAAAAAGACCCAGAAACTGAAGGGATTCTCATGATTGGTGAAATCGGCGGCGATGCCGAAGAAAAAGCTGCTGAATGGATTAAGAACAATTGCACTAAGCCCGTTGCCGGATTTATCGCAGGCATCACTGCTCCTCCTGGAAGGCGCATGGGGCACGCTGGAGCCATCGTTTCTGGAGGTCAGGGAACCGCACAGGGTAAAATAGATGCTCTTCGTTCCGCAGGCGTAGAAGTCACACAAAGTCCTGCCTTGCTTGGCAGTGCCATGAAAAAAGTTTTAGGTGTTTAATATGAAATTCTCTATAGGTCGTACCCCAGTTCAAATATTTCCCATGTTTTTCGTCCTAATCCTAGCGATTGGATGGTTATCAACCTCATCGATACCAGGAACCATCATTTGGGGTGTGGTTATTCTTTTATCTGTACTAATTCATGAAATGGGTCATGCACTCACAGCCACTTTTTTCGGACAAAAAACCCGCATAGAGCTTTATGGAATGGGTGGCATGACCTACCGGCTCGGAAAAAAAATCAAGCTGTGGCAGGAATTTATTATTGTCATGAATGGTCCCATAGCCGGTTTTATGCTCTGTCTCCTGGCAATACAATTAAGTCAATTTATTCCTAATAAATCAGATAGTTTTCTAAACCTAGGCATTCATGTAGCGATATATGTGAATTTATTTTGGACAGTAATTAACTTGATTCCCATTCTTCCTCTTGATGGAGGACACCTTCTCAGGATTATCCTTGAAGGGATTTTCGGCCTGCGTGGAGTCAAAATTTCCTATTTTTTGAGCATGCTTATCGCAGGATCTATCAGCTTGCTCTTATTCGCCACTGGAGACCTTCTCATTGGCTCTCTATTTATGATTTTTGGCTTTGATAATTTCCGGATTTGGAGAGGGACGCTAGCTCTGACGAATCAGGATCAAGATGCCAGTTTGCAAATTCAGCTAGCTCAAGCCGAAAGGGAAATGCGGATTGGCAATGTTACAACTGCCCTGGAACACTTTGAAAATTTGCGCGAGAGGACCAAGGAAGGGGTCATTTTTGTGACCGCTACCGAATGCTCTGCAGAAATACTAAGTCATATGGGCAGATATCGCGAAGCGTATGACATATTATTTCCTCTCAGAAGCAAAATTAGACCTCAAATGCTCCACCTCTTGCACCAAATTGCCTACCGAAGCGGCAAATGGCAGGAAGCTATTACTCTGGGGAATCAGTCTTATCAATACACACCAACCTACGATACAGCTGTAGTTAATGCCATCTGTCATGCTATTTTAGGTGAAGCAGTCCCTGCCATTGGCTGGCTCCGATGTGCAATCGATGAAGGACTCCCCAATGCCTCAGAAGTCCTCAGCAAGCGTGAATTTGACCACATCCGAGACACCCCTGCCTTTCAGAATCTTCTCCAATAAGAAGTTATGCAATTCGATAAGCTCGGGAATATGGCTTAGACAAAAATCTAGGGACTGTAAAAATCGTTCTACACGATGTAGATCCGGCGCTCTTTTTCTTACATGCAGGGCCCGTACCATCATTAGCACCATTGTTCGTCTAAGCCGTGCGACATCAAACATTTTATTTATAATGGCTACATTAGCATATAGTTTAGCGATTGCCATAGCGCCGCGATCGATGTCATCTTTGCATATTATACTAAAGAAATCGATTTCCAGTATCACTAATAGGCATTTCGTAAGCTCATCAAAAAAAAGATCAATAAAAATTAATCTGTTCAGGCGTAGTTCTGGATCCTTATTTTTAAATAATATATTGTGAATAGCATTAGTTATTAATTTAAGATCATCATGTATTGTTATCAATATATCCTTCGGTATTACACAACCGGAATCGGGCATGTAGAATTGGGCAATGAGGTCTTTCTGGAACGTATCCCAACTTGTGTAGTTCATTCCTTCTTGTTTATAAAATTTTGAGTCCCTAGTAAAAGCCATTGCAAAAAATGTATCTTTTAATTCTTCTTCTTCTTGAATATCAAGCAATAGTTTACATCTTGGTCTTTCGGCCTTTACATAGCCGTTAGCAGTAAAATCTTGATTAATAATGTATAGATACTTTTTTCCCTTTGCCTTACATGCATGGAGAAAGGCACTAAATTCAGAAGTTAATATAGCGCTATTGTAAAAAGTGACTCCTTCATCTGTAGGAGAACCAAAGGCCAGTGATTTAACTAACTTTTGGTTAATTTGAAACTCAAATAAATAATGGGGTGGATTTCCTGATTGCATAGGATCAAAGCCTCTATTGAAATACCCTAAAGCGCTAAGCCCGACTCTTGAAGCAATAGGTGTTTTGGCACTATTGGGGACAGCTGTTATATTGTGGTAAAAACAAGCTATCTCATTCACTTCCGGATGTTTATAATTTATCGCTTGATCATTTCCCCAAATGTTTAATAGATCCCAAACAGTATATTTTTCTTTATTTATAGATGTAACGTGCTTTCCCCAGTTATTGAATAGATCCAAGATGTTGTGATTCTCATCATCCATAGAAATATTAGTGAAAAGCTGGTAGCACAACTCGAGGAGTTGCTTATCTGTCTTATCATTTATTAACCGATTTCGCAGTCCTTTAATGAATTGTTCTAGGTAAATTTTACGTATTGCATCCAAATTTTCTACAGTAAATCTTTCAATATTATTTTCATGGAGCATGATCTGGTAATTTTCTGGAAGCTCTAGAGTTTTTCGGAGAACATCTATAGCTTCTCCATCGAGTTGTTGCAAAAAAACTTGTAGAGATGTAATTAGCTTTTCATATTTTTTGAACTTCCATTTAGTAGCTTGGTAGTTAGTTGAATTGTAAATGAGGCAATTTACAAGTTCCACATCGAGCTTATCAATACCTTCCAAACACTCCAATAGCACATCTTGAAGTTCATCCTTTTTTTTCGATAGATTTACAACACGATCTTTTAAGTCTTTCAGTTCAGATAAGGAAACATAGGGTTCCAAATTATTTTTTATAATTTCATTGAGTGCAATTTTGAGTGTTTGTGCTTCTGCAAGTGTATCTAGAGGTAAATTTAGAAAAAGTGACTGGACTGCTGGTGATTCCATAATTTTCTTTTGTAAGAGTTTGGAATTTTCGACTATATCAGATACTTTAAAAAACTCAAGAAAAACTTTACACTCAACTTTGTACTATACTAGGAAATTAGAGCAAATTCTTGAATAATACCGAATAAAACAGGATATGCAAGATCACAAGCGGCAGGATATGAAGAATATATAACATTCTTCTTCCTATAATCCTTCATATCTTGCCGCTTGCGATCTTGCATATCCTGTTTTTTATACTTTGGAGACACGTCTATTCTTGTAGAATCTCAAATAGCTTTATAAAATTTTCTAAGGATAATTTCTCTGGACGTGTTTCAGGATCGAGTTTACTTATAGCTAGAGCTTCTGTAATTTTTTCTGAGGGATAGACTTCTTTTAGAGATGACCGCAGCATCTTGCGTCGTTGTTCAAATGCAGAGCGGGTCATGACAAAAAACTGTTCTTCATCAGAGACAAAGGGAGGTTCTTGCAAATCGAGTACAATGATTGCCGATTCAATGCTCGGGGGAGGAAAGAAACAATTTTTGGTTACCTTGAAGGCATAGTGCGGGTGGGAATAAAAGTGAAGAAATACGGTAATTGAGCCATATTCTTTGGTTCCAGGAGCAGAAACATAGCGCCTGGCTACTTCATCCTGGACCATAAATACCAGCTTTGAAAAATGATCGCGCATCTTCACAAAGCGGGTAACAATAGGCGTCGTCAAATGATATGGCAAATTGGCGATAACTTTGGCCTTCTGACCTGGCTTAAGATGCCTCTTAAGGGCCATTTCAACTGAAAATTCCTGGATATCGTCATTGAAAATTTCGAGACGCCCGTGGCTTTCCAGCCGGTTTAAGGCTTGGGCTAAAACGCGGTCCTTTTCTACAGCGATCACTGTCGCTCCGGCATCAAGAAGGGCCTCTGTAAGGGCTCCTGGACCAGGACCTATCTCTAATACTACGTCGCCAGGAACCACTTTTGCTGTTGAAACAATCTTCCTAATGATATTTCCATCTATTAAAAAGTTCTGCGACATCCCTTTTTTAGGGGTGATTCCGAGTCCTAAAAGAAATTGCGCTAGCTCACTGGGTTTATAAATCGACATTATCTTAATGCAAACGGCTGAAAGTCCTCAGGAATTTTTGGACTTAATTTTGCCGTGTCGACGTCATAATGTTTTCTAAGCTTTGCCAGATATTTTTCTGTTTCTTGGGCAATAACGTAATCGAGCAGACGCTCTTTGAGCTTATTTTCCACCTCTTCAAAGGAGGGGATTTCGGTCTTTGTTATATCCTTAAGAAAAAAGATGCGATACACTGTGGAGCTATCTGTGCGGCTTTTCTGCGCAATAGGGGTGCTGTAGCTCCCTGTTTCGATCGAAGCAAGTGCTTCACTATAATCTTTTGAAACATCTTTTGATGTATGCTTGAATTCTTCAGAAATTTTAAAAGAAATGTTTTCTGGAATCGGTTTGATGGTGTTGATTTGCTCCAAAACTTGGTCTTGAGGAAGCTTTTCTACCGCCAGTAATTTATAGGTAATATCGGCAATTTCCGCACAGGCATCGCTGTCTTCTCCGCGAATGGAAATCACTTGATAGGACATTTCCTCTGGTTTTGCGCTAGATTTAGCAAATTCATCGTATGCAGTCTTTACAGCTTGAGGTGTCACCATTCTCAATGCGAGGACGTTAACTTTTCCGCCCATCATCCGTTTCAAAGTAATATCATCACTTACCATCTCCCAGGCTTCTTCGAAAGTTAAGCCTGCCGTGTCCAAATTGACAAGAATATTGGGTCCGAAAAGTGTCTCCATCTCTTGCCTGATATCTCCACCGCTGATTTCTAATTTATTCTGTTCTGCGTCAAGCATGATTAGCTCTTTATCGATCAATTCTTGAAGGGCATTTTTCCAATACATCGTAAAGAATTTGTATTTGGCTTCAAGCGAATTAGCATATTGAGGATATTGTCTATAAAATAACATGTCCATCTTCTTGGAGATATCTAAAACAGAGATAGCCTTGCCATTTACAACTGCAAGTATGCGATTGTTAACGTAGATTTTCTTTTTTGTCTCAGGGAAGACTGACTGCATTTGCTGTGCATGGAGATTGCAAACGCCGAGAACGCATAGAATGAGGAGTATTATTTTTGTTTTCATAACCATTATCTTGTTGTTTTTCGATCCTATCATAATCCAAAATGGAGTTTCTTGGGAAAGAATAAATTTGTTATTGTACCTTTTTTAAGACAACACCGAAGAATCCATCCATTCCACCTACAGTAGGAAAAGTTTGGAAAACATCCCCTTCTACTTCTAAATTGTATGTCTTGATAAAATGAGCCAGCTGGTCTTGATTTTCCTCTTTTAAAATACTGCATGTCCCATAGACTATCCTTCCGTCCGGATGCATGTAGCTCAACGCTTTTTCGAAAATATTTCGTTGTTGACCCTGCAATCTTTCCAAAGCAGCGGGGTCGAACTTCCACTTCATATCGGGATTTCTCCTGAGGGTGCCTGTTCCCGAGCAAGGAACATCGACCAAAACCCAGTCCATTTTCTTCTTTAATCTGGAAAGTTTGGGGTCTTCTGCCTTCACAATTTGCGCATTTTGTATTCCAGCCCTCTTCAGCCGTTTTTTTGCCTCTAGTAGCACTGAGAGCCTGATATCGTGTAGAAAAATTTGTCCCGTTCCAGCCATTTGAGGAGCAAAGGCAAGTGTTTTTCCGCCCGATCCGGAGCAATAATCCATTATTTGCTGTCCTTTTTTGACCTTCATCAGCCCTGCAAGCAGCTGGCTTCCCTCGTCTTGCACTTCAAAAAAGCCTTCTTTGAACTCAGGAAGTCCAAAAAGATTGATTTTTTTTAGAAAAGTTATTCCACATGTTGAGAATTCACAAGGAGCTACTTGATATTCAATATTCCATCTTGCGAGCAGTTCATCGCGAGTAGTTCTCAATGAATTTGCACGAACTGTCGTAGGCGCTTGTGTATTGCATATTAGGCAGAGTTCTTTTGCTCTTTCTATGCCGTGGCTGGCTGCAATGAGGTTGAATAGGGTTTCCGGAAAACTAAGTCGCGTATTTTGAGGGATTTCAAGATCTTCTTGATATTTTTCGGAATCGAATTCTTGAAATTTCTCCCAACGTTTTGCCCAGGTGATAGGCGCTTCGCATAAATGATCAAGCAAACCCTTCCATCGAACGATTCCATAAACGCCCTCTGCAATAAATCCGCGATCTTTTGAGCCAATGGCTTTATTCGCCCTAAAATAGTCAGAAAGGTATCTGTCTAAAGGGAGCGACTGTGTTTCATACTCGTTGAGTAGATTCAATAAATGATAGGTTCTAAATTGTTCCATGTCGAAAAATTATACAAATTCTTGCAAATAAAGGCAAGATATATTACAGAAGGAGAGAATGAACTAACAAGGAGTTTCATATGCAAATTCAAGGTAATTTATTGATGTTCTTAGGCCGGCTATTACTGGCAATCGTGTTTCTTTGGGGAGCTCTAGGAAAATTTACTATGCCAGAAGCAATGATGGGCTACATGACCTCAAAAGGGCTGACTCACGTCGCTCTAGGAATGTATGTGGCAGCATTTGCTGAACTTATTGGAGGCGTCTGTCTGATTATTGGATATCGCACGAGATTAGCTGCAATTGGCCTTCTCGTTTTTACAATAATTGTTTCCTTTACCATGCACCAATTCTGGCTTGAACAAGGTCAAGAACAGATGGCAGATATGACAAACTTCATGAAGAATATTGCAATTATGGGCGGTCTTCTTGTATTGGCTGCTTCCGGTCCAGGTAAATGGTCTGTCGACAAGGCATAGTCTTTTGTGATATCCTAAGATTTCATTAGGATATCACTATGATATATTTTTTAAAGTGCTTTGTTTCTTTCATGCTGGTTGCTTTCGGGCAGCCAGCATGGAATTCCGTTTTTGGGCTTTTGGCTGCCGCTGGCGGCTATGCTATTTTCTGGCATGCACTCATCTCAATAGAAAGTAGAAAGCGCAGATTTTGGCTCGCAACTGCCTGGTACATGGGGGTAATGCTACTGCAGCTTTCGTGGTGCATTTCCCATCCCTACCTATACATCTATATCTTATGGTTCCTGCTGTCATTCCTCTTCGCTTTGCCATTCGGTGCCATTTCTCTATTAATCGACCGGGAAAAAATAAAGAAAATAAGCACAATCTTCATAGTGCCTGCACTTTGGACATTATTTGAGTGGTCCAAATTATTTATACTCTCAGGTTATACCTGGAACCCTGTTGGATTGGCCTTTGGCGGAAGTTTATATACGCTCCAACTGGCATCCATTACAGGAATATTTGGGCTCTCTTTTTTGGTGATGTTCACCAATATGCTTGCCCTTCGGGCTTTTGCATATAGAGGGAAATTTGTTTGGCTAACTGTCGTAGTTGCCCCCTACATAATTGGTGGAGCCATTTTTCACTACCATAGCCACAAAATAAATGAACATCCTAAAGATAACCTTCAAGTAGTGCTTGTTCAAACAGCTTTTCCCATAGAAGAATCTATGTTTTTTGAGTCTCAAGACCAACTTGTTGCATTTATAACGGAAGAGTGGAAGCAGATTCTGAAAATTACAGCAAAGCAGAAGGGAAAAAAAGTCGATCTGATCGCTCTTCCCGAGTTTGTAGTTCCTTTTGGGACATATACATTTGTATATTCTTATGATAAAGTCAAAGCGGAAATTCTGGCAGCCTATGGACCAGATGTCCCGTTGCCTCCGAAAGAGCTTCCCTTTGCCGATTTTCGCAATGGGCATTGGATGGTAAATAATGCATTTTGGGCGCAAAGCATGGCCAATCATTTTGAAGCGCCTCTAGTGACCGGACTGGAAGATGTGGATGAACTTCCTAATGGTAAAAGAGCTTACTATAGTGCAGCTATATATTTTGAGCCAAATCAGATACCATTTACCCCCAGGAGATATTCTAAGAGGGTATTAGTGCCCATGGGAGAATATATTCCCTTTTCATTTGTTCAGGATTTGGCAGCCCGCTATGGTATTTGCGGATCATTTACATGCGGAGAAGAAGCAGTGGCATGGCCTTGTTCCGATAGTAAGTTTGGCGTTTCAATTTGCTATGAAGAAACTTTTGGACATCTAATGAGGGAAAACCGAATGAAAGGAGCCGAATTCTTGATAAACATTACAAATGATGCTTGGTACCCTCATTCTAGACTCATGAGGCAGCATTTAGAGCATTCTCGGTTGAGGACTGTCGAGAATGGATTTCCTCTCCTTCGAGCCTGCAACACCGGAATCACCTGTGCCATAGATTCCCTCGGCCGGGACGTTGCTGTCCTTGCTGCCGATGCAAAGGATCCTGAGTCAGTCTCTGACTCCCTCTATGCTGAAGTCTCCTCGTACCATTACTTTACCTTATATTCAATTCTAGGTGATTGGCTTATTATAGGGTTTTCACTTGTGATTGTGCTTGGTCAAATTCTCTTGGGAATAAATTCCAAGTAGAGTTATATTAAAGTTAGAGGGGTATATCATGTTTGACAAATTTACAAATCGTGCCAAGCAGGTCATTAAGTTGGCCAAGAAAGAAGCGCAGCGCTTAAATCACAATTATTTAGGTACCGAGCACGTTTTGTTGGGCCTTTTGAAGCTTGGACAGGGTGTGGCGGTAAACGTCCTGAGAAACCTGAATATCGATTTCGAAACTGTCCGTAATGAGGTTGAAAAACTTGTCGGTTATGGACCCGAAATCCAGGTTTATGGCGACCCCGCTTTGACCGGTAAAGTGAAAAAAGTTTTCGAATATGCCAATGAAGAAGCAGCCAATCTAAATCACAATTACGTCGGAACAGAACACTTATTGTTAGGCTTGCTTAGGCAGACTGATGGAGTTGCACCTCAAGTCCTGGAAAATTTGAATGTTAATCTCAAAGAAGTCAGAAAAGAAGTACTGAAGGAACTCGAAACCTTCAACTTACAGCTTCCTCCAATAGGAGGCACCGGCCCCCAAGGCCCTAATAATGGTCCAACAGGACAGCCTCCATCAGGCGGTGGACGCTCTTCTGAGCGTAGTGGAGTCCCTCCCTCTGATAAAATGCCTGCATTGCGAGCATATGGTTACGATCTTACAGATATGTGCCGCGAAAGCAAGATGGACCCCGTTGTCGGTCGTCGAGAAGAAGTTGAAAGACTTATTCTGATCTTATGCCGCCGCAGAAAAAATAACCCAGTTCTAATTGGTGAAGCTGGAGTAGGTAAAACTGCCATTGTCGAAGGGTTGGCCCAAGCCATTGTCAGGGGTGAAGTTCCCGACAATCTGCGTAATAAGAGGCTGATCACTCTTGACCTTGCCCTCATGATTGCCGGTACCAAATACCGTGGTCAGTTTGAGGAAAGAATCAAAGCCGTCATGGATGAAATCAAGAAGAATGGGAACGTCCTATTATTCATTGATGAACTTCATACAATTGTAGGGGCCGGAGCAGCAGAAGGTGCTATTGATGCGTCAAATATTTTAAAACCAGCTCTTTCTCGCGGAGAAATTCAGTGTATTGGAGCCACCACCATTGATGAATATCGCAAGCATATTGAAAAAGATGCCGCCCTAGAACGCCGGTTCCAGAAAATCACTATACAACCGAATAGCGTCAGCGAAACAATTGAAATTCTCCAAGGCCTCAAAACCAAATACGAAGCACACCATAAGTGCCGCTATACCGATGACGCCCTAAAAGCCGCTGCTGTCTTGTCTGATCGCTACATTCATGGACGCTTCCTCCCAGATAAGGCCATCGACCTCATTGATGAGGCCGGTGCCAAGATGCGTGTTGCTATGATGAATCAGCCTCAAGATATTGGTAAATTTGAGAATGAAATAGAAGAGGCTCGTTTAGCAAAAGATGAAGCCATCAGTAAGCAAGAATACGAAAAAGCTGCTAATTTGCGCGATAAAGAGAAAAAACTCCGCGAAGAGTTGCAAAAAATCCATGCTGAATGGGAATTAAATAAAAACGAACAAGAAGTCATGGTCGACGAGGAAGATGTTGCCTTTGTCGTTGCTAAGCAGACTGGAGTCCCCCTATACCGTCTGACAGAGGGTGAGACTCAAAAGGTGCTAAAGATGGAAGAAAATCTAAAGGAACATATTATCGGCCAAGACGAAGCCTTGGATTCCGTATGTCGTGCCATTCGCAGAAGCCGTGCCCTCATAAAAGATCCAAATCGTCCTATTGGAGCATTTTTATTCTTAGGTCCTACTGGAGTGGGAAAAACTTTGCTTGCTCGTCTCTTAGCCACGCATTTGTTTGGCGGCGAAGATGCTCTCATTCAGGTCGACATGTCCGAATATATGGAGAAGTTTGCAGTCAGCAGAATGACCGGTTCTCCTCCAGGGTATGTTGGGCATGAAGAAGGAGGGCAGCTTACTGAACAAGTGAGGCAAAGACCATATTCCGTGGTACTGTTTGATGAGATTGAGAAGGCCCATCCGGATGTCATGGATATCCTGTTACAGATCTTAGAAGAAGGGCGTTTGACAGATTCTTTCGGAAGAAAGGTGGATTTCCGCAATACGATCATCATTATGACATCGAACTTGGGTGCCGATCTTATTAAGAAGAGCTCCGAAGTAGGATTTGGTGCAACGGAAGGGTCATTGGATTATAGTCATATCAAGGACAAGATTCAGGGTGCAGTCACTAAGCATTTTAAGCCTGAGTTCTTAAATAGATTGAATGATATGGTTATTTTTAGACCTCTTGATAAGCCGCAGCTTCTTAGGGTCATTGAATTGGAAGTGACGAAATTCCAAGAAAGGCTCAAAGTTCGTGAAGTTTATCTTACTTTGGATGATGCAGCTAAGGAATTTCTTGTTGAAAAGGGCTTCCAACCTGAGATGGGAGCACGTCCGGTTCGTCGTACTATTGAAAAGTATCTTGAGGATCCATTGGCCGAGAAGTTGCTTCTTTCCCCGCATGAGGGAAGGCGTTGCAAAGTCACGGTTGAAAATGGCGAGATGAAATTCATTGATGAGGAAATTTTCACGACTGAAAAGGCGAAAACCAAGAAAAAAGATCGTGAAGAGGCCGCATCCAAGCGGCAACAGGCTCTCAACGGTAGCTAAATTATGAAACGTTATAGAACACATAAAGAACATCTTATTGAAAAGCTTAAAGATCCTGAATATGCGGCTGCATATCTTAATGCAGTTATGGAAGAAGCATTTGAAGCCAATGATACAGGCCTATTTCAAGTAGCTGTTCGTGATGTCGTTGAGGCGCACGGTGGTATGAGCGAAATTTCCACTAAGATGGAAGTTAGTCGAGAAAGTTTCTATCGAAGTTTGTCTCAAAAGGGAAAGGCAAGATTCTCAACCCTAATGAATGCGATCAAAGCATGTGGGTTACAACTTGAATTCCACCCCGCACACTAAATAGTACTGATTTTAAGGATCTAGTACTCTATAAACATTTTATTGACTATTTCTTCATATCCTTCGTATCATGCATATCCTGTAATTACTTTTGCATAACAAGATTTGCATGGTAGGAGTTATCTTTGCTCATCGCGTGTGTGGGACCAGAGATAGATGGGCAGCTTAGGGAACATATTACATGCCTTCACGGCTGCGGTATTGATACATTTTGTAATCATTATTTTGTGGATGTATTTAGCAAGAAAAAACCTCGTTCGATATCTTTTCAACCAAGCTTTTTTGAATTCTGCAGCATTGGATTGCAACATGAAATCTGCTGCCATAGAACCTGAGGTTATGGCAATTGCTAAGCCATCTCCACATACAGGTGGAATGCTTCCTGCAGCATCGCCAATCCAATAGACATTCTCTAAATCGGGATTGGAACGGATCCCAAATTCGGGTAATTGTCCTATAAGCCACTGCGGAAATACCATGTGTGCTTTTGAGATTTTTTCATTAAGCAATCTCATGGACTTGTTATGCATGAGATTTGTTATAAAATTCTCAGGCCGTTCAAATTTTTGTACAAATTCCTTTTTTACAAGACAGGCAATATTTGTTGTTTTGGGATAAACATTTGAAATGCCCAAATAACCGCCAGGAAATGCGTGAATTTCGACGCTATTGTCAATGTCAATATTTTCAAAGTGGGCTTTGAATCCGAAATATTTCATTTCGGGTGGGTGTTGTGATTGTGTTTGAGAGAACTTTGGAATTTTCCCGGTCCCTATCATCAAGTGACGTGCTTTGATTGTCTGTCCATTTGACAATGCAACTTCATAGCAATCGGAAGAAGTCAAAGAGACCACGCTTGTCTCTGTTAGGACTCTAGCACCATTTTTCAATGCTCGATCTAAGAGGGATGCATCGAAAGTATGCCTTGAGCAACTTTCTGAAGAAATGGGAAGCTGGAATTCGCTTTTATTGTTTCCACAGATGAAACGACTTGTCGAGATCGTAGCGGTAAGAGGGATTTCCCATTGATGTAAAATTGGCAGGCATTCGTGAGAGAAAAATTCACCGCAAATTTTGTGGGCAGGAAATTTACCTGCTTCGATGATTAGGGCTGATACTCCTTTATCGGCCAAACGATTTGCAGCGCTTAAACCGGCAACGCCGCCGCCAATAATGATGCAATCTTCTATCATTTTATCTCCGTTCACAGTCTATTGCCACCACCCAGCGAAAGGCCCAATGCCATTTTATGCTATATTCTGAGGACTTTATTCCTGCTTTTTCTAAATAATGAATCCAATCTTGGTATGTAAAAGATCGCAGCACAGACAAAGGTCCATCATTCTGGACGAGTCGATTTCTAAAACAAAAAGGTCCAATCCCTTTAAATAAATAATAGCCTAAAGGATGTCTGTGAAGGTCATTAAAGATCACTTTTTTTCTTGCAGCTTGAGTTGCTTTTTGGATGAATTCGATGATTGCATCATCCGAAAGATGATGGCACACTAATGTGGAAACGACAAGATCATAGCTTTTTGGGGATTCTGTTAGTTCTTTATTTTCAAAATGCACATTTGAAGGATTTCCAGGTTGAGATTTTGCAAATTGTATTGCATGAGGATTTAAATCAACGCCGACAACATTGGCCTGCGGATATTTCCTTGCCATGCGGCTTGTAAAAGTGCCTCCTCCACAGCCCACATCTAGGATAGAAATTGGAGCGGGAGACATTTGATCTATAGCCATGAATGTTCCAGCATCGCCGCCCAGCCATCTGCCGATTCTATCCAGTGTGATAAGGCAGTGATTGTATTCTTCGATGGAATAATGGGGCGGTCCTAAATCAATCAGTTCTGGAATGTGAGAACGTGATTTCCACATTAATAAACACCCTTATAGTTTAAGACAAGCCCTTCGACGCATAGACCAGGACCAAATCCAAGGCCGATTACTTTTTCTTTTGAAATATTTCTATTAAAAATGTCCTTCAAAACAAATAAGAATGTCGCGCTAGATACATTTCCGCAATGGCCAAGTACATTCCATGTGGATGCTGTCATGGAGCGGTCAAGTTTCAACGCCTTTTCAACCGATTCAACGATCAATTTTCCGCCAGGATGTATCGCCCATTCAAACTCATGAAAATTTGCAGAAGTTCCAGCCAACTGCTTTACAAAAGATTCGATATGGGTTTCGATTAAACTAGGCACTCTTTGAGAAAGAGTCATATTGAATCCTTCATCGCTGGCATCCCAAGTCATATCATCGAGAGTATCATGGATTGCACATGACCTCTCTTCGGTAATTTCAAATATCACTTTTTCATGCTCTGTAGGTTGACAGCCTATAATTGCAGATGCTGATCCATCAGCAAATAGAGATTGGATGACTATAGATTCAATATCTCCGCGCGTTTTGAAATGTAAAGTACATAATTCCGTCGAAACGAGCAAGATTCTGTTCTTTGGGTTTTCCTTAGCGATTTTTGCGGCAACTTTCAGCGCTTTGAATGCACCATGGCAGCCCATAAAATTGATGCCTAAAAGGGAAGCATCGGGATTCAGTCCCAACCTTTGGCTAAGTAGGAATTCGATGCCTGGAGTCATTATACCGGTGCATGAAACTGAAATGATGTGAGTGATATCGCTAGGGGGTCGATTCCAATTGTTTAGTGCCCCTCTAGCTGATTTTTCAGCTAACAAAGGGGCTTCTTTTTTGTAGATGGCATTGCGTTCTGACATCCCGATAAATCCCGCTGGATGTGTTGCATGGATGATATCTGGCAGAACGGAATAACGTCTTCCGATGGCAGAATTTTTATAGATTTTTTCTAAAAACCACGCTTCTTCATCCTCAAAGTGCATAAAGCGATTTAAATGATCCGCTATTTCCAATTGAGATAAGGAATAAGCAGGAAGGGATGTTTCTAATGATAAAATGGTAGGTGTCAAGTGTATCGTCTCATTTTCAGTAACAACATAACAAAATAAGAATGATATATGCAACTTCTTATTCAGTAAATGACAATATGGTATGCACGATTCAAGACTAAGTGTGGGATGAGGTTTAGTTCGGCGAGGCCGCGGCAGATGGCTAGGCTTCCTATGAGGAGTGCAGCAAAGCCCATTAGAGGGCTGTAGTATTTTTTGGCTGTGTTCAGAAGACCATGCGCTTTCATAGCAAGAAAAAGCGATGGGGATGTTATTAAAGCAAAAAGAAAGCCGTTAAGCATTCCAACGAAAGGATTTCCATAGATAGCACAGGCTGAATAAACGATTAAAGTTTGTCCGCATGGGAGGGCGATAGTAAAAAATCCAAAGAGAAATGTGGCAAACGGCTGGTCTTTCAACATCAACAGTGAAACAGAACGATTCATCGTCCCCGCCCACGCAGGGATAGGAACAGAGATTGAAAATAATTGAGCACACCCTATAGATAAAATAAATAGACCAAAAGCGAATGATGTGACGGCAGAAATATAATATTCCTGAAAAAAGACATTAAGCACGCTTCCAACACCACCAGCAATAAATCCTGCAAGAGTAAACGACAGCAACCTTCCTAAAAAATAAAAATAACGAAATCGATGTCTGCCAATCATCATCACCAATGGCCCGCACATGCCAATGCAATGGAGATTTCCAAGGATATAAACGGGGAGCATTGATATCAGAAGCATTATTTCTGAGAGGCCTCTTGACGTATTTTCTGAACTTTAGACATGTCCATTCCGGCAAAACCCGATTTCCTGCTATACGCCTTTACGACAACGAAAGCGAACATAGCCATAAAGAAAATAAAGATGCTTGCAGCTATCATCTGAAATACTTTTCTTTGTTTTTTTGCAATAGAACTCATGGTTTTGGGAGTTCCCATTTTGTGAGTTCACGATCATAAAGACCATTCTCTTTCACATCTTTTAAACCCTCATTGAATGCTGAGATGAATTGCTCATTTCTCGGAGAAATTAAGGCCACAACGCGAAGGCCTCCATCGATGAGCGGCGGTGTTGCAACCTTGAGTTTTCCAGCATAATACCCTTGAGTATAGGCGTATGCTGATAAACTATCCATTAAGACAGCATCAATGATGTCCCGTTGCAGATTTTCAAGAGCTGTAGGAATATTTTTGTAGCTGATGGTAACGTAATTAGGTCCTTCATCCACGTGATATAACTGCTGAATCCCGCTTTCGACCCCAATAATCTTTCCTTTTAAATCATTAACTCCAGCAATTGTCGACGAGACGCGCACAACAAGTACCGGTCCAATGGGATAAAAAGAATCGGAAAAATAATACTCCCTTTTATTGATTGCGTTAGGGAGAATCGAAGAAATGACAGCATCATAATATTCGTTATCTAGGCCATAGTAGAGGTTTGAGGTGCTTACATCAGTAAAATGGATCGAATAGTCAGCTTGCGCACCAATAATGCCAATAAGTTCTTCAGAAAAGACAGTCATTATTTGTTCTTTTCCTCTGAAATCTAAAGGATACCAGCTAGCATCATGAGCGATAACAAATGATTTTTTTCCTAAGTGGACCCTGCTGCTGCAGGCTCGCATTCCCATGACAACGAGCAATAACGCAATAATAAGAGATGCAAATATACGAAAATTTTTACTTTTATAATCGAACTTCATGCCTTTACTATACGGGCCCTTGCTAATTATTCTCAAGGTTTGTGTTCTTTCAAACGCCTTTCAGCAATTTCGATGGCAACTTGATGGGGTCCTTTGTGCTTTTTCTTACTTTCATCAAAAATCGTGAGCAAAAGTTCATAGAGATGATCCACCTTTTCCCGCACATAACCTGGATTGTACTTTTCACCCTTAAGTTCTGCGCAGACATTAAGTAAACCGCCGGCATTAATTACAAAATCTGGTGCGTATAAGATTCCCTTTTTGATAAGTTTTTCACCATCTTCTTCGGTTAGAAGCTGATTGTTCGCCGAGCCAGCTATAGCTCTGCATTTAAATTGACTAATTGTTTTATCGTTGATGATGCCTCCCATAGCACACGGAGAGAATATGTCGCAGTCAGCCTGATAAATTTGATCTGCTGGTAATGCAGCGGCACCCCATTGCATCACGGCATATTCAACAAGTGTTCGATTGGTGTCGGATACGATCAATTCAGCCCCATTCCAAAAGAGGTGTTGGATCAGCTTCATTCCAACTGCGCCGAGACCTTGTATGGCGATTTTTTTTCCTCTTACAGAGGGATTTCCCCAGATTTCTTGGCAGACGGCTTGAATTCCTCTATAGGCTCCGCGCGCTGTGAAGATAGAGGGATCGCCGCTGCACCCAGCCTGGTTTAATCCTACAACATAAGGCGTTATGCGGTGCATCACCTCGAGATCGACGGGGGTAATGCCCATGTCTTCGGCGCCATAATATTTTCCTTGTAAGGATTGGATGCCATGGGCATATGCGGAAAGAAGTTCTGTGGATTTTCGGGTTCTATCCAGGATGATGACGCCTTTGCCGCCGCCGGATCCTGTTTCGGCAACTGCGGCTTTGAGGGTCATTCCTTTTGATAGGCGCAGGACATCGTTAAGGGCTTGGTCGAAAGTGGGATAGGGGTGGACGCGTATGCCGCCGAGTGCTGGTCCTAGAGTTGTGCTGTGGATTGCAATGATACCGTGGAGTCCCACTTTATCATTTTTTATCTCCAAGATTTTTTCGTATCCTGGAACTATAATTTCTTTCAAAACGGTATCATTATTTTTCATTATTTTACTTCCTAGAGCTTATTGTAACCCATCAAATTTTAAAAGTCGAGTATATCCTCTCAGCTAGCATTATTGTCCGTTCACCACTGAGATCACCGAGATCAAGGAGAGAATTATGAGAGAAATTAAATGATAAGTCGTTTGAGTCATCTTGTTTGGAATTTTCCCAATTTTTTACTTCAATTTCGTTTGTATTATTAATGGTTTTCCCCAAAATGTTAAATTAGTCTTTGCAATTGAAACGACTATAACAAATCTTCCACATACAAGTGAAGCCTTATCAATGGCCTCTTATTTGAATCTCACATATACTCTCTGTGCACTCTGTTTGCTTTGTGGTAATTTTTTGAATAAGGCGAAACAAGTCTGTTTGCAATAAATCGGCATTAGTACTATACTGATCCATTCGAATTTTATTAATAGGTTTGGTGTGATAAAAAAGCTTATTTTGATTTTTGCCTTCCTTATGTTTGAAGTATTACATGCATCAGAGGAACTAAAGTCCATTATTGAGGCGTTCAATTCCTCACATACTTATGAGAGTGTGAATGTTATCACAGGTGAATATTGCGAAAGCCAGAAAGATCTGACAGTTAGTAAGACTTTGGATGTCAAAAGAGTTTATCATTCAAAAGATCCACAGGCCATGGGGTGGTATGTTAACCAGCCAAATTTAATTTTTCCCAATACCGGCATCATGCCGACAACGAGTGGAGACTATGAATTCGATGATCTTAAACGATTGACAAAAGTAATAAGTAATGATAAGTGGTTGAGTATCAGTTATCCTGAAAAATTAAAATGTCATATTGAGGATCCTGATGGAAATTGGGTGGAGTACGTTGTTAAAGATGTCCCTGTGAATAGAGAATTTCAGCCATTAATAATAGAAAACGTCTTATTTTCAAGCGGCAAACAGCAATTTTATGACTATCGCGATCATCCTACCGAAAGAAGAAAACTTATTTCAAAGTGCAGCAATGGTTTAGGAAATTACATTCAGACTGAATATTACGACCGAACGCTCAATGATGTTGGAGGAGACCTGGTCAGGATTGACAACTTGCCTAGAGATCCCCGTACAGGAGCCGTCAAGTTACAGAAGGGGCCAGTCGGTAGAGATGAAACACCTATTATTACATCCCGTTATTTCTACTACAACGGATATACCGAAGTTTTCAACGCTCTCAATAATAAAACAGTTTATCGCTATGGGACAAATCAAAAAATTACAGCCATCCAAAACTATATGGGGCGGAATTTCTATCGCGTTGAAAGGTTCGAATGGGATAATAAAGATTTTCTCAAAAAGAAAACGATTGAAGATGGTGCTGGGCATATACACCGAATAGAAGAATTTGCCTACGATTTATGGGGTAATGTTGTCAAACACACAATTATTGGAAATATCACTGGTACAGAAAGAAACGATGAAAAATATACCACAGTTTTCCGTTATTCCGCTGATGATATGCATAATTTAGTTTATCACAAGAGTGATAATGGAGTCTCAACAAAGTACTTTTACAAAGATGGGACGCCGCAGCTAATCGCAAAGTTGACATACGACTTCGACCGGATCAGAATTAGAGAATTTTATACTTATGATGAGAACGGCATATTCGTCGAGGCCATTCAAGATGATGGCACCACTGAAGATCGGGACAATACGACTGGAGTAACCGAAAGACACAAAGTGCAAAATGAGATTCCAAAAGAAAAAACGATTGATCACAAAAAAATTACAAATACATACGACCTTGCTCATAGACTCATCCGCGAGGAAATTATCGAGGAAGGCAGAAGCGACGTAGTGAATTCCTATTTGTATGATTATAATGGGAATTGCATTTCAAATTTTGACATATTCGGGAATGAAACTACCCATGAATATGATTCCCTTGGAAGGGAAATTAAAACAACGACTCCTGATGGTGCTATTACTTCACATGAATTTGATATTTTCGATAGAATCACCTCCACAACAGATCCAAACGGCTATACAACCTTCACACAATATAATTTTCATGGAAAACCGATCTTGGTTAAGCATCCCGACGGCGCTACAGAGTATTTTCAATACTATTTGGATGGTTCGCTAAAAAAGGCTATTGGAAAAGATGGCTCATACACCATCTACACTCGTGATTTCATGTCGCGTATTGTCGACACCAACTTTTTTGCTCCTGATGGAACTTTAATTTCCTCCAAGAAAAATAATTATAACTCATTTCACTTGATCTCGACGATAAATTCAATCGGACTGAAAACACACTATAAATATGATGTAGAGGGTCGTCTCATCAAGAAAACTGATGGAATTCAAACTGTTGAATACGGTTATGATGAGTATGGAGCCCTCAAATGGCAAAAAGATTGGTGGAAAAATGAATATGCCATTATTCATATTGAAGAGAATGGCATGACAATTGAAGATAGCTCAGGAAATATTCTCAAGAAGATTGAAAAACCAGCGGAGAATCCAGAAGAAGATCACATTTCATACACTTATGGTGACTTCTTGCAAAAGGTTATCACAAATAGCAAAGGTTCAACAACGATCATTTCTTATGATGCGCTTGGGCGCGAAGAGGCTATCGAACAAAAAGATCTATTCGGTCAAATGGTTGCCAAAAAAACTTATGCATATGATCTCGCAGGAAATAAATTGCGTGAAATCTACTGGACTCCATCAGGAGTGCTCACAACATCTTACTCATATGGTCCAGGGGGGCGCATCGAATCCGTTGCAGAGGGAGAACAGGCGACATTTTTTGTTTATAATTTGCTAGGCCAGCTTGAAAATAAAATTAAGCCAGATGGAACAATAATCACATCTATATATATGCCAGGAGGCTCTCTTAGTGAAATGTTTGCTTCCGATCATTCCTTTCATTACGTCTACGAATACGATTCTGAAGGAAATGTGATTTCAGTTTTCAACGAAATTGACGGAACTTCGACAAAGCGTACTTTAAACAAACACAATCAAGTCATTCAGGAGACATTGGGAAATGGCCTCAAACTAAAGTTCGAGTACGACAATCTCGGAAGGCGCACACGTATTTTATTGCCGGACAACTCCGAAGTTTCATACGAATACAACATTGGATTCATGAAATCAGTGAATCGCATTTCAACTTCAAATCAAATTCTCTATTCGCATTATTACAAAGAATACAACCTGCAAGGAAAGGCAACCCTCCAACAACTGCTCGGAAATTTGGGAAATCTCAATATAGCCTGCAATGAAGAGGGAAGAACGCTATCTCAAAGGAGTGAATATCTTGAAGAATCCATTATTTACGATAACAGTAAAATGCCCGTGGAAGTGATAATGAACGGGATTTCCACAAAATTCGAATACGATTCATTAAATCAAATTATTGGCGAATCTAACTTCACCTATGACTATGACTCCTTGCAAAACCGTATTGAGAAAAATGGTGTTTTATACAATGTAAATGACTTAAATGAAATAGTTGCAATCGAAAACGAATTGTTCTCCTATGATCCAAATGGGAACATGATCAAAAGAAACAACACAGCAATGACCTATGATGCTCTAAATAGGCTCAAAACAGTGTCAAAGGATGATTTAAAAGTTTCATTCATTTACGATTCTTTTGGAAGAAGATTATCCAAAAGTGTGCAAAAAGGCAGCTCCATTCGAAACATCCGCTTCATGTACGAAGGGGAAAATGAAATTGGATCAGTAGATGAACAAGGAAATATCATCGAATTCCGCGTGCTCGGCAGAGGAAACGGATCTGAAGCAGGTGCCGCAATTTCCATTGAAATCGGAGGAAAAGTATATGCGCCAATACACGACAGTCGGGGTTCAGTGCGATGTCTCGTATCCATGGAAACCGGAGAAACGATTGAAAACTATAATTACACCGCCTTTGGTGAAGAGTCAACGTCTGATGACTTAATTAATTCCTGGAGATATTGCAGTAAGAGAATAGACAGTGAAACAGGCTTGGTTTATTTTGGAAAGCGTTACTATGCCCCCGATTTGGGACGATGGATTACAAAAGATCCCTTAGGGAATCCCGAAGGAGTAAATCGCTATACATATACGATGAATAATCCGATGGTCAATCACGATCTCTATGGACTGTTTTCAGTTTCAGAGCTTTTTGGTCGCATTTGGAATTTCATCGGTTCCGTTGGCAGATATGCCTACCATCTTGCAAGCAATATAAAACACCATGTTTCATTTGAGGAATACATTCGTCCTCATTTTGAAAATGTAGCTCAACAGATCATCGGAAAGGGCCCCTTGTATCTTGCCGGATTCTATAAAGACGCTTCCGAAACAGGAGTTCATGGAAAAGGTGAGATTCTAGATAAAGTGAGGATCACTTTGATCAATGGAATATTAAACGCACGCATCGACTACAAGGAAACGATAGATTTTCTTTCTGAGACACATGGCGGCAATAATGTTCACTATGTTTTTAATGCAACCGAAGGGTGGACTGGCGATATTTTAAATGCGGTAGCTGCCAAATTTGGCTATGTTTCTCCCGCCGCGCATATGCTCGCTGAGACCTGGAAAGAAATGATTCATGAGATGGGTGGTGTCGATGGCGGCGGTCAAATTCTACACTATGCACATAGCATTGGTGGAACACATACCTATTCAGCGCTAACTCTTATGACGCCTGAAGAGTTAAAAATGATTAATATTGTGACCATTGGATCGGCCACCCTATTTAGTCATTCCGGAGTTGGCAGCATCATGAATTTTATCAGCAGGCGCGACGGTGTGGCACTCCTTGATCCAGTAGGATATTTCAAAGGCTTGCTTGGTCTTAATCCCAATACGATCTTTATTGGCTCCTGGGCAGGCATCCCCTTGGTAGACCATATGCTGACCAGTCAAACCTACTTCGACCTCATAGAAATTCTCGGCCAGCGCTTCATCCAACACTATTTCATGCCATAGCCGTCATCAACTCAAATTTTTTCTACTCCCCTATCATTGATAGACGGAGAAAAGTATACTTGTCACAAATAATGAAATCATGGTATAATTAATTTGCAGGAGGTTGAAGATGAAAAAACATGAAGTTCATAAAAAAGAGTATCGAATTAGATCTGCAAGGCTAACGATTGACTGTTCATCTGAACAGAAAAAGAAAATTAAGATGCTTGCGGCTTCAAAGGAGATGAGCATCACCGCCTTCATGCTTGGGCTTGTAGAAGAAAAATATACTTGGTGCCCTGTAGGTTTAGGTCATATACCAAATGAAGAAACGATTGCATCCATTGAAGCGAGCGAACGCAAAAAGGGCATTAAAAGTTTTAATTCCATAGATGAAATGTTCAAAGATCTAGGAATTTAATGGTGCGAACGACAGGTACTTCAACACAATTCGATTGAGACATCAAGAAGGCCAAAAAAACAAACATCTCCGATGAAAGACATTATAGAAATGAAGAAGGTCATGGTCATGCTTGCTAATGACGAACAATTACCTCCTGAAAAGAAGGATCATAATCTTGTTGGACCGTGGAAGGGATACAGAGAGTGTCATGTGCAACCTGATTTTCTTCTGATCTACAAGAAAAATAATAAAAATAATTCAATCCATTTTGAAAGAGCTGGAACTCATTCTGAGTTATTTCGTTAAAGGATATTTGTTGCTGGATAAAATTCAAAAGCTGACAAATTCTTTGCATAAAAATTGAGTAAACAAATTTTTGTCAGAAATAAAAAAGTTATTTACTTAATATCTTATAATGTGTACATTAATTGTAATTTATTAAAAATTTAATGCTTGGTGAATATTATGAACACAGATCCCATTAAATCCCAAATTATGGCCTTGACCGCTCCAGTGCCCGCAAAAAGGCTAAAAATGGTTCAGAACATAAAGGAAACTACGGCTGCAAAAATTGAAGCAATCCGTAATATTATTTTTGAAAACCATGACTGGAAACTTGATGCTGAAGTATTCGGTCGTATTTTGAAATTCACTGAAGGGGGTAACGATAGCAACGTTTGGAAATTTAGAAGGGACCTGATGTTTAAACAATGTTGCATCGAAAAAGACGGAATTATGTGCCTTAAACAAGTCGATGGGGTGACATTTGGAGAAATTAACTCAATGATCACGATGTGTCTAAGCACGCGAGGAGTTCTTTTTGAAAAAATTCTGACACTTCCGGAGAAAATTTTAAAGGATCTTAATAAACAAAAAGTTTGGAGCCTGGTTGAGGAACAAGAAATCAAAATACTTGTTGTTAAGAAAGAAAAAGGGGAGGCTGTTGTTTACGAAGATAGAACACTTGCTTTACTTGCAGAGAAAGGGCCTGAATTAAGAGATCTTGTAGAGGAATATGCGCTTCAATTTGATACGGGCGAAGTGATTAATCAAATGAGCAAAGCAAAATTATCGCTTTGCGGTCCGTTTTTTGAGGGAATATTTAAAAGTGGCATGAAAGAAACAACGAATAAAATAATCTCCCTCAAAGAAGTCTCATTGAATGGATTTTTGGGGATTCTTGATTGTGTAGAAATTGGAAAATTAGATTCCGGCATGGATGTTAATGAGTATAAAACAACCGCCGATAAGCTTTTGTTTTCTATCCAATCAACTGAGGTGCCTCCTGAAAAAGTCTATGGACAAGTCGACTGGGAAAAGTACTTTGGCAATGTCGGAAATGTTCCTCCACTTCCTAAGGAAGCATTTGAACCCTGTCCTATTCACAATAAAGAGAAAAGGCCTGGTGGCCCAAGAAGAATTGATTCTTTTACCTATATTTACATGCCTCCCAGTGTGGATGACGTAGCACTAGAGGTAGATAGCATCGAAAAGATGGCAAAATCTGATAAATTTGGAAAACACAAAATTGGGTTCGAAGACATTAATCTGTTAATACGGACACATAAAGAAGTCAATAAAAAGATTGAAAAAGGATATTGGGTTGAATTTTCACCATTTCTTGAAGAAACGAGAGGTAAGAGTTTTAGTGAAACCCAGAAACATATTGAAGAGAACTATCCTAAGGAATTTGGTTTTCCAACAGTCCGTGAGGCTCTTATATATTTCTTAATGCCTCGCGCTCGTACTGGCGCTTGTGTTTTTGAAATAGGCAAACGTGAGTTACTCACTTGGTGTCTAGAAAAAGGTAGTCAAGGTAGTCCCGGACACATGTGTGTTGGTGGCGACGCCGATCAGCGGCTAAATTTGATCTTAGGCATTGGAAGGGCGCCCTGCGTTAGCGTTGTGCTTGCGCATAGGTTCTGTTAGGTCATAGGTCATATTTTGTTCTTACTTGCTTAAATTTTCAAAATTTGAGATAGAGTGATTCGAGAAATAATATGGAGTTTGATGTTTCACGAGCTTAGGCAAGGGCCGTTGCAGAGTTTGAAGCAGATTCAGCGGCTGATGATGTCTGCCGAAATGCAGCAGGCTATTCATCTGATGCAACTTCCTGTGCTTGAGCTGTCTACCATAATTAATGCTGAATTGGAAACCAATCCTGTTCTTGAGGTCATCGAAGAGAATCCATCGGAAAATATAGAAAATGAAGAAGTTGCATCTGAAAAAGAACTCGATTTCGACGCAAATAATTTTGACATCCTTAAACGACTCGACGATGAATTCAAAGATCACTATCTAGAAGGGGCCGGATTCACTACAAGAAGGAGTGCTGAGGAAGAAAAACAAAAGGTGTATGAGGAAAGCTTAATCCAAGCTACCCCTTCCCTATTTCAACACCTGATGGTCCAAGCCCATGAAACCTTCGAATCTGAAGAGGAAATCCATATTGCAGAGTCATTAATTGGGAACTTTGACGAATCGGGCTTATTAAAACTGGCTATTGAAGAAATCGCCCTGACAAATGACCTAAATCCTCAAATAGTACGAGAAGTGCTGCTAAAAATTCAATTATTTGATCCTCCAGGAATCGGCGCAACTTCGCTCCAAGATTCGCTGCTGATCCAGCTTAGGTCCCGTGGGTTGCAAAATAGTCTCGCCTGCAAAATCATCGAAAATCACTATGAAGATCTGTTGCATAATAAGATCCCCGTGATCAAAAAAGAACTTCAATGTACGCTCGAAGAAATTCGAGAAGCAATTGATACTGTAATCATTAAATTAGATCTCCATCCAGGAGCCACTTGTTCACAAAATCCCATCCAAACTGTCACAGCTGATATCACGATTAAATGGGAAAATGGCGAATGGATTGTCTTCACCAATACTGATTATATGCCTTCCCTTAGATTCAACAGAAAATATATGAAAATGCTTGAGGATGAGAGCCTTCCTAAGGAAACCAAAGACTTTATTAAGAATAAAATCATGTCGGCTCGATGGCTGCTAAAAACGATAGAACAACGTAATAGCACTATTGAAAGAATTGCTCATACTCTGGCCAAGCGACAAGAAATTTTTTTTCTTGAGCCCGAAGGAAAACTAGAACCTTTAGTCATGAAAACAATTGCCGAAGAGCTTAATTTAAATGAATCTACAATCGCTCGAGCGGTAGCGAACAAATATATAGATACACCACGTGGGATGTTTCCATTACGATTCTTTTTTTCGCACGCTTATACCACTGCTGAAGGGGACGACATTTCATCAAAAACGGTAAGAGATATGCTCAAAAAGATCATTGAAGGAGAAAATAAAATGCAGCCTCTTTCTGATGAGGCTATTTCAATCTTAATTAAACAGAAGGGTATTCCTTGCGCCAGACGCACCGTTGCTAAGTATAGGACAGAACTCAATATCGGCAACACCGTTCAGAGACGTCAATATTAAGATTATGTAAAATAAATTTCATTATATCCGATTTTCTGATATCATGGCTGATGATATTAATATAGGAGTTTAAAATTGGATAAATTAAGAAGCGCAATCCTTTTATTTGTTGCCCTGTGCATCCCATTTGTCAGCTATGCCGCTAGCTCACAAGATAGTATTAAACTAAAGATGGTCAAAGACTTAAATGTTATTGAACAAACTTTTGATGTAAGATACGCTCCAAAAGAATGGAAAAAAAGCTACGCAAATTGGGATCTGACCGATCAGGTTAATGATGCTAAACTAGAAATTCTTGAAAAAAATCAAATCACTACTAAAGACTATCAAAGAATCGTCAGAAATTTATTGAATACGACTAAAGACTACCACGTAGGGATCCAATTCTATTCTACAGAGGTTGCTATGCTTCCATTTAGCATTGCTGGATCCAAGGGCAGATACTTTATTACTGCTGCTGTACAAGAGGACTGGCCTTCGTTCATGACTATACCTATCCATGTGGGTGATGAAGTTCTATTTTTTAATTCAGAGCCTATTGCTGCAGTGATTCAGAAATTTAAACTTGCTGAATATGGAAATCCCGACTCATTGACAGATCAGGCGCTGGCAGAAATGGAATTTACTGCTAGAGGTGGTTTAAGGGGTAATATTGTACCGCAGGGCCCCGTATTTTTAACCGTTAGAAAAGCTGGAACCAAGAACGTAGTCACCTCCCAAATGTCTTGGGAATATATCCCAGAATTACTTACGAGCTTTTTTTCCGGAGGAACCAAAGTTGGAACCACTTCGAATCTTATTGGTGAAAGCCCTTTCCTAAAGAAAGATATGACCACTCCATTTTATGTCAATCAATCCAAAATAAATAATTTTGCAAAACAATTGACCGTAAATATGGACTATGAACCCAGATCATTAGGTCAAAAGAATAGCTTCCTCCCACCCTTAGGAAGGATAAAATGGAAATCCCAAACGCAGGACTCTTTTCAAGCTTACATCTATCAAACTAAAAATAAAAAAGATGTAGGATTTATTCGTATTCCGACATTTTATCTCGGAGCTTATGAGGCCTCCGATTTTGCCGAAGTTATTGCTTATTTTGCAGATCATACTGACGCATTGGTTATCGATCAAATGGATAATGGAGGCGGATCGCCTTTTTTCATGTATACCTTGCTATCGATATTGACAGATAAGCCTCTCCTCACCACAAAGGAAAGGGAGATGATTACCTCAGCAGAAATCGCTTTCGCTATGTATATGTTGTCAGAGATTCAACAAATTTCTAATCAAGCAGAGGCAACGTCATTAATTGGAGATTCAATATCCGGATATCCTGTGGATATGAGTCTTGTCAAAAATCTTAATGATCACTTCAATTTCATTCTTGATGAATGGGATGCTGGAAGAACATTTACCAATTTTAAGCATATGTATGGAATCGATTATATTCAACCGTCAAAAAATGTTCGATATACAAAACCCATTTTGGTGCTAGTGAATAGTCTTGATTTTTCATGCGCCGATTTCTTCCCTGCACTGCTGCAGGACAACAAGCGGGCCACAATTTTAGGAACGCGGACAGCTGGTGCTGGTGGATTTATTGTTAGTCATGAGTTTCCAAATCTATTTGGGATTGCTTCTTTTAGTTACACAGGGTCAATTGCGGAGAGGGTTAATCACAATCCAATCGAGAATCTGGGTGTGACACCTGATGTTTGGGTAGAGTTCACAGCAAGAGATCTCGAATTCAAATACTCTGACTACATCCAAAAAGTAAACCAGGTCGTAGATAGTCTGTGAGCCTTCTGGGTTCAAACACATTGGCGCGAGTCGCACTTCAAAAAACTTTTTTTGACGCGAAGCGGATCAGTCTCCGCCATATCCTGCCCATTCCATACGTATCAACCTAAAATATCTTTTACCACGGAGAACACAAGAGAGGTCATTGATATAGATACCTTGTTAACCTCCCTACAAAAGGAAAACAGGATATGCATGATCGCAAGCGGCAGGATAAGCAGGCATACGTATCAACCTAAAATATCTTTTACCACGGAGAACACAAGAGAGGTCATTGATATAGATACCTTGTTAACCTCCCTACAAAAGGAAAACAGGATATGCATGATCGCAAGCGGCAGGATAAGCAGGCATACGGATCAACCTAAAATATCTTTTACCACGGAGATCAAGGAGAACACAAGAGAGGTCATTGAGTGTAAAATAGTTTTCTCTGCTACCTCTGTTTTCTCGGTGAACTCGGTGTCAAATTTTTTTTTAAGTTAATGCATATGGGATAAGCAGGATTAGAAAAAAGGATATGAGGGAAAATAGGTTAAATTATCCCCATTCTTCCTTTGCGTCTTGGTGCCTTTTGCTCCTTTGCGTTGTAAAAAGTTTTTTGAATTCCGATTCTGGCCGGCGTTCTAGTAGTTCGGATAAGCTGCGCCTCTTGTGCCTCACTGCCTCTGCGATTTATAGTTTTGTGAATTGTTGGTTTATAAAGGCTTTAAAAGCACCCTCACATCATCAGTGTCAATATCGGCGATGTAGGCCTTTCTGTCCTCATAGCCAAGGGTCATGATGCATTTGCCGCCCTTGTGGTCTAACGTCATGCCGCAACAATATTCAATTCCTTTATGGAGGAATGTAAACGGTTCTGAAATCTTTTGAATAACGAAATTGTTATCCATAAAGACAAATCGATGCATATAAAAACGTTGATCGCTAATCGCTACTTCATGAAGCAGCATCAATAAGCCGCCGTCAAATTCAATAGGCCCTGCTGAACCTCTAAAACGGGTAAAATCTAATGCATGCTCATTATTTGCTACTTGTGTGAGAGCTCCATTTGTGCGATCAATTTTATAAACAAGTAGAGGATCAGATGAATAAATCACATGAAGCTCACCATCTTTGACAAAGGGGAGCCAATTTTTTTCAAATTTGGCATCTTTTGGTGACTTTAATGGGAGGAATTTTTCGACTTTATTATCCGACAGTTTACACAATGATTGTACGATTTTTTGGGGAGTCACATCATGTACTGAGGAAATAAACCAGTTTTCACCATTAACGTTGACTAGTCGGCAATCTTCTAGCCCCTTTACCTCCGAATATGCTCTTTCCCTTGGAAGGTCTTCAATGATTTCATTTTGAGCAAGCAGTTTGAAATCCTTGTCATAGTCTAAGAGGAAATTTCTTGTTCTGATAGTTGGATCATTGGGATCGAGAGAGTAAAATTCCATTGCTCCCTTTTGGGCATAGTTAACAGTGCGACAGATAACCTGATAGCCTTTAACAGTTTTTTGTATGCTTGGATTGGAAGGGTTATAGGTTACTGTTGATCCTTCTGCGATGAGAGGCAAGTCAATTTGAATGGGTGTATAGTGCGCTCCAGGTAAATTTCTTACATAATATACCAAGTTGTTGTATGCGATATTTTTGATATGTGCAGGGGCTTCTTTGTTTAGAATCAGGCGATTCACTGCCTGGTATCCGTCATCTTTAAAAGGAGTGTAATACGCTATAATGGACATTTCTTCATCAAATCCATAGTCATAGATAGGGTGCGAGACAAAGAGAAGTGCATCCTTGGGAAATGGGATAGCAGAACCTTGTTTGGCAAATAAATAAGCAAGCTGATGCTCCCCATTTATCCGGTAATGTTTGACAATATTATGAATAGGTTCCGCTCTTTTGGGATCGTATTGGAAAGCATCGAGATACCAATGAAGGGCATCATCCCACCGGCCCATAGCTTCGTAGCATTCAGCGATCATAAATTTCGAATACCAAACTTCCTCATGCCATCCCCCCATTTTTATGCGGGCGGTGTACCATTTTATGGATTCATCGTAATTTTTGATGCATTTGTAGGATTGACCGAGATAAAACATGTATCGGGCATTACTCGGTTCATCGATTATACCTTGCGTGAGGAGACGGATGTCTCTTTCAAATTTATCGGCTTTGCATCCCCCGTCGTCTCTGTCATCGATCATTAGGGTGTTTAATTTTGCGACTGTAGCGGGTCCATTTGCCGCCCAATATTCGTGGGTCACGCCAACACATTTCCAAATGAGAGATGCTTTGATTAGACGAGTGTTGTAATAGGTGTGTACTCTCGATTTCTGTAGGAGGAGAATATTGTCATTTTTTAATTCAGACTTTGAGAATGAAGGCTCTACAACGAGCATCATATCAGCATCCATGAGGAAAAGGTAGGTGTTGTCTAGTGGGACTTTCATTTGAGTTAGCATTTCCTGGGAAGCTTCCACGGAGAGGGAGCGATTGTAACCGAAGTTTTTCCATGTATGGCGGTGGACTTTCCCTGGTATATTGTGTTTTTTCATGTAGTTTTCGATAATTTCAACTGTGTTGTCAGTGGAACCAGTATCTGAAATAGAAATGTAGTCGACGACATCTTTGACGCTATTAAGGCATCTTTCAATGATGCGCGACTCATTTTTTACAATCATATTGAGACATATTTTGACTTGTTCTTCTTCGCCATATAGGCAAAAAAGTGAGAAAATGGCAACGATATATATCAGTTTTTTGAACATAGTTTTCACCTCATTTGCCTCAACACAATATAAAGTGATCGACTTTTTCTCAAGAAATATTCTTTTCCTCTTTAAGTGATTTGTGCTAGGATGCAAATATAAACATTCAAATTAGGGGATAAAGACTAGCTATGTATTCTCAAAACTACATTCGTACGTTGCCTAGGGGTATTCATACTCTTGCATTTTTATTTATTTGCGCCATTTTATTGGTTGGTTGTGAAAGTCGAAAAACCATTGTGAATGGTTTGGAAGAAAGGGAGGCCAATGAAATTCTTGTTTTTCTAGCCACAAAAGATATTGAAGCTCAGAAAATTCAAAGTACGCAAACCGGAGGCGGCGGAGGATCGAAAGTTATTCTTTGGGATATTAGCGTACGTTCTGAAGATGCCAGAGAAGCCATGCAGATCCTAAGTCAGCACGGTTTGCCCCGAAAAAAGGGTGAAAGCCTTCTGGGACTGTTCTCGAATGCGGGACTTGTTCCATCGGAAATGGCCGAAAAAATACGTTACCAGTCGGGTTTGGGTGAACAAATTGCAAGTGTGATTCGAAAAATTGATGGCGTGTTAGATGCTTCTGTTCAGATTTCTTATCCTGAGGAAGATCCTTTGAATCCAGGTAAAAAGAAAGGTGATATTACAGCTTCTGTATATGTTAAACACTCAGGTGTGCTTGATGACCCTAATGCTCAGTTAGTAACGAAAATTAAGAGGCTTGTTGCAGGCAGCGTCACCGGATTGGATATAGATAATGTCACATTGATTTCAGATCGAGCCCGTTTTGGGGATTCTCTAGGAAGTGCTTATCCTGAAGAAAAAGATTTCGTATCTGTTTGGTCGATAATTTTGGCTAAGGAATCTGTGACACGATTCCGTGTTGTCTTTTTCTCACTTATTTTTGTTTCACTCCTATTGTTTGTAGCTATCATTTGGATGAGTTGGAAAATATTCCCAATTTTACAAAAGCACGGCGGATTATCTTCGTTGTTCCATTTGCATCCTATAGAACACGATGAGGGTGGCGCTGAAAGCCCCGCGGATAAAGGGGAAGAAGAGAAGGATGAAGATGAAGAGGAGACACCTGAAGAAGAAGAAAGCGATAATGATGAAGATACGACGGATAAAACACGAGATGTTACTTAGGGACATGATATGCAAGCAAAAAGTTGGCTGATACTAAAAGTTTTGATGAATCGATACCATGAAGGTGACGAAAATACCTTTCTGGAAGGAATGAATCAGGAAGGCCAGCAGATGTTGCTAGATCAAAAAGTCGTGTCAAAAGAGGTTATTCCAGCTTTTAGCAACTATCGTGGATGGATCTCAAAGATTCATTACTCCTGGATTATTCCAAAGCTCTCAAAACTTTCTAAGGATAAGGCGAATCTTCTTATATCGCTGTTTCCTGAACCTCTGTCGTCCAAGCTAAAAGAGGCATTAAAGGTTAGCAGTCCTCAATTGGATGTACCCGAAAAATTTCGGGATTACTTATTTCACCAATTGTATCCTGCATTGGAAATGGATGAGGTAAAACCTATAGAATACTTGGCCACCTGTCAACTAACCCCTTTGTTGACCTTGAAGAAGGGTGAGATGGTGGATTTGATCGATTTTCTCGGAGTATATGACCTTGCTGAAGAGGTAAAACGGATAATAGACAAAAAAAAACTGTCGCAGATTTATGAGACATTAACGCCTAAAAAGCATGAATTTTTAAGGCAATGTGTGCATCTCAGAGACAAACTGTCTACTCCTAAGATGAATCTCGAACATTGGGATGGAAACCACGACAAATTGAACAAAGTATTGTATGAAAGAGGACTTGCAAGGCTTGGATATGCTCTTTCAGGTAATGAACCCGATTTTATTTGGTATATTGTGCATATGCTAGATACAGGTAGAGGAACAGATTTAATGAAGCGAATTAACAACAGTGAAGCCACTGGAGTAACAAATTTTGTTACTATTCAGGTGCTAAACACTATAAAATTTCTAAAAGGATAATATCGTGAGCAAGAAATTTTTTACTTTAATCCATGGGCAAAGCGTCCATATAGCACCAGGAACAAAAGTTGTGCCTCAGGATGCATTTTCGACAATGTTAGACGCCTCCGAAGTTATTGAACATGCAAAGAAAGATGGCGAGCAATACCGTGCTGAAGTTGCTGAAGAATGTGAAAAAATTAAAGAACAGGCCAAAAAAGAGGGGTATGAACAGGGTTTCGCAGAATGGTCCAAAGCTATTGCCACCCTTGAAGAAGAAGTAAAACAAGTGCGTAAAGATTTGGAAAAAACAGTTATTCCCGTCGCGTTAAAAGCCGCGAGAAAGATCCTTGGCAGAGAACTAGAAACTTCTGAAACGGCAATTGTTGATATTGTAGCAACTTCTTTGAAAGGAGTTTCTCAGCACAAGAGAATTACTATTTGGGTGAACCCAAAGGAACTGGAAGTTATTCAAGGAGAAAAGAAGAAACTTCAAGCACTATTTGAAAACCTTGAGGTATTGTCAATAAAGCCCCGTACAGATGTCCAAGAAGGTGGATGCATCATCGAAACTGAAAGCGGTATTATTAATGCACAACTTGAAAATCAGTGGATGATTCTAGAAAATGCCTTTATGAAACTCATTGAAAAAGCCGGTAAAGTAGGAAAATGAAATGTTATTGTCGATAGGATATAGATTAAAATTTGTTGCATATGTTTTGGTTATTTTCGGAGTCCTTATGGTCTCTCCACATCAACTTTTTCCTCAAAGAGTCACTTCAACAACAGAAAATCCCGAAACACAACCGCCTCATGAACAGACTCCCGAGGAAAGAGTCAATGAATTAATAGAAACACAGCGTCCATCTATGATGACCCAAGCCGTTGTGTTGTCGCTTTTAGGTTTGCTCCCATTCATTATCATGATCCTTACCTCATTTATGAAGATCGTGATTGTGTTGTCGCTATTACGTAACGCGCTAGGCGTGCAGCAGGCACCTCCCAACCAGATTATTAACGGCGTTGCGGTGATGCTTTCGATATTCATTATGTATCCGACCATATTGCAGATGTATGAAATATCGCAAAAAACTATTGCTGAAACACCTCCTCCAGAGTCCTTTATGACGCCCGGATCTTCAGCATATGTGCTCAATATCGCTACAAAAACACAAGAACCACTCAGACAATTTTTGAAACGCAACTCTTCCGTAAAGCATCAGACTTTATTTTATCGAATGGCCTATCGGGTGCTTCCGGAACAAAACCGGGAACAGATTAAGCCGGACGACTTCATTATTGTTGTACCTTCGTTTATTACATCTCAGCTGAAGGATGCATTTGAGATAGGAGTGCTGATTTATATACCATTTTTTGTTATAGATCTTGTTGTTTCAAACGTGTTGCTAGCTATGGGTATGATGATGTTATCGCCCGTGACCATATCTATGCCATTGAAATTGTTTCTCCTGGTAATGTTGGATGGTTGGACGTTGCTCGTAGAAGGGCTTGTAAATACATTTAAATAAGGTAATCAGTTATGTTCCAGACACATGTACTTCAATTAGCGTATCAAGCAATGCTATTGATTTTGATTCTTTCTGCACCGCCGATACTTGTCAGTATGTTTTTTGGATTATTGGTTGCTGTCTTTCAGGCTGCAACTCAAATTCAAGAGCAGACATTATCATTTACTATCAAGCTAGTTGCTGTAACACTCATTTTGATGTTTATGGGAGGTTGGTTAGGTGCGCAAATCATGACGTTTTCCATGAATATATTTGTTAATTTCCCAAGGTGGAGCCTAGCGAATACATAATATGTACGACAGCTACGCAAACATTTTCATGACAAGTACCTTGGCAACACAGAATTTTACTGGCCTGATTACCTTGTTCTTTCTCTTTATGGCTCGAATGTTGCCAATTATCGCTTTGTCGCCTTTTTTTGGATCCCGAATTCTTCCTCACCCTGTGAAGGTGACATTCGCTATAAGCCTTTTTGCCGTATTTTTTCCTCTCCTGGTAACTCAGGCCAAAACAGAATTGGCATTCAATACTTTGTCTTTGTTTCTCTTTGCAAAAGAGGTCTTTATCGGATTTATCTTAGGAACTTTAATAAGTATTCCGTTTATCATTATTCAGGCCTCTGGGATATTGATTGACCACCAACGGGGTGGTGCCAGCTTGATGGTGAACGATCCTACCATACAAAACCAGTCTTCTCCGCTTGGAACCCTGTTCAATATGATTTTAATCGTTCTTTTCTTCCTTATCGATGGCCCTTTTTTATTCCTCGATGCCATTATGAAATCATATGAAATTGTTCCCGCCGATGGGTTTATCAATCCTCATTTCTTTGAGAGAAATTCCCCATTTTGGGCAGTGGGAATTTCAATATTGACTAAAGTAACCCGGATTGCAGCGCAGTTGGCCTCTCCAGCTCTAATCATTATTTTGATGACCGACGTGTTTTTGGGAATTGCCAACCGACTTGCTCCTCAAGTTCAAGTAACATTTTTGGGTATGCCGCTAAAGTCGCTTTTGGGATTGGGAGTCGTTACAATGGGTTGGAAAGCATTTATAAATCAGTCGATTGTAGAAACACATACCTGGTTAAACTACATCAATGAGGCTGTACTGATGTTTAAGGCCCCAGGAACTTAGCGAAACGAAATTATTATAAGAAGAGGTGAAAAATGTCTTACATTAGATCTTTGAAAGCTATAGAAATTCTCGACTCGCGAGGTTTTCCTACAATTGAGGTCCAACTCTCTACAGATCATGGCGTGATGGTTAGAGCTTCTGTCCCTTCGGGAGCCTCGACTGGAAAACATGAGGCCCTTGAGCTCAGAGACGGTGATGCTCATCGCTATTTTGGAAAAGGAGTTGAACAAGCTGTCGCACATGTGAATGGACCTATAGCTCAGATACTGGTTGGTGAGCACGTATTTGATCAAACTCGACTCGATATGATGATGATTTCTGGCGATGGAACTCCAAATAAAGACCATTGGGGCGCAAATGCAATTTTAGGGGCTTCATTGGCTTTAGCACGTGCAGGGGCTGCCGTGGCCAACCTTCCTCTCTATCGTTATATCGGAGGCTGCCATACCTACGTTTTGCCATGTCCGATGATGAATATTATTAATGGCGGCGCTCATGCAGACAATTCGTTAGATTTTCAAGAATTTATGATCCGTCCCGTCGGTGCACCTTCCTTCAGAGAGGCTTTAAGATGGGGTTCTGAAATTTTTCATACACTGAAGAAAATTCTAAAAAAACAGGGTCATGTAACTGCCGTTGGTGATGAAGGGGGATTCGCTCCAAATCTGAAATCGAATGAAGAGGCATTAAAATTAATTGTATCCGCTATAGAACAGGCAGGATATCGCCCAGGTGAACAAGTGACATTGGCTCTGGATTGTGCAGCATCGGAATTTTACGATTCAGCTTCTAAATGCTACGGTGAGCGCACTTCTGACCAGCAAATTGCCTACCTGGAAGAACTCTGCGATAAATACCCTATAGATTCAATCGAAGATGGACTCGACGAAAACGATTGGCAAGGATGGAAAGTGATGACACAAAAACTCACAAATAGAATCCAACTTGTTGGTGACGATATTTTTGTAACTAATCCCAAAATCCTAAGTCGCGGCATCAATATGGGAGTCGCAAACTCAATCTTGATTAAACTCAATCAAATTGGAACTGTCACAGAAACCTTAGAAACGATTAAAATCGCCCACACACATGCCTATACATGCATAATTTCGCATAGATCCGGAGAAACTGAAGACAGCTTTATCGCCGATTTAGCAGTGGCCGTGAATTCGGGACAGATCAAGACTGGTTCATTATCCCGAACAGACCGTATTGCGAAATATAATCGATTACTAAATATCGAAGCTGGTCTAGGAACCATTGCTCGGTATCATGACAGCAACAAAACACCCTATAAACGTTTGGCATAGAAGATGGAGATCTTTACCATAGCATTATTCGGAGAGGCTGAAAAGGGCGATTTTCATGTTCCATACTATTGCAAAAGCCTTCCTCAACTTGTTGACTATCTTGGAAATGCTCCTGCCGAAACTCTTGGACTCCAATTTGCCATTCAAGCTCTATTATACAACGAAAATCTGATATTTTTCAGAGTCAAAGAAGAGGGATTCAGTGCACAAGACTACTACTCAGGACTGCGCATCCTGCAAAATGATCAAAAATTCTCAAAAGTGAGGGCCATAGCACTGCCGGGAGTCGGAGACAAAGAAATTATCGAGGCTGTCACCCCACTATGCGTCATCCAAAAGAGGATCATGATCCTTAATGAACCCGATCTCTTTGATTTCCTTAGGGATCGTTAACGATCTTTTATCCAAAAAAATCTTTAGGATGTGACAGCCAGCTTTCCTGGCCGATAGTTGTGGATGGTCCATGGCCTGGATAAACGATTGTTTCCGCGGGAAGGGCTGCTAATTTGGGTAGAGATTTCCACATGTCTTCTTCATTTGATGTCGGTAAAGAAAGATTGCCAATGCTTCCCTTGAATATAGTGTCGCCTGAAATTAGCGTGTTTTGTTCCTTGCAATACAGACAAATAGCCCCTCGAGCATGTCCTGGAGTATGAATAACCCCCCATTTCAAGCTCCCAATAGTAATAACATCTCCCTCTTGTACAAGAACATCAGGAACAACGCCAGTAATTGGTTCCATCAACGGTAAACCATCAGAGCCCGGATTCTCCAGATTGCCTGCATCCAAAGGATGGACGTAAACTTGAGCGCCGAATTTTTCCTTGACGATGGCTGTGTCAGATATGTGGTCCCAGTGTGAGTGGGTGATAATGATTTTCTTCGGCGAGAGCATATTCTTTTGGCAGTAATCGAAGATTTTGTTAGCTGACCGCGGGGACGGGTCTATGACTGCGGATTCTCCCGTTTGTGTGCAGGAAACCACATAAGCATTGGTCCTAAAAGGACCTGATGGAAAAGCTTGAATATTCATTGCACCGGAGAGGATTCGAACCTCTAACCGCCCGGTTCGTAGCCGGGTACTCTATCCAATTGAGCTACCGGTGCAAAAGAATGTACATTGTACCGCCTTCGCTTTTAGATTTCAAGGTAAAAATCAAAATTGCAAAAGAATATGTGTGTGTGAAAGAATGTAGAAAAGGAAGAAGAGCTATGGATCTTACACTTGTTGCAACCCTCATCGGAATTACAATCACATTCATCTCTATTAACTACGGTTTGTTGAGATATTTTAAAGCTGATATCCAAGATAATATCAATGCTCAATTTCACAGACTTGAGTCCAAAATGGAACAGGTAGAAAGCTTGAAGACGCTATCAAAGATGAGCGAATGAAACAACAACCTCCAATGTCTCCGACCTAATTAATTTTATTAACACTTAGGGATTGTAAGAAGCTGATGTGTTTGCTTGGCTATTACCATTTCTTCATTTGCGGGGATATTTATCAGAAAGGGTGCAGTGTTGTTAGTGGAAAAAATGGAGTTATTGTTCTCATTCTTTTCAGGGTCTGCTGCTATACCTAAATATGAGAAGTTTTTTGCGATAAGAGCGCGGATGCAGGGGCTGTTTTCTCCAATTCCTCCTGTGAATACAATGACGTCAATGCCGTTTAAGGCTGCAATGTAGGCTCCAATATACTTTTGAATTCTATAAACAAAAATTTCAATTGCCATTTGCGATAACTTATCGCCGCTCTTGGCTGCTGCAATAATATCTCGCATATCACTTTTGCCGCATAATCCTAATAAACCGCTTTTTTTATTCAGTAAATCAGAAATCTGCTCCGGTTGCATTCCAAGTTCTTCAATGAGATAAAGTACAATGGAAGGATCTAAATCGCCGCAGCGAGTGCCCATGACCAAACCTTCTAATGGCGTTAAACCCATTGAATTATCAATGCTTTTCCCATTTTCAAATGCACTGATCGAACAACCATTCCCGAGATGGCATGTGATAATTTTCAATTCCTCAAGCCCTTTTTTTAACAGTCGTGCAGCTTCTTGGGCAACATAAGCGTGATTGATGCCGTGAAAGCCATACTTACGAATCTTATATTTTTCATAATATTCAATAGGAAGACCGTAAAGAAATGCTTTGAAATTCATTGTGGCATGCGTTGATGTATCAAAAACGGCTGCATGAGGAATATTTGGTAATAATTCCTGTAAAACTTCGATTCCAACAACATTAGGCTGAAAGTGAAGCGGAGCAAACTTTGCTAATTTTATGATCTCTTTTATTACATCTTTATCAATCAAAATGGGGCTCTTGAATTGCTCTCCTCCATGAACGACTCGATGTCCGACTGCATCAATTTCATCGAGAATCTTGCTCCCATCAGGAAATAATGCACTCATGGCCGAACGATGATCAGGAAGAGATGTTTCTATCTTCTGAGTGGATTTATTTTCTACGATTTGACTAATGGACGAAGTTTTTTGTCCTATTCTTTCGGCTAACCCTTGTTCCAATAATTGATAGTTTCTTTTACTATCAAACAACCGGTATTTAATGCTGCTGGAACCGGAGTTTAAAGCCAAAATTTTCATTTGGCTTCACCGGACCATTTCCAATCTCGAATTTCAGGCATATCTTCGCCATATTTGGCAATATACCATTTGTGTTCAATTAACTTTTCTCGAATCATTTGTTTTGCATAGGCAGCCACTGACCCAAGTTTTGGAACACGGTCAATCACATCTGAAACTAAATGAAAGCGATCAAGATCATTCATAACTAAAATATCAAAGGGAGTAGTAGTCGTTCCCTCTTCTTTATAGCCGCGCACATGTATATTTTTGTGATTGTTGCGTCGATATGTCAAACGGTGTATTAACCAGGGATAGCCATGATAAGCAAAAATAATCGGCTTGTCTGTGGTGAATAATGCATCAAAATCCTTGTTATCTAAACCATGTGGATGCTCTTCCTTAGGTTGAAGAGTCATTAAGTTAACCACATTAATGACTCTTATCTTTAAATCAGGAACATGTTTTCTCAAGATTTCCACTGCAGCAAGGGTTTCCATCGTTGGAACATCTCCACAACAAGCCATTATAACGTCGGGTTCAGATCCTCTATCATTACTTGCCCATTCCCAAATACTGATCCCTTCGGTACAGTGTTTGATCGCCTGATCCATAGTAAGCCATTGCGGTTGCGGCTGTTTACCAGCAACAATGACATTAATATAGTTGCGGCTGCGCAAACAATGGTCAGTGACAGATAGCAGTGTGTTTGCATCACATGGAAAATATACGCGAATGATGTCTGCCTTCTTATTAACGACATGATCTATAAAACCAGGATCTTGATGGCTAAAGCCGTTGTGATCCTGCCGCCAGACATGAGAAGATAAAAGATAATTAAGCGATGCAATCGGCCTTCGCCAAGGGATATCTTTGCGAGTCACCTTAAGCCATTTTGCATGTTGATTAAACATAGAATCGACAAGATGTATAAATGCTTCATAAGATGTAAAAAGACCATGACGCCCTGTGAGCAAATATCCTTCCAGCCATCCTTGACAGGTGTGTTCACTAAGAATTTCCATGACACGCCCATCTGGAGATAAGTGATCATCTTCTGGTATCGTAGATTCTATCCAAGTACGATTCGTCACTTCAAAAAGACTTCCTAAACGGTTCGATGCAACTTCATCCGGTCCCATAACCCTAAAATTTGCAACATCAAGATTCAATTTCATTATATCACGCAAAAACATGCCCATTATACGTGTTGATTCTGCTATAACTTGTCCTGGTTTCGGAACATCTACTGCGTAATCTCTGAAATTGGGCATTTTGAGGTCTTTGAGTAGTAATCCTCCATTTGCATGGGGGTTATCTCCCATGCGCCTTGTTCCCTTTGGAGCCAACTCAGCAATTTCTGGCAGCAGCTTTCCCGTTTTATCAAATAGTTCCTCGGGCTTGTAGCTTTGCATCCACTGTTCAAGAAGTTTAATATGGTCTGGATCCATTTTTGCAAATGGAACTTGGTGTGAACGCCAAAAATCCTCTGTTTTAAGTCCATCCACTTCTTTTGGGCCTGTCCAACCTTTAGGGGATCTGAGAATTAATATCGGCCATCTAGGTCGTTCAATCTCTTTTCTAGTCCGTGGCTTTCTTTTGAATGGATTTGATTTCTGCTATGATTTTGTCCAATGTTTTAGCCATGAGCTGATGCATTTCTTCCGGATCATGACCTTCCACGAAATAAGGCTTGTAACCATACCCTAAAAATAAATGTTCTAAGTCTTCCTTGTTCATCCTCGCAAGAATAGTAGGATTAGCAATTTTATAACCATTGAGATGCAAAATCGGAAGCACTGCGCCATCTCGTGCAGGATTAAGAAATTTATTAGAATGCCAAGCTGCCGCTAAAGGGCCTGTTTCAGCTTCACCATCGCCGACTACGCAGGCTACAATTAAATCTGGATTGTCAAAAGCAGCCCCATAAGCATGAGAAACAGAGTAGCCTAATTCACCACCTTCGTGAATTGAACCAGGTGTTTCAGGAGCAACATGGCTAGGAATACCCCCAGGAAACGAAAATTGTTTAAAGAGCTTTTTCATTCCTTCTTCATCTTGCCCAATATTCGGATAATATTCGCTATATGTTCCTTCCAAGTAGGTATTAGCCACTAAACCAGGTCCACCATGTCCAGGACCTGCAATATAAATCATGTTAAGATCATTCTGTTTAATCAGACGATTGAGATGAACATAAATAAAGTTTAATCCAGGTGTTGTGCCCCAATGGCCAAGCAATCTAGGCTTGATGTGTTCTTTTCCAAGCGGCTTTTTTAGTAGGGGGTTATCCAATAGGTAAATTTGTCCGACAGATAGATAATTGGCAGCTCTCCAATAGGCATTTATTAACTCCACCTCTTTTGCACTCAAAGTTAAAGGTTTTGTAATCACGTTGTTTGACATGTAAATTCCCCCTTTTTAAACAGAAAATAAGTATTCAGATCACTTTCTCGTTTTTAACAAAAGAAAATTTTAAGTGCAAATGATATGTGATAAAAAAAGATCTTGTTAAAATAGCCATGATCTTTTAAAATGGTTCTTTTATATTAATGAAGGTAATTCATGCGTTTGTTTTTCCGTGATAAACCCAAAATTAAGATTCAAACCACCAAAAAAGATGGTTATAGCGGCTGGTTAAAATGCACCCATTGCAATGAGCTCATCCACACGAATGAACTCGAAAAAAACCAAAACTGCTGCCCCAAATGCAATTACCACTACCGCCTCTCAGCAGAAGAAAGAATCAAAAATTTAGTCGATCCTGACAGTTTTAAAGAAATGTTCACTGAGTTCCAACCAACCGATCCCCTTAAATTCAATGATACCGAACCCTATGCCCAAAGACTAAAAAACGCCGTAGAGAAATCCGGACATGATGAAGCAGCTATGGTCGGCACCTGCACTATCGGCGGCCATAATATAGCCCTCGGAGTCCTCAATTTTAACTTCATGGGCGGCTCCATGGGATCCGTCGTCGGAGAACGCCTTACCTCCATTATCGAACACGCTCTCGATAATCAACTCCCACTAATTATCGTTTCCACTTCCGGCGGCGCAAGAATGCAAGAATCGATCCTTTCGCTTATGCAAATGGCCAAAACATCCGCAGCTCTTGCAAGACTGCACGAAGCCGGAGTCCCCTACATTTCTATCCTGACAAATCCCACTTCAGGTGGTGTGACAGCCTCTTTTGCTTCTCTAGGCGATATAATTATCGCCGAGCCAAATGCCCTCATATGCTTTGCAGGGCCACGCGTTATAGAACAAACCATCGGGGACAAACTTCCCCCCGGTGCACAAAAATCAGAATTCCTTTTGAAGCATGGAATGATCGATTGTATCGTTGTACGTCATGAACTTAAGGATAAACTGATCAAATTGCTTGATTTTATGTCTGATAACGAGTATCCCATCGAGGGTGAAAAGAAGAAAAACCGAAAAAAAATGGAAGTAACCCATGGATGACGTTTATATTGACATACCGACAGTAACAGAGAATACAGATAATTTACCTTCGTACGGCTCGGACCTTGCCGCCGGAGCCGATGTAAGGGCTTTTGTGAGAGATGATATTGTTCTTGAACCCGGAAGCTCCGTTCTTGTACCAACTGGCCTTCGTTTTGCAATTCCCGAAGGATATGAAATTCAGGTAAGGCCAAGAAGCGGACTAGCCCTCAAGCATGGAATTACAGTGTTAAATTCACCAGGAACAATCGATGCCGACTATAGGGGTGAGGTGGGAGTCATCTTAATAAACCACGGAACAATTTCCTTTACCATTACCAATGGCATGAGAATTGCCCAGATCGTTGTTGCCCCTGTCATCAGGGCCAAATTCTTCATCACCGAAAGCCTTGACGCCACAACACGCGGCGTGGGTGGATTTGGTCACACAGGTACCCATTAACATTTATATTTTATGATAAAAATTTTTGATTATTTAGATCCAGATTTCATATCTTTTATTGAATGCAGTACAAGAGATGAATCATTAGAAAAACTAGTTAATTTGCTCCATGAAAAGGGGAAAATTAGAAATAAAGAGACATTTCTTCAAGCCCTTCTAGATAGAGAAAAAATTGTATCTACTGGAATAGGAATGGGAATTGCGATTCCACATGCTAAACTTGCCGATTATGACGATTTTTTTATCGCCATCGGGATCTTAAAGCATGGTGTCCAATGGGGATCATTAGATGGAGCTCCAGTAAGAATTATTTTTATGATCGGCGGCCCCGATGACAAGCAAACAGAGTATCTTCAGATCCTATCGGGATTAACAATAGCGATAAAAGATGAAGAAAGAAGAAAAAAATTGTTAACACTGAATTCCCTAAAGAGTATTATCGAATTATTCGAAAAGTTTTAAAGGGTGTTACCATGGATCTAAAAGCCAAAGAAGTCGCTGATCTTCTCAACGTCTCGGAAGCAACCATACATAGATGGTTATCCGATGGAAAAATTCCTGCCTATAAAATTAATAATGAGGATCTCTTTAACCGTTCTGAGATTGAGCATTGGGTGATGGAACAAAAATTGGGCGTAGATATAAGCTCCACACCATCACAAGGAGCCCATAACAGTGAAAGAGTCATTAAAGGTGGAAACCTTCAATTTAGCCTTTATAGGGCAATTAACAAGGGTGGAGTTCACCGTAATATTCCCGGAAAAACCAAAGAAGAAGTGATTCGGGCTACCATGAAATTAATTGCTAAGAATCTTCAAATTGATCCAGAAGTATCTACAGAGCTACTTCTAGCACGCGAAGAGCTGCAACCAACAGCCCTCAATTATGGAATTGGAATCCCGCATACCCGAGACACACTTTTGAACAATCATTTTGATGCCGTGGCGGTTGTTTTTCCAAATGAACCAATTTCATACGGTGCTCTGGATGGTGAACCAGTAAATACTCTATTTTTTCTCTTTGCATGCGATGATAAAAGGCATTTGCACTTATTAGCCAAGATTGCTCATTTGAGCAATCATCAAGACACCCTTAACTTTTTACGTACTAAACCATCGCAGGAATCTCTACTTGAGTACATCAAAGATTGGGAAAGTAAGATCCAAAAAGCCCAGAATTAGAAATATAATGGTAGAAATTTTTATGTGAATTGTGCTATAATGTTTGCAATATTATGACACAATTGCCTTTTGCATTAGATTATACCGAAGAACAATGGAAAACCTGGTTGGTTTTAAACGGTTCCCCCACCTTTCAAGCAAAACAAATTTTGCACTGGATCTTCGGGAAAGGGATCACAGAACCCTCAAAATTTACCAATATTTCCGCCACTATTCGCACAAAACTTACAGAAAGTTTTAACTGGGAACTCCCAATTGTTGACACTATCCTAAATTCAACAGACGATAGCAAAAAACTGCTGCTAAAAACAAAAGAAGGAGCCCTCTTTGAATCAGTACTAATGCCAACCGAGCACCGAGTCACCCTATGCGTCAGTTGCCAAGTTGGTTGCAAAATGGGATGTACCTTCTGTCAAACGGGCAAAATGGGGTTTAATCGCAACCTTTCCAGAGGAGAAATCCTTTCGCAACTAATCATTGCCAATGTCCTCATTCCTGAAAGAAAAATCACCAATGTAGTCTTCATGGGAATGGGAGAGCCGCTAGATAACTATGATGAGGTCGTGGCTGCGTGTAAAACAATGATCGATCCCCAGTGCTTTGACCTTTCAAAACATCACGTCACAGTTTCGACATGTGGTCTTGTTCCCGAAATTCAAAGACTAGGACAAGAACTTCCAGTCCGTCTCGCTATCTCCCTCCATTCTGCTGACGAAACCGAACGCAGCGTCCTTATGCCGATCAATAGAAAATACTCCTTAAAGGACCTCAAAGAGGTATTAATTGAATATCCAGCCCCTAGTCGTTATGGAATCACCTTTGAATATGTAATGATTCGTGGGAAAAATGATTCAATTCAGCACGCAAAAAAGCTAGTTTCCTTCCTTCATGGGATCAAAAAAGTGAAAGTGAATCTCATTCCAATGAATCCTTTTCCAGGCAGTCCAATGTCGTCATCGGATCTAGAACAAATTCATACGTTCCAAAGATACCTTACAGACCGTTCTATTGCAGCTCCTGTTCGCTACAGCCGCGGCCAAGATGTCAGCGCTGCCTGCGGCCAGCTCGCAGCCAAACGCAAAGACGAACTCCACCTCGACCCCCGCACCCTGCGCCGCTCCCGCAAACAATCAGACTAGCTTTCTATGTTGTATTGGTTCTGTCTGCATGATGGCCGTAAATAGGTCATGCAAGGCCTTCTCAAAATACGACAGACCCAAGGGTCCATTGTAGGCTAGAATATCCCTCTCGCCATTTGTACGATATCCTTCAACAGGGCTGAAGTTATTAGCTTGATCATCAACAATGACTTCGGCATCAGATGGATAAATTCCTTCAGGCAATTTCCCAGCTACCACATACTTTGGATAACCTTTGTCGCTTGTATCAAACCAAAATGCTATCTGCCTTGCCATGGCTGTCCACTCCATGCCAGAATTAAGTACAAAATGACGCCACTCTTCAATAGGTTGCTTAGTATAGGACGAACAAAGAATAGCATACCCCTCAGCAAGATCCTCTCCAAATTTCTCTAAAAATTTCTCATTTTCCCAGTCAACGATTCCTTCTTGTTCAAGTCTGTCATAAAGAATGAGCATGTCCACAATCAATGCGCATGACAAGTTATACATTCGATCAAAGTAGGCAGCTTTTGGATTACTGCTATATTCTTTAATTTCTGCCGTAATTCCTTCCAATGGTCTTGCAAAATTAAAAATACGAGCATCAATCAAATCAGTAATCCCGTTTCCGCGCATGTTAGAGTACTTTATTTTCAATAGTGGTTGATCTAGACGCCCTGCACCACCGGCAGGATTAAATGAATCATTATTTCTACAAACCATAACAGCCAAATCGATCAAACCAACATAGCGCCTATTTTGTTCAGTGTTATGAAAAAGTGAGGCTGAATCGGGCGAAACCCCTTTGCGTATCAAGACAGTTATATCATGTAAACACATAAAACGTGCTTCTGGATACAATTCCTTTGGCGTTTCGTTCAGATATTCAAAGATACGAGGGGATGCTTCATAGTGGTACACAATGTGCGGCGCTTTAGGCAGCTTTGATTCATAACTTAAAAATGCCTCAGGAAGTGTTTTAAGGGCATATACACCTACCGGCTTATGAAATTTGCTTTTGAACTCTTTATTCATCGAAAGAAACAGATTCGTAACCTCCATTTCTCGAGAAAAGGTATCATAATTTTCATTATCTTTCAGGAACTTATATGCATCACAGTGATCACCATTTTTGACGACAATGGTACGTCCCAGGATCCAAGATGTACAGTTTGGATCTATCTTAATGGTCTCAATGACCGTTGGGTGTACGATGGCTCTCTGATAAGCATTTTTTATTTTTTCAAATTCATCTCTTCTTTTTTCAGGCACGTTATGACTAGTAAAATCTATATCTTCTGACTCATTCAATTGAGACATGAAACTATGAACAAAAGAGGCATACGTGCTTTTGGAGCCGCCTCGAGCTCGGATATCCATGCGATTTAATCTCATGTATGCATTTTTCAAAATTTTCATCTCTTCAGGATTTTTAAAAAGGTACCGGAATAAATGAATCACGTCATTATGCTTAAGAATGTTTGTAAATTCCCAATGGAATTTATTAAGTTTGATATCTTCATTAATCTGGGCTTTCATTGCCCCTAGCGCCAATGAAGCTCTGTGACTTTCAGGTATCAACTTTAAGTCTTTAGCAGTAATAATCTTTCCATTCCATAACTTACCCAAGACTAGGTATTTGCCTTCTTTTACGTGATTATTTTTAATGCGCATTTCAAGAAAAGTCTGGACATCGCTATCATAATAAGATTTCCAGTTGCCGTCATACTTAATTTCTTTATCCTTTCTTTCAGGTTTACAGAAACGAGCTTTAACATCAGGATGTGCATCAATTCCTGCATTAAATGCCTTAACATCTATACTTATGTTGTATTGCATGAGTTTATGATATATTTCTTCTCTCGGATTGAGTAAAATTAAGCTCAAGAAGGATTGGAGAAACATATTGTCAGGAAAAACTTTTCTGCATAGTTTTACGTCAGGAAATGAATCCCTTAAGACAAGACCTGCCTTAACCAAACCATTAATGCAATCTACAGACCAGTCCGTTAATCTCCTGCTGTGGTGTTCTAATGCGTTATCCCCTTTATTATTTTTGTGATAAAAATTAATCTTTGTGGACAGTAACGAATTACTATTAGCTATATATGTGAAGAGAAGATTCTGACCCGTTTTAGGATTAACACTATTCAGGTCATATCCAAGTTTCTCCCAAAGAATAAGGTCTTTATGATCGCAGGTATCTGGTAAAATCTCACCAAATATTTTACCTTCCACACTCTCCAATGATTTTATGTGGCTGCACAGACGATCCTTCAAGTCGTTAGGTATAGACAAAATGATGTCTGCATAGTCATTGATCCTTCCTGATAGAAGAGCAGCTTGTTTTAAGTTTTCAGTTATTAAAAAACTGTAAATGTAAACTGCCATCTGAAAATCGTCTGCAGCATCAAAGATCAACTTAAGATCCTTGCTCGGCATCAATATCTTTCCTAGTTCGTTCCATGCTGATTTTGAATCATGTTGCCAAAATACGACATTGCAATTTGTGATAATTTTTTCTGCCATATTGTGCGGCAAGATTCCTTGTTTCACAAACGAAACTAAATGTTCAAAATATTTACTAGGGGAATGGTGTCCTACCAGAGTTGTACCTATCAAAGCAGCATCCATAGGTCTTTCTTTAATCACACGAAGCATTAATTCACAGAGCTTATCTGCGGTTGCAGAATCGTTTCTCGCTATTTTAATGAGTTTGTCAAGAAGGTCTCTTGATGCAAAACGACATTCTTCAATCGGCATGAGTGAAAGGAGATCAGGAATGATCGCTTCCCACATACTGTCGAAATTATATAAAGCTCTTTGAATTCCAGAAATATACGGTGCATTAGTGTCTCGGCTGTAGATGCCTTTTTGTGTTAGGTAGAGAAAAAAATCGGGATCTCTAATATAAAAATCAAACTTGAGCATTTTTAAGTCGTAGCCATTTTCAATTAATATTTCGATAACTTGTTTATCTTTATTGTAGATTGCCTGTTCGAGCAACTCCTTGTTTCCAAAAAATGCTAATACGAGTTTCTTCTCATTTACATCCAAATGGCTTAATAATCCGTTTATGAGGTTATTTCGGGTTGATTCGTAGTCATCTGCTTTATCTAAAAGCATTTGCACTCTGCGATTATCAAGCTGTGAATATAAAAGGGTATTATGTGTCCCTAATTGAGTGCAATCCATCTATTAATTCCATATTAAATTTTTTAAAGTATCATATCAAAATCACCAAATTAAATCCACCAACGATGCATGGCAAATGTGTTTACTACATTTAAATCCAATTGTTGTTTTGATATTTTTTGTTGTATTGGTTCCACCAGCATTACGGCCGTAAAAAGATTATGCAAGGCCTTCTCAAAATACGTCAGCCCCAAGGGTCCATTGTAGGCTAGAATATCCCTTTCGCCATTTGTACGATATCCTTCAACAGGGCTGAAGTTACTAGCCTGATCATCAACAATGACTTCTGCATCAAGAGGGTAAATTCCATTAGGCAATTTCCCTGCTACCACATACTTTGGATAACCTTTGTCGCTTGTATTAAACCAAAATGCTATCTGCCTTGCCATGGCTGTCCACTCCATGCCAGAATTAAGCACAAAATGACGCCACTCTTCAATAGGTTGCTTAGTATAGGACGAACAAAGAATAGCATACCCCTCAGCGAGATCCTCTCCAAATTTCTCTAAAAATTTCTCATTTTCCCAGTCAACGATTCCTTCTTGTTCAAGTCTGTCATAAAGAATGAGCATGTCTACAATCAATGCGCATGACAAGTTATACATCCGATCAAAATAGTCAGCTTTTGGATTACTAATACCATATTCGTCATCTTGAACTTCTTTCGTAATTCCGTGCAATGGATTTTCAATATTAAAAATACGAGCATCAATCAAATCAGTAATCCCGTTTCCGCGCATGTTAGAGTACTTTATTTTCAATAGTGGTTGATCTAGACGCCCTGCACCACCGAAAGGGTTAAATGAATCATTATTTCTACAAACCAAAACAGCTAAATCGATCAAACCAACATAGCGCCTATTTTTTTCGGTGTTATGAAAAAGTGAGGCCAAATCGGGCGAAACCCCTTTGCGTATCATGACACCGCTATCATGTAAACAAATAAAACGTGCTTCTGGATACAATTCCTTTGGCGTTTCGTTCAGATATTCAAAGATACGAGGGGATGCTTCATAGTGGTACACAATGTGCGGCGCTTTAGGCAGCTTTGATTCATAACTTAAAAATGCCTCAGGAAGTGTTTTAAGGGCATATACACCTACCGGCTTATGAAATTTGCTTTTGAATTCACGTTTCATCGAAAGAAACAGATTCGTAACCTCCATTTCTCGAGAAAAGGTATCATAATTTTCATTATCTTTCAGGAACTTATATGCATCACAGTGATCACCATTTTTGACGACAATGGTGCGTCCCTGGATCCAAGACGAACTGGTTGGATCTATAATAAGGGTCTCAATGATCGTTGGGTGTACGATGGCTTTCTGATAAGCAAGGTATATTTTTTTAAATTCATCTCTTTTTTTTTCAGGCACATCATGACTAATAAAATCCATATCTTCTGACATCATTAATCGAGACATGAACTTATTAACAAAGGAGGCATACGTGCTTTTGGAGCCACCTTGAGCTCGAATATCTATGCAATTTAATCTCATGTATGCATTATTCAAAATTTTCATCTCTTCAGGATTCTTAAAAAGGTACCGAAATAAATGAATCACGTCATTATGCTTAAGAATGTTTGTCAAGTCACGTTGAAATTTATTAAGTTTGATGTCTTCATTAATCTGCGCCTTCATTGCTCCTAGCGCCAATGAAGCTCTGTGACTTTCAGGTATCAACTTTAAGTCTTTAGCAGTAATAATCTTTCTATTCCATAACTTACCCAAGACTAGGTATTTGCCTTCTTTTACGTGATTCTCTTTAATGCGTATTTCAAGAAAAGCCTGAGCATCGGCATCATAATATGATCTCCAGTCGCCGTCATTCTTAGTTTTTTTATTCTTTCTTTCAGGTTTACAGAAACGAGCTTTAACATCAGGATGTGCATCAATTCCTGCGTTAAATATGTCAACATCTATATTTTTGTTCTGTTGCATAAGTTCACGATATACCTCTTTTCTTGGATTGAGTAAAATTAAACTCAAGATGGATTGGAGAAACATATTGTCAGGAAAAACTTTTCTGCATAGTTCTATATTGGGAAAAGAATTCTTTAAGATAAGTCCTGCCTTAACCAAACCATTAATACATCCTACAGACCAGTCCGTTATTCTGCGGCAGTTGTGTTCTAATGCGTTATCGCCTTTATTATTTTTGTGATTAAAGTTAATCTTTGTGGACAGTAAGGAATTGCTATAACTTAAGTTATTAGCTATAGATGTGAAGAGAAGATTTTGACCTGTTTTAGGATTAACACTATTCAGGTCATATCCAAGTTTCTCCCAAAGAATAAGGTTTTTCCCATTGCAGGTATCTGTTAAACTCTCACCAAATATTTTACCTTCCACTCTCTCTAATGATCTTATGTGGCTGCACAGACGATCCTTCAAGTCGTTAGGTATAGACAAAATGATGTCTGCATATTTATTGATCCATCCTGATAGAAGAGCAGCTTGTTTTAAGTTTTCAGTTATTAAAAAACTGTAAATGTAAACTGCCATCTGAAAATTGTCTGCAGCATCTAAGATCAACTTAAGATCCTTGCTCGGCATCAATATCTTTCCTAGTTCGTTCCATGCTGATTTCGAATCATGTTGCCAAAATACGACATCGCAATTTGTGATAATTTTTTCTACTACATTGTGCGGCAAAATTTCTTGTTTCACAAACGAAACTAAATTTTCAAAATATTTACTAGAGGAATGGTGTCCTACCAGAGTTGTACCTATCAAAGCAGCATCCATAGGTCTTTCTTTAATCACACGAAGCATCAATTCACGGAGCTTATCTGCGGTTGCAGAATCATTTTTCGCATTTCTAATGAGTTTCTCAAGCAAGTCTCTTGATGCAAAACAACATTCTTCAGCGGGCACCATTGAAAGGAAATGAGGCATTATAGATTCCCAATTATTATCGAAACCCATAAAAGCCATCTTCAATCCAGAAAGATATGGTGCTTTATTCTCTTGGTTGTAGATGCCTTTTTGTATTAAGTAGAGAAAAAAATAAGGATCGTCAGTATAAAAATCAAACGTGTGTATTTTTAAGTCGAAGCCATTTTCAATTAATATTTCAATAACCTGCTTGTCTTTATTCCTGATTGCCTGTTCGAGTATCCGCCTTTTTTCAAAAAATGCAAACACGAGTTTCTTCTCATTTACATCTAAATGGCTTAATGATCCGTTTATGAGGTCATCTCGGGTTGATTTATAGTTGTCAGCTTGATCTAAAAGCCTTTGGGCTCTACTTTTATCAAGTTGTGAATATAACAGGCTATTATGTATCCCTAATTGAGTAGAATCCATCTATTAATTCTCCTATTGAATTTTTTAAAGCATCATATCAAAATCTACCAATTAAATCGATTATTTTTAGGCCAAGATTTTTGCCCATTTCATTAGTTCCGAAGAAACTTTGTTAATAATAGCCCAAGTATGCAGTGCCGGAGGCACAAATCGTGGGAAATTACGAATAAATCAGGGAGTCCCGGAGGGAAGACTTAAAGCGCAAAAGACTTTTTATTACCTATTTCTGAATCCAATTGTCAATTTGGTTTCTTTTTTTGTATTGGTTCTGTCAGCATGATGGGCGTCAATAGGCCATGCAAAGCCTTTTCAAAATAGGTCAGCCCCAAGGGTCCATTGTAGGCTAAAAGATCTCTTTCGCCATTTGTACGATATCCTTCAACAGGGCTGAAGTTACTAGCCTGATCATCAACAATGACTTCTGCATCAGGAGGGTAAATTCCATCAGGCAATTTCCCTTCTACCACATACTTTGGATAACCTTTATCGCTTGTATCAAACCAAAATGCTATCTGCCTTGCCATGGCTGTCCACTCCATGCCAGAATTAAGTACAAAATGACGCCACTCTTCAATAGGTTGCTTAGTATAGGACGAACAAAGAATAGCATACCCCTCAGCAAGATCCTCTCCAAATTTCTCTAAAAATTTCTCATTTTCCCAGTCAACGATTCCTTCTTGTTCAAGTCTGTCATAAAGAATGAGCATGTCCACAATCAATGCGCATGACAAGTTATACATTCGATCAAAGTAGGCAGCTTTTGGATTACTAGTATGTTCTTTATCTTGAACTTCTGCCGTAATTCCTTCCAATGGTCTTTCAATATTAAAAATACGAGCATCAATCAAATCAGTAATCCCGTTTCCGCGCATGTTAGAGTACTTTATTTTCAATAGTGGTTGATCTAGACGCCCTGCACCACCGAAAGGGTTAAATGAATCATTATTTCTACAAACCAAAACAGCTAAATCGATCAAACCAACATAGCGCCTATCTTGTTCAGTGTTATGAAAAAGTGAGGCCAAATCGGGCGAAACCCCTTTGCGTATCATGACACCGCTATCATGTAAACAAATAAAACGTGCTTCTGGATACAATTCCTTTGGCGTTTCGTTCAGATATTCAAAGATACGAGGGGATGCTTCATAGTGGTACACAATGTGCGGCGCTTTAGGCAATTTTGATTCATAACTTGAAAATGCCTCAGGAAGTGTTTTAAGGGCATATACACCTACAGGATTATGAAATTCGCTTTTGAACTCATCTTTCATCGAAAGAAACAGATTCGTAACCACCATTTCTTGAGAAAAGGTATCATAATTTTCATTATCTTTCAGGAACTTATATGCATCACAGTGATCACCATTTTTGACGACAATGGTGCGTCCCTGGATCCAAGACGAACTGGTTGGATCTATAATAAGGGTCTCAATGACCTTTGGGAGTACGATGGTCTTCTTATAAGCATTGTATATTTTTTTAAATTCATCTCTTCTTTTTTCAGGCACGTTATGACTAGTAAAATCTATATCTTCTGACTTATTCAATCGAGACATGAAACTATAAATAAAGGAGGCATATGTGCTTTTGGAGCGACCTTGAGCTCGGATATTCATGAGATTTAATCTCATGTATGCATTGTTCAAAATTTTCATCTCTTCAGGGTTCTTAAAAAGGTACCGAAATAAATGAATCACGTCATTATGCTTAAGAATGTTTGTAAATTCCCAATTGAATGTATCAAGAGGGATGTCTTCATTAATCTGGGCTTTCATTGCTCCTAGCGCCAATGAAGCTCTATGACTTTCAGGTATCAACTTTAGATCTTTAGCAGTAATAATATTTCCATTCCATAACTTACCCAAGACTAGGTATTTGCCTTCTTTTACGGGATTCTTTTTAATGCGCATTTCAAGAAAAATCTGGACATCGCTATCATAATATGATCTCCAGTTGTCGTCATACTTAATTTCTTTATCCTTTCTTTCAGGTTTACAGAAACGAGCTTTAACACCAGGATATGCATCAATTCCTGCGTTAAATGTGCTAATATTTTTAGTCCGGAGGTTATTCATAAGTTTATTATATATTTCTATTTCTGGATTGAGTAAAATTAATCCTAAGATAGATTGGAGGAACATATTGTCAGGAAAAATTTTTCTGCATAGTTCCACGTTAGGAAAAGAATCCCTTAAGACAAGACCTGCGTTAACTAAGCACCCAAGGCAATCTGTTGCATGCATTTCTAATATGCCGCAGTGGTGTTCTAATGCATTATTGCCTTTATTATCTTCATGATTAAAATTAATCTTTATGGGCGGTAACGAATTTCTATAATTTAACTGGCGAGCTATAGATGTGAAGAGAAGATTCTGACCCGTTGTAGGATTAACACTATTCAGGTCATATCCAAGTTGCTCCCAAAGAATAAGTTCTTTATATGTGCAACCATTTGCTATACTCTCAATAAATGTTTTACCTTCCACTATCTCCAGTGATCTTATGTGACTGCACAGGCGATCCTTCCATTCCTTTGGTATAGACAAAATGATGCCTGCATAGTGATTTATGCTCAGTGAAAGATTAGCAGCTTGTTCCAAGTTTTCAGTTATTAAAAAACTGTAAATGTAAACTGCCATCTGAAAATTGTCTGCAGCATCGAAGATCAACTGCAGATCCTTGCTCGGTTTCAATATCTTTCCTAGTTCATCCCATGCTGATTTCGAATTCTTTTGGCAAAATATGACATCGCAATTTGTGATAATTTTTTCTACAACACTGTGAGGCAAGAGTTCTTGTTTCACAAACGAAACAAAATTTTCAAAATATTCAATAGTGCCTACATTTCCTAATATAGTTGTGCCTATCAAAGCAGCATCCATAGGTCTTTCTTTAATCACACGAAGCATCAATTCACGGAGCTTATCTGCGGTTGCAGCGTCTTTACTCGCTATTCTAATGAGTTCGTCAAGCATCTTACTTGATGCAAAACGACATTCTTCAGTGGACACGATTGAAAGGAGATGAGGAATCATAGGTTTCCAACTATTATCGAAACCAGAAAAAACCATCCTCAATCCAGAAAGATATGGTGCTTTATTCTCTTGGTTGTAGATGCCCTTTTGTATTAAATAGAGAAAAAAATAAGGATCGTCAGTATAAAAATCAAACGTGGGCATTTTTAAGTCGAAGCCATTTTCAATTAATATTTCAATAACTTGCTTATCTTTATTGAGGATGGCCTTTTCGAGTATCTGGTTTTTTTTAAAAAATGCAAACACGAGTTTCTTCTCATTTACATCCAAATGGCTTAATGATCCGTTTATGAGGTCATCTCGGGTTGATTTATAGTCGTCTGCTTGATCTAAAAGCATTTGCGCTCTGCTATTATCAAGTCGTGAATATAACGGGCTATGACGTGTCCCTAATTGGCTACAATCCATCTATTAATTCCCCATTAAATTTTTAATATATCGTGCCGAAATCTACAAATAAAATCAATTATTTTTAGGCCAAGATTTTTGCCCTTTTCATGAGTTCCGGAGAAACTTTGTTAATAATAGCCAACGTATGCAGTGCCGGAGGCACAAATCGTGGGAAATTACGAATAAATCGGGGAGTCCCGGAGGGACGACTTAAAGCGCAAAAGACTTTTTATTACCTATGATTGATTGTTGTTCCTCGGGAACACAAGAATTCAGGATCATTATTTGCTGCCCAAAACACTCTTACAAAATATTAAAACCAACGATGTATGCCAAATATGCTTCCAAAGTCTGAATCCAATTGTTGTTTTGGTTTCTTTTGTTGTATGGGTTCTGCCTGCATGATGACCGTAAAAAGGTCATGCAAGGCCTTCTCAAAATACGTCAGCCCCAAAGGTCCATTGTAGGCTAGAATATCCCTTTCGCCATTTGTACGATATCCTTCAACAGGGCTGAAGTTACTAGCCTGATCATCAACAATGACTTCTGCATCAGGAGGGTAAATTCCATCAGGCAATTTCCCTGCTACCACATACTGTGGATAACCTTTGTCGCTTGTATCAAACCAAAATGCTATCTGCCTTGCCATGGCTGTCCACTCCATGCCAGAATTAAGTACAAAATGACGCCACTCTTCAATAGGTTGCTTAGTATAGGACGAACAAAGAATAGCATACCCCTCAGCAAGATCCTCTCCAAATTTCTCTAAAAATTTCTCATTTTTCCAGTCAACGATTCCTTCTTGTTCAAGTCTGTCATAAAGAATGAGCATGTCCACAATCAATGCGCATGACAAGTTATACATTCGATCAAAGTAGGCAGCTTTTGGATTACTGCTATATTCTTTAATTTCTGCCGTAATTCCTTCCAATGGTCTTTCAATATTAAAAATACGAGCATCAATCAAATCAGTAATCCCGTTTCCGCGCATGTTAGAGTACTTTATTTTCAATAGTGGTTGATCTAGACGCCCTGCACCACCGGCAGGATTAAATGAATCATTATTTCTACAAACCATAACAGCCAAATCGATCAAACCAACATAGCGCCTATTTTGTTCAGTGTTATGAAAAAGTGAGGCTGAATCGGGCGAAACCCCTTTGCGTATCAAGACAGTTATATCATGTAAACACATAAAACGTGCTTCTGGATACAATTCCTTTGGCGTTTCGTTCAGATATTCAAAGATACGAGGGGATGCTTCATAGTGGTACACAATGTGCGGCGCTTTAGGCAGCTTTGATTCATAACTTAAAAATGCCTCAGGAAGTGTTTTAAGGGCATATACACCTACCGGCTTATGAAATTTGCTTTTGAACTCTTTATTCATCGAAAGAAACAGATTCGTAACCTCCATTTCTCGAGAAAAGGTATCATAATTTTCATTATCTTTCAGGAACTTATATGCATCACAGTGATCACCATTTTTGACGACAATGGTACGTCCCAGGATCCAAGATGTACAGTTTGGATCTATCTTAATGGTCTCAATGACCGTTGGGTGTACGATGGTCTTCTTATAAGCATTGTATATTTTTTTAAATTCATCTCTTCTTTTTTCAGGCACGTTATGACTAGTAAAATCTATATCTTCTGACTCATTCAATTGAGACATGAAAATATGAACAAAAGAGGCATACGTGCTTTTGGAGCCACCTCGAGCTCGGATATCCATGCGATTTAATCTCATGTATGCATTTTTCAAAATTTTCATCTCTTCAGGATTTTTAAAAAGGTACCGGAATAAATGAATCACGTCATTATGCTTAAGAATGTTTGTAAATTCCCAATGGAATTTATTAAGTTTGATATCTTCATTAATCTGGGCTTTCATTGCCCCTAGCGCCAATGAAGCTCTGTGACTTTCAGGTATCAACTTTAAGTCTTTAGCAGTAATAATCTTTCCATTCCATAACTTACCCAAGACTAGGTATTTGCCTTCTTTTACGTGATTCTCTTTAATGCGTATTTCAAGAAAAGCCTGAGCATCGGCATCATAATATGATCTCCAGTCGCCGTCATTCTTAGTTTTTTTATTCTTTCTTTCAGGTTTACAGAAACGAGCTTTAACATCAGGATGTGCATCAATTCCTGCGTTAAAAGCGTCAACATCTATATTTTTGATTTTTTGCATAAGTTCACGATATACCTCTTTTCTTGGATTGAGTAAAATTAAGCTCAAGATGGATTGGAGAAACATATTGTCAGGAAAAACTTTTCTGCATAGTTCTATATTGGGAAAAGAATTATTTAAGATAAGTCCTGCCTTAACCAAACCATTAATACATCCTACAGACCTGTCCGTTATTCTGCGGCAGTTGTGTTCTAATGCGTTATCGCCTTTATTATTTTTGTGATTAAAGTTAATCTTTGTGGACAGTAAGGAATTGCTATAATTTAAGTTATTAGCTATAGATGTGAAGAGAAGATTCTGACCCGTTTTAGGATTAACACTATTCAGGTCATATCCAAGTTTCTCCCAAAGAATAAGTTTTTTTTCATCGCAGGTATCTGGTAAAATCTCACCAAATATTTTACCTTCTACACTCTCCAATGATTTTATGTGGCTGCACAGACGATCCTTCAAGTCGTTAGGTATAGACAAAATGATGTCTGCATATTTATTGATCCATCCTGATAGAAGAGCAGCTTGTTTTAAGTTTTCAGTTATTAAAAAACTGTAAATGTAAACTGCCATCTGAAAATCGTCTGCAGCATCTAAGATCGACTTAAGATCCTTGCTCGGCATCAATATCTTTCCTAGTTCGTTCCATGCTGATTTTGAATCATGTTGCCAAAATACGACATCGCAATTTGTGATAATTTTTTCTGCCACATTGTGCGGCAAGATTCCTTGTTTCACAAACGAAACTAAATGTTCAAAATATTTACTAGGGGAATGGTGTCCTACAAGAGTTGTACCTATCAAAGCAGCATCCATAGGTCTTTCTTTAATCACACGAAGCATCAATTCACGAAGCTTATCTGCGGTTGCAGAATCTCTTATCGCTATTCCAATGAGGTTGTTAAGCATGTCCCTTGATGCAAAACGACATTCTTCAATCGGCATGAGTGAAAGGAGATCAGGAATGATCGCTTCCCACATACTGTCGAAATTATATAAAGCTCTTTTAATTCCAGAAATATATGGTGCATTAGTGTCATCCCTGTAGATGCCTTTTTGTATTAGGTAGAGAAAAAAATCAGGATCTTTAATATTAAAATCAAACGTGGGCATTTTTAAGTCGTAGCCATTTTCAATTAATATTTCGATAACTTGCTTATCTTTATTCTTGATTGCCTGTTCGAGCAACCCCTTTTTTTCAAAAAATGCTAATACGAGTTTCTTCTCATTTGCATCCAAATGGTTTAATGATCCGTTTATGAGGTCATCTTGGATTGATTTATAGTTGTTTGCACCATCTAAAAGCATTTGCACTCTGCTATTATCAAGTCGTGAATATAACGGGCTATGACGTGTCCCTAACTGACTACAATCCATCTATTAATTCTCCATTAAATTTTTCATATATCATGCCGAAATCTACAAATAAAATCAACAATTTTTAATATGTAATAGCCTAAATAATAAAATTCGCTTGAATTACTAGGTATAAAAGTCTTATTTTTTGATGGGACAGCTGTTTTTGCCCAGGAGTTGGTAGAGGATGCACCAGCCAGCAAGGGCCTCGTAGAAGGTAAAGATTGAAAAGACAAGGGCTATCCAGCTCGACTGCCACCAGGCATATGCTAAAAGGAGAATAGCTATTGAGAGCCTTAGGAGTCTATCCGACGTACCGATATTTTTTTTCATTTTGAATCCTCGCAAACGAAGCCAAGATAGCTTGTTAATATTGGTTCTTTTTTCACATCTGGGTCTGAAAGAAGCTGAGAACATACTTTTGCCACTTCCGGATCATCTTTAAAGGCTAATAGAGCGATGGCAGCTCGTTCATTATCCATATTCAATGGTCGCCCCTTTACCACTTGCAATAAAAACTCCTTAGCAGGTGTTCCCATCTTTGATAAGGCCTCAATGGCCATAGCTTCTTCATCAAAATCTCCCTCTCCAATTAACTGAAATAAGGTATAAATTGCCCGTTTATCTCCAATTCGACCTAAACACTTAGCGGCTAAGGCTGGTGCATGACCATATCCAGGGAATAGTGGATCAGAAAGTTCGTCATTTCGCATTATTTCTAAAATGGCGGGTATGATTTTTCCTTTTTCTTTTACAATGGCCTCAATTTCTTCAATGGGGTCTTCTTCTTCAGACAAAATCAGGTCGGCAAGAAGACGCGGATATTTCGCAGCTAAACTTTCATCGTTGTACAAATCACGCAACTTTTTGTAGGTGTCCCGCGAATGGGCAACTTTTTCGGCATCGGCTCCGGAAAGAAGCAATGGTGCCAAATTCTGCTCACCCTGTTTTTCTAGCTCGGCTAGATCGTAGATATCCTTAATTTCGATATCTTGGCAAGCTCCCTTTCCACCTTTTTCGTAATAATCAATCATGATTGAAAATCTCCCACCGAAATGGGCGTCTCGATGCATCAGCACCAAATTATAATATTCATTAGATAATGGTAAATTTTCAGGCAATTGGTTCATTTTTATATATTAAATCCGCGTTATAACTCGATCTCACAAAAGGGCCGCAAAACATATGCTTGACCCCAAGAGAGTATCCATATTCTTCATATTTTTTAAATTGCTCGGGCGTAATAAACGCTTTCACGAGCAACTTATTATTATTCGGCTGCAAATATTGCCCCATGGTAATGATGTCACAGCCAACATCATGGAGATCCCGCAGGGTCGATTTCACCTGTTCTTCGGTCTCGCCTAGCCCCACCATAAGTCCAGACTTCACCAGCATGGTCATTTTGGCGTTATTTCGTACATACCGCAATACCCCCAAGGTCCTTTCGTAGGTGGCCTTGTGCCTCACGCGAGGGGTCAGTTCTCGGACGGTTTCAATATTATGATTGAACACCTCCGGATTACAAGATATTATACTATCTAGGGACTCTTGATTTCCACAAAAATCCGAGGTCAAGACCTCAATAGTGGCATCGGTCACTTCTTCCCTCACCTTGGCAATAATAGCAGCTAAATGGCCGGCTCCGCCATCAGGCAGGTCGTCTCGCGCCACCATCGTAATCACCACGTGTTTCAATCCTAGCTTTTTGACTGAGTCTGCCACCCGATCAGGTTCGTCAATTTCGATATCTTTCGGTGCCTTCGAAAAATCTATATCACAAAAGCCGCAATTGCGGGTGCATTGTTTGCCCATCACCAAAAAAGTGGCGGTTTTCTTGGACCAACATTCTAAAAGATTCGGACACTTTGCCTCTTCGCAAACAGTTGGCAATCTATTTTCAGTCAATATTTTCTCAGTGACCCACAGATTCATCCCTTTTGGCAACTTACGATGCAGCCAAGAGGGAAATCGACCTGGTCCAACTGCCTTATCTGGATTCTTTTCCTCGGGGTTGACGGGCAAAATATTGAGTCGATTTTTCTTTACTCGCGGGCTGGTATTGAACCGTTCGTCCGTTTTCATGCGGCGGCTCCGGTTTTTACCTTTTTTGGAGGCATGTGAAGGGGAGTTTCGTCTGCCATTAGTGCCGCTTCAAGCCAAGCTTCTGCGATTGTGGGGTGAGCATGGATTGTATTCGTAACGGAGTCCAAGGTCATTTCATTAGCGATGACAACTGCCATTTCAGCGACAAGAGTTGATGCCTCATGGCCCACAACTTGAGCGCCGAGCACTTGACCAGTATCCTTATCACAAACTACTTGAGCGAACCCTTCTGTCTGCAGTGCTGCCTGAGATTTACCCAATACCTGGAAGGGGAAGGTGCCAATGGTCGCTCGATAGCCATTTTCAATGGCTTGTTCCAAAGAATAGCCAACGGTAGCAATTTCGGGAATGGTGAAAATTACTACTGGAACAGCATTGTAGTGCATTTTTGCTGGAATTCCTGCAGCATTGCTCGCCGCGACGATCGCTTGGTGCGACGCAACATGTGCTAACCACCATTTAGAGGCAATATCACCAATGGCATAGATGCCAGAAACATTCGTTTCCATCTTGTCATTTGTTGGAATAATCCCCGTTTTTTCGTCTACGATGACTCCGGCAGATTCGAGGCCGATACCTTGTGTGTTCAACTTCCTTCCAACTGCAATCAGGGCCATATCGGCCTCTATAGTTTTTCCGCCGGCCAATCGAATGGTAATTCCTTTTTTTGTTTTGTCGATGCCTTCGACAAAAACACTGGTCTGAATTTTTATACCTCGCTTCACAAAGGCTTTCGTCAATACCGAAGAGACGCTTGTGCATTCCATCGGAACAATGCGCGGTAACGCTTCCAGAATCGTCACTTCTACTCCAAATTCTATGAAAAGCGATGCAAATTCACACCCAATCACACCGCCTCCGACAATAACTAGACTCTTCGGGAGCTTTTGAATATCAAGCAGGGATGTTGAATCGTGAATACGCTCATGATCGAAGGGGAATTGAGGCAATTCACGCGGTTCTGATCCGGTTGCGATAATCGTATTATCGGCGTAAATTTCAATGTTGTCTTGTCCAGTGATTTTGATTCTATTTGGCGAAACAAATTTTCCAAATCCTCTAAATAAAGTGATTTTATTAGCTGCAATCAACCCCTCAACACCCTGACGAAGACGATTGACGATTCCGTCCTTTCGAGCAACCATCTTTTTGAAATCAAAAGAAATTTCTCCTGCACTGATTCCAAAATCCTCCGATTGGCGCATTCTATGAAGCAATTCAGCTCCTGCAATAAGCGCTTTTGACGGGATGCAGCCTCTATTCAGGCAAGTTCCCCCAAGGGTGGCTAATTCAATTAATGCTACAGACTTTCCACTTTGCGCTGCCCTTATAGCCGCCACATATCCTCCGGGGCCTCCGCCTATTACAGCGATGTCAAACTTCTTAGTCATTGCAATTCTCCTTGTATTCTGCCATTATAGTGATCTTCCATTTTTGGTGTGAGAAAACAATGGTGGTCGGAAAAGAGAAAATGTGGCAAATTATGACTTGCAATAAATATTAACGATCATTCATAAAAAAAGCTATGAACACAACATTAAAGAAAAAGCTCTGCTGGAACTGTGAAGGCCGCGTAGGACTCGAGGAACAAAATTGCCCTTTTTGTGCCGTCTATTTAGGACCCGCCCCCAATGACGAAGGTGAAAGGAAAGATGATATCTTAGCTCCTCCTTACAAAATTGTAGAATCCCACGACAACGAAGATCCATTGGCTTCTCCCTTTACCATGCATCAACCTCAGACAACCAAAGTTGAAGCAATGCCAACCTATGAAGCTGGACCGAACGACTTAAAAAAAATTGCCCTGCCCATCACATTCCTCTCTGGCGGGCTCGTCTTCTTACTTTTTGGTTTGATTTTATACTTTTTCTCCAGCAACGGGGTCTTTACTCTTCGCTGGAACAGCACCTACTGGTACGCCTACTTAGCAGCAGCCGTCCCTCTGCTAGCTTTTGGATGGAAATCCCTCCAAAATAACGATCCCTAAAGTTATATCTTCTGGAAACACTCGACATAATTGCCTCTGCGGGTCATTATGCCGCGATAGCGATTGAGCCCTTCGATAGCATCCACATAATTGGTATGCGCTATTTGCGATTTGTGCTTCTTTAGAGCCTCTAGCTTCTGCTCAAATTCATTGGATATGTCCCTTATCAATGACAATTTACTCATAGGCGGCCAAACCTCATAGCACAGAATTTCAGGCTTTTTTAATCCCTCCTCCATAGCAACCTTTATCGCATTCGTAACGATCTGAAAAGCTGCTTTATGATCTCTGTGGGCCTCTCCATTGTGTGTGACATATACACAATCGGGTTGTATCTTGTGAATAATTCGAAGGACCTCAAATTGATTCTTCTCCGTCACTTGCAAATGGGAATCTGGCTCTTTTAAAAAAATGAGGTCTCGAACACCCATGAGTCCTGCTGCATCAGCCGCTTCTTGTTCGCGAATGCGCAGGAGTTCACTCCGCTTTCCTTTCCAAGGGGCAGCTTCGCCTGAAGTCAAATAAACAATAGTTACATGGTCGCCTTTATTTACATGCTGAATGATAGATCCGCCACATCCAATAACATCGTCATCAGGATGCGGTGAAAAGACTACTATAGTCTCAGAATTTATGTATGCAACTTGAAAAATAACCAAAAAAACCACTGCCCATTTTTTCATGACTACCTCCTAAATCCCGAACTTTGATATAAGTAAACACCATGAAGAATTTTCTCTTTTTGTTGCTGCTATTTTCTAGCCTCGAGGCATCGTCCGAAAATTACTCCATTGTATTTATCCATATTGGAAAAGAAATTCCTTACTATACAGAAACAGCAATTTCCCAAGCTAGATCCTTTAATCCAAACTGTTCAGTGATTTTACTTGCCAACCAAGAAGCTATAAATAACTTGCCGCCTGAATACCAACCTCTGAACATCACTTATGTTGCCTGTGAATCTTTGGTGAAATCTACAGACCATGAACAATTTTTAAGGCAAACACCATTAGATGATAAATGGAAAAATGGATTCTGGATATATACTAGCGAACGTTTTCTTTATTTGGCAGATCTAATGAACCAATATGGATTGCAGAATGTATTTCACCTCGAGAATGATAACATGCTCTATGTCGATTTGGCTGAAATTCTGCCGGCTTTTAAGAGCCGATATCAAGGCATCGCAGCCACTTTTGATAATGATGAGAGATGTATTGCCGGATTCATTTATATTCCAAACTCGAAGGTAATGAATAGGCTTGCGAAGTGTTTTGCAGATCATTCGAATGAAAAAATTAATGATATGGAAATAATTGCTATTTTTAAAAATGAAAATTCGGATGAGTCTATTGATCACCTTCCCATCATACCTGAAGAATATGTGAACGAGCATATTTTGGTGAGTGCTAGAGGGCATCGGGTGCAAAATTCATTAAAATATTGTCAAAATATTGATCTGTTTAACTCTATTTTTGATGCCGCTGCATTGGGACAATATCTAGGTGGAATCGATCCTAAACTTGGCATTTCCAGGCCAGGATATATCAATAAGGAATGTGTTTTTAATCCTTCCTTATTAGAGATTGAATGGTACCCAGATGAACAACACCGAAATATTCCCTGCGTCGTATACCCGCATGCCAAATACAGGATCAACAACCTCCACATCCACAGCAAAAAATTAAAATATTTTAAAGATATTAGTGTATTGACCAAATTTTAGATCATTCATATCCTGCCGCCTGCAATCATGCATATCCTGTTTTTCCCATACGTATTAACTTAAAAAATTTTTAACACAGAGTCCACCGAGAAAAACAGAGGTAGCAGAGAGAATTATTTTATACTCAATAATCTCTCTTGTGTTCTCTGTGGTAAAAAATATTTTAGGTTCATGCATATCCTGTTTTTCCTGTTTCTTAAGTTACAAGATTTCCACAATATGCATGACCGAGAGCGACAGGATCTCTGTTCACCCCTTCACCACCAATATTACTTACTGGCCAAATTCATCGGGTTCGTTATCCTCAACGTTTGACCGATTCAATACCATTTCGCCGGTGTTGTAAATCCCCCCTCCATTACCTGTAGTCGCTGTATTATATTTCACAGTAGTTCTGAGAAGCGATAAATAACCTGTATCCTCATTGTCTATGCCACCTCCATTTACTTCAGCGGTATTATCTGCAACTTCACTTCTAATAAGTGTTGTTGACCCGAGATTATAAATACCACCACCGCTACCATTTGAGGTGTTGTGCTTAATAATAGAATCCTTGATGACTATTTGAGACAGATAATCTAGGTCATATAGATCAGAATCATTATATATTCCTCCACCATCTAATTCTGAGCTATTGTGCTCAATAGTGGATTCAATGATAGTCATAAATAATTCATTATAAATTCCACCGCCATCTTCTGTCGAAGTATTCCCTCGTACTCTGCACCTATAAATAGTCATCACACCAGCGTTTCCAATTCCTCCTTCCAAATTATCTTTTATTTCAGAATCATTAATATTTAAAACACCCTCAAAATTGACAATTCCACCATCAATATTGCTATTAATATAAGATTCATTAATATTCAATATGCCGTACTCACATGTGATTCCAGTACTATTGTTGTTATCAACGTGGCAGCGATTGATTGTAAAAAAATCTCCAGCGGTGGATATGCCAGATTCGTAGTCGAAATAGTCACTGGACATAATTGAATTACCGCAAATGGTTGATTCATTAATCGTGACAACTCCAAGCTCGGAAGCTATTCCTTGACCAATGTTATTGTCGATGGAAGAGTCGTTGATTTCTAGTATACCGCCAATATTCAAAATCCCACCAGGAGCGCAATTGTTAATAAGACAACAATTGATGGTGAGTTTCCCTTCATTAAATATGCCGCCGCCGATATCAAAAACAGTATCAGTAGGTGATTCTGGCTGATTGCCATTTGTTATAGTCAGATTTTCAAGTATGACCGTGGCTCCATAGTCTATGACTAGGGTCGTTCCAGCTGCCCCGCCATTCAGCGTTGCGCCAGATCCATTTCCAACGAGTTTTATTTTATGTTGAGTTAGAGGAACTTCAAAATTACCGTCAATTTCACCGCTAATAATAATTTTTGTTGAGAATCTAAGATTATCTGCCGCACATTGGATGGCATCTGTGAGTTCTTGTGCAGTGTATACGGTTACAGTTTTGCCATTCTCGTCGGCTCTTTCCCAGCCTTTAGCATCTTGTTCATTACTGAATAGGCCAATCGATTGCGAGACAATAAGCAACAAAAAAAGTGATATTTTCTTCATCTTTCCTCCAGAAAGTTTTTTTATGAATTTAATCACAATCATTAAGGAAGTCAAGAAAGTTTTTTGATTGTATATGGAGTGACCCAATTCATTGGGCTCGGTGAACGGCGATATCTTGCCATCCACAGGGCCGAATAAATTCAGCCCTGAAAAAGACCCAATGAATTGGGTCGCTCCATATTAGGTAATTTTCTCGTCTCAACAATCCATTTGGGGTCAAAATCAAAAAACGATATTCATGCGAAACGGCATTCTTAAATGCAACACTGGAAAATTCGCATGGGTAAGCGTTATTGTTTCAGTTGCCCTATGTTATTTTCTTCCTATATCTTTTGATTGCAGAGAGATAAAATGTTTTTTTTACAATTTGGAAATTTGGCAGCTTCTTGATATTCCAAACTATCTGCCGGATAAATATTTTTGTACTCTTCATTAACCGGCCCAAGGGCCCTTGCTATAGCTTGCATTTGTTGGTCATGTGTTGCACGAAGTATTGCTATTTGCGCCTCAAACTGTCTCGTATTTTGAGTTATTTGAGTCTCGCATTGAGCTTTATTCTGGATAAGTTGACCTTCTAATGCAACAATTCTTGCGGCCTGTTCAATAACTATTTTTTCTTTATTTTGAACATACCGGCTGTAAGCTACAGCAGTTTCTTCATCGTTTTGCAGCATGCTCGTATTTAATTCCTGATACACATCATTCATGTTTTGACTATGGCTAGGCAAGGCAATGTTTGTATTATTCATGTTATCTCCAATAAATATGAACTGTCAATATACTTCAAATCCAATTTTAAATCAAATCCTAAGTAACAATTCACAAAATTATAAGAACGCAGAGGCGGTGAGGCGCAAGAGTCGCAGAGGAAGAAAATGGCGATATGAGAAAAAAGATTTACCCATTTTTTTTCTCCGCGCCTCTTGTGCCTCACCGCCTCTGCGTTCTTATAGTTTTGTGAATTATTACTTAGGATTTGCAGCCATATGCAGCTAGCGCCTGAGTCCCCATGGTTTAATGCAAAAGCTCTAGAATAACGTCTAGGACCTCTTCTACATTTAAATCAGATGAGTCTACGAGGTGGGCATCGTCAGCTTGTCTTAGAGGCGAGTGTTCTCTGTTGGAGTCATAAGCATCCCGTCTTTCAACGTCTTTGAGTACTTTCTCAACAGTAAGGGTTTTGGACTCCTCTGGAAATTTTTGGAGAAGTTCTTGATATCGACGTTCTGCACGCACTTCAGGCCGTGCTGTGAGAAATATCTTGAGTTCTGCTTTAGGAAATACTACCGTTCCAATATCCCTCCCTTCGAAGACAGAATTAACTCCCTTAGCAAACCTTCTTTGAATTTCAACAAGATGCGTCCGAACTATAGGAATTGCCGCCACCCTTGATACAAGAGCTGTAATTTCCTGAGTTCGAATCCGTTGTGTAACATCCTCATCATTTACAAAATAGTGCTTTTCACCATCAATCAATTTGATGTTAAACAAAAATGTGTTCAAGTAATTATTCAACGACTCTTCATTATCCATGTCGATCTGATTCTCAACGATCCCGACTGTAAGGCATCTGTACATGGCACCCGTATCAAAATGGATATAACCCAATCTTTCAGCTAGTCCCTTTGCAATAGTAGTTTTTCCCGTTCCAGTAGGTCCGTCGATGGCAATGATCATTTTTAACTCATTTTTAAGTATAAATAAAGTACAGGCGATGTAAATACTAGGGAATCCACAATGTCAAGAATTCCTCCAACGCCAGGGATGTGTGCACTGTCCTTAACGCCCACATCGCGCTTCAATAGCGACTCCGCAAGATCGCCAAGTTGTGCTAGAAAGGATAACACACTTCCCAGAACGATGCTTTCCCATAGGGTCAAAGAAATGGGAATTGGGTTGTTGGGGAGATTCGCAAGCACATGAAATACCATGCTGGCAATAAGTGCAATGCAAAATCCGCCAATGGCTCCTTCCCAAGTCTTTTTAGGGCTTATATAGGGTGCAAGTTTCTTCCTTCCAAGTCCCTTGCCAAAGAAATAGGCGCTCGAATTCGTGATGAATGTAATAGCAAGTAAGTAAACGACCCACCATCTGCCATCTTGTGCAGCACCCGCCGGAAAGAAATAATTGATGCTCACCAAACAAGTGAGAGGAAGTGTAAGGTAGACTATGCCGAAAGTGGTGATAGAAAGGTTCGCAAGGGGATTAGAGCCCCAAAAAATGTAAAAAGAAAAGAGAGTAAAAAGTCCAAAGATAAATACCAGGGGAGGGAGGTATTCGGCATGGGGAAAATAAGGGATAATGAACATCGTGGCAATATAAAGAATGGTGCTAGTGATCCCAATCGTAAATTGCGGTTCATAACCTTTATTTTTGGCAATCCTATAAAATTCAATAAGAGCTGTGACAATTACAGCTGTTGTAATACCGACAAGGACAGGTGTCGTCATCGGATCGTGCGAAAGAGCAAGTGCTGACAAAACTACTGTGAGCCCCACTATGCTAATGAGCAGTCGGTAAAAAAATGGGGGTAAATTTTTAAACATTAAGATCCTCCTAAGCGCCTTTCTCTGTTTTGAAAGGTTTGTACTGCGTTAAGTAAATGTACTGGTGTAAACTCTGGCCAAAGAGTATCACATAAGTAAAATTCTGTGTAAGAAATTTGCCATAATAAAAAATTGCTAACACGATGCTCGCCGCTCGTCCTAATAAGCAAATCGGGATCGGGCCATTGGCTGGTGTCTAAGTGGCTAGATATTAAATCTTCGTTGATATGTTCTTTTATTATTTTTCCCCGATCGTATTCTTGAATAATCCATTCGACAGCACGTGTAATATCATTGCGTCCGCCATAATTAAGCGAAAAAACAAGATCCAGTTTTTTTCCAGCTTCCGTTGCTTGAATGCTATCTTGGACTGCAACGCGAATATTTTCAGGAAAAGGAGATAAGTCTCCGATTGTACAAAAACGAACCCCCTCATCTACCATTCTCTGCCGCTGTTCGACTAAATACTTTTCCAAAAGCCATAATTGGGCATTGATTTCCCTTTTTGGACGATTCCAGTTTTCTGTAGAAAAAATATAAAAGGTGAGAACTTTGACTCCCAATTCAATAGAAGCTGAAACAATCGACATCAATTGGTCTGCTCCCGCCCTGTGACCCTCTTCGGGAAGTAGAAATTTTCCCCTAGCCCACCGGCGATTTCCATCAGGAATAATGGCGATATGTTTTGGAATCCGCTTAGGGTCCAGTACTCTCAACTGTTGATCGCTATAAATTGAGGTCGCATTCATTTGCAAAGTTTTTATTCACCTGCTTTTAACACTTCCATGAAAGCACTTTGGGGAATATTGACTTTTCCGATTTCCTTCATCCGTTTTTTCCCTTTCTTCTGCTTTTCCCACAATTTTCGTTTGCGAGTGATGTCCCCACCATAGCATTTTGCGGTAACATTTTTCGTGATCGCCCGGATTGTTTCTCGGGCAACAATTTTTCCGCCAATAGCCGCTTGGATAGGAACTTTAAAAAGCTGCATAGGGATCACTTCCACCAGTTTCGCAGCAGATGGCGCGGCCTTTGCCCTTCGCTTTTGCTACGGTGGACGAGGCATGAGAATGCATCGACAGGCTCTTCATTAACCCGGATTTCAAGTTTGATGATATCGCTCTTCTCATAACCGTCAAACTTCGTAGTCAAAAGAACCATATCCCTTTGTGATCGATTTCAGTTTGTCATTGAAATCAGTAATGATTTCATTTAGGGGAAAACGGTAGGTCAGCAGTAAGCGACGGGCATCCAATGTTTCGGTCTTTGATGCAGACTCCCCGTTTTTCCATGCCAAGTTCATGATGCTGCCCAAATATTCCGCAGGAGCCATGATATGGCATTTCACCCAAGGCTCTTCCACCTATTTGATATTCATGTGGGATCAGGATAATGCGCGGGATTGTCGACCTCTTTGATAGTGCCATCGTTCAAGTGAAAACGATAAATGACGCTGGGGGCATGTGGAGATGATATCGATATCAAATTCTCTTTGAATTCGTTCAAAGACGATTTCAAGATGGAGAAGTCCTAAAAAGCCGCAGCGGAAACCAAAGCCAAGGCCATGCTGCTTTCCTGCTCAATGTGGAGGAAGCGAATCATTTAGCTGCAGCTTGACTAAGAGCATCTCGCAAGGCTTCAAAATCTGTAGAATCGATCGGATAAATTCCTGCAAAAACGACTGGCGAGATATAGCGGAATCCTGGCAGGGGCTCTTTCGCAGGATTTTTTTGAAGAGTGATTGTATCTCCAATTTTGACATCGGATGTATTTTTGATATTGGCGATCGATGTAGCCCACTTCGCCTGGACGCAACACTTCGACAGGGTTTTCTTTAGGGGTGAAGACGCCCACTTCCAAAACTTCAAAAGTTTTATCTGTCGCCATCATTTTAATGAGTGAACCCTTTGGTAATCTCATCCACTGATGACGCGGACATAAACCATGACGCCGCGATAATTGTCATAATGGGAGTCAAAAACAAGAGCGCGTAAGAATATCGTCTTCAGGTTCTTTGGGGTGCGGGACATCTCGTGATAATGCGTTCTAGGATTTCTTCGAATCCCAATTCCCTGTTTTGCAGAACAGCCGATAGCATCGGAAGCATCGAGACCGATCAGACATCTTCAATCTGTTTCCTTACTCCTTCAATATCGCTGCGGGAAGATCGATTTTATTGATGACAGGGACAATTTCACAGATTTCTTTCCATGCCAAATGTACGTTGGCCAAGCTTTGGGCCTGAACTCCTTGGGCAGCATCGACGACCAACAAAGCTCCTTCACAAGCTGCTAAAGAACGAGAGACTTCGTATGTGAAAGTCGACGTGACCAGGAGTGTCGATCAGGTTGATTTGGTAGGTGGTGCCATCTTGCAGCCTCATAATGCATCGTGACAGGATGGGCTTTGATCGTGATGCCCCGTTCTCTCTCTAGATCCATTCATCAAGTAACTGCTCTTGCATATCGCGAGCAGCAACGGTATGGGTGAGTTCTAAGAGTCGGTCTGCAATAGTCGATTTTCCATGATCGATATGGGCAATAATCGAAAAATTTCGAATTTTTTTTATGTTATATTGATACATGACGAAGATTATAAGCTTTCAGCCTAATCTTTTCAAACGTTTTATTTCTTAATTGAAAGAATTTGCGGCCAAGATGACTCGAACATCCACCGAGTTGCCCCGACTAGAACCTGAATCTAGCGCGTCTACCAATTCCGCCATGGCCGCATACTGATCAAGCCATAATACTGAGTTTCAGCATTTTCTGCAATTTTTCTGTTCAAAAAAATAAAAATTTGTTAAAATAGAGCTCAAATTATGCAAGAATACAACAGAAAACATCCTTTCTATGCCTCAATAAAAGAGAGGTATTCACTCTCTAAACCCGGTTCAGGGAAAGAGACCGTGCACATCACTTTGGATCTAAAAGGTTCCGGAATGACGTACGCCGTAGGAGACTCTATTGCCATATCCCCACAAAATAATCCCGATCTAATACGTCGTACCCTTGAAATCATTAATGCCACCGGACATGAAATTGTTTCGGATAAGAGATCCGGTGATCAATATAAGTTGTCAGAATTTTTGTCTCGCAAAGGCAGTATTACAGAATTTAGTAGAAAATTTGCGACCGAACTTGCCAAAAAGCAAACAAATTTAGAAAAAAAGGGGATTCTCGAAGAAGTTATTGAAAAATCATTTAAAGAATATCAGGCAAATCGCGAGGTTTGGGATGCCCTTGCTGAGCATGCAGAGGTTCGCTTCGAAATTCAGGAATTTTGCGACCTTCTAATGCCATTGCTTCCTAGATTTTATTCAATAGCATCTTCGCAGGCTATTGTAGGAGAAGAGATGCACCTCACCGTCGCTCTTCTTGAGTACGAAACTAATGAAAAAAAACGTTGCGGCGTTACTACTAACTATCTTTGCAATTTAGCTCCACTAGGAGAACCTATCCTCCCAATTTATGTTCAGCCGCATCATGGCTTTACTCTTCCCGAACATCCCGAAACCCCCATTATTATGGTCGGTCCAGGCACGGGCATTGCTCCATTTCGAGCTTTTATGCAGGAGCGTTCCATGCACAAAAATAGTAAAAACTGGCTCTTTTTTGGTGAAAGGAATCGTCAACATAATTTCTTTTATGAAGAATATTGGGGAGAACTTCAAGATCAAGGACTTTTACGCATTCACACAGCCTTTTCGAGGGATCAGGAGCACAAAGTGTATGTTCAGCATTTGATGCAGCAGCATGGTAAAGAATTATATGATTGGATAGCGCAAGGTGCGATTTTTTATGTCTGCGGAGATGCCTCTAGAATGGCTGAGGACGTAGATGCCACCCTTCATCGTATAACGCAAGAACATGGAAATCTCTCCGAAGACGATGCCAAGGCCTACATCAAAAAACTGCGCCACGATAAACGCTACCTCAAAGACGTCTACTAGTCAAAAATCACCATATACTATAAAAATGAATTGCGATTCGCGACCTACACTCTTCATTCTACTCTCTAAACTCTAAAGTCCACCAACTCATGATCGGGGTTTTGACGCATGTTGTATTGCTTGTCCCACTGACTCTCAAATAAGGCCATAGGGCGACCTTGACGATCTTGCACAAGGATAGAAGTCGAAGAATTCTTGAATGTTTTGATGTCCCCGATGATCCATGCACTGCACTGATATGGCATTGGCGTTAAAACAGTTTCCACGCCATATTCATCTCTCAATCGATATTGCATCACCTCAAATTGAAGCCTTCCTGCTGCTGCGAAAATGAGGTCTCCCTCGCGTTGGTTCGATCTCAGCATTTGAATTGCACCTTCGTCGACAAGCTGCAACACGCCCTTGTCGAAGGCTTTTCGCTTTCCAACATCTTTTGGAAACAGCTTTGAAAAAATTTCAGGTTGAAAAGAAGGAAGAGGCTTATAGTTGAATCTGCCATCCACAGAAATCGTGTCGCCAATCGCAAAAAGAGAGGGATTAATGACCCCGATAATATCGCCAGGATAAGCAAAATCAAGTGTTTCTCTTTCTCCAGCTACCATTCCGTAAGGCCGCGAAAGACGAACATTCTTTCCAAGGCGGTGATTTTTAACTGTTTGGTCTCTCTCAAAACGACCAGAACAAATTCGAATAAAAGCCATGCTATCGCGGTGACGTCTGTCCATATTCGCCTGCAGCTTAAAAACATATCCGCTAAAAGGGGTTGTCACAGGGTCAATTTCCACTTCTGTCCCATCAGGAAGATCTGCAAGCCTCGCATGCGGACAGGGAGCCAAATGAATAAATGCATCGAAAAACGGCTCCACCCCATAATTCGTCAAGGCAGAGGCAAAAAATACCGGCGTCACATCTCCTTTAAGAAAATCATCGTGCGAATATACATTGCCAGCCAATTCCAAGAGTTCTAATTCTTGCAATAACTGCTGATATAGCTCCTCGCCAACTTTATTCTTTGCTTCTTCACTGTGCAAAGGATGCCTGGCAATATCTGCTTTCTGGGCTCCCCCCACGGAAGTCTTTGAGAAAAATACACATTCGTTTGTAGATCGATCGAAAACACCTTGAAATTCTTTTGCTGTCCCTATCGGCCAATTCATAGCGTAAGATTGAATTTGAAGCACATTTTCAACTTCATGCATCAATTCCAAAGGATCCCTCCCAGGCATATCCATTTTATTGATAAATGTCAGAACTGGAATTTTTCTAAAACGACATACCTCAAAGAGCTTTCTAGTTTGCTTCTCGACACCTTTTGAGGCATCAATCACCATGATAGCACAATCAGCAGCAGTTAATGTGCGATAAGTGTCCTCAGAAAAATCTTCGTGGCCCGGAGTATCCAAAACGTTAATGATGATGTCCTTGTAGGTGAATTGCATTGCTGAAGAGGTGATCGAAATACCCCGCTCCTGCTCCATCGCCATCCAATCGGAAGTTGCCGCTTTGCGATTCTTCCGTCCTTTGACCACTCCGGCCGTCTGAATCATTCCCGAATAAAGCAAAAGCTTCTCGGTCAAGGTAGTTTTACCCGCATCGGGGTGGCTGATGATGGCAAAAGTACGCCTTTTGGCAATTGCCTCTTTTATGGATGTTTCAGTTGTCATATTGGATTCTTATTCTTCAATTGTGGTGATAATGGCGAATACCTGCAGTCCATCTCCGCATCCGAAGTCTGTAAGCCCTTCTCCTGATGTAGCAGTAATTCCTACCTGGGATACCTGGATTCCCATGACCCGCGCAATATTCTCTTTCATTTCTTGGATTTTTCCCTTAAAATATGGCTTTTTTCCCTCTATGGAAATCGCCAGATGCGAAACCTGCTGACTCCCCAATGTTTTGATAGCCTCCCGAAGATAGACTTCACTATCGGTGATCCCATCTTTTAAACAAAGGTCATCAGCAATTCCACCTAGAATAAGCTCTCCCGTGACCGAGGTAATCGCATTGCAAATAGCATGAAAAACAACGTCACCATCAGAATTTGCGCTGAATCCAGGGACATCTTCAAAAATTATTCCTGCAATTATGCAAGGCTTAGCAGAGTCCGCAGAAAGAAATCGATGACTATCCTGTCCCAATCCAGTACGAATCATCATTTGGCGATTTTTGTACAATTTATTTAGCTCCATAATGAAAAACTCCATTTTGCCATATCGAGGCTTTTCTGGGAAGGAGCGAAATTTTTCAGAATTTCATTGAATTAAAAAACGAATTGGTGTTAAGTAAAGACTTAAATGTAAGTAAGGCTTTTTCTTTCAAAGAAAATATATGGATGCACTGAAAATTACAGGCGGAAAGCCCTTCAAGGGACGTGTGAAGGCATCAGGCGCAAAGAACGCTATGACGAAACTTCTCGTCGCTTCACTCCTTTCCGATAAAAAATGTAGATTTTATAACGTCCCAAATATCGGCGATGTCGACGTCACCGTCGCACTATGCAAAGAAATCGGAATGGAAGTAAATTGGGATAAAGAAGCCGGCATCATGGAAGTGATTACACGGGAACTCAAAACATCCTACATTCCTCAAAGATTCTCAGGTTCAAATCGTATCCCCATCCTTATGATGGGCGCCCTAATGAGCCGCACCGATGAAGACATCATCGTCCCTACCGTCGGCGGATGCCCCATTGGCAATCGTCCTGTCGATTTCCACATCGAAGCCCTCCAAAAACTCGGCGCCAGCATCGAATATCGAACAATGAAGCGCGAAGGCGCCTACTTCGCCCACGCTCACAATGGCCTCAAAGGAACTTTAATCACTTTGCCATTCCCTTCCATCGGCGCTACAGAAAATACTATCCTTGCAGCTGTCACCGCCCGAGGAACAACAGTCATAAAAAATGCCGCCATCGAACCCGAAATCGTAGACATCATCCTCTTCCTGCAAAAACTTGGAGCCAGTATTACTCTGGATGTCGACCGAACCATTAGAATTCAAGGAACTCGACGGTTTTTTGAAGTCGAACACACTGTAATTCCCGACAGAATCGAAGCAGCCTCTTGGGGCATGGCCGCCATCGCCTCCAAAGGAAACGTCTTTGTCGAAGGCGCACAACATCTAAATATGATCACCTTCCTAAACAAAATTCGCGAAGTAGGCGGTGGAATCGACATCAAACAAGACGGAATTTCATTTTTCTACGACGGACCCCTCCAAGGTGGAATTCATCTTGAAACCGACGTTCACCCCGGTTTCATGACCGACTGGCAGCAACCCTTTGTCGTATTACTCACCCAAGCATGCGGTACATCGGTCGTCCACGAAACAGTTTACGAGAACCGATTCGGCTATTCGGAAATGCTCAAAGAAATGGGAGCCGATATCAACCTATTCCGCCAATGCCTAGGCGGAAAAGAATGCCGATTTGCCTCAAAAAATTTCGATCACAGCGCAATCATTAAAGGCGTGACCCCTCTTGTTGGCAAGGAAATAGCCATACCAGATCTTAGAGCCGGCTTTGCTTATGTCATGGCAGCAGCCCTTGCTTCCGGAACAAGCACAATAACAGGTCTTTCATTCTTGGATCGCGGATACGAAGATATTGATAAAAAACTAGCCTCCCTCGACATAGATATTAAACGGGTCAAATTGCCTTCAAAATCACGCATCGAAACTATTCCAGAACCCGTTAAAGTCTAAGGATTCGCATGAAAATATTTGTACTATCAACCTTGGCAATCGCTCTATCCAGCTGCAGCATGGTGAATATGGTTAAAGAAAGCACAGAGGCCATTAAAGCAAATCGCGAAGCCGTCGAAGCTAGCACAGAGGCAATCAAACGCAATCACGATGCCGTTGAACAAAGCAGCATCGCCATTGAAGAAAACCGTCGCAAACTCGAAGAAATCAATAAGTACGTCGAAAAACTAGAAAGCTGGTTCTCCCCCCAGAAAAAAGAAGAATCCGCAAAAGCAGAATAATCTTTAAAAGGAAATCTAATTATGGATCCAATAATAAATACTGTAAGAGGATATTTATATGAAATCAAAGTTTATGAATCGTTCAGTGATCTAGCACATGGTGCTGGAGAAAATATCGAAGAAATATTTGTCCCATCTCATGAGCTCATTTTAAATTATCATGGAAATTTTTTTAAGTCGGAAAAAACACGTAATAAAAGTAAATTCTCGGTAAATATTCAATTGCCTCTGGATCTAGTTGAAAAAATGGATCACATCGCCAAGGAAAAGCTAGCCTTGGCTAAGAAAGAAGCTGAATTAACTCCAGATATTAAGTTATTTGTTGAAAATATAAACGTAGTACAGTTTCAAAAGATTGGATACATTCAAAGTGATACACTCATTAATTGTAAGGAAGGTGCGATCATTGTAAATAATCCTGACGAATGGAATTCCATCGCAACAACTTGTGGGTTAACTTCTTCTATTCCGAAAATTGATTTTGCTACACAAAAAATTATCGCCATAACAAAAAAAATTAATTATAAGCAAGGATGGCTGATTGTTCATAGAATTAAAAAAGATTCTTTTGGCACGCTCAAAATCGAATGCGGCCCCTTGCACAGCACCTATTTGAATCCTTCCAAAATACTTCCAGCAATACAATTTATTGCAATAGCTAAGGATATTAATTGCCTCAAGGCAATAATCGTTCCATTAAAAATTGATACGATTGCTGAATTCGATCCTCAATTAGCAAAATTAGAGGTAGAATTATTAAAGTGTAATAAAGAACAAAGGGCGCTCAGTGATGAGATTGTTAAAGAACATGGTGAAGAGTTCTTCGATAAATATATGATTGAAAAAGATAGTATCGAAAGCATCACAGATTTAAATCAGAAAGAATTGGTAACAAAAATTTTAGGAAAGATATCGGAGATAAACGAAATTGAAGAATTGTGGGATAATCATTTAAAGGAAATTTCCGATTATATCAGGGGGCCGCTTCTTCTTTAAAATCTGTTGCTAGTGTTACAGAGCGCCATGTATTAAAATCAGCTTGAAGCATATCGAGCTTTTCAAAGGCTCTTTTGTATGCAATGGCTCCAAGAAGCAGATGCAACGGTGGCTTTTCTGATGTGACAGCCTCTATAATGGCTTCAGCAGCAGCAGCAGGATCGCCCGCTTGCTTTCCACTTCTGTTGTTTACATAGTTGCGCAGTTGTCCAGCGGTTTGTTCATAATCTGGAATTTTTTGAGAAGCAAATTTCAAGCCTTCTCCCAGAAAATTCGTACGAAAGGGCCCAGGTTCCACGATGGTCACATGAATTCCAAGCGGAGCAAGTTCCTCAGCTAAAGCTTCGGAAACACCTTCAATGGCAAACTTTGTGGAGTTATAGATTCCCCAGCCAGGCATACCAATTAAACCACCAATTGAAGACAAATTTACTATGTGCCCGCTTTTTTGTTTTCGGAAATAAGGTAATATCGCGTTGGTGACACGGATTAATCCAAAAACATTGATATTAAATATATTTGCGATCTCGACATCACTTGCTTCTTCAACAGCACCCAGTAATCCATAACCAGCATTATTGATTAAGACATCAATTTGTCCAAAACGTTCAATAGCTGATTTAATGGATGAAGAAATGGCTTTAGGATCCTTTAAGTCCATTGCAAGTGTCAGTAAGCGATCGGAGGCATCGGGGAAAGCTTCGGATACTTTTTCTGGAGTTCTTGACGTAGCAATGACGGAATCTCCTCGTTTGAGTGCAGATCGCACCAGTTCATAACCAAAACCGTGCGACGTTCCTGTGATAAACCAAACTCTCTTTTTTTTCTGCATATTTCCCCCTAAAATACCTTTTACAACATTAATAAACTAAATATTCGATTAAATCTTAAATGTCAACAGATAATATTCTCTTCGAATATCAACAGTTATGGCTACCTCTTACTTCCAGTTAAAGTTGACCATTGCTTCCGGAAGCCTTGCTCCTTCAATGGGGTGAGCTTCAATGATAAGGCGTAATTTTTCAAGATCGACTTTGGTGAGACTTATTTCCAATGCACCAATGTTCTCTTGCAAGTATTCTGACCTTTTCGTTCCTGGGATAGGTATGATATCTTCACCTTGAGCTAATACCCAGGCCAAAGCAATTTGTGAGACTGTCGATTTCTTTTGTCTTGCAAATTCTTCCAGCGCTTCAACAAGTTCGAGGTTATGTTTCAATGCATCTTCGCGAAATTGTGGGAGGGAATTGCGAAAATCCGATGCGCCGCCTTTAACAATAGCGGATCTGTCTGTAATTTTTCCTGAAAGGAGTCCTCTTGTTAATGGAGAAAATGCAATGAAAGCAAGTCCTAGTTTACGGCATGTTGGCAAAACTAATTCAGCAGCTTCGCGATTCATCAAAGAATATTCGGACTGAATAGCTACCAATTTATCACCTAATACAGCATATGCTCGCTCGATTGTTTCAGGGCTTACTTCCGATAATCCGACGGAGGAGATTTTTCCTTCCGCAATTAATTCGCCCATTACTTTCATGGTATCTTCGATGGGGGTTTCGGGATTTTTGCGATGGAGGTAATAGAGATCAATTTTGTCTATTCCTAGTCTTTTTAGGCTCCCTTCACATGCTTCTTTGATGTATTCACGGTTATTATTGATGTGAACTTCATCGCCAATGAATTGGAGGGCGCACTTCGTAGCAAGAACGATTTGATTACGAAAAGGTTTTATTCCTTTTCCTACGAGTAGTTCGTTTTGACCTTTTGAGTACATATCAGCTGTGTCAAAGAATGTGATGCCGCTATCATAAGCCTCTTGAATAACCTTTAGGGATGTTTTTTCATCCGTTGGGCCATAGTGGCCTGACATTCCCATGCAACCGAGTCCTAATGCTGAAACTTTAGGTCCATTTTTTCCAAGAAAACGATATTTCATTTTTGCTCCTATGAGTTGGTTGGCGACATTATAGGAAATATAGCAAATAAAAGAATACCGTATTTTCTACAGTATTTTTTTATCTTTACCAGGTACGCATCAAACTAACCCATCCTGCCATTCGCCTTCGCTACGGCGAGGGCAAATATTAGGATGGGTTAGTTTGACGCTTACGTATTTCCGGTTTGGAGTGACCCAATTTATTGGGTCTTTTTCCGAGCCGAATTTATTCGGCTCGGTGGAGGGCGACACCTTGCCTTCCTTAGGTGAATGGCGAAATCTTGCCATGCACAGGGCCGAATAAATTCAGCCCTGAAAAAGACCTAATGAATTAGGTCACTCCAAATTAGACTAAGCGTTGAGTTAGGCAACGGCTCCGGTTTGACGCTTACTCTTCGGGCAGCTTTCTATATTCCCAAAGGCTTTTTTTGGCATACTGGATCGCTTCATCGAATGTCTTCCACCTATAACAGGCTTTCAGCAGTGCCCAGAATGGCTAATTTTTTAATTGATGAAAATTTATGTATTCTATAGAATCAGTGATATTTTCAACCCAGAAGGTGGGATATATGAAAAAATTTTGCTCATTGATATCAACGTGTATTTTGGCTTTTATTGTTTTTACATTACTAAAAGCTGATATTTTCGGCGCAACTTGTTGCGAACACAATTCTGCCAATTTTGCTTGCAGTGAAAAAATTTATTTGAAATCTGAAAATATTCTTGTTGTGGAACACGGCATATACTATTTAATAAACAAAGAGGCCCTTCCCATAATGATTCTCCATTGTGATCAGAATGGTATTTTTGTTGATTTGACTGAACTTTCAAGAAATCCTGAGGTCACCGATCAATGCATGAATGGTCATAAAATATATCATTGGGATTGTTTAGGTTGTGCACATTGGTTCTGTCCTTTTAGATGCAAATGCTATTCTCCTTGGTAAGGAAAAATTCAGGAAACCATGAATAGACAAAAAATGACCTTTATGTTGGCACTGACAATGATCTTATTTTTAGGAAGCATTGTAGCCTTGGAATTAGAAAAGTGCGATAGCGCTGTCTTAAATGCGTTTTTTAGAACGCTCTTTTCTGAGTCGGAAGCCGGTTACGTTTTCTATGGGAAAAAACCGGTTTGCATAAATGGTTATTTCTTCGAAGACCTTGGACGGTTAGGAACAGACTCCCATCTAGAATCTACTGTTTACCGACAAGGTCTTCAAACAATGAAGAAAATTCCAATCGAAAAGCAATCAAAGTTCAAATTGCATCTCTATGAAGTTCCAGACTCATTAGTAACAAACTGCTATCATTTCTTGTTTGTACATCAAGAAGCCGCATTAAAAGAAATCGACAATAACTTGGCATTGTTTCAATACTTACTAGGACCAACCATAACCCCTCAGATACTTTTAGATGAACTAACTTCGCCTGATAAACCCTTCCACAGCACGTTAAAAAATGATAAAGTCCTTATAGGAATTCTTCTTGGCTTTGGCGCTAAAAACGCATTGATTGTAAGTAGGATTGAAAATATCTATGATACATTGTTTTCAGAAGAAACACCCCCGAAACTTCCCCGCTTTTTGAAAATGAATCTTACCAATAATCTTCAAAAAGAACTGTTATTGTATGCAAGAGGTACTATAGAAAAAAGCACCATCTTGATTCCTAGTATCGGATTTAATTCTTTGGATGATGAGGCAAACTATCTCAGTTCATGTGTCACGATTTCCTCAGAGAAATTGGCGCAAACCCCGGCCCCGTTATTTTTTGGAAGAATTATCGGCGAAAACGAAGCTTTCGTTAATGATTTAGAACATACCCAGGAAGAAATTCGCACACTTCTGAAATCGGAGGACTTTCTAAGTAAAATTTTATTTGAGTTCACCGATACTGAGGTGTTAATTGGTAATATTGATCGTTCGATTTATATTCCCATTTCATCTGAAGAAATGTGTACATTGTCCAAGATAATAGCCAAACAGATATTCTGGTTGCTGAATAATGAAAATGAACTATATGTTAAATCATTTTTTGATGGCATGAGAGATGCAGATAATCAGATCGTCATGAAGAGTTTGCAAAAGCCTCGTGATCTTGTGAAACATAAAATATTATTCGACATCAGTAAGAAACTAGAAATTTCAAATGAAAAATTTGCAAATTTTAAAACCGATATTCAATTTTCGGAGATTTTACCTGGAAAGCTATATTTCCGTACTTTAAAGACCTGTGAAGGAAAAGAACTTGCTGATGAGACTTCGATAAAGGCCCGATATTTAATAACAATGGGAGAAAATGAGAAGGTTTTGGTAGATTTTTTCTCTTCTGGAATACCTTCTTGCATCGATTTGCAAGATGCAATATCAGGCTTAGCTTATGGCTTACGTGGCATGAAATGCGGCGAAATACGAGAACTGTACATTCATCCAACTCTTGGATATGGAATTTACACGACATTGCCAAAAGGAGAATATTTAAAGGTTATAATAGAATTAGTTGAAATCGTTCCTTTAGAGAAAAGAGTGCCATTTCCTGAACTCAGGGTAGCCGATTTAGATCTTCATTTGCCTACAGAATTTGATTCCATATTTCATCAAGAATTGAGTGATTCAGGTTATAGGAAAGGATATGAAGTATGGGGTCATTTTAAAAATTTTCAGGGCTATGCATTAAACGATGTGCTGAGCGAAATAAATCAAGTTAAAATTGGAGAATCGGAGTTGACAGATGTGGAGTCTAATTTGATCAGTAGGCTTCACTGGAATATCTATAGAAAGATTGGAAAAATATAGGTAAATATTGGATTAAATGGTTGCCTAACTCAACGCTCAGTCTAATTTGGAGTGACCTAATTCATTAGGTCTTTTTCAGGGCTGAATTTATTCGGCCCTGTGCATGGCAAGATTTCGCCATTCACCTAAGGAGGGCAAGGTGTCGCCCTTCACCGAGCCGAATAAATTCGGCTCGGAAAAAGACCCAATAAATTGGGTCACTCAAAACCGGAAATACTTAGTTTGACGCTTACGCCGTAATGGCAAATGACGCCATCGAAAAAGCCACAAGTGTGGCTTACTCCAAATTCATGTGTGCTTTCAGTCTTACCGTGCGTATTTCCGGTTTGGAGTGACCCAATTTATTGGGTCTTTTTCCGAGCCGAATTTATTCGGCTCGGTGGAGGGCGACACCTTGCCTTCCTTAGGTGAATGGCGAAATCTTGCCATGCACAGGGCCGAATAAATTCAGCCCTGAAAAAGACCTAATGAATTAGGTCACTCCAAATTAGACTGAGCGTTGAGTTAGGCAACGGCTCCGGTTTGACGCTTACATTAAAACTTCCCATATATCTTTATTTTGCTTCAGGGCTTCTTTTCGTAAATTGCTCATATCCTACTCCTATTTGAATATAAAAGAAAAAGACTAGCATTTTTGCTTTGATGTTTAAAGATGGGTTAGTTTGACGCTTATGCCGCACACGCGGTTTTTTTAGCTACTTATAGATGTTCCTACGATTGCTTTTTTCGGATTTCTTTGTTTTTGATTTCAGTTTTTATATCATCTTTGGTATTTTCTTCGTGGACGATTTGTTGGCTTATTTCCTTTTGTTCCTCTTGGAACTCTTTTCTCTTTTCTTCGTGTTTTCTAAATTTTTTGATTTCATCCGCTAAAATTGCTCTGCTATCCAGCTTCACTCCGTTTATAGCACTGTCTTTCTTAGATATTCTGTCTTGGACAATACGGTTCACCTTAGGTTGATGTACTTTTGTTTCCATTCTATGCTTATTTTTTTCATACCAATCGTCGCTTTCTTTTTGCTCTTCCTGTTTTTTTATGGCATCAGCAAAGGCAGTGTTAACAATCGTCATGATTCTACCATATTCCTTTGCGCTCAAGACCCCAATAATTACTCTATTTGGGTCTAGTTTAATAGCCTCAACTTTGCCCTCTTTGTTTTTCTTATGAATTACAATTGGTAAGCCACCTAATCTTGATAATCCGCCCTCTTGAATATCAAGTTTTGTTATTTTTTGATTACCTTTACCTTCGCTATTTTCGTATTCGTGTAATTTTGCGACAATTACGTGCTTAGCGACAAACTCAGGATCACTTAATTCATTTTTGTGCAATTCAGCAAATTCTTGCCACTCTCTAAAGGCACCACTCGCCATATCGGTAATAGGAGTATCAATAGCGAATAGGTCTATGCTCGCACCTATGATCTTTTCTTGACTAAAATGTTCTTGAATGAAATGATTATTTGAATTGTTAGTAACATCGAAATCAGCATTCATATAGACTCCTTTAGTTAATTTAACATTCAACTTCATTATATCATGTTTAACTAATTATTTGTAAAATAATTTTTATTATAAATATTGAAAATAAGAATTTTTCTCTTGCATTTTATGTTATAATATATTAAAATACTTTTTTAAGAAAAAATTTAACAATAAGGATCAATATGAACAATAACAGTATAAATTCCGTAGATATTTCGCTAATTCCGACAACTGGATTTAGTACTTTTACTAAAGTTAACCATGGAGTTTCTACTCAGTATGTTTACTTGAGTAACTTTTTACCTGATAAAAACGCGATTGTTATTAGGTTAATTGACCTTAAAAATAGCCAAAGCTGGACAGGTGGTGTTCAGATTTCCAATAAGGCATTTTTAGCTACTATATCTAAGATAAATGGTAAATTCGTAATTGGTCTATTTTCGAAGATAATCGAGTCAATTCCTTATAAAATTAAGGCTATATTTGTTGAGCATGAGGGTAAAACATTTCCTTTATGCCAAGATTGCGTAGTAGTAAGTTATGGCGTTGAAGTGTATAAGCCTAATTTGGACATTTTCGCTCAATTTGTGGGCTTTATGCTAGCAAAAACAGGAGCAAAAACACCAACCCTCACTTCAGGCTCATCTCCTACAAAAAAGCAATAGGGGACTTCCTAGCCTTCTGTATAGCTATCTATAGCTGGCCGCGCTTTGCGGCCAGTGATTTTGCCGCCATCATTACTCCCGATCTTCACCCTTTCCTGTTACCTTTCTGGTTGACTTTATCTTGATGCTCCCTTAATATCTCGCGTATATTTTTCAAATATTACCAAAGATCAGAAAAAGGAGTGGATCTAATGGAAAACACAGAAACAATCAATGCCCAAAGCATCAAAAAAAAATGGCTCATTTCATTCTTTATCGTTTTTGCCCTAAGATGCATCGAAACTATTGGATGCATCTTCACAGGCATTGAATTTCCACGTCTCTTAATAACCTTTACCCAACTTGCCATTTGGGCCTCCCTAACCTACTACTTCCCATACAAAAAAGGTGGAACAAAATGGCTGTCATTCCTTCTTGTCATAACCCCCTTAGCCACAATCGGAAGAGTATTTCTTGACTACCGCTTTAATCCAGATCCCGACTTCGCACCTGTTGAACTCATTGGAGATATCATATTTTACATTCCAATTTATGCCTATTTTATTATAAATTGTTGGCTATTAAGACGTTATAATAAATCACGAAAACAACTAAATTCCCTGCAGTCAGCAACGATATAATTCATAGGATTGATCATGAAATCTTATATTTTTAGCTTTTACTTCACTGCTATCATCACGAAAATCTAAGAAGTCCTTCAAGACAAAAAAAAGAGGCGGAAAATTCCGCCCCTTATTAAACACATTCGCTTAACCGAATAGTTCTAGTATTGTCTTTGACGATCGCGACTGTCACGACGTGGAGGACGTTCCTCTCTGTCATGCGCTTTCTTAACGACAATAGTACGTCCACCTTGTGATGAATCGTTCAATGCAGCAATAGCTTTGCTAGCTTCTGCTTCACTTGACATTTCTACAAAGCCGAACCCTCTGGAACGACCGGTCTCGCGATCAAGGATGATTTTTGCGCTGGTAACTGTACCAAATGGCTCAAACATCTCTTGAAGTTGTTTATCTGTGAAGTCGAATGGAAGACTTCCTACGAATAGTTTCATTGATTTTCCTTACACTTACCCTACACACTCCCATTCAAAACTCACAAATAAGCTCTAATGAAAATGATTCAGGCATTTTAGTTCATAATAGTCTCCAGATTCCAAGTGGACTCTGAAGATACACTCATTATACTCCCTTTTCATGATTATTGAACAGGTATTTCTTGAAGGTCCCATTTTTTTAATCTTATCACCCTTGCGGACTTGACTTAATTCCTCATAAATTAATAAGATTCCTTCCATTAAACGAGGTATCATATGCGCTATACTCCAATCGTCGGAACACTGGGCTTTATCCTAAGTCCCGACGGAAAACAAGTGTTGCTTGTCCATCGTAATGCCCGCCGCGATGATGACCAACTAGGAAATTTCAACGGCTTAGGGGGCAAAATGGCAAAAACCGAAGACGTCGCTGCTTGCATGAGAAGAGAAATTCTAGAGGAGGCCGGGATCGAAGTGGAGCAAATGCAGCTTCGCGGCACGATCAATTGGACCGGCTTCGGCCCAAAACACGAAAATTGGCTGGGATTCGTTTTCTTAATTCAAAAATTCTCAGGAACCCCTTTCACAAAGTCTCCAGAAGGGGATTTACAGTGGGTTAATATAGATTCACTCGATACCCTTCCAATGCTGCCTGGAGATCGCTACTTTTTACCTCTCGTATTTGATAATGACCCCAGGCCATTTCATGGATATCTCCCATATAACAACGAAGAACCACTGGATTGGGTGCATCATAGATTTTAAATAATTTTTGGTCATTGCATTAAATTGTCATTTCAGGGATAATCATGATTCTTCTTATGCGCCTGTAGTTCAATGGTAGAACAGTAGCCTTCCAAGCTACGAGTGTCAGTTCGATTCTGATCAGGCGCTTTTGTATTCTTATAGTATAACAAATATTATTAACCAAGACCGAAATCTTGCCATTAAGGCAAGATGCCGTCGTCAACATAAAGGGACAAGGCTTGGCAACACAACAAAAATACAGAATGTCACCATTAAAGAATTATTAGAAGCTGGTGCCCATTTTGGACACCAAACACGCCGTTGGAACCCGAAAATGAAACGTTTCATTTTTGAAGAACGCAACGGAATTTACATCATCGACCTGCAAAAACACTGCAGCAGATCCGCAATGCTGTTGAAGTTGTTAAAGATGTCGTTGCAAAGCATAAATCGATTCTGTTCGTCGGAACAAAAAAACAAGCAAAAGCTGTCGTTCGCGAACTGGCTGAAGCAATGCGGCGAATTTTATGTCTGCGAACGCTGGCTGGGCGGCATGCTGACCAACCTGTCAACCATCCGCCAATCGATCAAAAAGCTGGAGCGCATCGAAAAACGAATTGCTACAGGCGGCGAAGGATTGACGAAAAAAGAACTTTCTCTTGTTGACCAAAGATCAAATTAAACTCGAAAGAAACCTTTCCGGCGTTCGCGGCATGCGCAAACCTCCTGGCCTGGTCATCGTTGTCGATCCAAGCAAAGAACATATTGCTGTTGCTGAAGCAAATAAACTGGGCATTCCTGTCATGGGGCTTGTCGATACCAATTGCGATCCAGATCCGATTGACTATGTCATTGCTTGCAACGATGATGCTTTAAAGAGCATTAAACTTATTCTTGAAGCGCTTGCTACAAGCGATCATCGACAAGAAAAATGAGATGCAAAGTCGCTTCAGCAAAGGTGATGAAGAAGAAGACGAAGAGGACGAAGAAGAAGAAGATTCATCGAAGTATGCGCAGAAGATTTTGAAGAAGCTAACTCTCAGGAGGAGGAATAATCATGGCAGACAGTTACTCCTGCAATGATTAAAGAACTGCGCGAGCGCACAGGCGTCGGCATGGGCAAATGCAAAGAAGCTCTTGAAGAAGCCAAAGGCGATATGGAACTAGCCATCGCCAATCTTCGCAAAGTCGGGCATGGCCTCTGCTGTGAAAAAAGAAGGGCGTGCGACCAATGAAGGGATGATTGGCAACAGCAGAGAACGGCAAACGTTTGCGCATTGTTGAAGTCAATGCTGAAACCGATTTTGTTGTTAAAAATGACCGTTTTCAGGAATTTCTTGAACAATATTGCAGCATGAAGTTGCAGCGACAAATCCCGCTTCTTTGGAAGCATTTCTTAAGCAGAAATACTCAAAAGATCCTGCACTGACGATCGATCAATACCGTGCGACGATTGTTCAGACTATCGGCGAAAATATTCAAATCCGACGCATTATGACTATTGCAAAAGATGCAAACCATTCGGTAGGCATCTACTCTCATCTGGGTGGCAAAATTGTCACTGCGGTCGAAATCACAGGCAGCGGAAGTGAAGAAGCAGTTGGCAAAAGATATTGCCATGCATATTGCTGCTGCAGCTCCCGAGTATTTATCTCCTGAGAAAGTTCCTGCAGAGATTATCAACAAGGAAAAAGATATCGCTAAGGCCCAAATTCAAGGGAAGCCTGCGAATATCGATCGATAAAATTGTCGAAGGAAAGCTCAATGCTTACTACGATGCGGTTTGCTTAATCGTCAAAAATACATCAGAGATGATAGCATGTCGATTGCTCAATTGGTTGAAAAGCAAGCAAAAGAGAAAGGAAAGCCTCTCACTATTGCTTCATTCATCCGTTGGTCCGTCGGCCAATAAGTATTCAATACTTAGTCGCTTTATCCCGAAAATGACATAAAGGACCTAAAAATAATTTTTAGGTCCTTTTCTTTTTAAGCCTCCCTGCAAAAGACATTCATTCCCTTCCAATCTTATCATGCGAATCCTGCCGCTTGCGATCCTTCATATCCTGTTAATATTTAGCAGGCACATAAATTACAGGATATGCAAGATCGCAAGCGGCAGGATATGAATGATAAATGTAACTTCTTACCCTGCTTTAAAATAAAAACGGGAAAGTAGGGGCACATGTTGACCCCCCTACCACCTATGATAAGATTAAATTAAAGTGTTTAGGAACCAAATATAAAGAGAAATTAATGTATGCAATGAAAGTTTATTATGAAGATATAAAAATAATTTTAAACATTCCTAGAAAAATTTGAATATAATAAGGCAATGAAAATTAAAGTTGGCTTCGATTGTGCATTGCCACCACTGCCCTGCGAAATTCTGCTGGTTGTATGGTTAGCGATAAATCATCCCCTGTTATTTTATCTTTCACATACTTCTCATAAACGTTCAGGCTTTGCCAAGGATGATCTTTCATAAATAGCTTGAGAAATTCGAGATTGTTATGACAGTTATCGTTTACTACGGGAGAGCCGTCTTTGAGTAGCTTATGTATCCACCCCCCGATATTTTTGATTTGTTATCCTTCGTGTATTCTTTTATAGGCAAATTTCACTACATCTACTAAGCGTTGTGAATGGTATTTTCTAGTCCAATAATTAAGAGTGTCATCATCTACATTAAGCTTTTGCTCCTTTAGCCATAAATATACCCTATTTTGTTCCGCGGTTAATTTGTAGGGTGACTTGCTGTTGATTTCGTTGGTTTTACTGGTATTATTCAGATGCATACTTCTACCTCCAATTTGGCATGCAATATGCATATTTATATCAAGAATTTGTTTTAAAAAAAAGACTTCATTACTAGGATGACCTTCGAGTAAAGGAGGCATCCGTAATGAAGTCAAAACATGAACCAACACCGTACTGTAATATGGTTAACAAAAGAAGTAAAGCAGAACAAGAGGCAATTCGCTTGCAAATGGTGAGATATGCCGAAAAACATGGGAAAAATGCTACCGAAAAGAAATTTGGGTGTAGCAAAAATACTGTTGATCTTTGGGTTGAAAGATATAAAATTGAAGGACGTTCCGGACTAGTTAATCGTAGCCGGGCCCCTAAGAATATTCCACATAAAACATCTCAGGAAGACGAAGATTATATCGTTAAGTGTCGCAAGGAAGTTCCGTGTTACGGACCGAAACGACTGAAATGGTTTTTTGAGATTAAGGCTTCTGAAGATGCTATAAGAAGGATTCTTAAGTCCAGGGGCTTGGCAAGAAAGCGAAAGAAAAAGCACCATACAAAAAACGATCTCCGAGCAATTAAGGCAAAATATAAAGCACTCACACACCATCAAGAAGATGTTAAGCATCTGAAGGACATTCCGTATTATTGGACACAAATGCAATCACTAGGCCTTCCTAAATATCAATATACGATTAGAGATACGAAAAGTGGTGGTACAGTTTTAGGATTCGCTGATGAATACAGTGAACAGTATTCAATACTATTCACTTCGTTTTATTTAGATTGGCTAAAGTATTTCAAGGTTGATTTGAGTGAAGTAATTGTGCAGACGGACAATGGAAGCGAATTTGGTGGTGGAAGGCAACGCGGTGTAAAGGTGGATGGATTTGTCGATCTTATAGAGAGTCGGTTTGGTGCCAAGCATAATTATATTCCTCCGAGTATGAGCAATGCGAATGCAGATGTCGAAAGTATACACAATACGATTGAAGTTGAATTTTTTGATTTAGAGAAGTTCAGTTCAAGGGATGATTTCTTCATAAAGACTCAAATGTATCAAAATTTCTATAATTTTTCGCGACCTAACTTTTCTAAAAAAGCTAAGACACCTGTACAAATAATAACAGAAGATAGAAATATTAGCCCGTCCGTGTTATTTACACCTATAGTTGATCTCGATAAATTATATAGAAGTCAGTTTTTCCCTGGAGAGGGGGGTCAACATGTTCCCAATTTGTCCGGCTTTAAAATAAAAAGTAATTGACGTCATCTTCCTATAATCCTTCATATCCTGCCGCTTGCGATCCTTCATATCCTGTTAATATTTTGTAGGCACATAAATTACAGGATGTGCAAGATCGCACGCGGCAGGATATGAATGATAAATGTAACATCTTACCCTGCTTTAAAATAAAAAGTAATTGACGTCATCTTCCTATAATCCTTCATATCCTGCCGCTTGCGATCCTTCATATCCTGTTAATATTTTGTAGGCACATAAATTGCAGGATGTGCAAGATCGCACGCGGCAGGATATGAATGATAAATGTAACTTCTTACCCTGCTTTAAAATAAAAAGTAATTGACGTCATCTTCCTATAATCCTTCATATCCTGCCGCTTGCGATCCTTCATATCCTGTTTTCCTTTTGCAGGGAGGTTAACAAGGTATCAATATCAATGATCTTTCTTGTGTTCTCTCGTGTTCTCTTGTGTTCTCGGTGGTAAAAGATATTTTAGTTATGTGAAATTGCATCCCTGAAGGGACTCAGTGCTTGCAGAAAAAATCGAAGTCGTAGATTCTAGTATCAACACAAATAGGAGACAGCCAATGAGCATCACAGATCAAACAGAAGACAAAATGAAGGCAGCTCTTGAGCATTTAAAAGAAGAGCTCAAAGCCATTCGCACAGGTCATGCCAATCCAGGAATGTTGGATAAAATTATGGTTACTACATATGGCACGCAAATGAAAATACGCGATCTAGCAAGCATCACAACACCGGAGCCGCGCCAGCTTTTGGTAACACCATATGACGCAAGTACCACAGGGGCTATTGGGAAGGCTATTGAGGCATCTAATCTTGGTTTTAGACCCATTGTGGAGGCTAATTTGGTCAGAATTAACATTCCCCAAATGGATTCTAATCTTCGAGCTGAAATGGTAAAACTGTGCCACAAGAAGCGTGAGGAGGCGAAAATCAGTATTCGCAATATTCGAAGAGATGGGAATGAAGCTGCGCGAAAGCAAAAAGCTGACGGAAAAATAAGCGAAGATATCATGAATAGTATAGAGAAAGAGATTCAGAAATTCACGGATTCCTACTGCAAAAAGGCCGATGACATTTCGGCGGCAAAAGAAAAAGAGGTTGCGAAAATTTAGTGTTTGCGAATAATTCCCGAATTTAGTAATATCTTTGTCATTAGCAGGCCCCATCGTCTAGCCTGGTCTAGGACACCGGATTTTCATTCCGATAACAGGGGTTCGAATCCCCTTGGGGTCATCGAGTCGTTAGCTCAATCGGTAGAGCACCTCACTTTTAATGAGGGGGTCATTGGTTCGAATCCAATACGACTCAAGTCTTCAAGTGCCTTGCATATAGGAACTTAAGTGGAACAAATACTTTTTAGACAAAGGGTGTTTTTTCCGTACTCAAGGTCAATGGTGCAATAATGGTACATTGAGAAAATGTCTATACAACTAAAAAGAGTAAATTTAATTGCGGTTTTTAAATTTAAACTGGGAGTTGTCTCGTGGCATCAATCACAAAAAGAATCTCAAAAGACGGTAAAAGCTACAGCTGGCGCGTCGTTATTCGCATCAAGGGTTATCCCTCACAGTCAAAAACATTCGAACGTAAGCAAGAGGCTGAGGACTGGGGGCAGCAAACGGAACGAGCGATAAAGCTCGGACAGTTCAAATTCGACATGCACAAAAAGCAGTACACGTATGAAGACCTTATGAATCGCCTACACCTAGATGGAGCATTTGAGCATCATCGTTCCTTCAATAAGACCCGTTCTCAGTTCGAATACTGGCAGAAGCGCTTAGGTAAATACGCACTTGTCCTTATCACTCCGGAGCAAATCGGCAAAGAACGACAGCATCTAATCAGTACACCTACGTTAAATGGGACGAAGCGGACTCCGGGAACGATTAATAGGTATATAGCAGTGCTTTCTTCAACTTTTAACTACGCAGTGCGGAGACTCGATTGGCTACAGGTAAACCCATGCACCAATTTATTAAAAATTAAGGATGTCGCAAGAAGGGATCGAATTTTACAGGGTGATGAGGCCTTCAGACTACTTCAGGCTTGTCGTGGGAGTAGATCTCCCTATCTGTACTGTATTGTTCTTATGGCCCTCACTACTGGGGCTAGAAGGGGGGAGATTCTATCACTAGAATGGCAGGACGTTGATTTTGAGAACAAATTGGCTAACTTAAAGGAGACCAAAAATGGACACCCACGGACAGTAGCACTCATAGACGTTCTTACCGAAGAGCTTAAGATATTAAATCTATCCCGAGACTCACAAAAGCCACTAGTATTTGCAAGTCAAACAGCATTCGGGAGTATTGATATTAAGAAAAGTTGGCAAGAAGCGCTCAAAAGAGCCAGCATCACAGGCCTTCGATTTCATGATCTCCGACATAATTTTTGTACAATGGCAGCGAGTCAGGGTGCCTCGCAACTGGAGCTCTCTACGGCAATGGGACATCGTACCCTTCAAATGCTTCAACGCTATACCCATCTTGATGCCCAAGTCACCCGAAAATATTCACAGGGCATCATCAAAACCCTTAGCATAGGAGATTCTTTATGAAACCAACTGCTGCCCAACGTGTATGTAAGGCGCTTGGCCTATTACAAAAACGCATTTACAAGCATTGCAATATATATTCCAATAAACCCCTTGAAATTGGGCTGTGTACTGTGGCTCCTAAATATGCATCTATTAATCTTCCATCCCGTACAATTGAAAAGCAAATTGAGCAACGTGCTATAGAATATTTTAAACCATTAAACAAAATTGGCGTATATATCCACGGTTTTGTACCACCACTCATACCATTGCCACCGAAGGATTTCGACTCTAAGTTGGAGACCATAGACAACTATAATTTAAAATTTGAAGAGCCTTATGACAATGAATTCTTATTGATGGAAACCTTGGCAATGGCTCTCATTTATTGTCCGGCCGAAGAGGACATGGGAGGGTGGAATGAATGGTATCTGCCACAGATAGAGGCAATGCGGTTAACGCCAATGTTATATGATGGACTACTTGAAACTACTGCAGAAGGAAGAATTTTAAACAGGCTAAAACAGCCGGGTGCGGAATTTTTTTGTGAATTTATGCAACGACATGCACTTAATGATTATCATCTAATCGAGGGAGATCGGAAAAAGGAATGGCAACTCTTATATCCCCAGCTGATAGGTCTATTTAGTGATCAGTCAACGCTATATGAAATTTACAAAGAAGCTCGAAAAAAGAAACAAACAAGAAATATAAAGATCAATGAATTACTATCTGCATTTATTAAGGACATTGAATGTGAAATGATCGAGAAAAGTAAATTGAGTGAAAATAGGAAAAAGGCACTTCTTCATTTTCTCAGAAAGGGAACCCAAGACCTTCCAAGGCCTAAATATAAGGCTAAGCGACCGGCAATTTGCATGAGCTATCTTGAGTGTGCTAACTTCTTGTACTCATTATTAAAAAAAATTGATTCGAATCCAATTAAATATCAGACACTTATAGAAACAGCACTATTTGTATGGATATGCCAACATGCAGCATTCTCAAAGATCCACGTTTCTGTTGATGAAGTATTGAACATTAAAGTCACTGATATTAATTTTATCGATCTCGTCATCAATATTGGGAAGAAAGAGATCAATATTATTGGAGGACTAGCGGAATTGCTTAAAGCGTTCATCGGAGAGGACCGTCGTAAAAATAAAAGAAAACTTTTTCCTTCATTGGATTACAGCATTCTGGAAAAAACCATAGAGAAGTATTCCAAGTCCATTTTTAGACTCGAAAACTCACTTACTCCTCGGGATTTTATTGGCAAAACTCACACTATTCTTGGTGCCCGTATATCAAAAGAAAATCGAGAGTTGATTAATCAGCAGGAACGGATAGCAATGCAATCCCCATATCTCATCAATCCTTTCGAAATCAAAAAACGGATACTTGAGAAATTTCAAAATAATGCTACTTAGAATATGTTTTAGAGGCATTTTATAATTTTAACAATATTGATATTTCCGAATTTTTCACGACACCTGTACGACGCAAGAACACTAATTGTGGTCTAATACATTCGTATTCACTCTAACACGGCTCAAAGTAGCCAAGGAGAATAAATATGAATGATACATTTAAATTTCAATCAGTGATGCAGATAGCGGAGAACCCAAAGTATCCGTTTACATTACCCATGTTAAGGCACTATTTATTGCACCGACATAAAAACGGGCTAGGAATGGCAACTCGTCAAATTGGGAAACGTATCTTTATACGGATGGATCTTTTCGATGCCTGGATTGAACAACAACAAGGAGGTGCACTATGAACTTTCATGAAGAAGGATATGGGACTGAGGCTTCGTCAAGCCTCCCCCATCAAGAAAAGATTGAAACTACACAACAAAATGCAATCGATTTAGTCATAAATTTCAACGAAGCAAATGAGTTTTTAAACCTACTAACGAAAGGTGAATCGGTAACATTTCAAACGTTTTCCGATCAGAAAAAAACCCCTAACAATATGCTAATACAAATTTTACATGGTACTTTGCAGGACAAGTTCTCTTGTTTAGCCTCTCTAAACAAAGCTGGCGCTGGCATTTTCTTTACTGTAAATGCAACTGACTCACAAGGAAGAAAAACAACAAATATCATTAAGATAAGAGCAGTTTTCGTTGACTTGGACGGATCACCACTAGATCCTATTCACGCAGCAATACTTGAGCCTCATATTATTATTGAATCAAGCCCCGGTCGTTATCATGCCTACTGGCTTGTAAATGATATTCAACTTAATGAATTCACTTCAATTCAGAAAGCTTTGGCTCGCTTATTCAATGGCGATCCGGCAGTAAATGATTTGTGTCGTGTTATGCGATTACCTGGATTCTACCACCGTAAAAACTCCCCATATCGCTCTAGAATCATTCAACGTAGCAATTTGGAGCCTTATGGCAAGGAATATTTCTTACGGTCATTTAACATAGAAATCTCGCCTATTTCTATTAGGGAATATCAACAAATACCTATGAATCGAGATAAAGTTATTTTGGATGCGCTTGAGCGAAATAATCTCGTTGTTAAACGAGAAAACCATCCAGAAAATTGCTGGACCATTATATGCCCTTGGAAACATTTGCATAGTACTCACGATTTAGGAACGAAATACTTTGAACCCTCACCGGCTAATCCTAGAGGAGGTTTCAAATGTTTTCATGATCATTGTAAGGGGCGTTCAGTCAAAGATTTAATATCATTCTTAGAAATCGAACAGCCTGCAATCGCGGAACCTTTGCCGTTGCATCGCTCACTTTCCCTTCCTGAGCCATTTCCCATTGATGCACTTGGCAATATCCTTGGGAGGGCTGCTAATGTTCTACATAATATTATTCGTGCCCCTGACGCTATTTGTGCGCAAAGTATTTTGGGAGCCGCAGCCATTGCGTGTCAACCTTTTGCCAATATAGAAATGGATGGAAGGATAATTCCTCTCTCGCTATTTCTTCTCACTATAGCAGAATCAGGAGATCGCAAGACAGCCACCGATAATGCTTGCCTTAGACCCATATATGATTGGCAAAAGTGCCTCCAGGGAATTTATAAAAATGATATGGCCACTTATCGAAAAGACCTCGAATATTGGGAGGCATTGAAAAAAGAATGGCTCAGAGAAGCCGGAAAAGGCGATAAGCCCAATTTTGACAAGACGGAGCCTATTGCACCTCTACATCCTATTATTTTAATCGATGAACCAACTTATCAAGGATTAGTAAAATATCTTGGAGTTGGGCAACCAGGAGTCGGATTATTCAGTGATGAAGGCGGTCGATTCTTTGGGGGTCATAGCATGAATCGAGATAATCAAATTCAAACAATAGCAGGGCTTTCATCACTTTGGGACGGGAAACCCATTGTTTGGGTGCGCGCTTCTGAAGGAGATATGATTCTGTATGGTCGTCGAGTTTCATTACATCTCATGATCCAAGAAAGTCTTTTTGCTGATATCATGAATAACCCTTATACTGAAAATCAGGGGTTTCTTCCGCGGTGCCTTATTTCATTTCCTGCAACCACTGCGGGACATCGACCTTATATTGAGGAAGATTTTTCATCGCATCCCGACTTTTGTCGTTACAAGGATAGATTAAATGTTTTATTAGATACTCGTCTTCCAGTAATGCCGCCTCCTGAGCTTCAAAATGAGCTTCACCCTAGAAAAATAGGGCTTTCTATGACTGCAAAAAAAGTGTGGATTGCTTTTCACGATCTAGTCGACAGGGATATATGTCCAGGAAGGCCCTTTGAGCATATAAAAAGATTTGCTTGTAAGGCAGGGGAACATGTTCTAAGGATAGCAGGCATTCTCGCCATTTTTGAATGTCCGGATGTAACGGTTATTGAGGTAGAGTATATTTCACGGGCTATTAAGCTCATGAATTATTATCTTTCAGAACTCTTAAGGATTCAAGGGTATTTAATGATAGATCCATCTTTAGCACTTGCTCAAAAAACACTTCTGCACTTCCGGAATCGAGAAAAAGAGCTGGTCACCCTGAAAGAGGTATACCAATATGGGCCCTTAGCGATACGTAATTCCAAACGTGCCCGAGAGATCATGCTCATTTTACAACAACATGGATGGGCTGAACCTTGTTTTGGAATAGAAATAGGAGGTGTAAAACATAAAGAGGCTTGGAGAATAAGATTACAGAATTTTTTAATATAACCCCTGCTAATCCTGCTAATCTGCTAAAGTTAGCAAATAAGCGAGATTAGCATAACTAGTGCACGCAAATTTCGTTGCGCGCGGAGCCTATTATCGGGCTCCGTTTCATTTTAGGAACTAGTCCGGCATGAAATCCTTAGGTGAGCAATTGAGGGCATGTGCCAAGGCAATGATGTTTTCAAGAGCAATATTTCTTTCCCCTCTCTCAACTGATCCAACATACGTAGGATGCAAATCTGCCTTTTCTGCTAGCTCTTCCTGAGTTATTTCTAGCTCGTGTCGTCGCATTCTTACCCTAAGTCCGAATGCCTTACGAGCTACTGTCTTCTTTCTATTGTGTGATTCTTTGATCATATTTTTACCTCTAAACACATCTACCTTAGGTTTTTACGACCGATTAATACACAGACTATGAGCATTAAAAAATGATTATGAGTACACTTAAATTAGGCATTTCAGTATGATCACTACCGCTATAAAGCAAAATTCACGCGGAAAGGCATGTTTCGGCTAGGTATGGCTAGGCTAGGCGGGGCCGGGTGCGGCGTGGTAAGGCACGGTTCATTTTTAAAAAAGGAGAAAATATGGCACTGCTAAAAGCAAACGTAAGGATAGTCGGGGAACGCCCGATTTTATTTAATAGGTTTTCAGTTGATTCGATTCCACTAGGCAAGAAGGAGAAGACAGGCGTCGCAGGAAATGACCCTGAAGAATGGAAGCGCTCTGTAATGAAGACGGAAGAACGTCAGCTATACGTTGAGTCTTCCTATATTTTTGGATGCCTGAGAGATGGCGGAAAACACATTAAATCAGGCAAAGGAAGTATACAGGCAAAGTTGGCATCAACTCTTACCGTTCCCGATAATATCGTTTTGATCGATCGCTTTGTCCCTTTGGATGATGACCTTTCTCATGATAATACTCAGCCTGTTTATCTTGACGTTCGTTCTGTTAAAAATCCAACGACTAAGAGCAGAAACATCAGATATCGTATAGCTGCTTCGAAGGGTTGGCGTGCCACGTTTGAAATCGAGTGGGAGAACACAATAGTTTCAAGGGGAGAGATGGAAGAGGCCGTAAAAAGCGCCGGTTCGTTTGTTGGATTAGGTGACGGCAGGACTGTTGGCTGTGGGAGATTTACCGTCGAAAGATTTGAAATACAAGAAGCCAAGGAAATTGCAAAAGAAGTCAAAAAAAAGTCGAAGAAATAGTGAGGTAAATGTAGATGCCCAAGAGAAGACAACCTACCGAAGTGTGGCGTAACATCACGCGGCCTAAAGTATTTACAAGAGATGGAGGGAAATGTGTTCATTGTGGTATAAAGTTAACTCTGCAAACTTGTCACATCGACCATATTCAATCAGGAAAACTCGGTAGCAATCATATCAGCAATCTAAGAACACTATGTCGTCGCTGTCACGTTTTACGGTCTGATTCGAGACATCGAGGTATGATAGCAGGAGCATTACGGGACGGCATTATTACCACGAATTGGCGCGAAGAAGTATGGGAATGATCAATCAAAAGGAGAACAAATTATGGATCCACTGTCACAGGCTTTTTGTACAACTGCACTTATCGCTATAGTCTGCATCCTTTCGAATACTAAACACGGGCTGTCAACATATATCGCTATCTTTTTAGTAATCGCCGGAATGAACTACTTGATCAGGGGGCAAAAAGAGCACTGTAATTGCAAGTGTTCAAAAAATCAAGTTGCGAAATTTACTACGAACACAAGTAATGATGTCGTATTTTCAAGACTATATTCTTTGATAAGCTCTTCCTCTATCTCGCTCGCTCGGTTCGGGTCCTTCCACTGGGAATATGGTACTTCGAATGTAATGAATCCAGCTACAGTCCTTTTTGAAAGTTGATTCTCAAGCCTTCTAAGCGTGTTTTTGTTGATAGACATGGATTCCACCTCCTCTTTCGTTCGATGAATTTATGATAGCATTCTCTAAAGCTTCAAGACGCTGTTCCATGTCTTTTATTTGAATAAAGCTTCGGGTATTCTCTAGGATATCACCGGCACAACCGCGTTTGATCGTTTCAGTCTCTGAGTTATTCATCAAGTCGGCTAGGACACCAACAGCTTGTAAGCTATACACTTTTAGGGTGGCGACTGTATCACTGACGATCTCTGAGCGAAGCCTCTCCAGTTCATCCCGGAATAAAGGTTCTTTCATCCACTTGTACAAAGTAGGAAGTCTTATCTTTGCGTCTTTAGCTGCCTGCTTTATTGTTTTAGCTGACAGCAGGTGCAATATCGCTTTGCGTTGCCTTGCGTTCAGCTCCGGTTTAGGTTCTACCTTTTGCTTAATTAACTTGACACATTCCATTACGGTGCTCTCCTAATGTGAATATATTATTTTACAATTTAGCAGAATATTGCTCACAATACAATGAGAAAGTGATATTAAAATCGAGAAAAATGCTTAAAATGCTATCACGCTAGGGAAAATTGAATTTGAACAACGCATACGCTGAGTCTTTTTATTTAAACTGATTTTAACTTTGATGGAGGCATATAATTTTCACTAGAGATAACTTTTTTATTTGTTTTTTCTTCCAACTCTATACGTGCCCTTTTTGCGATATTGCCACCTGTTTTTGCAACGGTTTTGTTTTCAACTAATCCGGTAGCATTGATGCTTTCGGCTATCTGCCTTGTGGATAATTCGGCTAGGGCAGTAAAAATCAGCTCAGCCTCGCTCATGTGATCGCGTAGGTTTTGGGTTTTCAATCCTTTAAGATCTTTGTGCTGTTTTATTGATATATCAGCCCATTCCTGGTGTATAATGTTAGTCAGAATTGCGAATGCATGGGATTCCTTGATATCATGGTCCTTCCAGTAATCAGTAAGTTTATTTCGGGTTTCTTGACCCATCATGCGTTGTTGAATCCATTTTGCGCTGTGTCCATGTTTTTGCCAATTTTCTCGTGCGCGATCTAATGATTTTTCTGGGTCAGCCATTTCTTGTATTCGTTCATAGCCAACTTTAGCCAACCAGAGTTTTATAGGTTCTGCCTTTGGACTTGGTACTGATTGGATTAAGCGTAATATGATTTCAACATTCGCTACATCTGTAAGGTATTTTTTTCCATCTGCAGCAGCCAATTTCAGTCGGTTACAAATTGTAACCGACTCACTTCCCTCTTTGTTCAGCCTATTTTTTAAGACTTTCCAGTAGTTTCTTGCTGATTGAAAATCAGGTTGTTGCGTCAGCACTTGAATGATATCCACAACTGAAAAATACCACGTTTCTGTTGCCTCGTCATAAATGCGGCGTATTTTATAGTCTTCAAAAAGAACTAAGTCATTTTTCATAATGAAATCCTCATTTTTAAGGAGTATAGATCATGAATAGGATTCCTATCAAAGAAAAAGATCTGATAGAAAAGGGGCCCGATTCTGCAAGGCCAGAAGTAATAGGCTTCATAATCAGAAAAATTTTATAAGGACTTACCTTTTAAAGGTGCGATGATCTTAAGTGGATCGACTCGAACTGATTTTGGTCTCCACCGCTCGAAGTAATTTTAACTCCAAATTGTTCGGTTATGACTTTCAATAGAAAGTAAAGCCTTTCTATATGGTCGTGTCATCATTGTTTCTTTTGAAATCTCCTCTAGTGCCAATAGGCTAATACAATTTTCTGCCCTTCTAGCAAAGAAAAGCTTTCCGAGGCCTTCACACACTTGATAATTTGAGTATCCATTTAGAGTTTGGAAAATCGAATTTGATATTACATCAACAATTCTGAGCCCAGGAGTTGTTTTATCGTCAGGGAAGGAAAGATGCTCCGTTATTATTCTTCCGATATTCAGTGGGACGTCGCTTTTGTTCAATTTTAGACCTGCATCGGTTTTGTATAACTCAGCATTTTTTACCTCAAATTTTTCAAGATAACTATAATCATGCCCTTGAACCAGAATTAGAGAAGCACTGTGCTGCAAATAAGGCAAAACCAAATCAACCCAAAGCGATTCAAATTTTATGATTTTTCCGGCTTCTTTTGGATCAATTATCCAATGAAAGGCACCCAACTCTTCGGGCCTTTTCTGGCTATAGTATAATGTTGAGTGTCGTAATACTAGTTCGATCAGTCGCCAATTTAATCCCCCCTGTAAATATAGTTGGTTAGATATTTTTCGAATTTCATTTGCAAATTCCTGTCGTACTTTCACTAAATTAAAATTTTTAGTTGATGAATTATTTTCAATATATATTGCCCTATTCATTTTATGGTTTGTGATCATATCGGAAGTATGCAAATCCATGTCAATTGCTACACATTCGATAAATACATCAAACATGTTGAGCTCACTAAGAATTTTTTTCCTTAATGTGTGGTCAATATTTTTGCCCTTAATTAATCCTTCATATTGATATTCGAGCGCGGTAAACCATTGTTCAATGATTACTAATTGTGTGCTAGGAACTATTAAAGCTGCTACGCAACATACAGGTGAATTTTTTGGATGGTCACAAGTAGGAAGTGCCAAGCCCGATTCGTCAATAAAAATATGCATTAAGAGCCTCAAAAATATCAGTAAAATGAATTTATTGGTTTTTTCGAGAATTTCAGGTAAATGGGATTTCTGACACGATTTCCGAAATCAAATTGAAAATTTAAGTGTGTTGGCATTGTTTTTTCTTTTTTAATTTTCAACAGTAGGAGTGTGCTCAAACCTACGGAAAATACAGATTCCTTCATCGGGGAGTTTTTTTGGATATGGCAATACAATAATTTTGTCATCCCATGAAATATCAATTGAATTAGGAAAATTACTGCTGATTTCGGCTATAATACCCCCTGCGACGTCGTAGTCTAACTCTTCTTGCGTTAGAGGCTTATCGTAATACAAATAAAGAATAAATCTTTTTTCTTCTTTGATATATTGAATGGAAACTTTTCGCATATTAGGTCTAACTTCACCTTGAAGGGCTCTATTTGTGAAAAAAATCAGATCTGAAATATCTTCTAGATTGGGCGTATTTTCCATATTATTACCATACCTTTGCATTAGGATGTTCAGGAACAATGTGTGCGCCGTCCTTGGAATAATGGATTGTGCCTTTAGTCGTAGGTAAAGATTCGGTTTTATTTCTCCATATCCCTACGTGTTCATTAAAATCTACAATCTCTTGATACCCAGGTTTGCCCAACTCTCCCCTTTTTGGTGTTCCATTACCTGCATACTTTTTTAAAAGACCTTCTGCATCCCTATGTTCAAAAATACTCTTACCTTCCAGGTAATTGTGTTTTCCTTGAACGTGTTTATTTTGTCGGTCCACATGAAGCTTACATTCTTCAAAAAAACGGACCCGTTTTGCTTGATGGGTGACCGCCTCGGTAATAATAGCTTCTTTGCTAGCAACCGACATTGCCATTGACTCTAGGTTGCATATCCGATTTGCATCGCGCATCTTGGTATATGTAGAAACTGCCTTAATAACTTTTGAACCAGCAAGAATATCAAGACCATACTCCCCAATAAGTGTGCCAACCAGTGCGGCCTTTTGTTTTTGCGACAATTGGTTGTAATGTTCAAGCAATATTACCAATTGCTCTCCATACTCATGGAGAGTGGCTCTATCCAGAGTTCTTAAATAATCAACAGTATAATCACACATTTCAATTGCAGAATTTACAAATACTCCAACTGAATCGATGGGATGATCCCCAAATGCCCACAAACATTGTCCCATTCCATAGGCACTATTGCAAAGCGAAGGAATGAGATCATTAGCCGATTTTTGCATTCCCTCGAGTATACTTTTAGTGAAAATATCGACTATTTCATTTAGAGGTACAGAATGAGAAACAAAAGCATCCAGGTCTTTTGCGGTTAAATAATCTTGCAAAGAATAGTCAAAATTTCCTGTCTCAAAATATGCTGAGGCTCTGTGAAAATACGCTTCTTTGTTTTTTGGGTCTTTAGATATGGCTTCGCTTAATGCTTCGATGGCCTTATGATAAAGACCGACCTCGGAAAAAACTTCTCCTTTTTTTTGAAGCATTTTTGAAGTAAGCAGATGTTCCTTGTGATTTAGAATCGCTTGATCAATGAAAGTATTGATATCTGATATTGCTTTTTCCGTATCTCCCTCAAGCATTGAGATCAAGCCACTATTGTATGTTTTCGCCATATTCCACTTTCCATCACAGAGACAATTTGCAATAATGTCCTTGTATAGAGGAATAATTGTACTAGGGATAGTTGATACAATTGCCTGAGCATTTGCAGACTTTGTGTTTATTTGCGTGATTTTTTGCTCAAGATCTAACTGTTCCTTTGGACTTTTATATAGTTTTTTTGCACGTTCAATTGAATCGATGCGTACAGTTTCAATTTTGCAACTAAAGTTATTAGTAGCATCGAGGTAATCACTAACCAAACACAAATATCTACAAGGTGATTGTGCACTAACCATGTTCCTGACTTCATCTGCTGAGAATAGGAGTTGGTAGGGACCAGCTTGCATGGCCGTTAAAAATTTTTTCATGAATTCATGCCAAACCCTATTTTCGGGACCTATAGGATGGTGCAGGGTGTCTTTCGGAAAACCGCTGCCTTCTAATAAGTAATGGCTAAAGCAGCTGCAATGATTATAGCACTCACATCCCGGAATACCACCGTAGTTGTATACGCTGATCTCTTCAGAGGCAGAAGTAGAGAAATTGAATAAAGATGACAGTAGGAAAACAGTGAAAATAATTATCGTTTTAAAGTTCATGCAAGGCTCCATATCTTCCCCACATGATATCTTAGGCAACGAGTAGAAAGCAATTGGCAAACTTTTTTTTAAGAAGCTCTTTGTTGCAGTATCGATGATGAGGTCAAACCTAGGGGCAAAAAAGGGTTGGGTCTGGCATTTAGAGGTTTGCACAATTCAAAATGTCCGAATGCCAGACCCAACCCCTTTCACTAATGAAGTAAATGAAATCCCATGAAACTTTAGGCTTGTTATTTATTCTGAATCAAAGTATAATTTTATAAAAATCAATCAAATTTGAGGTTTATATGATTAAGCAAATAAATAAATTTATATTTTTTACTATATTTCTTGCAATATTCGGTGTCTGTGTTCACGCTGAGACCCCGGCATTTAAACTTATCGATTTGGAGCTGCAAGAAAGCGATCGAAGTGAGGCTGTAGCTATCAATGATGATGGTTTGGTGGTAGGCTGTTACTGGATGTTTAACAATAAATATTATTTTATTTGGAGTGAAATAGAAGGAATATCCCTGATTGAGTTACCAAATACCGCCTCCATAGTAGTACTTAACAATGCTGGACAAATTGCTGGTAACTATAAAGACGACAAGGGAAATGAACACGGGTTTATATGGAGCAATAGCCAAGGATTTTTGGACATAGGGACACTTGGTGGTAGCTTTACAAGAGTTTATGATATGAACGATTTGGGACAAATAGTGGGGCAGTCTGAAAAAAATAACACTAGTTTTATAGACGGCAAAGCCGAGCAACATGCTTTTTTGTGGCAAAACAACGTTATGACTGATCTTGGTGCTTTAGTTGGCGACTTGGGATTTTCTGGGGATAGAAGTTTGGCAACAAGCATTAACAATCACAGTCAAATCATAGGTACTTCTAATTATCCAATTGCTCATAAATCAAAACTCCAAAGATCTAACTATCGAGCAGTTTTTTGGCGAAATGGTGTTATTGAAGAAGTCGATAGTGCTTTAGATGATGAATGCAATGCTATGGCCATATCAGTCAACAATGCGGGAGTAGGCACCTTCTGGCATCAGAAGTATGGGTATTTTGCCGTTGATATTTCCGGGAAAAGCAAAATATTATTTTCAATCAACAATTTCGGGTGGCCATTCGTTGTAACCGAAAATAAAGATATTATTTTTTTGCATAATAATGATATTTATTTAGGTTTTTTAAGAACTGATGATTCAATACGGACTTGCTTTAATGGAATATTTTATGAGTATGTCTATTTCCCCACAGATCTTAAAAGTTCAATACAATGGAAGCCTAATTCTTTTTCTGGTAAAAATTTTAACAATAATCGTAGAATTGTTGGATCAGCCATGAACATATACGGGGAACGTCATGCTGTAATGATAGTTCCTATGACCGAATAATAATCGTATCTGAGAGGGTGTTTACGCCCTCTCTTCAATGAACTTAAATAAACTGAGCCAAAGTCTCATAAGATTGCAGGCGACTCCATGGCCTATATTAGAAGTTTCATATAATTCGAAAATGTCACATTCTTTATGAGGACATGATCGTTCCCTATTATCATGAATTGTCATCTTGTGGGGATAGTCTTTCATATTTGGCATCTTTGCAAAGTAGCTGAAAGAGGCTAAAATCAAAAGAGTGCTTAATAGTAATTTTTTTCATTATTTTAGTCTGTTATTTTCTAGATTAATGGCTTTTCGGCCATAATCTCAAGGAAGTGGGAATAATTGAAAATAGCTAAGCCTACCTCTATTCCATATCATACATTTCCGTGTAAGTGTTGCTTAACCCCTTTATCTAATTTGTGACAGTTAATATCTGCTCCAAGAACCATCACTATGCTTTATTGCCACGCTTCCTTGCTGATGCTTTTCGGCTCTACTTGAAGTACCGTTACTATGCTTTATGGTAGTGGTTCCATTTGAATGGGGTTCAGTTTTGGACCAACTGCCATCGTTGTGACGCGCTGTTTTCGGTTGCTGATTATTTTGTGGGCAAATAGAGTCGGTATATTCTTTTAGACTAATTTTACCGCTGTAGTACTTGTCTGCGTCGCTTTCGTAAACGCTGTAATCGCTATATGCGTAGATCATTGTCGGCAATAAAAACAATGCGCAAAAGTATGTTCTCTTCATATTGTATCCTAAATGTTAAGTGGGCTCGTATGGGCCCACGATATTTGATGTTTATAGTGATTTGCTAGAGTGTTTAGCCAATACAGCTTCAACCGCTTCAATTACGGCCATAGTTCCATTGTGTCTACCACCAATGAACATATTACAATGCTCTGGAAAGCTAATCGCTTGCACGTCTTCCGGATTTAAAGTCATAGACTTCATACCGTGTAATAGTGTTCTTAATTCTTGTTCTAATGTCATGTAAATATCTCCTTTTGTTTGTAGGCAACACAATATTGCATGTTATGCTTAAAAACCTCAATACGAAAAATTAGTTTAATAGTTGTTAATGCAAATCTTGAAAAAAGTGAAAAAATTTTCCGTGGGGTCCTGATTGTTAAGATAGGAACCCTCATGGGGGCAAGACCCCTTGCTTGTCATACGGTTTTGAAATTAGGTGGTGCAAATGGTGCAAAAATGGTGCAGTGTTGTGCATAAAGAACCGATATCAACCAATAGAATTCAGTAGCATTTAGATCACAAATCACTTATAATGTTGTTCATAGCAATTGGATATTATCCGTTAGTTGTGTTAAGCACCTCACTTTTAATGAGGGGGTCATTGGTTCGAATCCAATACGACTCAATGGATGATAAAAGCAAAGGCTTCGGCTTAGAGGCCGCACTTTCAGTGCGGCCTCTAAGCCGAGGCCTTTGTCATCTTTAGCACCGCCAGGAAAAATTTCATTGCAAAATGGGATCAGGTCCTCCGGAATATTTAAAATAATGTGGGATTTGACACTGTGGCTCCTTTTAGAGGTTCTTTTTTGCCTTTAAATCATGACTATGTTAATTTTCACGCCAATGGAACTGGAGTTCCACAGATAAATCAAAAAATATACAAGAAGGTTTTAAATGAATCAACTTTCAGATGCACTAGGTAAACTAACAATAGACACCAGAGGACCTATGCCCGATTATGGTTTTAGCCGGCAGGTTAAGTCGGTATTTAGCGCTGATTGCGGGGTGGGTGTAAATGGAGAGTTCTCATTTACCTCCAGTAAGGATGGTTCAAATGCCAAATTAAAAGTCATTAAGGAAGAGGCTGCGGTTACTTATAAGCTTGCCATTGCTTACCTCGGCTTAAGTCCCAATAAACTCCCAAATTGGGAAGTCAGATTGAACGATCTTGTGCCAATGTATGAAGATGGAAATAAAATGCAGTATTTTGGCAGCAATAAGATGGTCTTTAAAATTGTAGATAAAAGCACCATTGAAATCGAAGAAACAGACGAAAAAGTAACAGGAAAATCATGGATTGACCTGTCTGGTAAATTCTACACTGTATCTAGGGAGCGCCCTGAAAAACAGCAAATTATAGGACTACTTTAATATTGACTATAATAATTCTACAATTTTGCGTGCTGTCTTGGCTTGAACCTCAGTACCTAGGGTGATATGGAAATTATGATTTTTTAACAAAGGAGAAAGGCCATAGCTTTCTCGAAGTGTTTCTAGTTCAGGGGCATCAACAGCAATAAGCCAAAGTTTACCGTTATTGACTCTTACGGTGCGCAGTTCGATGACGTTAAATATAATTTCTTGTCCAAGCTCGTTAATTTTGTGCACTGTGTTATCGAGTTCAGTCTCATAAATAACGCTGATATGAGCTCCAATTCCTTTCTTGCTCGTGTAATGACCGGGAGGAACAATTATGCCAGATGTTTCAATTAAAGGGATCGTCTCAGCTATAAAATCATCCGACACCTCAACATATAAGTACCCGTTAGCCTTTTGCTTAAGAATACCTTTCTGTTCTATTTGAATGACTTTTTCTATGACTTGGGGTTGAAATTCTATATGAAAGTCAGCTGCGATTAATGTCGAGGAATACAACGATGTTGTAACTGCTACGGCAATTAATAATTTTTGGATAAAATTTTTCACTATACGCTCCTAAAAATAAATTAGTATTTGTTTTTACTTTGAAATCATATAGAAATATGAAATTAAAATCAATTAAAATGACAAATTCTAAGTTTTAGGAGTCTGTGTTCCGGAGGAACCAAATTAATAATAGCCCATGCGTGCAATCCCTGGGGGAAAAACTGTGGGTAAAGAACAAAAAAATATATAGCCAAGGAGTGGTGACATAAAGCGTTTTATTATTCCGTCGCTTTGCGACTAGATATTCTTTTTTCATTTTCCCAAGGTTTGAAACATTTCGAAGGACCGAAGGTCTGGCTCTTGATAGCCCAGTGCCGTCAGGCCAGGGCTTAATGCAAAAAAAATGAGCCCTGCAAGGGCGAATCATATGTGTCGCTCTTTCAGAGCTACACCTTTCTTCACCTTTAACCCAGGCCTAACGGCACTGGGCTATCAAGAGCCAGACCTTCGGTCCTCCGGAATATTTAAAATAATGTGGGGTTAAGCCTAGGGGGTAAAAACGAATATGAAAGATATTGAAAATGCTCTGGCTATGTGAGATAATGGTATTATGATTAAAAAGAATACCATAAACGAAGTGGTGCGCAGACTTGTAGAAGTATATCACCCTGTTGAAATCTATCTATTCGGATCCTATGCCTGGGGGCATCCTAATGAAGAAAGTGATTTGGATTTATTGGTTGTAATCGAAAAATCTGATCAAAAACGTTATGAGAGACCTGTGGCGGGTCTTTTAGCTCTGTTCGGGTTAAATATCTCCAAGGATCTGATCGTCTCCACCTGTGATGAATTCTCAAGAAGCGCAACTGATTTGTCATCGCTCTATTTCAAAATTAAACACGATGGAAAACGAATTTATGCCAAGTCATGAGGGAAGCCGGATTCGTCTATAAAAATATGCATTAAGAGTCTCAAAAATATCAGTAAAATTAGTTTATTGATTTGTTAGGGAATCTCAGGTAACCGGAATTTCTACCACGATCTCCGAAATCAAATTGAAAATTAAGTATGTCCACATCGTTTTTTCTTTTCTAATTTTCAATACTAGGAGTGGGCTCAAACCTACGGAAAATACAGATTCCTTTATCTGGGAGTTTATTTGGATATGACAATACAATAATTTTTTCATCCCATGAAATATCAATTGAATTAGGAAAATTACTGCTGATTTCGGCCATAATACCCCCTGCGACGTCGTAGTCTAACTCTTCTTGCGTTAGAGGCTTATCGTAATACAAATAAAGAATAAATCTTTTTTCTTCTTTGATATACTGAACGGAAACTTTTCGCATATTAGGCCTAACTTCACCTTGAAGCGCTCTATTTGTGAAAAATATCAGATCTGAAATATCTTCTAGATTGGGCGTATTTTCCATATAATTACCATACCTTTGCATTAGGATGTTCAGGAACAATGTGTGCCATCCTTTTAAAAAACTTTATTCTTCAGGAGGACAGGGTTCATAACGACGAAAGATACATATACCGTTACCTGGCAATTTTTGGGGATAAGGTAAGACAATAACTTGGTCATCCCATTTTACCCCTAGAACTGGAAAATCACTGATGAGCTCAGCTAAAATAGTCCCTGGAACATCATAGTCTAATTCTTCTTGAGTCATTGGTTTGTCGTAGTATAAGTATAGAACTAATCTCTTCTCATCCTTTATATATTCGACAGCGACTCTTCTAATATTGGGTCTAATTTCACCCCAAAGTGCGCGGTTTCCAAAAAACACAAGATCATCAATATTTTCTAAATTTGGCGGTTCTATCATAGTTACCTCAATGGTTGATTAGGAAATGCAGGCACAATGTGGGCCCCATCCTTGGAATAATGGATAGTGCCTTTAGTCGTAGGTAATGATTCGGTTTTATTTCTCCATATCTTCGTCAGATGATATCCCAGGCAATGAGTAGAAAGCAATTGGCAAACTTTTTTTTAAGAAGCTCTTTTTAGCAACATCAATGTTGGGGTCAAGTTTAGGGGTCAGGCCAGGGCTTAATGCAAAAAAAATGAGCCCTGCAAGGGCGAATCATATGTGTCGCTCTTTCAGAGCTACACCTTTCTTCACCTTTAACCCAGGCCTAACGGCACTGGGCTATCAAGAGCCAGACCTTCGGTCCTCCGGAATATTCAAAATAATGTGGGGTTTGAAACTGTTCACATAAATCTGGATATTTCTCTCGACAAATCTACACATTTTGTGTAGATTTTTGTGATATGAGAATAAGTATTGGAAAAGCAGCTGAAGAACTTGGGGTTTCCATAGAGACTCTTCGTCGATGGGAAAATTCGGGCAAAATCGTGTCCGAGAGAACACCCAAAGGGCATCGTAGATATGACTTGTCAAAATTGCGTGGAATAATACCTAATAAAAATTGGAATACTAAACGAACTATCGCTTATGCTAGAGTATCTAGTCATGATCAAAAAACAGATTTACAAAGACAAGTAGCTGTCCTTGAATCATTTTGCGCCAATCATGGTTGGACATTCGAAATTCTTCAAGATCTTGGCTCTGGTCTAAATTACAGTAAAAAAGGTTTAAAAAAACTAATCAAAGAAGTATGCTGTGGAACCATTGAGAGATTGGTTATTACACATAAAGACCGCCTGTGGAGGTTTGGTGCAGAGTTGATATTTTCTTTATGCGAGCAATTCGGCACCGAAGTGGTCATGATAAATGCTGCTGAAGATTCAAGCTTTGAGGATGATTTGGTACAAGATGTCTTAGAAATAATAACCGTTTTTTCAGCCAGACTATATGGCTCTCGTAGCCGGAAGAATAAAAAATTGATTGATGCACTTAAGGAAGCCGCTAGTGAAATCTGAAGACCGCACTTTTACTTTTCAAGCACGCCCAGTACTTGACTGCGATCCAGTACGTATTTTATCTGAATATGCTAAGCTAGCAGGTAAAGCGGAGAGGGCATTGTTTGCAGATTTGGCGAAAGGAAAAAGTGTAAGAGAATTAAAGCCTTCCTACATGAGAAAGTATGGAATCACATCGCGTCAGTTTAATGCTCTACGTGTCCAAATTGAAGGGAAAATAGCTTCGATCAAGGAACTTCGCAAGGATCAACTCATTGAATTAAGAAAGAGAAAAGATTCCTTAATAGCCAAAATCCAAAAGTTGGAAAAGAAAAATGATAAAGCTTTACTCATTCATCAGAAAAAACGAAGGCTCGCACGGATAGGTTCACGAGTTAAGGCTCTCGAAACAGAAATTGCTTCAGGAAAAGTACGACTTTGCTTCGGTTCGCGCAAGTTATTCCGTGCTCAGCTCGATTTAAAAGGCAATGGATACAAAACGCAAGAGGAATGGCGGCAGGATTGGACAGCCGCTAGAAGCGATAGTTTCTTTGTTCTAGGCTCTAAAGATGAAAGCTCCGGTAATCAATCCTGTACGGCAACATTAGAAGAAGATAATAGCATATCCTTAAGACTCCGCTTGCCGGATGCTATGTCCCAATATGGGAAATACCTAAACATTCAGAAAGTTAAATTCACCTACGGCCATGGCGCAATCATCAGTGCACTTGATCGTTGCAATGAACGTAAACTCTCAAAAGATAAGGATTCAGGAGTCGCAATCAGCTATCGCTTTAAACAAGATAAGAAAGGATGGGTTATCTTTGTGAGTGTATCCATACCCGAACCCGCGAAGATTACTCGTAAAGGTATAGGAGTCATCGGCGTTGACATCAACGTCGATCATCTTGCCATTGTCGAGACTGATCGTTATGGAAATGCTATAGCAAGAAAAAAAATCCCTCTTAATTTGTATGGGAAAAATCAAAATCAAACGAAAGCTCTTATCGGAGACGCAATTGCCAAAATAGTTAATTGGGCCTGTGAAACCAAAAAACAAATTATTGTCGAGCAGCTATCATTCCAAGAAAAAAAGGCAGAGCTTCACGAGTCTAGTAATAAAAAATATTCTCGTATGCTCTCCTCATTTGCCTACAAAGCTATTTTAACCAGCATAAAATCCCGGGCATGGCGTTTTGGTGTAATGGTAGCAGAAGTAAACCCAGCCTATACATCAATCATAGGCAGAGTTAAATTTGCTAAAAGATATGGATTATCAATTCATGAATCTGCGGCTTTTTGTATTGCCAGAAGATTCTTAAGAACTTCCGAAAGACTTCCGCGCCAAAAGGATCAAATTCCTGATGGCAAAGGTGGCCATGTCACTTTATCTCTACCCGTGAGGAATCGAGATAAACATGTATGGACATCGTGGCGGCTTGTAAGAAAGAAGCTCTCAGCGGTGCATGCAGCACATTTACGGGCGATGAGAAATCGATCCCCAGGCCGACAACCTTCTGCCTGTCGCGATACAGAGGTCCCGGATATTGTTGGTGAAACTCCAATACGCGAATCGTCTACAGAACTGCTTGGTAGACGTATTTACGCAAATACACATTAGCCAAAAGGCCAAATGTATAGAATTGTGTAGGTTTTTTATAGCGGTCATGACCCTATAATGGGTGTTCTGTTAAAGGAAGTGGCACAAGCTCATCAGATCGTTATTTTTTGAAAGTTCTGTGGTAGCTGGTCGATGCAACATAGTCGTCATTTTGTCCTCCATAGCAATAGCTTGTAATTAGATATGATCTTGGACACTGAGCATAAGGTAAAATATTGAGTAACAATTGCGGATGTTGTCCATTTAGATGATCATCTCTAGCTGATAAAAATGCTTCAGCTGTTCGATCTTTATTTATACTGATGTGTCTGAAAGAAACTTCATCGATTTGAGCTACTAGAAATTTTAAAGGCTCTGGTTGGTTCTTGTCTACTAAATCCAAAATATCTTTCCTAGAGAGATAGGCCTTGGCGCACCAACGCAGAGTGCTCTCAGCAGTATTAAGATCCCCCGATTTTAATGCTGCTTGAAATCTATGTTGCTGTACCAAGTACACAATTCCCAACGTGAAGACTATAATAAAGAGATTTCGAATTTTTTCTAAAGTTGAAAGGTTGATTTTCGAATAAGAATTGAAGGTTGGAGTATTAACATTACGAACTGGCTGTCCAGCCAAAAAGAAATTGTCTCTAAAACTAATTGAACTGAACTCCATAATTATACCCTCCAAATTAGGTTATTTATTACTCTTTTACAGACAGTTATTATGAGACCTTCTCATCAACTTGGTAATAATTATATAATAAAAGTGAATTACATGTCAAGAAAAATTTGTTAATGTTTTTTCTTGTATTAAACTATCAATTCTGATAAGCTGGGCTTCATGAATACAAATAACGTATTATCACATCTAATTTGTACCCAATCCAGTAATTCTCTGATTATTGGTAGCGCCTTCCTCGCGTCCGCTCTTCTTAAGAAATTTTTCTTTAAGCTGTGCTAGCAGCACAGCAACATTTTTTTCTACTACATATTATTTTACAAACAAACAAAAAAATTTAAAAAAAAGGATTTCTTATGTCTATAAATACAGAGCAGCCTCGCATAAATAGTGCTGGGTTGATTATTCAAGGAAGCTTTGCAAGCTTCATCGTCAATGGGATAGTTCATCCTATTGGTACTGTTAAGAACCGTCAAATGGCAGAGGGTCTTTCCATATGGAAGGCTATATCTCCTGTTCGAGGTCGGTAAAATCAGGTAAAGATTGACCCCGTTGATACGAGAATGTACTTATTTTATCTAAATCCACAGTTTTTATCAAGGAAAAATTATAAGAAACATCTATATTCCAATCACTTGCGCAAATTTGTTGCGGTGTTTTTTTACCTTTAGAAAAATTCACCCTCGTGAAATTAAAATATAACCGATACGACTCGATCTTTTTGAAGAAGTCATCTCGATTCTTAACCTTTATTAAGTCAAAAAATTCAACTTCAATCGTTTGATGTGATGATTCAACATCCGCATTTGCATTACAATGACCAGGTCTTATGTAATTATGATTAGCCCCATGGGTCTTTTCAATCATTTGAACAAAGGGAGCTGTTTCTACTCTCCTTGCTTGACCGCTAAATTCAGATCCATTATCCGTTTGCACATTAAGTTTCTCGATATCAAAGGGTAAATCGAGCTTCATTTCGCTTATTATATGATCAATCATCGTACGTGCATTTAATTCCGATAGCTCATCAGAATACCCCAAGAATAGCATTCCTGACTTAGAATCACGGACGGTATATTGGAACCTGGGTAATCCCATAGGTTTTATCTGTTCCCAATAGTTAGGAATGTCCGTTAAGTATTTTACATCCATCTGCAGATACGTCATCGATGCACGCTTAGCCTTAACAGCTCTTAAGTCTCTTTTTTTCTCCTGCTTTTTCTTTTGTTTCTTAGTAAGATTATGAGATCGAATAACCCGACGAATAGCTCCAACAGAACAATTTACATTGAAGTAGAACTTTATTCTATTAGGGCCAAAACAAGGTGCCATCGTGCGAATGCTAACTATCCTTTCTTCCTCGTCAGGAGGAATTTTATGTGGAATAAAATTGGGTCCCTTTCTCTTATCGATTAGGCCTTGCTTGCCATGTTTTTGGAATTCTTTAATCCAAGATTTCAATGTATTTAAAGCTATTTTAAACTTTTTAGCCGCTGGTTTTTTGCCAAGTTCCTCAGCTGCGAACACCGCATCTAACTTAAATCCGAAAGGATATGCTTTACCTTTTCCTATACAATATGTTAAATATGAACTATGCCCCATGGTTTACACCTCCTTGATGGTTTGGTTACTACAATGAGATAACCCATTTGGGGCTTTATTTCTATTTATTTTTATATATTTATTGGTTAGTATGAGATTACCCAAAGAAGTAGCCGTGGCCCCCTCGACCGAAGGGGCACGGTGAATTATTTTCAGGCATCGAATGATTATTTTACCGCCCCCGGAGGGGCGTTGGCCCAAAGAAGTAGCCGTGGCCCCCTCTCCCTCAGCTAACAACAATAAATTAGTTGCCTTCTGAATGATTACGATTACTTTCGTAATCCAAGCTCTTTTTCTAAGCCCTGAACAGTGCGAATAAGCCTTGAAAAGCACATTGGACTGAAACATGGTATGACCTCCAATTTTAGGGGGTCAAACTTTACCGTTCCTTTCCTTCTCCTGTTCGAGGTCTTTATAATGGATACTTCGCAATCTGCTGCGCTGAATCCGTTACATTTTCTACAATATATGTCGCAAATAATCTCCTTAGAGGAAGGGTATCTGATTTGTCGTCTTCAATTATTGCTGGGCTCATTTCTTCACCTATTGTTGCTTTTGGTGAGGGATTGATGGCCAATAGGCAAGTGAATGCGATGCCATATGCTCAAATATTTAAAAGAGCAATCAGGCCCGCTGGACTTATTACAACAGCCTTTAGGGAGGTGCCATTTTCGATGGCTGTGATTTATTTCACACCATTGTTGGAAGGACAATTCCAAAGCATATCCCAGGGATATGAAGGATCGCTTGTAAGGAATAAGGTCTTTGAAGTAGCTGCAGGAGTTATAGCTGGAGCGGCTTCAGGTTTTTTAACCACGCCTATTGATCTTATTAAAACTCGTGTACAAACGAGCGAACACCCGCTTTCTATTAGAAGAGCTGCAAGGCTTGCCTATGAGAATGGGGGATTGCGCGGATTGTTCCGAGGATGCGGCGCTCGCGCCTTTTATGTGGGCTTGGCGGTTGCCAGTATGAATGTTGTTGAACATGCTGCACGACCTTTGCATAGCAAAAATTGATGACCCATTCCCTGCTGCTTTTGGCAGCAGGGTTTATTAAGATGGGGGTCATAAACAGGCAGAATTTTTGGCGGGGTATATTCCTGAATTGAAAAAAAATCATAAAACAGGCCGAAGATAATGTTTAAACTGGAAAAAGAAGACCATTTCATTTCTGAATTCCTGAGGTTGATTGGTCCATGGAAAAGCAGTATTGAAATAGGGGGTGGGTATGCCCTGATCATGTTCTGGCTGTCCAGCTAAAAAGGAATTTTCTCTAGGACTAATTGAACTGAAGTCCATAATTATACCCTCCAAATATGTTATTTATTGTTCTTATTCCACCTGGATTTCAGAAGTGTTTTCGTCCTTTTTTAACGTTATCTTTCTTTCCTGCCATTGTCCGGTAAATTCTCTAAACAGAATATCGATGGACTTTGTCTCGGCATGTTCTTGAAGATGTTTTATCAACCCCCGCAATGCACATGCCGCTCCAGAAATATTATTTGGCTCAGAATATGTTCTGCTTAACTCTACAGCATCTCCGTATGGATCTGAAATAAAGGAGGAACTTAACGAGGTATCTAGGATAAGCTGTACATTATGTGTGTAAGAAGCAACTCTAGTTAGGTCTACCACAATCTTTTCAAAGTTGTCGAATGAATCAAGTTCTATTAGGAATTCTTTTATCAAATTATTTGCTTTTTTAAAATTCCAGACACCTAAAAAATCTCCGAAGCTAAATTCAATTTTGGTTAAGTCTGTTGGGATCTGCTTCATGGATTCAATCAAATTGTCTTCCATCGACATTTTGGCAAAAAATACCCTTTGGGAGATAGGACTTAACTCGTTAAAAGCGGCTTCAAATGAACTATATTCTTTATCCTGTACTTTGGCTGCAAGAAATTTAATATAATCATTTTCGGTGGGTATAGCACCGTTGAAACCAGGATTTAAAGCCTTAGTCACCCTGTTATACAAACTTGAAAGATTATTTTGCTTTGCATTTACAATAAGATACCCAACAGCAAAAATAATTGGTACTAGGAGGGTTGCATAGGAAATAACCTTAAGAATTCCTAGTGCCACCTTTCCTATAGTTTTATGCTCAGCAATTTCATGTATGCCTTTGAAGTATCCACCGAAAATTTGTAGGTCATTATTAATTTTGTTCATTACTTTACTCCTTGTTGAGTATTAAATTAATTTGAGCGAGATCAAGTGTCTCAGTGACTGGCTTGACCCCACTCTTTCTTGTTAACGTTTAGTGCATTCCGGGAAATACTACCACACAAACCTCATCTTTATTATCAGAACCTGTACCATATTTACGGAATCTGTTGTCCTTATCTAATTCGAGCCTTGCAGCAGCTGATTCAGAAAGTTCAATACTAAGACTACATGCCCGTTTCGGTTTGTTGAGGCTAAATTTTACAGTTTTTTCAAGGACGATCTTTGCCACATCGGCAGGACCCACCGACCACCCCATTTGCTTAGCAATAGATGCAGTTGCCGTCTCGAAAATTTGACCGAAGACTTTTTCTTCTTCTGGGGTATCTTTGGCTGATTTAGCTACTATTCGACCAGGAAGAAAAGTCGCACTATAAACCATAAATTTATTCCTTTCCGGGCCGCTCTCATGTTGTATGCCTATTTTTCTGGCCAGTTCGTTTACAGTCTGACTTTGTTCAGCATCTAGTTTTAGATACATATAACTTGATGGCCCGCTTAGGGTCATTTTGACTGTGTTCTCATGGTTTATTGAAAACTGGCTACACGCAGCACTTAAGGTTGTGTGAAAACTTATGTTAGAATTATTAAAATCCATAAAAAACTCCTTTGTTTGGCCCTTTTTAGTAGGGCTAGATTGCGATCGATCGTTATCATGAGACCTTCTCATGATTTTCGCGATCATTATATCAAAAAAGTGAATTAAATTTCAGCAAAAAAGTTTTTTAAAACCGTTTTTCTATTTTAAATACTTTGATATGGCAAGTTTAAATAAACTATTTTGAATGTTATTTTAAGCATCTTTTCATTTCTTTTAAGGGCACAGTTCCTTACATATAAAATATGTATTTTTTTTATCTTCAGCAACAAATTTTTTATGATTAGAGATTGGTACCTTCGGAAAGGTAATCGAGATATTCCCAGTAGCTAAAGCGACGATTCCGTTGTTTTCCTGTAATTTCTTTTAGTATTTTAATACTTTCAAATTGATTGATAAGAGCATGTGCCGTCTGCGATGATACTTGAAAATGTTCTGCGACATCATGAACGGAAATATGAGGCTTTATAAACATGTAATCTAGTAGGCCAATAGCCAGTGGAGAGGAAATCTTTTGTTGAAGTAATAATTTTTTGTGCCCATCAGCAAGAGCAAGCACTTTTTTAATCGTTTCCAATGCAGATTTAGACGTCCAAATAAGTCCTTTAAGAAAAAAAATCACCCATTGTTCATAATCCCCTCGTTCTCTTACCAGGTTAAGTCTATCATAGTATTCTTGCCGATTGAGCTTAAAATAATAACTCAGGTACAGCAATGGTTTTTCCATTAGTCCTTTCCAGCACAAGTAAAAAGTAATTAGCAAACGACCAAGTCTACCGTTTCCATCTAAAAAAGGATGAATTGTTTCAAATTGATAATGAATTAGAGCACAATTAATCAAAATAGGGAGATCATTTCCCTTATGCATATATATTTCCAACTGTCCCATAGCATCAAGAGCTTCAGCGGGCGGCGGAGGAATAAAAGATGCATTTTTGAGCGTTGAACCTGCAGGTCCGATCCAATTTTGCGATTTTTTAAATTCACCAGGTGTTTTTTCTTTTCCTCTTGTCTGTGATAATAAGATATCATGAATTTCTTTAATAAGACGAATGCTCATTGGAAAATCATTAATGCGGTCAAGACCATGATTTAGAGCTTTAATGTAGTTGACAACTTCTTCGACATCATGCAAGTTTTTTACTGGTGTGTGACTTTCGTATTCGAAAATATCTTCCAATGAAGCTTGGATTCCTTCGATTTGTGAACTAAGCAACGCTTCTTTTCGAACGTACATTGCGATGATGTGGTTGATATTAGGGAGTAAATAACCCATTGTATCCAGCCTTCCAAGGGCAGTGCTGGCATCTGAGAGTAATTGATTCATTTCCGTGTCCATTTTAATGGAAGGTATAGGCGGTAATGGCGAAGGAATGAATGCTTTGTATCCGCTTAATTGCTGAATGTACTGACCACTTCTCTGCATTGAAAACCTCATTCAAGTTTACTGGAATAAACGCCATGACTAATATCTGTTAATCAAGTAAACTTGAGTAACAAGGTCAGCAAAGGGCCGTTAATCCAATTTACTTGATTAACAAGCGTTTTGCCTGCCCGCTAATCAAGTTGTCTTTACTTAAATTAAGGGATTTAGTGATTACATTCCAGAAAAAAAAGAAAAATTAAATAAATATGTTACATTAAAAATCGCAATGTCAAGATAGTGGCACGTTAGAGCGCTTTTGTGACATAATTCTTAGTATACAACTTTGGAATTTTATTGGTGTTTCGGTAAAATCAGGTAAAGATTGACCCCGTTGATACGAGAATGTACTTATTTTATCTAAATCCACAGTTTTTATCAAGGAAAAATTATAAGAAACATCTATATTCCAATCACTTGCGCAAATTTGTTGCGGTGTTTTTTTACCTTTAGAAAAATTCACCCTCGTGAAATTAAAATATAACCGATACGACTCGATCTTTTTGAAGAAGTCATCTCGATTCTTAACCTTTATTAAGTCAAAAAATTCAACTTCAATCGTTTGATGTGATGATTCAACATCCGCATTTGCATTACAATGACCAGGTCTTATGTAATTATGATTAGCCCCATGGGTCTTTTCAATCATTTGAACAAAGGGAGCTGTTTCTACTCTCCTTGCTTGACCGCTAAATTCAGATCCATTATCCGTTTGCACATTAAGTTTCTCGATATCAAAGGGTAAATCGAGCTTCATTTCGCTTATTATATGATCAATCATCGTACGTGCATTTAATTCCGATAGCTCATCAGAATACCCCAAGAATAGCATTCCTGACTTAGAATCACGGACGGTATATTGGAACCTGGGTAATCCCATAGGTTTTATCTGTTCCCAATAGTTAGGAATGTCCGTTAAGTATTTTACATCCATCTGCAGATACGTCATCGATGCACGCTTAGCCTTAACAGCTCTTAAGTCTCTTTTTTTCTCCTGCTTTTTCTTTTGTTTCTTAGTAAGATTATGAGATCGAATAACCCGACGAATAGCTCCAACAGAACAATTTACATTGAAGTAGAACTTTATTCTATTAGGGCCAAAACAAGGTGCCATCGTGCGAATGCTAACTATCCTTTCTTCCTCGTCAGGAGGAATTTTATGTGGAATAAAATTGGGTCCCTTTCTCTTATCGATTAGGCCTTGCTTGCCATGTTTTTGGAATTCTTTAATCCAAGATTTCAATGTATTTAAAGCTATTTTAAACTTTTTAGCCGCTGGTTTTTTGCCAAGTTCCTCAGCTGCGAACACCGCATCTAACTTAAATCCGAAAGGATATGCTTTACCTTTTCCTATACAATATGTTAAATATGAACTATGCCCCATGGTTTACACCTCCTTGATGGTTTGGTTACTACAATGAGATAACCCATTTGGGGCTTTATTTCTATTTATTTTTATATATTTATTGGTTAGTATGAGATTACCCAAAGAAGTAGCCGTGGCCCCCTCGACCGAAGGGGCACGGTGAATTATTTTCAGGCATCGAATGATTATTTTACCGCCCCCGGAGGGGCGTTGGCCCAAAGAAGTAGCCGTGGCCCCCTCTCCCTCAGCTAACAACAATAAATTAGTTGCCTTCTGAATGATTACGATTACTTTCGTAATCCAAGCTCTTTTTCTAAGCCCTGAACAGTGCGAATAAGCCTTGAAAAGCACATTGGACTGAAACATGGTATGACCTCCAATTTTAGGGGGTCAAACTTTACCGTTCCTTTCCTTTTTATTGGTGTTTCTTAACGATTCCTTTATAAATATTAAAGTAACTTTAAAAAAGCGAAGCAGAAAAGACATACAAGGCCAAAGGGACATAAATAAAAACCAGTGTATTACTGCATAATTTATGTCCTTTTGGTCCCTTTTGTTTAATTTATGAGTTCGGCATTTGGATTGAGTTTTTTATGTAAGTCGGATTCGCCGTTGTAGTGTTTAAGTCGTTTTTTCAAGTCGCAAAAAAGCATGTCCAGCTCCTCTTTATTTTTAAAAAATACATTTTTGGCTTCGGAGTTTGTATTTTTAGTCTCCAAAAGTTGAAGCAAGTATCTATTGTACACTTCGTTAAGTGTCTCTGAAACAAACTCAAAATAAGGTTTTCTTATAAAAATTCCGTAAGTTGCGTACAATGCCAATACCAAATCTAGAACAAATTGACCCGCCTGATCTCCATTTGTGAGGTTCAATCCAGCATTCAGCCGAGTGGTTATATTGGCAGAAAAGAGATCTAGAAAATTGTTGTCATTGTCTACCTCTATGCCAGCAGCAATCCCCCTAAACAGCAAATAGGCAATATAGAAGAAGCCAGCCAGAAAAATAACTCTAAAGACTGTCCCAACTGGATTTTCTACCACATGACGACATATTTTTTTTCCCACTGCTGGTATAGTAATTCTCCATTGAAGCTTCTCCTTTACCTCAGTATCTATTTTCGCTTGCGTTGCGAGCAAGTCGCTTTTGATTTCTACTACCGTACGTCCACTTGAGTAACATGGCACGTACCCAACAAGTCCTAAGTCCACGGGATCCTCCTTGAAATAAAATCCTTTTGTACCCCAAGTTACATGTAACCGCGGTTACATGTCAATTATTAAACACAAAAAATAGAAAAATGTTATAATTTGTCTTTTCGAGGTAGGTATGATAGGCAAAAAACTGGCTGCTAGCGAACGAGCTAAGCATTTTAAAGAGACAAGGGCTAATCGACTTTATGAGATAGCAGAGGATTATACAGAATTAATTGCGAACCTCATTGAGGAAAAGGAGCTTGTGCGTGTTTGCGACATAGCACGGGAGATGGGTATTTCTCATGTGAGTGTTCTCAGGACGCTAAAGAGGCTTGAAAGAGATGGTTATTTAGTCAAGGATGGGGGTCGATCTATTATCCTTACAGAAAAAGGGGTAGAAACAGCCCATTTCTCGAAGAGAAAGCATCTTGTTCTTACAGATTTTCTGCTGAAACTAGGCATTTCGAAGGATATAGTTGCAACTGACGTCGAAGGGATCGAACACTATATAAGTCCCACCACGCTGAAAGCTATCGAGACCCATCTTCAAACATTATAGAGGTGATAACGCTTCCTAGATTCTGATTGGGTCGGCAGAACTCGTAACAGAACATGGCTTATTCACAAGCAAGGAGATGAGGCTATAAAGAATGTTATCGTGCCTAAAGAAAAATAGGTGATCCTAAGGGATTGTAAGGAATTAAATTCCTAAGTGCATTATTCAAGAGCTATTGTCGACAGGGTAATAATTTTGAATGGGAGTTTTTTTGATGTTTTGAGTGGACTTTTTGTTACGATAAATGCCTCTGCCAAAGGAAACGTTTCCCTTGCTTCATGAAGGGCCTTTAACTCTCTCGCTAGCACTTTTTCATCGTCTAAGCCTTCTGCCACTACCTGCCACAGTTGAGTCACGGTGGTTCCTTCTTTGATCACAAAATCTGTTTCAGTTTCACCTTTCCAGTAAAAGACATTTTCACCATGGTGTCGTCTCAAATGGTGATAGACGAGGGTTTCAACTTGATGTCCTTCGTCAGCAGAATGGGCAAAACTAACAACATTTCTTAAGCCTAAATCAAGGGCATATACTTTTTGTGGGTGTCGCTGACGAATGGAGGCTTTTAAACTATAGAAAGGCAATAGATCCACCATATAGGCCTCTTGGATATAGCGACAATAATTAATGGCCAAATCATTTGATACTTGAAATATTTTTGCGATACGTTGAAAGGATATTAGATTGCCTGTTTGAGTGAGTAAATGAATCGCTAAGTTCCTAAGGCTTATGGGATCGCGAATATCGTGTCGCAATACGATATCTTTATATAGAATGTCATCGAAGTATTCTTTCAAAATGTCCAACTTATGTTGGTTGTCTTTTGCGAGTGTCACCGCCGGGAAACCACCCCATTGCTGGTATTCGTTCAAAGCTTGTCGTATTCTTGGAGCTGGTGTAATTGGTAATTTAAGTATCGGGGGAATGACATTACAAAATTCAAGATATTCCGCAAAACTTAACGGTGTAATTTCAAATGAAAGGTGTCTTCCTGTTAGGAGAGTAGCAATTTCCTTAGACATCAATTTTGCGGATGATCCAGTCAAAAATATTTTTATGTTTTCAGTATCGTTTCTGGCTCGAACCCATCGTTCCCATTCTGGAACATTTTGTATCTCATCAAGAAAAATAAAAGCTTTTCCCTGAGGATAAATATTTTCTCGAAAAGTATCATAAAGTTCATCGAGTGTAGCAAGATTGAGGTAGGGATAAAGTTTAGGTTCTTCAAAATTTATATGAAGAATAGCCTCTTTAGGGATTCCCTCTTTTTCTAACGCATCCATTATTTGAAACATGATTGTGCTTTTGCCAGATCTTCTTGGACCTTTCAGAACGATTATTTCCTTAGTATGTGAGTATTTAAGTATGGATGGAGTTATACGTCGAATGATTCCACTTTCCAGGGCGTTTGAGCCCCATCTATTCCATTTTGCGAGTATTTCAATCATAGCATATATCCGATATAACAATCATATATCATCAATATATATCCGATGTAACAAACAAATGCAAGAAAAATTGTATAAATTCCGAGGGAAAAATTGATTCATCTATTAAGCATTTTCCCTCGGGTACTGTAAAATTTATTTCCTTACAATCCCTAACGGCCTTTAGGTGGAATAGGCGTTTTTTCTTTGTATTTTTTCTGTTTTTGATTATAAGCGAGTACTTCGAACCCTAAAAGAGAGGTATATTATGGAGCCTGCACTTACTGTGCGCGATGAGCATACAACATATGATAAGGAGAATTTATGCAGATAATAAGATGGTTCATTTTAGGATTAGTTTTTTTCACTTTTAACAGTGAAATTCATGCGATGTGCCAATCGGTACATAGCAAGCCTGTAACAACTGTGATTACAGAAATTTCAGCAGGCGGTATGACGATTAGTTCTCCAGGAATATATGTTTTTGGGAACGATATCGTATGGAGTCCAAGCGCTGATGGACAGGCAATTTCGATTACGTCGAATGATGTGACTCTTGACTTACAAAATTATACACTTGAGAGTGAAATTACAGCATTTAATACAACAGGCATTTTGGCGACATCGGTGAGCAAATCTGATCATTAAAAATGGCGCGATTGCCAACATGGCTTTTAAAGGGATTAGATGTGATACATGTGAGAATATTTTGATTAAAAATATCACCATAGATGGATTGAATCTGGAAAACGTAGTCACTTATTCAGTTCCTGTTGGGATATTAGTTACTGACTCTACAATCGTTGCCATTGATAAGTTGCACAGTAAAAAACATCGATGTGAAAACAGGTTCCACAGCCGCCATTCAGATGACAGCAACAAGTTCGTCAACAGTTTCAAATTGTTTCGTCTCAAATTTATTAATAAAGATGGGGCTTGTACAGGAATCGGTCATTTGCTCTGCGATATTGCAGAAGTGAATTGTTGTGCTATAGATAATCTCCAAAGTCAGTACATCGATAATGACAACACTGAAGGACATACAGCTATTGGACTTGTTCCGGTTGGTTCTACAAATCTCTACATAAAAAACTGCAAGGTGTCAAATATTATTGGCTGCTGTGACGATGCCCACGGCATGAGCATATTTGAGTGTCTCGATGCTGTTGTAGAGAAATGTGAAGTAGAAAACGTTTTGGATGGTGCTGGAGCTGCACAAACCGGTGCAAAAGCAACAGGAATTGAAGTATACGCTTCAGGGGTGAAGGTAGTTGATTGCAAGGTGAAAAATATTACGGCAATTAATCCACAAGATCAACAGGCAACGGGCTTTAGCTGTGCGCAATGCATCGGGGTGAATTTCATCAGGTGTCATGCAGAAAATGTTAATGTTGTTGACGAAAATGGAAACCAAAGCTCTTCCCTTGGGTATGGAACAGGGTTTGGCTGGGCGCCTGATCCAAGACCTGAATTTATGTTGCCATCTGTGGATATCCTCTATAAGCACTGCACTGCGAAAAGGTGTCAGGTGGGATTTGATTCCTTTTTTCACATAAATTCTGTATGGGAAGATGTGTTTTCAAATTGTAATGGAATCGCTATTCTGGATCTTATACATTCTCAAAGGACCCTTTCTTGCAATGCTTGTTCCGAATGCGGCTGTACGGTAGAGGGATGTTATCCGGAACCAAGAACTATTACAATAGATAATGTAGCAGAAAACAACACATTCCTAAACGTAAGAGCAAGGTATTCTAAGAATATAACCAGGAGGGAGTTTTTATGATGAATCTTCAAGAGAGCAAGCCTGTAGATCTTTCCTTCCTTGATGGCGTAGAGCTTACTGAATTGCACACGCATGTTGGCTTCAGCATCTCTCCCACAATGTTGTGGGAGATTGCCCATGATCAAGGAATTCTCCTCCCCACAAAAAACTATTGGGAATTCGAGAAGATGATTACCATCCACGAAACCAAAACATTTGAAGAATATTTGAAAATGTATGACTGGACGGAAAAAATTCAATCCTCGCCTGATGGACTTTTTTTGGGTGTTCAAAACATTATTTCTGGAGCTTATAGGAAAAACAATATCACGAAAATAGAACTCCGTTACAATCCAATTTTGCGAAATAAAAATCGAGAAAGGGATCTGGATCATTTGATTGTTTATTCTTTGCAGGGCATGGAACGAGCGATGCTGAAGTATCCTGTGAAGGCGGGAATGATTCTAATGATGGATCGACGTTTTACCGAAGAGCAAAATGCTGCTATTATCCGGAAGGCGATTCGGTATAAAAAGCGGGGGGTTATTGGAATAGACCTTGCGGGGCCGATTGATTTAAATGAAAATTCGCGCAACTATAAACCTAAAAATATAGCTCATTTGGTTGAAGATGCCCGTGCAAATGGTCTAGGAGTCACTATTCATACCGGTGAAGCGACGGATGCCGAGGAGATGTGGGAAGTAATTGAATATTTGAAGCCGGATCGAATAGGTCATGGCATTGCATGTGTCAATGATGTTAAACTCATGGAACATCTTGCTAGAAATAAAATCGTTCTCGAAACATGCCCCACATCGAATTTGAACACGAAAGTAGTGCGTGACTTTGATCAAATGCGCAATATCTACAAAACTCTCAAAGAGAATAATGTCCTTTTTACCATAAATACCGACGGGCCTGAGATGCAATTAATTTCATTGCGTAAAGAATTTGAAAAATTGATCAGGGAAGATATTCTCACTGAAAGTGATCTTTTGCGAGCAAATCAAATCGCCAGTGAACGGAGCTTCATCAAAGATGTCTAATATAGAAGAACTCAAGCATCTTCATACACACCTCACCTATGATGACGTATTATTGCTGCCAAATTATTCTGAAATAACGCCTCCAGATACACATCTGGAGGCCACTCTTTGCAATGGAATTTCTCTTGAAATTCCTATTATTTCCGCTCCGATGGATACCGTTTCTGAGGCTTCAATGCTTATTGCTTTAGGAAAGCTCGGCGGTTTTGGCATTTTGCATCGCAATCTTACAATAGAGGAACAATCGAATCAACTTAAGATAGCTCTAGAGGCAAATGTTAGGGCAGGGGCAGCTGTCAGTGTTGGTGTAGATTTTGTTGATCGGGTCAAGGCTTTGGCGATATGTCATCCCACGGCATTATGTATTGATTCCGCCCATGGACATACTAGAAACGTTCTGGATGCTATTAGGTATATAAAATCCACTTATCCGCAAATATCGCTGATTGCAGGTAATATTGCCACTTATGAGGGCGCAATGGCTCTATTTGAAGGTACGACACGCATTATGTCGGGTATGGGAGCTCCGCAATTGTCTGCTCTTATTGAAGCTGCAAGAGCTGCACGTGAATGCAAGAAACATTTAATCGCTGATGCAGCGTTTCTTATTGCAAAAGCCATTGGCAAGCAACTTTACCCCATTTATATTGATAGTGGTTTGATGCGTTAGGGTACACTAGAGCGGGTCAGATGTATTTTCAATTCCCCGCTCATTGTGATCGATGCGCGAGAACAATTTCTCGAGTCTTTAAAAGGGATTGAAGATCCCGAACAAAAGCGGAAAGTGATAGGTAAGCTTTATGTCGATCTTTTCGAGGAAGAGTCCATGAAGCATCCTAAAGTCAAATTTTTGGCTCAAGGAACCATCTATTCTGACGTTATTGAGTCCAAGGGTTCTACACATGCTTCAAAAATCAAGTCCCATCACAATGTTGGGGGGCTTCCTAAAGAGATGAAGCTGCAACTTCTCGAGCCCTTGCGTCGATTTTATAAAGATGAGGTGCGTGAACTAGGTGCAATTTCAGGGCTTCATTCAAAAATTTTAATGGAACACCCCTTTCCAGGTCCAGGATATGCGGTCAGAATTCGGGGTGAAGTGACACAAAAAAGGCTGGCACAGGTGAAGCTTGCCGATAATATTGTCATGGAAGAAATCCAAAAAGCGGGTCTGATAGATATAGTCTTCCAGTGTTTTGCAGTGATGACTGGAGCCTATAGTACTTCAGTGAAGGGCGACGCACGGGAATTTTCTGAAGTTGTTGCCATCCGTAGTATCTCGCGTGGTCTACGACATCACCACCAAGCCGCCAGCCACTATGGAGTGGGAGTGATTATTCATCATTATCACCGGCGTGGGTGTGCCGGACGAAATAATCTGCGGATACTTGTTGTGTGGTGCAGATAAGTGCTAGGGCAATTAAAATGTACTTTAGCGATATCATAGAGCCTCCTGTAAAAATTTACAGACCTTATAGCATATTCACTTTTTTTAAACGATCTAAATTTTTCGGCTTGGGATAAGGTCTTTCATTTTTTGTGGGAGAGGAACAGGCTTTACATCAGGGTAGCTTACCCAAACGAGCGTGCTGTTCCCTTCAGCTTGGAGAACCCCATTGTTGTAGATTTCGTGTTTGACTCTAAAGCTGGAACGACCAGCCTCGCCTGCGTAGAGTTTAACCTCAAGGGTTGCAGGATGAAAAATAGGCTTTTTAAACGTCATGTCTACAGCTGCAAGAACAGGACCTATAGGGTCGTCCAAACTCCCTAGAGTCTCAAACCATTCAATGCGAGCCTGCTCAACATATGTGAAATACTTTGCATTGTTCACATGTCCTAAGAGGTCGAGATCGCTCCATCGAACAGTTAACGTGCCTGTATAAACGTGCTTATATTCCATATATTTAATTTAAACTTTTCACAATTATAGTTCAATCCTGTTCCTATATTTTTTGTATATAACACTCATACTTAACATGAGAACACCCACTCCAATAAAGACCAAAACTCTAATATAAGGATCACTTTGAACCAAATCAAAAATAATAAGACGCAGACTGCAAAATCCTAAAGCGGCCATCGCAAGCTGAACGATTCTTTTCGATTTTATTAGCAGACCAAATGCAAAGTAAATGCAGGCCAGACCGACCCATAGCAGAGTCAATATTGTTTTTTCAGTGAAAGCTAAAGCCAGTAATGCAGACTGAATTCCTAATAGATAAACAACTATGCGATTCCCGGGAACCATAATTAAATCAAGAACAACTAGTCCAAGAAAGTCAACTCTCGAAAAAATCGATGGGAGGTGTGAGGCCATAGATAACTCAATCAGCAGACAACCATTGATTGCATGTACTGCAATCATGGATATATTGAAGATCAGTTTCCACGTAAAATCTTGAAAATATTGTTTTAACAGTCCCAAAGCGCACATAACTCCCAAAACAATCGATTGAATCGTCATTAAATCGTTCCCAGAAGAATATATTCCAATGAAAAATATGGTTCCAAACAGCGCCATAATTGAAACTGAATTTTTTGAATCTTTGGTTCCATATAGGATGAATCGAAAATCATCCGTGGCAGCCCTGCTTAATTCATGAAAAGCCCAACTTAGTGCCGCTACTACACCCATACGTAGGTAAATGGGATATCGAATATAGGGATGTAAATCGAGTTCCGAAGTAATAAAATACATCACTATAAAATAGGCAATATACTGGAAAGAATAACCCACCCGTAAAATAATATCTTCTTTTTGGAGAAGACAGATGATGTTAAATATCATCGTTTCAAAAAGGATAATCAAACTTAGGTCAAGATACTTATCAGGCGACACATTAAAGGAGGCAATAGCAACCATGATAACCATTTGAGAAATTAAAGTATCTGTATAATATAGCCAGAAGATTTTCTTTTTCTTTGCCACTCTTGCAAGGATGAATCCAGCGATTGCAACACATAACAATATATAGGGAACCCAATTGAGAAATTGAGCATGAATCCAAATATTCCACGTTAAAAGAGCCCAGTTCAAAATATGAGCGATGAGTGGTTCTATTACAAGTTTCGGCGATTTGTATTCTTTACTGTAGTGGATAGATGCAGCAGCAATGCCTACAGCTACTGAACATGCGATTGCCAAATAATGCATCCAAGGAAGAAGTATATTATCTAAAGAATATGTCCAAAATGCATTTTGAAAGGCAAACGCAACAATAATTACCAAATAATGAAGATCCCATCGGGAACGGTAGGCAGCGATAAGGCCGAGGCAAGCAACAAGAGCTCCCATAGGCAACAGAATAAGTATTTGGGGTGGTATGCAAAAGGCAATAATGCACAAAAGCACATGCAATGAGGCAACAACTTCAGAAGGTGATGTGAGAACTAAAAAGATATTCGCAGCGATACCCAAGCTCAGAAAACTGAGTGCATAAATTGGGTTTGTTATAAATTGGAGCCCAGCGATGCTGCCAGCACCAAGAGTCGCGAATAAAATAATTGCACCAGCAATTGATTTAAGCCATCCGCTGAGGATAACCCATTGTGATTGATATTTGATTTTTTGGCTAATTGCAAATAAGATTAAGGATCCTGCAATCATCATCACGACTCTAGCATCCGGCCGTTGCATGATTGATGATGTTAAGCCAAAAAAAGCAGCTCCGATAACCAATGCAATGGAACCAAATACACCCATCCAATTTTCTTTGATAATATTGGGCACTTCAAAAGGTTTTTCCTTTACTGGCGTTTTTCTAATAATTTTGGGCTCTTCCTCTGACTTATGCAGTTCGACAGGTTTTTTCGTCTCGGTAAGTAACTCTTCACAACGGCGAACACGTGCCGATAATTTCAAATACATCACTATAAATACGATACATAGAAACCAAAGCAATACAAAGTCCATTTCATCCCCCATCAATGATTGACCATAACCTATATCACATTAAAAATATCAAAGATAGCAAATCGGTAACAAGAAGCAAGAAGCTGGGGGGAGAGTCGCAATGTACTAAAAAAAACAGGATACGAAGGATCGCTAGCGGCACCCCATCAATACTCAATTGGCAAAATTTGTTTTGAGAAAATGTTTGATAGAAGTACAATCGGTAAATATTCTTCTCGAAACAAGGCTCAGAACATTGTCAAAATGCATCAAAGTCCAAAAAATTGTACTCGAATATCACCCTCAGAGGAATCAAAGAGCAAAATTAATCAAGGGCTTAGCGATATTGCTCAACAGCACAATATCAATTCGGTCATCCATCAATCAGGAGCTCCATCATGAAGAAAGCCGCAATATATGCCAGAGTCTCCTCACAGAAGCAAAAAGAAGATGAAACGATCGAAAGTCAAGAATTGGTTCTTCGAGAATTTGGACTCAAAGAAGGATATCAAATTCCAGAAACGTGGCTTTTTCTTGATAACGGTATAAGTGGTCAAAGTCTTCAAAGACCTGCTTTAGATGATTTACGAGATTTGATACGAACAGAGTCTGTCGACGCGATTTTGATCTATGCACCAGATAGGTTAGCCAGAAATTATCCTCATCAACTTATTTTGTTAGATGAATTTCGACGATGTGGAGTGAAGGTTCTTTTCATTAGAAATGTTCCTCAAGGTGACACTCCTGAAGCAATAATGTTTACTCATTTTCAGGGGATTTTTGCTGAATATGAAAGAGCATTAATATTAGATCGATCTCGTCGAGGTACTATTCATAAAGCAAAAAGCGGAGATCCAGCTATTCTTCCTAAGCTACCATATGGCTATCAGAGGATAAAAAATGAACGTCAAACGGTGATTGAAATCGTTGAAACAGACGCGAATGTTGTAAGAAAAATATTTTATTTATATGTTCATGAGAGGCTTTCATTAAATGGAATTTGTCGAAGGTTGAGCGAGGTCCAAATTAAAAGCCCAAAAGGAAATTCCTATTGGTTTCCAGCAACCATCTTAGGGATATTAAAAAATAAGGCTTATATAGGCACTGCAGCCTATGGTAAATCAGAAAAGTATGAGGGTATAGATAAAATAAGGCATTATAAAGGCTTAAGACGGCTGAAGCCAAAAAATCCACGAAAAAAAACTAATGAAGACTCTTGGTACGAGATAAATATTCCAATTATAATTAGTGAAAGTGATTTTGAAACAGCACAGGAATATATAAATAAAAATAAAGAATTAGCCTTAAGAAATACCAAAGAACCTTCCTTGCTTCAAGGATTAATCACGTGTGGCGAATGTGGTTGTCAATTTTATAAAAGAATGAGAAGATATAAGGGAATAAGTAAAAATTATTATTATTGTCGAAGCCATTCGGATAATAAAATACCAAAATGTTCTAATGGATATATACAGCAGGATGAGCTCGATGATTTGGTCTATAATGAAATAATTCAAATGCTTCAAAATCCATTTATGTTGCAGGAAGAGTTTAAAAGAAGAGAAAAGGAAAGCGGAAATATCGAGGAAATCGAGAGGCAGGAAATTTCGATGAGAAAAGAATTAGAAAAGCTTATAAAAGAACGAGAGCGACTTTTAGATGCATATCAAAGTGGTTTATTAGATTTAACTTCTCTAAGTCAAAGAGCCCAGGGGTTAGAAAAAAGAAGATGCGAACTTGAGAACGAGAAAAAGGAACGATTAAATTTAAAACTTATGAAAGAAATAGGATCCGGTTGGGAGCATGCTTTTGAAAGTATTTTAGAAAGAGTTAAAAAATCGGCTCCAGATTTGCCATTCAATGAGAAGCAAAAACTAGTGCGTTTAATAGTTGAAAAAATTATCATAACCAAAGGCGAGGTAAAAATCATGCATTGCATATCACCGAAAATGCTTTATGAAAATTGCCAATTGAGTAGTGATGGGGCAGGATATGAATGATGGGAAGAAGAGGGATATCAATTACCATTTATTTCAGCAGCATCATTCATATCCTGCCCCATCACTACTCAATTGGCAATTTTCATAAAGCATTTTCGGTGATATGCAATGCATGATTTTTACCTCGCCTTTGGTTATGATAATTTTTTCAACTATTAAACGCACTAGTTTTTGCTTCTCATTGAATGGCAAATCTGGAGCCGATTTTTTAACTCTTTCTAAAATACTTTCAAAAGCATGCTCCCAACCGGATCCTATTTCTTTCATAAGTTTTAAATTTAATCGTTCCTTTTTCTCGTTCTCAAGTTCGCATCTTCTTTTTTCTAACCCCTGGGCTCTTTGACTTAGAGAAGTTAAATCTAATAAACCACTTTGATATGCATCTAAAAGTCGCTCTCGTTCTTTTATAAGCTTTTCTAATTCTTTTCTCATCGAAATTTCCTGCCTCTCGATTTCCTCGATATTTCCGCTTTCCTTTTCTCTTCTTTTAAACTCTTCCTGCAACATAAATGGATTTTGAAGCATTTGAATTATTTCATTATAGACCAAATCATCGAGCTCATCCTGCTGTATATATCCATTAGAACATTTTGGTATTTTATTATCCGAATGGCTTCGACAATAATAATAATTTTTACTTATTCCCTTATATCTTCTCATTCTTTTATAAAATTGACAACCACATTCGCCACACGTGATTAATCCTTGAAGCAAGGAAGGTTCTTTGGTATTTCTTAAGGCTAATTCTTTATTTTTATTTATATATTCCTGTGCTGTTTCAAAATCACTTTCACTAATTATAATTGGAATATTTATCTCGTACCAAGAGTCTTCATTAGTTTTTTTTCGTGGATTTTTTGGCTTCAGCCGTCTTAAGCCTTTATAATGCCTTATTTTATCTATACCCTCATACTTTTCTGATTTACCATAGGCTGCAGTGCCTATATAAGCCTTATTTTTTAATATCCCTAAGATGGTTGCTGGAAACCAATAGGAATTTCCTTTTGGGCTTTTAATTTGGACCTCGCTCAACCTTCGACAAATTCCATTTAATGAAAGCCTCTCATGAACATATAAATAAAATATTTTTCTTACAACATTCGCGTCTGTTTCAACGATTTCAATCACCGTTTGACGTTCATTTTTTATCCTCTGATAGCCATATGGTAGCTTAGGAAGAATAGCTGGATCTCCGCTTTTTGCTTTATGAATAGTACCTCGACGAGATCGATCTAATATTAATGCTCTTTCATATTCAGCAAAAATCCCCTGAAAATGAGTAAACATTATTGCTTCAGGAGTGTCACCTTGAGGAACATTTCTAATGAAAAGAACCTTCACTCCACATCGTCGAAATTCATCTAACAAAATAAGTTGATGAGGATAATTTCTGGCTAACCTATCTGGTGCATAGATCAAAATCGCGTCGACAGACTCTGTTCGTATCAAATCTCGTAAATCATCTAAAGCAGGTCTTTGAAGACTTTGACCACTTATACCGTTATCAAGAAAAAGCCACGTTTCTGGAATTTGATATCCTTCTTTGAGTCCAAATTCTCGAAGAACCAATTCTTGACTTTCGATCGTTTCATCTTCTTTTTGCTTCTGTGAGGAGACTCTGGCATATATTGCGGCTTTCTTCATGATGGAGCTCCTGATTGATGGATGACCGAATTGATATTGTGCTGTTGAGCAATATCGCTAAGCCCTTGATTAATTTTGCTCTTTGATTCCTCTGAGGGTGATATTCGAGTACAATTTTTTGGACTTTGATGCATTTTGACAATGTTCTGAGCCTTGTTTCGAGAAGAATATTTACCGATTGTACTTCTATCAAACATTTTCTCAAAACAAATTTTGCCAATTGAGTATTGATGGGGTGCCGCTTGCGATCCTGCATATCCTGTTTTTTTTTAGAGAAATCACAAGATAACCAGATATCAATGATCGCAAGCGGCAGGATATGAATGATGTGTGTAACTTCTTACCCTGCTTTAAAATAAAAAATAATTAACAACATCTTTCCCATCATCCTTCATATCCTGCCCCATCACTACTCAATTGGCAATTTTCATAAAGCATTTTCGGTGATATGCAATGCATGATTTTTACCTCGCCTTTGGTTATGATAATTTTTTCAACTATTAAACGCACTAGTTTTTGCTTCTCATTGAATGGCAAATCTGGAGCCGATTTTTTAACTCTTTCTAAAATACTTTCAAAAGCATGCTCCCAACCGGATCCTATTTCTTTCATAAGTTTTAAATTTAATCGTTCCTTTTTCTCGTTCTCAAGTTCGCCTCTTCTTTTTTCTAACCCCTGGGCTCTTTGACTTAGAGAAGTTAAATCTAATAAACCACTTTGATATGCATCTAAAAGTCGCTCTCGTTCTTTTATAAGCTTTTCTAATTCTTTTCTCATCGAAATTTCCTGCCTCTCGATTTCCTCGATATTTCCGCTTTCCTTTTCTCTTCTTTTAAACTCTTCCTGCAACATAAATGGATTTTGAAGCATTTGAATTATTTCATTATAGACCAAATCATCGAGCTCATCCTGCTGTATATATCCATTAGAACATTTTGGTATTTTATTATCCGAATGGCTTCGACAATGATAATAATTTTTACTTATTCCCTTATATCTTCTCATTCTTTTATAAAATTGACAACCACATTCGCCGCACGTGATTAATCCTTGAAGCAAGGAAGGTTCTTTGGTATTTCTTAAGGCTAATTCTTTATTTTTATTTATATATTCCTGTGCTGTTTCAAAATCACTTTCACTAATTATAATTGGAATATTTATCTCGTACCAAGAGTCTTCATTAGTTTTTTTTCGTGGATTTTTTGGCTTCAGCCGTCTTAAGCCTTTATAATGCCTTATTTTATCTATACCCTCATACTTTTCTGATTTACCATAGGCTGCAGTGCCTATATAAGCCTTATTTTTTAATATCCCTAAGATGGTTGCTGGAAACCAATAGGAATTTCCTTTTGGGCTTTTAATTTGGACCTCGCTCAACCTTCGACAAATTCCATTTAATGAAAGCCTCTCATGAACATATAAATAAAATATTTTTCTTACAACATTCGCGTCTGTTTCAACGATTTCAATCACCGTTTGACGTTCATTTTTTATCCTCTGATAGCCATATGGTAGCTTAGGAAGAATAGCTGGATCTCCGCTTTTTGCTTTATGAATAGTACCTCGACGAGATCGATCTAATATTAATGCTCTTTCATATTCAGCAAAAATCCCCTGAAAATGAGTAAACATTATTGCTTCAGGAGTGTCACCTTGAGGAACATTTCTAATGAAAAGAACCTTCACTCCACATCGTCGAAATTCATCTAACAAAATAAGTTGATGAGGATAATTTCTGGCTAACCTATCTGGTGCATAGATCAAAATCGCGTCGACAGACTCTGTTCGTATCAAATCTCGTAAATCATCTAAAGCAGGTCTTTGAAGACTTTGACCACTTATACCGTTATCAAGAAAAAGCCACGTTTCTGGAATTTGATATCCTTCTTTGAGTCCAAATTCTCGAAGAACCAATTCTTGACTTTCGATCGTTTCATCTTCTTTTTGCTTCTGTGAGGAGACTCTGGCATATATTGCGGCTTTCTTCATGATGGAGCTCCTGATTGATGGATGACCGAATTGATATTGTGCTGTTGAGCAATATCGCTAAGCCCTTGATTAATTTTGCTCTTTGATTCCTCTGAGGGTGATATTCGAGTACAATTTTTTGGACTTTGATGCATTTTGACAATGTTCTGAGCCTTGTTTCGAGAAGAATATTTACCGATTGTACTTCTATCAAACATTTTCTCAAAACAAATTTTGCCAATTGAGTATTGATGGGGTGCCGCTTGCGATCCTGCATATCCTGTTTTCCTTTTGCAAGGAGGTTAACAAGGTATCAATATCAATGATCTCTCTTGTGTTCTCTCGTGTTCTCTGTGGTAAATGATATTTTAGGTTGATGCGTATGTCTGCATATCCTGTTTTTTCTAAAGAATTGTAAGATGTAAGAATAGTGGTGCGTGAAAATCGGGAATAGTATATGATGTTTTGTTTTACAAGGTGTTATATATGTTACGCATGCATCGCGAAAGTTCTGAACCAAAAGTGGAAAAACAAGCTACAGGAGCTTCCTTTCGCACTTTAGGAAATAAAATTCATTTTATCAGCTTGGGCTGCCCCAGAAACCTGGTCGACAGTGAAGTCATGCTAGGTATATTGCTTAAAGCAGGATACGAACCCGCACAGAACCTAGAAGACTCCGACTACATTGTCATCAACACCTGTGGATTCTTAAAAGAGTCGCGTGATGAATCATTAGCCACCATCAATGACTCGCTTAATCATCGAAAAAAAGAAGCAAAAGTCATCGTCACAGGCTGCATGGTGCAATCCCATAGCGACGAAATCAACAAGAAATTCCCCCAAGTCGATTATTTATTAGGCTCCGGAGATGTCGAAGGCATCCTTAAAGCCGTGCAAAGCACCGAAAAAGGGGAGAGCATCACTACAGCAAAAAGCTACCTCGAAGCTGGTGAAGTACCTCGTCAAATTTCTACCCCAAAACATTACGCCTACCTCAAAATTGCCGAGGGATGCCGCAAAAGATGCGCCTATTGCATCATTCCCGACATCAAAGGCCCCCTAAAAAGCAAAAATATTGAGCAAATTCAAAAGGAATTTAAATCTCTCCTTAACCAAGGGTCAAAAGAGATTATTTTAATCGCCCAAGATCTCGGCGATTGGGGCAAAGATGCAGGCTATAAGCGAACCGATGGTTTGTGTTTTCTTCTACGTGAACTTCTGAAAACTGAAGGCGACTACTGGTTGCGCCTTCTTTATCTCTACCCGGACGAAATCACTGACGAACTGATTCAGATAATGAAATCGGACAAAAGAATTTGCCCCTATCTTGATATGCCGATTCAGCATATAAATAATGACGTGCTAAAGTCGATGCACCGGGCAACCAATAAGGAAGACATCATTAGTATCATCACAAAACTGAGAAAAGAAATACCAGAAATTTCAATCCGAACCAGTTTGATTGTAGGCTTCCCAGGTGAGACTGAAGAGCAATTCAATGAGTTGGCGGCTTTCGTAAAGGACTATCCTTTGGAAAATATTGGAATTTTCAAATATTCTCAAGAAGAAGGTAGCCGTTCTGCTGCATATCCAGACCAAATTAGCCAAGAAGTAAAGCTACAACGTTATGACAAACTAATGAAAATTCAACAAAAAGTTGTTGAAAAGATCAATAAGAAAATGATCGGAAAAAAACTGGAAGCAGTCCTAGAAGGGTATCATCCAGAATCAAATCTCTTAATGAGAGCAAGACATCAGGGTCAGTGCCCCGAAATTGATGGTCAAGTCATTATTAACGACGGTCGTAAAGTCAAAGCCTTTGGCGAAAGATATACTGTAGAAATCACCGATGTCGCAGGTTATGATCTAGTCGGTAGAGTTATTTAAATATTTATTTCCTAAATAGTCTCCGGTGTCTTATAGTCAGATATAAGGAGACTATTGTGGATATTGAAGAACATCCTGAAAGACCATTGGAATGCTCTGAGTGTAAAAGGCCTATTAGGGTTCATTACACCGAGATTGTCGGCGATTTAGTGAAACAAACCAGTCACTGCGATAGTTGCCCTGTTCTCCAAGGAAAGCTAAGTAAAGTGCCAATGGGTATGGTCACACAAGCTATTGAAGAAGGCATGGCAGGGCTCGTCTGCGGTGAATGTGGAACAACATTTGAAACAATTCGAATGGGTAATCCAGTAGGCTGCAGCGTCTGCTATGACGTTTTTGGTGACACACTTTATAATGAATTAATTCTTTCCGCAAAAATCCCTAAAAAATCGAGAGACCAGGCTAAAACACTTCCTTTGCATATCGGAAGAAGTCCGGGAGAAATGCAAGAAATTAGCCCTTCTGTGCGCCTCTTAGCCTTAAATGAGGCCTTAAATGACACTTTAAAGAGAGAAGACTACGAGCAAGCAGCTTGGCTGCGGGATCAAATCAAATCTTTGACAGAAGGAAATGAAAAGAAAAATGGGAAAGGGAAATGAAGCAATAGAAATACACGGTAAAGATCAACCGTGGGCCAATAATGACAATATGATTTGGCTTGTTTCAACAGTCAGTATTTCTAGAAATGTTGAAAAATTTCCATTTCCTGCTAAATTGGATTTAGCCAGACGCAAACAGATAATAGCACTCATTAGCAAAAATCTTCTCAAAGAAAGCCAATTAAAAGAGCCTATATTGCTTAAAGTCGAAGAGATGACCCCTGTAGAAAAAGAGTTATTTGCCGAGCATTTCTTGGCGAATTCCAATTTCCAGCAACTTCACTCAGGTGAAGCATTTGTTTTGGATGGTTCGGGAGTCTTTTTGGCAGGTATTAATATCGATAATCATATTCAATTCGAATTAATGGAGATCAAAGGTGAATTGGAAAATGCTTGGAATCAACTCGTGAAAATTGAAATGTCCCTGGGGACCAAATTCAATTATGCATTTTCTTCGCGATTTGGATTTCTTACATCAGAGCCAGCAATATCCGGTACCGGACTTGTGTTATCTGGATATCTGCAGCCTTCAGCGCTTATTCACACGAATAAAATTTCTGAAACACTTAATAGATTAAAAAATGACCGATTAATCTTCACAAGCATCAGAGGGGGTATTGAGGAGTATGTGGGTGATATATTGGTTGTGAAAAATAATTATTCTCTAGGGGTCACTGAGGAAAGTATTATTTCAAATCTTAGACTTTTTATTACGAAGTTGTTAGTTGAAGAGAACAGCATACGGTCTCAATTGAAACAAAAAGAGAATGGCGAGATCATGGATAAAGTAAGCAGGGCTTTTGGAATTTTGATTCATTCCTATCGTATGGAAACGCAAGAAGCCCTGAATGAAATTGCTCTCATCAAATTAGGTGTTGACTTGGGATGGGTTGAAGGTGTGACCCCCTCGGCATTAAATCATCTTTTTTTTCACTGTAGAAGGGCTCACCTTCTTTCAGATCTTAAAGACATTGAAATACCGCCAGATCAGATCCTGCACAAACGTGCCGAATTTATCCACCGCACCCTTAAGGATGCAAAATTAAAAATTTGATAGTTTCGCGTATTTTCTGAGCTATTTTCTTCCCTAAATGGCTCGGCCTTCTGAGGCCTTTTTTATGCATTTACAAATAATATGATTATTTGTTATTATCTTGCATAAACAAAAAACATAGGGGAATTATGTTTATTTTAAATAAATTTTACATAGGAGTTGTTATGATGTCATTACCTATAATTGTGCATGGCTTAGAAAGTCAGTCAATGGAAAGAGTTTTTTATGATAAAGAATATGCTGGTCAACATTGGGCGATGAAACAGACGACACCAGAAAGTATAAATTTTATTGCAAAGGCGACTTATAAAAATTCTGAATATGCAATTTATCTTAATCCGTCAGATAGTAGAGGATATCGTTCCATAGTAACTCTAACGGATTCAATAGACCCATCAACTACATTTAATCGTGATTATACTTTGGAGGAGAGTATTGGTTTAAACCTTCTGATTACTTTAGTAACCCAAGTTTATTCTAAAATTGATCTTGTTTCTCAATCTTCAGTAGCGGGTAATAATTCTCATTCGTTTGATCCAAATACTGGTATTTTCCAAATTGGAAATTCCAAAGAACCTAGCATGTTGCATGGTCATGTTTATGGTCGTGGTAATCCTAATGGAGAATATATCGAAGGAGTTAAATTGGGAGGTCCCGCACCAGGTGAAATTTTTGATATGAGAGGAGCTACTCCAAATGTTCCGGGAAATGAAAGTAAAACTAAGTGGAATGCCGGTGAAATGGAGAAAGTTACTGAACGTTTAAAAGCAGAAATTGAAAAGATAAAATATGTCTTTGAAGGTTTAGGCCTAACTATTGCTACTGAGTAATAGTAAAGATAAAAAAGACGAATCCAAATATGGAGTGACCCAATTTATTGGGTCTTTTTCCGTGCCCAATTCATTGGGCACGGTGAACGGCGACATCTTGTTATTCCACGTAATGCAAAATCAAACTGAGATAGCCCAAGAGAATATATTTATTTTTTTATTGGCAGCCTTGTAACTTTTAGGTGCCTTCGGCCTTTTGAGCTTTTTGTTTTTTGAATTCCTGGACATTAATGCATTTCCATAATAGGACAGGATGTTTATTAATCGATTTTATTAATCGTTCCTCTTGGGTTATTAATTCTGGAATTATTTCGCCGTTGTCCAGAACTCCTTTCAAGAACTCTAATTCGTTTTTTTTAAATGAGATTAGATCGCCAAGATTTTGTTTGCAAGTGCGTATTATGTTCTCAGACCAGGCAGAAATTGATTTTTTGTCTTCAAGTTGAGCGGTTCTTAAAACCGGCAGGAGCATATTTTTCATTTCAAAAGGATCAAAATCAATGTGGTCTATAGTGATTTTTCGTATATCAGTCCTAGCTGAAGCCCCGTAAATGAGCAAGGCAAGTCATACCTTGTCAATATTAAATTTTTCGGGACTTGTGAAAACAGAGTAGGTATCAAATAGATCGCGACTTTTGTGTCTCGAAAATAACGCCGACAACTTTCCGCCTATAAGGTCATGATAGTCCAGGACAGGGATTGACTTTGCTTGGAAGTGTCCTATGAGTTTTGAGTCAAGATTTTTGATTGGCCACAGGGATACTCTTGAAATAAAATTTAAGTCGATTTCAAGCTGCCCTTGCTGAATAAGCTCACTTTTGTAGCCTATTATCCATTTTCCACCTGCATGTTCAGATGGTTTGTGTAAATTGCGATACTTTTTTGCAATGCAGATTTTTTCGACCCTCGCCAATATTTTTGGTTTCTCTTTTAGCATGGTCCCGCGTTCAATAGAACCAATGTAGTTCAGATCAATATCGACGCTCAATCGAGGTACATCAAAGTGAAATAGATTTAATGCCGTACCGCCTTTTAAGGCAATTCGTGGTCTTAAGTATTCGTCTTCTGAGAAGGCATTCAATAGATCTAGAAGTCGGATGACTTTTTCTAAAATTTCAGCGCGAAAGCCAGTTCGGTTTGATTCTGCGATTAGTGTGTCTCTTGAGACAATCATATGTTTTCCATATCAAGTATTTCTTCCCAATTTTGGTCAATTAAATCATTTGGGACAACGATTCGCCATTCTTTAAAATATTTGCCATCAGTCCGGTTCTTACGGTCAAGATAATGCGGAGACCGTGGCAATTTAGTTTTTAATTTATCAAAAAATTTTTCTTCAATTTTCCAATCAGCTTGCCGCAATCGTAAATAAAATCCCACTTTGGCAATTGTTGTTGCATTGTTCAGCAGAAGTGCATATTTAATTATATTCTCTGGATTTACTTCGTTGATATTATTTAATGATCTCCAAACCTCTTCCAAACCACCACTTATGTTTATCCTATCTAGAGTGTCCACCACTGTGCGCTCCAGGCTAGTTACTCTGACGACCATACCATGGTAATCTATGTAGTCTACATAAAAAGAGCGTTTTAATTCAGGCAAAGATTCAGGATGTCTCACTGCTTTAAAACGATCTTGGCGAAATATAAATTCACGCATTCTGTGAATTGATTGAAATACATGTTGGAAATGCATTGAATAAGCTACCCCATGGAATTGCAGGGCAGAATGATATGCAATGATGGTATCATCGGCGAGGGCACTGATAATCATATAGGGGTCAACTGGATATTTTGATGGATCTGCTCCAGAAGGTATCGTTGCGTATAGTCCTTGCTTGATCCGAACTACATTTCCCGTTTTAACATGGTTAATCAACATGGTGCGACAAGTGGGGGTGGGATTGCCCATTGCCTTAGCAAATTTTTCAAAAGTGAAGATCTTATTTTCAAAGAAGAATTTATGTGCCTTGGTGCTCATATGACAAAAAACCTCAAATGTTATACTATGCATATACTATTTGTGTAATTTTGTCAAATATTCTTAGTGGAAATTGAGCAAATGGGAAAATGGGAGATGGCACCCCATGCCTTGAGCTTAAAATGCTTGAGGGAGAATGATTTGCGAGGGTTGATGAGGTCCGATGGCGATGGTATTATGGCTTACTTGGTAGGCTCCTGAATTTGATCCTGTCACACCGACATTGAGATTTTTCTCATAACGGGGGTAATCAGAACTAGAAATAATTAGACGAATAGAATGCCCTTTTGCAAATACAAGGCTTGTGGGAGCTAATTTAATATATACTTGATCCGCTGGAGGATTAGTGCCGATTCTATGAATCCCTTCCGTGACCAAAATACTCTTTCCATCGGGATAAACATCGGTAATTTTGACAATCACATCCGTATCAACCTGATCACTTGCAAAAAATAATTTTGCTTCAATTTCTCCAGTGATTTCAATCTCTTGAGCAAGAGGTTTAGAGGTAAATACAAGAACATCCTCGCGAGCTTCAATAAGACGCTGGTCTTTTGGTCCAGACTCCATAAATAGATTTTTTCCGCCAATGGTCGGAATCGGATTCAACGGATTGTATAAATACGAAAGCTTACTTTCTGTTTCAGGAATTTTGTCGGCAAGTGCTTTTTCTGAGGATAAATAAAAATTCAGTGGTATTGTAGGCACTGGCCAGACATCCGAATGACGCCAGAAATTTCCTGCAGAATCAGAACCATCAAAGGGTCCCATAACATAGTAGGTAACGGCTGGAATGGTGCTAATCCCATTATCAATATTCTTTAGATGGTAATCGAGCCAACTCACTTGAGATAAATCTACAGGTGGCACGGTCCCTGCAACGGGCATTTGGAAATCGCCGAATCGAGGATCCTTTGGCCAAAGGTGGGTCCAAGGTCCTATCAGAAGCTTCTGTCTCCCTTTTGCCCCATCTCCTCCGTTATTTTGGATTGTTGTGAATGCATCAATCGTTCCCTGAAGGAAAATATCATACCATCCACCAAAATGCACTGCAGGTACTCTAACCTGATGTGCAACTTTCAAAGCATTGAATCTTTCCCAAAAATCATTGTAATAGGGCTGATTAATAGTTTGACTATGGATGCCAGAGTCCGAGGCATACCACGAAAGCCACGATTCAATAAGTTCTTTCCTCACCTGTCCGCCATGGGTAATGGCATAGTGATAGACGCTGGGTGCAGCAACGCCGATGTGCTGACAAACAAGAGAAGGCGGTGCCGACGGGGCCATCATGTATTGGGTAATTCCAAGGGCAGAGATTCCAACCGTTCCCATTTTACCATTTGTAAAGGGGCTTTTTGCAATCCATTCGATCGTGTCATATCCATCTTTTTCATTTCCCCATCCATCATACCAGAAAGGGAAGGTTTTCCCTTCGGCGTCAAGAGCGCTTCTGGTGTCTTGAATGGCAACCACGTAACCATTACCCATCAAGGAAACGTATTCCAAGGCGAAAGGATTGCGTTTTCCTGCAGGACTTCTTAGAAGAGCGCATGGGCTTTTCCAGGGTTTGTCTGTAGGAAAATAGAAATCTGTAGGAAGCAGAGTGCCATCCCTCATCGGAACCATTATAGTTAGGTTCGGTTTAGGGGGACTAACAAACGAAGAGAAAAGAATTAGAGCTGATATCCAAAAAAAATAATACATGAACATTCTCTATTTTTTTTAACTCTCAGGTCTGCTGTCTCTGACAGCAGACCACATGTGGACGGCTGTCTCCGACAGCCGTCGTCTGCTGTCGGAGACAGCAGACCACATGCTTATGCCTTAGCTCTCGCAGCGAGACGTGCTTTTGTACGTCCGGCTTTGTTTACTTTGTAAATTCCACGTTTTACGCCTTTGTCCATAAGACTGTAGACGTTATTAAGTGCTGCTGAGATTTTCGCAGAGTCTTTTTCAGTTAGAGTGCCTTCGAAATTTCGAACGGCAGTTCTGACAGAAGATTTGAATGCTTTATTTTGCAATCTTTTCTTGCTGTTTTGCAGATCCCTTTTTTGTGCTGTGGGACGTTTTGTTTTTTTTGGTGCAGTTTCTTCTTTAGCCATTATTCCTCTAGGGTTTATAATTGTGCAGGCTCATTATTATAGCCAATAGGAGATATTTCGTCAAAATGATGAAGCAAATAATTACAAATTCAATGACTTTACTCGATGCATTGGCCTTAATCGCCCCCGAAAGTTCAAAAACAACTTTACGTTCGTGGCTTAAGATCGGTCGAGTGCAAGTAGACGGCCAAGTGATCAAAATCGGAAGCGAAATGCTTGTAAAAGGGCAAGAAGTGATCGTTGGCGAGCAACATAGATTTATCGCAGAAGAGGTTCGTGTGGTATATGAGGACCAGGATTTGATCGCGGTTGATAAGCCTTCGGGATTATTAAGTGTGTCGACAGATTTTGAGGGTGGAAACAATCTTCATTCGATATTAAAATCGAAATTTAAACATAAAAGGGTGTACCCAGTTCATCGTTTGGATCAAGATACATCGGGAATTATTATTTTTGCCCTATCGCAACGAGCGAGGGATAAACTTAAGGAAATATTCGAGAAACACGACATTGAAAGGAGATATGTCGCACTTGTCGAAGGTCATCTTAAGGAAAAATCGGGTGTATGGCGGTCGTATCAATACGAAGATAAGGCCTATTTTGTCCATACAACGCAGTCTCCAGAGAAAGGAAAGTTGGCGATAACGCACTATCAAGTGATAGGTCAGTCGAAGAAGTATTCACTCCTAGATCTAAAGTTGGAAACAGGGAGGAAGAATCAGATTCGAGTCCATTGTTCGGAGGCAATGCATCCAGTTCTCGGAGATCATAAATATGGAGCCAAGGCGAATCCATTGAAAAGGTTGTGTTTACATGCCTATTTATTGGAACTTGAACACCCAACAACCAAGAAGCCAATGCGATTTGAATCGCCGATACCCGTTGAGTTTAAAGAAGTTGTCTCATAAAATAGTGGAAAAGGGTGCTGGATATGCTTAATTCTAAAAAAACAGCCCAGAATATGTTTTGGGCCATATTTATACTGTATTTTTCTCCGATATTTGTTCTGAGTCTATACAGTATGAATGAAAGTGGCTGGAATGTTTTTTGCGTTGGACTTTTAGAGGCTTCTGTTGGATCTTGTTTAATGTATATTCTACTGCGTTATTGGGAGACGGCAGTTCCAATTCAAGTCGTGGAGCCTGTGGAAGAGCATAATCCACATGAAGATGAGCTAGAAAAATTGCGTGGAGAGCTTGCAGAATTTCGCGATATTTCGGAAAAATTCGCTGCGTACCGTGTTGCGGCAGAGGACGAAATTCGTAAAAAGGAGTCTCTCTTTAATGAAACGCAATCGACACTGTCTAGACAGCGAGAAGTTCTAAAAAAGCGTCAGGATCAAGTCAACGAGTTGGAAGGTAAAATTCAGGGATTGAACGTCGAAGTAAGATCCCTGATGGAATCTTCACACGATTTTTCCACCACCGGAATGACCTTGAAAGAAACATCTGGTGTTTATCAGATTACTCCTTCTCCATCGATTGTATTGACCCCAAATGATGCGAACGATCAATTGAAAAAGTGCATGGATATCGCATGCAAGATTACCGGAGCGAACCATTTTGAAGCGGCCAATTCTCGTTTTCGGGACTGGCATATTGACAATTATGCTTTGGATTTGCGTCGATTATTTGATAATTTGCGTAGCGAGACTGCTAGCACAATTTTTGTCTTTTCTCAGAAGGACAACCGTCTTCTTTTTGTAAATAATCAGGCAAAAGCTCTTTTAGGATGGTCTGCAGATAAGTTTATTCAGAATTTCCAAGAGATTGTTGAGCCTAGTATTCATGAATGGAACCGGGGAATCAATACATTAGTTGCTCAGAATAGTGCTGAGACCTCTTTAAAGATGAAAAATATGTCTGGGCAACCGGTAGAAGTTCATTGTCACATGGGAATGATATCCTCTGGCCTCTTCCGTAATCATATTATTGGTGTGTTGTACCCGTAGATTATTGCATCGCCATAGTCCATCTTTCCAATAATTCATCTGCTGTTGGTCGCTCGTTTGGGTCTGGATGTATCATATCGTATAGTATATTGCGAAATTCTAAACCGAACTTTTGCTCCACTTTGTCCAATAATTCCTTTATTTTTTTTTCATCTCCAGGGTGTCCACCGTGCTGATTTACAGCATAATATTTATCAGTTTCATTTAAAAAAACCTCGCTTTGATAATCATTTGGATTTATTACAGCATAAATTATGTCCATCAAACTGGTGCCAAGACCATATAGATCCTGCTTCTTTTGAAGCTCCATTCTCTCCGATTCGTCTGTAGCTTTACTTTGAAGTTTCCTGTCATGAAAAGATAAATAACCAATGGACCCCGCAACATTGTTTTCTCCAGCGTCGCTTATATCTGTTGCTAATCCAAAGTCTGCTAAAGCCCATTCATGACCACCATCAGGACCAGTCATTTGAATACAAATATTGTCTGGTTTGATATCTCGGTGAGCAATTCCTTCTTTATGACAAGCTGCCAGTCCTGTTAATAAATCTTGAACGCCTTTAAGTATTGCAGAGGGATCATCTAAACCAAAGCTACTTGGATCATCTCTTAACTTTTTAGCTAACGAATATCCTTCAGCATCAGATAAATACTTTGGAACGTAGTATCCTATATTTCCGTTTTCACGCACATATATTCGATATGGCGCTAACTGAATACCCTTTTGATGTCCTCCTGCAGCTGTATGGAGTTTTTCTGTAAATTCTTTCTCCCTCTTAAAAGATTCTTCAGTCTTAGGATCATCTGCCTTGGCCATTTTTTCGATGATTTCCATGCCAGACTTCAATAATTTTCCTGCTAAGAATATTATTCCATAACCACCACTAGTGATTGATGATGTCTTCTTCGCTGGTACAAATATTTTATCTTTCGTTCCTAATTCTATTTTATAGTCCTTTTCACCAATTCTTAGTTGTACGATATTTCGAACCTTAAATGGAGCTATTGTTTGATCTGATGAAATAATAGGCGTTTGTTTGTCAATTTTCTCCATTGTTTCACGCAATTTATTAATCTTTTGCCTTTCGTTTCTATTTAGATTGCTGCCCTTATCACTTTTAAAGTGTTGAATTAGGTTTTCTAACGCTACATCGTTTACACGACTTGATAAGTCTAGTAGTTTTTCGGTTGATTTTGTTAGTAAACGAAATACAGGAATAGCGAATGGTATGGTAATCACACCTAAAGTAAGCAAAACCGTGACTGCAACAGCGGCAATTTTGTGCAATAGAGGTAGTTTATCACCTTTTAGATTTTTCCAACCGTGATGCTGTTCGTCTAAAGGTTTAAAATATGATCCAAAATTTGCCGCCTGTATATTTTTAATTGGCATAACTACTTCCTTATCACTTAATTATACAATTAAAATATGTTTTAGTGAAATAGATTTTTATTTAACATTACAAAAAATGAAGTTATGCCATAGACTTATGGGATTGCATGATTCCATATTTCAAGGGCTTGCTTGACGGTGGGTCTGAGATCTGGGTCTGGATTTATTAGGTTGGATAAAAGGTTGCGGATTTCGCTTCCCATTGTTTTTTCTATTGTGTTCAATAGAATTTTTATATTTATTTGATGCTCCGGGAGTTTATCCCTCATTGTTTCATCATAATATTTTAGCAGCTCTTGCCTCCAATCATTATTAAAGGAGTCATTTCCTGTCATTGCAGTATCAATAATTTCGAGCAGACTACAGCCCATCCCAAACATATCTTGTTTCTTATGCAGATCAAATTGTTTATGCACATTTTTATTGCTATCTTGTATAATCATTTCTTGCCTAGATAAATAACCAGGAGTTCCAACAACTTGAACATTTTGATTTTCTTTATTGCTTGTGGCTAATCCAAAGTCAGCAAGAACCCACTCATATCTATCATTGGGACTAGTAATTTGAATGCCGATATTTTCGGGTTTGATATCCCTATGAGCAATCCCTAGGTCATGGCAGGCATCAAGACCGATTAATAAATCTTGAACTCCCATGAGAATGACTAATAATTTATTCAGGCCAAATGCCCCCATATCTTTCTGTAACAATTTGGATAATTGTGCTCCTCCCATGCAAGTTTTATAAGCTGGGGCATAGTACCTTGCTAGTCCATTAGATAGTTTGCGTACTCGATAAGGTGGTCTTTGAATTCCCCTTTGATGTCCTTTTGCATTTTTATGAAGCGCTTTGATAAAAGCTTTCTCCCTTCTAAAAGTAGACTCAGAATAAATTTTTTTGGGAAGGGAAAGTTTTTGGACAATTTCAACGTCTGTATTTAATAGTTTTCCAGCAAGGGTTACTATAGAATCGAGGCCCCTGCCAAGTTGAATTTTCTTTGCGGCAAGAATCATCACTTGATTATCTGTTCCCAATTCTAATTTGTGCCATTTTAACCCAATTTTCAATGATTCGATTTTTCTTACTTTAAATGGGGCAACTGTTAAATCTTTTTTGATAATGGGAGTATTCTCATTGATAGTTTGTATTATTTTCGTCAAGATATCAATGCTGTGTATTTCTTTTTTATTTAACTCTAAGCCTTTTGCACTTTTGAAATACTGAACAAGTGCTCCAGTCAGTTGTTGTGTTGGGTTCATTGGTTCCATAATTAATACTTTAACATTTTTTGGTTGCTACCTACAAGACCGTTCTAAAATAATTTGAAAAAAAATGAAATAGGGACGAACAATCCACTCGTGCCAAAGTCCAATTAGGCTGAGTTTTGGTTTTTCTCCATCGAGAAATTGATCGAAATAGGGGCGGTATTTTTTGTCGGAGACTGAAGAAATGATGTCTCCTTCAAAGGAAATAGGCCATTTTTGGATCCGCAGATCAATATTTTTAGGTATTTTGAATATAGGGCGTTTATTTTTAGTAGGTTGCGTTATGTCAACTTCGAATTTTTTGTCAAAGTGGCGGATGCTGTCATATATTTTACCATGACCATTTGCGTCGATATTGGTGAAATAGTGAGGATTTTCCTGTAAAAAGATTTCTGCAGCAGTTACTCTATGCTTATTGAACTGCTTATCATGTAAAATCCAGACAACCTGATAACCCATGGACGAATAATCGGTGTTTCTCTGTCTAATTTCTTCAGCCGTAATGGGGGAAACTTGAATTTCAAATACAATTTTTTTTGAAGTCCAAACTGCATCTGCTATACGGTTTACTCGAGGAAAGCGGTGCTCAAGCAAGCAATCTCCCTCAGGGAGAGTTGATTGAAAATAGGACTGAACAGACAGGTGAGTTAGGCTTTTCCCTCCAAGTTTGCAGGCACGGTTTGGTTCGGTATGATAATAGTGATTTTGACGATGGATCCCGCCGCGCAGGCGGATTTGTTTGTTGCATTCCAGGCAAAAATAATTTTTTTGCCGGACGGCCCGATTGGCCGGGACTAATTGGTTATTCTGATCAAGAGCATATAATTGCATGCAGACATTATATTACACTTGAAATTAAGTTGCAACTGGTTTAGTCTATACATTATAACTCAAAAACGGATAAACTACAGGAAAGAATGGCCAAGACCAATTTACAAGTCTCGTTTTCACAGCAACATCAACAGAAGGTCGACGAGCTCGTAGCGATAGCTAAAGAGCAAGGATTCATCACCTACGAGGAAATTAACGAAATCCTCCCGATGACGATCGATACTGCGGATCAGATTGACCAAGTTTTGATATTCCTCAGCGGAATGGATATACAAATTCTCAACCAAAGCGAAGTTGAGCGCCAAGCAAAAGGAAAAAAGAAGCCAAGGAACTCGAAGGCCTTCCAAAACGTGTGGAGGGGTCTCCTGACGATCCTGTGCGGATGTATCTTAAAGAAATGGGATCTGTTCCTTTACTTACTCGTGAAGAGGAAGTTGAAATTTCTAAGCGCATTGAAAAGGCGCAAATTCAAATTGAAAAGATTATCATGCGTTTTCGATATTCTGCCCACGAGGGCGATTTCTATAGCGGACTTCTTGATGTTGAATAAGGAAAGATTCGATAAGTGCATCACTGAAAAAGAAATTATTAATAAACAATTGTTTAATACGCTCCTTCCAAAGCTGTGTTCTTTATTGGTCCAAGAGGACCAACAACTCGAAGTACTGCATCTTGAGCTGGAAGATAGTAAAACCTCTAAAACAAAGCACACTAAACTCCTAGAGGAAATTGAAAAGTGCCGTATTCGAACACAAGCCTATTTAAGACGTTTTCACTTCCGCCACAACATCATTGAAGATTTTGGCGAAGTGATCATGGAATCTTACGAGCGCTTTTTGGCTCTAGAAAAAGAAATCAACGAACTCATACCACGAGCAGAAAAAAATAAATATGCTGCTGCCAAGCTATCTGCAGCACGTAGAAAACTTAAAAAAAGAGAGCTCGCAGCTGGAAGATCTCTTGAAGATTTCAAAAAAGACGTCCGTATGCTTCAGCGTTGGATGGACAAAAGCCAGGAAGCAAAGCGGGAAATGGTTGAATCTAACCTGCGCCTTGTTATTTCGATTGCAAAAAAATATACGAACCGAGGACTTTCCTTCCTAGACCTTATTCAGGAAGGGAATATGGGCCTTATGAAAGCGGTGGAAAAATTCGAATACCGTCGTGGATATAAATTTTCTACCTATGCCACATGGTGGATCCGACAAGCCGTGACTCGCGCTATTGCCGATCAAGCCCGTACGATCCGTATCCCTGTGCATATGATTGAAACAATCAATAAAGTGCTTCGCGGCGCAAAAAAACTCATGATGGAAACTGGCCGTGAGCCATCTCCGGAAGAGCTTGCGAACGAACTTGGCATCACACCGGATCGTGTCCGAGAAATCTACAAAATAGCCCAGCATCCAATTTCGCTTCAAGCTGAAGTGGGGGATGGAGGCGAGAGCCAATTTGGAGACTTCTTAGAGGACACCGGAGCCGATTCGCCAGCAGAAGCGACGGGATATTCGATCTTAAAAGACAAAATGAATGAAGTGTTGATGACACTAACAGATCGTGAAAGGAAGGTACTGATTCAACGATTTGGCCTTGCAGATGGCAAGCCGAAAACCCTTGAAGAGGTAGGTGTGGAGTTCAATGTCACACGCGAACGCATCAGACAGATAGAGGCTAAAGCTCTAAGAAAGATGCGTCACCCGACACGCTCCAAACAGCTGAAGGCGTTCCTTGATCTTTTAGAAGCTGAATAATGCTTGAAGTTGAAGATATACTTCCCATTCTTAAACCCGATGGTTCGTTAAGCCGATATATAAAAGGCTACGAACCTCGGGAGCAGCAACAAGGGATGCTTAGCAATGTTGTCGAAGCATATAATCAAAATAAAATAGCACTTATCGAAGCAGGAACTGGTACTGGAAAAAGCATGGCATATCTGCTTCCGGCCATTATGTGGAGCCAAAAACGGGGTGAAAGGACGCTTATTTCAACCAACACTATTGCTCTTCAAGAACAACTTATTTTCAAAGACATTCCGCTAGCAATGAAGGCTGCAAACACCTCCTTGAAAGCCGTTTTGGTCAAAGGAATGGGGAATTATGTGTGCATGCGCAAGTTGCATGATGTAAGATATGAAAAAGGAATGCTCCCGGATAAGGATGCTGAAGAACTCGATCAAATTGAAAAATGGGCAGCCTATACTAAAGATGGATCGCTGGCAGATCTTCCTATTACCCCCTCCTACAATACATGGGAACGCGTTTCTGCTGAAACAGATACCTGCAATAGACGAGACTGCCCCTTTTTTCATGAATGTCATTTTTTTAAGGCTAGAAAAGAAGCCGAAGATGCACAAATTCTCGTGACCAACCACAGCATGCTCTTCGCCGATCTTGCTTATCGCATGGAAGAAGATCAAAAAAAGGAACAGGGGCTTATTCCCGATTATCACAAAGTCGTCATTGATGAAGCCCACAATATTGAAGATACGGCTACTGAATTTTATGCCCTAAAAACCTCCCAATTCCACATGATGAAAACTCTTCGAAAGCTTGCTGGGGATAAAGGAGGAAAGCTAACGCAGTTACGCATTAAAATGGATGAAATCTTTCGGAAAAAGCGCAGTCCGGAAGTTGAAAATTTATTCACACGACTCACTATTGACCTCGCAGCGACCCCGCATGGTCTAAATATATTGATTGCAGACACTTTTCAAGTTTTAAAAGACTTCACAGAATCATTAAAATCGGCAGAGGAAGAAGAAAAGGGCATAGAAAAGATTAGGATCATGCCAAGGCATCTTGTGGAGAACGAATGGTCTGCGAGGGTGATCCCGCACACAACAATGCTCATACAAGCGATAAAGCAGTTTACGGCCGCTATTCGAAGTTTTGAACAAGATCTTAAATCGATCGAGCATCCCAAATTGGGTGAACATACTGAGACTGTTCGTTTCGAGATAAATGCTTTAGTGAATCGGCTAGAGCAATCGGGATTAATTCTTGAAACATTTACTGCGCAGGAATGTCCTAAGACACGAGTTCGTTGGATTGAGATACAGCAATTGAAAACGATGAGTAATTTACATTTGATTGATGCTAATTTAGATATTGCCAAAGTTCTTGCTGATTCTTTATTCAATAAATTTCCTACGACAATACTGTGCAGTGCCACCCTTACGACTAATCAGAGCTTTAGTTTTATCAGGAAGCGGTTAGGAATAGTGCCTGAGTTTGTCAAGAAAACTGCCACTGAAAACATTTATACATCCCCCTTTGACTATAATAAGCAGGCTCTTTTGGTCATTCCGACCGATATTCCGCCTCCCAACGATCCTAATTATCTTGAGGCTGTTTATTTGAATATTTGGAATGTCATTCAGGCAAGCCGCGGGAATGCTTTTTTGCTTTTTACATCTTATTCCATGCTGCAATCGTGTTATGATAAACTTGCCAAAAAGTTGACAGAGAACAGATTTCATGTTTTAAAACAGGGTGAAGCTAGTCGGCAAACACTTTTGAATAACTTCAAGTCGAAGGAACATTCAGTCCTCTTTGGCACTGATTCATTTTGGGAAGGTGTTGACGTCCCAGGCGATGCATTACGGTGCGTAATCATTGTAAAATTGCCATTCAAGGTTCCTTCTGAGCCTCTTATTCAAGCTAGAACCGAACTCATTACAGCTGATGGCGGCGATCCATTTTTTGACTACTCAGTGCCGCTTGCCATAGTGAAGTTTAAACAGGGATTTGGAAGGCTTATTCGCAATAAGCGGGATCGCGGCTGTGTTGTCTGTTTAGACAAAAGAGTCATTACAAAAGGCTACGGAAGACTATTCCTCAACAGCCTTCCTCCATGCAAACAGCTCTTTTCTACAGGTGCAGACATCATTGAGGCCATGAAAGAATTCTACAAAAAAACTCACCATTTAACTCTAAAGACAACAACTTAAAGTATATTCAGAGGCAATTTCCATTAAAAATCTAAATATGTAAACACTAGGCGCAAATCGTAATTCAACAAATTTTTTTCAACGCAAAGGAGCAAAAGGCGCAAAGGAAGAAAGATCAAGTTTTTTTCTTCCTTTGCGCCTTTTGCTCCTTTGCGTTGAAAAAAATTTGTTGAATTACGATTTGCGCCTTGTATACATCTTCTCTTATTTATGATGCGTGACTCAAGATGCACGTTATTGTGAAATTGGACTAAAAGATATAAAGTAGGTATGATGCATACATGGAAGATAATAAGGAAATAAAGCGGCTGTTTTTTGGATTTGAGGCGCTGGCTCCATGGCCAGAGAAGTTGCCTCCAGGAAGGATTCTGGAAGCATCTAATAGACATGCGACTTTTGCTTTCTTAGGGGATATTCACTATCCAAGCTTAGAGCAAATTTTACCTTCGCTGCCTCTTCCTCCATTTAGAGTTGGGAAGGTGGGATGTTTTTGCAAGTGTCTTTTTCTGCCTCCTAGGCACCCTAATGTTGCTGCTTGGGAAGTAGAATTCTATGAAGAACGAGAATTGCTTGAAAATTACAATCGATACCTCGTCCAATGGCTTCGAGATAATCAAATTCCTGTGAAAGAGCATAGCGGTTCCTTCCTTCCTCACGTGACGATCTGCCGTCAGCCAAAGCAACTTGCGATTTGGAAAGAGTCGTTTCAACAGCTACCCGTCATTTTTAAAAATTTTCAGCTCTACGAAAGCATGGGCTCATCACAATATACTCCCATTTGGACCAACCAGCTGATTGCACCCTTTGAGGAGCTAGATCATACTGCAGACGTAGCCTTTTTAGTCCGAGGTGAGAGCTTACAAGAGCTCCATTTGCACGCAAGAGTAGCTTTGGCTTTCCTTTTCCCTCCAATTCTTCAATATTTTTCAGCAAAATCGCAAGTCAACGGAATCGATGATATTGTCATAGATCTCAATGATATCGTCATGCATTGTGATCGTGATGTCGGATGTCCTTTCAAAGCGGTTAGTTTTCACGGAGAAATAACAGAAGAAAATCAAATTCTAAGTTGGGAGATGATCATCGATGTCTAACTTACAGAAAATGAGCAATGCAACTTATCTTCTTCCTCAAGAAGGGGACATGAAAGTTCCTGGATTAGTGATTGCAACGGAACAATTATTGAATGAAATTGAAATCGATCGACCTTTAGAACAAGTTCGCAATGTAGCTCATTTACCGGGTATTGTGGGTTACAGTATAGCGATGCCCGACATTCATTGGGGCTATGGATTCCCCATCGGCGGGGTTGCTGCGATGGATATTGACTCTGGAGTGATAAGCCCAGGCGGAGTCGGCTACGACATTAATTGCGGCGTTAGACTTGCTCTTGTGCCTATTCCATTTGCTTCACTAACAAAAGAAGTGAAATCTCAATTACTGCATTCAATATTTAAAAATATTCCTTCAGGTGTTGGCAAAGGTCATAAGGACCAAATAGCTTTGAGCGATGATGACTACCGAGGAATTATTGAAAAAGGCGCTCGCTGGTCCGTTGAACATGGTTTTGGATTCTCAGCAGACCTTGATCACACAGAAAGTAATGGATTCATCCCAGGCGGAAGCTTTTCAGCTATTTCTAGCTCTGCCATGATCAGAGGAAGAGATCAATTGGGTTCTGTCGGCTCGGGAAATCACTTTGTGGAGATTGGTGAGATCCAAAAGATTTTTTTGCCTGAAATTGCCCAGGCTTGGGGAGTAGAGGCTGGATTGACCTATCTGTTGATTCATTCCGGATCCAGAGGATTTGGTCATCAAGTGTGCCAAGACACGCTTAATCATTTTGTGAAGCAAGGGTATGCTAAGGGCTTGCCTGACAAACAGCTTGTTGCTGCACCCATCCTAAGTGCTGATGGCAAAGCCTATTTTTCAGCGATGGCTGCAGCTGCTAATTTCGCATTCAATAATAGACAACAACTTCTACACCTGGCTAGGAAAAGCTTTCGAGAGATCCTTGGAATTGCTCCTGAAGAAATCCGCCTCATTTACGACGTATGCCACAACATTGCAAAATTCGAAGAACATAAAGTTGAAGGGAAAAAGCAAAAATTATGTGTCCATCGAAAAGGAGCCACCCGCGCTTATGGTCCCGGAGCCCAAGAACTGGCTCCTGTCTTTCAAAAAACCGGACAACCTGTGTTGGTTCCAGGGGATATGGAACGGGCAAGTCATTTGATGGTAGGCTTGGGAAATCCATTGACCTGGTGCAGCTCCTGCCATGGGGCCGGAAGGGCCCGCAGCAGGGTTAAATCGCGACTTTTTTGGAAAGGACGAGATCCCGTAGAGCATATGAAGAAGCAAGGAGTAGCAGTAATGGCGGCTTCTCGTGAGACAATTACTGAAGAAATGCCCGATGCATACAAGGATGTAGATGCGGTTGTAGAAGCTGTACAGCAGGCTGGCCTAGCGAACATGGTCGCCAGGCTCCGTCCTCACATGGTCATCAAAGGGTGAGTCCTAATGAAACAATTTAAATTTAATGGTGTTAACTAGCTTCTTTCCTAAGTCTTTGATGCTAGAATTATTTGAAACATCAAATTGAATGATTAATTTCTTGAGTGTTTCAGCAATTTCGCTCAATTTTTCTAAATCTCTTTTCTTTGCGGCTTGATTTTCCTGTTCAATTACATATTTTACAAAAACATTTCCGATTGCCATAAGAGCAGTCGACAGCCTGCCTAGGGGAATTTTTATTAGCTGTGTGTTGCTATATATAGGATCGTCTATAAATTGTAGATCTTTACATAATTGATCTACGATTATTTCCCATTGCTCTGTTGTTAATGCATTGGCTATTGCCTCTGGATAGGCATCCAAGGTCACATAAAATTTTTCGCAGATAATGGTGTGGTCAAATTGCTTATCTGACATAAAGGCCAAAATATTTTTTAGCCTCATTGGCTTTATCATTGCGGATTCTTTTGTCCATGGGGCAGATTCAATCGTCCATAGTTTATCAATCTCAGCTTTTCCTAATGTACGGACGAAGTTTTCGAGTTGTTTTTCAGTCATTCGATTAAGGATGGTATCATTTTTCACAAATAAGGGATCTTTGCATTCCTCATCTGTGCAATACTGAGCAGGGGCATTTTGGGAATCAGCATACACTTTATTATTATAATCCTGAGCAGAGGTGACCTCATGTTTAAATTTTCTTTCTACTTTAGGCGTTTGTCGCTTTTCTATCAGTTCCTTGGCCTTGGATTTATGATGTTTAATTGCATCCAATTTAAGTCCAGCAGCACCTTTTGCCTTATCCATTATTTCTTTTTTATCAGTTTTCAATGAAAATGCTCTTTGAGTAATTGCATCTAGGGTACCCACTTCTGTTTCTGTACAACATTTTCCATTTGAATCTGTAGGATAGTCATGAACTTGGCTGCGCGTAGCGTATTCCGCCATTGCTAATAACTTACTCTTGAGTTTGTCATCATTTGGAAATTTTCCTATAATTTTAATTAACTCAGGCCTTCTCTCATCTTTTTTCGATGCTAATATTTTTATTACATCTGCACTAAACAATTCGGCGGCAACATCTGGGAATTTGTCTACTAATATCCAAAATTGTTCAATTTCAATTAATTCATTGGCATGAGCGAGAGTTACAGCTGCAAATTTAGGAGTAATTCTATCTTTTATTAAACTCAAAGCATGTGGCTGGTAAGTTGCAGCGGTTACGGATCCTTCACTCTTTATATCTTTTATGTATTCTTGAATATCCTCCGTACTAGGCTCTTCAACCTTAACTTCTGGTGGCACGACTATTGGTTCTATTGGCTCTTCAACCTTCACTTCTGGTGGCACGACTATTGGTTTTATTGGCTCTACAACTACGGGAATTGGTGGTAATATGACCGTTGGTTTTGGTGGTGCTTTGGCGCGGCCTTTGAGGAGATAAATAATCGCTATTGCAGCTGGGATAATGATTGTAAAGTAAGATAATATTTTAAAAATGGCGAGGGCCACTCTGCAAATCGTTTCTAGTTTTTTTGTATTCCAATTATCTTTTGTGCAGTAGTCCCTCAGATCATGAAATCCTCGAAAGTAGGGTTGACTTATCAGTAAGTCTAAATTATTGCTAAGCGCCATAAAACACCTCAATTATAATTTTTAAAATAAAAACCTATTGTATCATAAAAATAAAACTTAAACAAGAGGAATGTTTAGCTTAAATATCTGTTGAAAAAGTTGAAGGCGGCATCTTCAGGAATGCGGTATTCACGGGTCCAGCCACGGGAAATTTGCCACTCATTGAGGTAGAGTCTTGGATCTTTAAGGATTCCATCTTCGAGAATCATATTAATGTATTCTAGGATGACATCTTTGTTTTCATCATTTTCAAATTCTAATTCCGCTTGTTTCTTAAGAGCCTCTGCAGGAGTTAGAAATCTTGACCTAGAACAGGAATTTTCTATGGAATCCACTGCTGCAAGGACAGTAAAATTCGCCAGGCAAAAGAATGTTGGTATTAACATATTTAGTTTTGACATAATGCACCTCATGGGTTAGACAAGTATTATATCGTATATGCCAATTGCAAACAACCTTTAAAGGGGGTAAGTCATGAGCATTTATAATCAGTTACCGTTATCAGAAATTGTTAAAGAAGTGTTTTATATTGATTCATGGCTAAAAAATGGTGATGTTCTTGAGCTAGATCAGATGGGATTCATTAAGAATATTCCCAAATCCATCTTCTTACAATGCAATGGCCGTTCCGTTGATAAAAAAATTATTATAAAATTAACTCCTGAAATAGTAAAAACAATTGAATTAGTTTTATTTAAATCAGCAGTACTTCCATCTGTAGACTGGTTTTTTAACATGAATGGGGTGTGTAGTTCTAGTTTTCTGCCATTTTATAAAAGAAAAAGGCAACAATTGACTCCCAAAAGAATTCCAGAATTGTATAAAAAGGCATTGGCATCATTACAAGAACATGTCAATAGCTATAAGGTGAGTGATGGTCCTACACTAGATTTTGATGTATTTCATCGTAATATGCCGCGAGATGTAAAAAATATTATTTTTGATCATTTGGATATTGAATCATTGATATCGTTTTCTAGAGTAAACAAAATTGATAGTGTATCAGTGAATAATTATATCTCAATTACATTTAAGAATCATTTTCCGATACCTCCATTCAAAACGGTACGAGACAGGTTTGGGCATCAAAAATCGAATATTACTTCTGAATGCCAGATGTTAAATAAATTTTTTGAGCTTAAGAGGATGTATTTATTTCGAGAAGGAACAGAAAATATGGAGGTTATTGAGTTGATTCAGGCACCTGCTCCCTTTAAAGTCTTATGTATTGCCATGTTCCCATCGTGTAGGGAGTTTATACAAAATGATAAGAAAATGGGGTGCATGCATTTTACCGATCACCAAAGAACTGTTGTAATAAAAAATCTAATTATTAAACCTCTGAATGTCGTCTTTGAATATAAAAATGGTAAGAGGAAATGTTGGATGCAAACCGACAAAGAGTGTGATTCAACTGAAGATTATCCTATAATGGTTTTAAGAGAGTGTTCTGGACTTCGAAAATACTACGAGCCCGATTTTTTGTGAGGAAAAGATTAAGAATTTTCCAGGCTATATTAAGAGGCTTAATAGGGCTTGCCGAGTATGAATACCGTTGCCAACTTGGGGAAAAAAGTGTGCATAGGGAGTATTGTCGATGGATTGGTGAATCTCATCAACTCGTGGGAGAGGATGAAGTATTTTAAGGTTCGCTTTGGCGTTATTTAGCATTTCTGATTTTAGAGTCAAAAAACCCTTTTTATCATCAATTTTATATCCAATGCGTTCCGTTTGAGTCCGCGTCATGTATAAAATATCTAACTTGTGAACAACCTCCTCTATATCTTTGTGGAAGGAGAATTTTATCCCTTTTTCACGTAGATCGTCGCAAATTTCTTTGGGCATTTCCAATAGGGGATGGGAAATAAAATAGAGTCTTGGGTGAAACATGGTTAAAGCGGTAACCAAAGAATGAACTGTACGGCCTGTTTAAGGTCTCCAACAAAAGCAATATGCAGTCCTTCAAGGGTTTTTTGGGTTTCCTGTATCGTAAATAGATCCTGAAAGGTTTGTGTCGGATGTTGGTTGGCCCCATCTCCTGCATTGATCACAGGGATATTCAAAGCATCGGCGGCAAGTTGTGCTGCACCTTCTAAAGGATGCCTTATTACCACCACATCGACATAATATTCCATCATCTTCATTGTATCTTTAAGGCTTTCCCCTTTTGCAGCAGAGGTCGATTGTTCATCTGTAAATCCAATAACATTGCCCCCCAATCGATGCATCGAAGATTCAAAAGAAAGTCGGGTCCGCGTTGAGGGTTCAAAGAAACAGCTTCCTAAT